>NZ_QMKP01000041.1 GCF_003287955.1 Arthrobacter sp. AQ5-06 | reverse complement strand
AGCGGGCGGCCATTCCCAGTGAGCCGTCCAAGCGGCAGGGAGATCTGGGCCATACCCACCACCCGAGGGTGATCGAAACACTACGACAGCTCCGAAGTCACCCACAACAAAATCGTAAGGAAGGGGATCTAATAATCGGCAAAGGGAATCAGTCCGCGATCGGGACGCTGGTCGAGCGGAGCACCAATTACACGATGCTCGTGCACCTGCCGGACGGGTACAAGGCCGAGCAGATGCGTGATGCACTGGCCGCGAAGATCAAGACGCTCCCCGCGGCGCTGCGGCATTCCCTGACCTGGGATCAGGGCATCGAGATGCAGGACTGGAAAACCGTGAAGATCGACACCGGCATCGAAATCTACTTCTGCGACCCGCACTCGCCCTGGCAGCGCGGCATCAACGAAAACACCAACGGCCTACTGCACCAGTATTTCCCCAAAGGCACAGACCTGAGCATCCACAGCGCCGCAGACCTCGACTGGGTCGCCCAGGAACTCAACGACCGACCGCGCAAAAGACTAGAGTTCAGGAAACCGATCGAACTGATCGAAAACCTCCTGTTGCAACGACCGCCTGAATCCGCCGATCCCTCAACGGGCAGACGGGTAGGTGCCCGGGCAAACCTGCTCATACGATCTTAGACATGAGTCGAGTTGTATTTATGTGCGGGCCAGCAGGAGCGGGCAAATCCACTGTCGCCCGTCGGTTGGAGGGTGAAGGCATGGTCCGACTTTCTTTCGACGAGGCCGCATGGAACATGGGACTACGCACCATGCCCTTGGATGCGGAGACTCAGCGCTTGATCGAGGCAGCCCTGAGGGACCGTACGGTCGCCCTCATCAAAGAAGACGCAGACGTTGTCCTCGACTTTTCCTTCTGGTCGCGAAGAATGCGTGAGAACTACCGCGACCTCCTAAGACCGCTAGGCGTTGAGCCGGAAACCATCTACTTGGCAACGCCTCGATCTGTAGCCCTCGCGCGTATTCGTGCCAGAACAATAAAGCACTCGGACGACTTCCACTTAAGCGAGGACCTGGCCGCCGAATACTTCGATCACTTCGAGGTCCCGACACTGGAGGAAGGACCGCTAACCGTCATCTGCGGCGCTTAGCGCCCATAGACTTCAGAACACGTTCTGAGTTAGTGTGGGTGCATGAGCGCAACAACAAAATCACGAAAGACCTCCCAGTCTTCCAAAACCCCAGTAACATTCCAGCCCTTCAAGACCCGGACGTCGTTCCAGTCTTCTGAACTGAGCCGCTCCTCCGCTGATGTTTTTGCAGCAGCGGCAGACCACCCTGTCCGGGTCACCCGCCGTGACGGCGAGTCCCTCGTGCTGATGTCCGAGAGCGCAGATGCGGCACGCATTTCACTGCTGGAACTGGCAGCCCAGCTCGTTGCAGTCTCGACAAGCACGGAGGGAACGCTCGCAGCCCGCATGAGCGACCGCTTCCCATGGATGCTTGCCCTGAGCCCAGCTGACCAGGAGGCTTGTGCCGATGATGTCCTGGCGGCAGCGAGGGCGTCCTTTGCCACCAATCAGCCCCATCTGGCCATTGCAGAACTGACCTCATGGCGTGAGACTGCCACGGCCATCGCAGCCGGCCTCGGCAAGGAATATGTGGAGTGGCTCGACGACTCCGAAGCCGTCGAGCGTCCGTAGAGCATGGCGAAGAGTGAGAAGATCGAAAAGGTTGAGCGGCCGACGAAGAAGAGTGAGTACGAACTTCGGTTTGCCTCTGTCCAGGCGCAGCGCGGCTGGACAGATCTGAAAGCCACGATCAGGAATCCCCTGGCCGACGCCTGGGATTTTCTGACGCAGACCCCTGAGCAGATAACACCCTTCAACTACCCTCTACGCGGGGAGCTGGGTCTTGTGAAGCGTGGCGGGGCCACCCATGAGCGGTGGCAGCACAAGCCCACACTCAAGGGTGATGCCCGCATCTGGTTCTACGTCGTGGATCAAGTGGTCTTTCTTGAGCAGGTCCATACAAGCCATCCCAACGAGACCAAGAGTTGAGTGATCACGCATCTGTGAACAGCACGGCCACCTCTGACCACGGGACGGTGTCGCACGAGCGCTGGTAAGGGATCCGCTAACGGGCGTAGTTTCGCCACCGAACGCTTCAGCGAGTCGGTTGGCGGGCTTACTCAGTAGTCGTATGCGAAGGGAATCCGAGGGAGATGATCGCTGGCATTCCTGATCGAAGGGACTTAAAGACGTGAAGCTCGTGAGGAACGACTGGCGACGACAGATCATCGAGGTGGAACCATTTGAGCTCGGAGGCCTTATCTTGTTCCATCAGGTGTGGCTCTGAGGACCAAGCTGTGCACTGGAAAAAGAAGTCCACTCTCCCCTGATAGGGTTCCCCTTGCTCCTGCTTCCGGTGCATGACAACCAGCGGCAAGAGGTCCTCCGCGTTGATTGAAACGCCAAGCTCTTCCTGGACTTCACGGACGCCGCATCCTGGGCAGACTCGTTGGCTTCAACGTGGCCGGCGGCCGCTGTAGCCCAGTGCCCGTCTAGGTATCCAGTTCCTTGGCGCAGCTGTAGAAGTACAAAATCTTGGCGCCTGAAAATGACATAACTGACTGGGATTAGCAGGTCTCGGCTATCCATGGACAGTCCTTCTCACGGTTTAAGGGACGTTCCATCCTTGCAGCGTTCAGTTCTAGGGCCCGGTTACAGACCGGCTGAAAGGCTGGCGTCCCGTTCAGATGGATTCGTTCTGTCCTGAGTCCGCCAGGGGGACGCCGGCGACGGACCAGTTCTCGCGAGGGAGTTCGTGCAAAACCACCCGGATGGTGTTGGGGCGGATTTCCATGACTTCCGCGTAGGTGGCCGTCAGCGCAGCGAGCAGCTGACGCTTTTTTTCAGTGGAGGAAGGGGATGCATTGAGAACGTGGATAAGCGGCATGTTCAGATTCTGGCACTTTCTGCGAAGGATGAGGCTAGGGCCGGACCCGTAAGCCGCAAACGAGGCGCGAAACAATAGACGGAGAGCTTTCGAACCAGTGCCCAACAGTGCCCGGTAAAGGACCGGCTTACGGGACGCTGCTAGTGGGCGGATTACCGAGAAATGTTTGGCTCTGTTTCGTGCTGTGACCGGCGCCGTCGCCGTTCGGCACGGGACCTGCAAAACCGCCTACGCGAATCCCTGGAACTGTGCTTTCGTTCGCGCGAGGAGAAGGCGACTGTCCGGCGTTTATGGGACGTAGTCGTCCAAGGCAGCCAAAGCATCCAGTCGCCAACGCCCGTCTATTTCACGTATAAGCTGCCTCAGGTCGGCGATCGTTCCGACTGGTTCAGCCATGAGAGCTACGGGAGGAGCGACAGCCACGAACTCAGCCTCGTCGGAGTCCCCTGCCAACAATTGTGCCCCTTCCTCAAAGAAGCGAGTCTGCTCGTCTTCGATCGCTTCGGCCAAGTCTTCCTGGCCCCGTGCCAGTAACTGATCGAGGCTCTGGCGGAAGGCGTCCGACATCAGCCGCGTGGGATCCGGCAACGCAACGGTATGGCATACGCCTTGATCGTCAAGCCACATTTTTCCTCCTATTTGGGAAAATAGTAGTGCTGTGTGCGCGCAATGTATCCAGTGCCGTGCGACCATCTACCGCGAGCTTCAACGTGCGCAACCGGCCTTGTGGCGCTGGGAAAAGGCCCGTCACATAGCGCTGCGATTCACATTTCACGCGCGTGGGAAGACGAGTCGTCTCGGCGCCGGGGTGTCCCAGTGAGGGATCCTCTTGCGGGCGGCGCCATGCGCCAAACTGCGCTGTGAAAACGCCGCCATTTATCGCCGAAAGTCATAGCCCGGCACGTCGGCGATTCTTTTCGACACCCCAAAGACACGGCGTGCGTGTCTTGAAAACCTGTAGTTTTTCGAGACACGGCAGCGCAGCCGTTGATGACCGCCGCCGTGAATGTCCACGGTGGCGGTCATCTTCAGCGGCTTAGGGAGCAGTGTCTGCGACTGTGGTTTCTACCGTTGTCCAGGAAGTCGCGGTTCCCACTGGCATGGTGCCTCGTGGTTCGGTGAGTACTTGCCGTTCCCCGAGGGGAAGCCCGTTGCGGGGGTCGATGATGATGTCTTGACGGAAGTGCGAGGAGTTTTCGACCCGGCCGATGGCTATACCCTTGCGCCCATCGAGAGTGGCTTGTTCATCAGTCACCGTGACTCCCGGGATCAAAGCCGCAGCCTTATACAGTGCGGCACGGAGGTCACCGGGAACGACCCCGGTACGCAGGAGATCGGCGATGAAGACCAATGCCTCACCGTCAACAGACTGCCCCTTTCCGGAGGTCTTTTGATAGATGTCATCCAGAAGCGCACGGGGGTCCCGGGACAGAGAGTCCAGATAACTGGAGGAAGGGAAAGTTGATTCGCTCCCCGGTCCGTAGAAGGCCCCGTTTGCCCCCCGCAGTACGTATGCTTCCGGACCACCGGCTTGGATGCGGTCTACATATTGCTTGGATGCTTCATCAAAGAATGTCGTTGGGATTCGGCCTGATCGTTCCCAGACCCATTCGTCGTCCCGGTTGGCCGGGACATACATTGTCTGCTTTTCCGTATCCAGCCACTGATATTCTTTACCGTTTTCGTCCACCGCAGCCGAGCCCCATAGGTTCGTGCTTTGAATCTTTAGGTAGTGTCCCGCATTCACTACCGGGTCGGCTGTCTGGATGGTTGCTGCCGCTGCGTTGTTCAGGACCTCGGCAGCTTCGGCGGTCGCTCCTGGACCCATGGGCCTGACAACGTCTGCCACGACGATTCCGCCCACGAGCAGTGCTGCAGCTGCCGACGCGAGCAGGGTCCGGCGCCGGAACCGGATCGGACTGACAGAGCCTTTGCCTTGCGTATCGGTCGATGCCCCGGAGGTGGAAGCCGAATTGATTCTGGTCATGAGTTTGGTGCGGCCGCGGGCCAACGTTGCCGGCGGGGCGGAGCCGATGTCGCTACGCATTTCTCGGAGCAGCTGCAAGTCGTCCATGGTCGTTCTCCGTTTCATCAAGTATTTCGAGTCTGAGCTCGGTCCGCAGTGTCCGGCGGGCGCGGTTCAAGCGGGACCGTACGGTGCCCACAGGAACGTCCATAGCCTGGGCGATGCCTTCATAGGTCAGGTCTGCCCAGGCATAGAGCAGCAACGTTTCGCGGTCGATGGCGGCCATTAATTTCAGAGTCCGGGCAATGCGGCCGGTCGCCACAACGGCGTCCACCCGGGCAGCGATCCGGTCCGAATCGTCGGCTACAGATTCTCTTGACGCCGCTTTCACCGCGGCCTTCAGCACCTTGGCTTCGGCCCGGTGGTGCCGCCGGAGCAGATTGGTGGCGATACCGAAAAGCCAGGGCCGGGCATCCTCCCGGTCGAGGTCATAGGTTTCTAGCTGCTCCCAAGCGACCAGAAAGGTCTCGGAGGTGACATCGTCGGCGGCGAAGTCACCGGCCCGTCTGGCCGCGTATCTATAGATGACTGAGGCGTGTCTGTCGTACAACTCCCCGAAAACTTCGGGGCTGTCCCGGGACCGCCTGATGATCTCGTTGTCTGTGCTCACACTATGTATTGCCCGTTGGCCGCAAAAGGGTTCACGGAGCATCCCCTTCTTCGCCTCAACGGATCCCTACCGAAGCGTACGTCTACGAGAGGGATAGATGCGCCATTTAGTTAGGTCCGCGAAAATGCCCCTTATCGGTGCGACTGACAACTTAGGGCCGGGCCCAGGGCCAAGGAGCTTGGGTAGCCGGTGGGGTGCCCGGTAGAGGATCGGCGGATTCAGGCGGTCATTGCAACAGGAGGTTTTCGATCAGTTCGATCGGTTTCCTGAACTCTAGTCTTTTGCGCGGTCGGTCGTTGAGTTCCTGGGCGACCCAGTCGAGGTCTGCGGCGCTGTGGATGCTCAGGTCGGTACCTTTGGGGAAATACCGGCGCAGTAGGCCGTTGGTGTTTTCGTTGATGCCGCGCTGCCAGGGCGAGTGCGGGTCGCAGAAGTAGATTTCGATGCCGGTGTCGATCTTCACGGTTTTCCAGTCCTGCATCTCGATGCCCTGATCCCAGGTCAGGGAATGCCGCAGCGCCGCGGGGAGCGTCTTGATCTTCGCGGCCAGTGCATCACGCATCTGCTCGGCCTTGTACCCGTCCGGCAGGTGCACGAGCATCGTGTAATTGGTGCTCCGCTCGACCAGCGTCCCGATCGCGGACTGATTCCCTTTGCCGATTATTAGATCCCCTTCCTTACGATTTTGTTGTGGGTGACTTCGGAGCTGTCGTAGTGTTTCGATCACCCTCGGGTGGTGGGTATGGCCCAGATCTCCCTGCCGCTTGGACGGCTCACTGGGAATGGCCGCCCGCT
>NZ_QMKP01000040.1 GCF_003287955.1 Arthrobacter sp. AQ5-06 | reverse complement strand
CGCGGCCCGATCCGTCCTCGGACGCCCGCGCAATCAGGTGCTGGAGCCACGTGCCGCAGGAATCAGAACAGCGATCAGGATTCTGTTGGCCTCCCGGTCCCTGCTGGATCACCAACGCACCGCCAACTGCAACGCGCTCACGGCCCTGCTCCGCGGCGCAGATCTCGGAATCGACGCCCGCGCATCCCTCCGGGACGCGCAGATCACCGCCATCGCAGCCTGGCGGAGCTCAAACAGCACCGACCCCGTGATTCGCGTCGCCCGCGCCGAAGCCAAGCGCCTGGCTCTGGCCATCAAAGACTTCACCGGCCAACTCGCCGAAAACCACAAGGCCCTGGCCCAACTCACCGAAGAACTGGCTCCCGGACTGCAAACCACTCCCGGAGTGGGCCCAGTGACGGCGGCCATCATCATCTGCGCCTACTCCCACCACGGCCGGATCCGGTCAGAGGCAGCCTTCGCCGCACTCGGCGGCGTCGCCCATTTGCGCGGCGCCCGCAAGCGGATCCTTTGCCGGGCACCCACTGGTCTGATGGCGTTTGGCCTTCTCTTGTATCAATTACGTGCCCTGCCTGAGCGACGGGCAGCTCACAGCTGCCTAAGACCCAAGTCGACAAAGGCCGGGCAGTCCCCAGGCGCTGGCGAGGGTTGCCTGCGTCCTGTCACCCCCGTTGTTCTGACAGGACGCCGCAGGCCGGCTAGCGACGGCTTTCGTCGAGCGCTGGGATGCCGAGCTGGGCGCAGACCTCAGCAGGGCCGGGGATGACTGCGACGGTGTTGTCCACGACGCACGCGGTCAGGAAGGGAACGTCGTGACCCGATGCCTGGTTGCCGGGCTCAGGCCAGAGAGGATTGCCGTTCTGGTCCATGTCCGCCCCTTCAGGGACGAAGTGGTCGGCCGGGGGGCCGTAGGGAGGATCCACAAAACCGTCCGGAATGAGGTCATCAGTGATGCCATCTAGGTTCATGGTTCCGCTATCCCACACCTTGCTGCACTGGTTGATAGGGTCGTTGACCTGTTGCATTCCGGCGTTTTTATCGTCCGGGTTGGGGTTGTTCTCGGTGTCGAAACCTGTGATGAAGACCCCGGTCGTGATGTAAGGCGGTCTTGTCTCGCCCGACGATCCGACGGGCACTTTGGTGGTGATGTCGGCGTGGTAGTAGCAGCGGATGTCCCGTTTGTCCTCCACCGGTGCCAGTGCCACGTAGACGCCGGCGGCCGTGGTGCCGGCCAGTGCCAGTCCGGCGAAGGTCAGCGCTGCCGGTTTGCGCCAGCGTGGGGCGGTCTTCGGCTTGCGGCGGGCTTCTTGGACAAGGAGGTTCTGGACGCGGCTTTTCGTGTCTTTCGGGTAGGTCACTTCAGACAGGTTCATGACAGCCTCGCTTCAACGATCGTCGTGTCGAATTCTTCAACCGGCTCTAATCCCCGGTTCATGGCGGCCAGCTTGGCCCGTGCACGATGCATTCTCGATTTCACTGTCCCGAGCCGTACGCCGAGGGTCTGGGCGGCCTCTTCCTGCCCAACTCCGTTCATCAGGCACAGGATCACTACGTCCCGTTCCCCGTCGTTCAACCCGGCGGTCGTGTCGAGTAGTTCGCGGACGGACCGTTCTGCGTCGAGCCTAGTGGCGACCGATTCTGCGTGGTCTGCTTCATTTTGGCCGTGCCGGGGATCAGAGTGCGGCAGCCTGGCCAGGAAGGCGGCATGCCTCCGCGATCCCCTGTCGCGGTTGCGGTTCGCGTTCGTTGCGACACCCAGCAGCCACGGCAGCAGAGTGTCCTTCTCCGGTTTGAGCCTGTTCCGTTGTCGCCACGCCTCCAAGAAAGTGATCGAGACGAGTTCCTCTGCGTCGTGCCAGGAACCACAGCGGGATAGGCAGTATCGGAAGACTGCATCGGCGTGCCTATCGAACAGGACCCCGAATGCGTCAGCGTCGCCTGCGATGCACTTATGCCACAGGTCTTCGTCGGTTTCCCCCATTAGCCTCATGCCTTGTAGTGTCCGCAGGATCCGAAAGGTTCCCGAACCGACAAACAGTTTGCGCCGCTCCAAGGACAGACAACTAATTGCCGGTCAGATGCAGCCCAGCGGCAGCAAACCGGGCTGGGTTGCGATGCTTTTCATCGAAGGCTCGGAGGCAAACCGATAGTTTCCGCTGCACTTCATAGCCGGGGAAAAACAGTGGCTGGTACGACTGCCCGCTAAAGGATCCGCCTACGGCACATAATCGCAGACGTGCGCAGTCGCCTTGAACAGCGCTTGGCGGCTTAGCCAAAGGGCAAGACGAGTCAAGCCACACGGGCTTGTCGGGGCGCCGTATTCGATAGGGGTTTTCCTGCCGGACTCAGATTAGAAGCTCGTGTCTCTCCACGGCGCTTGAACCGACGAGCAGCCTCGGGTGAGCGCCCGGTGAAGGACCCCCAACGGGCACGGAGTGCCCGTTGGGCCACCGGTCTGCGGTCCATGCAGCATGACTCGTTGTCGGCATCGATAGGGTGGGATTTGCCAGCGCATTCCAACAAGAGGACGCCCATGCCCAGCGCAGTTACCCTCATTCGCTCAAGCACCCTTAGTGCCTCCGCGCAGTACGCGTATGCGGCGACCGTTCCTGGCGCCGCACGCCTCATTTTCCTGGCCGGATCATGCCCCTTGAATAAGGACGGTACGACCGCTGGCCCCGGGGACTACGCAGCACAGGCTGCAAAAGCGATTGAGAACTTGCACCTTGCCCTGGAAGCCGCCGGTGCCGGCATCGGGGATGTAATCTCCACACGCATCCTGGTGGCATCGACCGAGCGGGCCGACTTGGTAACGGCGTGGGACGTGGTTCGGGCAGCCTTCGGCGAGCACGATGTGCCAAGCGCGCTGATGGGAGTCACGGTGCTCGGCTATGAAGACCAGCTGGTAGAGATCGAAGCAATCGCCGCAGTTATTGATTGAACCGGCGCTGTCCGCTCATCAACAGCGAACCGAGTTCCTTTCTGGATCGATGACGCAGCCAATACCTGAGAACGAAGACATCCCCGAATCTGTCCCTAGAGGATCCCTCTGAGAGACACTGGTCCCCACTTACTCGAAACGACCATCAAGCCTTCCCCACCGAAAGGGGCGATTCGCGGGGCATGGTTTAGGTGCCGGGGTGGGAAACCAATTCAGAGGTTCGATACCCAGGTTCCCACAGTTCTGTTGGATCAGAATGCGCCTCCAAGAATATTCGTATCCATGAGGTTCCAATCGCCCCAGACCAGCCAAGAGCGACAAGGTTCCCCCGCAAATATTCAGCTATGCCTTGATGCGGTTTTCGGTGGAGACCTCGCGAACCTCGGTGAAGTAACCGTCAGCCTGAAACCCTAGGGAAAGGTGGGCTTTGCGGACCCAGCGCCTGACGAAGATGCTGGCCGCGCAGTACGGCACGAAGGATGCGGCGAAGATGAGTACGGCTGTGTCAGCTGCTGCCCGGTACTCGTAATAACTGGGGTGACCGAATGCTATGTCTCCCCTGAGCATGGGGTAAAGCACCCCGGCCAAGTAGGCCAAGGCACCTACGAATGGGAGTACGAGAAGTCCATGGATCGCTCTTAGACGCTTAGCTGTCCGCATGTACTGGCGGTACTGCTTCTCCCATGCCGCCAGGTTGGTGACAAGCAGTACAGGTGTCAGGTTTTCCATATATCCCCCAAGGAAGTTTTTCTCGCTGTACAAAGAATAGTGGGCAAGTAGGCAGTGGCCCGCCCGTTGGGGATCCTCCACCGGGTCGCCCCAGGATCTATCTAGCTGTTTCCTGGAGTGGTTGTTGCCTCGGCCGCTTAGAACGGGTGGTTCCGAGCCGGCAGCTGAAATGGGTGCGGGTGGGACACTGGTATGTTCCTTCGCTCTAGCTGTTCCGGTAGCCACGACGTGCACGAACGGATTCGGCAATTGCCAAGGTGACCTCGAGCGCCACTCGCAGGATGACCCACATAAAGGCGAAGCACCACAGTACGGTCAGCAATATCATCGGTAAGTTTGCGATGATCTCAGAGGCTCCGCCTAAGGCCGGGTCGATTCGGCCTACGGTCGTGAAGAGAAGCCCAAAAATCGGAACGGACAGAACAAGCCCCCAATAGATGAAGGTCTCGTCTAATTGCAAGTAGGTCAATGTTAGAAGCACGGCAGAGAGTGCTGCGTAGGCTCCCGCGACTTGTCGTACGACACGTGCAGCGTGACTGCGGAACTCGTGGGATATGAGTTCTGGCGCCAATTTTTCCTCCCATGCATAAGCAGTGCTGACTCCAAATGTACCGGCCTAGGGATTTGAGGCACTGAACTGCTCATATCTCAGATCCCCACCCTTGCAACATCCCGTCACGGGCTGGATCATTGGCCCTCGAACGGCCATCCCTGCCGCCCATAGGGGGATCCTCTAGCGGGCACAGAACTGGTGCGGCCCCTGGTGCAGACAATCGTGGATGCGGAGCTGGGTGTACCGGCAAGGGCTACAGGAAGTAGCTGAGGTGAGGGTTGTGGCGAAACTCTGCCCGGCACCCGATCCACGGGGGAGCGTCACATTCAACGGTGTTCCAGATCCGCGCAGCTGGGACACTGAATTGGCCGCAACCTCGGCACCTGGTCTAACGAAACTTCTGGCTCCGATAAGCCTCGACGCGCACTGCCTAGTTGTATTACCCACCACGCTGACCGCCGAGAACCAGCCGAACGACTAAAAGTCCCTATCGTCTGTGGCGGTTCGTGCACGCAGCTTCAGACAGAACGACGGTTGGTGCAGACGACTTCGAGCGCGTCCGTGTCAGTAGTCGTCTGCACAAGTCCCGTACTTCCGCGGAATCCAGTGCAGACGACTTCTGAAACTGACAGGCATTCGCCTGACAGCCGCCGCAGATCCGGTCAGACCAGCCAGCGCCACCAGCGTGACTGCTCCGGTTCCGGCGTCGGTTCCGGCTCCGGCTCCTCGCCCAAGGCCAGCGCGGCCTCGACAATGTCGTCCGCGGTGAGCATCATGACGGCCTCACGATCGAGCGCGTCGAGACTTTGTTCCTCGTCGAGCGACAGCCTCAGCGCCTGGCGGTTGAGCGCCTGCTCGAACAGCGTGCGGGCGAACCGTGCGTTGCCGGAGTCCTCGCCCGCGTGGAGCCCGGTGAAGATGCGGCGCAGCATCTGGTCCGCACCCGGCTCCAGCGTGTACTCGTGCTGGGCCAGCATCTGGTGGAAGATCGTCTGGAGTGCGTCGACGGAGTAGTCGGGGAACGTGATCTCGCGGGCGAACCGGGAGCGCAGTCCGGGGTTCGAGAGCAGGAAGGACTCCATCAGCCGCGGGTACCCGGCCACGATCACGACCAGGCGGTGGCGGTGGTCCTCCATCCGCTTGAGCAGGACCTCGATCGCCTCGGGGCCAAAGTCCATCCGGCCGTCCTCCGGGGCCAGCGCGTAGGCCTCGTCGATGAACAGGACGCCGTCCAGCGCACGCCGGATCACCCGGTCCGTCTTGATGGCGGTCGCGCCGACGTACTGCCCCACCAGACCCGAACGGTCGACCTCGACCAAGTGGCCTTTCTGCAGCAGACCGACCGCGCGGTACATCTCGGCCAGGAGCCGCGCCACGGTGGTCTTGCCCGTGCCCGGGTTTCCGAGGAACACCAGATGCTGTGATGTGGCCACCTCCGGCAGGCCGTGCGTCTTACGGCGGGCCTGGACCTGGAGCAGTGCGACGAGGGCCCGCACCTGTTCCTTTACGGTCTCCAGTCCGACCAGCGCGTCGAGCTCGGCCTGCACCTCGGACAGCGGCCGGGCCGGCCCGGGCCTCGCACCGATGAGATCCCCGACCAGATCGTCGACGCGCTCCGAACCGGTCAGCTGCAGCTTGAGCTGATCAGCCAGATGGCCGATGGTTTCGCGCAGGTCGTCGAGCGGATTGCGGCTGGCAGCCATGCATTTCTCCTGGGGGCGGTGGATCTGTCCCACTGTAGTACTCGATTCCCGACCGGGAAGGGGTTGGCCTCACCAGTATCAACTCCTTTTGGTCGTAGTGTTCACGCGGTACAGGCAGTCTCCGTTGGATAATGCGGGCACTGGCCGTGCTTTCGGTGCCGGCTACTGCACCAAGGATGAGGCAGAAGCTGCAGGTCGGGACGCTGCCCAGGCCGACAAGGTGGAGCACGTCATCAAGAACCAGGACGGAAGATCGACCCCAAGAACAGCTACGGCAATGATCCCCGGAATATCCCGGGCTGATTCACGCCATCGCGCAGCGGTGTCGGTGAAACAAGAGAAAGGCAGCCCTTCTGATGTCATCGTCACCAGCCGCCCGGTAAAGGACCGGCTTACGGACGACTACCGTGTCCAGGTTCTCGATATGAAGGCATAGGCTCGAACGATGAATGAAGCCCTGAGGCTGCAGCGGCATGAAGACCTCAGCATGATGGAATTAGATGCACTGGAAAAGCTTTTCGACAGTGAGTATCTAAGCGATTACGGCCGGTGGAATCCCGACGCGCCGTACGGCTACTCGCCGGCGGATTTCCACGTAATGGCGTTCCAGGGGTCTGTGCTGGCGGCGCATGTTGGCTTTCAGCGTCGTGTGATCTCGGTAGGAACCGACGACGTCGTTGTGGCTGGCACGGGAGGCGTGCTGGTTGATCAACGCTTTCGCGGTACTGGTCTCGGCGGCCGAGCGATGCGGCACGCTCAAAGGGCTGAGGTGTGTCAAGGATGTGAGACAGTCGGGTAGTTTCGGTTGGGTCAGGCTGCCGCGGGTAGCGGCTGCTGGTTTGTGGTGAAGTTGGCCATCGCGGTCGCCGGCGGCAGGCCGTCATTGTTGGTG
>NZ_QMKP01000003.1 GCF_003287955.1 Arthrobacter sp. AQ5-06 | reverse complement strand
CACCCGGTCCCCGAGGCCGTTCTCCACGTGCCGGTCCAGCGCGTTGTACGCGGCATTGACTTCTCCACCCACAAACCATTTGGCGAACGGCGGGTTGGACCAGTCCAGTGCCTCGTCGAAGTCCTTGGACCAGGTGAGCAGTTCACGGGCCTGCTTCGCCCAGAAAGCCGGGCGGCCGGCGTCGGCCTCTGCGTAATCGGCCGCGGTGACAACGGCGTTCGCGGCGAACTCCAGGGTCGGCGCAAACTTGCGGTTCTCGTGCAGCTGGTTTTCGAAAGCGTCGCCTTGCTGATCGCTCGATACTTCGATCGTGTCGTGCTGAGACATCCCCAGGCTCCTTCATGTTCTTGCTGTCGGGGTCCCCGCCCAGGACTGCCGCATCCACTGTGACGAGGACAAAGGTTCTGATTGTTCTGGTGGCGGCCATGCGTCAGGCGAGAGTAAACCTCAGAACCATTAAGATGGTTAGATTGTGGGGCAGCGCCTGCCTTCGTGTCAAGGATGTGACCGTGCCATGGATGCATCCAACGAAAAAGACTCCGTCACACGGATCTATGTATGCACAGACAGGGGGAAATCGGAATAGCGTGGCAAATTTGCCTCTTTATGTATACACTCAGGTTATGCGAGCCAGTGAACGGGCCTACTCCGCCCTACGTGAGGACATCATTGAGTGGCGGCTGCTTCCCGGAACAATCCTCGCGGAAGTCGAGCAGTCAGAGCGGTTAGGTGTCTCCCGCACACCCCTCCGCGAGGCCCTTGCCAGGCTGTGCTCGGAAGGTCTGACCCGGGCAGCAGGAGGGCGCGGAGTTGTTGTTTCCGATATCTCCCTTGACGACGTTAATGAGCTGTTCGAATTGCGGGAAACCCTCGAATGCCAGGCAGCGGGGCTGGCAGCGCAACGCGGTGACTCCACCGTCTTTGCAGCACTCCATAAGAGACTGTGCGATGCCCCGTCGCTCCTCGGTGGGACAGATCCCTTACGGCACGACTATTACAACCTGGTGGAACAGCTTGATGAGGCCATCGATCTGGCCGTCGACAACTCCTACTTGGTTCAGGCCATGGGCAGCCTCCGCGTTCACCTTGTTCGGATCCGCCGGCTGGCGGCCGATGACGAAACGAGGCTCATCGCGGCCGCGGCCGAGCACGCAGCCATCGCCCAGGCCATTGCTGAGGGCAACGCCCGCCTGGCCGAGGCTGCCACAACACTTCACCTGCACCGCAGCCTTTCCCACATCAAAGCCACACATACACCCCACTCATAAGGAGCCTCCATGGTTAAGGAACACCACGTCCGCGTCTACAAGAGCGAGGAAAACCTGGCCCGCGAGGACCAGCTCGCCCACAAAATCGCTCTGGTCGCCGCCGACCCCGTCGACGTCACCGCTGACGTCACGGAGATGGTGATCAACCGCGTCATCGACAACGCCTCAGTCGCCATCGCCTCGCTTAACCGCAGCCCCATCGTCGCAGCCCGCGCCCAGGCCCTGACCCACGGCCCGAGCACCGGCGGCAAGGGCGCGAAGGTCTTCGGCATCGCCGAACGCGTGTCGCCGGAGTGGGCAGCCTGGGCTAACGGTGTCGCCGTCCGCGAACTGGACTACCATGACACCTTCCTGGCGGCTGATTACTCCCACCCCGGGGATAACATCCCGCCGATCCTGGCCGTGGCCCAGCACGTCGGCTCCAGCGGGGCGGACCTGATCCGCGGCATTGCCACCGGCTACGAGATCCAGGTGAACCTGGTCAAGGCCATCTGCCTGCACAAGCACAAGATCGACCACGTGGCCCACCTCGGCCCGTCCGCCGCTGCCGGCATCGGGACCCTTTTGGGCCTGGACGTCGAGACAATCTTCCAGTCCGTCGGCCAGGCGCTGCACACCACCACCGCCACCCGCCAGTCCCGGAAGGGCGAAATCTCCACCTGGAAGGCGCACGCGCCGGCATTCGCAGGCAAAATGGCCGTCGAGGCCGCGGACCGTGCCATGCGCGGCCAGACCTCCCCCGTGCCGATCTACGAAGGCGAAGACGGCGTGATCGCCTGGCTGCTGGACGGCCCCGACGCCTCCTACACGGTCCCGCTCCCGGAAGCCGGGGAAGCCAAGCGCGCCATCCTCGACACCTACACCAAGGAACACTCCGCCGAATACCAGGCCCAGGCCTGGATCGACCTCGCCCGCAAGCTCCACGGCGAGTACCCGGAACTGAAGGTTGCAGCGAATGTTGGTTCGGTGTTGATCAGGACAAGCCACCACACCCATTACGTGATCGGCTCCGGCGCCAACGACCCCCAGAAATATTCCCCCACCGCGTCCCGCGAGACGCTGGACCACTCCATCCCCTACATCTTCACCGTGGCCCTGCAGGACGGGTCCTGGCACCACGTAGATTCCTACGCCCCGGAACGGGCCGCCCGGCCGGACACCGTGGACCTGTGGAACAAAGTCAGCACCGAGGAAGACCCGGAATGGACCCGCCGCTACCACTCCCTGGACATCGCAGAGAAGGCCTTCGGCGGCTCCGTGGAAATCACCCTCACCGACGGCACCGTCATCACCGATGAGATCGCCGTGGCCGACGCCCACCCGCTCGGCGCCCGCCCCTTCGCCCGCCAGCAGTACATCAACAAGTTCCGCACGCTCGCCGCCGGGCTCGTGGAGGAGGCAGAGATCGAACGGTTCCTCGCCGCCGTCGAACGCCTCCCGGAACTGGAGGCCGGGGAACTGGACCAGCTGAACATCACCGCCGCCCCCGGCGTGATCGACTTCGCCGCCGCACCCAAGGGGCTGTTCTAAATGCTGTACTCCACCGTCACCCCCGAGCAGAAGCGCATCCGGTTCCGCGAGCTCCTCGCCTCCGGCACGATCGCCCAGTTCCCGGGCGCGTTCAACCCGCTCTCGGCCCGGCTGATCGAGGAGAAGGGTTTCGCCGGGGTCTACATCTCCGGCGCGGTCCTGGCCAACGATCTCGGCCTGCCGGACATCGGCCTGACCACCCTCACCGAAGTAGCCACCAGGGCCGGGCAGATCGCCCGGATGACCGACCTGCCCGCGATCGTGGACGCGGACACCGGCTTCGGTGAGCCGATGAACGTGGCCCGCACCGTCCAGGAAATCGAAAACGCCGGCCTCGCCGGGCTGCACATCGAGGACCAGTTCAACCCCAAACGCTGCGGCCACCTGGACGGGAAAAACGTGGTGGACCTGGACACCGCGACCAAACGCATCCGCGCCGCCGCCGACGCCCGCCGGGACCCGAACTTCCTGATCATGGCCCGCACCGACATCCGCGCCACGGACGGACTCCAGGCCGCGCAGGACCGCGCCAAAGCCCTCGTGGAGGCCGGAGCGGACGCGATCTTCCCCGAAGCCATGAAGGACCTCGCCGAATTCCAGGCCATCCGCGACGCCGTGGACGTGCCCATCCTGGCTAACATGACTGAATTCGGCAAAAGCGACCTCTTCACCGTGGACCAACTCCAGGGCGTCGGAGTGAACATGGTCATCTACCCCGTCACGCTCCTCCGTAGTGCCATGGGCGCGGCCGAACGTGTCCTCGACACGTTGAAGGCATCGGGGACACAGGAAGCAGCGGTTGGCACCATGCTGACCCGTGCGCGGCTGTACGACCTCGTGGACTACGAGGCATACAACCGCTTCGACACCGGGGTCTTCAACTTTCAGATCCCCGGAACCAACTAAACCCCGCCAGTTACCAGACAAGGACGTCATATGAGCAACGCAACGATTGAAGTCCGCAAGGGGCTCGCCGGCGTCGTGGTGGATTACACCGCGGTGTCCAAGGTCAACCCCGATACCAACTCACTGCTGTACCGGGGCTACCCGGTCCAGGAGCTTGCCGCGAGGTGCAGTTTCGAGGAGGTGGCCTACCTCCTCTGGAACGGCGAGCTTCCCACGCCGGAGGAGCTGGCCGCGTTCACCGCCCGGGAACGGGCTGGCCGGCCGCTGGATCCGGTGGTGAAACAGGTCATCGACGCACTGCCCACCAGCTCCCACCCGATGGACGTCTGCCGGACCGCGGCATCGGTCATGGGCGCCCGCCATGAACTGGCCGAGGATTCCTCGCGCCAGGCCAACATGGACAAGGCCCTCGACCTGTTCGCCGCCATGCCCGCTGTGGTGGCCTACGACCAGCGCCGCCGCCACGGCCAGGAGCCGGTGGAGCCGCGCGATGACCTGGACTACTCCGCCAACTTCCTGTGGATGACCTTCGGCGAAGAGCAGGTCCCGGAAGTCGTGGACGCGTTCAACGTGTCCATGATCCTGTACGCCGAGCACTCCTTCAACGCGTCCACCTTCACGGCCCGGGTGATCACGTCCACCCTGTCGGACCTGCATTCAGCCGTCACCGGCGCCATCGGTGCCCTCAAGGGTGCGCTCCACGGCGGCGCCAACGAAGCCGTGATGCACACGTTCGACGAGATCGGCATCCGGCCCGAGGAATCACTGGACGAAGCCGCCGCCCGGGCAAAGACCTGGATGGAGGACGCCCTGGCCCAAAAGAAGAAGGTTATGGGCTTCGGCCACCGCGTCTACAAGCACGGCGACTCGCGGGTGCCCGCCATGAAGGCTGCCCTGGACAAGATGATTGCCCACTACGGCCGTCCCGAACTCCTGGGGCTGTACAACGGGCTGGAAACGGCGATGGACGAAGCCAAGGGCATCAAGCCCAACCTCGACTACCCCACCGGCCCCACCTACCACCTCATGGGCTTCGACACCCCGACGTTCACACCCCTGTTCGTCGCCAGCCGCATCACCGGCTGGACCGCGCACATCATGGAACAGCTCGACTCCAACTCCCTGATCCGCCCCCTGAGCGCCTACAACGGCATGGAGCAGCGATCGCTGTGACCTTCGTGCAGGGTCGCCCCTAATCTGCGGTGAGGCGCCGGATGGTCACCCGGATCATCAAATACTCGCAACGGTTTCGGCGCCTCACCGTTAGCCTCCAGCCAGCAGGAAGCCCGTCAACTCGGGAAAAGGGACAGTTCCATGTTGTGGGTTTCCGCCGGAGGTTTCCTGCCTCGGGAGCTGGTTCGAGGGCCGCCGGCAGTCAAGGTTTTTTCAGCACCATCCCTCGAGCAACTGCGCGGACTTTGACCTGGAATCCCTGGAGCTCATGGCTGCCCAGCAACCTTCGGACAGGGTCTCATTGGGCTAAAGGCAGGCGTCTTAACCAGCGCGCGCAGGTGACCGCCAGGGACAGTGCCGTACCCGGCGGACTCACCCTTCCTCCCCCATCGCGTGATAACGCCTACAATGGTTCGGATGTTTGATAAGCTCCCTGCATGACCTTATTAGTGGCCCAGACGCGCGCGCAAATCCTCGCCAGCGAGATTGAGAAGCAGATCTTCGACCGTGAGTTCAAGCCCGGCGAGCTGATCGGTACTATCGACACGCTTAAGGCCCGGACAGGATTCGCCCGGTCAACGGTGGGTGAAGCCATCCGGCTCCTGACAGATCGTGGGCTCGCCGAGATCCGCCCCGGGCGCGGGGGTGGTCTCTACGCTACGGCGTCAGGGCCTGTGGTGCGCATCCGACATACCCTGCTCGCCGTCACCGACTCCCCCGCATCGGTCGTTGAAGCCGTGGCCGTCCGGGAAGCACTGGAGGTCCTAATCGACGTTGATGCCGCAGAGCACCGCACCCCTGCCGACGTCGCCGACCTCAAGAAGCTCCTCGGACGCCTCAAAACAGCAGCACGTCGGAGCCGCACCGAGTTTCTGCTCGCGAACTGGGATCTGCACGAGCGCATCGCCCTCATCTCACCGAATCAGACAGCATCAGCGCTGTACCTTTCGATGACACGGTTCGTCCGGGACCAGGCGGTCACCGCCACGCACGACGACGATCCCCAGTCAGCAGACGACTGGCTGCAGGCCCGGCTCGAGATCCACCAGGAACTGGTCGCCGCCATCATCGCCGGCGACATCCCGCGCGTGAAGAAGGCGATCGAAAACCACGCCGGACTTCTCACCACCAAATAGCCGTCGGGCGACATCGCTGGTGGCCTGCCTCTAAGACACGCCACCAGTGGCGCACGCCGACCCGTGCGGGTCCCCCAGGACGTGGCGACCGAGGAAGCGATCGGGTCGTGCCTGCCCACCCAATCCATTGGTGCACCACGACCGCAGACTCAATCCTCAAAAGTAGCTGCGACTGCGTCGCCTTCGAAACCATCAAACAAAACTAAGACACGCCACTAGTTGCCACGCCGGCCGATGCCGAGCCGACAGCCTGGTGGCGTTGCGCGTTATCGACGATGCGGTTGGTCAGGACACCAAGACGCTCGATTTCGACCTCGACGACGTCGCCGGGCTGCAGCAGCCATGGGGGTGTGCGCGCATACCCCACACCGGACGGGGTCCCGGTGGCGAGCAGGTCGCCAGGGTTAATCGTGAAGTTCCTCGAGATGTGGGCCAGCGTCTCACCGACCCCGAATATCATCTGCGCTGTGGTGCCGTGCTGTACGACGGCGCCGTTGACCCGGGTCTCCAGCTGAAGGCCGTCGCGGAGATCACCGACCTCCGTGGCCGGAACCATCGGTCCCAGTGGGCCGGATCGATCACCGTTCTTCCCCATGATCCATTGCGAGGTCAGCTTTTGCGCCCGCCGCGAGGTGACGTCGTTGAAAGTCGAGTATCCGATGACTGCAGCGAGGGCCTCTTCGGGAGTCGCGTCGACCAGTGGAGAACCGATCCAGGCCATGACCTCGCCTTCCCAGTCGAGTCCGTCCTCGCCGGACGGGACAGGGATCTCGGCGCCGTTGGTGCTCAACGACGCTGGCCAGCGGGCGAATAGTGTGGGGAACTCCGGCAAGTCCTGGTCCCGGAACGAGCCCTCTTTGACATGGTCCATGTAGTTCAGGCCTACGCACATAACGCGGGCACTTTTGACAACAGGAGGGACCAGGTCGGCCGGATCCACGGACAGACGGCGTCCGGGCGGCGCCGCGAGGTGTACCTCGGGAGATGCCCAGAAGGCGTCGGCTTCGGCCATGACTGCCATCTCGGTGCCGTCGTCGCTCAATGCTCCGACGAGAACAGAGCCATCCCCCTGTTTGAGGCCAACAATACGCATGTGTTCTCCAATTCCTTTAGCAAATACGTCCTGAACCGGACGCACCGTTCAGATGTTTGAAATACTTTGTTGGTCAACTGTCTAGCTTGTGGCCCGGATGACGATCATGCTGGCGGGCAGGTTGGTCCGGTTGTGGACGGTGCGCAGCGTCCCAGGCGTGAAGTGAACGGAATCGTACTGAACGAGAACCTCCTCCTTGCCCTCGCTGGTCATAACGAGTTCGCCTGAAACAACGACGTAGACCGTCTCGGCTGCCTGGTGCGCCAGCTCAGCGGCTCCCCCGGGAAGATAGTGCGAGAGGGCGACTGTGAAGTCAGATGTCGGAGTGGATTCCCCGCCCTGCAGGCGAACCGGGCCAACACCCTCGTGCCCGACCGGGGCGAACGGCTCGGCTTCACCGATTCTCGTGACTCGCATGCTCATGACAATGCACCTGCTTCTGTGTAGACGGGAGAGTTGTTCAATGCTGCGCGCAGAGACTCCAGCAGACGCGGAACGTCCTCAGGAGTGCCGGTGCCGTAGATGTAGAAGTCGGGCCGGGACAGGACCACCTTGCATCCGCGCCCCTCAAACCAGGCGCGGTAGGCGCCGTCAACGTCACGGATCGGGCCGTCGCCGGAGAGCGAGCTCACCGTGCCGCCCATCCTGAGGAACCATGTCTGGAGCTCGGCCGAAACGTTGAGGAGCGGGTCGACGTCGAGCCCTATGAGCTGCCAGGTGCCGCCGATGACATCGTCGAAGAGACCAACAACGCCGTCCACTTCGACCTGCGCCTGGACAGAAAGCCTTCCAGCGTTCTCGTCTCCGGCTGCTGTGATTGACGGCTGGCCAAGCTTGGGGTGGGGTGGCTCGACGGTGGCCGCCTCCGGATCATTGAGCCGTGCAATCATGCGGTCGTCCCGCTCTGCTGCCCGGCGCGGATCCAGCTCGCAAACCATCTCACCCACCGCAACTGCTTCCTCGATGATTTCGCGCACGTGAGCCTTGCGCTCCGTGCTGTACGAGTTCAGAACCGACGCACCTGCAAGGCCGGCTTCGACCATCGAAAGTCGCCAGGTCAGGGCACGCGCGTCCCTGAGACCGGCGCACAGTCCCTGCCCAAGAAACGGTGGCATCAGGTGGGCGGCATCGCCGGCGAGGAACACGCGGCCGCTTCGCCAGTCCTGTGCCCACCGGGCGCGAAAGGTGTAGACGGCGTGACGTTCCAAGCGCGCGTTTTCAGGGGTCACGTCCCATGGCTCCATCAGGCGCCATGCCGTCTCAGGCCGGCCCAACTCCTCAACTGAGCAATCGGACCGGCGCATGAACTCAAAGCGCCGGCGGCCCGGTCCGCTGGTAACCGCCGTGGCTGGCTGAGCCGGGTCGCAGTACTGCGTGACAAATGCGTCCCATTGCCGATCCACCAAAGGCACGTAATCGACGACGAGCCAGTCCGCCTCGAAATCGGAGTCGGTGCTCTGGATACCCATCAGGTCGCGGACAACGCTGTTCGCCCCGTCGGCTGCGATGAGCCAACTACCGCGCAAACTCTCGCGATGCGACTCGTCGATAGTGCGGGTCACCGTCAGGGTGACGCCGTCACCATCCTGCGCCACCGCATCGGCGGACCAGCCGCGACGCAGTTCTACTGAGGGGAGGTCCTCCGCCATTGACTCGAGTACCTCTTCGAGATCCGGCTGGTAGAACCCGTTAGTGTTTGCCCACCCCGACTCAGCAGGCCGGTTCCAGTTGATTTCACGTAGCAGCGAACCCGCGCCATTGCGGATCTGGTACCCACCCCGTTCGCCACGTGAAGGCTCAAACAACCCTGCATGCTCCTCCATGGTTCCAACTGCCTGGAGGATCCGAAGGGCCTCGTGGTCGATAGTGCATGCCCGCGGCATTGGGTATCGCGATGGCCATTTCTCCACAATCGTGACGCGCCAGCCCTCACGACCAAGAAGAATCGCGGCCACCAGACCAACCGGCCCCGCACCTACTATCAGGAAGTCGACCTGCTCGGGTTTGTCCCTTGTCGGTAAGTTCACTTGCTTCATTGCTGTGTCCGATCTGCTCAACCTCGAGGAGGTGTGCACCGGCGGCATCTTTCCGAAGGGCTCTTGGGCGGAAAGACACCGCGGTCTGAAACATAATAACGGTTAGGCTATTAAAGATGTTGCCCAACCGAACCGCCCTTGTCAAGCGACCTGATTCCAGGATCCCAAGGCTGGCCGGGGCCGCTAAACCATCATAACCATTGACATCTTTCTGACAATCTGGTGTGATTTTGGGGACCGGCCTCGAACTGTATTACCGCGGCCGCTTCCCAGGCAGTCAAAGCTGACTTCCTGGCCCTGCACCCAGGGTGGAGGGCAGAAGTATTAATGGAGGTTGTAATGCCTAAGGATTTTGATCCCGGATTGTTCCGCGAGACGCTGGGACACTACCCCACCGGAGTGGCGGTGGTTACGGCGGTGGCCGAAGATGGCAACCTCGTCGGAATGGTCGTCGGAACGTTCTCCTCCGTATCCCTGGATCCCCCGTTGATCGCATTTTTTCCGATGAGCAATTCGCGGAGCTTCGCCCAACTGAGGACCGCCCGGACCTTCTGCATCAACGTCCTCGCGTCTGATCAGGAACCGCTCTGCCGCGCCCTGGCGACCGGCGGAGCAAACAAGTTCGACGGCGTCCCCTGGCGTCCTGCGCCGCTAGGCTCTCCGATACTCGAGGGTGCGGTGTCCTGGATTGAGTGCACATTCGAAGACATTCGCGAGGCAGGCGACCACTACATCGTCCTCGGGCTGGTCCATGAGTTCGCCCTCGAACGCTCCACCCTGCCCTTGCTGTTCTTCCAGGGCGGTTACGGTCGGTTCTCACCCGGGTCGCTGGTCGCGACCCCGGATCCGGAATTGATTCAGGCGGCCCAGTTGGCTGAAACGATCCGGATGCAGGTCGAGGACCTAAGCAATGAGTTCGGCGTCAACTGCAGCGTCCTCGCCAGAATACGCTGGGACGCTGTGCAGGTGCTCGCGGCAAATCAAGGATCCGCGGTCGAGCCCTTCCCTCTCGGACACCGGCAGCCCATCGTCCCGCCTCTCGGCGCAGCTTTCCTGATCGACTCCGCAGAAACAGAAGTCGACGAATGGCTGCACCGCGGACCGGACGAGGACCAGGACCGTCGCGATCTCAACCTTGCCCTGCTCGGTAAGGTACGCGACCGCGGTTATTCCATCCTCGCCGCGCGGCCGGAGGCCCTCAAACGTTATCAAGCGGTGCTGTCTGAGTTTGAGCTAACAGACCGCCTGCCCCGGAAGGAGCGCCTGGTGCGGCATGCAGCCGCCGAACTGGCCGATCTCTTCTGCCCCGACCTAGTACCAGGCCAGCGGTACGACATCGCATCGATCGTCGTCCTCCTGCCCACCCCGCCTGACCTGCCGACGATGGCACTCAGGATGACCGGCCTGCCGGAATCCTCGTCGACGGAACAGATCGAGTCCTGGATCAATGCCCTGAAAAGGATTGCCGACAACGCCCAAGCCATTACTGGTACGCGCCGGTAATCCATGCCCGCGAGGCGCGGCTCGGCGATCGCACGTTGCCACCGGACCGCTTCCCCTTTGGATTCACAACCGGCCGGCCGGCCGGGAATGATCCCCTCACCGACTGCCCTCGCGCCTTGCGGGCTTCGCCCACCCCATCTTTGCCATCTGAATCAGGGAGACAATCATGATCAAGCCACTTGAGGGAATTACGGTGGTTGACCTTAGCAGGGCCCTTGCCGGGCCATACTGCACTGCATTGCTTGCCGATATGGGCGCCAGCATTATCAAGGTCGAAAGCATCAATGGCGGCGACACCGCACGCCAATGGCCCCCGTTTGAAGACGAGCACAGCCTGTATTTCGACTCGTTGAACCGCAACAAAAAGTCGGTCTGCCTCAACTTCTATTCCACCGAAGGGCGCGCGATACTGGACCGCCTGATTGCCAAAGCCGACGTCCTCGTGGAGAACTTCAAACTCGGAACCCTGGAGAAATTGGGGCTGACTTCCGAGCGTTTGGAGGAGCTCAACCCCGGACTCGTCCTCGCCTCGGTGAACGGCTTCGGCACGGCCGGCCCGCTCAAGGACGACGCCGGCCTGGACCAGGTCATTCAAGGAATGTCCGGACTCATGTCGGTAACGGGCGCCGGAACGACATACAGGGTAGGCGTGCCCATTGTCGACATCACATCGGGAATGGTTTGTGCGTTCGGCATCGTGTCCGCACTATTGGGCCGAAACAGCGGTAAACCTGTCAGCAGTGTCTCGACCTCCCTGTTGGAAACGGCACTGAACCTTTCGGTATTCCAGGGGCAGCGGGCCCTCAGCCTTCATGAGACCCCCTCCCCCCAAGGAAACAACCACCCCACGATCGCCCCCTACGGTACATTTACCACTGCGACCGCACCCATCAACATCGCCGTTGGCAACGACAAGCATTGGCGCACATTCTGTGACTTGCTTGGGGTGCCACTGGCAGCCGACGATGCCCGCTTTAGCACTGGGGCGCTCCGCTCAGCCAACAGGGACCAGTTGACGGAGCTCATCGAATCAGCGCTGTCGGCAAAGACAGCCCAGGAGTGGATCTCCCTGATCAGCCAGTCAGGGATACCGTGTGGACCAATTTACGACTACTCCCAAGCCCTGGCCTCCGAGCAGGTGGCCGCTCTGGGAGTCGTTAAACAGAGCCGCAGGCGCGACGGAAGCGTGCTGCCGCTGGTGCGGGGGCCGCTGAGCCTAAACGGCGAGGCCAGTGAAATCCTCTCGCCCCCTCCCCTGCTAGGCGAACACACGGCGGAAATTCTGGCTGACATCGGTGCCACTGACGACGAAGTCGGGTGGCTCGAGGCAAATGGACACCTGAGGATCAACAATCAAACCGCAGGAGTGCAGGGATGAGCAGCCCGGCCCCGAAAGGTCAAATCAGCGTAAGCGTCGCCGATGGCGTGGCGTGGGTCATAATCGACAACCCCACCAAGAAAAACGCGCTGACAAAGGCCATGTGCCTGCAGATCCAAGAGCTAATGCCCACGCTCGAAGCGGATCCCGATGTCGCCGTCGTCGTACTTCGAGGCGCGGGCAATACATTCAGCGCGGGTGCGACAATCAACGAACTTTCCTCTGTCCTGTTGGACCGGCAGGACGATGGAACCTACGTCGACCAGCTCAGCCGGGCCGATCAGGCCATCACTTCCCTCACAAAACCCACGCTGGCGCTGGTTGATGGGGCCTGCATGGGTGGAGGCTGGCAAATCGCCTCAGCCTGCGATTTCATCATTACGAGCAAACGCTCCGTCTTCGCCATCACTCCGGCGAAGATCGGCATCATCTACCCGCGGCCCGGTATCGAGCGGCTCGTACGGCAGGTCGGGCATGCCAACGCAAAGTTCATTCTCTTCACGGGCGAGGCGTTCACAGCTGTCCAGGCCCAGACGCTCGGCTTGGTGGCCGAAGTTGTTCCTGACGAGGAGTTTGACGGGCGGGGCAAATCGTTGGTCAGCGCGCTCCGGGACCGCTCCCGGTTCTCCACGCATTCCATGAAGCGGTTGGTGGATATGACGGACACGAACCACCCTCACATCGACCAGGAATGGGAGGACGCCTGGGCGGCCATGACGGACAGTCCGGACATGGGAATCGGCATTGAGGCTTTCAATAACCGGGTGCAGCCACAGTTCACATGGAGCCCCGCCGGACGGACACGTGTGCCGCGGGGACAGCCCCGGCAGGCATCGAAGTAGCATTCGCCGCATCACAGAATCCCAACCCCTTCATGTGCCTCCATATCAGTCTTGAAGCTACCTGCAATTAACTCAACGCAAGTTGAGTTCGTTAGACTCGTGTCATGTCACCGAATCCCACCTCAGTCCCGACAGGCAAACGGCAAGGTCGCCGGCCCGGCCCAAGCGGAACCCGCCAGGTGATCCTCGATGCCGCTCGTGCGCGTTTCGCCAAGGAAGGGTATGCAGGTGCCACGATCCGTAAAATCGCAGGAGACGCCGGCGTCGATGCTGCCCTCGTCATGCAGTTCTTCGGCTCTAAGGATGAATTGTTCGGAGCCGTTATGTCGATAACCCCGAATGCACTGTCGCATTTCTCCGACTCCTTCGTCGGGCCGGAGCATTCCCTCGGGGAGCGCGTTACCCGCGCATTTTTTGAAGTGTGGGAGGGCGACCCCGAGGACTCTGAGCCGCTCATGGCCATGCTGCGGGCCGCCATCAGCAACGAGCAGGCAACATCCCTGCTTCGGGAGTTCATCCAGGCGCGCCTGGCGAAGGCACTCATCGGACGGCTCCCGAATGATCACGCGGCAACGATCAGAGCCGGGGTCGCATCGTCGATGCTGGTGGGCCTCATAGTTGGACGACGCATCGTCAAGGTCCCAGCCCTCGTCGGGGAGGACACGGAATCGCTGATCGGCATCATCGCCCCCGCCGTCCAGGCTATTTTGTCGGGCGAGGACGACACGTAGGCCCACTTGACGCCCGACTCCTCTACTGGAGCGGCGCAAACGGCGCGGAAAACCCTACATCCACTTGCTGCGTTTGAAGATCACGTATAAGCCCGCCGCGAAACCCACCATCAGGGCAATTGCGAAGGGATAGCCAAACGCCCAATGCAACTCGGGCATCACGTCGAAGTTCATGCCGTAGACGGCCGCTATCAGAGTGGGAGCGAAGAGGATGGCCGCCCATCCGGAGATCTTCTTCATGTCTTCGTTCTGGCGCTGGGCCACCAGCGTCGAGTTCACGCTCAGAATCTGCGACAGGGCCTCTCGGAGTTCAGCCGCTTGCGAGCTGGCCCGGGTGAGGTGATCGGAGACGTCTTGAAGGTATGTCTGCAGTTCGTCAGGAATCCCGTATTTGTCAAACCCTGCGCTGAGGGCCCGGAGCAACTCTGTCATGGATGAGACCGTATGCTGCATGTCAATGACTTCCTGGCTGAGCCGATAGATCCGCTCCGCCACGGCAGCGTCGCCGCCGAAGACTTGCCTTTCGATCTGTTCTTTATCGATGGCCAGCCCCTGCAGGACCGGAGCGTAGCCGTCAACAATTGCATCCAGAAGCCGGTACACCACCGCTTCGGGCCCGAGGCTCAACAGGTGCTGATCGGCGAGGAGCGTGCGTTCCTTGCGATCGGGACTGGCGATGTCATCCTCGTTGAAGGTTGTCCCATCAGTGCCGTCGATCCATCGGTGGCTTTGACACAGCACGGCTACCGCGTGCGGGCGCAGAAGGATGTGGAATTCCGCGAAGTCGACTTCTTCGACCTCATCGATGTACCGCGCCGATCGTACGACCAGGAAGAGAACCTGACCGTAGCGTTCGAGCTTGGGCCGCTGGCGCGCATTCACCAGGTCATCCCGAAGCAGGGGGTGCAGGTCCCAGGCGTCGGCGAGTTCGGCGATATCGGCGCCTGTGGGTGCGGGATAAAACAACATCGCCATACGCTCTGAACCACTCTGCGCGAATTGCAGCGCCTCCGCCACCGAAGCGCCGTTCACCCCAGGCGCCGGAAGCCCCCGGGTGACGTAGCGGGTCAGGTGCGGCGCTTTGTCATCCCGGCTTGCCGCCTCGGTCGAACCTCGTCGCCGGGAACCGTCGTTGCGCCGCCAAGTGGACCGGTCATTGCGTTGCTGAGACACGCTTGCCCCTTTCATCCCCTGCGATGATTCTAGAGGAGCAGTTTATCAACAACTGTTGAGTTTTGGCGTCAAACATCGTAGCGTCGATAACGCCGCACCCTCTGCGGCCCAAGGAAAACGTCAGTGGCGAGCAAAGGAGCTCGAAAATGGTCAATGGTGATGCGGGCCTAAGCCCGCCAATCCCTGCCGTTATCGGCGCGGAGCGCCTCCAGGAAACGCCGCCGAAACTCGGGGAGCCGGGGCACTGCCCCCTGGCCTGCATGGATCCGACGGGCGCGCCTGCGGTGAATTTCACCTCAAACAAGTTCAGTAACCAAGATTCCCGCCGGCGCCCCGGGCAGCCCAGCCGTTCCGGCAGTTTTGTTCTTGACAGTGACCCACGTCTCTGTCCATAATCAACCAACCATACTAACCATAGTGATGTTTTAGGAGGAGGTTGCATGCGGTTGACGGATGCCCGGTTCAGGGAAAAGGTCGCAGTTGCAGCGGAGGCGCACGGCATTCTGGCGGGCATCGTTGACGCTGCCGGCGTTGAACCGCGGCTGGGCTCGGTCGTGCTGCCGCCGCGGACGGCCGGAACCAGCGTCGTGGCCGTCGTTGCTGCACCGCTGAACCCGTTGGACCTGCTTATCGCCTCCGGGAAGTTTCACTCGGCCCGCCACGAAGCCCCGTACGTTCCGGGCAGTGAATGCGTCGGTGTCGTGCTGGATTCTGATTGCTTCCCGGCCGGCACGTGGGTCTACGCCGAGTGCCACGCCTCACCGGCAACCCCCGGCGCCTTCGCCACAAAGACGCTCGTCGCGGACCAGGACCTTCTGGCGCTGCCCGACGGCCTTGACCCGGTTATGGCCGCGGCCGTAGGCAACTCCGGCACAGCGGCGTTCATGCCACTGATGGAGAACGCTGGCCTGCGCCCCGGAGAATCAGTGCTGATCCTGGGAGCCACGGGAGCGGTCGGGCAACTCGCAGTCCAGATAGCCCACCGCACCGGAGCCGGCCACGTCACCGCCGTCGCCCGCAACTCGGCGGCACTGCAGCGCCTGCTTCCCCTTGGCGCGGACGCAGTTGTCGATCTGCGCCCGGACGAAGGCACCGAGGAGCTGGCAGCCCGGATCCTTGCGGCATCCGGCCCGGTGGACGTTGTCCTTGACGGCCTGTATGGCCCACCCTTGGAAGCAGCCTTGAAGGCCTGCGCACCACGGGCGCGAGTGGTCAACATCGGCAACCTGGCGGGCGCCACTGCCGAGATACCAGCCGGCCTGCTCCGCGGCAAACAAATCACGCTGTCGGGATTCGCCGGCCTTCACACACCGCTGCAGGACAAACGGTCAGCGCTGAACTGGCTTTGGGGCGCCCTCACCCGCGGCGAACTGCGGGTCGAGGTCCGCACTTTCCCGCTCAGTGACCTCCCCACGGCGTGGCGCGCGCAGGCAGAATCGCCGCACGCCAAATGCGTCATCCTGCCCGAAGGGGCCCGACGGGCCCCTTCGTCCGCCGAACGAACAGAGCACACAATGCCAGACGAGAGTGAGAGTTAATGCGCACCACCACTACAGCCGAAGGGGCGGCCGAGGTCGCGACGGGAGTCATCGCAGGCCCGGTCCACGGGCTTCGCTTCGAAACACCGACTCTGACTGGCTTTACGAATGAACGTGGCGAATTTCAGTATAGAAATGGCGAAGCGGTTACGTTCCTCATTGGCGGACTCACCCTGGGATCGGTCGAGGGTGCGCCGAGAGTGAACCTTGCCCAGCTCGCCAGCCGCGTAGACGGGAACATTGACAAACTGCATGATCCCACCGTGACTAACCTTGCCCGCCTGGTTCAGACGCTGGATCAGGACGGCAACGTAGAAGCCGGCGTAACTATCTCCGCGATTGTGCACGACCTCATCGAGCCGATGGTGATCAACTTCAACCAGGCCTCAATTGACCCGGCAGGGGTTGATGAGGAATCAGCGGGTGCCGGCCACCTCGGCAGCGAGGCCATGGTCGCTTTTGCCAGCAATCAGGCGGTGGCGTTTGCCACTGATCCAAAGGTCGTTGGCCTGTTGGAGACGCTCAATGCCACGCCTGGCGTCTTCACAGGGAACACGCCCCGCCGGCTGCGCAATGCCGCTGCCGCGCGCAACGAGCTTCGCCGGAACATCCGCGGAATCATCAAGATGACGGACGTCAGGATACCAACACGTGACGGATCGTATGTCTGCGCTGACGTCTTCCGCCCGGCCGACCCTGGCCAGCATCCGGTCATCATGAACAAGGGCTTCTACGGTAAGAGCTTCGATCACGGCGTCATCGGCAGCGAAGTGGACGCCCTGCAGAAGGAGGAACTGGAGGACCGATATTTCTCGGGCAATCCGGATGGCCTCCAATATGAAAATCACGAGAGTGTCGACTCAGCGGTGTGGGTGCCGAATGGATATGTGTGCATCCGTGTGGACGCCCGCGGCGTCGGGAACAGCCCTGGCAAGCAGGCCCCCTTTAGCTTCCAGCACGCCGAGGACTACTACGATGCGATCGAATGGGCGGGAACCCAATCCTGGTCCAACGGCAATGTCGGCCTGTGGGGCATGTCCTACCTTGCGGTAACCCAACACGCCGTCGCCAGCCTGCAGCCGCCGCACCTCAAGGCGATGGTGGCGCTGGGAACCGACGCCGACCTCTACAACGAAGCCCTTTACGGCGGCGGACTCTTCGGTGAAGGATTCTGGAACTGGTGGAAAGCGGCCATGGCAGGCCACAACTACGTCGGGGAACGCGAAGAAACCGATTGGTGGACCCGCATTCTGGACACGCCGTTCAACGACGCGTCCGCGTACGGGCCGTCCGGATCGGTGTTCATGAGTCCCCAACTTGAGAAGGCAACCGCTCCCGTGTGGATCACCGGGCCACAGACCGGCGTCGTCATCCACCAGTTGGGCAGCAGCGAAACCTTTATTCATTCCACCGGGGCCCAAGCCAGGAAGTTCGACTTCGTAGACGCCTGGTTTCCCCACAGCTACAAGAACTCAACGACCACCGAGCACATGCAGTTCTTCGACCACTGGCTCAAGGGCGTGGACAACGGAATCATGGACGGCGCGCCGGTCCGGCTCCAAGTACGGACAGGCAACGGTGGGCACTACCTCGCCGAGGAGGCCGAGTGGCCGATCGCGCGGACCAGCTACCGACGGTGGTACCTGGACGCCAGTCCTTCACACTGGACGGGCGATGAACGACGAAATGACGTCCTCCGCATCAGCCAGAATGCCCCCACTACAGAGAACTCGGCCAGCTACACGGCAGAAATCGACCCAGGAAAACCCATCCCGGCGCCGACAGGCTTCGTCGGCGGCACGCCGCGCTGGTCCACCGGCATCTCATTCGTCAGTGATCCGCTGACCGAAGACATGGTGCTGGCCGGCTACATGAAAGTAGGTCTGTCGGTAGCGTCAACGAGCAGCGACATGGACGTCTTCGTGTCCCTGCGCGTCATCGATGAGCAGGACCGCGAAATACGCTATGAGGCCATGGTCCCTCCCATTGATCCGACCCACATCCATCCCGTCGGGCACGGCCTGCTGAAAGTGTCGCACCGCATGACTGATGAGACGAGGTCGACGGAATATTGGCCCGTCCACACGCACGCCAAGGAGGACTACCAGCCCCTCGAGGCAGGGGAAATCGTCCCGATCGAAGTCGGACTTAATCCGAGCAGTGCGTTGATTCGCAAGGGGTGCCGTCTGCGGATTGACGTTCAACCCTATTCACCAGCGGGATTGCCCTCCCGTACCTACGACGAGAGCTACCATGTCGACGCGACCAACACCATCTACACCGGTCCTGGGCATCAAGGTTATGTGCAGTTGCCGATTATCCCGCTGAAGTGAATTTTCGAAGCGCTACTGGCGTACCAAGAACGCGAAAACGCCAGCCTCTAAATGCGGCCGGCCCGAACAAATCACACAGGAGATAACAAAGATGTTTGCAACGCACGATACGTCCGAGAGGTTGACGACCATCCTCGAGGCGGTCCGCGCACTCGGGCCCACCTTGCGGGAGCGCGCGCTTGAGGCTGAACGCGCAGGCCGCCATTCAGACCAGACCATCGCCGACCTGGATGCCACCGGGGTCTTCAACATCGGCAGCCCCGCAGAGTTCGGCGGCGACGAGCTGTCCGTTCGGCAGCAGCTCGACGTCGTTACGGAAGTCTCCAAATGGGACGGCTCATGCGGATGGACCGTTTGGGCGGGAGCCTCGACGAACTGGATACCCGCCGGTTCGGGCGCCCGCATCGTTGAAGAAGTTTACGGGCCCGAATGGGTCGGACCGCGGGTGGCCGGCTCAAGCCACTTTCCAGCCTCGCGCGGTCGTGCAAAGCGGGTCGACGGCGGCTGGATCATTTCCGGGGGGCCCTGGACTTTTGGCAGCGACTCGCTCTGGGCACCCTTCACCAATCTCGGATGCATTGCCGATGATGGCACGGGGCCCTATCTGGTGGCCGTCCAGGTACCGGTCGAGGAACTCCGGTTCCTGGACGACTGGCATGTCGCCGGCATGCGTGCCACGGGCAGTGTTTCCATCACGCTCGCGAACGACGAACTCTTCGTTCCGGAATACCGGGGAATGGACTTCCGCGAGATAACGGCGGGAACGCTCGACAACGGCCTGAAAGGGTCCCTGTGGAAAGCACCCTCCCTCGGCTGGGCGTTCAGCCTCATGGCAGGGATGTCGATCGGTTTGGCTCAGGGAGCCCTGGACCGCTTTCTCGAGCGCTCCTCCGGCCGGCCCATCCGCGGGACCACCTACAAGAATCAACTGGAGGCGCCGCTAACCCATCTGATGCTCACGGAAGTGCATACCAAGATCCAGTCCGCGACACTCATGGCTCAAGCCAACGCCAACGAAACCGACCGGCTCGGTGCCCTCGCCGCAGCAGGCACACCGGCTGATCCGGAGTACATGCAGGAGTTCAGCGCCCGGGTCCTCGCCGAAACAGCCTATGCGGCCAAATGGTGCGCCGAAGCGATCGAGCTTCTCCAGAGAAATTCCGGATCGACCGCCATCATGGACAGCGAGCCCATACAGCGATCCTGGCGTGACGCGCGCGTCATCACCTTGCACGGAGCACTTAACCTTGAAGCCCTCTCCGAAAACTACGGACGACTCATGGCCGGAATTCAGCCCCATAATTTTGCCGGCATCACCACCCTGGACCGCTTCTCGCCAACTTCGGTAAAGCGGGTCAGCTAGGCGGCCGTAGATCCGGATCACGCAGCCTCGGTGTGGACGCTGAGTGACCTTCGCAAATGCTGCTGTGAGGCAGCCCGCACCAAATCCGAAACACCGATAACAGTTCAGTGAAGCCCCGGGGACAGCCCATGCGCCGCTCCCGGGGCGGGCACCCCAAAATCCACGCACCTGGCAGAAGCCGACCGAATCAACGATGCTCGGCGACATGTGACTAAACCGGGATGTTCCCGATCGCCCCACAGCACTCCGGGCCCCTGCTCGACGAGGCGCAGGACCCCGGCAGAAACAGTGATGCGCGGGAAGCCCACTCCCCAGGCAGGACCGCTTCAGTCCTCCCCCGAGCAACGCATCACAGCCACGCGTTCCGGACCCGCACCCATCGGAACAGTACATATTCCGTGGATTGAGATGCCCAGGCACCGTGGATCTCTACTCACAACCTCAGGACGCATCGCCGTCGCAAGGTCTTCAAGCTCTCAAAAACTCGACGGCAGGCTCTCGCGACGGCGCATATGCACCGACCCGCCCTGTCGGCGACCCCCGGCTGCCCAACCAAGGAGAGATGCAGTAGGCCGTAGCTCCGGTTCACACAGACGCGTACACACTTCGCAGAACGTTCCGCACATCAGATCTGTAGCAATCAGCTAGTTCTAAAAGGAGCAAACAATGATCTCTGGTTTAAAACAACTTCGGACTTTCTCGCGAGCCGAACTCGCGGTCGTCCTGGTCGGATTAGCAGTCGTAGTCCCGGAGGGGTACGACCTCATCGTTTACGGTTCAACTCTTCCAGCGATGCTCGCGTATGAGCCTTGGTCACTGACACTGGGTCAGGCCGGTCTCCTCGGCAGCCTCGCGCTGATAGGCATGGCAGCAAGCCAAACAATTTCCGGCATTGCCACCGACAGGATCGGACGTCGTCGAGTGATCCTCTTTGGCACGTTCCTCTATTCAGCAGCTTCGCTGTTATGCGCCGCGGCACCTAATCCCGCCGTCCTCGGCATTGGCCGCTTTCTTGTTGGGCTGGGCGCCGGAGCGGTGATGACGGTGGTTGTAGCGCTGGTTTTCGAGTACTCCCCGCAAGCGCACAGAAACGTCAACCTGGCAATTGTCCTGGCGGGAACGGGCCTCGGCGGAGCTGCCGCTACCCTCGTTTCGATCTTCGCCGTGCCTACGTTTGGCTTTCAGTTTGCATACGGCGTCGGGGCCCTGGCAGGGCTCGTGGCAATTATTTTCGCCGCCCGGTATCTGCCTGAATCGGTCGTATTCCTGCAAGCGGCAGGTAAGCCCGAACAAGCCGCACAGTGGGCGAAACGACTGAACTTCGTCCCCGTTGACACCGGTGCAGCGGCCGTAGATGCCCCGTCTGCCCCTGGCACCTCGCGGGCCCGCTTACTCACCCTGTTCTCGTCCCGTTACCGGGCGACGACGATACTGCTTGGTCTGGCGTTCCTTATCATGAGTCTGCTGGCATTCGGCTTGCTGACGTGGTTGCCGCAGCTTATGCGTACGGCTGGCTACCCGCTCGGGTCGGCCCTGACCTTCCTGCTCATCCTCAACCTCGGCGTCGCCATTGGTCCCGTGCTCATGGGAAGGCTCGGGGACGTTCTTGGGTCCAAACGGACAATCGTCATCGCGTTCCTTCTCTCCCTGGCCGGAATCGTGGGCCTGAGCTTCTCGTTCGCACCGATGTTCGCCGTATACGCCGCCGCCCTGATCGCCGGAACAGGAATCGTGGGTGCAAAGTCCTTGCTGAGCGTACTCGTCGCCTCCTCGTATCCCACCGAAATCAGGGCCACCGCTGTCGGCACGGCACTGACCATGGGTTCAGTAGGTGGGTTTCTAGGCCCGGTCTTCGGCAGCGCCATCCTCGCCGCTGGCCTCCCAGGGAGCTGGAACTTCTACGCATTCGCACTGCCAGCGCTGCTTGGCATCCTGTGCGTTGTGCTGGTATCCCGCGGCGCAAGCAGGCCAAGACTGGCACCCCACGTTGACCGGCAGGCTGACGCGTCCCCGTCCTCACGGCAGGAAGAAGAAACCGCCGAACGTCCCGTATAGCGCCATGCTGTGTTCCCCGCAGCCGAGAGGCCTGCGGGGAACACAGCATCATCCTGATGGCCAGGGTTTGGGACGGACCAGTCATCAAAGCCTGGCATTCCGCAGGGCAGGCAATTCGCTGCTTCGCACCTCAGCGAGGTTTAAAGGGTTAGTCCGTGCCCGAAGGAAAACAGTGGGTCGGTGGTGTCGAACGGCACATCGGGGCGGCTGGCGCGCACGGCCTCCATGCTGCGCGGCACATCGAATGGGAGCCGTCCTTTAGGTGCGGCGTCCCCGATGAGCACGTCGAGCAGCGCGCGGGGGTTTGCGCCGAAGTTCGCGACCACGGCGCCAGCCGCGGCAACGATCGGCTCGAGAATTGCCGGTCGGTCAAGGAATACGTCCACGACGGTCGGCACGGCGGCAGCGACGGCGGAGACATGTTCACGCACATCGTTGGCGAACTCGAGCGAGCCGGCGTGGAAGAAGTTCTCGAACACGGTCTCCCGCACCTCGTAAGGCGATTGCAGGCGCAGTACGGCCGCATCTGCCTGCTCAGGCGAATCCACCACGATCCCGTACTCGCCCGCGATGACGGGGTCTATGCCCTCGACATAAAGTCGCATTCCGCGCTTCAACGGCAGCAGGTTGTCGTTCGTGAGCACCGTGATGGCGGCGCGCTGCGCCGCTTCTCCCGCCTGGCGAAATTCGGCCGAGCCGACAACGGCCTGCGCGCGCTGCTCGTCGACGTAGGGCGCGTCGAACAGCCCGAGCCGAAACTTCTCCCGCAGCAGGCGCCTTGCCGAGGCGTTGATGCGCTCTTCGCTCACCTCGCCGCTGTGCACGAGATCGATGAGAAGTTCGGGGCAAGACTCGCCACCGAATTGGTCCACTCCCGCGTTGACCACCTTCAGCATTCTTTCCCGCGGGCTCAGATCTTCGACGCCCCAGGCGCGAGCCGGGAACGGCTGGCCCGCGATCTGGGAATCGTTGATCAGCCCCCAGTCTGCGCATACGACGCCGTCGAAGTGGAAGCGTTCCCGCAGAAGGCCAGGGATGATCGACTTGTTGAAGCCGAAGCCGACCTCCTCATATTCGGTGCCGACCGGCATGCCATAGTAGGGCATGATCTGGCTGGTTCCCGCCTCGAACGCTGCCTCAAAAGGCCGAAGGTGGTACTCGAAGTTGTCGCCTGGATAGACCTGCTCGCGTCCGTACTCGAAATGCGGGTCCTCGCCGTCTTTCTGCGGGCCACCGCCTGGGAAGTGCTTGGTCATCGTGGCGACGGAATCGGCGCCGAGCACGGAACCCTGGAAGCCGCGAATGTATGCCGCACCCAGTCTCGAGGTCAGTTCGGCATCCTCCCCGAACGTGGCGGCCTGACGGGCCCACCGCGATTCGGTTGCCAGGTCGAGCTGTGGGTGAAGCGCCACGCGAAGGCCGACGGCGGTATATTCCTGGCGTGCGATGTCCGCGAACCTTTCAACGAGCTCCTCGTCACCGACCGCTGCGAGCCCGATCGGTTCCGGCCACTGAGAGAACGGACCGGCGGGCATTGCCGTGCCCGGATTATCGGTGAACGAGTGCCGCGGATCGGTGGAAAGCGTGATCGGGATGCCAAGCCGGCTCGACGCCGCCAACTCCTGCAGGAGGTCATGCCAGTTCGCCATTTGGGCCGCGCTCGATGCGTCGCCGAGCAGATTGAAGTGGGTGAGCCCGAGGCCGAGCACCAGTTCCGAGGTACCGATTCTGCCGAGCCCTGGGTCACCCTCGGAGAGCTCTCCGTTCTGGCCGATGGTGATCATGGTCTGAAAAAACAGGCTGGCCTTCTCTTCAAGTGTCATCTGCCCGAGCAGGTTCTCGACCCGCGCGGAGACGAGCAGCGAAGGGTCCAGATAGGCGATGTCAACGGGTTCCGGCTCGGTTGTGCTTTCGATCGTGTTGGTCATGGCTACTTCACTCCCTTGATGCGGTAGACAAGCACGGCGCCAGCGAGGGAGACCACGGCGCCGAACAGGTACCAGAGCGTGTAGCCGCCAATGGCGGTGCCTGCTCCGATGGCGATGATGGCTGGCGCGATGGCTGGAGCAATGGACGCCGGCAGGGCGTTGGCCATATTGAGCACGCCGAGATCCTTCGCCGTGTCGGCCTCATTAGGAAGCACCTGCGTCGAGAGCGCGTAGTCGACCGATGCGAATGCACCGAAACCGAACCCGATGACCCCCTGTGCCACGATAACGAGGGCGACCGACGGCGCGAAGGCCAGTATGAGCAGACCGACCACCATGATGACTCCCGACGCGGCCACGAAGATGCGGCGCTTGCCGACGCGATCGGACCATACGCCGCCGATCGGCCCGGACACTACCACCATCAGCGTTGATGCGACGTGGGCGAGCACAATCGTTGAAATGACGTCCTGCTCGGAAAGCCCAAACTTCTCTGTCAAGTACAAGGGCATGAAAGTGGCGATGCCGATATAGCCGAACATGATCAGGAACTTGGTGAGCCAGGTCCAGGCGAAATCCTTGTGCTTCACCGGGTTGAACACGAATGAGCCAAAGAATTCCTTGACCGAATACGAATTGGTGGGCTTGATGGTGAGCACGCGGTCCTTCACGGTGAAGAAGAAGGCGAGCGTCAAAACGACGGCGATGATGCCGGGCACGACGAATCGGATGAGATCGTTGCCGAGGAAGTTTACAACAAAGGTGCCGGCGAGGATGGCAAGCGGTGTCGTCATCCCGAGGATTCCGGAAACCTTCCCCCGACGGTGGACGAGAACCTGGTCCGGAAGGCTGGCGGTGATGGCGGCAAGGGCACCGTTCATGGATGCCTGCACCAGGCACCAACAGAGCAGGACGATCCACACGTTAGTCGTGACGCCGATGATGGCCAGGGCACCGAGCGCGACGAGGACGCCACCGAGAATCCATGGCCGGCGCATTCCAAGCCGCGATGTTGTGCGGTCGGAGAAGCGGCCGACGAGTGGATTGCAGATGAGGGCGAACAAGGCGCCGAGGCCCATCACCATGCCGAGTTGGTTCGCCGCCTCCTGAGGCGTTGAAGTGATGTGCTGGATCTTGAACGCCATCGACACAAGGGCCGGTGTCATCAGGGCGAGAAAGATTCCGAACTTCGCCAGGGAAATGGTCGCGATAAAACCGCGGGTTCGCGATCCCCGCTGGGTCCGATCTTCTGCGGCTCCGCACGCTTAGCCGTGGTCAGGGGGTCAAGTGAAGCTGTGGCATAAGCGGCTGCCCGGGACGACTCTGTCATGGTGTTCCTCTCTTCGACATGAGCCACCTGTGGCTCATGAGCAGACTATCTCAATTTAGACCGAATGGTAACTCAAATTCGTGCGACTGGTAACTAAAACCAATTCGCGTGGTAACTAAATATGAGATGATTGTTGTTTTCAGCAAGGAGAACAGGAGATCCGATGCCGCTGGGGAGGCCGGAGGAAACGCCCGTCGCCGGAACTCGTTCCGCGAAGGCAGCGCGCACCCGCGAGTCCATCCTTGACGCGGCGTCCTCATTGATTGTCAGCCGCGGAATTGGAGCCCTCTCCCTGCGCGACATCGCCTCAAAGGCCGGCATCTCGCATCCTGGGTTGCTGCGCCACTTCAGCTCGAAAGGCGAACTGCTGCTGGCGCTGGTTGAGCGCTTCACTACGCGCACCACCATCTGGATCAACGAATCGGGGCATGGGCCCGGATTGGCTTCGGCAGTCGCCGTCGCCGAGCACAACGCCTCCGAACCCGGATACATCGAGTTGTTCACGGCACTGGCAGGCGAGGCCACAGCAAAATCACATCCCGCGCACAACCGCCTGGCCGAGCGCTACGGGCAACTACGTCGAACCATCACCGACGATTATGGGTCCGATCCCGAGGCGCGCTCATACGCGACCCGGTTCGCTGCAGGCTGGGACGGGCTTCAGCTGCAGGCACTCTATGAACCCAGCATCGACGTGGCCGCTGCGCTGGGGAGGGTGCTCAATCCGGGAATGCACGCGTCGGATACGTCACCGACTCTCCTCCCGCCCGACCCACTGCCCATCTCGAGCATGGTCCAGAGCGAAAAGTCGGGATACGCCAATGGCCGCAAACGCCGGGCCACGATCATCGCCGACGCGAGCCACCTATTTGCAGAAAGGGGCTACTACGCCACGAGCTTGCGGGAGATCGCCGAAAGCGTCGGAATCTCGAAATCCACACTTCTTCACCACTTCGGCAGCAAGGAGGACCTCCTTACCGCCGTTCTCGTGCACCGTGATCAGGTTCTGCTCGACGTGCCCGAGCGGCGCGGGGGGCCGCGCGCCGAACTCACGGGCGTCGTACAGGGCGCCCGGTCGCTGTGTGCACGGCCCGGCCTCATTGAGCTCTACATCGTGATGTCGTGCGGGGCGGTCGCCCCCGGTCATCCCGCACACGATTACTTCGTACGACGGAACGAGTCGGGACGCTCCTACTTCAAAAATCTGTTCGAACGGCTGCAGGCGTCCGGGGACGTCGCCATGACGCGTGATCCCGCACACGAGGCGGCGTGGCTGATGGCCGTCTGGGACGGCCTGCAACTTCAGTGGCTCTATGATCCCGACGCCGTCGACGTGGCCGAAGAGCTCGCCGCGCAGGTGGCGTCTGTGCTGGAACCTGTTAACACCCTGGAGCCCGCAGTGAGCGAGCCCGGCCAATCCGCCCTGAACGCCGGCTAGCGTACCGCAACACATAGGTGCATCCGGGCACGGACACAGCTCCCGCAAGGTCCGCCTGAGCTTCAGACCCTCACGGTGTGGGACGCACGCAGTTTGTCCGCGCTCAGGGCGGGGCCTCTGTCGTCCACTGCGAAGACCCTGGTCGGCGTGTCCAACTACCCCGCCGACCATGCGGTCGCCACGTCGAAAGGAACAACGGCGACGTGGCCGGCCGGCATGGCCATGGGACGGAGCCCCCCCCCCCCCCCCCCCAAAAAACGTGGGGTGCCCACCCGAAACCGGATGGGCACCGGAGAAGTGGACGCGTCCTAGATTGTTTCGATTGCCTTGAGGAAACTGATCTCCCCCGCCTCGGCGAACCGGTTTAGCACGTTCAAATTCATGTCCGGATTGTGTTCGCCGTCCGGTTCGGGAACCAGGGGGTTGCCGGACCAAGACTGCAGTTTGCAGACGCGGCGCTGGATCCGCCAACCGCGATCAGTTCGGACGAGTTCGTCGTCATACCAGCCCGTTCCCATCCACGTTGAGCCCCCTTCAGCGGCTTCCCGAATCAGAAGCCAATTGCCATAGCTGAATGCGTGGGCCTTGTCGCCGTCGACGTGCACCAAGTGACCCATCATGGTGTGCTGGTGGCTGTCCAACCGTTCATGAAATTCGGCAAAGGACCGTTTGAAATTGGCCAGGCCCGTCCAGGCGGCACCGGCCGGACCGAACTCGGCAATTACGTCTTCCGCGAAGACGCGGTCGAACAGGTCCCATTGGCGCGCGTCGAGGGCAAAGGCATAGAGATTCAAGACCTCAATAATGGCGGCTTTGTCGTTTTCAATCATGATTGTTCCTCGTCTTTGAGAGTGCTGAAGGTGTCAACATCCTGCCGGAAGCAGGTGCCACCTCTACGTAGTGCTGGTCGTGCCTCATGGGTCTTGTTCCAATTCCATGGGACCGGAGTTGCTCCGCAATCGGAAAACCATCCGAACCTTTAGGTCCTTTTAGATTGTCCTATTGGCGTAAATTTCTGTCAAGCGCCGACGAACCGTCGATCGTCACTGTCGACACAGCGGTGGCGTGCCGGACACCAGCCAGGGAAGTACGCCTCAGGGGACAACGCCGGAGAATGCGGACCCCGCCTGATGGGGCGTGCTTGCCGGATACTCCTTGGCAACAACTGGGGTGTTCGCGCGACGGCGAGCGAGGTTGCGTACGTGAATTTGCGTGTCACCAGGACCAGTCGTTCGCCTGCAGATCGGTCCCCTCACTTGAGGTCGTGCGACTGGACAGGTGGTCGCCGTGCTCGGCCAGATGCGCCTCGTGATCGCGGAGAAAACCGTGGGCGAAATCCTGCTCGAAGTCGCGAACCACCGAGTGGATGTGGTTACCGTTGTCGACGGCGTTGACCATCTCGATGAGAAGTGACCGCGTTTGCACCCTGAAATAATGCGGGACGCCCCGCGAGGCGCCGCCCGCCCAGGCGAAGTGGATGCGGGAGGGCCCGTCGGCGTCGATCTGGGCGCGGTACTCCCCGGCGATATGGGTGGGGAACCGGGCCAGGTAGGTGTCCAGCAACCGGTGCAGCGTCATCAGCTGGCCATTGTCGAGCCGGTCGGCGCAAATGCCGGAGGGGTCAGCCCGGACCAGCGCCAGGGCTTTTCGATCCTCCGTGGTGATCTGGTACTGCGGCATGCCCAAGTCGTAGTGGTCCGGATACTCGAGTGTCCCGATGCGGGGCACCTGGCGGGACACGAAGTCTGCTGGCGCCACATTGTGGATGACGGCAAGGGAGCGCTGGTCGCTGTCCAGGGTCTCCACGAGTTGGAAGCCTAAACCCTCGTCCTGGGCCAAAGGGTTCAGGACGCCGGCGTCAATCACGGGCTGTTGTCCAAGCGCGCTCGGAGTTGTCGAGATCCAGCGTTGGTTAACAATCGTGATGTTGAGGCAGACGTGGTGACCAAGGAACCGGATTGACCACGTGTCCTCAAACCCAGGCCTGCCAAAGATAGTAAGGAAATAGGAGTCGGACGTGCGCCAAAGAGGCGCAGCGACTCCAAGGAAACCGATCTCGCGTTCACGCAGGACGTGCTCAAGTTGCATAATCGCCAGGACCTTCGTGAAGACCTCGTGTGACACCGTGAGGCGGATCAGGTCCAAAAGCACGACTTTCTGGTGGCGGTCGAGCCGATGCAACGAGACGCCTACCCTGTCGGGCTTTGGAATTATGTCCCAATCCAGGCGTCGAGGATCATCGAAGCTATAGAGCGCTTCGCTCCGCTGGTCCGCGGAAAACGTATCGATCAGGCCAATCATGCCAACTAGCAACTTCTGGATTGTCTCCACGTCTTCGTGGGTCCTGCCTGCCGGGGAATACGCGTTCGTCATCGGGTGTCCCTTTCGATCACAAAATATAGTAACGGTTAGCTTAATTTGACGGCAAGGTATGCGATAGTCACCGCACGGGCGCCTCATCCGGCCAAGGACCTGATGCCTACACCGCCGCGATGTCCGCCGGCCGCAACCGACGCCTCCGCTTCAGGCCATTCACAGATCTTGAAAGATCCAGCAGTACTTGCCATAGTTAGGAATCATACTAACCATAGCGATGTTTTAGAAGGAGTGTGCATGCGGCCAGCAGATGCCCGACACCGGAAGGAAACCGCCGGCGGCCCCGGCTCCCCCGCCGCGAGTGCGACGACAAGCCGTTGACAGCGGCCAGGAAGGAGATGCGCAGCGTGCCGGGAAGGCGCGACGAGCCACTCCTGATACAGCAGTGGAAATACCTGTGGCTGAAGGAATTCATCGAGCTTGGCAGCGACTCACAAATAACGGACAGCGGGTGGATTGACGACATCACTGCTGATGGAAATATCTTGTGGGTTCAGCTCACCGGCGGAAAGGGCCGAGTCATGATCCACCGTCATGACGGGATCGACGTCTGGCGGATTGAGTCCCGCGTTTACCAGAACCGCAGCGAACCCGAACCGCGCTGATGTCCTTCAGTGGCCATATCCCGAATCCAGCGGGCGTCCGCATATATATCAACACCCGTTGAGTTTATCTCGTTGCGGACGTACACTCGCATGGGATGCAAAAGTCCCTCGTAGGAGTCATAGATAAGAGGAGCTCGCCATGAGCGATGACCAGAAGATGTTTGTGCCGTCCCACCCGCTGCCGCCCGCCAGGACCGGCGTGCTCACCGCTTTCGATCCGGGGACCAGAACTCTGGAAGCGGGTTTTCAGGTGGCGCCCCAATTCCGGCCCCTTCCCGTCGACGTCGTGTTTGAGAAGGACGTCGAAGTTCAACTGCGCGACGGCGTGACGATCTACGCCGATGTGTTCCGGCCGGTGGGTACGGAGAAGGTTCCGGTTATCGTCGCGTGGAGCCCTTACGGCAAGGGCCAGGGCACCTCACTAAGCGTCATGGGCGTGTTCGGTTTGGTCGGCTTGGACAACGGGATCGTTTCGGGTTTGGAGAAGTTCGAAGGGCCGGATCCGGCGTATTGGTGTGCGCAGGGTTATGCGATCTGCAATCCGGATGTCCGCGGCGTGGTTGACTCCGAGGGCGACAGCGTTCTGTGGGACCGTCAAGAGGGTCGCGACTGCCACGACCTTGTCGAGTGGCTGGCTGACCAGGAGTGGTGCTCCGGAAAGGTCGGCATGAGCGGCACCTCCTACCTCGCAGTCTCCCAGTGGTTTACCGCCGCGGAGCAGCCTCCGCACCTGGCGGCCATCAACCCATGGGAGGGTGTAAGCGACGTCTATCGCGACCTGGTCATGCGGGGCGGCATGCCCGATACCGGCTTCGCCAGCCAACTCCAGGACGGCAGCTTCTTTGGCAAGAACCGGAAAGAGGACATCGTTTCGGAGGCGGAGCGCTACCCCCTCATGAATGAGCTGTGGCAGAACAAGATCCCCGACCTTGACCGGATCACCGTTCCGGCCTACGTCGTTGCCAGCTACTCGAACACGCTGCACACGGCGGGAACCTTCCGCGCCTGGCGGCGGCTCGCGTCGGAGGAGAAGTGGCTCCGCATCCACAACGGGCAGGAATGGCCGGACTACTACGACGAGGGAAACGTGGAGGACCTCCGCAAGTTCTTCGACCGCTACCTGAAGGAGGAGGACAACGGGTGGGAGTCGACTCCCCGAGTGCGCTACGCCACCCTCGACCTTCAGGGCGGCGACCAGGTCAACGTCGCCGCAGACGCCTTCCCGCCCACGGATGTCACTTCATCGAAGTTCTACCTCGACGGCAAGACTCGGGCGCTCAGCACGGTGCCGGGCGGTGCAGCATCAGTTGCGTACGCCGTCGACTCCAACCCGAACGCGGTCTCCTTCATCACCAGGTTCGACCAGGAAACGGTGATGGTGGGCTACCCCAAGGCCCACCTCTGGGTTGAGGCCCGCGGCGCCGACGACATGGACCTGTTCGTCCTCGTCCAAAAGCTCGACGCCTACGGAACGCCCCTGCAGGCCTTCACCGTGCCGAACCACAGCCCAATGGCCCACGATCTCACCGATCACGGAGCCACGATCCTGAAGTATAAGGGCTCGGACGGGCGGCTGCGGGTGTCACTGCGCCACCTCGATGACGCGCTGAGCACCAGCGATGTCCCCGCGCACAGCTTCGACCGAATCGAGAAGCTGGCGGAGGGTGAGGTCGTCGAAATCGAGATCGACCTGCTGCCGATCGGCCTCACGTTCCATCCTGGTGAGCAGCTCCGGTTCATCATCAGCTCGCGGAACCTCCTCGGAACGCTTATGCCGGGGATCCGCGAGTACAAGGGCGCAAACAGCGGACAGCACGTCATCCACACCGGCGGCGACCGCGCCTCATACCTACAACTGCCCATCAAGGCCTCCTGACGGATTACACCCCCGAGACGGACAGGACGCGCCGCCGCCTAAGGAAAAAGTGGCAGCCCGTCCTGTCCGTCTCATCAACGGAACGGCCACCGGTGAACAGCGCCCGGTCCTTCTGACGGCGATCGACCCCATGGCGTCGAGTGCGTCCAGTGCTGGGCGATGGAGCGGTGGACGCCAGTCTCCGCCCTCTCGCTTAGGTGATCGATCTTGCGTGGAACCGTGTACAGACACTCGTGATCAGGTGAGGTCGAAGACTGCGTCCGCAGCATGGACAAGCATGACAGACGACAGTGAGTTGAAGCAGACGTACGGCGTGTCCACACTCGTCCGGAAATTTGTGCACCCGCCGAGCCGGAAACGCCCCTGAACTGTGACAACACTGTACAAGTCGTTGGGGTTCAGTCCCACACACCTTCAGTCAGAGACGCTGACTCGCACGCCGTGCCATCGGGCGCGACTGCCCTCGGCGGCCCCTCGCCAGGCGGCCGCACTCGGGCTCCCCGCAGGTCATGTCAGAAACGACGCCCCGGGGCATGAATAGACGTCATAGGAAACAGAGGACGAACGGAAAGGACTCTCAAGATGTCGAACTGGGCAGCCGGCCAACCTATCAACGCGACGGACACCGATTTTCCCGCACGTCATGTCACGCAGAACGACAAGACGCATGACCTGGGACCGGCCGAAAAGGTGTAGGAGTGGAGCAAAATGCAGGTCGGAAAGCGCCCGTGGACACGGTGTGGACAATGTCCACATCCCTTTGGCCGGACAAACGGCCGCATCAACGGCTCCGTCAGCCTCAGAAAGGACCGAATCGGAGCCGAAAATCGCGAAAAAATCCTATAAGGTCATGTCATCAGCACAACGCCACGGCATGAATAGGTGAACGGCCAACCAAGGCCACCACATCAACCCAAAGGAGGTCCGGATGGGCCCCAGATTCCAGCAGCGGAGGTCCCAAAGCCAAGGGGTCCTGACCCCGCAGCCCACAGAATTTCATAGGCGCCCGCGGCGCCAGGCGCAGTCCGCGGCAGGGGCCAGAGGGGCCCCTCGGAGTCGAATGTAAACACATTAACCGCAATTTCCCCTCTGACCAAGGAAAACGCGTGCCCGAGGTGGGACTCGAACCGGACTCCAGCCCTTGCAAACACCGGGAACTCCCGGAAACATCGCCGATCCGAGCCAGTCCGCCGATGTACGACCCGGTCCGAAGCCAAAAGTGTGGACACTGTCCACACTTCCTTTTTGAACACTTCGCTGCCCTGCCCAGATACCTGCCGCGCCCTCCGTGCGCGGCAATTCCGTCTTGTGAGTGATTTCGTACCACTCTGAATTGTCATGCTCCACCGCCACCGTGGCTGCAGCCCAACCGTCGGCCGCGATCGAGCACCGCCACACGGGGCAACGAGCAGGCTGGGAATCAACGAAGGTCATGGCGACTTGTTCCTCCTTTCCACGCATCCCATGTAAAAACAGATAGGAACACGCATGACCAGACGACGGCCCGAATTGGTTCTTAGCGGGAACGATCGATGTACGCTGTCCAACGCTGGTCGAGGTGTGATATCTCCACTTCAGCACCCACCGCCGCGGCTTCCGGGTCGACCCAGGCGAACGCGAGGAAATGACCTGAGCCGGGATCCTCGGCGGAACTTGTGACGAACCCGACCACGGAGCCGCCCTTCGATACCGGTTCGCCCGGGACGATGGCGTGGAGATCGCTGCGCATTCTCAGGCGCACGAGCAGTCGGTGTCCAGGGCGTGCGCTCTCATCGGTGGAAGGACCGGCAAGGCCAGCTTCAAAGGCGTTGTCCCGGGGGCCGTACTCAACACCGAATGCGGGCACTCCGTTGGCGATCCGCAGCGCTGTGAAGGCTTCGTCGCCGACGAGAGCAATCCCATGCTGCGCGCCGGCCTCAACGAGGAGATCCCAGAGGTACAGGCCGTGCTCTGTGGCCACATAGAGTGTCCAGCCGCCCGCGCCGGCGGCGGTTTCCGCGACGACGCGGACCCGAACGCCTCCGACGTCGAGCACTGGCGTCTCGGGTGAGTTCGCCGCGGGGGCGGCACCGCGCGTGACCGAACCGAGAACTGTTGCTGCATCCGGACCGATCAGCGCCAACGCGGTTGTTGCTGACGACAAATCGGAAACGGTGACCGTGTCAGAGTGCGGAGTCTCCCGGCGGAGGTGCCAGACGTCCTCGGGGCTGCTGCCGATGACGAGAAATGAGTCGTCAGCAGTCCGCAAAACTGTCAGAACAGCTGCGATACCCCCGGACGGACTCTTCAGGTGGGCGTGTGCTGAACCGTTGACCTGCAAAGTTACAGCTGAGCCGAGGATTTCATCCAGATGCTTCCCGGCATCCTCACCGCGGACTTCGAAGACGCTGACCGCTCCCCTGTCGACGAGCCCAACGCCGCATGCGGCCTGGCGCGCCTCGGCAGAAATGGACGGAGACCATCCGTACGTCCCCCATGCGTCCCGCGGCACTGCTGGCTGATTCGCCTTGGTAGTGCCGTACCACAGGGGACGCTCCCAGCCGCCCTGTGAGGTCCCGAACTCTGCCTTCAGGGCTTCCTGCCGAACATAGAAGGGCGTTGTGGCGAACTTCCTCAGTTGCTTCGTCTGGTTGCGCGGGTGGCTGATGTCGTAGACCTCGTCGTAGTTCTCGCTGGCCCACGCAATGCTGGCGCTGCGCGTCAGGTGTGCTTGATCGAAGCGACGGAAGTCGAGGCTCGTCGTGTCAACGCCGGGATCTCCGGTCACAATCCAGTCAGCCAGGACGCCGGCCACGCCTGCGGATTGGGTCAGCCACACGGATTCGCCCAGCCAAAGTCCCCTGATGCCCGGGACCTCCCCGAGGAGCGGGTTGCCGTCCGGAGTGAACGAGAAGATTCCGTTGTATCCCTCCGCTGATTCGCAGCTGTTCGCCTCCGGGAACAGCCGCCTCAGTTCGGTCCACCCGTCCTTGAGATCGTTCCACGTCAGGGGATGGATCGCGGGTTCGATCTGCGTTTGGGCAAAGTCCTCGGGACTGGCGATCTCGGACTGGTCCACGGGGATGACGCGGTGCTCGTAGGTTCCCCACAGAATTCGCTCTCCGCTCTGGCGGAAGTAGGAACCGGTGGCCTGGTGCCGCACCATGGGCCGGTCGATCTCCACCTCGTCGCCGAACCCGGCAAGCGACGGCAAGGCGTCGGTGGAGGCGGAGCAGTGCTCCATGGGGACCATCGGAAGCTCCCGGCCCAGCAGCTTGCCGAGCCCGGGGCCCCAGAGCCCGGCGCATACGACGACGATTTCCGCTTCCAGGAAGGACGTCCCTTCTGGAAGCTGGTCGCCCTTGGAGGGGTTGCCCGGCACGGGCGGTGTGGGTCGGACGTCGACGCCGGTCACGCGTCCACGTTCCATACGGAACCCCGTAACCTCAGTATGGCCATAAAAACGTGCCCCGTTCGCAATGGCACGACGGGCCTGCCACTCCACGGCACGCACGGCCTTGACCACACCGTCCGTTGGGGTGTGCAGCCCGCCGAGCACAGTGGACGTGTCCAGGCCCGGGAACAGGGCCTCGCAATCGGCCGGAGATACCAGCCGGGAGGGGACAGCCCATGACTGTGCGAGGTTGTGCCGGCGATGCAGGTATTCGAGCCGTTCCTCATCACAGGCCAGTTCGAGGCCGCCCACCCGCTTGAGGATCCACTGGCCATCCAACGTCAGCCCATCCAGCTTGTCGAGTGTTCGTCGGGCCAGTTCGGACATCACCGACGAACCTGTCGTCTGGAACGCGAAGCCAGGGGCATGGGATGAGGACCCACCGGTCTGGTACAGGGGCCCCTGGTCCACCACTGTTACGGATGTCATGCCATGCCGGGTCAGATCGTCGGCCAGCGCGGCACCAACCACGCCGGCGCCAATGATGAGGATACGGGTGTCTGCGTCAATTCGGGCGGTGGCCACGTTATCTCCCTTACGGTCAGAGACGTCTACGTCTCACGTCAGAATGTCGAGTTGGCTTCAGGAGTCGCGCATTGGCGCCCTTAGCGGTGAAGCAAGAGTTTGGCTACCGTCATCGAGGTTCAAGACACCTCGAAAATCGTCGGCTGAATCACAGTATAGATGAGATATGTGATCACAACCACCCTTTTTGCGCGTCTTTTTGGGAGAGTTTGAAGCTGTAGGGAGCCCCCCTTAAACGCAGGAAGCGCAGTCCCGGGCTGCGCTTCTACTGCCCAGCTGCTGGGCATGCATCTATTAGCCAGACGCTAATAGTCCCCGGCGGGACGGGCATTTGGGCCCTTCCCCGAAGGCTTCACGCAACACCTGCGCCACACGACTGGCTTCCCCGTACGCACCATGCGAACCTGCCGTCTCCGAGGTGTAGTCCCCCGCGAAATGAAGATTGCCGATACTGCGTTGGAGCTCGGGCAAAGCGTCGTTTCGCTTCGGGGACAGCACGGAGAAGCAGTGCTCCCAGGTGGTGGCCACTGACCCGACAATCCGGCCTTGGAGCTCCGGAGCGACCTCCAGGAAGTCGTCGATCCACTGCTGTATCTGCTGTTCATCGCTTTCGATTCCCGGGACGAATCCTGCCGAGTTTCCGTAGCACGTAAACCTGACGATTCCGTCGCCCGGCAGAACGCCAGGCTGTGGATTGATGATGGCGTCAAACTTTTTACCGACAGTCGAAACGAAGGACCAGTCCACGAACTTCGGCAGGCCCTCTACGTTGGCGGCTATCGTGAGCGTCGTGCTGCCCGGCGTCTCAGCGGCCTGCAGGGCCTCATTCTTCCAACGGGGCAGGTCGTGGCACAGGCTTGCTACCTGCGGAGCGGGCACCGTCACCACAACGTGGCGGGTCAGAAAGACCCGCTGGTTCTCCCGGTCACCGGCAGTAACTTCAAGCAGGTCATCCCGTAACCGCACACTGTGGACACGCATGCCTGTAGCAATGGAGGTCCGGGCGCCGGCATTGGCGGCGAGGGCGCGCGGAAGGGCCTGCATGCCGTTCACTGGGTAGAGGCGGTTGTCGCGTTCGTGGGCGATGTAGCTGGCGAGATAGCGGAGAGCGTATTTGGCCGACAATTGGGCCGCATCTCCCACCGCACCGCCCCGGACCGCTGATTCAATGATGCTCCGGGCGGGTCCCGGCAGCCCTGTCAGCCTGGCGGCGACGGTTTCATGCTCCAGCCCCGCGGCTTTGGCGGTGATGGTTCCGCCCGACACATTTTCCCTGTACTCCCGGGCCAGTCCTTCCATGAAATCGACCAGCGCCTCCTTGGACTCAGGAGTCAGCGGGAGGCGTTCGACGACTTCGGGAGAAGACTCCGCAACGGAAGTAACGCCGTCGATATGGATGCCGTAGGTTTCCGGGTGGAAAGGTACGGTTTCCTGTCCCAGTTCCCTTGCGAGCGTTTCGGCTCGCGTTCCGCGATAGATGAACATCGCGCCCGTGTTGACCGTGGCGCCGGCGAGGTGGACGCTCCGGGTCCGTCCGCCAATGTCGTCGTCGGCCTCGAGCACCTGAACGTCAAGGTCCAGGTCGCGGAGATCGTAGGCGAGTGCCAGCCCCGCCGGTCCCGCCCCGACCACCACGACATCGTGCATGTCGTTCATGCTTGTCCCGACTTTCTGGTCGTGTTTTTCTGCGCGGCGGACTGAAGTTTCTCGAACAGCCCGCTGTCTATCTCCAAGACGCCTTTGCCTGCTGCGCCCACTGCCCGCCGTCCCGGAATTCTTACCTGATAGTCCCGGGATAGCCGGTCCAAATGTGCGCCGAGCCGCTGCGGGAAAGCCTGATCGGCGAAGCGCGGATTAATAGCCAGGACAGTCATGCCAATTTCGGGGCTTGCACTTCCTTCGGTGAATGACGGCGCATCGACCGACCAGAGTCCGCCCGCCAGCCCGGCCAGCGCCTCTGCAACGAGCGCCATGTTCGCGCCTCTGTGGCCTCCATAAGGCAACAGGGAACCTTCGACGGCGGCACTGGCGTCCGTGGTCGGCTCCCCATGGGAATCGACAGCCCACCCGGCAGGTATTTCCGTTCCGGCCGCCGCCGCCTCGCGGATAGCTACGAAGGCTGTCTCACTTGATGCCTGGTCGATGAGGAAAGGCTGCTGGGCACCGGTGGGGGCGGCGAAAGATATCGGGTTTGTCCCCAGAGCCCGTCGTCCGCTGGAACCCACTGCCATCAGGGCGGGGGAATTTGCCGCGGCAAGAGAGACCAATCCGGCTTCGGCCAGGCGGTCCGTGAAGTAGCCGAGCTCACCGCAAGTGTACGAATTGTTCTGCAGGAAGACGGCGCAGCCATGGGTGCCGGCCACCTCCAGGATTGTGTCGACAGCCTCGAGAAACCCGGTGTGAGGGATGCCTTTGCCGGCATCGCAGGCGATGATTCCGCCCCGGACTGAGATGAGCGGCACCGCCGCCCCGTTGATGGCACCTGATTCCAGCCCGGCAAGGTAGTCGAAGAGGTGCGAAACACCGACGGAGCTGCGGCCACGCAGCTCCGCGTGGATGATGGCATCGGCCAGCGCCGCCGCAGTGGCCTCGGCAGCGCCGGCTTCCAGTGCAGCCTGGATGCACAAACGTTCGAGGACTGCGGTTGGCTGGAGCATGGGACTTCCTCTGTATTTGGGAAGCGTCGGAAGCCCTGGACGGCGGCAAACGTAGAAGTCCGCTCAGGTTACTTCTGGGATATGTGATCACACAAGGCTTATGTCGGAATTTCTCCCTTGAGGCACAGGATGAAGTCATCCACGGCCGGGGAATGGCCGAAGGCCCGGGCCACATGAAGCTCCGTCTGTGGCCGGCTGACAAAGCGGCGAGTAGTGACCCCCGGCATCTGAAACCGCTGCACCGATTCCGGCAGGACGGATATCCCCAGACCCGCCGCGACCAGGCCCAGGACAGTTTCCTGGTGAATGGCCTGCTGCACCACGATCGGCGGTGTTCGTAGCGCATCGAAGAGTCGGAGGACCCGCGTCACGAACCCGGGCATCAGGCGGTAGGGAAAAAGGATCATGGGTTCCCCCTCGAGATCCTGGGGGCGAATTTCCTTCGCGGCCGCCAGGTGGTGTGTGTCGGGAAGGACCACCACCAGGTCCTCCGTACTCAGCAGTTCAAGGTTCAGCCCGGGGATGTCACCCGGATCCCGGATGAGTCCGAGATCAAGGTTCCCGTCCAGCAACTGCTCAATCTGCTCCCCGCTGGTCAGCGGATTCAGGACCAGGTCTATGCGCGGGCGCTGTTGGCGGAAGGCCCGGATGGCTTCGGGAACGGTGGTGTAGCTCGCTGAACTGACGAATCCCACCCTGATCTTGCCGCTCTTGCCTGCCGCAACGTCGGCGACATCCCCGGCCGCGTCGTCGATGTCCGAAACGGCAGCCTGGATCCGCTCCTTGAACGCCTGGCCCGCCGCGGTCAACGTCACGCGGCGGGTGGTCCGGTCAAAGAGCTGGACACCAAGCTCGCGCTCCAGCCTCTTGACGGCGACTGTGAGTGGCGGCTGGGTGAGGTGCAGGCGTTCTGCGGCCCGGCCGAAGTGCAGTTCGTCCGCGACGACGAGGAAGTACCGAAGCTGCCGGAGTTCCATGGCGATTCTTTCGATTGACGCTAATAATTACAAGTAAAATGATATTGGACGCGATGCAACTTCGGGTGAGTTACTGGACATGAAGAGGGCATCCCCCCGGTTGCCCATCCTGCGCCTAAGGAGCCATCCATGGAATCGACCGAATACGCCGTCGTCGGCGCAGGGCTGGCTGGAGCTGCCACCGCGTGGCATCTCGCCGCCCGCGGCCACGACGTTGCCCTGCTCGAACGTTCAACCCCCGCGAACGATGCCGGAAGCTCCCATGGCTCGGCCCGGATCTTCCGCTACGCCTATCCCGAGGAGTTCTACACCGGCCTCGTCCAGGAAGCGAAGGCCGGGTGGGACGAGCTGGCCCGTCTGAGCGGCAAGCAACTCATCACCCCCACTGGCGCCGTAGACTACGGCCAGGTCCGCCAGCCGGAACGCCTTGCCGCCGTCCTCGCCGAGCGCGGCATCGACCATGAGCTTTTGAGCGCCCAAGCAGCCTCGGAGCGCTGGCCCCAGATCGCCTTCGACACCCAGGTCCTGTGGCACCCCGACGCCGGCGTCATCGACGCGCACGAATCCGTGGCTTCCATGGTGGACCAGGCGGTGGCCCACGGAGCGCAGCTCCACAACAACTGGGCCGTAGCCTCCATCACGGCAGCCAACGGCGGCTACGTGTTGACTTCCGAAGACGGCCGCTCCATCCACGCCGCCAACGTGATCGTCGCAGCCGGCGGCTGGCTTCCACAGCTCCTGGGCTCACTGTCCCTACCGTCGTCGTTCCTGTCTGCAATTCCGCAGATCCAGGTGCGCCAGGAACAGGCCTACCACTTCCCCTACGCCGATCAGCCGGACCAGGCGGAATCACCGTGGCCCACGTTCATCCACAAGCGCGCAGGCTGGCAGGCGTATGGCCTGCCGGGCGGCCGCGATGCGGACTTCCGAGGGCAGAAAGTCGCCGAATACAACGGCGGCAAGATCCTGCCGTCGGCCGCGGACCAGGACGGACAGATTGATCCCGCCAACCGTCGCCGGGTCATCGAATACGTGAAGCAGTACATGCCGGGACTCATTCCGGAACCGTATGCCGAGACCACCTGCCTGTTCACGAACACCCCCAACGAGGACTTCATCCTGGACCGAGTCGACGGCATCACCATCCTCTCCCCCTGCTCGGGACACGGCGCCAAGTTCGCGCCGCTGATCGGCCTGCTCGCCGCTGGGCTGGCCACGGGCACCGCTTCGGTTCCAGACCAGTTCCGGCTGGCAGCCCAGGCCGGCCACGTGGAAGCAGGTGCACACGCGTGACCGCCGCCACCGAAACCTCAACCCAAGGTCCGGCCGCAACCGTCACCGGCCTCCTGGCTGAGATCGCCGGCACCGGCACCGACAACATCCGCGGCGGCTACACCCGTCCGGTGTATTCCACCGCAGAGCTTGACCTGCGCAACTGGTTCATTGAACAGGCCACCACCCGGGGCCTGAGCGTCGAAACCGACCTTAACGGAGCAATCTGGGCCTGGTGGGATGTACCCGGCGGAGACCGCAGCAACAGTCTCGTGACCGGCAGCCACCTTGACTCGGTGCCCGGCGGCGGCGCTTTTGACGGCCCCCTGGGCGTAGCGTCCGCGCTGGTGGCCGTGGACATCCTCAAATTCCGGATCTCCACGCCTACCCGGCCACTGGCCGTGGTGGTCTTTCCGGAAGAAGAAGGCTCACGGTTCGGCGTCGCCTGCCTGGGTTCCCGCCTCATGACCGGTGCGATCGACCCCGACAAGGCCCGGAACCTCCGCGACCAGGACGGCTCAACCTTCGCGGACATCGCACAGGCCAACGGCCTCGATCCGCGTTTCGTTGGCCGGGATGAAAAGCTCCTAGGCCAAATCGGCGCGTTCGTTGAACTGCATGTTGAGCAGGGCCGCGGGTTGATCGATCTCGACCAGCCCATAGCGATTGCTTCCTCCATCCTCGGCCACGGCCGCTGGCGCCTGAGCGTCCACGGACAGGGCAACCACGCCGGAACCACGCTGATGGCCGACCGGCATGACCCCATGGTGTCGGCCTCCAGGATGGTGGTCGCCATCCGCGACATCGCTCGCAACCAAACCAACGCCAGGGCGACCGTCGGACGGCTTCAGCCGGTGCCCGGCGGGACCAACGTCATCGCCTCACGTGTGGACTTCTGGCTGGACGTGCGTCACCCCGACGACGCCGTGACAGCGCACGTTGTGGAGGCCATCCATGCCCAGGCCCGGCTCATTGCGGCCGAGGAAGGCTGCACCGTGGAGCTCCGTGAGGAATCCCTGAGCCCCACCGTGCACTTCGATCCCGCCCTGCAGAAGGAGCTCCAGCTGGCCCTGCCGCAGGCTCCTATCCTGGACACCGGGGCCGGACACGACGCCGGCGTCCTGGCGCCCTATGTCCCAACAGCCATGGTCTTTGTCCGGAACCCGAGCGGGGTGTCCCACTCCCCCGAAGAACACGTGGTCGACGAGGACGCCGAAACCGGGGCACGGACCCTGGCCGATGCCCTTCACGGACTGATGGCCTAACTACATACGAAGCACCCGCGCCGACCTGTTCGGCGCGGGTGCTTTCCTGTGCCCTTGAGGCTGGACCCTCATATTTCCTTCCTCCACTGGTACCAGCGGAGCCCGGAAGCGACTCTATCAACGGCAGCAACCCAAACAAGCCTGACTATCAGGCCCGACCTGGTCCTGAGGGACGGAGCCCGTTTCGCTTTCGCCGGATTCCACCCGATCTACCGCCGCCGTACCGCGGTGGATGGTCCCCGCCAAAGGAGCACACCGCTACCGGACTGCGTGATGAACTTTCGCCAAGGCTTCCCGGTTCTTGTGCCGGGACAGCTCATCACCCCAAACGTGCTGGACTTCGTGGCTGTTTTGGACAGCCGGGAGATCAATGGCCACGACACAAAGCATGGCTGCCGTGTAGTGGGCACCGGTTACGCAGCAGGTGGAACCGGGGCTTCCCACTAACAGCCCCGGGGAACGCAAAGGCGGTTGGATCCTTGGAGGGATCCAACCGCCTTTTGTTTTCAACGTGGCTGCACGGCGGACTAGGTACCGGCAGCGGCCTTCACGTCAGCGGCCGTGCCCGGCAGGCCGTTGTCTTCGAGTGCCTTCTTGAGGGATCCGTCTTCACGCATCTTCTCGACGATCTGGTTGACGGCGTCCCGCAAAGTGGTCTTGCCCTTGTTCACCAGTACGGCGGTTTGTGCCGCGCCTACGGAAGCCTGGACCCGCTCGTCCGGCTTGAGTTCAGCGACCTTCAGCTTGCTGTCATTGTTGCTCTTGACGAGCTGCAGCGCAGCACCGTAGGTCATCACGCCTGCGCCGGCCCGGCCGGACTTCACGTCCTGGTAGACGGCGTCCTCCGTGGCGTAGAGCTTGACCTTGTCGGTGCCCAAGGTCTTCTGGAGGTCACCGACCCACAGATATCCCTGCGGGGTCCCAACCGAGCCGCCGGACACGCCGTCGATGGTGTCGGCGCCGTCCGACGTCAGCAGGGCCATTTTGTCCAGGTACACGGGCTCGCTGACGGCGAACTGCTGTCCGCGCTCTTCATTGATGTACCAGTTGCCGGCCGTCAGGTCGACGCTGCCGTTCTTTACGGACTCAATGATGGCGGTGAAGCTGGACGTCTTGGCATCGGGCTCGAGGCACAGGTCTTTGGCCACCCTCTTGAGGACTTCGCCGTCGACGCCCGAGAGCGCACCGCCCTTCATGGAAACGTACGGCGGGTACTCCGCCACGGCCATGGTGAGCTTGCCTTTAGTGGCAGTCTCGACGCCGGACACTACCGGCGTGCAGCCGGCCGCGACGGTGGTGGCGGTGCTTGAGGTGCCGCCGCAGGCTGCCAACGGCAGAACCGCTGCGAACATAACGGCTGTGATCTTGAACTTACGCATGGAAGATGCTCCTGGAGGTGGGAAGGGTTAGTGGCTGGTCTTGCTGTGAATGGCGTCTACGAAGCGGGATACGACGATGGACAGTGCAGCGTAGATAAGTCCGGCAAGGATAAAGACGCTCAGGAATTCAAACGTCACCGACCCGATCTGGTAGGCGCTGTTCAGTAATTCCGGGAGCGCGATCGCGTAGCCGAGGCTCGTGGCCTGGAACACGATGACGCTGTAGGACATGAGGGGAGGCACGATGGCGCGGAGTGCCTGTGGGAGAACGATGTAACGTGCTTCGTCTGTCCAGTTCAGCCCAAGGCTCTGGGCGGCCTCGATGTGGCCTCGCGGGACGCTGAGAAGTCCGGCCCGGAAGATCTCGCTGGTGTACGCCCCGGTATTGAAGGCAATGGCGACTACGGCCGCGGCAAACGACTCAAGCACAATGCCGCCGTCAGGAAGGCCGAAATAGACAACGTACAGGACGACCAACAGCGGGATGCCGCGACCGAGTTCGACGATGAGGATGGTCGTCTGACGCAGAATGCGGGTACGGGAGATCATCCCGAAGGCGAACAGGAGGCCTAGTGGAAGGCCCAGCAGGAGGCTGAGGCCGGTCACAGCGAGGCTGGTCTGGAGGCCGGAAAGGAGGCCCGGCAGCCATTGAATCCATTGTTCAAACATGTTCACACCGCGCTTCGGGTTCGAATGAAGGTGTCTGCTTTTCGGGCAAGGACAGCCATGGGGACACTGACGACCAGGTAGACGACTCCGGCAGCCAGGAAGATCGGCAGGCCCGGGTTGCCCTGCTGGTTCAGGGTCAGGGCCTGGAAAGCGATATCGCTGACACCGATGACGGAGGCAACGGCGGAATCCTTGAGCAGTCCCACCGCATAGGAAGCCGACGGCGGGAGCGCCACCCCAATGCCCTGGGGTGCGATGACGCGCCAGAACGTGTCGCCTTTTGAAAGGCCAAGGGCTCCGGCGCCCTCCCACTGCCCGCCGGCAACGGCCTGGATGCCGGCACGGTAGTTTTCCGCAAGGTACGCGGTGGAGACTGCACCCAGCGCCAGGCAGGCTGCCAAGAGCGGCGGGAGGGTGACGTAGCGCCCGAGCCCGTAGAAAAGTACCAACATCCAGGCAATGGGTGGAATGCCTCGAACAACTTCGATGTAGGCCGTGGCCAGCAAGCGCAACGGCACAATGTCTGAAAGCCTGGCCAATGCGAGCGGGACGGCACAAAATGCACCGATCAGGAAGGATCCAAAGGTGATGATCACTGTTGTACCCAGGCCCTGGAGAAGGAAGGGGATTGCCTCGATCACCGTTCCAGCACCGCCTCGAGGAACTTCTTGGTCCGGGCCTCGCGGGGTGCCCCGAAAACCTGTTCGGGAGCTCCTTGCTCCACGATCCGCCCGTCGGCCATGAAGACTGTGCGGTCCGAGACCCTCCGGGCGAAGGACATCTCGTGAGTCACCACAAGCATCGTCATGCCGGTTGCCGCGAGTTCCTGCATGACCGCCAGCACTTCCCCGCCCAATTCGGGATCGAGGGCGGATGTAGGTTCATCAAAGAGCATGATCTCGGGGTCCAACGCGAGTGCTCGGGCGATCGCAATGCGCTGCTGTTGCCCGCCGCTGCACTTGCTCGGGCGGGCGTCCGCCTTGTCTCCAAGGCCCACGCGCGTCAGTAATTCCATGGCCCGTTCCTCAGCTTCCTTGCGGGATCGCCCCAGGACCCGCTCCTGCGGAAGTGCCACATTGCGGAGCACACTGATATGTGGGAAGAGGTTGAAGGACTGGAAAACCATCCCCACCTGACGGCGCAAGTTCATCAGCTCGTTCCGCGTCGGCTTGGAAGCGATCTTCACGGTGGGCTTGCCGTCGATCAGCAGATCACCGCTCGATGGCGTCTCCAGGTAGTTCACGCAACGCAACAGTGTGCTCTTGCCGGCGCCGCTAGGACCGATGAACGCCACGACTTCACCGGCGTTGACGTCCAGGGATATATCGGACAGGACGGTATTCCCGTTGAATTCCTTGTGGATGTCCTTCAGCTGAAGCTGCGGAGCCTTCTGCGCGTCGGTGGTGCCGGCCGCACCCTGGGTGCGGTTTTGTTGATTGTCGATCACTGGGTACTCATCCTCCAGATGGGCGCCGGGAGGCGCTGGTGCCGGCGGGGCTTTCACCCGCCGACTGATGGTCTTTAGCCCTGGCGTTCAGTGCCGGGAAGATCGGCCTCCGGGGAACGGTGGTCGAATGTGGTTGGTGTCACACGTAAAATGTAATCTGTGATCACATATCAGGTCAATAGTTTGGTGTAACGGGTTTGTAAACTTGTTCCAACCCCACTGAATTGCCCTGCCCTACCTGCAAAGGAAGCACATGACAGGCCCATCGGGTGCACGAGTGGTTCTCCCAGTCCACCTCCCCCAAACCGCCTGGACTAACGGCGCAGGCTACACGAGGGAAATCAGCGTCAGTACCAAGAGCGACCCCCAACGCTCTTCGGATAGGCGCTCCGCGGACTACGAGTGGCGGCTCAGCCTGGCCGAGCTGACTCGGGCGGCAGATTTTTCGATCCTCCCCGGAATCGACCGGGTCTTTACTCTCGCAAGCCCGGGACCGTTGGCGATGACCGTAGACGGCATCGAATGCACTTTGCGACGCGGTCAAAGAGTGGAATTCACGGGAGAAGTAGCCGTAACAATCGAACTGACTTCGCCTGAGCCGCAACTTGGCTTGAACCTCATGACCCGTCGCGGCTCCTGCACTGGATGGACGAGCGTTCAGCGGCTGAACGGCAAACTGGCACTGGATCCCAGCGCCGGCGTAGCTGCAGTAACCGTATTGGCAGGGACGGTTCTTCTTTCAGATGGCAGAAAACTGACGGACTTGGCAACGTTGGTCCTGGATGTGCCAACCGAGGAGATAGAGGCGGAGGCATGCCTCTTGGCCATTACTACGGTCCGCAGAGTGTAGTGGCCGGGCCCGCTGGCGGCTTTAGTCCGTTTCCGGCCCTGTGCAGTAGAAGCAACCGTCTACTGCGAGGCCGTTTCTGCAGACATCGTCGTCATCGGGCAGTTCCACGCCATCTGCTGGAATCCTGTTCATGGGGTGATCTTCTTTCAGGTTCGAGGGACGGTGCGCGCGGCCGGCCGACTGCTTTGGGGGCGGGCGGACGCCAAGGTGAAGGTCTTTGGTTTCCGGGGCCCGCTCTGGCGCGGGTGAAATGGCCCCCAATATGCCGGCCAGCATCCAAGCAAAGCCGTTGGTAGGACAGAGCTAAGCACGGACTTGCCACTGTTCTCAACCCCGGAAACGTCTTTTTTATTTGTTCCAAGATACCCATTGTGTGATTTGTGATCACAAGCTAATGTTGTCTGAACAACCCTCGAAAGAGAGTTGGGCCACATTAGCTGTCCAGGCCCCCGCATCCAGGGAATGGCCGGCAGTCGGGAACCGCGGTCCCACCGCGGCGACTCTTAGGAAGTGCACCTATGCCGAACAGACTTCTCCTGCATGTCGCAGAGAATAAGAAACTTGAAGCCATCGCCACACGTAACCGGCTGACCAGGCCCATCGTGGACAGGTATGTTGCGGGCCGCAGTTTGGACGAAGCCTGGATTGCCACGAAGGCCCTTAATCAGGCTGGTATCGATGTCAGCCTGGACCTTTTGGGCGAGTCGGTACACCACCTTGCCCAGTCCAAGGCGGCCACCCAGGAATACCAGGGAGCCATCGAGAATATTCGAAACCGGGCCCCGGGTTCAACCGTCTCGGTGAAGCTCTCCCAGCTTGGCATCATGATTGACCCCCAGGAGTGTGCGAACAACCTGAAGGCCCTCCTTAACGCTGCCACGACCCACGGGGCAACCGTGGAGGTCGACATGGAACACAGCTCGGTGGGCCGGGAAACCCTCGCCATTTACAAGAGCATCCTGCCGGACTATCCCAACACCCGGCTGGCCATCCAGGCCAACATGCGCCAAACGCCCGAGGACCTGTTGTCCTTCACGGACATCAAGCCCCGGATCCGTCTTGTCAAAGGCGCCTTTGACGAGTCCTCATCGGCAGCACTGTGCGATGCAGACGAGGTCACCGAGCAATACAAGTATCTTTCCCGCTGGGCACTTCAGCACCTGCCGGACCCGGCCTTCGGAACCCACGACGACACCTGCATCGGCGTCGTCAAGGAAACCGCGGCCGAGCTTGGACTGGACAAGCGGGACTTCGAATTCCAGATGCTGTACGGAGTCCGGCGGAAGTTGCAGGACGAGTTGGTCCGCGACGGATACCGCGTCCGCGTGTACCTCCCCTACGGAACGCAGTGGTACCCGTACCTGATGCGCCGGATGGCTGAGAAACCAGCCAACCTGCTGCTCTTCCTTCGCTCCCTCATCGGAGGCTGATGTGGCATTGACGTAAACTGAATTGTGATCAAATATCACGCTTAGTGGCCGCGAGCTAGAAATGGAGTACCCCATGAGCCTTGAAATGACCCGTCCAGTCACCCCCACGTTGGTGGCTGACCAGGTGTACGAGGTCTTGGAGAACGCCATCATGACCGGCACTTTGGAATCCGGGTCACCCCTTCGGGTCCGCGACCTGGCGGCCATGGTAGGCACTAGCGTCATGCCCGTCCGGGAGGCAATCCGCCGCCTGGAAGAAGCAAGACTGGCCACCCGCATCCCCCACAAGGGTGCAGTGGTCAGGACGTTCACTGCCACCGAGCTGATTCACATCTACGACGTACGGACAATCCTCGAGGTACAAGCTGCGACCCAGGGAGCCCCCAACGTTAGCCGCAAGAACCTGCGGGAGATGGAATCCTCCTGCGAAAAGATGCAGAAGGCCGTCGCGGAAGGTCGCATCATTGACGCCCTGGACCTGGATGAGGAACTTCTCCGGACCCTGTACCGGGCCTCGGGTAATCCCGTACTCGTCAGTATTATCGAACAACTTTGGCTCCAGTGCCGGCCCTACAAGGTGATCGGCGCAACGGAGGCCCTTGCCAAGAACGACAACACGCTCTGGACTCCGCAACCAGCCTTGGTCCAGGCACTCATCGACGGCGACACCGCCGTAACCACCACTGTCACCGCGGACTCCCTCGCCAGCGCCCTGCGCCGGCTGGAGCTCCGACTCGTAACCCAATAACCAAGCCGGGGCTTACTGCCCCGGCACATCGCAGAGGAGAAAGCCGGATAATGGCCACTCAATCAGTCAGCGTTGCTGGAAACTTCAAGGTACCCACCCCGCACAACGAGCCGTCCCGCGAATTCCGTCCGGGATCCCCCGAAGCAGCCGACGTCAAGAAGAAGATCGCCGAAGTTACAGCCAACGTTCGCGATCTTCCCCATGTCATCAACGGAGTACGCTCCATGACCGGGGAGCTGCGCAACGTCACTGCTCCCCACCGCCACTCCCAGGTATTGGGCCGCATCCCCACGGCAGATCAGGCGGTAGTCCAGTCTGCGATCGACGCGGCCCTGGCCGCCCAACACGACTGGTCCCGGACTCCCTGGTGGGAACGCGCCGCGATCTTCCTGCGTGCCGGCAACCTCGCCGCGGGGAAGTACCGTGACGAGCTGGTAGCCACCACCATGCTTGGGCAGTCCAAGACGTTCCACCAGGCAGAGATCGACGCCGCCAGCGAAGTAGCGGATTTCTTCCGCTACAACGCCCACCTTGCCCAGCAGATCTTCGCTGATCAGCCGGAGTCCCTGCAGGGCGAAGGCAACTCGCTGGACCAGCGTGGCCTGGAAGGCTTCGTCCTGGCCATCACGCCGTTCAACTTCACCGCCATTGCCAGCAACCTGCCCACCACTGCTGCACTCATGGGAAACACCGTTGTCTGGAAGCCCTCCGAGAAGTCGGCCCTCAGCAATGACGTCCTCATGCGGATGTTCGAGGAAGCCGGCCTTCCGCCAGGTGTGATCAACCTCGTCCACGGCTCGGGCCGTGCGATCTCCGACCAGGCGATGAGCCACCCGGATTTTGCCGGCCTAACCTTCACGGGTTCCACGGACGTGTTCCGCAGCCTCTGGAAAAAAGCCGGTGACAACATCGACCAGTACCGCTCCTTCCCCCGCCTGGTAGGCGAAACGGGTGGCAAGAACGCTGTGGTGGCACACCCCAGCGCCGATCCGGACGCCCTACGCGCTGCCCTGGTTCGCAGTGGCTTCGAGTACTCGGGCCAGAAGTGCTCTGCGGCATCACGCACTTACATCCCGCGCAGCGTCTGGAGCCAGATCAAGGACGAACTTGTCGAGACCGTCAAGTCGCTGCGGGTGGGCGATGTGGCCGAGCACGAGACGTTCCTCGGAGCAGTTATCGACGAGACGTCGCTGCGCAAGATCGAGGCTGCCCTCGAGAAGGCCAAGGCCCTCCCGAGCCATACCCTCCTGGCCGGCGGGAACGTCCACGCCGAAGAGGGCTGGTTCGTCGAACCCACGATCTTCGAGACCACCGATCCCCACGCCTTCACCATGAGCGAGGAATTCTTCGGCCCCCTCCTGACGGTCTACGTGTACGAGGACAACGAATGGGAGTCCGTCCTGGATCTGGTGGACCAGACCAGCAACTATGCCCTGACCCTGTCCATCTTCGCCAACGACCGCCGGGCAGTCTCCCTGGCACTGGACAAGCTCCGCAATGCTGCCGGCATGACCTACATCAACGACAAGCCCACCGGCGCCCTCATGGGACAGGTCGCCTTTGGCGGTGGCCGCGGCTCCGGCACCAATGACAAGGCCGGTTCCCGCTTGGCTTTGCAGCGGTGGCTCAGCGGCCGGTTCATCCACGAGAACTTCTCGCCGTCCACCGAATGGCGGCAGCCGTACCTGGCCCAATAATAGGCAGCCCAGTAACAAATCCAAGGCCCCACTAACCAGGGCCTCCCGTGACCGGCTGGGTGCGCTGTGGCGCACTCAGCCTCCAACCGCCGTCGGGCCTCTCTCGCAACGCTCCGAACGGCTTCCAGCAGCCGCCGCCTGATCATGCTCAGGCGGCGGCTGCTGCCCTCTCTCCGGCCTTCCACACAGCCACGGAAGTTCTCCCATGAAGAAACGTATTCTCACGCATAAACCAACGGACCCTAACCATGCCCCAACCGCGTCACCCAAACGGCGTGACGAACGCGGGACCGCGATGTCCATCCTGCTGCTGTTCGCCCGCCACCGGACCCTTAGCAGCTCGCAGATTTCAGGCCTTCTGCGGCTTCCAGTGTCCACTGTTTACCGGCATCTACAGACCTTGTTGCAGGCCGGCTTCGTCGTGGAAAGCCAGGTTGTCGGCCGTTATTCAGCGGGGCCGGAGGTGGTGCGGCTGGCCGACAACTACCGCAATGAAGCCTTGGCACAAGGGGTGGTGAGGCAGCGGCTTGAACAGCTTTCACGGGAAACCGGAGAGTTGGCTGCCTTCCTGGTTCAGAGCAGCGGCGAGGCCCTCTGCGTCGAATCGGTGGAGAGCGAGCACATCCTCAGTTGCAGTTATGCAGCCGGACGCTCGCGTCCGCTTTTGCACGGGGCCAGCGCGCGGGAGATGTTGTCCGCCGTGCCGGAGGATGAAGTCGATGCAATTCTTGCGGGGCATTTCCTTGGCCGAGAAGAAGAAGCCACCATCCGTGACGACCTCGCTGAGATCAGGGAGGTCGGCTATGCAACGAGCTCGGGCGCCCTCGCTCCGGGCATCTGGGGCGTAAGCGCCCCCGTCTTTGTCGAGGCCGGCGGCCTCGCAGGCGTCGTCACCACCATGGTCCCCCTTGAACGGGCCGAGTCAGAGGACGTCCGTGCCCGGTTCATCGACTGCACCTGCCAGGCAGCCGCGGACCTTGGCCATGTGACTGCACCCGTCTGACGCGGGTTGCGGCATTCCTAAGGCCGACGACGGCGGTGGCGGCACCGCGGCGTCTGGACCTCGCCAACGTCAGCGCATCAATGCGTCCTCGCCGGCGAGGCCGTCCGCGGCACCCTTAGAGCTCAGCTGGCGATACCTGTTTGTCCTTGGCGTGCTGCCCGCCCCGCATTCCTCATCCGGAGAACCACCAAGGACGCCGTGCACGTGACGACACCCGGAATACTCCCTGTGAGGTTATCGAACCCGAATATCCGCTACGCGCCGGGCGCAGTGCGATTGCGGGGGACCGGCGGGAATTGTAGCCACCGAGGTGGCGACGGCGTGATCCCCGAGCTGACGCGCCAGCGCCAGTGTTGCGGAAGGCCCGTGGGATGTGCACCTTGCCTCCAGCCTGGCATTGCCGGGCCACGGGCAAACTCTTCTCGTCAGCGGAGCTCACATGCTGCGTCCGTTTCCAGGCCGATCAGTTCCTGAACCGTCTGGCGGCGTCGTATCAGCGTGGGAATGTCGCCGTCGACGAGGACCTCCGGTATGACCGGACGGGAGTTGTAGTTTGACGACATGCTGGAGCCGTAGGCGCCGGTGTCATGGAATACAGCCAGGTCGCCAAGCCCGGCCTCAGGCAGCTTCATGGTCTGAACTTCGCCTGCCTCGGACTGCGTAAAGACGTCACCGGCCTCGCAGAGCGGCCCGGCGAGCACGACGTCGGAAAGCGGACCCGAGCGCGGGGATCCGTCGGCGCCAAGGATTGTCACATGATGCCTGCTGCCATACATGGCCGGGCGGCCAAGGTCATTGAAACCAGCGTCAACCAGCAAAAAGTGGTTGTGGGCAACCTGCTTGCTCGCCCTTATTTCGGCGGCAGGCACTCCTGACTGCGCGACAAGGAAACGACCTGGTTCAATTTCGAGTCTGACGCTGTGACCCAAATGGTCGCTGATCTCGCGTCTCGCGGCGTCCCAGACGTTGAAGTACCGTTCCGTGTCCACAGTCGGGTCGTCCGGAGCATAGGGAATGGAGAGGCCGCCACCGGCCGATATCGCCTCAAGGTCCCGGCCATGCCGTTTGACCTGCTGAACCATGGCGTCGCACACCTGCTCGAGATGGGAGTAATCGACGCCGGAGCCAATGTGCATATGGAAGCCGACCAGTTTCAACCCGTGCCGATCGACGAGGTCCAGGCTTTCTGCAAGATGCTCGTGCCAGATGCCGTGCTTGCTGTGATCGCCACCGGTGTTCGTCTTGCGGCTATGGCCGTGCCCGAATCCGTGCCAGGTGTGTATCCGGCCGTCAGGGCCGTTAGGATCTCGCCGGCAGTCACCGCATCCACCAGTACACCCAGCTCCTGCATCAGGCGGAGGATGTGGATGTTTGATCCTGCCTTGTGTGCGTATCGGATGACATCGAAGTTTCGAAGTTGATCAACTTGTGCACGGATGGTGCCCGCATCGTAGATCCACACAGGAGTTCCAATGCGATCAACGATCCCCGCCACACGGGTTCCGGAGAGGCTTCCGGGAAGCGGCTTAATTGTGGGCTGATTGTGACGTTCGGACATTCGGTCCTCAGGGTTTCAGCACAGGTCGTCGGCCACGTTGCGCTGACGGCTGGGTTCGGGGCTCCAGCAGAAGGGGCAATCCAGCGAAAACTCTCCACCGGTGCAACCTGTCCAGGTGCGCTGGTCGGCCGCTTCCTGCTTCAAGGCTGGAAGTGCGTCGTAGTGCAGGCGCTGCTGGGTGGTTCTTGGGGCTGTCAGCTTCTTCATGGCTGCGGTTTCCTGGTCTTAGTGGCTTTGGACAATTGTTGTCCTTGGGGCCCGGCCTCTGTCGGTGATATGGCACTGGGTGCGTGCCGCTACTGTTTACTTGACTTCTCTATGGCGTGCTTGGCGCCTTTACTCCAGTTTAGATATGTGATCACAAATCACGCAATAGCTGGGCTGGAGATTTTTGGATCATGTTTAGTCTTGGAACATGTTTAGGAGTGTGTGCATGACGACTGACACTGGCAATACGAGCAAAACAGGGCCGCTCGCCATTAGGATCGTTCCCATGCCAGGAAAAAAAGCGGATGCTGCCCAACAACAGGAGATCAAGAAGCCCTTGTTGGGGGCCCAGTCCGGATCCTTTCCGGCCTTTTCGATCACACCCACCCTTGTAGCGGATCAAGTCTACGAGGCCCTGCGCACCGCGATTCTCACCGGCGAATTGGCCGGGGGCTCCCCCTTAAGGGTCCGGGACGTTGCTGCGATGGTCGGTACAAGCGTGATGCCGGTCAGGGAAGCCATTCGCCGGCTGGAAGAGACAGGACTGGCCACTCGGGTGGCGGCCCACCGGGGGGCAGTCGTCCGTGAATTCACCGTCGATGAACTGATCCATATCTACGAAGTACGGGCCACCTTGGAGATTGAGGCCGCCCGCCGCGGAGCTGCCAACGTCACTGACGCTGACGTAGCGCGCATGGAAGCAGCCTGCGCCCGAATGCAAAAAGCGGTCACCGAACGCCGCGTGTGGGACGCCCTGGACGACGACGAAGACCTGCTGCGCACGTTGTATTCCGCAGGCGGCAACCCGGTGCTGTTGCAGGTCATAGAGAACCTCTGGCTTCAGTGCCGGCCGTACAAAGTCATAGGTGCCACAGAAGCAATCGAGCACGACGACGACAGCCTCTGGACCCCGCAACCCGCCATCCTGGAAGCCGCCCGGGCAAGGGATGCCAAGGAAGCCACCAAGCTGACCAAGCAATCCCTGGCCAGCGCGCGCCAGCGCCTCGAGAAGCGCCTCGTTCCCCAGTAGGCATCATTCACCAGGAGCGGTCTCGTCAGGATCGGTCTTTTGTAGGACACTCAAGGTGATGCCACCATCAGTAAACGTAGAGGACCTTCCCCTCAACAGCTTCCATAAGCGGCTGGCTGTCTATTCTGCGGGCGGTCCCTTCCTTGATGGCTACGTCTTGAGCATCATCGGCGTTGCGCTGGTCCAAGCGACTCCACAACTGGAGCTGACCGTCTACTGGGAAGGCCTGATCGGCGCCTCCGCGCTCGTAGGAATCTTCATTGGCGGATTCCTCGGCGGATGGCTGACCGATAAGTTCGGACGGCAAACCCTTTACACTCTTGACCTCGCCGCAATCGTCTTGTGTTCAGCGCTGCAATTTTGGATTCAGGACGCGCTTGGATTATTTGTGCTCAGGCTCCTGATAGGCATCGCGGTGGGCGCCGATTACCCGATAGCCACGTCGCTGCTCGTTGAGTTTACTCCTCGAAGATATCGGGGACCCCTAGTGGGCGGCCTGATCGTCATGTGGTTTGTGGGTGCCGCAGTCGCCTACATCGTGGGTGAGCTCCTGCTCCAAACGGGACCTGACGGATGGCGGTGGATGCTGGCCAGCGCCACGCTCCCGGCTTTGGTCTTCCTCATCCTCCGGCACGGCACTCCCGAATCACCTCGATGGCTCGCCAACAAAGGGCGAGTGGAAGAAGCGAGAGCCGTAGTTGCCCGGGTCTTCGGCGAAGGCGTGAAGCTGGCGAGCTTCGAGTCGGCCGCGGGCGATCGCGTGAGTGCCGGCGTCCTGTTCCGGTCCGGGTACGGCGGCCGTATCTTCTTCATATCCGTCTTCTGGACCTGCTCCATCATTCCGCTGTTCGCGATTTATGCCTTCGCGCCCAGGATCCTCGACGCGCTCGGCCTAGGAGGGACCATGGCCAACTTTGGATCCGCTGCCATCACCGTCCTCTTCCTGTTGGGAGCGCTGGTGTTCGTCCTGTTAATCAATCGCCTGGGACGCAGAAAGGTGATCCTCCACAGCTTCCTGTGGTCGGGCCTTGCACTGCTGGGATTGGGTCTCATCCCCCAGGCTTCCCCCACCGTCACAATGCTTCTTTTTGCCGGATATGCGGTTTTTATTGGAGGAACACAAATCCTGCAGTGGGTGTACCCCAACGAACTCTTTCCAACCGAGGTGCGGGGAACCGCCGTTGGGCTCGCATCCTCGTTGAGCCGGATTGGCGCGGCAGCAGGCACCTACCTTGTTCCGCTCTCACTGACCGAGCTGGGGATCGGAGCGACGATGCTGATCGCCGCAGGCATCACACTGGTCGGCTTCCTCGTCAGCCTTAGGATGGCCCCCGAAACCCGAGGACTCGGACTGGAGGAGGCGGCGTCGCTTTAGCTGCTGGCGAAGCTCGCCGAGCCGTGCCCCTAGAGCCCTATCTACCTCTGGCAAGCACCGTCGCCGAAAACCAAAAAACCTGGATCCCCAACAGTCAGCACTCGACAGTTGTCTACTTGGTGGCTTTTCAGGAACGATATGGCTTCTGACTGGGCAGATCCGCCTGTCCCCCGCAGGGGGACCTTCTCAGTGCCTTGACCGATCGACCGAGGACGGGTTCGTATTGCCGCTCAGCGGTCTACAACGTGCCCGTCCTCGCATCTGCACTGCCCTTAGGATCGGAGAGTCGCTGCGCCAGTTCTCCGGTTGGACCCTCTCCCAGAGACTCCCCTTGCCGTGGTCTATGCCCAACTGGTCTTCGCGGCGGAACCACTGCTCGGCAGTTCTGATCCTGTTGGGGTGAATTTCGTCGAGCAGGGCGTAATCCCTGGTGATGATGTCGTGTTTCCACACATTCCAGAAGCCGTGAAGTTATCCCGAATGCTCATGGTGCTTTTGTCGTTGGGGGCGGCGTTGTATCCGGCAGGCAGATCCGCAGCACCCTTCAGTGGGCCACCCCAATACGTGTCCAGATCTGTGTCGATGTATTGCGCAGGATGCCCTGTGACCTTCTCGAATGCAGCAGCCATATCGGCATAAGGTCATGTGTTCGATTTGCGACTCCGAGGTCCATGCCGTTGGCCCGTTCCTGATTGTCGAAAAGCCAACGAACATAGAAACCACTCTTCGAGGGACACGTGGGGAACGGCGCCCTTTCCGAGCGGGACCCGCCACGTGACGACACCGTCCTCGATATTGGGCGTCATGGGCGTGAGCGGTGAGATCAGCATTTCAACGTGCGGCGATCGGGCGCCCACCCGCAACCGCAGCGCCGCCGCCGTTCTGGAGGAAAGCGCATGAGTCCGGTCCCGGTCACCGCACCGGCGTTGTCGGCGGAGCTGGAGGCGCTGATGCGGCAGTTGAAGATGCCCCATGCGCGGGCTTTGGCGCCGGAACTGATCGCGACCGCCCGCGCCCAGCGCTGGGAACCGGCTGAGGTCATCAAAGCCCGCTTCACCGAGGAAGTCACCGGCCGGTCCCGGTCCATGCTGGTTGCCGAATCCACCGTTACAGGCCGAACCGAGAGGTCCGGGTTGGCGGTTACTTCTTTGGGCGGCATGCACTGGGCTGGAGGCTTTTTTGGCGTCCGTTTTTCATTTCACGGACGGGTTTTGAAGGACTCCACCTTGGCGGGGTCCCGTTCAATGACCGGGTCCAGGATGTCATCGATCCGTGCCAGCAGGGCCGGGTCAAGTTTCACCCCGGCTGCGGTGGCGGTGTCGATGAGCTGGTCCGGGCGTGAGGCGCCGACGATTGCCGCCGATACGTTGGGGTTCTGCAGCACCCAGGCCACGGCAAGTGCGGCCATGGACAGGCCCGCGTCCACGGCGAGCGGTTTGAGCTGCTGGACACGGGTGAGGATGTCTTCGGTCAGGTAGCGGTTGTCTGACTTGAGCTCGCCGTCCTCTCCTGTGAAGCGGGATGCTGCCGGGGCAGCTTGGCCGGGCACGTATTTTCCGGTCAGCACGCCTTGGGCCATGGGCGACCAGCAGATCTGTCCCAGGCCCAGCTCCTCGCAGGTGGGGACGACTTCTTTTTCGATGACCCGCCAGAGAAGGGAGTACTGGGGCTGGTTGGAGATGAGTTGAATGCCAAGTTCCCGGGCGAGTCCGGCCCCCGCGCGGATTTCGTCCACGGTCCATTCGGAGACGCCGATGTAGTGGGCTTTTCCGGCCCGGACGATGTCGGCGAAGGCCTGCATCGTCTCTTCCAGCGGGGTGTCGTAGTCGTAGCGGTGCGCCTGATAGAGGTCCACGTAGTCCGTGCCCAGGCGGGTCAGGGATCCGTTGATGGATTCCATGATGTGCTTGCGGGACAGCCCGCGGTCATTCCGGCCCTCGCCGGTGGGGAAGTAGACCTTGGTGAAGATCTCGACGCTTTCGCGCCGTACGCCGGACAACGCTTCACCCAGCGTGTGCTCCGCGCGGGTGCCCGCGTAGGCGTCGGCGGTGTCGAAGGTTGTAATGCCCAGATCCACGGCCTGCCGTACGCACGCCTTCGCCGCGTCCTTATCGATCTGCTCACCGTGCGTGACCCAGTTTCCATAGGCCAGCTCGCTGATGTACATGCCGGATGACCCAAGTTTGCGGTATTCCATGCTGATGTTGCCTTTCGGAGTCAGATGCTGTCGGCAGCACCGAGTGCGGGTTCTGAAATGTCAGAGGCCTGGGTCTTACTGCCCCGGTTAGGACGCTGGCTGTTGTTCGAGATGGGTCCGGAGTTCCTCTGAGCTCGGCGGATTTGCGCCGGGGCGCCGCACGGTGATGGCGGCGGCCATGGAGGCTGTGCGCCCCAGCTGCTCCAGAACGGCCGGCGCGAGGCCATCGGTCCCGCGGGTGAGGAGTCCCAGGATCAGGGCTGCCATGTAGGCGTCGCCGGCTCCTATCGTGTCGGCGACCACTGACTTCACTGACGGGATGTTCAGCCGTGTTGCAGCTGTGGCGAGCAATGAACCATGGGAGCCTTTGGTGATGACTGCCAGGCCGGCGCCCAACCCCAGGATGTGCGCGGCGGTGTCATCCAAATCCTTCCGGGGTAGAGCCACTGTGCGTCCTCATCGCTGAGTTTGACGACGTCGATCACGGCAACCAGGTCTTCGAAGATGGACGTTGCCGCGGCGTGGCTGCCGAGCAGCGCGGGCCTGATATTGGGGTCGTAGGTGATCGTGCATTCGTGGCGGTACTGCTGTAGGAGTGATTTGACTGCTTCGGCGCCCGGTGCGAGAAAAGTGGCGATCGAACCGGTGTGGAGGACCTTGGGGACGTAGGCGGGAGCGACCGGTTGAAGGTCCCAGACAATGTCGAAGTCGTAGCTGGCGGACCCGTCTGCGGCGAGGGTTGCCGTTGCCGAAGGCGTCCTGCCCAGGGAGTATGAGCCGGGCAGGAGCGTCACTCCGGCGCCGCTCAGGTGCCTGTGGATGGCGGCGCCGCGCTTGTCGTCGCCAATGGAGGTCAGCAGCCCGGTGTTGACGCCGAGCCTGCCCAGCCCGTAGGCGACGTTGGCGGGTGACCCGCCGGGGTGTTCGCTTGTCCCCTCGGGCGAGGTGACAACGTCGATGAGGGCTTCGCCGACAACGACGACGTCCAGGAAATGCCGGGCCGGGCCGTCGGCCTCGGGGTTGTGCATGTGCTGTCTTTCTTCAGGTGGTGTGCTGCGGGCTCGCGGTGGAGATGCGGCGTTCACGCTGTGGCGTCGGTGATGCTGCTGGACTTGATCAGGCCGTGACACGGGTGGGCAGCCGCTGCCGCTTCGGTGGCAAGTTCCGCCGTTAGGCGTATTGGGTGATAGTCAGGTTATTTATGGTTGCTGTGCCGCCGGCTGCGTAGAGGGAGACGTCGGTGCTGGTGGAGGATGGAAAGATCAATTCAGTCAACGTGACCTGGCCTTCCTGGGCGAAGACTTCAACGGAACAGCGGTCCACATAGACGGTGAGTTCGTAGGAACCGTCCGTCGTCCGGATCGGGGCGGTGTCGATGGAGGCGAAGGATCCGTGGAAGTCTGTTTGGCCGGATTCCCGGCGGTCGACGACGATGCGGCTTTCCGTGGGCCGGATGCCGATGCGGGTTCCCTCCGCTCCGTCGCCGCGCACGACAAGCCCGAATTCCTCGGCTGTTCCCGGCGTGACGGTGAGCTCGATGCGTTGGACGCTGCCGGCTGCGCCGCCCAGGAGGTGCTGGCCATCGGATATTTCGACTGCCGCGAGGCTGAATGACGGGGTCGGCTCACCGAGTGAGGCTAGATCCGCTGCGACCTGCTGCACCAGACGCAAGATACCGTCATCGTTGCGCAGGGACACTTCGCGGACCAGTGACATGGGGCTGCGCCAGGGGGAGGTGGGGATCTCGTTGGCGTATTGCCAGTTGTTCATCCAGCCGATCATGAGCCTGCGGCCGTCGGGAACGTCGCTGAAGGAAACGGCCGCGTAGTAGTCCCGGCCCCAGTCGAGCCACTGGTAGTCGCCCAGCCGCGCCGGATCCTGGAGCCCTTCGGTAACGGTCGTGGTCGAGGTGAACGTGGTCCCGTCGAAGTCTCCGACGAAGTACTGTCCGGCGGAGCCGTTGTTGGGTCCGCCCGGGTTGAGGTTGACGGTGAGGACCCACTGAAGGTTCTCCGGGTCACCATCGACGGGGAGGAGGAACAGGTCGGGGCATTCCCAGACGCCTCCGGTGGCGTTGGCAGGGCCGAAGGTGCTCAGCAGCTCCCAGCTCTTCAGGTCCTCGGACTTGTAGAGCACCACCTGGAAGTCGGTGGCTTCCACGGCGACCATGACCCAGTAGCTGCCGGCGTCGCCGTCGTACCTGATGACTTTGGGGTCGCGGAACTCGGCGGAGCCGCGGTTCAGGACGGGGTTGGCGGTGTGTTTGGTCCAGGTGTAGCCGCCGTCGCGGCTGTAGGCCAGGGACTGGGCCTGGATGCCGGGGTGTGCGGTGCCGGGTTTGAAGGCGCTGGTGTAGACGGCGACTAACGGTGGAGCCGAGTCGGTGCCGAATCCGCTGGTGTTATCCCGGTCGAACACGATGCTGCCGGAGAAGATGTCTTCTTCCCCATCACAGGAGATGGCGACGGGGTGTTCGGTCCAGGTGATCAGGTCAGGGGAGGTGGCGTGTCCCCAGGACATGTTTCCCCAGACGTTGTCCAGTGGGTTGTTCTGGTAGTAGAGGTGGTAGACGCCTTCATGATGGATCAGGCCGTTGGGGTCATTGAGCCAGGTGTTCCGGGCCGTGTAATGCAGGGCCGGGCGGAAGGTGTCGGCTGTCGTGGCGCTCGCGGCAGTCATGAAGGTCATTCTCATTTCTTTGCAGATTCTGGGTCGGGTGGGCCGGTTCGCGCCGGCCCACCCGGTTTCTCGGAGCTAGGAGTTGCTCTTGTAGCGGTCGTAGGCCTGCTGATAGACCTCAATCATTTTGTCGACGCCGACATTTTTGAGCTGGGAGATGTAGCCGTCCCATTCCTGCTCGATGCCGCCGGAGACGATCCACTTGGCCATATTCTGCTTCACCAGGGAGGTGATGTCGGTCTGAATCGTGCTGATCTGCTGCAGTTCTTCGTTGGACAGGGCGACCGGCGGGTAGCCGTCGTTGCCGGCGAAGGGCTTGTAGAGTTCGTTGACGGTCTTCTGGCGTTCAGCGGCGCGTGGTTCGGGAGCGACGACGGTGGTGAAGTTCTCGGCGGTGTTGGCCTTCGGGCCACCCGGGGCGACCTTTTGGCGTCGTTCGCCTTCGCTGGTCCCGGCCGGGGCGGGGATCTGGGTCAGGAGGCCACTGGCGTCCTTTTGGAGGGTTTCACCGATGGGTCCCCAGTTGGCCTGGGCGGACTGGATGGGGTCGTAGAGGTTGTCTGCCCACCGCATGGTCGCTGCCGGGTATTTGTTCGTCCGGGTGATGGCGAAGGCGCCGCGGGCGATTTCCTGGTTATTGGACTGGCTGGCGATGAGCTTGCCGTCCACGCCTTCAAGCACGGGGACGAGGGCGTAGTTGTTGGCGCGGTCCGCGCCGACCATCTCAGGGATTTCCCACCAGACAAAGGCGCCGAGGTTTTCCGTGGCGGACTTGCCCTTGGCCAGGTAGGCCTTGTCATCCTGGGAGAATGACTCGGGGTCGATCAGGCCTTCCTGGTACCATTCGCGAAGGGTACCGAGTGCCTTCTTGTAGCCGTCCTGGGTGGCGGTGAAAATGACTTTGTCGTCCTGGACGATGCGGTGGTCCATGTTGTCCGGCACTCCGCCGAGGGCAGCGATCAGGTCAACGATGTCGCCGGTCCAACCGCCAGGCCGGAAGCTCAGCGGGATGGTCTTGCCGGTCCCGGAAGCGTCCTGTGTCTTGAAAGCCAACAAGGCGTCGTGGAACTCGTCGATGGTTTTCGGCATCGGGATGTGGAGCTTCTTCAGCCAGGCGGTGCTGATGGCCAGTTCGTTGGGGAACTGGACCAGGCCGAGCTCCTCCACCGACGGCAGGGAGTAGATGTGCCCGTCCGAGGAAGTGATGGCAGCCTTGATGTCAGGCCGCTCCGAGAGCAGCTTGGAGAGGTTGGGCGCGTTCTTCTCGATGAGCCCCTCGAGCGGGATGAGCGTGCCGCTGGCGGAGTAGGTGGCGATCTCGGCGTCGGTCAGGCCGGTGTTGAAGAACGCGTCGGGCAGGTCACCGCTGGCGAGGATGAGGTTCTTCTTTTCCTGGAAGACCGTTTCGGGCAGGTTCTCCCAGTTGATGTGCACGTTGGTGGCTTTTTCCCATTCCTTCACCACGGTCATGGTGTTGTAGTCCGGAGCGAGAGCCGTTTTGGCGCCGGAGAAGGTCAGTTCGAGTTGCTTGCTAACGATCGGGAAGCCTGTTTCCTGGAAGCCGAAGTCGGCGGAGGCGTCTTTGATCTCCGTGGTGCCTGAGCCGCCGCCGGAGCAGGCGGTGAACATCAATGTTCCGGCCAGGACGGCGCCGAGGGCGGCGAATTTACGGCTGTATGCCATGGTCATTCCTATTCTGAGGTGGGTGTTCTGAGGTGGGTGTGCTGCCGTCCAGTGGCGGTTGCCCGGGCGGCCTATCTGCGGGGAGAGCTATTTGACGGCGCCGATCATGGCGCCCTTCGTGAAGTGCTTCTGCATGAATGGCAGGGCAATCATGAGGGGCAGGCTCGAGACGACGATCATGGCGTACTTGGTGAGCTCTGCTATCCGTTGCGCGGCGGCATAGGATTCGATGTCCCCGCCGGTGGTTCCGGTGGAGGAGACGTCTGACTGGATGAGGATGTTGCGCAGGACGAGCTGCAGCGGGTATTTGGAGTCGTCGTTGAGGAAGATCAGTGCGTCAAAAAAGGAGTTCCATTGGGCCACGACGTGGATCATGATCATGAGCATGATCAGCGGTTTGGACAATGGGAGCACCATTTTGAAGAAGAATTTGAAGTCGGTTGCCCCATCCATCTGGGCGGCTTCGCGTAGCTCGTTCGGAATGGTGTGTTCAAAGAAGGACCTGGCGATGATCAGGTTCCATACGCCCACCGCGCCGGGAAGGACCACTGCCCAGACGGTGTCCAGCATGCCGAGGTCGCGGACCACCAGGTACTTGGTGATGAGGCCGCCGTCGAAGAACATCGTGATGACGAACAGGAGCATCAGGATCTTCCGGCCGGGCATGTCCTTGCGGGACAGTGCGTAGGCGCCGCAGAGGATGGTGCTGACGCTGACGGCGGTGCCGATCACGGTGTAGATGACGGTGTTGCCCAGGCCATTCCAGATGCGGCTGTCGGCGAAGATCCGTTCGTAGCCTTCGGTAGTCATACCCGAAGGAAAAAGCCAGACCTTACCTTCGTAGACGGCATTCGGGTCGCTGATGGAGGCGATCACGATGAAGTACAGCGGGAACACCACGGCCAGGATGGAGAGCAGCAGGACAGTGGTTGCGGCGATGTTGAAGGCACGGTCGCCGTATTTGTCGCGCAGCGACGGCTTGGGGCGGACCTGGCTGAGGGGCCGGTTCCGATTCTCGGTTGTGCGGGGGTTGGTTGTCAGAGACATTTCGGCATCACCACAGGGTCGCTTGGTTGGCCCGGCGCGCCACCGTGTTGAAGAAGAGCAGCAGTGCCAGGTTGAGGAGGGAGTTGAACAGGCCGATGGCGGCCGAGTAGCTGAACTGCGCCTGCTGCAGGCCCGCGTGGTAGACGTAGGTCTGAATGATCTCCGAGGTTGAGAGGTTCAGGGGCGTCTGCATCAGCAGCGCCTTCTCAAAACCGACGTTGAGCAGGTTGCCGATTGCCAGGATGAACAGGATGGTCACCACCGGCATGATGCCCGGCAGGTCGATATGCCGAATGCGCTGCAGCTTCGAGGCGCCGTCGACCTTGGCCGCATCATGCAGCGCCGGGTCGATGGCGGCCAGGGCCGCCAAATAGACGATCATCGAGAAGCCGGCGTTCTGCCAGACATCGGAGATGACGTAGATGGGACGGAACCACTCCGCCGAACCCATGAAGAAGATCGGCTCACCGCCGCCCAGCTGGATGGCGTTGTTCACCAGCCCCGACCTTGGGGACAGAACTACGAACATGATGCCCACCACCACGACGGTGGAGATGAACGCAGGCGAATACAGCACCGTCTGCGTGAACTTCTTGAACCTCTCACTCTGGAGCTGGTTGACCAGCAACGCCAGAATGATTGGGATCGGGAAGGCCACCAGCAGGCCGAGGACGGCGATCCACAAGGTGTTACCGACCACCTGGCCGAACTGGTAAGAGTTCATGAACCTGATGAAGTGGGTCAGGCCAACCCAGGGGCTGTCAGTGAACCCGTCGACCGGGTTGTAGTTCTTGAAAGCGATTTGAACGCCATACATCGGCCAGTATTTGAAGACCAGAATGTAGATGATCGCCGGGGTTAGTAATACGTATAACTGCCAGGCGCGGGAAATCCTCTTCAGACGAAGCGAAAGAGAATTTTTGCGCTGCGGCAACGGTGCCGCAGCAGGACGCCCGCGTCGGGCCGGGATGGTGCGGCTCATGGCATCTCCTTAGGATGAGTCACTGAATTCCGTTCGATCAGAGGGCAGTCCATCAACTCGACCCGGCCATCGGGTTCGGCATCCTGGAGGATCAGCTCAACCGCGCGCCGGCCCATGGCGACGAACGGCAATTCAAAAGTAGTCAATCCCGGACGAAGAAACGGCGCCAGAGTCGCCTGATTATCAAACCCCACGATCGAGACGTCCCCGGGGATTGAGAGGCGCAGGTCCGAAACGGCCTGGTAAGCGCCCCAGGCGCCCCGGTCGTTCGCGCAGAAAATCGCGGTCGGCGGGTTGCCGGAGGTCAGTAGCTCCATCGCGTACTTGTAGCCGTCTTCCTCGCCGCCTTTACCGAAACGGACCAGTGACAGATCAACGTCCAGCCCCGCCTCCTCAAGTGCAGCGCAGTAGCCCTCGTAGCGGCCGACGGCGGCAGGAAGACCACTTTCAAGGGTTTCGATATTAACCATCCCCACCCTGGTGTGGCCTGCCTCGAGCAGTCGGCTGGTGGCCGCGTACCCGCCTTTGACCTCGTCCGGGGCGACACTCGGGACCCGACCGGCCCGGTCTTGCGAATTCAGCACCACGGACCTGACGCCCGCCAGGGCCTCCGGAACTTCCAGCCGCCGGTGATACATGGCGGCGTAGACCACGCCGGCAACCTTATAGGAAAGCATGGTGTCCAAAGAAGCGGCCTCAAGCTGCCTATCGCCACCGGTGTTTACGGAAAGCAGGAGGAGCCCGTCCTCCCATGCCCGCTGCTGCGCGCCTTCGATGATGGCGCCCGCAAAAGGAGTGGTGGCCACGGAGTCTCCGATGAAACCGATCATGCCGGCCACGCCCTCGCGAAGGACTTTAGCGTGGGCGTTAGTGCGGTAGCCGAGCCGATCCACAGCGTCCCGAACGCGCTTACGGGTATCCTCGGAAAAACGCGACCCGGAAGCTGAATTCAGCACCAACGACACGGTGGCCTGTGAAACACCGGCTGCAGCAGCGACATCGTGCATTGTCGGTCCTGACTTCGGCCGCGATCCAGCCATGGGCACCTCCTTGAGCCACTCGCTCACACTCATTGGTTATTCGTATAACTTCTGATGAACTGTATCCTGCATCACATCGGCTGTCAACATGGCAGATAGACACCCGCGGGCAGGCAGACGCAATTGGCTGACATGTAGGCCGGAAGTGGAAGGCCGAGGCAGCTGGACAAAGACCCGGGCCTACCGGCCCTCAGGCCTTGAAGCAACCAAGCCCCGATCATTCCGACGATGAGGCCGACGACGGCGGGACGTCGCGGCACCAGCCAAAATAATAGTCACGCAGTCATGCAGCTGCCGGACTGCGCATCCCGCGTAATGCCGCGGAAACCGCGGCAGGAGAGATGCTGCCCCCTGTCACCCCGGCGCTCAACCTGTACCGCGCCCTGCTCGATAGTGGCATACGTCAGAGCGGGCAGCCAGCCCTAACCCATGAGCAGACTGACCCTTTGACCGGGTGGCTGGAAGACGCAACATTGATGCCTAACGTCGCTGGTTTGCTGCGCTCCGGCGTTCGAGTGCCGCAGGAAGCGCTGACATTCACGGCGCTGGCCCGTGACCGCCATTGGCTGGACGGGTTGTGACACATGACGTGCCCGACACGCGGCGGACAACGATGGCCTGCTCAAGCGGCAGTCTCCAGGTAGTCGTGTGATTGGCTTTCCGGATACGCCGCAGGTGATGCCCATCCCGCGTCGATCGACGTGCTAAGCGCCCTGCTACACCAAGAAGGAATGATCGTGCCCCGACTGCTACTTGGAAGTCATCGCGATCGATCCCGACGCGATGGCGCCGGGGAGACCAGTTTGTGCCTCCCTGATAGCTTCTATTCCCTGACGCTGACCCGTGAAGGTTCCAAGGACGAAGCGCTCTTGACATCTAAAGGGCGCTGGACGTAGATGGTCGCAGACAAAACACCCGAGGAGGTTACCGTGACGGTCAGTTTCAACCACACCATCGTCTACGCAACGGACAAGCGCCGTTCGGCGGAGTTCCTGGCCAACGTGCTCGGACTGCCGGAACCTCAAGCCATGTGGTCTTTCATGACCGTGCCCCTCGACCACGGCGTGGCCCTCGATTTCGCCACGGCGGACCGGCCCATCTCCCCGCAGCACTATGCCTTCCTGGTCAGCGAGGAGGACTTCGACGGAATCTTCGCAAGGATTCAGGCCCAGGGCATCCCCTACTGGGCGGACCCGGGACGGTCCCGCCCGCAGCAGATCAACCACAACGACGGCGGACGCGGCGTCTACTTCGCGGATCCTGACGGGCATTTCCTTGAGGCGATCACCCGTCCGTACGGATCGGGTGCTACATGAAGTCCTAGGTACGCTGACGGTCGCCTTTGGCAGCTCGCCCCACCAATGTCCACACTGACTTTGGCCGGACAAACGGCACCCGATCGCCCGACATACCCGGTGCCGCCAGTCGCTGAAGGAGAAGGAACATGGACCGCTCACCAGCAAGACCCCAGCCGTCGTCCTCAGTTTCACTGGGCACACGCTCGGGTGCTCCCGAACGACCGGGGTGTCCACGGGTATCTCCCCAACGCAGGTACGTCATGACGTCCCACGCACACCCCGACATGAAGTAAAAACAGGTATGCCCGCCGTCAGCCTCGGTCCAAGGCCTCCAACGAGTCAGAAAGTCACGTTGTATCCGGCCCCGGCCACCATGAACTGGTGAAGACGAAAAATCAAACGAAAAGGACCAACGAGGATGAACCCCCAGAAGAAGCCAGTTCAGGCAGGATCAGGCCCGGCGAACTGAGCCCGCTCCCCCAGACAACCGAATACGGGCCTACGGGAACCCACACACCCCGGAGAACCAGGTCAGAGGCGAGAGTGTGCACAATGTGCACACGAATAAGCACCAATTTCAGAGAAAAATGCCTCTGACCTGAGGAAACACCTGTGCCCAAGGTGGGACTCGAACCGGACTCCAGCCCCCGCAAACACAGGGAACTCCCGCCAACATCCCGAATCCGGCCCAGTACGACCGATGTACGACCCGATCCGACACCCCAGGTGTGCACATTGTGCACACCCCCTTTTTGCCTTTTGCGCACGCCAAAAAAGCAACCGCGTCCCCCACGGAGGGAACGCGGTTTTCTTTGCGAAAGGTCCTCCGGCCGCGTCTAACAAAGGCGCGCCATCGCCACCCGCTTTTAGTACTCGCACTGTCCTACCGAACAGGCGTCGTCCACTCGTCGTCATCCGCTCCGCCAATCAGGAGGCACTCCCTAACTTGCAGTCGCCACCAGATCCTCCAGTGTCGACCTGTCGAAAAAACGGATCTCGCCCGTCGCCTCGAAGAACACCGGAACCACTGATGTACTCGGGTCCTTAGACGTTTCGTAGATTTCAGGTCCACTTCCATGCTTCCGGGCAATGGTTCCAACCAAGTCGGTACCGCGAACCCGGACGGTTCGATATTTGTAGCTCATGCTGACCCCTTCGTCGACTAGGGCAAACACTACCCTTCGGACGCGTACCCTTGGCCCAACGATGGGGCGGAGCAAGCCGTGGGCTGGGTTCAATGGAGGTCATAGCGTTGCGGTCTCCTTCGAACATTTCATGGGCGAAACTATTGAAGAGGGCATGACCAGAAGCGCGCCCCGCATGGAGCCGCGGATGGCCAAAAGGCCGAGTGCGTTCGCAGCATGATGAAATGCCAACTATCGGTGTTGCGAACCTGCGGATGAGAAGTCCGCTTGGGGCGGATCGATGCCGGTGCTCCTTGGGCCTACTCCTCGCGGTCGATCTCCAAGTAGCTGAGGCCGCTCAGATCTAACCAATATTGGGTTGGTGTTTCCACCAACCGCAGCAGCACTCCTTGGCAGTCGCGGCAGCGGACCACAATGCCGGGTGCGTCGGTGAAGACCATGGCCTCGCCAAAGGCTCTAACTGAGCCGCAATGCCTACAGCGTCCGAGCGCCGCGATGATGTCGATGCGGAACACTTCGGACAGGGCGCCAGCCGTGGCGTTTCCGTCCACATACGGAATCGGGTCCTGGGGTGCTGCTGCAATGTCCTGGTCTTCGGAGTCCGGGACAGCAAAATTGTCTGGGCCGTTCACCGGATACCTCCCGTCCCGCCAAACCGTTCAGTCTTTATCGACTCCGGCGAATAGCCGGCCATCAAAAGCCAGTCCGCAACGGTCTCCACGAAAACTGTTTGGCCGCAAACAAATACATCCGGATTCTCCTCAGCTGGGAAGATCTTGCCCAAAAGGGTGTCCGAAGTAAGGCGCGCCGGCGTGACCGGCCAGCCCTTCGGCGTCGAGCGCGAATAGACGTAGTCGACAATTAGCTTGGCTGATTCCTGGTCCAATCGACGCAGCTCGTCGCGGTAAAGCGAAGTCTCGGGGGACTTGAGGGAATAGAGCAACTTGAAAGGGGACTCGTTATTGGAGGCCTGATGGGCGCGAATCATCGACATCAGCGGCACCACACCGGATCCTCCCCCGATCAGCTGCACCCGATTCACATTACTCGGCCGCCAGACAAACCACCCGCCCACCGGCCCCCGGATTTCCAACTGGTCCCCGACGGCCAAGTCCCGGACAAGGTAAGGCGACACTTCGCCGTCAGGTAGCTCGTCAACGGTGATTTCCAGATGCTCATCCATACTTGCGGATGCCACCGAGTAAGAGCGGATTGCCGTGTACCCGTCGTCGGCGGTGAGGCGGAGGTCAATGTGCTGGCCGGCCAGATGTCCCATTAAGCCATCCACACGCAGCCGAATGGTCCTGGCTGTGGCGTGTTCCGGGACTCCGCCCGCCACTTCAGCGACATGCCATACGGACCTCACGGCAAGAGCCTCACGAGTACCGCTCCTCGCGCCACGGATTGCCGTGAACATGATAGCCATTCGATTCCCAGAAACCGGGAACGTCTTCCCCTGTCAGTTCCAAACCATGAATCCACTTGGCGCTTTTCCAGAAATACAAATGCGGCACCAAAAGCCGAGCCGGACCGCCGTGGGCCCGTTCAAGAGGTTCGCCATCGAATTCCCAGGCCACCCACGCCTTGCCGCCCAGGAGGTCCCAAAGCGGAACATTGGTTGTGTAGCCGCCGAAGGAATGCGCCGTGGCGAAGTCGCTAGTGGTTTCCACGTTTTCGAAGAGCGTGTCCAACGAAACTCCACGCCACACTGTTCCCAGTTTTGACCAGCTGGTCACACAGTGAATGTCCTTAGTGACTTCCTCCTGCGGCAAGGCCAAGAATTCACTCCAGGACTAAGAGAGCCGCAGGCCATTCTCAGTGGTGATGAAAAACTCCCATTCGTCGATGGGTACAAGCGGTGCAGGCCCCGCCGTCAGGACGGGAAAGTCCTGCGTTTCATGCTGCCCAGGAGGCAGCGCAGGATTCTCGGACCGCCGTCCACGGAAACCGGAAGAAACGATACCCATGATGCACCTCCGCAGTGGAGCTCCACCCGGCCCAACAGCCGTTGATGCCCCAACCATAGGGCAACGTCTTGGCGTGGTCTAGGCATCAACGGGAATCAGCCGGGGCGTCGAGCAAAAACCAATGCGTGGTTGACGGGAACAAGCTGTCGGCGGCGAGTGGCGCCCGGTAAAGATACACCCTATGCCCCGCGTCCCGGTGGCCCCGGCCAGGAGTGGGACTGTGGAAATAGAGACGATTGGCATCGCCATTTCACCGTGGAAGGCAGGAAGGAGGGAAGGGTGCTCTCCTCGAAACGACACGAGGTCAGACGCCACTGGCTCAATCGTTCCTGTCATGGAATACGTCGACCGTCCGCAGGGGAAGGCGTCGTGCCGGTAAGAGTGGCTGGCCAGCCCGGCGGCCCCCAGAACTTCTCGATCTGGCGCGCGTCGATGCAGGTGTCCCACAGAAGCTATAGCAACACTGGGAAGTCGGCGACAACTTTCGTCGGTGGTGGTGGTTAGCGAGAGGGGGCATCGAGGACAGTGCGCAGGGTGGCGCCGAACTCGACGGGCTTGCCGGTGTAGGGGTTGTCGGGGCCGCCACCGACGAAGCCACCGTGGTGGCTGGGAAACACTACCGGCGGCGTGCCGAGGCGATCGGCGACGGCATGTGTGGTCCGCGCCGTGATGGTGTTGCCGGTTTCTTCGCCGACGCCCAACACCACCCGAGCGGGAGACGCCTTAACGGCGTCGAGGTCGTACGCGTATCGCGTGACCGACAGGCTGCGCTCGGACAGCAACGGGTCATCTCGGCTGCCGTCGTCCTGGGCGGGCAATCCGAACATCGCCGGGTCGGCCGGCGTCTGCGCGAAGTACTCACTGGTGAACTCGCCGGGCCACATGGTCAGGGCGATGAATTGCGCCATGCCAGGTCCGAACCCGCCGCTCTGGTAGGCCTGTCGGACGTTGCCGAAGGCCCGATCGGCTTCGTCGGCGTCATGGGAGAGTGCCCAGGTCGAAGGCGGCTCGTGCGCCACCAGCGTGTGCACGTCGTCCGGGTGGGTCGCGACCCATGTCAGGCCGGCGACAGCGCCGCCGCTGCTGCCAAAGACGTCGACCTTGCCCGCACCAAGATGCTCGACCAATGCGTGGAGGTCGGCCGCCTGGTCCTCGGGCCGCTGGTCGGTGCGACCGTCGCGACGCACGACGCTTCGGCCGAGACCGCGCGGGTCATAGGTGACCACGGTCCGATCGGGAAACTGCGCGGCCAGGTCGGCGAATCCGTCTGCCGTCATCGGTTGGCCGATCATGACGAGGATCGGCTTGCCGTCGGCGGACGGCACCGGCCCGTGGACGTCGTAAACGAGATCAACGTCAGCGAGCTCGAGAGTGTGCGTTGTGGTAGTCACGTTCGTCTCCTTGTGGATGGTGATGGTCAGTTGTCTTCTTCGGCAAAGAGGGCATCGAGTCGCTGAACCCGCCCCCGCCAGATCTGTTCGTACGAATCCAGCAGCGCCTGGGCGCGCTGGATCTGCTGGGGGATGCCGCGAACGATGCGCTCGCGGCCCCGGGCCTCCTTGGTCACCAGCTCGGCCCCTTCCAAGACAGCGACGTGCTTCTGTACTGCGGCCCACGACATGTCGTAGGCGGTGGCGAGTTCGGACACCGAGGCCCCACCGGCGAGGGTGCGGCGCACGATGTCGCGGCGGGTGGCGTCGGCGAGGGCCCGGAACAGGCGGTCGACCGCAGCGTCAGAGAGCTCAACATCTACAACCATTTGGTTGCATGTTATGTGGCTCGGGCGGGGTCGTCAAGACGCAACCCAGATTTGTTCGCAGGGTGCACCATCCTGCGCATGCGCAGCGTCCCACCGCGCCGGATCAGAATTCCACTTCCGCCGGTGCGCCACCGAAGGAAGGCGACCAGCGTCGCAAAGTCGGGGCGTCGCGCCACAGGGGAAGAAATCGCATTCAGCAAGTCATGTTGTATCCGGCCCTAGCCGCCATGAAGTGGTGAAGACGAAAAACCAAGCGGAAAGAACAAATAAAGATGAGCTCTCGGAAGAAGCCCGCTCAGGCAGGACGAGGCCCGACGGGCTAAGCCCGCTCCCCCACACACAACCGAATACGGGCCTCCCGGGAACCCACACCCCGGAGAACCAGATCAGAGGCCGGAGTGTGGACACTGTCCACACGGAAAAGCACCAATTTCAGAGAAAAACTCCTCTGACCTGCGGAAACACTGTGCCCGAGGTGGGACTCGAACTGCATTCCAGCCCTTGAAAACACTGGGACCCCGCGAAAACATGCGGAAACCAAGCCAATCCGACCGATCTCCGACCCGATCCGGAGCCAAAGGTGTTGACACTGTCAACACCTTTCTTTTCGCCTACCCGGACGGTTATCGCTCAGAGACCCAGCTTTTGATGCTACTTAGGGAGCTTCCCTTCATCTCGTTGAGAACACCGTCTCTAAGGACTCTTTAAGGGGCAGCGCATGGCTACGCCCACTACTTTCCCGGCCTAAGCGCCACGCCCAAAGTCGTCGCCGACACCAGCAAGAACCACCCAAGCGCGTCCACAGACAACGCAACTCGCATCGCACAGCACCAACTGGCAACTTGACGGGAGATAGGTTATCGGCGTTTGATTTTGGCCGGGGGAGAGGCTCAGAAGGGGCTGCGCCTGCGGGGTCATGTTCGAGCGCACGCGTTCGCGGCGCCTTCCAGGGAGTCCCCTTTCACCGGCAGGACGCAGACCCAGCTCCGCTATTCCCCGCCGCTGATACTAAGTGCCCGGCGATAAAGCCGAGAACCCGGCAGGTTGTACCGCAGAAACCCTAATCGGCTTCACCGAGGCGGAGGCTTACCATCGTCCCTCCGCCCGGGGCGGGAGAAATTTCCAGGCGGCCTCCGTGGGCGGCAGCAATCCGGGCGCAGGTAGCAAGGCCAAGCCCGGTTCCTGCAGGATCCCCTTCCCTGTGAAGCCGAATCAGAGGTTCGACGACGCGGCGCCGGTCCTCTGCAGCGATTCCTTTACCGTTGTCGGCCACCCGCACCACCACACCTGCGCCGTCAGGCTCTCCGAAAACCCGGATTATCGGTGGAACTCCGGGACGGCTGTAGGCTGCCGCGTTGTGGATCAGGTTCTGCAGCGCCACGCGCATCTGTCCAGGGTCCGCCGCGAAGACCAGGTCCTGGCATTCCACGACTGCCCCGGCGGCACTCAGCCCTTGACTAAGGTCAGCGGTGACATCCCGAACAAGGTCAGCCAGCGATACCCGCGACTGGGACAGCGAGCCGCCGATCGATGCGAATGCGAGCAGGTCATCGACCATGGACAGCATCCTCCGCGCACTGGAACCAATGACTTCGATGTACGGTTCATCGGAGCCCTGAACGTCCGTCTCCGATTCCATCTCGGCCAGCTCCACATATCCCAGAATGGACGTCAGCGGGTTGCGAAGGTCATGACTGACCCGACCGGTGAATTCGGCGAGTCGTTCATTGCTGCCCCGGGCTGCATCTAGGGCGACCGCGAGCTCGGCGTGCAGGGCAGTGACCCTGCGTTCCGCCAGGAGCCTAGTGTGCAGGGTGAAAGGGTCCAGCGGCTTGGTTACATAGTCATCGGCTCCGGCCTGCATGCCAGCCAGCACGTCTTCCCGCGCCCCATGCGAGGTAAGCAACACTACGTATGTGTAGCAGTCGGTCTTGGCTGCCCGGATGGCCCGGCACAGAGCCAAACCGTCCATGCCCGGCATCTCCACGTCTGTGACCACCACTTGGGGGCGATACTCCTGGTAAAGCTGCCACGCTGCCTCCCCATTAGGGGCGACAACGCACTCGTGACCGGATCCCTCCACCGCGGCCTGCGCAACCAGCAAGGACCCGGCATCGTCATCGGCGACCAAAACTGTCATGGCCTGCCCTGGTGGCAGGCTTCCGGAGCCGTTCACGACTTCGCCCCGGGACATTGCATCGCTCCCGGGACCGGAAATCCCCGCTTGCTGATCATCGAAACCACGTCACACGCCCCCCCGGCCCAGATTCATAGGGAGTGGCACTCCGTGACAACCTGTCCGGCCGGAGCTCACCTCCACTAATAGGCTATCCGCTTTAGCCCCGGGACCATGCCCTTACGAGCTCGAAGCAATCAGAGGCCGGAAAGAAGCAAGCTGCCCACACCATCGCGGCCATCCAGTTGCCCCTGGCCTTGCTCATTCTGCTTTTCGCTTCGATAGCGGCACTTCTCAGCGTTAGGCAGCAGCCCGTGGTGAGCCCCAATCGCTGAGGATTCGTCCGCTCGCACCCGCGCTGAGGCCCGATAATTTCAGGGATGACAGAAGGCTGGTTATCGGCGTTCGAAAAGGGTCGGGGGAGTGGCCTCAAAAGGGGCTTCACCTGACATCAATGTCCGATTCCATCTAAGTTGACCCAGATTCACTACATCTGACCATTCTCAATCGATTGTTCATTACATCTGTCGCGTCGCAGGTCAGGGCAACCGCACGGCGCGGCGACTACAGGGTCCTGTTCACCCTCGACATCGAAGAGCACATCCTGTACGTCCACCGCATCGAACACCGGGCCGACCTCTACAAGCCTCGCTAGCCGAACTCTTCGAGGAAAGATGCGCCGCCGGCGGCAACCCCAGCTCCAGGCTGACGCAAGATCCCATCGGCTGTCCCAGCCCGGTATTGGGGAGGACTTGGACCAGGCCAGGCGCGACATTGCGGGCGGCAACACGACCAGCGGCGCAGACCTGCGCCGTGAATTCGGGCTCCCCCGCGGTGAACGACGCAGACTCCACCGGCCCCGCACCCTGGAACGTCGGTCACCAGCCCGGCACTGAACAGATTCCGGCGCCTGCCGGAGAAAGCAGCAACCGCGATCGTCAAATTCGTCACCGGCGCACTCGCCGACAACCCGCACCGGCTGAGCAGACCCCTCACGAACGAACTGCTGGGGCTACGCACCGCACGGCGAGGCGACTACCGGGTGCTGTTCACGCTGGATATCGAGGAGCGCACCTTGTACGTCCACCGCATAGAACACCGATCCGACGTCTACAAGCCGCGCTAGCCCAGGGACGGCCATGTCACGCGTCCGGGCATGTTCCTGCCTGTCTAGTTCATGAAAGCCGTTGCGGCATGGGCCGAGCAGGCCACTGATATCGATGGTGTCGCCGTTGCCTCCTGACGAAGCAACGACCTCCGGTCATAGGCCATCTACCAACGACCAGGAGACCTGCATTTCATCCCAAGGCTTTGGAACATCAGTCTCGAGGAACGACATCACTACAGATGCCGGCCGGACATTCGAGCTGATCTCGAAAGGGAGTGTCAATCCCCCTATCTGCTCCGCGAGTTGACGAAGGGTCTATTATCGACTGTTGCGGGGTGTCTGAAGGGTGCGAGAATTTGAGCCCGCCTCCTACTCTTCTTCAAGCCATACGGCGACGTTGTCATCCTCGTGAAGGGCTACCCGTCCCCGACCGCCGTCGAGCCAGACCCAGAAGACAAACGCGTCCGGTGCAATAACGTCCACGCGGCCGGCCGTGACGGCCTCATTCGCTCGTTGAACCCGAACCCGATAACCAGGTTTAAGCCGCGCCCAATCTTCGGTCGCGAATCTCTGGCCCCGGGCAGGCTTTGCTGGCTGGCCCAAGCGAGTTTCCACAGGATAAATTGTCTGCTGTTTCATTGTTATGGACTCGCTAGGTTCGCGGCGTTTTTCCACGGCCCGTCCCACCTACCAGCCGCGCTCGGCGAGGCGGTGCGGCTGCGGGATTTCGGCGACGTTGATCCCGACCATGGCTTCGCCCAGGCCGCGGGAGGCCCTGGCGATGACGTCGGGGTCATCGAAGAACGTGGTGGCCTTGACCACGGCAGCGGCACGCTGGGCCGGGTTGCCGGACTTGAAGATGCCGGAACCAACGAACACACCGTCGGCGCCAAGCTGCATCATCATGGCAGCGTCGGCCGGGGTGGCGATGCCGCCCGCGGTGAACAGGACCACGGGGAGCTGGCCGGCGGCGGCAACTTCCTTGACCAGTTCGTAGGGGGCCTGCAGTTCCTTGGCAGCGACGTAGAGCTCGTCCTCGGCCAGGGCGGCAAGCTTGGCGATCTCGGCGCGGATCTGGCGCATGTGCCCGGTGGCATTGGAAACATCGCCGGTGCCGGCCTCGCCCTTGGACCGGATCATGGCCGCGCCCTCGTTGATGCGGCGCAGCGCCTCACCAAGGTTGGTGGCGCCACAGACAAAGGGAACCTTGAAGTTCCACTTATCAATGTGGTGGACGTAGTCGGCCGGGGTGAGGACCTCGGACTCGTCAATGTAGTCCACGCCCAAAGACTGAAGGACCTGGGCTTCGACGAAGTGGCCGATGCGGGCCTTAGCCATGACCGGCACGGACACGGCCTCGATGATCGCCTCGATCATGTCCGGATCGGACATGCGGGACACGCCGCCCTGGGCGCGGATATCGGCCGGAACGCGTTCCAGCGCCATCACGGCAACGGCACCGGCATCTTCGGCGATGCGGGCCTGTTCAACATTGACGACGTCCATGATGACGCCACCCTTGAGCATCTCAGCCATGCCGCGCTTAACACGGTTGCTGCCCGTATGGGTAGCGGCGACATTCATCATTTTGGATCTTTCTGGTCGGTGTTCTGTTCGGGTGAGCGATCTTCCAGGCACGGTGTGACGGCAACATATGTGGGCTTCACCTGCTCTACAGATTGCCTTTAAACCCTCCTATCGCCGCCTGTCGAGCCCCTGACGAGTCCGCCGCCGTACTCTAGGGGATCAGGGGACCTGGTGCTGGCCGACTAATCGGTGGATCTATATGCTGGCGCGGCGGGACTCGGCGTCCTTCCGGTTCTGCTCGACGAAGCCGAGTTTGGGGAAGCCTACCGATTCGGGTGAACCCGGAAGGTTCTCGCCGCGGAGCGTGGCCTGGGCGGTCTCCCGCATGCAGAGGACGCTCACCAGGCCCACGACGCCTGCAACCGCCATATACCAGCCCGGTACCAGCTGGTTGCCGGTGGTTTCGATCAGCTGGTTCGCGATGGTCTGGGACGGGCCGGCAAAAAAGGCCGTAGAGAAGTTGTAGGCGATGGCAAAGCCGGTGTAGCGCACGGCCGTGGGGAACAGCGCGGGCAGCGTGGAGGACACCGAGGCCACCAGGATGACCAGCAGGATCCCCAGCACCGCCAGGCCCAGGAACTGCAGGGCCAGGTTGGGCAGGCCAAGCAGCATGACCGCCGGGACGGACAGCAACGTGTAGCCTGCGGCCGCCACCAGCAGGAGCGGCTTGCGGCCGAACCGGTCAGAAAGCGCGCCCACGGGCGGGATGGCCACCAGCATCAGGGCCATGATGGCCACCAGCATCCAGTTACCCTGTGCCGTGCTATGCCCCAGCTGTCCGCTCAGGTACGTAGGCATGTAGCCCAGGATCAGGTAGAACGCCACGTTCAGCAGGACCACGAAGCCGGCCAGGACCAGCAGCTGGCGCCAGTTGTGCTTGAACGCGTGCCGCAGCGGCGAACCCGTGGTCTCCTTGTGCTGGGACGCCTCCGAGAACACCGGAGCCTCCACCAGCCGGGTCCGGATCCACAGGGCGGTAAGGCCCAGCGGGATGGTCAGCAGGAACGGCACGCGCCACCAGCCATCCTCCATCCCCTGATCCCCCACCACGGCAGTCAGCGAGGTGCAGACAATGGCCGCGAGGATGAACCCCACCGTAGTGCCGAATTCCAGGAACGAACCCAGGAAGCCACGGCGGCGGTCAGGGGCGGACTCGGCCATGTACACCGCCGCGCCGCCGTACTCGCCGCCGGCGGAGAAGCCCTGCACCAGGCGGCAGATCAGCAGCAGCACCGGTGCCAGCAGACCTACGGTTCCCAGCGTCGGCAGCAGGCCGATGGCGCCGGTGGCCAAGGTCATCAGCGTCACGGTGAGGACCATGACCTTCTGCCGGCCCACCTTGTCACCCAGCGGTCCCAGGATCAGCCCGCCCAAAGGCCGGACCAGGAAGGACAGCGCCAGGGTGGCGAGGGTCAGTGTGACGCCCAGGCCGCCGTCGCCCTCCTCCGAGCCGAAGAAATTCGCGGCCATGTAAATGGTCAGGTAGCCGTAGACGCCGTAGTCGAACCACTCCACGGCGTTGCCGAGCGCCGAGCCCAGGATGGAGCGGCGCAGCGATCGTTTTCCCTCTTCAGTGCTGGGTTCGGCGCCTGGTGCGGTAGATGGTTCAGGATGCTTATTGGAAACGGGCTGGGGACTGGTCATCATTGGTTCGTCCTTGAGAGGGGTGATTTTTACTTGCATCGTGGCGGCGTTCAGCCGCGGGGCACGGCCATGTACTTCGTTTCGAGGAACTCCTCGATGCCCACGCGGCCGCCTTCACGGCCCAGGCCCGAAGCCTTGATCCCGCCGAACGGGGCAGCCGGGTTGGAAACGATGCCGGTGTTCAAGCCAACCATGCCCACCTCCAGATTGTCACCCATCCGGAAACCGCGGTCCACGTCCTGTGTGAAAAGGTAGCCCACGAGGCCCCACGGGGTGTCGTTGGCAAGCCGGGTGACTTCCTCTTCGGTGTCGAACGGCACCACGGGCGCTACGGGGCCGAAGATTTCCTGGCTCATGAGGTCGGACTCGGCGCTGACGCCGGACAGGACCGTGGGGGTGTAGAAGTACCCGGGACGGTCCGGGCGGGAACCGCCGCAGACAACGGTGGCGCCCTTGGCCACGGCGTCGTCCACCAGTTCCTGTACCTTGGTTAGCGCCTTTTCCTCAACGAGGGGTCCGACGTCGGTCCCGGGCGCTGCGCCGTCGCCCACCGACAGTGCGCTCAGGCGGGCAGCCAGGCGGCGGGCGAATTCGTCAGCGATGGGACGCTGGACGAAAAGGCGGTTGGCGGCAGTGCAGGCCTCGCCCATGTTGCGCATCTTTGCTGCGACGGCGCCTTCCACTGCACGGTCCAGGTCGGCGTCCTCGAACACGATAAACGGCGCGTTGCCGCCCAGTTCCATGGAGGAGCGCATGACGTGCTCGGCAGCCTGCTTCAGCAGGCGGACGCCCACTTCGGTGGAACCGGTGAAGCTGACCTTGCGGGCAATCCCGCTGGACATCCACGGGGACACGACGTCGGAGGCCTTGGTGGTGCAGACGACATTCAGGACGCCCTTGGGGAGGCCAGCCTCGATGAGGATGTCCACCAGCGCCAGCGATGACAGCGGGGTCAGGTTGGCCGGCTTGAACACCATGGTGCAGCCCGCGGCGATGGCGGGGCCGATCTTACGGGTGCCCATGGCGAGCGGGAAGTTCCAGGGCGTGACCAGCACGCACGGACCCACGGGCTGCTTGGAGACCAGGATGCGGTTCTTGCCGTCACCGGTGGTGGTGACGTCGCCGCCGATCCGGACAGCCTCCTCGGAGAACCATCGGAAGAACTCGGCAGCGTATGCCACCTCGCCCTTGGCCTCGGCGAAGGGCTTGCCCATCTCGGAGGTCATGATGAGGGCCAGTTCGTCCTGGCGGGCCATGATCAGGTCGTAGGCGCGGCGGAGGATCTCGCTGCGTTCCCGCGGCGGGGTCTTGGCCCAGTCTTCCTGGACGCGGCCCGCGATCTCAATGGCGCGGCGGGCGTCTTCGGGGCCGCCGTCGGCCACGGTGGCGATGACTTCCTCGGTGGCGGGGTTGATCACGTCGAACCGGGCGCCAGAGGCGGCTTCGGTCCATTCACCGTCGATGAAGACGCCGGTGTTGACCTTGGCGATAGCGTCCCGGGCCTGCTGCGAGGAGCCGGCGGTCTGGGTGGTCTGGGTTGTCATGTCGGGAATCCTTTTCGTTGAAGATGGTGCAAAATATGGGTCAGCCTGCAACGGGGATTAGGCTGTTTCCCCTGGATCCAGGAGCTGGGCAATATGCCTTCCGGGCCGTTCGGGATTGATCTGCTTCACCTGCATGGCGCAGGAGAAACCGTCGGTGAGGACCACGGATTCGGTTCCGGTGCTCCGCAGTGCCGGTGCCAGCGACTGCTCGGCGACCTTCATGCTGATGTCGTAGTGCTCCTTCTCGAACCCGAAGTTCCCGGCCACTCCGCAGCAGCCGGTGGCATCCACCACGTTCGCTATGCCCAGGCCAGCCAGTGCGCTGCCTTGGGTTTTGGCACCGAACACGGAGTATTCGTGGCAGTGCGTCTGCAGCACCACCTGCTCCGGAAGCGGCGCAGCCGGTGCGGGCGTCCAGCCGGAAGCGGCCAGCTCCCCCACGTGCTGGGCGAAGCTGCGGACCCTCGCCGCCACCCGGCGTGCCTGGTCCGTGCGGACCAGCTCGGGCAGATCCTTCCGCAGCGCGGCAGCGCAGCTGGGCTCCACCACCACGATGGGACGGTCCGTCCCGTCGTCCAGGACTTCAGCGGCGTTGGCCATCAGCTTCCTGGCCGTGTCCAGCTGCCCGGTGGAGATCCACGTCAGCCCGCAGCACGCGTCCGCCGAGCATTCCGTGGGTTCCCCCGTGCCGGTCAGCACCCTGGCGGCTGCACCGGCCACCTCGGGCCGGAAGCCCTTGGTGAAGGTATCCACAAAGAGGACGACGCCGGCTGCCGCACTACCGAGGGGACCGTCGCCGCCGGGGCGCGTCCCGCCGTCGTTCTGCCCTTCCGGTGCCTTCCGTCCGGGCATTTTTACGCCGGCCGCGGCGACCTCCTTGCGCCATTCACTGTCGCCGGCGAACCGGGGCAGTTCACGGTGGGTGGTCAGGCCGCCCAGCACGGCGGCCAGTTTGCCCAGCGGCGTGGCAAGTACGGCGTTGACCAGGGGCGCGACGCGACCGGTGATCTTCAGCCAGCGCGGCAGCCAGCCCAGCGAGAAGTGCGAGAGCGGCCGCAGCCGGCCCTGGTAATAGTGGCTGAAGAACTCGGATTTGTAGGTGGCCATGTCCACGCCCGTGGGGCAGTCGCTGGAGCAGGCCTTGCAGGACAGGCACAGGTCCAGCGCCTCGCGGACCTCCTCGGACTTCCAGCCCTCCTCCACGGTGCGGGCGCCGCGGACCATGTCCTGCAGCACGCGGGACCGGCCCCGGGTGGAGTCCTTCTCGTCGCCGGTGGCCCGGTAGCTGGGACACATCACGCCACCGGAGTCGGTGCGGCAACGGCCCACGCCGATGCACGCCTGGACGGCGTGCACCCACGGATCCAGTCCACTGCCAGCCGAATCGGCCGGGTTGTCCGTCTCACTGGCGGAGCCGCCGCCGGTGTGCAGCGGCCGCAGGTCAAAGCTGGTGCGCCATTCGCGTTGCGGCACGCCGTCCAGCGCCAGGTTCTCATCCAGAGGGTCGGGGTCGGTGAGGGATCCCGGGTTCAGGATGGAGGCGGGGTCCCACAGCCTGCGGAAGTCGGAGAATGCCGCCAGCATTCGCGCTGAATACATCAGCGGAAGGAGCTGCGAGCGGGCCCTGCCGTCGCCGTGTTCGCCGGAGAGCGAGCCGCCGTGGCGGACCACCAGCTTCGCAGCCTCGGCGGAGAACCGCCGGAACACCTCGCGGCCTTCCTCCGTGCGCAGGTCGTAGGTGATGCGAATGTGCATGCAGCCCGCGCCGAAGTGCCCGTACATGACACCCTGCAACCCAAAGCTGTCCAACAGTCCGCGGAAATCGGCCAGGTAGTCAGCCAGGTTTTCCGGCGCAACCGCCGAATCCTCCCAGCCGGGCCACGACTCGCCGCCGGTAGCGAGACGGGCGGAAAGTCCGGCGCCGTCCTCGCGTACCCGCCACAACGACGCGCGTTCCACGGCATCCGGAACCGGACGGCCAGCCACCAGGCGGCCGTTTTCCCGGAGCCGGGCCAGCAGGCGGTCGGCCTCCGCCCGCACCTGGGCCGGATCCTCGCCGTCGAGGTCCACGTAAAGCCAGGCCTTGCCTTCGGGCAGGCCCAGCACGGCGTCCTCGCCGCGCCGGAAGCGCATAGTTTCCACGATGGCTTCGTCGATGCCTTCCACAGCGGCGGGAGAAAACTCCAGGATGGTGGTGATGTCCCGCGCTGCGTCCACCACGTCCGCGTAGCCGAGGCAGACCAGCAGCGCGCTGGCCGGCTTGGGCACGAGCTTCATCCGCGCACCGGTGACAATGGCGCAGGTTCCTTCCGAGCCCACCAGGGCGCGCGCCACGTTGAAACCCTTTTCCGGCAGCAGGTTGTCCAGGTGGTAACCCGAAACCTGCCGCTGGATCCGGCCCAGCTCAACACGGAACTCGGCCAGGTTGATGGCGGCCAGTTCCTTGAGGGAATCGGTGAGTGCGGCTGCGCGCGCAGCCGCGGCCTTGTCGGCAGGGTCGGTGGCACGAAGCCCGTCGGCTGTGGCGGTGAGCCGGGCGCCGTCGGAGGTGACGACGTCGATCTCCACCACGTGATCCGACGTGCGGCCGTAACGCACGGAGTGGTTCCCGCACGCATCGTTGCCGATGGAACCGCCCACAGTGGCGCGGTTCTTGGACGACGGGTCCGGAGCAAACGTGTAGCGGTTGCCCGTGGCCTGCTCCACCTCGCGGGAGAGCACTGCCAGGACCACTCCGGGATCCACCGAGACGGTCCCGGCGGCCGCGTCAATGCCATGGATCCGGTTCATGTGGCGCGAGAAGTCGAGCACCACGCCGGGTCCGATCGCGTTGCCGGCCATGGAGGTGCCCCCGCCGCGGCTGATCAGCGGGGTTCCGGTCTCCCGGCACGCCGCCAGCGTTCCCACCACGTCCTCCACGGACCGCGGAAACACTACGGCCAGCGGCTGTACGCGATAGTTGGAGGCATCGTAGGAATACTCGGCCAGCCGGCGCGGAGAAGCATCCGCGTCGATGCCGGCCTCGGACAACCGCCGCAGGATCCGCTGCTGTGCCGGGTCAGGCATGGCAGCGGATACGACGGCGGCAGCAGCGTCGGGCAGGGAAGAAACAGTCATTGCCCGGCTCAGGCTCCGGCGGTGGCGGGTACAGCGCCGACTACGGCACCGACGGCGGCTTCGAAACGCTCCAGGCCGGTGGCGATCTCCTCGGCCGTGACAACCAGCGCCGGGATGAGGCGGACCACGTTGCCGGCAGGGCCGCAGGTCAGCGTCAGCAGGCCCTGGTCCGTGGTGGCCTGCTGGATTGCTGCGGCCGTGGCGGCGTCCGGTTTGCCGTCCTCGCCGGTGAACTCGATGCCCTGCATGAGGCCGCGGCCGCGCACATCGCCGATGACCGCGAAGCGCTCCTGGATCTCTTTGAGGCCGGCCTGGAGCTGCTCACCGCGAATGCGGGAGTTCTCCACCAGGCCTTCTTCCTTGACCACTTCGAGGGTGGCGACGCCGGCCGCAGCTGAAACCGCGTTGCCGCCGTAGGTGCCGCCCTGGGAACCGGGCCAGGCCTTGGACATGGTTTCGGTGGAGGCGGCTATGGCGGAAATCGGGAAGCCGGAGGCGATGCCCTTGGCGGTGACGATGATGTCCGGGGTGGCGGCGGAGTACTGGTGGCCCCAGAACTTTCCGGTGCGGCCGACGCCGGCCTGGACCTCATCGAAGATCAGCTGGATGCCGTACTTGTCAGCGCGTTCGCGCAGGCCCTCCATAAAGGCGGGTGGGGTGGGCAGGTAGCCGCCGTCACCCAGGGCGGGCTCGATCAGGAACGCGGCGGTGTCATTCGGGGCGACGCGGGTCTGGAGCAGGTAGTCCAGTTCCTGCAGCGCGAATTCCACTGCCAGCGCCTCGTCCCAGCCGTAGCGGTAGGCATAGGGGAAGGCGGACATGTGGACCCCGGCCATCAGCGGGGAGAATCCGGCGGAGAACTTGGTACCGGCGGTGGTCAGGGATGCGGCGGCGACGGTGCGGCCGTGGAAGCCGCCCTGGAACACCACGATGTTAGGGCGGGCGGTGGCCATGCGGGCCAGACGGATGGCGGCTTCCACAGCTTCGGAGCCGGAGTTGGCGTAGAAGACGGAATCGAGGCCGGCCGGGAGGACCTCACCGAGCTTTTCGGTCAGTTCCAGCAGCGGCTTGTGCATCACGGTGGTGTACTGGGCGTGGATGATCTTGCCCACCTGCTCACGGGCCGCGGCCACCACTTTCGGGTGGCAGTGGCCGGTGCTGGTCACGCCAATGCCTGTAGTGAAGTCCAGGTATTCTTTTCCATCGGTCCCGTGGATCCAGCTGCCAAGGGCGTGGTCCACGATGACGGGGGTTGCTTGCTTGAGTGCGGGGCTGAGGGAAGTCATGCATTCCATGATGCACGTCACATCTGTTTATTGTCAACAATCCTAATATCGCGTACGGTTGTGGCGTGAGTAACACTAATAATCAAGGCCAGCCTCTACCGGCCCCGGCCGAAGCACCCGGTTCAACGATGCTCCGGGTGGTGGTTCTGACAGCCGAAGGGCAGCCCCGCCCATACAACCTCGCTACCATCGAGCAGCTGGCCGACGTTGTCCTCACGGACGCAGCCGGCCTCGCCGAGGCGTCACGCGGAGCGGACATCCTGTTCCTCTGGGACTTTTTCTCGTCAGCACTGAGCGAAGCGTGGCCGCACGCCGATTCCCTCAAGTGGGTACACGTGGCGGCCGCCGGAGTGGACGCCATGATGTTCGAGGAACTGCGCTCCTCGGACGTGGTGGTGACGAACGCCCACGGCACGTTCGACCAGCCCATCGCGGAATTCGTGCTGGCATCCATCCTGGCCCACGACAAGCAGCTGCACCGCAGCAAGACGCTGCAGCAGCAGACCGTCTGGCAGCACCGTGAAGTTACCCGCACCGAGGGCTCCCGGGCCCTGGTGGTGGGTACCGGCGGAATCGGCCGGGCCACGGCCCGGCTGCTCCGCGCGGCAGGCATCGAGGTCCGCGGCGTGGGCCGCACGGCCCGCGACGACGATTCTGACTTCGGCACCGTCCTCGCCAGCGAGGACCTGGCAGCGCATGCGGGATGGGCGGACCACATGGTGCTCATTGCGCCGCTGACGGACCGGACCAGGAACATGGTGGACCGCGACGTCCTCGCCGCCATGAAGCCGTCGGCGCACCTTATCAACGTTGGCCGCGGCGCCCTGGTGGATGAGCCCGCGCTGATCGAGGCGCTCCAGGGCGGGCAGATCGCGGCTGCGTCCCTGGACGTCTTCACCGAGGAACCCGTCCCCGCTTCCCACCCTTTCTGGGGCATGGACAACGTCCATATGTCCGCCCATATGTGCGGCGACGTGATCGGCTGGCGCGACGCACTGGCGCGCCAGTTCCAGGCCAACCTTGAACGCTGGACCGCCGGCGAACAGCTCAACAATGTGGTGGACAAGCAGCGCGGCTACGTCAGCCGCCGCTAGCCCTGCACCGGACCCGGCCGCAGCGCTGCGGCCGGGTTTGTGTGAGCCGCACCACATGGCGTAAATTGTAAACAATCTACTAATCATCGGAGGTGTCTCTTTGCTGTTCAGCCAAGAGGAATACGATGCCCGCCTCGCCGGCGTCCGCTTGCGCATGGCCAGGCAAGGGCTGTCTGCCCTGCTGGTCACCGACCCTGCCAACATCTACTACCTGACCGGCTACAACGCCTGGTCGTTCTACACCCCGCAGCTGGTTTTCGTTCCTGCTGACGGGCCCATGCTGCTGTTCAGCCGGGCCATGGACGCCGGTGGGGCAACCCGCACCACCTGGCTGCCCCAGGAAAGCGTCGTCGGATACCCGGAGCAGTACGTCCACCGCCCCCACATCCATCCCTTCGATTGGGTGGCTTTCGCCCTGCGCGAGCGCCACCTCATTGCACCGGCGGCCACGGGCTGCGTGGGACTGGAAATGGACTCACACTTCTTCTCCCCCAAGGCCTACCGTTCGCTGCTGAACGCAATCCCGGAATGGACCCTCGTGGACAGCTTCGAGCTGGTCAACTGGGTACGGTCCATCAAGTCCCCCGCCGAGATCCAGCTAATGCGCGGCGCCGCGCAGGTGTGCATGGCGGCCATGGAAGCCGCAGTGGAGACGATCGACGTCGGCGTCCGCCAGTGCGATGCCGCAGCAGCCATCAGCAAGGCCCAGATCCAGGGCGCCAACGGCATCGGCGGGGACTACCCCGCCATCGTGCCGATGCTGCCCACCGGCGAAGCGGCAGACACCCCGCACCTGACCTGGAGCGAGGACCGCTTCGAAGCCGGCCAGGCCGTAGTGATCGAGCTCGCCGGCGCCCATCACCGGTACCACACCCCGCTCGCTCGCACTCTGACCCTCGGCAAGAAGCCGGAGCGGCTCGCAAAGCTGGCCGACGCCGTCGCCGACGGCCTGAACGCCGTGCTGACCGAGGTGCAGCCCGGCGTCCCCGTCCGTGAGCTGGCCCGCGCCTGGAACTGGACGCTGGCCAAACACGGCCTGGAAAAGCCGTCCCGCATCGGCTACTCGATCGGTATCGGCTACCCGCCGGACTGGGGCGAGCGCACCATCTCCATCCGCTCCGAGGAAGAATCCATCCTCGAGGAGAACATGACCTTCCACGTCATCGGAGGCATGTGGATGGACAACTACGGCTACGAACTCTCCGAATCCATCCGCGTCACCGCTGACGGGGTGGAAACCTTCACCAGCTTCCCCCGCGAACTTATCCAGAAAGGCGGCTAGGCCATGACCGCAGACCGCTCCCAGGCCACTTTGCCCCTGGCAGACCGCGCAGCCAGCCTTGTAGGCTCCGTCATCGACTCCAGCACCTCCCTGCTGGCAGCCCAGACCCACGACATTGTCCGCTTCGCCATGGGCTCCCCCGCGGACGAAGCAGTTCCGCTGGCCGAATTCCGTGACATCGCGGACAAGGTCATCGACCACAGCTCCATGACCTACGGCGCCACCGAAGGTGAACCCGTGCTCCTGAAGGCGCTGGTGAAGTACCTGGCCGGAACCTCGGATCCCACCACGGAAGAACGCGTCACCATCACCGCTGGCGGTATGCAGGGCCTGGACCTGGCCTGCAAGATCTTCATCAACCCCGGCGACCTGGTGATCGTTGAAAGCCCCACCTACACCAACGGCAGCGCCACCGCCCTGAGCTACGGCGCCGAACTGCTCGAGGCGCCCATGGACGAGAACGGCCTCATCGTCGAGGCCCTCCCGGACCTCGTGGCTGCAGCCGGACGGACGCCCAAGGCCATCTACACCATCCCCAACTTCCAGAACCCGTCCGGCGTCACCCTCTCGCTGCCCCGCCGCCACCGGCTGCTGGAACTGGCCCACGAGTGGAACGCCGTGATTATCGACGACGATCCGTACGGCCTGCTCCGGTTCCAGGGCGAGGACCTGCCCTCCTTCCAGGCGCTGAGCCCCGGCGATCCGCTGCTCTTCTCGGTCCGGACCTTCTCCAAGATCCTGGCCCCGGGCCTGCGCGTGGGCTGGGTGGACACCGATCCTGCACTGCGCCAGCTGGTCATCAACGCCAAACAGGCCATGGACACCTGCACCAATGTGCCCAACCAGCACATCGTGGCCGAGTTCATCCGCCGCGGCGGCCTGGACAAGCACCTCGCCGGCCTGCGCACGGAGTACAAGCGCCGCAAGGACGCGATGCAGGACAGCCTCCGCCGCCACCTCGGCGACCGCGTCACCACCACCGATCCCGAAGGCGGCTTCTTCCTCTGGCTCACCCTGCAGGGTGAGGATGCCCGGATCTCCACCCGGAAGCTCTTCGAAACGGCCCTGGCAGAAGGCGTGGCGTTCATCCCCGGACCGGCGCTGTCTGCCAGCGGAAAGTTCGACGACGCCGTCCGCCTCTGCTTCGCGTCCACCACTCCTGAACGGGCCGAGGAGGGCATCATCCGTCTTGCCAGGGCCATGGACCGCGAGCTTGCAGCGCTCAAGGCTGGAGCAGACGCGTGAACTCTGCCCTCCAGCAGCAGACGGGCGACAGGCAGGGCGCGGAGCAGCAGCTCCTCGAGGAAAGGGTCCTGGGCCTGATCAGCGAGGCTGACCTGGTGGCACTCACCACCGCCCTGGTGGCCGCCGGCGGCGAGAACCCCGGTGGGACCGAGGAAGCCACCGTGCAAGTCATGGCAGAGTTCAGCCGGTCCGCCGGCCTGGACGTCTTCACCGAGACGGTGGCTGAGGGACGGCCGAACTTCACGGCCGTCCTGCCGGGCGGCGGCCAGCCCGGCATGCTGTTCCTGGGCCACTCGGATGTGGTCCCCGCCGGAACCGGCTGGGCGCGGCCCCCGTTTGAACCCTACGTGCGCGAAGGCAGGCTTTTCGGCCGTGGCTCCACTGACATGAAGGGTGGCCTGGCCGCCGTCCTCGTTGCCCTCCAGGCGCTCAAGGATGCCGGCGCAGACCTGCCGTTCAATGCGGCACTGGCATGCACCGTGGACGAGGAGGACCTGGGCATCGGTATCCGGGCCTACACGGCCTCCGCCACAGCGGATGAGTCCTTCAACTACTCGGCGTGCGTCGTGGCCGAACCCACCGATCTGGAAACCGTGATCGGTTGCCGGGGAGACAGCTACATCGAGTTGAAGGTCACCGGCAAGTCGGCCCACTCCGGCCGGCCCGCCGATGGCCGCAACGCCATTGACGCCGCTGCCAAAATCCTGGAACTGGTCCGCAACGACCACGCCCTTCTGCAGACCGAACAGGACCCGCTCCTGGGCGCCGGCACCTGGAACATCGGCCTCATCCGGGGCGGTACCGGAACCTCGATGGTGGCGGCGGAATGCACCGTTTCGCTGGACCGCCGGCTCATGCCCGACGATGACGCACAGCTGATCCTGGACCGCCTCCTGGCGCAGGTCCGCGAGGCAGGCATCGACACGGACGGCATCTCAGTCTCGGCCGAAGTCACCATGGAGATGCCCGGCTTCCGGACGCCGGAAGGCCACCCCTTGGTCGCCAAGTCCGTTGCTGCCCTGGCGGATGCCGGAGTTGCGAGTGCCATCCGCGGCTGGACTGCAGCCTGCGACGGCGGCTTCGTAGTCCGCGACCTGGGCATGCTGGCGATCGTGATGGGGCCGGGCGGACTCAACGACCAGGCCCACCAGGTCAACGAATCCGTCAGCATCGCCGAGGTGCTGGCTGCTGCCCGCGCTTACGCGCTGCTGTGCCTGCGGCACGGCGCCGGCTGACCTGCTGACCGCGCTTTAACTGCCGAGGGGCTGGCTGCACACTGTGCAGCCAGCCCCTCTCCTTTGTTAATTTCTTTGTGAATGCGGTCTGGTTGAGCCGGGTCAGGCCGTCGCCACGTCCGCGTCGCCGTTGCCGGTCAGGCGGTCCAGCGCGTCTTCCATGTGGCTGATCAGGAGCTTGCCCACCCGTTCCTGATCGCCATCCGCCAGCGCCTCGGCGATGGCCTGGTGTTCGGCAACCCGGGCGTGCGGATCCGGGTACTTCCGCTCCAATGCGGTCAGGCACATGCGGGTTTCCGTCAGCAGCGTGTTGTGTATGCGGGTCAGCCGGGTGCTTTCGGCCGCAGCCACCAGCGTGGCGTGGTACTCCATGTCAGCCTGGGACATGGAGTCCATATCGGCCTTATCCGCAGCCTTCTTCATGGCCTTCACCGTCTGCATCAGCTGCGCGGCAACGGCCTTGCCGCCTTTCTGCAGGATCAGCTCGGAGGCCGCACGTTCGACGGCGGTCCGAGCCACGTACATGTCGCGCACCTCTTCATCGGTCATGGTGATCACGAACAGGCCGCGGTTGCGGATGCTGATCAGCAGGCCTTCCTGCGTCAGCCTCTGCATGGCTTCACGGAGAGGTCCGCGGCTGACGCCCAGTTCCTTGGCCAGTTCCGCTTCGCCCAGCTGGAAACCAGGGGGAATCTGGCCCAGGCCGATCGCCGTGCGCAATTTACCGGCAATGATTGCTGGCGTGGACTCGCGCACCAGGGGCTCAAATCTTTGCATCGGTACTCACTATCCATCAGTGGTCCAGCTGCGACCCTCGTGGTACGCAGCGGACCCGTTTTCGGTCATGTCCGGCCGGGCGGGTCGGGAATGAACTGTCTACAATCCTACCGGCAGTAGCCTGACCCTCCGTCTTTTGTGTAAAAAGATGTCGGGGCCGCCCGCGTGGCGGCCCCGACGCAGTTGATCAGGGTGTGGTGTCGACGGCCCGTGAATATGTCAGGGTCTCGTCCCGGGCGCCGCCCATCCAGATGTCCTGGCAGGCGGCCGCCATTTCATCCAGGCCTTCCACGATGGTGGCAAAGACGTTGCCGGGCACCCAGCCTGTATCTCCGTTCAGCAGGAGGTTGTTGCGGCCGTAGAACACGGCCAGGTCCACGATGGTCTCCTGCGTATCCGTGGAGTCCGCCTCGTAGCCGTGCGACGGCGTCTTGAGGTCGTTGGACGTAAACGTGAAGTAGCAGACGTCTCCCGGGATGGGGGTCACTGTGGTGTTTTCCGCGCCGGGCTCCGCCGGGGCGAACGCCGGCACCAGGTTGTAAATCTCGTTGCGGGCGTACTTTCCGTGGAACACCTGCCCGCTGAGCGGCAGCGCATCCCAGACGGCGTTGGCTGTGCGGGGAGCGGCATCCTCAAGGAGGAGCGCCTTGCAGGTGACTCCGCGCTTTTCAAGGGTGATGTTGATGTATCTGGCCATTTTCTGCCTTACTTCCTGGTTGGGATGGAAAATTCTGCGGCGGCGTTCGGACGGGAACGGTGCCAACCGGCGGCCTCCTCGTAGGCGGCGGCGGCCGAGAGCACTCCCGCGTCGCCGTGCCGGGGACCCACGATCTGCAGCCCGACCGGCAGGCCCTCGGCCGTGAAGCCGCACGGGACACTAATGCCCGGCTGCTGGGTCAGGTTGAAGGGGTACGTGTAGGGGGTCCAGGAGGTCCAGTCCTGGGAGGATGAACCGGCCGGGACATCGCGGCCGGCTTCGAAGGCCGGAATGGGCAGCGTGGGAGTCACCAGGAGGTCGAAGCGCTCGTGGAGCAGCCCCATCTCCCGGCCCAGTTTCATGCGGACCGCGGTGGCGTCCAGGAAGTCCCCGGCGCTGAAGCCGGAGTGCCGTTCCAGCGCCGCCGCCAGCAGCGGATCGATCTGTTCCACGGCGCCGGGACCGTATCCTTCCACCACCTTGGCCGCGCCGCTGAACCACAGCACGTGGTAGGCATCCACCGGATCCTGCCAGCCGAGGTCGATTTCCTCCACCACTGCCCCCAGGTCCCGCAGAACCTGGACTGCATCGCGGACGGCCTTGTCGACGTCGGGATGGTTGCGGCCGTACCCAAGGTCGGGGCTGAAGGCGATTTTCCGGCCGCGGACCCCTTCATTGATGGTGGACAGGAAGGAGTGCGTGGGCGCGGGACCGGCGGACCAGTCGCGTGCGTCCGGGAGGGAGAGGATGTCCAGCATCAGCGCCGCATCCTCCACCGTGCGCGTGATGGGGCCGGCATGGGCGAGCGTCCCGAAGGGGCTGGCCGGGTACAGCGGGACTGTCCCGTACGTGGGCTTGAAACCTACGACGCCGGTGAAGCCGGCGGGGATGCGGATGGAACCGCCGCCGTCGGTCCCCACGGACCACGGCCCCATGCCCTGCGCAACGGCGGCGGCGCTGCCGCCGCTGGAACCGCCCGAGGTGCGCGAAACGTCCCACGGATTCCGGGTGATCCCGCAGCGCGGACTGTCCGTCACGCCCTTCCAGCCGAACTCGGGGCTGGTGACTTTGCCGATCAGGACGGCGCCATTCTCGCGCAGCCTGGCCACGGCGGGAGCGTCTTCGCTCCAGTCGCCGTCGGGGGACGTCAGGCGCGAGCCACGCATCGTGGGCCAGCCCTTGGTCAGCATGAGGTCCTTAATGGAGGTTGGCACGCCGTCGGCCAGGCCCAGCGGTTCGTTCCGGCGCCAGCGCTCTTCCGATTCACGCGCGGCCGCACGGGCTGATTCCGCTTCCACCAGGCAGAAGGCGTTGATGCCCCCGTCATGCCGTTCAATGGCATCCAGGGCCGCCTGTGTGGCCTCCACCGGGGAGACCTCCCCGGAACCGTATGCGGAAACCAACTGCCTGGCAGTGGCCCATTCCAGTGAATCAATCACGCTGTGAAGCTCCTTGTCCGGTACGACCTGCGATGACCGCTACGGGCTGTGACGCCGGTAACACTTCCGCCAGATTATGTTGCGTATGTCACTATTGTCAACAATCCTACTTTCCTATCTTTTACAGCGCTGAAATCATACGATTGTGCACAATCCGCGGGAGTGGCTCCCGCGGTCTCTTCAAAGGAGAACTTATGGCCGTCACCATTGGCATGCTGTACCCGGGGTTCGGAGCCGAGGACGACTACCCCTTCATGGAGGAGCTTCTGGGCGAGGGGGTCCACCTTCCCCTGGTCCACACGTCCGTAGGCGTCGACGCGCATGAGGTCCAGGCGCTGCTGGACCTCGGCAAGAGCGAGCGGCTCCTCGAGGGCGCGGACGCGCTGCGCGCTGCCCTGCCCGACGCCGTCATGTGGGCCTGCACGTCAGGCAGCTTCGTTTTCGGCTGGGAGGGAGCACACCAGCAGGCCCGCGAGGTCCAGGAAGCCCTGGAGGTGCCCGTCTCCTCCACGTCTCTGGCCTTCGTTGCCGCCTGCCGGGCGCTGGGCCTGACCAGGGTGGCAGTGGCCGCCACCTATCCGGAGGACGTTTCCCGGCACTTCGTGTCGCTGCTGAGCCGTGGCGGCATCGACGTCACGCAGCTGGTCAGCCACGACATCCCCACCGCCGCCCTCGCCGGCGAGCTTGACCGCGAAGGCGTCCTTGCCCTCGCCCGGAGCAACGACAGTGACGAAGCGCAGGCAATCCTGATCCCGGACACCGCCCTGCACAGCGCCCGCTGGATCAACGAGCTTGAAGCAGAGCTCGGCAAGCCCGTGCTCACGGCAAACCAGGTAACCGTCTGGCAGGGCCTGCGGCTCGCCGGCGCACTGCGCCCTTGCGACGCACTGGGAACGCTGTTCAAGGAGACGGCCTAAGTCGCCGTTGGAGCCTAGACCCAATCCGAAGAATCCCGGCTGCGGGCTGTCACCAGGGCAGCCCGCAGCCGGGATTTTTATGTCGGCCGATTGGCGGTTGCGCCGGGCCTTCCCGGCTATGCCAGCAGGCGCTGCCCGGGACCTACCGCCGCCTTGCCCAACCGGCGCAGCGATGCCCAAGCGGTCACCTGGTTGGCCGACAATACCGGCTTGCCCAGTTCCCGCTCCAGCGGCGCGATGATGTCGTACGTGGGCAGGTTGGTGCAGCTGATGAAGATCACGTCCGCCTCGGGAACGTCCGCGCCGCGGATCAGGTCGCAGGTAGCCTGATAGGAAACCTCCCAGATGCCCCCGTCCAGCCCCAGCCCGGCCTGCGCTGCCACCGAGTGACCTGCCTCCTCCAGGAAGTCCCCCAGCCGTACGGTCAGGTCCTCCACGTAGGGGGTAATGACCACTACCTTGGAAACGCCCAGATGCTCCAGCGCCTCCAGCAGCGCCTCGGACGTGCTGACACTGTGCGCATCGGCGGCGGCCGCCATCACCTTCGAAATATGGCGGGCTCCGGACACCCCGTTGACGAAGCTGCCGGACGTGCAGGCGTAGGCCATGACTGCCGGGCGCACGGCGCTCAGGTTCTTCGCCGCAGTGAGGATGTCGGCGTCGTCGCTCACGTCCTCAGCCATGTCCAGGCTGACGGGCTCATCGAAGAACGGCGTCCGGGTGAAGAACAGCGAGACGTCCGCCGGCATCCACCGCCACAGCTCGCGGTCCAGTGCCATGTCGAACGGACACACCACGCCTATGCCAGTCTGCGGGTCCGGCCCCGCGAAGATAGTTTCATTGGACTGCATAATTCTCCTCGAATAGTAGATTGTTGACAATCCTCCGGCGCTTGCCTAGGGTCCGTAGTGACCCAGCAAAACCGTGCAAAGGAGCATCTTGAATATGTCGAAAGTCCCTACCAACGGCGTCGAACTCGAACTGCCGTCCCCGCCCGTCCCGGTGGCCAATTACGTCCCGGTCCGGCAGGTGGGAAACCTGGTTTTCACGGCAGGCCAGACACCCACCCGCGATGGCGTCCTCACCATCAGCGGCAAGCTGGGGCGCGAGCTCACCATCGAGCAGGGCCAGGAAGCCAGCGCCACCGCGGTGCTCAACTGCCTGTCCGCCCTGAAACAGCACCTGGGCTCGCTGGACCGGATCGTGTCCGTGGTCAGCCTGACCGGTTACGTTGCCTCGGCCGAAGGCTTCGGTGACCAGCCGGCCGTGATCAACGGCGCCTCCCTGGTCCTGGAACAAGCCTTCGGCGACAAGTGGCGCCATGCCCGGGCAGCCGTCGGTGTGGCGGAACTGCCCGGGCTGGCGCCCGTTGAAATTTCGATGATTGTGGAGGTGTAGCGGCCCGTCAGTGCTGCAGGACGGCCCGGAGGAAGGTCCGGGTCCGTTCCTGTTGCGGGTCCTTGAAGATCTGTGCCGGCGGTCCGCTCTCCACGGCTGCGCCGTTGTCGAACATCACCACCCGGTCGGAAATCTCCTCCGCGAACCGCATTTCGTGCGTCACCATGAGCATGGTCATGTCCGTGGTGTGCGCGAGGTTCCGGATCACGTTCAGCACTTCGCCGATCAGCTCCGGGTCAAGGGCCGAGGTGGGCTCGTCGAAGAGCAGCACCTTGGGCCGCATGGCCAGTGCGCGGGCGATGGCCACGCGCTGCTGCTGTCCGCCGGACATCTGGGGCGGCGTGTGGTTCATGTGTTTGCCCAGGCCCACCAGGTTCAGCAGTTCCGCCGCGCGTTCCCGGGCCTCGGCCTTGTTCATGCCCAGCACATGGATGGGCGCCTCGATGACGTTCTCCATGGCGGTCATGTGCGGGAACAGGTTGAACTGCTGGAAAACCATGCCGATCTTGCGCCGTGTTTCACGCATCTGCCTGGTTTCGCGCACCTTCTGGCCGGCCGTGACATCCCACAGCACATCGCCGTCGACCTTTACCAGCCCTTCGCTGGGAGTCTCCAGCGTCATGAGGATACGCAGGATGGTGGTCTTGCCGGATCCGGACGGGCCGATGATGGAGACCTTCTCCCCCGGCGCCACCTCGAAGTTCAGCGACTTCAGGACCTGGTTTGACCCCCAGTTCTTGCTGACGTTCTGGAACCGGATGATCGGATCCGGGGCGAGGCCCACGGGCGTGGCCAGGGGTTGGGGTTCAGTGCTGGGGCGCATAGCGCCGCTCCAATCTGTTGACGAGCCGTGAGGCAGGGTAGCTGATGGCCAGGAACAGCAGTGCGGCCAGGGTCAGCGGTTCCAGGTACCGGAAGCTGGAGCTTCCGATCGCCTGTGCCGTTGCCATGAGTTCCACCACTGTGATGGCTGAGAGGACCGCGGAGTCCTTGAACATCTGGATGAGGTAGTTGCCGAGCATCGGGACCACGGTACGGATTGCCTGCGGAAGGATGATCCGGCCCCACGTGCGGGTACCGGGGAGGCTCAGCGCCGTTGCTGCCTCCCACTGCCCCTTCGGGACACCCTGAATGCCGCTGCGGTAAACCTCTGCCATGTAGGCGCTGTAGTTGACGCCGATCACCACCACACCGGTGGTGAAGGCGTCGAAACTAATGCCGTACGCCGGCAGGACAAAGAAAGCGCAGTAGGCCTGCACCAACAGCGGGGTTCCGCGCACGAACACGACGAAGAAGGAGACTACGGGCGACAGCACCGGGATGGCGAGCCGCCGAAGAATAGCGAAGAACAGACCCAGCGCGGCAGCCAGCATGGTGCCCAGCAGGGTGATCTTGACGGTGACCCAAAGCCCCTCCAGGAGCAGCGGAATGACGGACACGGCAAAATTGTTGTCCCAGATCATGCTGCACCTACCTTCATGAGTTTGCTTTCCTTGCGCTGGGCAACGAGTGCCTTCCGGTCAAGCGCGTAGCGCCGTTCCAGCCAGCTTGTCAGCAGCGTCAGCAGGTAGGAGAGAAGGAAGTAGAGCACCAGGATGGTAAGGAAAATCGCCGTCGTCTGCCCTGTGCTGCTGCGGATCATCTGGGCACGGAAGGTCAGGTCCGCCACCGTGACGAGCGAAACGAGTGAGGTGTTCTTCAGCAGGTCCACCATAACGTTCCCGAACGGCGGCAGCATGGCCGGGATGGACTGCGGAATGATGATGCGCCGGAGCCGCAGTGCGGGTTCCATGCCCAAGGCGATGCAGGCCTCGGTCTGACCTTTTGCCCGGCTGGCGATGGCGCCGCGCACCACTTCCGCCGCGTAGGCGCCCTCGTTCAGGCCGAGCGCCAGGACAGCCGCTGTCAGCGGGTGAAGCTGGATTCCGAAGAACGGCAGCGCGAAGAACAGCCAGAACATCTGAACCAGCAGCGATGTCCCGCGGAACACCTCGATGAAGACACCCGCCGGCCAGCTGATGAAGCGGTGCCGCGACAGTCGCGCCAGCCCTGCAGCGAACGCGACCACCAGGCAAAGGGCGCCGCTGAGCACAGCCACCAGGATGGTGGTCAGCAGCCCCTGCCACAGGAGCGGGGCGTATTCGATTACCGCGGACATCTGCACCTCCCCTCTGCCTGCAGCAGCATCAGCCCGCGGTCTTGCATAGCTCCTCGGCGGTTACTCCCTCCACCACAGACGCGTCAAAGCCCCATTTGGTGAGGATTTCGGCGAACTCCGGGGTGGCCTTGAACGCTTCGAGTTCCTTGTTATAGGCCTCGTGGAATGCGGAGTCGGCCTGGCGGAATGCCGCGCCGGAGCCGGTGCGGGGAGCGTCCTTCAGGGGCGCGCTGATGTCAAAGCCGGTATCGTCCTTCGCCAGCGCCTGCAGGGACAGGGTGGGCAGCATGAACGCGTCGGCGCGGTTGGCTTTGAGAGCCTCGAGGCCGCTGCGGCCGTCGTTGATCTTGACCTGCTGGGCGGCCGGAACGTTGGCCGTCTTCAGCACGCCTTCCTCGAAACCGCCCGGGAGGACGGCAATCCTCAGCGAGGGGTCGGCCAGGATGGCGGCCACGGAGGTGATGCCCTTGGGGTTCCCCTTGGGGGTGGCGAAGGATTCCGTGGAGACGATGACGGGCTCCGAGTAGAGGACCTGCCCGCAGCGGGATTCCTTCATGAAGAGGCCTGCCGCGATCACGTCCCAGCGGTTGGCGTTCAGTCCGGGAATCATGGATTCGTAGGGGGTGATGATGCCTTGTACTTCGTCGATGCCAAGCCGCTTGCAGACGGCGCGCAGCACATCGGGCTCGCAGCCTGTCACGGTTCCATCCGCGTCTACCTGCGTGTAGGGCGGCTCGTTGGCAATGCCCACGCGGATGAAGCCCTGGGACGTCGCCAGCTCCAGCAGATTGCTGGCAGCGCCAGAGGCGGGACCGCCTGCGGCCACGCTGGAACAGCCTGTGGCCCAACCGGCCACAGCGGCGCCGAGTACGGCCACTCCCGCACTGCGCAGGACGTTCCTTCGTGAAAGTTTGCTCGTCATTATTACTCCTTCGCCCGGACCTGCCGGGGATAACCAAGATGATCACGCTCTGTGACGTGTGTTACATAAACCTAAGAGCCAAGTGTACTATTGTCAACAATCCGAATGTAAATTCGGCGTAACCCGAGCGATTCAAAGACGAACTTCGACGGAGCGCATTCGGCTGACAGAAGGCCCAGAGCCGCCTCAGACCCCAGAATGGGGCCAACCATGATCATCGGTGTCCCCCAAGAGATAAAGAACAACGAATTCCGCGTCGCCATCACGGCCGCCGGCGTGCACGAGTTCCGCACCCACGGCCACACGGTCCTGGTGGAGCGCGGCGCAGGGCTCGGCTCAGGAATCACGGATGAGGAATACGCGATCGCCGGCGCCGAGGTCGTTGCCGAGGCCGATGACGTGTGGGCCCGTGCGGACATGGTCATGAAGGTCAAGGAACCCATCAAGGCCGAGTACCACCGGTTCCGCAAGGGCCTGATCCTCTTCACTTACCTACACCTCGCCGCCGAGCCGGAACTCACGCAGGAGCTCATCAACTCCGGCGTCACCGCCATCGCGTACGAGACAGTGCAGGAAGGCCGCACCCTGCCGCTGCTGGCCCCGATGTCCGAGGTTGCCGGCCGCCTGTCCGTGCAGGTGGGCGCCACGTCCCTGATGGCACCTGCCGGCGGCCAGGGTGTCCTCCTGGGTCGCGTTCCGGGCGTCCGCCCGGCGAAGGTCGTTGTCCTTGGCGCCGGCGTCGCCGGGACCAACGCCGCAGCAATGGCCCTGGGCCTGGGCGCGGACGTGACCATCCTGGGCATCAACATCAACCGCCTCCGCGAACTCGACGCCCAGTACGCCGGCAGGCTCAAGACCGTGGCGTCGAACAAGTACGAGATTGAAAAGTCAGTGTTGGACGCGGACCTCGTGATCGGCTCCGTCCTGATCCCCGGCGCCAGGGCCCCCAAGCTGGTCAGCAACGAACTCGTGGCGCGCATGAAGCCGGGCTCTGTGCTGGTGGACATTGCCGTGGACCAGGGCGGCTGCTTCGAGGACACGCACCCCACCACGCACCAGGAACCGACGTACAAGGTGCACGACACGATCTTCTACTGCGTGGCCAATATGCCCGGTGCGGTACCCAACACCTCCACGTACGCGCTGACCAACGTCACCCTGCGCTACGCCGTGTCACTCGCCAACCTGGGCGTCCGGGCAGCGTTCGACCGCGATCCCGCCCTCACCGCCGGCCTCAACATCGCCGCCGGCCACGTGGCACACCACTCCGTCTCCGAGGCGCATGACCTGCCCCTCGTCGCGGACTGGCACAAACTGGTCTCCGTGAAACACCTAATCCGCAAACACACTAAGCGCCCAAAAGGAAACCAACATGAAGAACCGCAGCCGACTACAGCAGGCCCGGCTCGCCGACAACGGAAGGTCGCATAGTCGGCGGACCGGTGACCATTGCCCCGTCAACGGACGGTTCAGTTGGGCGAACAAGACCCTTGTATAGCCGGGCTCGTTAAGTCCAAAGAACTTCGCTCACGGCGAGGAGTTCGCTTGGTTGGGGAACACCCCAACATGACGTCGGGACGAAGCACCGAGACCGTCAAATTGGAGCCCATATGGATCTTTTCTGACGTCAGGCTTTTGAAATCTCAGAACTCAACCTGACACCAGAGGGGCAGGACTTCTTCCGGACGACATATGGGGGCTGATATCGGCGTTGAGAGTATGCGTGCCCCACTCCCCTACCGATTCCCGGGCCTAAAGGCGACTAAGGGGTAGGTCCTTCCGAACTAGGCCGGATACACAACCCCCATATACGTCAATGGCAGAGAAACGTCAAGCTTTGTCAACACTCCGAGGTCGAACAGGCCTCTGACCTGCGGAAACACTGTGCCCGAGGTGGGACTCGAACCCACACACCTTTCGATACCGCATTTTGAGTGCGGCGCGTCTGCCAATTCCGCCACTCGGGCGCGGAATACGTTGTGCAAACCGGTACGCCCACAGCTGATTGTGAGCAACGCGATCGCTTCACGTACGCGGAATTACTCTACATGCAGATAGGCTGAATTCCAGAATCGCGCCGCTGACGCCGCACTAGACCATGTAGATCAAAGTACGGCCGCGGGCGCACCTAAGATGGTGATGTTCCCGACGTACCTTTCCAAGGAGATCCCGTGACTGAACAGACGGAGTCAAAACCCACGTCCCAGCCGGCGCGCCGCGTCATTGTGGCCGAGGATGAAACCCTCATCCGACTCGACATCATCGAGATCCTGCGCGGCGAAGGCTATGACGTGGTGGGCGAAGCAGACAACGGCGAGAAGGCCGTGCAGCTCGCCGAGGAACTCAAGCCGGACCTCGTCCTGATGGACGTCAAGATGCCGATAATGGACGGCATCACCGCAGCCGAAAAAATCGTCAAGGCCCGCATCGCCCCCGTAGTCCTCTTGACGGCTTTCAGCCAGAAGGAATTGGTGGAGCGCGCCCGTGACGCCGGCGCCATGGCCTACGTGGTCAAGCCCTTCACCCCGGCCGACCTCATCCCGGCCCTGGAAATTGCGCTCTCCCGCCACGAGGAAATCAAGGCCCTCGAAAGCGAAGTGTCGGACCTGCAGGAGCAATTCGCCACCCGCAAGCTCGTCGAGCGCGCCAAGAGCCTGCTGACCACCAAGATGGGCCTGACGGAGCCGGAAGCTTTCCGCTGGATACAGAAGACCTCCATGGACCGCCGCCTCAGCATGCGCGAGGTTGCCGAGACCATCATCAACCAGGTCAACTAGCACAACAGGCGACACCGGGATTTCGCTCGCCAAGCTCAATCACCGGAACCAAAAGGAAGGACCCCTGCCAGCGGCTAGGGGTCCTTACTTTTAGGTTGTTATGCCGTCGGCCAGGGACCGAGCTTCTCCCTCTGTGCGCCAGCCTCGCCGCCGAGACGCGACGTGTCGGCGAAGTCGCCCACCTTGTGCGCCTTCAGCGAGTTGGTGGAACCGGCCTTTCCGGGAGGTGACCCCGCGGCAATGATCACCAGGTCGCCGTCTTCGACGAGTTTCATTTCGAGCAGGCTGCGGTCAACCTGCGCGGTCATCTCGTCGGTGTGGCCCACCATGGGGACCAGCACCGGCTGGATGCCCCAGGTCAGTGCCAGCTGGTTCCACACGTGCTCCACCGGGGTGAAAGCGAACACCGGCCGGATGGGGCGCAAGCGTGACAGGCGGCGTGCTGAATCACCGGACTGGGTGAAGGTACAGATGTACTTTGCCTCCAGCTGGTCGGCGATTTCGACGGCGGCGCGGGTGATGGCGCCGCCACGGGTCTTGGGCTTGGTGCCCAGCGGCGGGACGCGCTCCAGGCCATGGACCTCGGTGGATTCGATGATCCTGGCCATGACCTTGACGGTCTCGATCGGGTACTTGCCCACGCTGGTTTCGCCGGACAGCATAACGGCATCTGCACCGTCGAGCACGGCGTTGGCGCAGTCTGATGCCTCTGCACGGGTGGGGCGCGGGTTGTCGATCATGGATTCGAGGACCTGCGTGGCCACGATGACCGGCTTCGCCCAGCGGCGTGCCAGTTCGATGGCGCGCTTCTGCACGATCGGCACTTCCTCAAGGGGAAGTTCCACACCGAGGTCGCCACGGGCCACCATGATGGCGTCGAAGGCGTCGATGATCTCGTGCAGCTGGTCCACTGCCTGCGGCTTTTCGATCTTGGCGATGACCGGCACACGGCGGCCTTCCTCGTCCATGATCTCGTGCACGCGGACAATGTCGGAGGCGTCGCGGACAAACGACAAGGCAACCAGGTCAACACCGCGGCGCATGGCCCAGCGGAGATCGTCCTCGTCCTTTTCGCTCAGCGCCGGGACGTTGACCGCAACGCCCGGAAGGTTGATGCCCTTATTGTTGGACACCATCCCGCCGACGGTTACCTCCGTCACGACCTTGACGTCGTCGACCTCGATCGCCCGCAGGGCAACCTTGCCGTCGTCGATCAGCAGGGCATCCCCCACGTTGACGTCCTCGGTGAGGCTCTTCAGCGTGGTGGAGCAGATCTCCTTGGTGCCCGGAACGTCTTCGGTGGTGATGGTGAAGATGTCGCCCTCGGCCAGGGCGTGGGGGCCGTCCACAAAACGCCCAAGACGGATCTTGGGGCCCTGCAGGTCAGCCATGACTGCCACGGGCTTGCTCAGCTGGGCTGCTGCCTTGCGGACATTCTCGTAGGTGTTGTCGTGCACGGAATAGTCACCGTGACTCATGTTCATCCGGGCAACATCCACACCGGCTTCCAACACCGCGAGCGTGTTCTCGAAGCTGGCAATTGCCGGGCCAAAAGTGGCCACAATCTTAGCGCGTCTCATATACCTACCCTAGTAGTGTCCTGCATTGGTTAAGTTGTTGTGGAGGTTAATCCGCGGCGAACTGACTGGTGTCAGAGAACCGTGATGGCCCGGTCCGTCGGAGCCACCGGCGCCGGCAGGATGGTGCTGCCCATGAGGAACTTATCCACGGCTGCGGCACAGGCCCGGCCCTCAGCAATGGCCCACACAATGAGCGACTGCCCGCGGCCGGCGTCACCGGCCACGAAAATGCCCTCCGTGTTGGTCATGTAATACCCGTCGCGGGTCACGTTGCCGCGGCCGTCGAATTCGGCGCTGACCTGCTCGGTGATGCCCGCAGGCTCGGCTCCGGTGAATCCCAGCGACAGGAAGACCAGGTCCGCCGGGATGATCCGTTCGGTGCCGGCCTTCGGGAGCCGCTTACCGTCAACGAATTCCGTTTCGGCAACCTTGACGCCGGTGAGCTTGCCGTTCTCGCCAACAAACTCCACGGTGGAGGCGAGGTACGTCCGCTCGCCGCCTTCCTCGTGGGCACTGGCCATTTCGAACAGGGTTGGGAATGTGGGCCAGGGCTGGTGCCCGGCACGTTCGGCCGGAGGCTGCTTGCCGATGGCCAGGGTGGTCACCGACGCGGCTCCATGGCGGTGCGCGGTGCCAAGGCAGTCAGCACCGGTATCGCCGCCGCCCAGGATCACCACGTGCTTGCCCTTGGCGTGGATCTGGTTCTCCACCGTCTCCCCCGCGACAACGCGGTTGGCCGGCACCAGGTAATCCATGGCGAAGTGCACGCCTTCAAAGTCGCGGCCCCGGATGGGCAGGTCCCGCGGGATGGTGGCGCCGGTGGCAACCACGACGGCGTCGTAGCGGCGTCGCAGCTGCTCCCACGTCACGTCGGTGCCCACAGCGACGCCAGTGCGGAAGCGGGTGCCTTCCGCCTTCATCTGCTCGACGCGGCGGTCCACCTGCTCCTTCTCCATCTTGAAGTCGGGGATGCCGTAGCGGAGGAGGCCGCCGATCTTGTCGTCACGCTCGTACACCGCGACGGTGTGGCCCACTCGGGTCAGCTGCTGCGCCACGGCCAGGCCGGCAGGGCCGGAGCCGACGACGGCAACGGTCTTTCCGGTCAGGCGCGTCGGGGGCAGCGGGTTGACCCAGCCGTTTTCGAACGCTTCGTCGATGATGGAGACTTCAACCTGCTTGATGGTGACCGCAGGCTGGTTGATCCCCAGCACGCAGGACGCCTCACACGGTGCCGGGCAAAGCCGGCCGGTCCACTCGGGGAAGTTGTTGGTGGCGTGCAGCCGCTCAATCGCTTCCTCGCCCTTGTCCCGCCAGGTGAGGTCGTTCCATTCGGGGATGAGGTTGCCCAGCGGGCAGCCCTGGTGGCAGAACGGCACGCCGCAGTCCATGCAGCGGCCGGCCTGCGCCTTCAGGACACCCTTTTCCTGGGCCTCATAGACTTCCTTCCAGTCCATGATGCGGACCGGAACGGGGCGGCGCGGCTGCGTTTCACGCTGGCGTACTTTAAGAAATCCGCGTGGATCAGCCACCGGTTACCTCCAGGATTCGAGCCCATACTTCTTCGCCATCGGGGTCAAGGCCCTCTTCGATGGCGTCCAGACGGGTTTGCAGGACTGCCGCGTAATCGCGCGGCAGCACTTTGGTAATGCGGGCAGCGGTGTCGTCGAAGTTCTCCAGCAAACGGGCAGCATGGAGCGATTCCGTTTCCTCGACATGCTTCACCAGCAGACCGTGGACAATGTCCCGGTCTTCGGCGTCAAGTTCAACGAGCTGGAGTTCGCCGGACTGCAAGGCGTCCTTGTTGACCTGGGTGGTCTGCAGGTCCAGCACGTAAGCCGTGCCGCCGGACATGCCGGCGCCGAAGTTGCGTCCGGTACGGCCGATGATCAGTGTCTGCCCACCGGTCATGTACTCGCAGCCGTGGTCGCCGATGCCTTCAACAACTGCGGTGGCTCCGGAGTTGCGCACCAGGAAGCGTTCGCCCACCTGGCCCCGCAGGAACATCTCACCGCTCGTGGCGCCGTAGCCGATCACGTTGCCGGCGATGACGTTGCTTTCGGCCTTGAACACGTTGGTGCGGTCCGGCCGGACGATGATCCGCCCGCCCGAAAGGCCCTTGCCCACGTAGTCGTTCGAGTCACCAAAAAGGCGCAGCGTGATACCGGCGGGCAGGAAGGCGCCCAGCGACTGTCCCGCGGTACCGGTCAGCGTGATGTCGATGGTGTCCGGCGCCAGCACGTCCGTGCTGAACGTCTTGGTCACGGTGTGGCCCAGCATGGTACCCACCGAGCGGTCCGTGTTGATCACGTCCACGGCGATCTTCACGGGGCTGCGGTCAGTCAGCGCCTCAGTGGCCATGGTGATCAGCCGCTGGTCAAAGTGCTTATCCAGCTCGTGGTTCTGCGAGGTCATGTTGCGCAGCGGAGCATCGTCGTCGAACTCGAGCCCGTGCAGGATCGGATCCAGGTCCAGGCCGTCGGCCTTCCAGTGGTTGATCGCCTCGCGGGCATCCAGCACCTCGGCATGGCCGATCGCCTCTTCGATGCTCCGGAAACCGAGTTCCGCGAGGATCTCGCGGACTTCCTCGGCCAGGAATTCGAAGAAGTTGACCACAAATTCGGGCTTGCCGGTGAAGCGGGCCCGCAGTTCGGGGTTCTGCGTTGCGACACCCACTGGGCAGGTGTCCAGGTGGCAGACGCGCATCATGATGCAGCCTTCCACCACCAGCGGGGCGGTGGCGAAACCGAACTCCTCGCCGCCGAGCAGCGCCGCGATAACAACGTCGCGGCCGGTCTTGAGCTGGCCGTCCACCTGGACCACCACACGGTCGCGCAGGCCGTTGAGCATCAGCGTCTGCTGCGTCTCAGCGAGCCCGAGCTCCCACGGCACACCCGCATGCTTGAGCGAGTTCAGCGGGGAAGCTCCGGTTCCGCCGTCGTGGCCGGAGACCAGTACGACGTCGGCCTTCGCTTTGGTGACGCCCGACGCCACAGTGCCGATCCCCACTTCGGAGACGAGCTTGACATGCACACGGGCCGAGGGGTTGGCGCGCTTCGCATCGTAGATGAGCTGCGCGAGGTCCTCGATGGAGTAGATGTCGTGGTGCGGCGGCGGCGAAATCAGGCCGACGCCGGGCGTCGAGTGGCGCGTCCGCGCAACCCACGGGTACACCTTCTGCGCCATCAGCTGGCCGCCCTCGCCGGGCTTGGCGCCCTGGGCCATCTTGATCTGGATGTCATCAGCGTTGGTCAGGTACAGGCTGGTGACGCCGAACCGGCCCGACGCGATCTGCTTAACAGCAGAGCGCCGCTTCGGGTCAAGCAGCCGGTCCACGTCTTCGCCGCCTTCGCCAGTGTTGGACTTGGCGCCCAGCTGGTTCATGGCGATCGCGAGGGTCTCGTGGGCTTCCTTCGAAATGGACCCGTAGCTCATAGCGCCGGTGGAGAAACGCTTCACGACGCTGGAGACGGGCTCCACTTCCTCCAACGGAACAGCAGGACGGTCGTTCTTGAACTTAAGGAGCCCGCGCAGGGTCATCAGGTTCTCGGACTGGTCATCCACGCCCTTGGTGTACGCCTTGAAAATGTCATAGCGGCGCTCACGCGTGGCGTGCTGCAGCCGGAAAACGGTCTCCGGGTTGAACAGGTGCGGCTCACCGTCGCGGCGCCACTGGTATTCGCCGCCGCCCAGGAGCGGGCGGTGCGGCAGTTCGATGCCGCCTTCGGGGTAGGCCATCTGGTGCCGTGCCGAAACTTCGGCGGCGATGACGTCCAGGCCCACGCCGCCCAGCTGGGAATGCGTGCCGGCGAAGAATTCGTCCACCAGTTCCTGTCCGAGGCCCAGTGCCTCGAACGTCTGCGCGCCGGTGTAGGACGCAACGGTGGAGATGCCCATCTTGGACATGATCTTCAGGACGCCCTTGCCGAGGCCCTTGATCAGGTTGTAGACGCCGTCCTGCGGCGTGACCCCAATAACGTCACCGGCGGTGATGAGCTGCTCCACGGACTCCATGGCCAAGTACGGGTTCACGGCAGAGGCACCGTATCCGATCAGGACAGCAACGTGGTGCGTCTCGCGGACGTCGCCGGCCTCGACCACCAGGGCGGTCTTGGTGCGGTTGGCGCTGCGCAGCAGGTGATGGTGCACAGCGCTGACCAGGAGCAGGGAAGGAATCGGGGCCCACTGCGCGTTCGAGTCGCGGTCGGACAGCACAACATACTGCACGCCGCGGTTGATCGCGCCGGACACCTGCTCGCAGATCTCGGTGAGCCGGGCACGCAGGGCGTTCTCGCCGCCTTCGGGGCGGTACAGGCCACGGACCTTCATGGCCACACGGTCGCCGTCGGGCGTTTCGATGTTGGCGATCTTGGCGAGCTGGTCGTTGTTGATCACCGGGAACGGCAGCATGACCTGCGGCTGGCGGACCTGCTTGGTGTCCAGCAGGTTGCCGTTCGGGCCGATGGCACAGGTCAGCGACGTGACCAGCTCTTCACGGATGGCATCCAGCGGCGGGTTGGTAACCTGCGCGAAGGACTGCACAAAGTAGTCAAAGAGCAGCCGGGGACGCTTGGAGAGCACAGCCACCGGGGTATCGGAGCCCATGGCGCCCAGCGGTTCGGCGCCCGTGCGGGCCATCGGACCAAGCAGGATCTTAAGCTCTTCGGTGGTGTACCCGAAGGTTCGCTGGCGGATGTTGACGGACGCGGCGGTGTGGACCACGTGCTCGCGCTCGGGGAGGTCCTTGAGGTCAATCAGGTTGTCCTTAACCCACTCGGCCCAAGGGTTCGCGGCAGCGACCTCGGCCTTGACCTCTTCGTCGTCGATGATGCGGCCGGCGTCGGTGTCCACCAGGAACATTTTGCCCGGGGAAACCCGGCCCTTCTTGACCACCTTGGAGGGTTCGACGTCAATGACGCCCACCTCGGAGGCGAAGATGATCAGCCCGTCTTCGGTGATCCAGTATCGTCCGGGGCGCAGGCCGTTGCGGTCCAGGGTGGCGCCGACGAGGTTGCCGTCCGTGAAAGAGACGGCCGCGGGGCCGTCCCACGGTTCCATGAGAAGGGAGTGGTATTCGTAGAACGCACGCCGTGCCGGATCCATGGTGGCGTGGTTTTCCCAGGCCTCGGGGATCATCATCATGATCGAGTGCGTGATGGGGCGGCCGGAGAGCCAGAGCAGCTCGGCGACTTCGTCGAAGGACGCGGAGTCTGACGCACCAGGGGTGCAGATGGGGTACAGCTCTTCCGGGGAGTCACCCAGCAGCGGGTTGGCGAGCTGGGACTGGCGGGCGCGCATCCAGTTCCGGTTGCCCTTGACGGTGTTGATTTCACCGTTGTGGGCGATGGTGCGGAACGGCTGGGCCAGCGGCCAGGAGGGGAACGTGTTGGTGGAGAAGCGCGAGTGGACGATCGCCAGCTTGGTCTTGAATCGCTTGTCCGAGAGATCCGGGTAGAACGGCTCCAGCTGGGCCGTGGTGAGCATGCCCTTGTAGACGATGGTGCGCGAGGACAGCGACGGGAAGTACACGCCGAACTTGTTCTGGGCACGCTTGCGGATCCGCCAGGCGCGTGAGTCCAGCTCGTTGCGGTCCAGTTCCTCGCCGGTTGCCGAGGCAAGGAAGGGCTGTGAGAAGTAAGGCATGCAGGCGCGGGCCATGGCGCCCACGAGGTCTGCGACGATGGGCACTTCGCGCCAGCCGAGTACTGTCAGGCCTTCATCGGCGGCAAGGCCTTCAATGCCGGCCTTGGCGGCGTCGGCTTCGCGCTGCTCGGCAGGGAGGAAGGCGGTACCGGCAACGAACTGACCGGGTGCGGGGAGTTCGAATTCTGTGACGGCGCGGAAGAACTCGTCCGGGATCTGCATCAGCAGGCCGGCACCGTCACCGGTTCCCTCGTCGGCACCCACAGCACCACGGTGCTCCAAGTTGCGGAGCGCGGTCAGTGCGGCGTCGACAATGTCGTAGCCGGGCTCGCCGCGGAGCGTGGCGATGATCGCCAGGCCACAGGCGTCTTTTTCGTTCTCCGGGTTGTATAGACCCCGGGCCTCCGGCAGCGCAGCAAAGCGCTTGAACGGGGAGACGGGGCCCTGCGATCCTATTTTTTCGGACCAACGTGGGCTATGAAGATGGGTCATTGAAGACGTCCTTCCTCGAGATCGTGCGTATGGAAGGGACACCGTTGGCCCGCCTTGTAAGCGCCGATGTGATGGGCACAACAAAGTGTTATTTACTGGAAATTGTAGGCCAGACCGCCCTGCTGAACGAACAGTTACGCAGGCCACTGACCCGGGCTTGACCGGACAGCTGCTGTCTGCCGAACGGATAGGCCTGTTGCCACGACGCTGTGGTGTGTGGGCGCTCCGAGTGTTGACTCTGCTACCCTGCCGTGCTGGCGTCCTACTTGCTTGTGCCAGCCTCCGGCGCGGATTCCGTTGCCTTGTGGCGGGAACTTCCGGTTACCGGCGACTCCGGTACCGGCTTGTCGCCGTCCCGGAATGCCGGTTCCTCTTCCGTTGGGGTGGAAGGGATCCGGGCACCATTTTGGTTATTTCGGAGATTATCACGCGATTCACTATCCGAGACAGAAGAGTCCGCATCGCGGACCGGTGCCTTTTCTTCCCCAGCAGCGTCCACGTCCTCGACTGCTGCCGGCTCGCGGCCCGCCAGGAAGGGAGTGTCCGGTTCCGGGCGGCCCTTCAATCCCAGGAGGATGAACACGATGAGTGCTGCCACAAAGACAAAGATGCTGGTCCAGACGTTGAGCCTGGCGGTGATCCCGAACAGGTTGATCTGTTCGGCGTCGTCGATCCGCATTGCTTCGATCCAGACCCGGCCCAGCGTGTAATACATGGCGTAGAGCCAGAAGAGCCGGGCGCGGCGGAAGTGGAATCGGCGGTCCAGGGCCAGCAGGATGAGCACGCCGGCGATGTTCCAGAGCGACTCGTACAGGAACGTGGGGTGGAAGAGCGTATCCACGGGCATGCCGGCCGGGAAGTTGGGGTTGTCCGCATCAATCTGCAGGCCCCACGGCAGGGTAGTGGGCCCGCCGAAGAGCTCCTGGTTGAAGTAGTTACCCCAGCGGCCAACGGCCTGCGCGAGCAGCAGTCCGGGCGCAGCGGCGTCCAGGAAGGCAGTGAGTTTCACACCGGACCTTCGGCAGCCGATCCAGGCGCCCAGGACGCCCAGAACCACGGCACCCCAGATTCCCAGTCCGCCACGCTGGATCTGCGGGATGAGCCACAGGTCCCCGGTCCCGTCGAAGCCGGGCCCGAAGTAGGCGTCCGGGGACGAAACCACGTGGTAGAGGCGGCCGCCGATGATGCCGAACGGAATCGCCCAGATGACGATGTCCCATACGCTGCCTTCGGGCGCACCGCGGCGGGCCCACCTGACGGACGTGAGCCACAGACCGACGATGATACCGGCGAGGATACACAGGGCATAGGCATGAATCCGCAGAGTCCCCCACGGCAGTGGGATGTCGAAGCCGGACCAGTCCGGGCTGGGGATGCTGGCCGGCACCAGGGCGGCGGCCTGAAGGAGAATCTGCATGGTGGCTAGGCCTCTTCCCTGATGAGTCCGGTGCTCAGGTCCCTGGTGAGGTCTGCGACGGCGGGAACTCCCCCGTCACGGATGGCGGCAACGAGCGCGGTGCCAACGATGACGCCGTCTGCGTATGCTGCGATCTCGCGGACGTGGCTGGCGTTGGAGACACCGAGTCCCACGCACACGCGTTCGGCGCCGGCGGCATGCGTGTCGGCAACGAGCCTCTCCGCGCTGCTGCTGACAGCCTGGCGGGTACCCGTCACGCCCATGATGGAGACGGCGTAAACGAAGCCCCTGCTTGCCTTGACCGTCATGGCCAGGCGCTCTGGGGTGGAGGACGGCGCCACGAGGAACACGCGGTCCAGTCCGTACTTGTCCGAGGCAGCGAACCATTCCGATGCCTCGTCCGGGATGAGGTCAGGCGTGATTAGCCCTGCTCCCCCGGCCTCGACCAGCCGGCGGGAGAACTCGTCCACACCCATCCGGACCACGGGGTTCCAGTAGGTCATGACCAGCACGGCGACGTCTGTGGCTGCCGTGATGCCGGCGACAACGTCAAAGACGCTCTCGACCCGGAATCCGTTGGCGATCGCCTCGGTGGTGGCGGCCTGGATGACAGGGCCGTCCATGACCGGATCCGAGTAGGGAATGCCGATTTCGATCAGGTCGGCACCGTTCTCCGCCATGGCAATGCCGGCGTCAATGGTGGCCTGGACGTCCGGGTACCCAGCCGGCAGGTAGCAGACGAGCGCTGAGCGCCCGGCGTCCCGTGCACGGTCGATGGCGGCGGCGGACTTGCTGGCCGGCTGTACAGTCATCAGTTCTGGTCCTCGTTGTTGTCCGCGGCGCTGGTGGCAGGAGCAGCTGTGGTGGGAACGGCTTCAGGTTCTGCCCTGTCGGAAGGGCCCTTGGGCTTGCGGGTGGACAGGTTGGTGCCCTTGACCTTGCCCTCCTCGTCCAGCATGTCGAACCACTCGGCTGCGGTCTCCACGTCCTTGTCGCCACGGCCGGAAAGGTTCACTATGACCACTGTTTCGGACGGGTCAGCACTGCCTTCGGTGAGGCGCTTCCCAACCTTGATGGCACCTGCGAGGGCGTGTGAGGACTCGATGGCGGGAATGATCCCCTCCGTCCGGCACAGCAGCTTGAACGCATCCATTGCTTCGCTGTCGGTGATGGGCTCGTAGCTGACGCGTCCGATATCGGCCAGATACGCGTGCTCCGGGCCAACGCCCGGGTAGTCGAGGCCCGCGGAAATCGAGTGCGACTCGATGGTCTGCCCGTCGTCGTCCTGCATGAGGTAGGAGCGTGCGCCGTGCAGGACGCCGGGCTTGCCGAGGGTGATAGTGGCTGCGTGCCGACCCGTTTCCACGCCGTCGCCGCCGGCTTCAAAGCCGTAGATCTTCACGGACGGATCATCCAGGAATCCGTGGAAGATGCCGATCGCGTTGGAGCCGCCGCCGATGCAGGCGCAGACGGCGTCGGGCAGTTTGCCGGTCTGCTCCAGGATCTGGGCGCGGGCTTCCTCGCCTATGACTTCGTGGAAGAAGCGGACCATGGCCGGGAACGGGTGCGCCCCGGCGGCGGTGCCCAACAGGTAGTGGGTGTTGTCCACGTTGCTGACCCAGTCCCGGAGGGCGTCGTTGATGGCGTCCTTGAGGGTCTGCGAACCGTTCACCACCGGCACCACGGTGGCGCCGAGCAGCTGCATCCGGGCTACGTTCAGCGCCTGCCGGCGGCAGTCTTCGGCGCCCATGTAGACCACGCATTCCAGGCCGAGGAGCGCGGCGGCGGTGGCGCTGGCAACGCCGTGCTGCCCGGCGCCGGTCTCGGCAATGACGCGTGTCTTGCCCATGCGCTTGGCCAGCAGGGCCTGGCCCAGGACGTTGTTGATCTTGTGGGATCCGGTGTGGTTGAGGTCCTCGCGCTTGAGGAAAATCCGGGCGCCGCCGGCGTGCTCGGAGAACCGCTTGGCTTCGGTCAACAGCGAGGGACGGCCGGAGTAGTTCTTGTTCAGGTCGGAGAGCTGGGCAAGGAATTCGGGATCTGCCTTGGCCTTTTCAAAGGTGTCTTCGAGCTCGTCCAGTGCAGCGATCAGCGATTCCGGCATCCAACGCCCGCCGTAGCCGCCGAAGTATGGCCCCGGGGCGTGCTTCAGCGAGCCGCCCTGCAGGAAAGCGTCCGCAGCGTTGTTGTCAGCGTTTTCTGAGGGTGCGTCAACCATCAGTCTCACCGTCCTGTTCAAGTTGGTCGTTCGGAAGTGTTGTGCCGCCGGCGCCAGGGCCGGCGGGTGCCTGGACTAGGCCCGGGCGGCGATGGCGGCGGCGCCGGCCGCCGTGAATTCGGCGATACGGTCACGCGGCGTTGAGTCACTGACCAGGGCCTCGCCCACCAGGATGGCGTTGGCGCCGTTGGCGGCGTAGTGCGTCACGTCGTCCACGCCGCGCACACCGGATTCGGCGATGACCAGCGCTTCGGCCGGAATCAGTCCGGCGAGTGACGCGAAAACTGAACGGTCGACGTCGAGCGTCTTCAGGTTGCGCACGTTGACGCCGATGATGCGCGCCTCAGCCGCCACCGCACGTTCGATTTCCTCTTCCGTATGTGTCTCCACGAGCACGTTCATGCCGAGTTCGCGGCTGAGGGCGCTGAAGTCCTGGAGCTCGCTGTCGGAGAGCGACGCCACGATGAGCAGGATCAGGTCCGCGCCGTGGGCGCGGGCCTCCCAGATCTGGTACTCGTCGAGCGTGAAATCCTTGCGGAGCAGCGGAATGTCCACTCGGGCACGGACGGCGTCCAGGTCCGCCAGGGAGCCGTTGAAGCGCCGCTGTTCGGTGAGGACGCTGATCACGGCTGCGCCGCCGTCGGCATACTGTTCTGCCAGCGCTGCCGGATCCACGATGGTGGCGAGATCGCCCTTGGACGGGCTGCGGCGCTTGATTTCCGCGATGACCTTCAGCTGGTCCCGCTTCACCGCAGTGCCGCCGAGGGCCGACCAGGCGTCCCGGGCGGGTGCCGCGGCCGCGGTCAGGTCCTTCAGTTCGGCCAGCGAAACGAGACGCTTCCTGGCCTCCATATCCTCCCTGACACCGGCATTGATGTCATCGAGAACAGTCGCCATCAGTGGCCGGAGCTCTTCAGCTTGCTGCCTTCGACGCCGTAGCCCGCCTTGCGCATGATGAAGCCAAGGATCAGGCCGAGGACCATCACGGCTGCGCCGGCGATGAAGATGGGGGTGTTGGCGATGACAAAGGCGACGGACGCGATGAGGGCGCCGACCAGCATAACGATCACACAGGTCCACGCCGCGGGGCTGTTGCCGTGGCCAAGTTCCTGGCTGTGGTCAACGACGCCGGGCGCAACGGTCCGGGTGCCTGATTTAGATACGGAAGCGGGTGCTTTGCTCATGTGAATCTCCTCGGGATGAATACTGCTTACATTCTGCCATTTTTTGGCCGTGACCTGCCCATCGGCAGACCGGGCTCAGGTTTTAGCGGGCTGCCCGGCTTTGCCTGCGAGCGGGGGTCAGGTGGGATCGTCGCCGCGCGAGAGCCGGTCCCAGCTGTCGATCTCGTCCACTGGACCGGTGGCGGCCGCCGTGCTGCCGGCGCGCGCCCCGGATGTGGCCGCGTCATATTTGGTCCGCGACTTCCAGTGCCGGCCCGCGGGGATGATCAGCAACGCGGCCAGGGCCAGGAGGGCGCCGGCGACGACGGCAAGGACAGGGAAGGCGGTAACGGCCACTTCCGCGTTACCGCCGGTGACCCCGGTGGCAGCGGCGATGGAGCCCTGCGCGGCGCCCAGCGGGTCAGCCAGCACCGTGGCGGCCGCTGCAATGATGCCTACGGAGGCCAACACGATGAGCCCGGTGATGACCCACCGCGCGAACTTTCCGGCGATGGACGCTGCCAGTCCGCCCGCCAGGGCCACCAAGGCCAAGGCTGTCACCGTTGTGGCCGCCTTGCTGCCCTGGACCGGAAGGGTGTTCTGGTCCCCCGCCGCCTGGCCCACCTGGTTGGCGTCCAGGCTGACAGTGATCCAGGTTTGGGTGGTGGTCCCGAAGACGGCCAGCGCAAGGACCGCGATCAGCAGTACCAGCGTGGATTTCCTGGCCCAGGCCGGGGTCATTCGGCGCCCTGGCTTCCCCCGGCAGGGGTGCCGGCGTCGCTGATGTGAGAAGTGCCGGGGAGCGATTCCGCCGCAATGTTGTGCAGCGATCCGGCGGTGTGCACGGCCCGGAGCGGAGCGGCCGCCTTGTTCACGGTCTCCAGGGCTTCTGTGGGGTTCACGGAATCCGCCACGATGCCTCCACCGGCCTGGACATAGGCGCGTCCTTCGCGGAGAAGGGCCGAGCGGATGGCAATGGCCATGTCCATGTCGCCGGCAAAGTCGAGGTAACCCACCACGCCGCCGTAGATGCCGCGGCGGTGCGGTTCAAGCTGGTCCAGCAGGCGCAGTGCCCGGGGCTTCGGGGCACCGGACAGGGTGCCAGCTGGGAAGGTCGCCTTCAGGACGTCGTAGGCGTTGGCGGCCGGGGACAGCTTGCCCACCACAGTGGAGACAAGATGCATAATGTGGCTGAACCGCTCCACCTCCATGAACTGCGTGACGTCCACAGTTCCCGCCACGCAGACCTTGGACAGATCGTTGCGCGAGAGGTCCACGAGCATCAGGTGTTCGGCGCGTTCCTTCTGATCGGCCAGCAGTTCCTCGGCGAGGGCTTTGTCTCCCTCTACCGTCTTGCCGCGGGGCCGTGAACCGGCAATGGGGTGGGTGATGACTTCCTCACCCGTCACTGTCACCAGGGCCTCGGGCGAGGACCCAACGATCGAGTACTCCCTGCCGTCGGCGTCCTCGAGGCTGAAGATGTACATGTAGGGGCTGGGGTTGGTGTTGCGCAGGACGCGGTACACGTCAAGGGGCGACGCGCCGCACTCCATCTCGAAGCGGCGTGAAATCACCACCTGGAATACTTCGCCGTCCACAATGGCTTCCTTGCCGCGGTCCAGGGCGGCCAGGTAGGAGGGTTCGTCCCACCGTTCCTCGACGCTGGAGGCAAAATCAAGGGCGGCGGGTTCCAGTACGGAAACCGGCTGGGCCACGGGCGTGCTGACCCGGGTGAGGAGGGCCTTGACCCGCGCCACGGCATCTTCCCAGGCCTCGTCCACGCGGTCGGAGCTGCCATCGAAGTTGATGGCGTTGGCGATCAGCAGCACGGTGCCGTCATGGTTGTCGTGCACTGCCATGTCCGTGACCAGGTTCAGCGCCAGTTCGGGCAGGTGGAGGTCGTCCTCCGGCGGGCTGGTCAGCCGTTCCCAGTGGCGGACAGTCTCCCAGCCCAGGAAGCCGACCAGGCCGGAGGTGAAGGGCGGCAGTCCGTCAAACCTGCTGGTCCGCAGCGCTTCGATGGTGTCGCGGATGGCGTCCACGGGATTGCCGTCCAGGGGCACACCGGCAGGGGGCTGGCCCAGCCAGTGCGCCTGGCCGTCCTTGGTGGTCAGGGTTGCACGCGACTTCGCGCCGATGAAGGAATACCGCGACCAGGTGCCGCCCACCGCTGCAGACTCCATCAGGAACGTGCCGGGCTGGCCTTGGGCAAGCTTCCGGTAGAGGCCGATGGGGGTCTCTGCGTCCGCCAGCACTTTGAGCGTGACGGGGATGACCCGGCTGTTGCCGGCGAGTTCGCGGAACTCCTCGAGGCCCGGACTGATGATTCCAAGGTCCTGCATGGCTATGCTTCGCCGCCTGTTCTTGTGTGTCGCCTCGTGAATGTCGCCGGTATGGAACGGCGCCAGTCTTATGCTGCCAAAAGTGTGTGCTTGCGGGCTGGTCTTCCGTCCCGGGCCGTGGGTCAGAGTGCCTCGCCGGTTTGGACTTCAAGGCCCCTGCCGGCAAAACAGGTCCGGGTGCCGGTGTGGCACGCCGCGCCGATCTGGTCTACCCGGATCAGGAGGGCATCGCCGTCGCAGTCCAGGGCAACCGATTTGACCCACTGGACGTGGCCGGACGTGTCCCCCTTGCGCCAGTATTCCTGGCGGGAACGGGAGTAGAAGGTGACCCGGCCGCTGGTCATCGTACGGTGCAGGGCTTCGTCGTCCATCCAGCCCAGCATCAGCACTTCGTGGGTGTCGAACTGCTGGACCACCGCGGCAACGAGCCCTGCGCTGTCACGCTTCAGTGCGGCGGCAACTGCGGGCGGAAGCGGGCTTGTGGCGGGGGCCGGGACAATTACGGGGGCGGAGGCGGGCTGCTCAGACATCAGACCCAGTCTAGTGCCTGATCAGCGGCCCCTTAATATGCACAAGCGGGCATACAAACAGTGTGTGAACAAGGGCACCCATCGGCTGGCGGTTCCGCTGCCCAACTTCCCTGCTCACGTGCTAGTTTCACAAGTGATGCATTTCGTCGAACCGTCCCGAGAAGTCCTGGCCGAAACCCTGCTGGCGGCCGGTCCTGATGCCCCTACCCTCTGCAGAGGCTGGCGCACCAGGGACCTCGCCGCGCACCTTTACCTGCGTGAACGCAAGGCGGCGGTGGGGCTGGGCCTCATCATTAAGAGCCTGTCCAAGGCTTCGGACAAGGCCACCGCCAAGCTCGCGGCGAAGCTGCAAACCGCTGACGACTACACCGGCCTGGTTAACACCTTCCGGGGCGGCCCGCGGGCTCTGTCCCCCATGAACATCAAGGCATTGGACGAGAGCTCCAACCTGATCGAATATTTCGTCCACACCGAGGACATCCGCCGGGCTGTGGACCGCTGGGCGCCGCGCGCCCTCGACGAGGCCTACTCGGACGCCCTCTGGGACGAGCTGATCAAACGGGCAGCCATTCTTTACCGGGGCGTCGACCTGGGCATTGTGCTGGTGCGTCCGTCCGGCCCGCGGCACGTCGCCAAGCGGGCACCGGTTTCGGTGGCGATCGTTGGCGAGCCGGGCGAACTGCTGATGCACGCCCACGGCCGGACCCGCCACGCCCTGGTCACCTTCGAAGGCCAGCCGGACGCCGTCGCCCTGCTCCAGTCAGCCGAAGTCGGCCTCTAACAAAGCAACGCGGGGTCACTTCCGGCCCGATAACTCTCGTTTATCGGACCGGAAGTGACCCCGCGTTGTGGTCATCGGACTTCGAAGCCTGCTTCGCGGATTGCCTGTTTGACCTGGGACATCATGTTGTCCGGGCCCCAGTGGAAGATCGACGCGGCCAGCACGGCGTCCGCTCCGGCGGCTACGGCAGGCGGAAAATGAGCCGGTTCCCCGGCGCCGCCTGAGGCGATGATCGGCACTTTCACCGCGGCCCGGACCAGGCGGATCAGTTCCAGGTCAAAGCCGTCCTTGGTGCCGTCGGCGTCGATGGAGTTGAGCAGGATTTCGCCGATGCCGCGGTCGGCGGCTTCCCTGGCCCACTCGATGGCGTCGATGCCTGTACCCGTTCGGCCGCCGTGGGTGGTCACTTCAAACCCCGACGGCGTGGGCTGGGACCCGGGGCGGGTCCGGCGGGCGTCCACGGACAGGACCAGCACCTGGGAACCGAAGTGCCGGCTGATTTCGTTGATGACGTCCGGCCGGGCAACGGCGGCCGTGTTGATGGAAGCCTTATCCGCGCCGAAACGCAGGAGCTTGTCCACCTCGGCAATGCCGCGGACACCGCCGCCCACGGTCAGCGGAATGAAGACTTCCTCGGCCGTGCGGCGGACCACGTCGAAGGTGGTTTCGCGGTTTCCCGAGGACGCCGTGACATCCAGGAACGTCAGTTCGTCGGCGCCCGCATTGTCGTAGCGGTGCGCCAGCTCCACCGGGTCACCCGCATCGCGGAGACCTTCGAAGTTGATGCCCTTGACAACGCGCCCGGCGTCGACGTCGAGGCAGGGGATGACTCGTACAGCTACAGCCATGGGGACTCCTGGAATTCTCGGGTGGATTCTGGGGCGCGGCGCGAACCGGGCGGGACGCTCAGATGCGGCAGGCGTGGATGCTGCTGACCAGGATGGCGCGGGCGCCGAGGTCGTAGAGCTCATCCATGATCCGGTTGGTTTCCTTCTTCGGAACCATGGACCGGACAGCCACCCAGTCGGAGTCGCGCAGCGGTGAGACGGTAGGTGATTCCAGGCCGGGAGTCAGAGCTGCGGCCTGTTCCACCAGCTCCTTGCGGATGTCGTAGTCCATCAGCACGTACTGGCGCGCCACAAGGACGCCCTGCAGGCGGCGGATCAGGACTTCAATCTCCTTGGCGGTGCCGTTCGCGGCTCCGCCTTCGCCGGTGCGGCGGATCAGGACGGCTTCTGACTTCAGGATCGGCTCGCCGAAGATTTCCATCCCGGCGGCCTTGAGGGTGTTGCCCGTTTCCACGACGTCGGCGATGGCGTCCGCTACGCCCAGGCGCACGGAAGACTCCACGGCGCCGTCGAGCCGGACCACCTTGGCGTTAATGCCCCGCTCGGCGAGGTAGCCGCGGAGCAGGCCGTCGTAGCTGGTGGCGAGGCGCTTTCCTTCAAGCTCGTCTGCTGTGGCGAAGTCACCCACGGGTCCGGCAAAGCGGAACGTGGACGCAGCGAAGCCCAGGGGTAGCAGTTCCTCGGCCTCCACCTCGGCGTCCAGCAGCAGGTCGCGGCCCGTGATGCCGACGTCGAGGGTTCCGCGTCCGACGTAAACGGCGATGTCGCGCGGGCGGAGGAAGAAGAACTCAATGTCGTTGTCCGGGTCCATCATGACCAGCTCGCGGGTGTCGCGGCGCTGGCGGTAGCCCGCTTCGGACAGCATGGCGGAGGCGGCTTCGGACAGGGAGCCCTTGTTGGGTACGGCTACTCGCAGCATGGGGGTCTTTCTTGGTTGGGAGGTCTATGGGTCAGGCAATCGGGCCACGCATGGCACGGGCAGGCAATTGTTGACCGCCGGGTGCCGCAGTGGCTACAGATGCTTGTAGACGTCTTCCAGGGTCAGGCCTTTAGCGAGCATCAGAACCTGCAGGTGGTAGAGCAGCTGGGAGATTTCCTCGGCCGTGGCCTCATCGGATTCGTACTCAGCGGCCATCCAGACTTCGGCTGCTTCCTCCACGACTTTCTTGCCAATGCCGTGGACTCCGGACTCCAATTCAGCGACGGTGCGGGAGCCTGCCGGGCGGGTGGCTGCCTTCTCACTCAGTTCAGCGAACAGCGTCTCGAAATTCTTCACGCCCTATAGCCTACTTGCTGCCGGCCCGGGGGCGCCTTTCGGGCCGCTGCATGACGGGCGCGATGTGAGCGAACACACATCGCGCCCCGGCAGCCCGCCGGCTGCTACGTGTACTGCTTGAGGAGGACTGCGGTGGCCAGGGCTGCCGTCACTGCTTCGTGGCCCTTGTCCTCGCTGGAGCCCGGCAGGCCCGCGCGGTCCAGTCCCTGCTGCTCCGTATCGCAGGTCAGCACGCCGAACCCCACTGGCACGCCGGTGGAGACACTGACATCGGTCAGTCCCGACGTCGCCGCCTGGCAGACGTATTCAAAGTGCGGCGTGCCGCCGCGGATCACGACGCCGAGGGCCACCACTGCGTCAAAGTGCGGTGCCAGCCGCGCGGCGGCGACGGGAAGCTCGAAGGCCCCCGGAACGCGCAGTACGGTGGGTTCGCTGATGCCCGCGTCTTTGGCGGCGCGCAGGGCACCCTCCAGGAGTCCGTCCATGATCTGGGTGTGCCAGCTGGCTGCCACAATGGCCAGCCGCAGCTGCGACGTTTCCGCCGGGTTGAGGGTGGTGAGGTCAATATCTGGTGCGCCGTGTCCGCTCATGCGTGGATCTGATCCTTCAGTTTTGTTCGTGGTCGAAATCGTCGGCAGCGCCGCCCGGCACCGTTACGACGTGTGTGTCCAGCGTCAGCCGGTGCTCCATGCGGTCCTTTTTGGTCTGCAGGTAGCGGATGTTCTGGTCGCGGGACGGCACCTCAGTAGGCACCATCTCCACAACCTTCACCCCGGCTTTGGCGAGCCTGTTCTGTTTGTCCGGGTTGTTGCTCAGGAGCCGGACCTCATGGAGGCCCATCTCCGACAGGATCTGGGCGGCCGCTTTGTAGCAGCGGGCGTCCACCGGCAGCCCCAGCTGCTCGTTGGCCTCCACGGTGTCAAAGCCCGCTTCCTGCAGGGCGTAGGCCTTGATCTTGTTGGCCAGGCCGATCCCCCGGCCTTCCTGCCCGCGCAGGTACAGCAGCGTGCCGCCGAACTCGTTGATCAACTCCAGGGCGTAGGCCAGCTGTTCGCCGCAGTCACAACGGTACGAGCCGAAGACGTCGCCGGTCAGGCACTCTGAATGCAGCCTGACGAGTGGTGCCACGCCGGCCTTGGGCGGATTGGGTGAGCTCACTGCCAGGTGTTCGGCGCCTGTGACCAGGTCTGTCCAAGCCTGGGTAATGAAATCACCAAAGGCCGTGGGCAGCTGCACAATGGGACCGCCGCTCACCGGATGGTGCGCGTGGCCAGTGCCGGCCGCTCCCCGGTGGTGGCCGTTCTGGTGGCTGTCGTCCGAAACTCCGGAAGCCGTCATCATTACTCCTCTACTCCGCCCGGGCGTCCGGCCCGGTGTCACTGTCGGCGGGAGCCCCGGCCCCTGCTTCAAGGTAAGCCACCAGATCCTCAATCGAGATCAGGGGGCACCCGTGTTCAGCGGCGAATCCCCGCAGCCCGTTGAGCCGCATCATTTCACCGTCGTCGTACACCACCTCGGCGATAACGCCCACTGGCTCCAGTCCGGCGAGCCGGCACAGGTCCACGGCCGCTTCGGTGTGGCCGGGGCGTTCACGCACTCCCCCGTTAACGGCCCGGAGCGGGAAAATATGCCCGGGCCGGGTCACGGCGGCCGGTCCGGCACCCGGGTCTGCAAGGACACGGGCCGTGAGGGCGCGATCTGTCGCCGAGATACCCGTACTGACACCCACTGCCGCGTCGCAGGAAACGGTGTACGCGGTGCCCTTTGCATCCTGGTTCACAGCCACCATGGGCGGCAGGGCCAGGGCGTCGGCGCGCTCCCCGGTCAGGGGTACGCAGATGACTCCGGAGCTGTAGCGGATGGTCCAGCCCATGAGGGCAGGGGTGGCGTGCTGTGCGGCGAAGATGATGTCCCCTTCGTTTTCGCGGTCCTCGTTGTCCACCACCAGCACGGGCCGGCCGGCGGCCATGGCGCGGATGGCATCTTCCACGGGGTCAAGTCCGAAGGTTGCGTTAGGCACGCGGCCGGCATCCGCGGCCGGCTCCAGCCGAACGGTGGCGTTCATCGTTCGCCCCCGGTGGTTGCGCCGGTGCTGAACGCCAGCAGCCGTTCGGTGTATTTCGCGAGCACGTCCACTTCGAGGTTGACCCTGCTGCAGGTTTCCTTGGCCCCCAGGCCGGTCTCTGCCAATGTGGTGGGGATCAGCCCCACTTCGAACCAAGGCTCCGGCTCCGCGGCGCGGCTGACCGCCGTGACGGTGAGCGAGACACCGTCGATGGCGATGGAGCCCTTCTCCGCGATATAGCGGGCGAGGTTGGCGGGTACACCGAACCGGAGCCGCTCCCAGTTGCCGAGCGCCTCGCGCTCCAGCAGCTGCCCGACGCCATCGACGTGGCCCTGGACGACGTGCCCGTCCAGCCGGCCGCCAGCGGGGACGCAACGCTCGAGGTTCACCGAGTCACCGGCGGCAAGTTCACCGATGGTGCTGCGGACGAGGGTTTCGCCCATCACATCAACGCTGAACTCTTTGCCCTCGATTGCGGTGGCCGTCAGGCAGACTCCGCTGACGGCAATGGACCCGCCCAGCGCGAGCCCCTCGATGGTGCCGGGGGCCCGCAGTCGGAGCGTTGCGCTGGCATCGCCGTCCCGCTCCACGGACAGGACCTGTCCCTGTTCGGCAATAATTCCGGTAAACATCAGTAGCCTCCCATGGCTGGTTCCGCGGCAGTGCGGGATAGTTGTGGTTCAAAAACTTCGGTTGGTGCTGGACGGAGGTGCAGCCTCAGGTCCCGGCCCAGGGTCAGGACGGCGCCGCCGTCGGAGGGGTCCCAGTCCCAGTGCCGGGCATCCGCGAGCGTGGCGATTCCCAGTCCGTTGAGGGCGGGAGTTCCGGAGCCCAGCAGGGTGGGGGCAACGTAGACAATGAGTTCGTCCACGAGCCGGGCCGCCAGGAATGAACTCAGGATGCGTGAGCCGCCTTCCACCATGACGTGGCGGACTCCCTCCGCGTAGAGGAGCGAGAGCGCCGCCCGCGGATCCCGCGTGGACAGGTGGAGCACATTCCCGTCATCACCCCGGACGGCGGCGTCGGCCGGGATGTCCCGCAGGCCCATCACAGCCCGCAGCGGCTGCTTGCCCGATGTCGCTCCGGACGCGTCGCGGGCTGACAGCCGGGGGTTGTCCACCAGCACGGTCTGGGTGCCCACGAGGATGGCGTCGATCCGCCGCCTGAGCCCGTGGTTGTCAGCGAGCGACTCAGGCGAGGAAATCCATTGGCTCGTTCCATCCTCAGCGGCGATCCGGCTGTCAAGTGTCTGGGCGATGTGCAGCGTCACAAACGGGCGCTGTTCGGCCACGGCCTGGAACCATTGACGGTTCAACTCGTACGACTCGCCGGCCGCGAGCCCGCTGCGGACCTGCACGCCGGCGTTCCGGAGGGTGGCTGCGCCGCCCGCCGCAGGGTCATGCGGATCGTCGACGGCGTAGACCACGTCCGTGATTCCGGCGCCAATTATCGCCTGGGTGCACGGTCCGGTGCGGCCGCTGTGGTCACAGGGTTCCAGTGTGATCATCATCGTGCAGCCGCTCAGGTCCAGCTCCGCGGCCTCAGCCTGGGTGATCGCGTCCGCTTCAGCGTGGGGTGTGCCGGCGCCGCGGTGGTACCCGGTCACCAACTGGCGGCCGGCAGCATCGATCACAACGGCGCCCACCAGCGGATTCGCTCCGCGCGGGCCCTGCAGGGCTGCTTCCAGCGCTGCGTCCATGGCGGCGGTTTCGGCGGCACTGAACGCCGTCACATTTTCGATCCGGGTCATGGGGCAGCCACCGGTCCGGCGGCTTCGGTTCCCCGACCATGGGAAATCCTGGCTTCAAAGAGCCATCGCAAGGGGTTCATGTGTGTTGTCGTTCCTTCCCTCTAGAACCGCGATGGCTCCGGGGGTATACGACAGCAGAAGGCCGCAGCGCCAAAAGGCGCCGCAGATAGAGCTGTACGTGCTTCTCTCATCCAGACTTTAACTGTCGGTACCGGAATTTCACCAGTTCAACCGTCCGCCGATTCCTTCCCTGAAAGGGGAAAGCGCCGGCTCGCGGGTCGCGGACTATCACCGCCGGTTCGGACTTACACCGACCCCGGAGCACGTATTGTGTGTTGCTATTGTGCCATAACCACAAGGTGGCCCAGACTATTCCGCGGACGCAGCACGTAACTTCATGCTGCCGGCCTCGCGGAGCCGTCCGATGGCTGCTGCCGGGTCCTCCGCGCCGTAGACAGCCGAACCCGCCACAAAGACGTTCGCACCTGCTTCGGCCGCCCGCAGAATAGTTTCCTCGGTAATGCCGCCGTCCACCTGGAGGGCGACATTGATTCCAGAACCGTCAATGGCTGCCCGGGCCCTGCGGATCTTGGGCAGGGTGAAGTCCAGGAACGCCTGGCCGCCGAAGCCCGGTTCCACGGTCATGATCAGGAGCATGTCCAGTTCCTCGAGCATGTCCAGGTAGGGTTCCACGGCTGTGGCAGGGCGCAGCGCCATGCCGGCCTTGGAGCCTCGGGCCCTCAGTTCGCGGGCCAGTTTGACCGGTGCAATGGAGGCCTCAGCGTGGAAGGTCACGGATGCCAGCCCTGCGTCGGCGAATCCCGGCGCCCAGCGGTCGGCGTCAGAGATCATCAGGTGGGCGTCCAGCGGGACGGGGCTGACCGCCTGGATCCGCTGGACCACGGGCAAGCCCAAGGTGAGGTTGGGGACAAAGTGGTTGTCCATAACGTCCACGTGCACGGCGTCAGCGTTGCTGATGCGCTGCAGTTCGGCTTCGAGGTTGACGAAGTCGGCGGACAGGATGCTGGGGTTGATGCAGCATTGCGGCATTGGGGAACCTTTCACGGGTCAGGCTTTCTTCCGGATGAGGGCCAGGAACATCGCATCGGTGCTGTGGATGTGCGGCCAGAGTTGCGCCGTGGAATCGTGGCCTGCGCCCAGGTTCCCGGTCAGGCTCACGCTGTCCAGCACCGCACCGGCGTCCAGCAGCTCCAGGTCATCACGCTTCCGGAGGGCATCGATGACCACTGCCGTGGTTTCGGCCGGGTGGGGTGAACAGGTGACGTAGGCAACCACTCCGCCGGGGCGGACGGCGTCCAGCGCCGATTTCAGCAGGGCGCGCTGCAGCGGCCCCAGGTCCGCGAGGTCCTTGGGGGTGCGGCGCCAGCGGGACTCCGGCCTGCGGCGCAGCGCACCAAGCCCGCTGCAGGGGACATCCACCAGGACACGGTCAAAGGACTCTGGCTGTTCTGTGCCCACGTCGCGGCCGTCGCCGGTCCGGACGCGCCAGACGTCCCTGGGAACGGCGGACAGGGCCTGGCTGACGAGTTTGGCCCGGTGCGGGGCCGGTTCATTGGCGAGCAGCGTCGCACCCTGGGCGTTGGCCAGCGCGCCCAGCAGGGCGGCCTTGCCGCCGGGGCCGGCGCACAGGTCCAGCCAGGTTTCGCCCGGACGCTCCGCTCTGGGACCTCCAGCGGGATCCAGCTCCACGGCCGCCATGGCGCGGGCCACCAGCTGTGAGCCGACGTCCTGGACACGCGTGCTGCCTTCCCGCACGGAGGCGAGCCGACCCAGGTCTCCGCCGCTGGAGAGTGCCGAACCTTCAACAAGTTCACCGGGGGTGGCCCCGCTTTCCAGGGCTTCATCCAGGCTTCCCAGGCCGGGCAGGGCAACGAGGTTGACCACCGGAGCCTCGTTATCGGCTTCCAGCAGGTCGTTGATTTCGGCGGCTGACCGCCCGTGTGCCACCAAGGACTGGCGCATCGCCCGGACAATCCATTCGGGGTGGGCGTACCGGAGGGACGCGATGGTGGTTTCGTCGCTTTCACCGGCAACGAGGACCTCAAGCCACTCCTCCAGCGTGTGCGCCGTGACCTTCCGCAGCACCGCATTGATCAGTGCGGAGGGTCCGGCGCCGATGACGGCGCGGGCCAGGCCCACGGTCTGATCCAGTGCGGCGTGGGCTGGGACGCGCATGGCCAGCAGCTGATGGGTGCCGATCCGCAGGGCGTCGAGAATGGCCGGGTCAAGCTGGTCCAGCGGCCGGTCAACGCAGCGCGCCAGGATGGCATCGTAGGTGCCCTGGCCGCGCAAGGCACCGTAGCTGAGCTCGGTGGCGAAGCCGGCGTCGCGCTTGTCCAGGCCGTGATGGCGGATGCGGGACGGGAGCACCAGGTTGGCATAGGCGTCCTCGGCAGCTACCGCGCGCAGGACCTCAAAAGCCACCAGCCGAGCCGGGTCCGCCCGGCGGGTCCGCTGCGAGGGGGCGTTATCGGTGAAACTCCGCTGGGCGCTCCGGTTACGTTCGCGGCCCTGGGCGTTGCGCTGGCTGGAATCCCGCGGCCCGCCCTTGCCCCGCCCGCTATTGCCCCGCCCGCCGTCTGCGGCGCCGCTTCCGCTGCCGCCCCTGCCGCCTGCATTACCGCCGGATTCGCTCATTTCAGGACCACGCTTTCCAGTGTTGCCATGCCGCGCGCCCAGTCGGCGGCGGCCATCATCTTTTTGCCCGAAGGCTGGATCCTCGTCAGCTCCACGGCGTGGGATCCGGTGCCGACCAGGACGCTCTTCCCGTCGAGGAATACTGCGCCGGGCTGCAGGTCAGTGTTACCCGGCCGGAGCCGGACGGGTTCGAGTTTGACGCGCTGTCCGTCCAGGGTGGTCCAGGCACCGGGCTCGGGAGTTACGCCCCGGGCGCGCCTGCCGATCGCCAGGGCAGGCTGCTTCCAGTCGAGCCGGCCGTCATCGATGGTCAGCTTGGGGGCCAGTGAAACATCGCCGAGCTGCGGCTGCGCAGCTGCCCTCCCGGCCTCGACGGCCGTCAGCGTCTGGGCAAGGAGCACAGCCCCGCTGTGGGACAGCCGCTCCAGCAGCACTCCAGCGGTGTCTTCCGGGCCAACGCCCTCGGTCAGTGTTCCGAAGACAGGGCCGGTGTCCAAACCTTCTTCCAGCAGGAAGGTGACGGCCCCGGTGACGTCGTCGCCGGCCATCACGGCCCGCTGTACCGGGGCAGCGCCACGCCACGCGGGAAGCAGGGAGAAGTGCAGGTTGATCCAACCGTGCGGCGGAACATTCAGGGCGGCGCGCGGAATCAGTCCGCCATAGGCCACGATGGCGGCCACGTCCGGCTTGGCGGCAGCGACTTTCGCCGTCACCCCATCGTCCACGCGAGTGGCATGAATGATGTTGATTCCCAGCTCGGCGGCGCGGGCTGCAACGGGCGACGGCGTCAGCACCCGTTTGCGCCCTATCGGCGCGTCGGGACGGGTCAGGACCGCAACGATCTCAAAGCCGGCCGCAACGAGGGCATCAAGGGACGGGACGGCCACGGCGGGGGTGCCGGCAAAAAGTACCCTCATGTGGTGGCGCCGCCGCCGAAGCTGCCCCCGACAGAGCTCGCGCCACCAAAGCTGGCGCCGCCGAAACTGGACCCGACCGTCTTGGCGCGCTTCGTCGTCGTGCGTTCCGTGATGGCGTCATAGTTGGCGTTGCGGATGGAGCGCAGGGCCGTCTTCCGGTCCTCACCTTCCAGCCTGTCGGTGAAGAGGATGCCGTCCAGGTGGTCCGTCTCGTGCTGGAAGCAACGGGCCAGCATGCCTTCCCCTTCCAAAGCCACAGGATTCCCGTTGCGGTCAACGCCGGTGGCGCGCGTGGCGCGGAAGCGGCGGACCGGGAACGCCAGGCCAGGAATGGACAGGCAACCCTCAACTTGGTCCGCCTGGAAGTCCTCGCTGCTTTCCAGGACCGGATTGATGATGTGGCCCTCCACGCCGTCGATCCGGTAGGTGAAGACCCGCTGGCTGACGCCAATCTGGGGGGCTGCGAGGCCGGCGCCGTCCACGTCCTCCATGGTTTCCGTCATGTCCGCAACCAGCTTGGCGAGCTCAGGACCGAATTCCGTCACAGGATCGGCCACTGTGCGGAGCACAGGATCACCAATGATGCGGATATTCAGAATGGCCATGTGCTGTCTTTCCTCACGGTGGGCGTTAATGGCGAACCTATCCAGTTTAGGTGCAGGGGCACCAGCCCCAAGACTGCGGGCAGTCGTGCTCCGGGCAGGCGTGCTCCGCTAGGCGCTGCGGACCTGCGCGGACGCGGGCGGAGCAACCGGAAGAAGCGCAGAACCGGCGGCGAGCGTATCGGCGGACAGTTCCCAGACCCGGCGCAGGGCGCAGAACTTCCACCAGTGGTGCTTGAGGACGTCGGGATTGGCGCGGACCGGACGGACTTCCGTCTCGCCAATGGCCACAGCCAGCAGCAGCGGGGCCTCGCCGTACTTCCAGGGCTCCCATTCCCCTGCCGCCGGGTCCACGAGGCTTTCTTCGGCCTTCATGCCGGCCACCAGTTGCATGACCACCTTGTCGTCCAGCGGCTTGACGGCGCCGTCCCGCGTGGTGCCCTTGGTCTTGTAATCAATGACGCAGATCCGGCCGTTGATCCTGGCCACGAGGTCCAGCGTCCCGGCGTAGCCCACTGACTTGTTCCAGACGGTGATTTCCGGTGCGATGGGTTCCACGCCATAGAGGTCCCACCACTCATCGAAGCGCAGCGCAAAGGCTTCCTCGCCGTTGGCTGCCAGGGCCTCGCGGGTTTCCTTCATGGCGTGGGACCGGCCCAGGGCGCGGAGCGCAACCTGCTCGCAGTAGTTATGGACGCGGTCACCACGTTTGGCTGCCTCGTCCCGGTACATTTCTGCTGCCTTTGAGGCCCGGTTGACGGCCTGCCGGATCTTCGCCGGACTGCCCAGGCAATCGGCCAGCAACGGATCCTTCGCCAAGCTACTGGCGCCCATATATCCGAACCAGCCGTCCAGTCCGTGCGGCTGCTGGCCGATGACGGTGGTGATTGACGGAACGGAGAACTGTTCGGAAGTGGACCGCGCATACATGCGGCCGTATTCCGTGGCATGGGCAAGGAGTGGATCAGTCATACAAAGACTCTTTCACAAGGGGCTGACAGAATGGCGGGCACAAAAAAGGTCCGCTTCCGCTCGGCTGAGCGGAAACGGACCAGATTCCTCGGTGGGCGATACTGGGTTCGAACCAGTGACCTCTTCGGTGTGAACGAAGCGCGCTACCACTGCGCCAATCGCCCCGATGCCTTTGAATGCTAGCCGACCCGGCGGGGTTTATGGAAATCGAGACGGGACCGGGCCAGAATTACACGTCTGTAATTAGCAAAACCCCCTAGATTGCAGGGATCCAGGGGCATACCCGCGGTTGAGGAACGCGCGATTTGGAGAATCCCTGAACCTCCTATAGAGTTCTTACTCGTTGGAACGCGAGGAAATGCCCGAAACGGCACGGATTCAGCGGCCCAAATGCGGACGTAGCTCAGCTGGTAGAGCACCACCTTGCCAAGGTGGATGTCGCGAGTTCGAATCTCGTCGTCCGCTCGCAGGAGACTGTCACGGCAAAGGTTTTTCGGAATCGGAGCTTACACGGTGGGTTGGCCGAGAGGCGAGGCAGCGGCCTGCAAAGCCGTTCACACGGGTTCGAATCCCGTACCCACCTCGGTGAAAACCATGGATTCCGGTTCACGCCGGACGAAATGGGCGATTGGCGCAGCGGTAGCGCGCTTCCCTGACACGGAAGAGGTCACTGGTTCGATCCCAGTATCGCCCACCAAGCAAGGAAACTTGCTTCATGCAGTACGCCAGGCCACCGGCCAGGCTGTACTTCATACGCGGACGTAGCTCAGCTGGTAGAGCACCACCTTGCCAAGGTGGATGTCGCGAGTTCGAATCTCGTCGTCCGCTCTCTACCCCAGTAATAAATCCGAAATGACCGGACTTCCGGTTCCGGGCGATTGGCGCAGCGGTAGCGCGCTTCCCTGACACGGAAGAGGTCACTGGTTCGATCCCAGTATCGCCCACATACAGCAGCTCCCCGTGAGCTGCTTTTTTGTTGCCTGAATGGCCGCCTCGATTTGACAAAATTGTCACAGCGCCTTGGCACGCCCGACAGACAGGGCTAGGATCGGTTGCGGAGGAGCGAACTGGCTCCGCGATTGAAGGGAGGTGCTCGTGGGACTGATTGACGATCTTAAGGGCAAGGCTCAGGGTCTCATCCACGGCAACGAGCAGGCCATCAAGGACGGCATCACGAAAGCCGGCGATTTCGTCGACTCAAAGACTGGCGGCAAGTACGCCGGTCACGTGGACAAAGTCCAGGAGGGCGCTTCCACGCTCGTTGACAAAAATGACGGAACCCCCGGCAAGACTCCTGCCAGCGAGCAGGTTCCGCCGGTCAACCCGGTTCCGCCGGTTGACAAGGCTCCGTAACAAGGATTTGGCCAGGGCTTTGCCCTAGCACGTCAAGGGGGTGCGGGTCCCGCCGGGAGGCGGCACCCGCACCTTTGGCGTTTAACTGACTGTCCAGCTTCGCCAGCCCTGCCTAGGACGGCTCGTGATTCTGGCCCTCGCGGGCCAGCGCGGTCAGGCGGGACACAGCACGGAAATACTTCTTGGTATACCCGCCGTGCATCATCTCGTCCGTGAAAAGCTGGTCGAAGGGGACGCCGCTGGCCAGGATGGGCACATCCTTGTCGTACAGACGGTCGGCCAACACCACGAACCGCAGCGCCACGGCCTGTTCGGTGATGGTGTCCACGTTTCGCCATACGACGCCGTCAATGCCGTCGAGGAGCTGCCGGTACCGGCTCGGGTGGACACCGGCAAGGTGGCCGATCAGTGAACTGAATTCGTCCTCTGCCACGGTCTTGCCGTCGAACTCGGCCTTCATCTGTGCTGCGAGCTGGCTGTTCTTCAGCGGTGCCGGGGCGGCGGGCAGGCCACGGTGGCGGAAGTCCTCGCCGTCGATCCGGATGACGTCGAACTGGTCCGCCAGGACCTGGATTTCACGGGCAAAGTCGACGGCGGCAAAGCGGCCGTCACCCAGCGAACCCGGGAGGGTGTTGGACGTGGCAGCAAGCTTGACGCCGGCGTCGGCCAGTTCACGCATAAGACGGGACATCAGCACGGTGTCACCCGGATCATCCAGCTCGAATTCGTCGATGCACACCAGCTTGTAGTGGCTCAGCGCTTCAACAGTTTTGCGGAAGGAAAGTGCCCCTACCAGGTTGGTGTATTCCACAAATGTGCCGAAGGCCTTGGGGCCCGGGGCGGCGTGCCACAGCGAGGCCAGCAGGTGGGTTTTGCCGACGCCGAATCCGCCGTCGAGGTAGATCCCCGCCCTGGTAGCGACCTTCTTGGTGAAAAGCTTCTTGAACAGGCCGTCACCGTCGCCGGCTCCCACTCCCCCGGCGAACGCTTCCAGCGCTTTGACCGCCGCCGCCTGGGACGCCTGGTTCGGGTCCGGCCGGTAGCTGGCAAAGGAGACCTGACCAAACCGTGGGGACGGATAAAAACCCTTAAGGAGCTCATCCACCGAAACCGCCGGAGTGCGGGCGGCAAGCTGTTCGATCTGTACCAAGGTGGTCCGTTCTGCTGGTGGGTTGTCCCCAGAAAGAATACCGGCAACGGCCCGGGCCGCCCCCGCCGTGTGGCCGGCAACGTCCCCGGCGTGACGAAGGACATATTTCCCACTGTTAACAAGGAGGCGGACAGGGCGACGAGCGGTGGCTAGTGTGGATGCAGGTTTCCTTCTTCAGCAGATCCGCCATGTGTCTCAGTGAAAGGCCAACACCATGTCCTACGCAGTTGAACAAAACGAGAAGTTCGCCGCCTACGCCAATCCGGAGCGGTTGGTGTCCACCCAGTGGCTTGCCTCCACGCTCGAGGCTGGCGCCCTTGCGGACGGAAAGCTGGTGGTGGTTGAATCCGACGAGGACGTCCTCCTCTACGAGACCGGCCACATCCCGGGATCCGTCAAAATCGACTGGCACACCGACCTCAACGACGAAGTGACCCGCGATTACGTGAACGGCGAGGCTTTCGGCGCCCTGGCCGCTGCCAAGGGCATTTCCCGCGACACCACGGTGGTCATCTACGGGGACAAGTCCAACTGGTGGGCCGCCTATGCACTCTGGGTCTTCACCCTGTTCGGCCACGAGGATGTCCGGCTGCTCGACGGCGGCCGGGACAAGTGGATCGCCGAAGGCCGTGACCTGACCACGGAGCGGACCGCCCCGGTGCCCGGCGACTACCCAGTGGTGGAGCGCAACGACGCCCCCATCCGCGCTTTCAAGGACGACGTGCTGGCACACTTCGGCAAGCCGCTCATAGACGTCCGCTCCCCCGAGGAATACACCGGCCAGCGGACCCACATGCCGGCCTACCCGGAAGAAGGTGCGCTCCGCGGCGGCCACATTCCCACGGCAGCATCCATTCCCTGGGCACGCGCCGCTGCGCCGGACGGAAGCTACCGCAGCCGGGAAGAGCTCGAGGCCCTCTACCTGGGCGAGGCCGGCCTGACTGCAGGCGATGACGTGGTGGCCTACTGCCGCATCGGCGAACGTTCCAGCCACACCTGGTTCGCGCTCAAGTACCTGCTGGGCTTTGACACCGTCCGGAACTACGACGGCTCCTGGACCGAGTGGGGCAATGCCGTCCGGGTTCCCATTGCCAAGGGCACGGAACGCGGCACGGTCCCGGCGTAAACTGGAACAGATGACTACACATGACCTGCCCGCCGCGCTGGCGGAAATCGTGGATGACTTCCAGGCCCTGACCGAAGCCGATCGGCTTCAGTTGCTGCTCGAGTTCTCGCGCGAGCTGCCGGAGCTGCCGGACCGGCTGAAGGACCACCCCGAGCTCCTGGAGCAAGTGGTGGAATGCCAGTCGCCGCTGTTTCTGACCATCGAGACGGAACAGAACGACGCCGTTCGGCTCTACTTCAAGGCGCCACCGGAAGCCCCCACCACGCGGGGTTTCGCTGGCGTGCTCCACGAGGGACTCGACGGACTCAGCGCCGCTGAAATCCTGGCGGTGCCGGACGATATGCCGGAGCTGCTGGGCCTGACGCGGGCCATCACACCGCTGCGGATGCGCGGCATGACCGCCATGCTGGGACGGATCAAGCGTAAGGTCGCCGCTACGTCCCGGCCCGCGTCTTGATCTCCTGATCGGAATCTCCTGATCGGAAACTGAACGCTTTGGGACGCAAGAGTTCGAACGGAACGCCGGCCACGGCCGCACTGGCTGCAGCCGGCGTTCCTTTTGTGCTGCATCCGTATGCCCACGATCCTTCCGCGGCCAGCTACGGCACGGAAGCCGCCGAAGCCTTGGGCATCGCTCCGGAGAAGGTCTTCAAGACCCTCATGGTGGAAGTGGAAGGCCGGCTGGCAGTGGGGGTTGTCCCGGTCAGCGGAAACCTTGACCTCAAGGCATTCGCCGCCGCCCTGGGCGCCAAGAAGGCTTCGATGGCAGACCCCGCGGCGGCTGAACGCCGCACAGGCTACGTCCTCGGTGGGATCTCGCCGGTGGGCCAGCGCCAGCCATCGCCCACGGTGGTCGACAGCAGCGCCCTTGACCTGGGAACGATGCTGGTTTCCGGTGGTAGGCGCGGCTTGGACGTTGAGCTTGCACCGGCCCACCTCATCCAACTGACGTCCGCCGTGACTGCCGCCATCGGCACGCGCACGGCTTAGCGGTTCTGGCCGGGGTTAAGCCGCGGAGCCAACTGGGGCCGGAGCCAGGCCTTGATCAGGTTCTCCCAGCGTTCGGGATCGACATTCCATTCCTTGGTGTGCCTGGCATGATTGAACGTTTCGAACGTGACCATGTCCGGATTCCGCTCGGCCAGAAGGGCGGAGGGTTCATAGGGAACGTACTCGTCATCTACGCTGTGGATGATCAGAGTGGGCGTACGGACTTCCACGGCACGCGCCACCCAGTCCATGGCCTTGAGGTCCACGGGTGCGGCCAGGCCGGTGAGCCTGCGGCCCACGGGGTGGCCAAGCATCAGCTGCCCGTAGCGGCCCACGAGGGACGGAATGCGGTTAATCTGCGCATGATGGGCCAGCACATTGACCCAGTTGATGACGGGCGCGTCCAGGACCATGGCCCGGATCAGGTGACGGTGAGGCGAGAGATCGGCCGTCTGCAGGCAGATGGCGCCGCCCATGGACCAGCCGAAGAGAACAATTTCCTCGGCGCCGTTGGCCAGGGCGAACTCGATGGCGGCCTCCACGTCATGCCATTCGGTGGAACCCAGGCCGTACCGGCCGTCCTCGGCCGATGGCGCCAACCCGTCGTTCCGGTACGAGACAAGCAGACTGGTGAGCCCCAGTTCGAGGGCGGGGCCCACTGCCCGGAGGGCCTCCTGGCGGGTTGCCCCGCGGCCGTGAACCATGACTGCCCAGGTCCGGGCCGTTCCGCCCGCCCGGACCAGCCACGCCGGTGCTGTGCCGCCGTCGACGTCGATCAGCACGTCCTCGGCCACGAAGCCGGCGGCGGCGGGATCCGGATAGAGCGCACCGCTCCACCACCCGCGGCGGGCCGTGTCGAGATCGCCGGCATAGACGGCTTCCACTTCGCGCAGGAGCGTGCCGTCCGCCGGCGAATAGGAGACGATCTGCCCGATCCGGGCGTGCCCTTTCCCGCCGTCGAAAAACAACCCATAGACACCGTCCACAGTGGTCTCCGGAGTCGCTGTCAGGATGACCTGCCGGCTGCCGCCTTCCCGGAGCACGGCCAGGACTTCCTGGTCCGCCGTCCGCTGCCGGACGGGAGTGATCACACGCCTGGCAAAATAGAGCGCCAGTGCGGAGGAGCCTGTGGCCAGCAGGCCGGCAAGTGCCCCGCCGCCAATGACGCCGCCAAGCGCCCACTTGGCGCGAAGCGACATGCGGCCGTCGGCCTGGATCGGAGGTGCCGCCGTCAACGTGGGTGTGCGCGTGGAAGGTGCCATGGAACCATTCTTACTGCCGCAGACGGGTTGACCATATTCCGTCCGGCACGTGGCGCCGGAATTCTGCCGGCCCCGGAGACGCCGCGCGCATGACACCGCACCGGCTGTGCGGCCCAAATGGATGCAGGCGCCGGTGCGCACGACTAGGCTGATGCCATGAGCGATCCAATCGTCATTCTGACCGAAGAACCCCTGGGCGCGGACGACCGCGTCAACATCGAGCGCCTGGTGGACGGGCAGGACACTCCCCTTGTCCTGCTGGTTCCAGGGAACACTGAACGGCACCTGCTGGTGGATTTTCTTGAGAATCTCTCCCTACTGGACGTTGCTAAGGCGTTCCGCGAACTGACGGCCCACGCCCCGAACCCCACCGCTGAACGGGCCGAGGCTGCAGACACTCTGGCCGTCTCGCTGGCTGCCTTGAAGGGGCTGGGCGCCGGAGTAACGGGCGAGGTAGTAGACGGTGGCGCCGTCAACGGCCTCGTGGCCAAAGTCAAGGAGCTCGGCGCAGCCCAGGCGGTGGTGATCACCCGTCCCCATGCGGTTGCGGATACGTTCCATACGGACTGGGCCAACAAAGCCCAGGACCGGTTGGGGCTCCCCGTGCTCCACCTGTACGCCGGTTCGGGATTTATCGGCGACTCCTGAGCGTTGAGCTGACTATGAGCATCTTTGGTAAGGGCATCTTCGAGAACAAGGCCACGGATTCCGTCCCCGGTCCGGCCGCCGACGCCGTCGCTGCGGAACCCGCCTACCGGAAATCCGACGCTGAGTGGCGGCAGGAACTCACGCCGGAGGAATACCACGTGCTGCGGCAGGCGGGTACGGAGCGCCCCTTCACCGGCGAGTACGTGGACACCCATACGGAGGGTGTCTACCAATGCCGTGCCTGTGGCACCGAGCTCTTCCGGAGCAACGAAAAATTCGACTCGCATTGTGGCTGGCCGTCCTTCTGGGCACCGCTCGCCGAAGGCACCGTCCGTTACATCCACGACCGGACGCTCGGCATGAAGCGGGTGGAGGTACGGTGCGCGCACTGTGATTCACACCTGGGCCACGTATTTGAGGGTGAGGGCTACGGCACACCCACGGACCAGCGCTTTTGCATCAATTCGGTGTCCCTGAAGCTGGTGCCGCGCGGCGCTGCGGGGGAAGGATCCACAGAGTCCTGAGTCCGCCAGACATGGTTTCGCCCACATCTGGCGGAGCCCCGAGGCGCCTCGAGCCTGAGAGTATCTTATGCTCAGGCTCGATTTGAGTTAGGGACTCTGGTTGCTTGCTACGCTCGCCGTAGATGCCCCAAGCAATGAGAAAGGCAGTCGCACCATGACCGTCACCGTAACCGTGGCCCCTACGAGGATCACCGCCGAAAACCCCGCCTGGCTCCGCCTCAGGAGCGCCGCCGAATCCCTGCAGACGCTGCAGGTCCAGGACGGCTCCGTGCCTGACGCGGGCCACCACCCAGCCGCAGCGCTCGAGGTTACCGCGATCGCGGAGTCGCTCGCCGAACTGGCGCCGTTGTTCCCGCACGACGCGGCCTACCTTGACGCCGTCGTCGAAGATTTCCAGGCGTGGGCCACGGCTGGATTCGGCGTCCCGGACTTCCTCGCATCCCTGCTGGCGTTCCAGCCCCAGCTGCAGCGCCAGGATGGCCTGCAGCATGTTGTCATCTTCCCCATGTACACCCAGAACGGAAGCAGCAGCCGGCTCGTGGAGGCCGTCCTGATCGAGGTCATCTGGCCCGATTTTGTGGCCGGCCTTGAGGCCGGGGACTATTCCAACAAGCTCTTTGTGCCCATCCGGTTCCTGGACTTCACCCGCGGCTACAACACCAACTCGGCGGTGCTGTTCCCTGAAACCGTGGCTGTTCGGGAAACACCCACCTTCACCTGGGGCGCCATCTTTGCGGACCGCGAGGCTGCCCGGTTCCGCAGGGTCCTGCGTGCGGCCGCAGACATCACCTCCCTGGACCTGCCCGCGGGCGCCGCGGAACTTTTGGCCGACCAGGAACTGACCGAGGCCACGTTTGTGATGTGGGACCTGATCCACGACCGGACCCACATGCGCGGCGACCTGCCCTTTGACCCGTTCATGATCAAGCAGCGGATGCCCTACTTCCTGTATTCGCTTGAAGAACTGCGCTGCGACCTCACAGCCTTCCGCGAATCCGTCCGGATCGAACAGGACGAAGACGCCGGGCCGGAAGCACGCCGGCACGCGAAACTGGTGCAGTACGCCATCATCTTCGACCGGATCTTCCGCTTTGCGATCACCGGCAACCGGGTGCGCAACTACGACGGCCTCGGCGGGCAGCTGCTCTTTGCCTGGCTGCACCAGCACCACGTCCTGCACTGGACCGACAGCCGGCTCAGCATCGACTGGGACCAGGTGGCGGACGCGGTAATCGCCCTCGGCGCCTCGATCGACGAGCTCTACTGGCGCTCCATTGACCGGCCGAAGATGGCCCATTGGCTGGCCGCGTACCAGCTGATCTCCGCCACCGTCACGCCCAACCCCGCATCAGTCTGGGCCAAAGGCCCCGACGCGCTTCCCGTTGCCGGTCCGCCCCGCGGACTGACGGACCAGGTGCTGGACGACGAATTTCCGCTGTCCATGTTCTACGAAGCCCTGGAGAAGAAAATGCGCCCGGTCATCGAATCCACCGCCGGCATCACCGGAGCGTCCGCGCTGTGAGCGAACCCGGCGCCCCGCGCGTGGCCCCAGTTCCGGACCATGCCCCCCGGCTGAACGTCCTGGTCACCGGCGGCAGCGGACCGTCCGGGATCGCGGTGGCCCGGGCCTTGCACCAGGCGGGCTTCCGCGTCTTCACGGTCGGCTCGGACAGGACGCGCATCGAGGGTGCTGCGAGGCAGGCGGGCGACGGCGTGACGCCCCTTGTATGCGATCTTGCGGATCCCGCTGACGTCCAGGCCCTCCGGAAGACCCTTCTGGCGGAAACCGCCGGACGCGTGGACGGAGTCATCCACCTCGTGGGCGGCTGGCGCGGCGCGACGGGCATCACAGACCAAAGCGACTCCGACTGGGACTTCCTGGAGCGCGGCGCCATCACCACGCTCAGGAATGTGTCCCGGGTCTTTTACGCCGACCTGGCCGCCGCCGGGACCGGACGGTTTGCCATGGTGTCCTCCACCGCGGTGAACAAGCCCACGGCGGCAACGGCCAGCTACGTGGCGGCCAAGGCCGCCGCCGAGACCTGGACACTGGCGATGGCGGAGGGCCTGGCCCGCGGGGCTGCGGATGAGGGCACCGACCTGCGCGGCGCCGCCGTCGTCCTGGTGGTGAAAGCGCTGGTGGACGCGGAACTCCGGAAGGCGCACCCGGAACGGACCTTCCCCGGCTCCACCGACGTCGAAGACCTGGCCGCCGCCGTCGTCGGACTGTTCAGCCGCCCGGCAGCCGAACTGAACGGCCGGCGCCTGCTCCTGACCCCCTGACCGCAAAATCCCCTGACTTGCTGGACCCCTGACCGGCCGGACCCGACCTCCCTAGACTGAGAACGTGAGCAAAGCAATGACAACAACGGCAGATGCCTCCCAGCGTCTTGAAAATCCCGCCGCCCGGCTGCATGACGCGTCCGTCCGCGGTTTCGCGTCCGACAACTACTCGGGTGTCCATCCCGAGGTCCTGGCCGCCCTCGCGGCAGCCAACGAGGGCCACCAGGTGTCCTACGGCGAGGACGACTACACGGCCCGGCTGCAGGGGCTGATGGAGGAGCACTTCGGCGCCGGCATCGAGTGTTTCCCGGTGTTCAACGGCACAGGGGCCAACGTGCTGTCCCTGCAGTCGCTGCTCCCGCGCTGGGGCGCTGTGGTGTGCGCTTCGACGGCGCACATCAACATGGACGAAAACGGCGCTCCCGAACGGATCGGCGGGATCAAGCTCCTGCATGTCCCCACCCCGGACGGCAAGCTGACGCCGGAGCTGATTGACCGCGAGGCGTGGGGCTGGGGCGATGAACACCGGGCACAGCCGCTGGCAGTGTCCATCACCCAGACCACCGAGCTTGGCACGTGCTACACCCCGGATGAGGTCCGGGCCATTGCGGAACATGCCCACGCCAAGGGTATGAAACTCCACATGGACGGCGCGCGGCTGGCCAACGCCGCCGCGCACCTGAAGGTGCCGCTGCGGGCTTTCACGCGCGACGCCGGCGTGGACATCCTCTCCTTCGGCGGCACCAAGAACGGGCTGCTGTACGGCGAGGTGGTGGTGGCCCTGAACCCCGAAGCGGCCCACGGCCTGATATTCCTGCGCAAGATGAACATGCAGCTTGCCTCGAAAATGCGCTTCCTGTCGGCCCAGTTCATCGCCCTGCTGGAAGGCGACCTGTGGCTCCGTTCGGCGTCGCATGCCAACGCCATGGCCGCCCGCCTCCGCGCCGCGGTGGACACGATCGAGGGCGTGGAGCCCACCCAGAAGACGGAGTCCAACGGCGTGTTTGCCGTCCTGCCGGCCGGCATAGCTGACCGCCTGCGGAAGTCCTTCCGGTTCTACGACTGGGATGAAGACGCCCGCGAGGTCCGCTGGATGTGCTCCTTCGACACCAGCGAGGACGATGTCGACGCCTTTGTGGCCGCGATCCGCCGGGAACTTGCGGCCCACCACACGGTCAGGGATGCCGGATAGGATGGACCGGCCGACGGCGAGCCTGCGCTGCCCGCCCCCTGCCGTTGCGTAATCTGCGAAGGTGAACGCACTAGCCCAGGTTCCCCCGGAATTTCTCCACGCCTTGGGAACCCTCAGGAAGGCCCAATGCCGCAGTGAACTGCGCCTGGCGGAAATTCCCGCCCCGGCGCGCCTGGCGCCGTTCGCCGTGGCACTCGGGGCCGAGGTCATGGCGCCCGGACCGGGCAGCGGCACCACACCGGTCCACGGGCCCGCAGCCATGGCCCTGGCAGCGGCGTCCGGCACCGAGGACGACGACGATACCGAGCTGGCCACTGGCCGCTTCATCCTGCTGCACGACCCCGAAGGATCAGCAGTCTGGGACGGCGAATTCCGGATTGTCACCTACATCCGGGCCCAGCTTGAGCCCGAAATGGGCAACGACGAAATGCTGGGAACCGTCGCCTGGACCTGGCTGGTCGAGGCACTGGAGAATCACAAGGCCCCGTACCGGGCGGCCGGCGGGACCGCCACGCGCGTCCTGTCGGAGAGCTTTGGAACACTTTCTGACCGGCCCGGGTCGATCGATATCGAGCTGCGCGCCTCCTGGACTCCGGCGTCTTCGGACGTCACTGCCCATCTGGAGGCATGGTCAGACATGGTCTGTACGTTCGCCGGCCTCCCCCCTCTGCCCGACGGCGTCGCGGCCCTCCCGCGCCGGCGCCGGAACTAGGACTGCCCCTTGTCGGTAAACTGAAGGCATCATGACCCCTCATATTCCGGAAAACACCACGGCCGGCGCTCCGGCTGCTGATACCACTCCCCACATCACCGTGGAAGGCTTCGACAGCCAAGTCCCCGTTGTCATTGACCTTGACGCACCGCGCGACGGCGTGCCGCTGGTTATCGAAACGCAGTCCGGGCTGGAGCGGTGTGCGGCAGCCATCGCCGCCGGAACAGGGCCCGCAGGGGTTGATGCAGAACGGGCCTCAGGATTCCGGTACGGCCAGCGCGCGTTCCTGGTGCAGATCCGGCGCGAAGGCTCCGGTACCTGGCTGATCGATCCTGAACCGTTCGAGAACCTGTCCATCATCAACGATGCGCTCCAGGGGGTGGAATGGATCCTGCATGCAGCCAGCCAGGACCTGCCCTGCCTGCTGGAGTTGGGCATGTGGCCGGACAAGCTCTTTGACACGGAGCTCGCCGCGCGGCTGGCCGGGCTGCCACGCGTTGGCCTGGCTGCCGTCATCGAACAACTGCTCGGTTTTGGCCTGGCGAAGGAACATTCGGCCGCCGACTGGTCCACCCGGCCCCTGCCCGAGCCGTGGCTGCGCTACGCCGCCCTGGACGTGGAAGTCCTGACCGAACTGCGCGAAGAACTCATCGAACTGCTGCAGGCCGACGGCAAGCTGGAATACGCGGAGCAGGAATTTGCCGCAATCCTTGCCGCGGGTGTGGCCCCTCCCCGGGTTGACCCCTGGCGCAAGACGTCGGGCCTGCACCAGATCCGTGACCGGCGCCAGCTGGCCGCGGTCCGCGAAATGTGGCTGGAGCGCGATTCCCTGGCACAGAAGCGCGATGTGGCGCCGGGACGGCTGATTCCTGATTCCGCCCTGGTGTCCGCCGCCAAGGCCATGCCATCCACCGTTCCCCAACTGCTCGGCACCAAGGGCTTCCATGGCCGTGCGGCTCAGCGTGAGGCACCCCGGTGGCTCCGGTGCATCGCCGCTGCCCGCGATCTTGAGGACCTTCCGCCGCTGCACCTGCCTACCAACGCACCACCCCCGCCGCGGGTGTGGTCCGATCGCGACCCCGAGGCCGCCGCACGCCTGTCCACCGCCCGCCCGCTCCTGCAGGAGAAGGCGGACGTGCTGAACCTTCCCGTGGAGAACCTGCTGACGCCGGACTACCTGCGCCGCGTGGCGTGGCGTCCGCCGTCGGATATTACCGAGGAAGCCGTGGCCACTGAGCTGCGCACCCTCGGTGCCCGCGAATGGCAGATCGGCCTGATCGCGCCGCTCATCACTGACGCTTTCCTCAACCCGCAACCGCTGCCGGCCAAGGAAAACAAGGCAACCGCAGCCACCGAGTAAACGCCCCTTCACCGAGCCTTGCACACTATGTTACTGGCGAGTAACATGGTGTGCACTGCCGTCCCGCCGAGTGCTGCCCTTTGGCCTCCGGACGGCGCCAACGTCTCGATGAGGAGTAAACGTGAGCCACCACGGAAGCAGCGGGTCCCCGCGAACTGTCCGCGACGTCGTTTTTGTTGACGGCGTCCGCACACCCTTCGGCCGGGCCGGCGAGAAAGGCATCTACGCCGGAACCCGCGCCGATGACCTGATGGTGAAGTGCATCCGCGAACTTCTGCGCCGCAACCCCACCCTGCCCGCGGCCCGGATCGACGAAGTCGCAGTCGCCGCCACCACACAGACCGGCGATCAGGGACTGACCCTCGGCCGCACGGCCGCACTCCTGGCAGGGCTCCCCCGCACTGTCCCCGGATTCGCCATCGACCGCATGTGCGCCGGCGCCATGACCGCAGTCACCACAACGGCGAGCGGCATCGGTTTCGGCGCCTACGACGTCGTCATCGCCGGCGGGGTGGAGCACATGGGCAACCACCCGATGGGCTCCGGCGCCGATCCGAACCCGCGATTTATGTCCGAGCGGCTGGTTGACCCTGCCGCCCTGAACATGGGCAACACGGCCGAAAACCTGCACGACCGTTTTCCCGCCATCACCAAGGAACGCACAGACGCCTACGCGGTTGCCTCGCAGGACAAGCTCGCAGCCGCCTACGCCCAGGGCCAGATCCAGCCTGACCTCGTTTCGGTCGCTACCCTGAAGCCGGGACAAGGGTGGACGGTGAACAGCATTGATGAGCCGCCCCGCCCGGGTACCACGCTCGAGGACCTGGCGGCCCTGCGGACTCCCTTCCGCGCCCACGGCCGCGTGACGGCAGGCAACGCCGCCGGCCTGAATGACGGCGCTACTGCCGCCGTCCTGGCGTCCTCAGAGGCCGCCGCGGAACTGGGCCTGCCGGTCAAGATGCGGCTGGTCAGCTACGCCTACGCGGGCGTCGAGCCGGAGGTCATGGGCATCGGGCCCGTGCCCGCCACCGAAAAGGCCCTCAGGAACGCCGGCCTCAGCATTGAGGACATCGGACTCTTCGAGATCAATGAAGCCTTCGCCGTGCAGGTCCTGAGCTTCCTGGACCACTTTGGAATTTCCGACGACGACCCCCGCGTTAACCGCTACGGCGGCGCCATCGCGGTGGGCCACCCCCTCGCGTCCTCCGGCGTCAGGCTGATGAACCAGCTCGCCCGGCAGTTCGAAGAAGACCCCTCCGTCCGGTACGGGATCACCACCATGTGCATAGGCTTGGGCATGGGCGCCACCGTCATCTGGGAAAACCCGTACCACTCCGATTACAGCGGTGCCGTCGTAGCAACGGCAGCGAACGAAGCAACCACCGAAGGAGCCGCCGCATGAGCGCCGCCGATTTCACCAAGCTTGCCGAGCTCTTCCCCGACGAAACCGTGACCCACTCGTACGTCCAGGACATCAAGTTGCCGGCCGGCCCCGGTCAGCAGAGCCCCGGAGTGTTTGCGCTGATCACCCTGGACAACGGCCTGGACCACTCCAAACCCACCACGCTGGGCCCCAATACCCTGGTAGAACTGGGCACGGTCCTGGAGGGCCTGAAGGGGCGTGCGGCCCGCGGCGAGATCGTGGGCGTGGGCGTGACCGGCAAGCCGTACTTCCTCGTGGCCGGCGCTGACCTGTCCGCGGTGAAGTCGCTCGAGGACCGCGATCATGGCCTGTGGATGGCGCAGCTCGGGCATGACGTTTATGCCACACTGGCCAACCTCGGCGTCCCCAGCTTCGCGTTCATCAACGGCGTTGCCTTGGGCGGCGGTCTGGAGATCGCCCTGCAGTCCTCGTACCGCACGGTGTCCACCGGCGTCGGTGCGCTGGCGCTTCCCGAGGCCTTCATCGGCCTGGTCCCCGGCTGGGGCGGCGTCTACATCCTGCCGCGCCTGATCGGACCCGAGAACGCGGTCAAGGTGATGATCGAGAACCCGCTCAGCAACAACCGGACGCTCAACGGGCCCCAGGCCTTCCAGCTCGGCATCGCCGACGCCCTGTTTGAACCGGCAGACTTCCTGGAACAGTCCCTCGCCTGGGCGGCCATGGTCATCACCGGCGAGGTGGTCCCGGCACGGGCCAACGCCGTGGACCCCGCTGACCCCGCCGTTGCCGGGCGCTGGTCCGCAGCCGTCGCCGCCGGCCGGACGTTTGTGGAGGCCAAGACCTCCAACGCCTCTCCTGCGCCGGCCAAGGTCCTGGACATCCTCGAAGCCAACCGGACCATGTCCCAGGCCGAATCGGCCGCCCTCGAGTGCGAAACCCTCGCCGGTCTGATGCAGACAGACGAGTTCCGCGCCACCGTATACGCATTCCTGGACCTGGTCCAGAAGCGTTCCAAGCGGCCCGCCGGCGCACCGGACCGTAAGCTCGCCCGTCCGGTCACCAAGATCGGCGTCGTGGGTGCGGGCCTCATGGCCAGCCAGCTCGCCCTTTTGTTCGCCCGCCAACTCAAGGTCCCCGTGGTGATGACGGACATCGACCAGGCCCGTGTGGACAAGGGCGTGGGCTACGTCCATGCCGAGGTGGACAAGCTCCTCGGCAAGAAAAGGATCAGCCAGGACGCAGCCAACCGCACCAGGGCGCTGGTCACGGGATCTGTCTCCAAGGAAGCCTTCGCGGACGCGGACTTTGTCATTGAGGCTGTCTTCGAAGAGCTGAACGTCAAGAAGCAGGTCTTCGCCGAGGTGGAAGCAATCGTCTCGCCGGACTGCATCCTCGCCACCAACACGTCCTCGCTGTCCGTGACGGCCATGGCCGAAGACCTCGTGCACCCGGAACGGCTGGTGGGCTTCCACTTCTTCAACCCGGTGGCCGTGATGCCGCTGCTCGAAATCGTGCGCGCGCCCAAGACCGACGACGCCGTGCTGGCCACCGCTTTTGAGCTCGCCAAGGGCCTGAAGAAGACCGCGGTCCTGGTCAAGGATGCGCCGGCCTTTGTGGTCAACAGGATATTGCTGCGGCTCATGGGCGAAGTGACGGCCGCCTTCGACGAGGGAACCCCTGCGGACATTGCCGACACCTCGCTGCGCCCCATGGGCCTGCCGATGACCCCGTTCACGCTGGGTGCCATGGTGGGCCTGCCGGTGGCCCAGCATGTCCAGGAGTCCCTGCACGCCGCCTTCGGAGACCGCTTCGCCGTGTCCACGAACCTGCAGAAACTGATCGAGAACGGCGTGAAATCACTTTGGGCCCCGGCGGCCGACGGCTCCCGCGAGATCCCGGAGTCCACCCTGTCACTCATGTCCTTTGGCACGTCACCGTCCACCGGGGGCGACGTGCTGCGCCGCGTCCAGGATGCCCTGGCCGAAGAGATCGGGCTGATGCTGGATGAGGGCGTGGTGGCCGGCCCTGAAGACATCGACCTCTGCATGATCCTCGGCGCTGGCTGGCCGATGTTCCTGGGCGGCATCACGCCATACCTGGACCGTGTGGGCGCCTCAGAGCGGGTCAACGGCAGGCGGTTCCTCCCACCCGGCGTTGCCTCCGGTGTGGCGGTTCAGTCCTCGGAATCAGTTAGCCCGGATCCGGCAACCCCGGAATCAGTCCGCGGGTAGCAAGCGGCCGGCATCGAGGCGCACCAGCCGGTGCGCGATGGACCGAGCGTAGTCCAGGTCGTGGGTGACCAGCACGACGGCGGCGCCCTCCGCCGTCGTGCTGCGCACCACCCGGTCCAGCGCGGCCAGGCCATAACCGTCCAGGGCAACGGTCGGCTCGTCCAGGGCAAGGACTGAGGGACGCCGGGCCAGCACAGTGGCCAGGGCCAGAAGCCGCTGCTGGGACGCGGGCAGTTCGGCCGGATGCCGTCCGGCAAGGTGCTCCAGGCCAACGGCGGCGAGTGCTTGCTGCACCGCCTGGTCAGCCGCTGGCTGCCGGCGCTCGAGTCCGAAGCGGACTTCCCGTTCCACGGTCCGCTCAAACAGCTGGTCCCTGGGCTGCTGGAAAAGGAGCCCGACCTCGGCGGCCACGCGTCCCGCCGGCTGTCCGCCGATGTTCCGCCCCTTGACCAGCACGCTGCCTGCCGTGGGTTGAAGCAAGCCGTTGAGGTGCCTCAGTAGTGTGGATTTTCCCGCGCCGTTGGGACCTGCCACCGCCAGGATCTCGCCCGCACTGACGGCCAGGCTGAGTCCGTGCAGGACAATGTCAGCCGGCGGGCCCGGTTGTGCCCTGAACCAGCCTCGGCGCTGCGCCGCCCGGTACGTGAACGATACGTCACGCAGTTCCAAAGCCGGCGGACCGGCAAAAGCTGATGAATATCCTGCGTCTGCCAGCGGCCGGAGACCCGTATGCGGGCGGGTGCGGACCACGCCCGCCATTTCCAGCGCCCCGGCAGCCACGATTTCTGTCGGCGAGCCAGCCGCAGCTACGGTACCGCCGGCAAGGACCAGCCAGGTATCGGCGTTGTGCAGGAAGACATCGGCGCGTTGGCTCAGGATCACGACGGCGGCGCCGTCCCGTACGACGTTCCGCACCAGGGCAGCGAGGTCTTCGGCTCCGTCCGTGTCGAGGGAGGCGAAGGGCTCATCCATGATGAGAACTGCAGGGCGGGAAATGACCGCGCAGCCGATGGCCAGACGGCGCAACTGACCGCCGGAAAGCGTGGCAGGATCCCGGTACAGCAGCCGGGTTAGGCCGGTCAGCGCTGCCGTGTGCCGGACGGCGCTGACCATACTCTCACGGTCAACCCCCGCGTTTTCCAGTCCAAAGGCCAACTCCTCGGCCACCGTGGCACGGACCGTGGACACGGCGGCGGCGGGATCCTGCGGCACAAAGCCCACCTGGCGGCCCCAACTGCCGGGATCGATCCGCGGATCGGCAGTTGTTCCGGCGAACCGGAGGCGCGTGCCGGCAAGCTCGAGAAAGCCCGTGAGTGTCCCGCCGTCGCCGGGCAGCAACCAGCCGGCGAGCAGCCGTCCCAGTGTTGACTTTCCGCTGCCGGATCCGCCGAGCACGGCTGTCAGCGATCCCGCGGCGAAGGACACCTCAAGTCCCGCCAGAACCGGCTCCTGCTCGCCGGGGAAGACAAATTCTTCGATACCCGCAGCCAGACCCGGAGGTGAGCTTCGCGACATTACTAAGCACCCGCCGTCGGCTGCCAGAGGCGGGCGGCGATGGCCGCCACCGCCGCGAGCAGCAGAACCACGCGCACCCACCGCTGGGCCGGAGGGTCGGGCACTTCCCGGTAGCTCGTGCGTGGCCCGGAACTGCCGAAACCGCGGGCCTGCAAGGCCGCCGCGCGGGTGCCTGCTTCCTCCACGAGCGACAGCACCAGGGGAACCGCCTGCCACCGGAACGCGCCCGCGCGCCCGACAATTCCAGGCCTGATCACCAGGCCACGCGCTTCCTGGGCCTGCCGGATCCGCCCCAGCCGTGAGCTGATGGCCGGCAGCAGCGTCAGGGTGGAGGCAACCACAAACGCGAACCGTGCGTGGACGCCGCGGGTGGACAGGGCGGCCACCAGGTCCGGGACGCTTATGGTGAAGGACCACAGCAGCAGCACCAGCACCGCGGCGGAAAGCTGCGAAGCCCGCTCGAAAGCGAAATGGAGGCCTTCCACGGTGACGCGCGCCGGGCCCCACTGCGCCAGCACCGTGGTGCCCTCAGGAAAGAACAGTCCATGCATGGCCAGCAGCGACAGGACCAACGGAACCAGGATGACCGCCACCGCCGGCAGCATCCGGCGCGCCACTCCCCCGGCTACCGACAAGCCAGCGGCCACGGCGATCACGGTGACGGACAGCGGCCAACTGGCAGCCGCCGTCGTGATGACTGCTGTGCTGCCGGCAGCCGCAAGCGACGTCAGGGGATGAAGGCGCATCAGGGGTGGGTTAGGAGTCCTGGCCGGTGGACTGGCCGATCGGCTGGCTGGCGGATGTTCCCGCGAGCACGCGGTACCGCAGGACGAACGGGAACTGCAGGCGGACGCGGCGCGGAAGGGCGTACACCAGCACGGCCACCAAGGTGAAGACGATGGCCTTGTCCATGGGGTCCGAGATCAGGGCCTGCTTGGTGATGGCTGCCAGGAGGGTGTCACCCATGGAACGGAAGGCGCTGACGATCGCGCCGGTGGCTAGGCCGGAGGTGCCGCCGAAGACGAACGCGGCAACGGGAGCGGAGACCACACCGCCGATGATGCCGGCCAGGAACCCCGCCACCGGCGCCAGGTAGAAGCGCCGGAACAGGCCGTGGCGCGCGGCGACGCCGGCCAGGCAGCCGATCAGGGCGGCACCAGCGGCGAACGGCAGGACGGTGGGGTTGAAGAAGGACCAGACGATGCTGCTGAGGGCGCCTGTGGCTGCCCCGGCGGCGGGTCCGGCCAGGACGGCGATCAGGACGGTGCCGATGGCGTCGAGGTAGAACGGCACCAAGGTGCTGCCCACGAACTGGCCCAGGACAATGTTCAGTACCAGTGCCACCGGAATCAGCACCAGCGTGGACACGGGCAGCGTGGGCAGGACCCCGATGATCAGCAGCACGGCCCCCACGAGGAAGCCGGACAGGGCGATCAGGGCCGAGGCACTGCCCGGGCCTCCGGCGATGTCCTCGGGCTGGTTCAGGACCAGGTAGATGTACGTGCCGGCGATAGCCAACGCTCCGAGGGTTTCCAGGAGGCGGCGGTTCCGGGCAGTGGCCGGCGTCGGGGACGGCAGCGAGAGGGCGGGCGATGACATGGCGTTCCTTCTGGGATGCAGGCTGTGGCGCCCGGATGGCCCGGGCGGTGCGGAGCGCTGCCTATGTCACCTCGGCGGCAGCCGGGGGCGTCTGCGCCGGCCCGTCCGCGGACCAGTCTACCGTCCGGAAATTCGCAAACCATGCTCTGGTCCTTGGCGGCAGCCCCGCATCAGGTTCCCTACTACCGTCCGTCCCCGGCCGTTTCTGCCTGGTGCGTGGTGTCGTGTTCACCTTTGTGGCGCGCTCCACGAGGTGGTGTTCCAGTTTCTCCTCCGCTTCCCGCACGACGTGAGGTAGGCTCGCAAACCGCCGCCCGCCCTCGTGACTTTCTGAAAGGCACAAATGCCCCACTACGACCTGGCCGTCATCGGACCGGATCCGGATCCGGCAATTCCCTGATCACACCGTTCTGGACAACAAGAAAATTGCCATGATCGACGGCGGCGTATTCGGCGGCACGTGCCTGAATGTCGGCTGCATCCCCACGAAGATGTTTGTCTACCCGGCTTCCTTGGCTGCCGCGCCCAGGGAGGCCGCCCGGCTGGGTGTGGACCTGAGCCTGGACAAAATGCGCTGGAATGAACTGCGGGACAAGATCTTTGGCCGGATCGATACGATGTCAGAGTCCGGCCGGCGGTATCGGGCCGATGAACTGGCCAATGTGGCCCTGTACCAGGAGCACGTCCGGTTCACCGGTCCCCCGGACGCTCACCACTGACTCCGGAGTGGAGCTCACCGCGGACCGGGTGGTAGTGGCCGCGGGTTCGCGGGCCGTGCTCCCCGATGTGCCGGAGATCGGCCTGCCGCAGGTGCACACCTCGGACACGATGATGCACATCGACGGTCCGCCAGAGAGAGTGGTCGTGGTTGGCGGCGGCTACATTGCCGCCGAGGTCGCTGCCGTGTTCCATGGTTTCGGGGCCGAGGTGACCGGTTGTCCACCAGCTCGCGCGCGGCCCGTACTGGATCCACCCGGCCTTGACGGAAGTGGTGGAGAACGCCTTGCTGGCCCTGGACGTTGAGGTGCCCGAAGACGCGCCCCTATAGGCGTACGCCTGTAGGGGCGCGCCCGCGGTAGCACCGTCCAGGGTCCTAGCCGACGCTGCGGGCCAGGCGCCCGAGGGAGGCCACCAGTTCGTCGAAGGCCTGCGCCGGGTTGTTGTCAGAAACGATCCGGGCATTATGCGGCTGGTTCCACAGGTTCCGGTAGTCCGCCACAGTGGTCCCCATCAGCATGGCGGAATCAACCTCCACGTCCACCGTGGCCGGGCGGGTGCTGTAATCCAGCGTGCCGGCTGCCACGCCGGCGGCAAAAAAGTCGTGGACATGCGCCAGGTAGCCCTGGTCATAGTGCCGGTGGAATTCAAAGTAGAAGCGCAGCGCGTCGGACAGGTGCCGCACCAGAGTGTTATCCGAGGTACTCCTGAGCCCTTCGGCCTGTTCCGGCAGCACGAGTTCCTCCACCGCGCAGCCTGCCGCTGCGGCCAGCCGCTGCACATGCTCCGGGCGCATCTCCATCCGCTCCGTGGTGTCCAGGGAACAGACAACGGGCAGCCGGTCCGCCGGCAGGCCCCGGTAGGCGGCATAAACTTCCTTGGCCGCATGCGGATCAACATGCGTATTCCACTCTGCCGTGGGTGTGGTGTTCCCCTGGTGGTAGAAACTGCCGCCCATGATCACTACCTTGCCCAGCAGCTCGGGCAGCCGCGGTTCACGCCGGATGGCCAGGGCGAAATTGGTCAGCGGCGCCGTGATCAGGGCCGTGAGCTCCCCCGGATGGGCGCGGGCAGCCTCCACCCAGACGTCGGCGGCGTGCCGCGCCGACACTGTGCCCGACGGCGCGGGCAGGACTGCATGCCCCAGCCCTTGGGGACCATGGGTTTCCGGCGTTGTCACCAGCGGAATGCTCAGCGGAACCAGTGCGCCAACGGCGACCTCCACGTTGCGCCGGCCGCACAGCTCCAGCAGCGCCAGGGTGTTGACCGCCACCTGCTGGGCATCCACGTTCCCGGGCGACGCCGTGACGGCCACAAACTCCACGTCGGGCAACGAGGCAAGGTAGGCCAGCGCCAGGGCGTCGTCAATCCCGGTGTCAACGTCCAGTAGTAGGTTGGTCATCTGCTGAGTTTCCTAAAAGAGCGCGGCTTTGGGGACCTTCGGGAAAATCGCATCCAGTTCCGCGAGCTCCGCCGGCGACGGCACCCAGGCGACAGCGGCCGCATTTTCGCGGATCTGCTCCGGCTTGGTGGCTCCGGCGATCACACTGCTGACGGCTGGCTGGGCCGCGAGCCAAGAGAAGGCTACCTGGATCTCGGTCAGGTCGCGTTCTGCAGCGAAGGAACCGAATCGCTGGAGCTGGTCCCAGTCGGCGTCGTGCACCATGTTGGTCCGTGTATGGCTCAGCCTCGAGCCGGCCGGAGCCGAGCCCGGCGAATACTTGCCCGTCAGCAGGCCGTTGGCCAGCGGGAAATAGGGCAGGACGCCAAGACCGTATGCTTCTGCCGCGGGGGTGACTTCCAGTTCGGCCCGCCGGTCCAGGAGGTTGTAATGGTTTTGCGTGGAGATGAAACGCGTCCCGCCGGCAGCCCTGGCCACAAATTCCGCCTCGGCAATCTGCCAGCCGGCACGGTTTGAGTGTCCGATGTAGCGGACCTTGCCGCTGGTAACCAGGTCATCGAGGGCGCCCAACGTCTCCTCGATGGGAGTCATTGGGTCGGGAGTGTGGAACTGGTAAAGGTCGATCCAGTCCGTGCCCAGCCGCCGCAGCGAGGCCTCCACCGCACGGACAATGTAGCGACGGGACCCCCGGGCTCCAAAGTCGTTGCCATTGGCACCCCGGACGTCCATCCCGAACTTGGTGGCTACCACCGCATCATCCCGCTTGCCGGCCAGGGCCTTGCCCAGCATCGTCTCGCTGAGTCCGGGCTCCCGCCCGTAGTTGTCGGCGACGTCGAAGAGCGTCACGCCGGCGTCGAGGGCAGCATGTACGACGGCGTCAGTCCCCGCCTGCGACTCTGTCACCGTCTTGGCGCGGCCCAGGTTGTTGCAGCCGAGCCCCACCACGGAGACGGTCAGCCCGGATTTTCCCAGGCGTCGGTAGTCAGGCATGGATTTCCCTAGAGGCTGAAGGTGTTGGCAGGCTTCGCGGAGTGCTTGAGCTTGAAGTTGTCCGGTTCGCTGAAGGGCGCGGCGCCGATGCTCAGCTTGGTGAAGTCCAGGTCCTCTCCGCGGCTGCAGACCTTGATGGCGTTGACCGCTTTGTTCACTTCGGGGCAGAGGCAGAAGAAGTTCAGTTTGTAGTCGCTGAACTCCGAGCGTTCCACAGTTCCCAGACCACGCCAGGCCAGATGGCTGATGAGGGCGTCTTTCGCTTTTTCCTCAAGGAAGCGGTCACGGTCGGTGCCCTCCTTGGTCTTGAGGGCGAACTGCGCCACCACCCAGAACTGGTCCTCGTCGGGGATTTCGGCGAACCCGTCCTCTGCGCACTGCACGGCAAAGGCATCCATCAGGCCCTCCACCGCAGCGGCATCAGCCACATCGGTCTCTTCGGTTTTGCTCTGGTGGCCAACTACGCCGTAGTTCATCACAAACTGGCTGTAGTCCTCGTCGAACCAGCCTTCCCGGAAGTGCAGTACTCCTTCGTCGTCCCGTTTGTAGACCCTGATGATTCCGCTCATGACCGTCCCTTCGTGAACCATTCGACGTCTGTTCCGTCGAATGGTGCGTGCTGTGCCTTGACGGCCTGATAAAGCTCATCCGCGGCGGCCTGGATGTCATCCACCAGCCGGTCCGGGTAATTCATGGCGATACGGTGCTCGGCGAACTCGTCCTGGTCATCGATGAAGACGCCCCTGCCGGCCATGCGGATCACGTCCAGGTCCATGTCGATCACATGGAACTCGGTGACCGCCGGCCGGATGTCAGTCCACTCGTGGGCGACGGCGAGGTCAACGTAGACCCTGACCCCGCTGGGGTGGGCGTCGTCATAGAACGTGGCAACCCAGTCTCCGGACCGCGGCACCAGCAGCACGGCGTCAGACGCTGTGTAAAAGGCAGCGCCCGGGCGCGAACAGAATTCATTGGTTCCCTGGAAGATCCACCAGCCGTGCCGGTCCTCGCCCAGATAACGCCCCGGGACCACCCAGTGGGCTTTTCCGTTCCATTTCCGGTTCCTTGCCACCACCAGCTGGCCTGGCTGCAGTCCCGCGGGAACGCGGGTGGTGGTGGTAAGCCGCGCCGGGGTTGAACCCCCGACGGCGGCCGGATACTTCAGCGCGTCTTCTTCCCTCACAGAATCGGAAGGCTGCCGGTGGTGGGGTGCTCCTGGCCGGGCAGTGGACGCGCGAACGGAACCTTTGTCCCCAGAACCTGGGCAACGACGTCGTGCGTGATCTGCTGGGCCGTCAGCCCGACGCGCTCCAGCACCTGGCTGCGCGTGCCGTGGTCCAGGAACTCCGCCGGGAGCCCCACTTCGTTCAGGGCCGTGTCCACCCCGGCCGCGCGCATTTCCTGCCGGATCCGCGATCCGACTCCGCCTGCCCTGACACCGTCCTCGATGCAGATGACCAGCCGGTGGTGGGAGGCCAGCGCAATGATGGAACGCCGCACGGGCAGCACCCAGCGGGGGTCCACCACGGTGGTGCTGATGCCTTGGGCGCCCAGGCGGTTGGACACGTCGAGTGCCAGTTCGGACATGGCTCCGACGCTGACAATCAGGACGTCGTTTTCGGTGGACCCTGCCGGCCGGCGGGCCAGCACGTCAACACCGTCGCTCAGCCGTTCGATGGCCTCCACTTCGGCGCCCACGGTGCCCTTGGAGAAGCGCACCACAGTGGGGGCGTCATTGATGGCCACGGCCTCGCGCAGCTCTTCCCGCAGCCGGGCGGCGTCACGCGGCGCGGCAAGGTGGAGTCCGGGAACGATCTGGACCATTGCCATGTCCCACATGCCATGATGGCTGGCCCCGTCCGGTCCGGTGACGCCGGCACGGTCCAGGACGATGGTGACGCCGGCTTTGTGCAATGCCACGTCCATCAGGAGCTGGTCAAAGGCACGGTTCAGGAAGGTGGCATACACGGCCACCACGGGGTGGAGCCCAGCGAAAGCCATTCCGGCAGCGGACGTGAGCGCATGTTGCTCGGCGATGCCGACGTCGAACACCCGGTCCGGGTGCTTGGCCGCGAACTTGTGCAGGCCCACGGGAATGAGCATGGCCCCGGTGATGCCTACAATGTCGGGGCGTTCATCGGCGATCGTCGCGATCTCGTCAGCAAAAACAGACGTCCAGGACTGTGCCCCGGAGACTCCCGTCGGTTCACCCGTCTCCGGATCGATAATGCCGACGGCGTGGAACTGGTCCGCTTCGTGGGCCCGGGCCGGGGCGTAGCCGTGGCCCTTTTCGGTCATGGCGTGGACAATCACCGGGCCGGCGTAGTTCCTGGCCGTGGACAGTGCGTGCTCCATGGCCTGCAGGTTGTGGCCGTCAACCGGGCCGATGTACTTCATGCCGAGGTCTTCGAACATGCCCTGCGGCGCCCACCAGTCCTTGATGCCCTTTTTCATGGCATGCAGGCTCTTGTAGGTGAACTGGCCTACGGGGCCGCCGTTCTGGAGCTTCTTCTTCCACCAGTCCAGCGTGCCCTCATAGGCAGGGGCGGCGCGGAACGAGTCGATGGTGGGGCGCAGTGAGGCAAGGTAGTCCGCAAAGCCGCCCACAGTGGGGGCATAGGAGCGACCGTTGTCGTTGACGACGATCACCACGCGGCGGCGCTTGTCCGCCGCAATGTTGTTGATGGCTTCCCAGGCCATGCCGCCGGTCAGCGCACCGTCTCCGACGACGGCGACGGTGTAGCGCTCCGACTCGCCGGTGAGCTGCCTGGCGCGGGATATGCCGTCCGCCCAGGAGAGGGAAGAGGAAGCATGCGAGCTTTCCACAATGTCATGCTCGGACTCGGCGCGGGACGGGTAGCCGGACATGCCGCCCTGCTGGCGCAGGGTACTGAAGTCCTGGCGGCCGGTGAGGAGCTTGTGCACATAGGACTGATGGCCCGTGTCGAACACGATGCTGTCCCGGGGCGAATCGAAGATGCGGTGCACGGCAAGGGTCAGTTCCACAACGCCGAGGTTGGGGCCGAGGTGTCCACCTGTCTGGGAGACGTTGGTGATCAGGAAACTCCTGACCTCAGCGGCCAACTCTTCGAGCTGCTCTTGAGACAGCTGGTTCAGGTCCTGCGGATTCCGGATGGTGTCCAAGATTCCCAATGACCCCTCCTTCGGGTGGTAGACGTGCCTGTTAACTCTAACGCCTCGCGGAAAATGCAAAGCCGAAGCCCCGGCTGGTCGGTGACCGGCCGGGGCTTCGAAAGAGTACTGCGTGGGTTCAGATTCCGGCTAGTTGGCGGAGATCTGGCGCAGGACGTACTGCAGGATGCCGCCGTTGCGGTAGTAGTCGGCTTCGCCCGGGGTATCGATGCGGAGTACTGCATCGAAGGACTTGGCGGAGCCGTCTTCAGCGGTGGCGGTGACCTTCAGGGTCTTGGGCGTGGTGCCTTCGTTCAGGGCAATGACGCCCTCAACCGAGAAGGTTTCCGTGCCGGTCAGGCCCAGGGTCGCTGCGGATTCTCCAGCCGGGTACTGCAGGGGCAGGACGCCCATGCCGATCAGGTTGGAGCGGTGGATGCGCTCGTAGCTCTCGGCGACGACGGCCTTGACGCCCAGGAGCGCAGTGCCCTTGGCAGCCCAGTCACGCGAGGATCCGGAGCCGTATTCCTTGCCCGCCAGGACCACCAGCGGGGTGCCGGCGCCCTGGTAGTTCTGCGCGGCGTCGTAGACATATGCCTGCGGGCCGTCCGCCTGGGTGAAGTCGCGGGTGAAGCCACCCTCGACGCCGTCCAGGATCTGGTTCTTGATGCGGATGTTGGCGAACGTGCCGCGGATCATAACTTCGTGGTTGCCACGGCGTGAGCCGTAGGAGTTGAAGTCCTTGCGGTCCACACCGTTGGCCAGCAGGTACTGGCCGGCGGGGGTGTCCGACTTGAAGGAACCGGCCGGGGAGATGTGGTCGGTGGTGACCGAATCGCCCAGCTTCAGCAGCACGCGTGCGCCGGAGATGTCCTGGACGGGTTCCGGCTCAGCCTTCATGCCATCGAAGTACGGGGGCTTCCGGACGTAGGTGGAGTTCGGGTCCCAGGCGAAGGTGTCGCCGGCCGGGGTGTCGAGCGCCTTCCAGCGTGCGTCGCCGTCGAAAACGCCTTCGTAGCCGCGGGCGAACATGTCCTTGTCGATCGAGGAATCGATGACCTGCTGGACCTCAACCGGGTTGGGCCAGATGTCCTTCAGGAAGACGTCGTTGCCGGCCTCGTCCTTGCCCAGGGAATCGGTGTCGAAGTCGAAGTCCATGGAACCGGCCAGGGCGTACGCGATGACCAGCGGCGGGGAAGCCAGGTAGTTCATCTTTACGTCCGGGTTGATCCGGCCTTCGAAGTTGCGGTTACCGGAAAGCACCGCGGTGACGGAAAGGTCGTTGGCCTGGATGGCCTCGGAGATTTCGGCGTCAAGCGGGCCGGAGTTGCCGATGCAGGTGGCGCAGCCGTAGCCGACGATGTAGAAGCCGAGCTTCTCGAGGTACGGCGTCAGGCCCGACTTGTTGTAGTAGTCGGTGACAACCTTGGAGCCGGGAGCAACAGACGTCTTAACCCACGGCTTCGAGGTCAGGCCCTTGTCGACGGCGTTGCGGGCCAGCAGGGCTGCGGCCAGCATCACGGACGGGTTGGACGTGTTGGTGCAGGACGTGATCGAGGCGATGGATACCGCTCCGTGGTCCAGCTCGAACTCGCGGCCGTCTTCAGTCTTGATGTGCACCGGGTTGGACGGGCGCCCGTGGGAGCCGTTCGCAGCGGACACAACACGGCTGGTCTCGGTGGTGTGCGAGTCGGCGTGTGTGAACGACGGGGCATCCGACGCGGGGAAGGATTCGTCCAGGGACTCGTCCACGCTGCCGTCTTCGATGGCGACGTAGTTGTGGATGTCCTTGCGGAACTGTTCCTTGGCATCGGTCAGCTCAATGCGGTCCTGGGGACGCTTGGGGCCGGAGATGGAGGGAACAACCGTGGACAGGTCCAGCTCGAGGTACTCGGAGAACTTGATCTCGCGGGAAGCATCGTGCCAGAGGCCCTGTTCCTTGGCGTAGGACTCCACGAGTGCCACATTTTCGTCCGAGCGGCCGGTGAGGCGCAGGTAGTCCAATGTGACGTCGTCGATGGGGAACATTGCGGCGGTGGAGCCGAATTCCGGGCTCATGTTGCCGATGGTGGCGCGGTTGGCCAGCGGCACTGCCGCAACACCTTCGCCGTAGAATTCCACGAACTTGCCCACCACACCGTGCTTGCGCAGCTGCTCGGTGATGGTCAGCACCACGTCCGTGGCGGTGGCGCCGGCCGGAATGGAGCCGGTCAGCTTGAAGCCCACAACACGAGGGATGAGCATCGAGACAGGCTGTCCCAGCATGGCCGCTTCGGCTTCGATGCCGCCAACGCCCCAGCCCAGGACACCCAGGCCGTTGACCATGGTGGTGTGCGAGTCGGTGCCGACGCAGGTGTCCGGGTAGGCACGAAGAACGCCGTCGATTTCGCGGGTCATGACCGTGCGGGCCAGGTATTCGATGTTGACCTGGTGCACAATGCCGGTTCCCGGGGGAACAACCTTGAAGTCGTCGAATGCGGTCTGGCCCCAACGCAGGAACTGGTAACGCTCGCCGTTGCGCTGGTACTCGATCTCCATGTTGCGCTCCAGTGCGCCGGAGTTGCCGAAAGCGTCGATCTGCACGGAGTGGTCAATGACCATTTCCGCAGGAGCGAGGGGGTTGACCCGCTTGGGGTCGCCGCCGAGTTCCTTGACCGCTTCACGCATTGTCGCCAGGTCAACCACGCAGGGGACGCCGGTGAAGTCCTGCATGATCACGCGGGCAGGCGTGAACTGGATTTCTGTATCGGGCTGGGCATCAGGATCCCAGCCAGCCAAGGCACGCACGTGATCGGCCGTGATGTTCGCGCCGTCCTCGGTCCTCAACAGGTTTTCAAGCAATACCTTGAGGCTGAACGGAAGGTTTTCTGCACCTTCAACGGAGTTCAACCGGAAAATTTCGTATTCGGTTCCGGCTACATTAAGTTTGCCTTTTGAACCGAAGCTGTCCACAGTGCTCATCGCAGGACTCCTCTCGCAACAGTTTCATCTTTGTCGCGCGGTAGACCGCTTTCTAGTTAGGCAGGCCTAATTAGTGCTGGCCACAAAGTTGCAGGAGGTCAGCCGTGAATACGGGGCGCGACGGGGGATTACTACCGCCATCCTAGTAGCATCACCGACCCGGCGTCAGTAACGCCACCGTCTCCAGATGGTGGGTGTGCGGATAGAGATCAAAGGCCCGCAGGCCCGCCAGGGACCAGCCTGCCTGCTGGAAGTACCCCACGTCCCGGGCAAACGATGCCGGATCACAGGACACGTAGGCGATGGCCCGGGGCCCGGCGGCGATCAGCTGGCTGACCACGGGCTTCCCGGCGCCCGCCCGGGGCGGATCCAGCACGATGGCGTCGAAATTCCGCGGCTTCTGGCGGAGGACACGTTCCACCCGGCCGTGCTCGATCTCCACCTGCGGCGCACCATGCAGGTTCTTGCGGGCGTCGCGGCTGGTTCCCGGCGCACCTTCTACGGAGAGAACGGACCCGGTCTCCCCCACCGCGTCAGCCAGCGGAGCCGTGAACAGCCCGGAGCCGGCGTAGAGGTCGGCCACCACGGAACCCGGCGCCAGAAACCCGCCAGCGTGGAGGAATTCTGTGACGGCCCCCACAAGCGTCCCGGGCGCGTCGCGGTGGATCTGCCAGAAACCGGCGCCGGTGACCCGGTAGTCGTGGCCGGCTGCCGACTCCTGGACCCAGGTCCTACCCCGCAGCTGCGCAACTTCACCGGTCAGGGGGTCGAAAGTAGCCACGGAAACGTCGTCCGGAAGCTGGGCTGCGATGGCACTGAGCCGCTTGGGCTTGGTGCGGGGAGCAGGAGCCAGCAGCACCAGTGGGCGTGAACCGTTCGACGGCGCCGCCACCTCCACGCGTTCGATGCCTGACAGGTCGATGTCCCACAAGCGCAGCCGGTTGATGCGCTCCGTTGCGAGCGGCATTTCCCGGACAGGAATAATGTGGTCAGAACGGTGCGCGTGCATGCCCAGTTTTCCGCCCGGCGTCACCGAGAAACTGGCGCGCGTCCGCCACCCAAGGCCAGTGCCGGCGTCGTACTTTGAATCCGTCCCCTGGCCGGAATCCGCCCCGCTCGCATCCACGGCCTCAACGAGGTTTCCGAGGTCCAGCCCTCCGGGCAGGCGTTCGACGGCGGCGAGCCGCTGAAGCTGTTCGGCCAGTACAGCCGACTTGAGCGCGCGCTGGCGGCCCAGCGAGATGTGGCCGAATTCGGCTCCGCCCACCGGCGGATGCCCGTGGGCCCAGGCGCGGAGGGAATCCGCCGGACGCCAGAGGTGCTCCACACGGTCCGGGGAGGCGTCCAGCACCTCGACGACGTCGGCGCGCCAGAACTTGGCTGACTCCCCCGCGTCGGTGAGGCGGGCGCGTACTTTTTCACCGGGGATGCCGTGCCGGACAAAGATCACCCTGCCCTCATGGCGGGCCACGCAGTGGCCGCCGTGGGCCACCGGACCGACGTCGAGCACCAGTTCGGTGGGGGCTGCCGTGGCAGCTGCGGAGTTGGTCTGGGTGTGGGGGTTCATCGGATATCCTGCATTTTTTTGGCTTCTTCGGACGATTTCAACTGCCACGGGACACTGGCCACCATCACGCCAGGTTCAAAGTGCAGCCGGGTTTTGATGCGCAGCGCTGTCTGGTTGTGAACCAGCTGTTCCCACCATTTACCGACCACGTATTCGGGGATGTAGACCACGATGAGGTCACGGGGGGAATCACGGCGCATGTTCTTTACGTATTCCATGATGGGTGTAATGGTTTCCCGGTACGGGCTGGCGAGCACGGTCAGCGGCACGGGGATCTCCAGCTTTTCCCAGTCGGCCACTGTGTGCGCGGTTTCCGCTGCGTCAATGTCCACCGTGATGGCGTCCAGCCGCGACGGCCGCGAGGCCCGTGCGTAGGCCAGGGCACGCAACACAGGCTTGCGCACATGGGACACCAACAGTACCGCGTGGACCCTGGACGGCAGGGCCCGCGGCGAAGAATCCTCGTCCACGGCAAGCTCCTTGGCCACATTGTCATAGTGCGCCCGGATACTCCACATGATCAGGAACAGCACCAACATGGCCAGCAGGGCAATCCACGCGCCTTGCTGGAACTTGGTGATCAGGACGATCACCAGCACAAGGGCCGTCATGCCGAACCCGATGCTGTTGATGGTGCGGGACTTAACCATCCGGCGTCGGGCGGCGTTGTCCTTGGCGAGCTTGAGGTGCCTCCCCCAGTGCCGGATCATGCCCAGCTGGCTGAGGGTGAACGAGATAAAAACGCCCACGATGTAGAGCTGGATCAGTTTGGTGACGTCGGCGTTGAACGCGAGGATCAGCACCAGCGCTCCGGCGGCCAGTGCCAGGACACCGTTGCTGAACGCGAGGCGGTCACCCCTGGTCCGCAGCTGGCGCGGCAGGTAGCCGTCCTGGGCCAGGATGGAACCCAGTACCGGGAAGCCGTTGAAGGCGGTGTTCGAGGCAAACACCAGGATCACACCCGTGGCCGCCACCACGATGAAAAAGGGGATGGACCCCGGCCCGAAAACAGTCTGCGCGATCTGGCTGATGGCCGGGCTCTGAATGTAGCCGTCCGGCAGCGGCAGGCCGTCGTTCAGGAACTCCGTGGCCGGGTCCAGCACGATGTGGACCTTGGTGGCGTTGGCCAGGTACATGATGCCCGCCAGCATTGTGGCGCCGATGACGCCGAGCAGCAGCAGCGTGGTGGCCGCGTTTTTGCTTTTGGGTACCTTGAAGTTGGGCACACCGTTGCTGATGGCTTCAACACCCGTCAGCGCAGCGGCACCGGAGGAGAACGCGCGCAGCAGCAGGAAGGCGCCGGCCAGGCCCACCAGCCCTTCGTCGAAACCGGGAGCCGGCACAATCTCGAAGGCCGCTGACGGTGCTTCGCCCAGCTGGCCGGTGGCGGCCCGGAAGATGCCCACCGCTGTCATGCCGAGGATCGAGGCCATAAAAATGTACGTGGGGACGGCAAAAACGCTGCCGGCTTCCTTGATGCCGCGAAGGTTGACGAGGGCCAGGATAACGACGCCGACGGTAGCGAACAGGGCCTGTTGCCCATGCAGGGAAGGCACCGCCGTGGTGAGGTACGTGGCCGCCGAGGACATCGAGACGGCCACCGTCAGGACGTAGTCCACCAGGAGCGCCGAGGCCACCGTCAGCCCGGAAAACTTACCCAGGTTCTCGTTAGCGATCTCGTAGTCTCCGCCGCCGGAAGGGTAAGCGTGCACGTTCTGCCGGTAGGACGCCACCACCGTGAGGAGGACAACCATGACGGCCAGGCCCACCCACGGCGAAAAGGCCACTGCACTCACGCCGGCCAGGGCCAGTGTCAGCAGGATTTCATCGGGCGCGTAGGCCACGGAGGACAATGCGTCGGAAGCGAAAACCGGAAGTGCTATCCGTTTCGGGAGCAAGGTATGGGCGAGCCTGTCATTCCTGAAGGGCCTGCCCACCAGCACCCGTTTCACGGCATTCAATATTGTCAGCACTCCACAAAGCTAGTCTGATTCCCCGCCCATGTCATGACGGCGTCCGGGCGGCTGGAGCACGCGCGCTGCCGGTAGAGTTCTAGCAGCAGCAACAGGCTACGGAAATTAGGGAGACACGGTGGCGCATTTCGTGATCATGGGATGTGGCCGGGTAGGCGCCACCCTGGCGCACACGCTGGAAGACGCAGGTCACTCCGTCGCCATCATCGACCAGGATGACCGCGCGTTCCGCCGGCTTCGGCAGGGCTTCACCGGGCGTAAAGTCACCGGGGTGGGCTTCGACCGGGACACGCTCCAGCAGGCGGGCGTGGCCGAGGCCTACGCCTTCGCCGCCGTTTCGAGCGGTGACAACTCCAACATCCTGGCCACCCGAGTGGCGCGCGAAACGTTCCACGTCCCCCACGTTGTGGCCAGGATCTACGATCCCGGCCGGGCAGAAATCTATCAACGGCTCGGTATCCCCACCGTTGCCGCCGTCCGGTGGAGCGCAGACCAGGTATTGCGCCGCATCCTGCCTGAACAACATCTGGCCGGCGATTTCCGCGAGCCTTCCGGCCGGCTGGTCCTCGCCGAAGTGGATCTGGATGCCGGCTGGATCGGCCATCGGATCAGTGAGGTCGAAAAGGTTGCCGACATCCGGGTGGCGTACCTCACGCGGTTCGGCGAGGGCATGCTCCCCGAATCCGGGACTTCCTACCAGGACGGCGACACAGTCCACGCCATGCTGCCGGTGGACCGCAGTTCCCAGGTCGCCCAGATCCTGGCCAAAGCACCCGCCAAGGAGTTGTAGTGAAAGTTGTCATCGTCGGTGCCGGCAGCGTCGGGTCATCGATCGCCAGGGAACTGCTGGCCCACAAACACGAAATCCTGCTGATCGATCTCAAGCCTGAGGTCATCGGACGCAGCGGGCTGCGCGGCGCGCATTGGCTGGTGGGCGACGCGTGCGAGCTCAGCACCCTGCAGGGAGCGAAAGTGGAGGAAGCCGACGTCGTTGTTTCAGCAACGGGCGATGACAAGGTGAACCTGGTGGTCTCGCTCCTGGCCAAGACCGAATTCGGCGTCGGCCGCACAGTGGGCCGGGTCAACAACCCCAAGAACGACTGGATGTTCAACGACTCGTGGGGCGTGGACGTTGCCGTCAACACACCCCAGCTGATGACCGCGCTCGTGGAGGAAGCTGTGGAGATCGGTGACCTGGTCCGGCTCCTGACTCTGCAGACCGGCGTCGCTTCACTGGTGGAGTTCACGGTGCCGCACGATTCCTACGTCATTGGCCTGACGGTCGGCGACATCCGTTGGCCCGAGGACTCCACGCTGGTGGCGATCCTCCGGGACCACGCGCCCATCACTCCCAGCCGTGACGACGTGATCGATGGCGGCGACGAACTGTTCTTCGTCACCACCATCGCGGCCGAGGACGAGTTGCGTGCGCTGCTGTCGCCCGAATCAGCAGGCGAGCTGGAGGACGACGCCGATGAGCCCGAAGGCGTGCAGCCTGCCGAAACTCAGGCGCCGGAGGACGACGGCTTCGACGGCTGATCCGACGGCGGGGCGTCGGATCCCGCCGGTACCGGCCGGGTGACAAGCCACGCGATCCAGACGCCCAGGATATAGAGCGGCGCCCCCATGATCAGGCGGGTCGTGGCCAGGGCGGCCAGTCCGTCCTCGCCCATCAGGTACAGGGGAACCTGGACGACCAGCCGAAGTATCAGGACCGCCACGATGATCCATGTGCCCAGGCGGTACGCCTTAAGCCGCGCGGGGTCCTTGCGCCAGTCCAACCCTTCGTTGCGGATGATCCCGAACAGCAGGCCGGCCACCGGCCACTTGATCGCGATGGAGATCACCATGGCGAGGATGTAGGCGATGTTGGTGAAGAAGCCCGGGAGGTAGAAATCCTGAGGGTTGCCCGTGGTGTTGGCGAGCCAGGCCGAGATGCCCACCCCCACCACTCCGGCGAGGGCCTGGGTCAGCGGGCGCCGCTGGACGAGGCGTACCACCGTAAAGACCGCAGCGGAGGCCAGCGCGGCCACCAGCGACGGCGTCAGGTCCCGGGTTACGGTGAAGGCAATCAGGAACACCAGGCCGGGCACAATGCTCTCGGCGATACCCTGGAATCCGCCGGCGCTCTTGAGAACATCGATCCGGCCGTCATGGGTGCGGTGCAGGCCGGCTTTGGCTGCATAGCCCTCAGCAAGTCCCTTCACGGCGGACTCCTCGGGCTGCTTGGACGGCTCGGGCTGCTGGGGCGAGGTCATTCGTTCTCCTGGCGGGAAAGTATTTCATAGCGGGGATTGAACATGGTGGGCAGGCCCTGGCTTTGGGACAGCATGCCCTCGAGGCGGACTTCGGTCCCTGCAACGATGCCCGGTACTCTGCGCCGCCCCAGCCAGACCACACGCAGGCGGCCGCCCCTTCCCTGGGCCCGCTTGGTGCCGGACTGGCGAATGTCGGGGTCCGAGACAATGGCAGTGAAGGCGGCGTTCTGGTCTGCGGGCATGTAGGTGACCGATTCGATGTGCCCCTGGCACACCACCCTCCCCCGTTCCGGCAGCCGGCTGACGGGCATCCCCGCGTCCGGAGAGGAGTCCGGGGGACCTTGGCGGGATTCAGCCAATCTGTGTTGTTTCCGGACCACGTTCAGGGCCCTTGAGTTCGGGTGAAGCAGGCGGCGGGGCGACGCTGGCATCCTTGGGCAGCCGCAGTTGAAGCAGGTCCCGGGGCGGCATGGGGCTGTCGCCCCGGATGACCACAATCTTGCGGAATAGGGACTCAAGCGGTGCCGCCGCCTCGCGCTCCATCGCTGCCGCGCCGCCCAGGACGCCGCGCAAGAACCATCGCGGGCCGTCAATGCCGATGAAGCGCGCCACCCTGTAGCCTTGGCTGCCGTCCTCTGCACCAGCGGGCAGTTTGGCGATCAGTTCGGTTCCGAAGCCACCCTGGACTTCTTCAACCTGGCCGCCCTGGCTTCCCACGGACTGACCGATCTGTTCGCGGATCTCGTCCCACAGTCCCTCGGTCTTGGGTGCAGCGAACGCCTGCAGCTGAAGGCTGGAGCCGTTCAGGTCCATGGTCACGGCGACCACGCGCTGGGTGGCTTCCTCAACTTCGAGCCGGAGCTGGAGCCCTTCGCTCGGGGAGATCAGCAGCGCACCGAGGTCAACGTAGCCGTCGCGGCTGGAGACCTCGGAAACATCAAAGGGGCCCGCGGCCCGCCGCCCGGCGTCCGCCGAGGCCGTGTCAGTGGCGTACGTTGATTCCGCCGAGGCCTGGGATTCGTCCGGGTCGGCCGATTGGTCCTTCTTTGATTTCCTGCCGAGCCCAAAAACCATGGGGTTTGTCTCCTTAGTTGTGAAAGTGACTCGCCGGCCTGGAGGTCCCGTCGGAAGTCTTGACTGCCGCGGGCAACCGCCGCTGGTTGCGCCGTCGGCGGGTGTCAGGCGTTTGGCGAGGTGAAGCCGCCGGTGGATCCGAATCCGCCGGCTCCCCGCACCGATTCGCTCAATTCGTTGACGGGGACAAACTGCGCATATTCCACCCGCTGGATCACCATCTGTGCAATTCTATCGCCGCGCCGGAGCTCGATGGCGTTCGTGGAATCGGTATTGAGGAGGGTCACGGAAATTTCCCCGCGATAGCCGGCATCCACGGTGCCGGGCGCATTGACAATGGTCAGCCCGTGCTTCGTGGCCAGGCCGGAGCGCGGGTGGATCAGGGCAACATAACCGTCCGGCAGTGCGATGGAAACCCCCGTTGCCACCAGCTTCCGCCCCCCCGGCGCCAGGACCACATCTTCCCGGGCCCGCAGGTCAGCCCCTGCATCGCCAGGGTGGGCATAGGACGGTGCTTCCAGCCCGGCGTCGAGCATTTTCAGCTGCACCTGCAGCGTCGGGGCCCCGTAAGCTGCGGCGGTTTCCGTTGCAGCGCCGGCCAGCTCATTGTCAGGAACGGTTTCAACAGTGGCAAGTTCGTCAGTCACAGTCACTCACTCTAACGCCCAGCCGCAGTTCCGTCCTAGATTCAACCGACGCCGCAGGCAAACGCAGGATGTACCCAAGATGAAATAGCCGGCCAAAGGTGGAAAGCTGGTGGCATGCCCGAATCCAGCTCCACTGCGCCCGTCCCTGACGCCCCCTCTGCCGGTACCCCGGCGGTTTTCCGGGAGAGGCTGTGGCCGAACGTCTGGATCTGGGTCATCGCGGCGGGGATCTCCGGTGCCGGGATTCTCGTTTTCGCCCCGATCAGCATGGCGGCGGGCTACACGGCCGCCGCGATCCTGTTCACGATCATGGCTGTCCTCCTGGTCCTGTCCACACCAACTATCACGGTCACCAGTGACGCCTTGACAGTGGGACGTGCCACCATCGAACGCCGCTTCGTCGGCGAAGTGGCGGCGTTCCACGGCAAGGACGCCACGGCCCAGCGGGGGACCCGGCTCAACGGCCTCGCCTACCTGTGCATCCGTGGCTGGATCGACCCGGTGGTGCGGATCGAAATCACCGACCCGTCAGACCGGACCCCCTATTGGCTGACGTCGTCTAAGCGGCCCGAGGAACTCAGTGCCGCGCTTTCGCGGAAATAGGCACCCCCGGATCAGGCCTCACACTCCTTGCAGAAGAAGCGGCCGTCTTTCTCCCGCGCAATCTGCGAACGGTGCCGGACCAGGAAGCACGAGGAACACGTAAACTCGTCCGCCAGAGGAGGCACCACCAGAACCAGCAGTTCCTCGCCGGACAGGTCCGCCCCGGGAAACTCGTAGCCAGTGGCGAGGTCACTTTCGTCCACATCAACCGCGGCCGTGGGGATGTCTGATCGCCGGGTTTTCAGGTCCTGAAGCGATTCCTCGGTGAGATCCTCTTCGGATTTTCGCGGCGCATCGTAGTCGGTGGCCATCTCGGTCTCACTCCGTTCCTTTCCGGTCAGCGGGTGACACCCTTGATAACGCCGGACGCCTCCTGTTTGTGCCCCGCGCGGGGCACATCTTTCCGCGAGCAGCCGGCAAAATCCAGACTTCTGCGCGGGTCCGGTCCGCATGCACTCCTGAAACGCGTGCTGCTGGCCGCAACGGCGCCCGAAAGTGCCGGAATATCGCGGCGCGCCCTTGCTCCTAACCCAAATAGGCGCCAGTGAGTGGCAGAGTTTCGATTGATAGTAATGCCAGGGTGGAGGATTTGTATGCAGGATCTACGGCTTGTAGGCGTACACGACGACGGGGAGCATCTCCTGTTGAGCGGCGCCGGCGGCGAGATGTTCCAGCTGCCGATCGATGAAGCACTGCGGGCGGCCAGCCGGTCTTCGGCGAAGACCGCTTCAGCGGCTGCGCCCATTGCCATGTCCCCGCGGGACATCCAGTCACGGATCCGCAGCGGTGCCACCGCAGCGGAGGTAGCTGAGCTTTCCGGGCTTCCCCTTGCAAAAGTCGAGCGGTACGAGGGCCCCGTCCTTGCCGAGCGCGAGTATGTAGCGCAACAGGCGCGGAAGGTGGAAGTGGCTTCGCCCTCCCCCGGCCATGACACCTACCGCTCCGTTTTTGGCGACAACCCGGCGTCCCTCAACGACATGGTCAACCACCGGCTCTCAGCCCACGGGATTGAACCTTCCACCGTGGCATGGGATTCGTGGCGGCGCCAGGACGGCAACTGGACCGTGGTGGCCCGTTTTGAAACCAAAAAGGAAGGCACCTCAGGCATCGGCGAGGAGCCGCCTGCGCGGTGGACGTTCAGTCCGGCCCGCAAGTCACTGCAGAACACCAACCGCTGGGCTCAACAGCTCAGTGAGCTGGAGCCGCTGGACGGTCCCGTCCCGGCCCGCCGCCTCACTGCGGTCTCGGACCGGCCGTTTGACTTTGAAACGGACGCGGAAGCGGCGGCCGCCCGCAATTCGACCGGCCCGCAGGCTGTCCCACAGTCCAGGGAATCCGACGGTCTCCTGGATATGCTCCGTTCACGCCGCGGCCAGCGCCTGGGCGTCGACGAGGACGCGGATGACGCCTTGGCCCTGCTGCTGACCCACGGCGTGCCGGCTGCCCATCCACGTCCTTCGGAGCTGGTCCCTGAACCGGAATCCAAGGAACAGAAGTACAGCGAGCCGGAAACCCGCGAGGCAGCTCCCGCCGAGTCCACCGCACCGGACGACGCCGCGCCTGCCGCCGCAGCTGATCCCCTCACCCGCAGGCGCGACGCGCGGCCGTCAATGCTGTCCCGGCTGAGCCTTATCCCGCCGCACCGGGACTCTGACGATGACGACGTCCTGAAACTGCACGACGGCGTCAGCACTGATACGAGGGAAATCACCATTGTGGCTTCCCCGCTTCGTCCCGCAGGACAAGGTGCCCCAGGCGAGTCCGGGCCGGGACGCCCCGCGCCGAACGTGGGCCTGGACGAACTGCTGGGCGGCGGAAGCCCGCGCCGGGCAGCTTACACGGCCAGCACCGATGACGCAGGATCCGGCCAGCACCACGACCATGACGCGGACCAGCCTGAACGGCAGCCCGCAAAACCGAAGCGGTCCACGGTTCCCAGCTGGGACGAGATCGTCTTCGGGACCAAGCGGGACTGACGCCTCAGCGGCGGCGTGGCCTGCCTTCGGCCGTAAAGCACAGCAGCGGTACTTCGCGTTCCGCTTTGGTCAGCGAGCCGTGCTGGCCTACCACCTCCATGGCGGCGGGGCGCCCGCGGCGTGTGTCGTAGAGGGCCAGGGCGTCCCGCGCGGCAATCATGATGTCGCCAATCCGGGGCCCGACGGCGGGGCGCAGCACCCCGAACAGTCCGGCGGCGATGGCATCCTCCCGGGTAAAGGCCCAGATTCTGTCGCCGAAACGGGCACGCCACGCGCCCAGCAAGCGCTCCCGGCCCGAGGCGTCTGCCGGATCCTCAAGGTAGAGATGAACCATCCGGGGCTCCCCCGCCGTATGCCGCACGCCGTCAACAAGAGACGCGTCTGCGGAGAAGTCGATCCGCTGCTGTTCCGGGACGTCGAGCATCCCGTGGTCCGCTGTGAGGAGTACGGTGGTCCCGGCCGGGAGCGACGCGTTGAGCCGTTTGACGGTTGCGTCGAGCTCTTCGAGCTGGTGTTCCCACTGTTCAGACTGGCAACCGTGCCGGTGGCCTGCCTTGTCCAGTTCGTTGACGTAGAAGTACATCAGGGACCGGCCGGCGGTGTCCATGGCTTCGGCGGCGGCAGCCGTGCGGGCGTGGGCCGTCACGGCTGAGACGAAATTCCCGCCGCGGAGGGCCGCCTGGGTCATGGGCGAGTTGCCGAACTGCGGGAGGCTGACCGTGGTCACACTAACTGACTCGGCGGCCCGTTCTAAGACGGTAGGGAACGGCTGCCACTCAGCGGGGTCCACCCCGGCATCCCAGTTGCCGAGCATGTTGACTACTTTGTCCTGTTCCGGGTCCAGGACGTCATAGCCCACCATTCCGTGCTGGCCGGGCGGTAGGCCTGTGCCGAAGCTGGCCAAGGCAGCGGCCGTGGTTGAGGGGAACGTGGAGTCAAGCCAGACGGGAACTTCCCCCTGACCGGACTGCATAACGGAGCGCAGGAAGGGCGTGTGGGCAGACTTCTGTTTCAGCAGGTTCCGGCCCAGGCCGTCGGCCAGGACCACGCAGACGCGCGACGCCGACGGAAGGCCGAGCACGTTCGTGAAACCCTCCAGCCCGAGGCTTGCCGCCGCGCTGGTGAGGACGTCCGCGATGGACCGCCGGCCAAAGGCAGGGGCGGGCGGCATACTCAGATGCGGGGCAGCCACTTGGGAAACCGCTGCGGAAGCGGCTGAGTAGACTGTTGCTTTCCCTTGGTCCGGCATCTTAGCGCTGCTGGTGCCCGCGGCTGAGCCTGTTTCCGAACACACCCGTCCGGGGCCGGGGCTGGAGCGTCTGGCCGGCGTGCGGCACGGGAGCGGTAGAGCCGGTGTTCACGGCCCGCAGGGCGCGGGCGAAGAGTTTGGCGTCCTGGACGGCCTGCGGACCGTCGGCTTCAGCGCTGATCCGCAGGACGATGTCCTCCTGCGCAATGGTGCCGCTGTAGCCGTGGTCTGCCTCGCATTGCGGGTCTCCGCAGCTCGCGGGCCCCATGTCCAGCCGCTGGCCACCGGACCAGGCAATGGCGAGGGTGACTTCCCGGACCGGATCAGAGGGCCTGTAGTCCTGCGGCTGGGAGTACATGTAGCTCAGGACCACGGAGCGGATCTGCGCGACGGGCACGGATTCGGTGGAGATCTGGGCCACGATCTGTTCGCCGGCCTCATCGAGCTGCTGGTCATCCACATGGGTGATCACCAGCATGTCGGCGGTCAGGACCAGCACGGTGATGTGGCGGCGGACTTCGGCCCGGTCAAAGTGGGTTTCCAGGTGCACCAGGTGGGCCACGCATTCGCGGCCGTCCAGGGCGTCGTCAACGACGTCGGCCACCAGGCGCGGGTAGAAACCCGCCTTCTGGAGCGCACCGTCCAGGCTCTGGCCCTGGGGAGTGTGGCTGTGTGAGCTGTGGGGGCGGGTTGCCTGGTTGTCACTGCCGGAGGTGGAAGGCGTCGACTGGGAAGGCTGTGAGCTCATTCCCCCATTTTCACAGATCGGCCGGGGACATGCTAACCGCAGTCAGCCCAGCATGGCCCGGCGGGCACTGTCAGTGCGCTGGGCTGCATTGCCGATCCGGATATCTGCGGCCAGGATGGACACGCCCTGGGTTCCGCAGAGGACCGGGTTGAATTCCACCAAGGCTATTTCCGGATGGTTGTCCTTCATCCAGGCCAACCGCCCGGCGACTTCCTCCAAGGCGTCAATATCGACGGCGGGAAGGCCCTGGTAGCCGAAGAGTTTGCGGGCTGCCCGGGGCCCACGGATGAAGTCCTTCACGTCGGCCGCGGACAGCGGCGGCACGCGGTGCGCCCAGTCATCCAGCAGGTTGACGGCGTCCCCGGCCAGCCCGAAGGAAACCACGGGCCCCAGCAGCGGATCCTCAATGGCCCGGAACGTGCACGCCTGCCCCACGGGGGCCATGGACTGCACCTCCAGGGCCGACGAACCGTAGGGTGCAAGCGAGCGCCGCATCTGCTCGATGTTGCGGCGGAGGGAATCCGAATCCTCAATGTCGAGGCGGACTCCGCCCAGGTCGAGGCGGTGGCGAAGTGCCGGGTCGGTGGTTTTCAGCGCGACGGGCCAGCCCAGCCTGCCGGCGGCAGCAACGGCCTCGTCTTTTGAGTCGAACCCGGCGGACGGCAGCACTGGAATGCCGTAGTGCGCCAGCAGCTCGGCCGCGGACGCCGGCTCCAGGGTCTTGAGCTGCTCCCCGTGGACATCGTGGAGAAGCTGATCCAGCAGGATCCGTGCGCTTTCCGGATCGCAGCCTTCGGGTTGGACAAAGTGGCCGGGGTCCCGTGCCACCCATTCCGCGTAGCGCACCACGGCGGCGAGCGCCGCCACAGCCGCACCGGCGTTGGAGAAGCATGGCACTGTCCGTCCCTCACCTCCCACCATGCCCTCCACGTAGATGGAGGGGTCAAGGATTCCGGTGAAGGCAGCGACTACCGGTTTCCCGGCGGCGGCCGAGCATTCGGCCAGGACCTCGGCGATATGGTCCACCGTCAGCCCACGCACCGGCAGCAGCGCGGCCACCACGGCGTGGACGGCGTCCGACGCGAGGGTGTCCTGGAGGCTGCGGCGGAGGGCAGGCAGTGCCAGGGACATGCCGGCGTCGAGATCCACGTCGGTGACCATGCCGTCCACGGTCAGGCCGTGTGCCTCGGCGCTGTCCGCCACCACTTTGCCCAGCGCCAGGGAGTTGCTGAAAATGGCCAGCCCTGGCCCCGCCGGGAGCGGCTGGCCGGACACTATCTGGGTGATGTCCATCAGCTGTTCTATGGTCTCTACCCGGATGACGCCGGCCTGGCGCATCATGGCGTCCAGCGCACCGGCAGGTGCCTGAGTGGTCCGGACGGCGTGGCCAGGCGGCAGCCGCAGCCCCATGGTTTCCGACTTGGCCACCACCACGGGCTTGGTGCGGGCGAGCCGCCGGGCGATCCGGGAGAATTTGCGGGGGTTCCCGATCGACTCCAGGTAGAGGCCCACCGCGGTGGTGTCGGCGTCGTCCTCCCAGAACTGCATCATGTCGTTGCCGGAGACGTCGGCGCGGTTGCCCGCCGACAGGAACGTGGAAAGGCCCAGCCTGCGGCGGTGTGACGCCGCGTAGAGGGAAACACCGATCGCCGCCGACTGGGTGAACAGGCCCAGGCCCCCGCGGCGTGGCAGTGAGGGCGCCATGGAGGCGTTCAGCTTCACGTCGGGATGGGTGTTCACGATCCCCAGGGAAGCGGGCCCGATCACCCTCATGCCGTTTGCCCTGGCCTTGCGGACCAGGTTGCGCTGGCGGGCGAGGCCGCGTTCGCCGTCGTCCGCGAAGCCCGCGGACGCGATCACCAGCCCCTTGACCCCGGCCGCGGCGCACTGGTCAACCACCGTGGCCACTTCCTCATAGGGGACGGCGATCACGGCCAGCCCCACCGGCTCCGGGACCTCGGAAATCCTGCCGAAGGACATCATTCCGGCGAGCTCCAACGCGTCCGGGTTGATGGCGTAGACCTGCCCGGAGAAGCCGCCTTCGATGACGTGCTCCAGCAGTTGGTACCCCACGGTCCCCCATTTGCGGCTCGCCCCGATGACGGCAATGGACCCCGGCGCCAGCAGGTCCCGGACGCTTCTCGCCTCGGCGCGGTGCTCGCGTGATTCCATCACCGCCCGGGACTTTTCGGTGGGGTCGATGTTGAACTCCAGGCTGACCACGCCGTCGTCGAAGTGGCGTTTGACGTCGTAGCCGGCATCGGCGAACACCATCAGCATTTTGCGGTTTTCCGGCAGCACTTCGGCGCTGAAGCGGCGGATCCCGTTTTCGTGGGCGGCCGCGGCAAGGTGTTCGAGCAGGATTGAACCGATGCCCCTGCCCTGGTGGGCGTCGGCGATGTTGAACGCGACTTCGGCTTCGAGGGGATCATCAAGCCTGTCGTAACGGCCGATCCCCAGGATTTCGCCGCCAAAGGTGATCACCAGGGCAACCCGGTCCTTGTAGTCCACTTCGGTGAAGCGCTTGAGCTCCTTGCTGGACAGCCGGGCCTTGAAAGCGAAGAAGCGCATGTAGATTGAGTTCTGCGACTGCCCGGCATGGAAAGCCTGCACCGCGTCCGCATCGCTGGGGTGGATGGGCCTCAGATGCGCGGTGCCACCGTCACGGAGCACGACATCGGCTTCCCAATGTTCCGGATATTCGCCGTCCCCGGGCTGATCCACCATAGGCTTAGCCTAACCACAAACTGACGGCACAGGCCGTGTGCCCGGAGGTCTTCCTCCAGGCCTGCGCCCAGACCACAGCACCACGAGTAACCCAGAAGGATCCACCAGCCCCATGGCCCGCCGCCAAAGCCCAGCCCCTGCCGGGGACGCTCCCCAGGATTTCGTCGAGAACATCGTGGACATCGATGTCACGTCCGAGATGGAAGGCTCCTTCCTGGAGTATGCCTATTCGGTGATCTACTCCAGGGCCTTGCCTGATGCCCGGGACGGGCTCAAACCGGTCCAGCGCCGGATCCTGTACATGATGAGCGAGATGGGCCTGCGTCCGGACCGCGGCCACGTCAAGAGCGCCCGTGTGGTGGGCGAGGTCATGGGCAAACTCCACCCCCACGGCGATACTGCCATCTATGACGCCATGGTCCGGATGGCCCAGGACTTCTCGCTCCGCCTGCCGCTGATTGACGGCCACGGCAACTTCGGCTCCCTCGACGACGGTCCCGCGGCACCCCGGTACACGGAGGCCAGGCTCGCGGCGGCGGCCCTAACGCTGACCGACCACCTCGACGAAGACGTGGTGGACTTTGTCCCCAACTACGACAACCAGCTGACCCAGCCCGACGTCCTTCCGGCCGCGTTCCCCAACCTGCTGGTCAACGGCGCCACGGGCATCGCCGTCGGGATGGCCACCAACATGGCGCCGCATAACCTGGTGGAGGTCATCTCCGCCGCGCGGCACCTGATCGCCCACCCGGACGCGACCCTCGATGACCTCATGCGCTTTGTGCCCGGACCGGACCTGCCAACGGGCGGCCGGATCGTAGGCCTGGACGGCATCCGGGACGCCTACGCCACCGGACGCGGTTCCTTCAAGACCCGGGCGAAGGTGGAGATCGAGCAGCTCTCGGCCCGGCGCACCGGCCTGGTCGTCACCGAGCTGCCGTACATGGTGGGCCCCGAAAAGGTGATCGAGAAGATCAAGGACGCGGTCAATAGCAAAAAACTGACCGGGATCAGTGACATCGTTGACCTGACGGACCGCCAGCATGGCCTGCGCCTGGTCATCGAGCTGAAGAACGGGTTCAACCCGAACGCCGTCCTCCAGCAGCTCTACCGCTACTCGCCGATGGAGGATTCCTTCGGCATCAACAACGTGACCCTCGTGGACGGCCAGCCACAAACCCTCGGCCTGGTGAAGCTGCTCTCCGTGTACGTGGAGCACCGGATCGATGTGGTGCGCCGGCGGACGGCATTCCGGCTGGGCAAGAAGAAGGACCGCCTGCATTTGGTGGAGGGCCTGCTGATCGCCATCGTGGACATCGATGAGGTCATCCAGATCATCCGTTCCTCGGATGAGGTGGCGGCGGCCAGGGTCCGTTTGATGTCCATCTACGATCTTTCCGAGATCCAGGCCAACTACATCCTGGAACTGCGGCTGCGGCAGCTGACCAAGTACTCCCGGATCGAGCTTGAAAAGGAGCAGGAAGAACTGCGCCGCGAGATCGCGGAGCTGGAAGCCATCCTCGGCTCCGAGGAGCGGTTGCGCGGACTTGTGTCCTCCGAACTCGGCGAAATCGCCGAAAAATACGGCACGCCGCGGCGGACTGTGCTGCTCGAATCCGAGGCCGTGTCCCCTACCGTGGCCGCGGCCCTGGCGGCCGCCCCCAACGGCAAAGGCAAGGCCGCGCCGCTCGCCCTGGAGATCTCCGACGATCCCTGCTGGGCCATCCTGACGGCGTCGGGCCAGATCGCGCGCACGTCCAACCAGGAGCCCCTCGCCGAGTCCGGGCCGCGGGCCAAACACGACGTTTACCGCTCAGTGGTCAAGACCTCAGCCCGCGGGGAAATAGCCGCGGTCACCTCCCAAGGCCGGATGCTGCGGCTTCAGGTCATGGACATGCCGGTACTGCCGCCGATGTCCGGCCTGCCCAACCTCACCGGCGGTGTCCCGGCCAAGGACTTCATCACGCTGCTGAAGGGTGAAACGCTGGTGGCGTTCGCCCCGCTGGATGAGATCCTGGCCGTCGGCACCGCCCAGGGTGTGGTCAAGCGGGTCCAGCCCGATTACCCCCTGAACCGCGAGGACTGGGAAGTCATTGCGCTCAAGGACAAAGACGTGGTGGTGGGTGTGGCGCCGGCCGGGTCTGAGGAGACCGATCTGGTGTTCCTGACCCGTGAGGCTCAATTGCTCCGTTTCAGCGCCGCCAACGTCCGGGCCCAAGGCAGGACAGCCGGCGGCATGGTGGGTATCAAGCTCGGCGTCGGGGACCAGGTGCTGTTCTTCGGGGCGGTTACCGCCTCCGACGACGCAGCCGTGGTGGTCACCATTGCCGGCACCAACGGCGCCCTTCCCGGCACCGCGCCGGGTGCTGCGAAAGTGACGTCCTTTGCCGAGTACCCTGCCAAGGGCCGTGCGACAGCAGGCGTCCGCGCCCACAGGTTCCTCAAGGGCGAAGACACGCTGCTGCTGGCGTGGGCCGGGCACGGACCCGCGAAGGCTTCATCGCTGGGCGGCATTGCCAGGTCGCTGCCGCAGGAGCACGGCCGGCGGGACGGTTCGGGGATTCCGCTGTCCCAGGCAGTGGACGCGGTGGGTCCGGCCATGGCCTGGAGCGATCCGTCCTAGACTGCTGCCATGCCTATCATTCCTGATGAAAAGGACTGGACCTGGGTCCTTTCCCGGCCGTGCCCCGAGTGTTCCTTCGACGCTTCCACCGCCACACCGGCCACGGTGCCAGGCAGCGTGGAGAACATGCTGCCGCGCTGGCGGGCCGTCCTCCGCCGGCCTGAGGTTGCCGAACGCCCGGATGACAGGACGTGGTCGGCCCTGGAATACGCCTGCCACGTCCGCGACGTCTTCACGCTGTTCGACCAGCGGCTTAACCTCATGCTCGACGCCGACGGCGCCCGGTTTGAGAACTGGGACCAGGACCGCACCGCCGTCGAAAAGGATTACGCCAACGCCGATCCCGCCGTGGTCAGCGCCGAACTGACGGCGGAGGGCAAGCAGGTCGCCGAGTCCTTCGCCGGCGTCCGGGAGGCAGAGTGGGGACGGCGGGGCATGCGCAGCAACGGTTCCGCATTCACGGTTCTGACGCTCGCGCGGTACTTCCTGCACGACGTCGTCCATCACCTCCACGATGTGGACGGCTGAGGAGCAGACGGCTGAGCCGGGACGCTGAGCCGGGGATGGCCGGGCAGCGCAGGCCCGGCATTCAGGCTGCGGACTCAACCAACCAGCGAAGCGGCCGCGCCCGTCCGGGAAGCTGCTGAGAGCTCCAGCCGGGCGTCATCCGGCCGGATGTCGGCCGGATTGTGGGTCACCATGACCACTGTGCGGTCTTTCAGGCCGGCGCGGAGGTCTGCCAGCATTTCCCGTCCCGCCTGCGCGTCCAGATGAGCCGTGGGCTCGTCGAGCAGGATGACCTCGGCCCCCGTCAGCAGGGTCCGCGCCACGGCCAGCCGTTGCCGCTCGCCGCCGCTGAGGAAGGAACCGCCCGGCCCGATCCGGGTGTCCAGACCGGCCGGCAGCCTCGAGACCAGGGCGCTGAGGCCGACGGCGGTCAACGCCGCTTCCAGCTCGGCGTCACCGGCGGCAGGCGCACTGTCCCCGCGTGCAGGAGAGACACCCGGCGCCTCCGCGACGGGGACGCCCAGCTTCAGGTTGCCCCGCAGCGTCGAATCGAACAGGTGTGCCTCCTGCGGGCACCAGGCCGCCGTCCCCGTCACAGCTGCCCGGCCCGTGGCGGCCGGCAGGAATCCGAGCAGGACGGCGAGCAGCGTGGATTTCCCCGCGCCGGACGGTCCGGTGACCGCCAGCCAGGTGCCCGGTCCGGCAGTTGCGGAGACCGCGGAGAACACGGGTTCCCCGCCGGGCCAGGCCGCCCCGACGTTTTCCAGTTCAACGCCCGCGGCGGCGCCGGAACGAGCGGGGACAACATGCAGGCCGTCGCCGTCCCCGGTTTCCGTGGCGTCGCCTTCCAGCACCCCTGACTCCGCGACCCGGCGCATAACGCTGCGAAGCGCCGGGTACTGGCGCACCGCCGTCGTCATCGCTGCGTACGGTTCCACCAACGCCAACTGCAGTAGGACAACAACCGCGGCAGTGGCGGGCTCCATGGTTCCTGCCAGCACCTGGGGTGCAGCCAGCACGGCAGCAGCCAAAGCGGCGCTTCCGCAGGCAGCGACGGTAATGGCTTGGCCGAGGCCTTCGGCCCAGGCGGAACGCTGCGATGCCCGGGTGGCCAAGCGGTCCTCGGAGCGCAACGCGTCCAGGACGGCTGCAGCGATGCCGTTCGCGTGCAGCTCCGGCCGGGCATCCAGCGCAGCAGACGTGCGCCGCAGGATGCCTGCCCGCAGGCTCTGTTCCGCTGTGGCCGAGCGACGGTCCCCCCACAGGGCGGCGGCCGGCGCCACGAACAGGCTGAGAGCTGCTGCCAAGGCGACGGCCGGCAGCGCTGCAGGCGCCGCCAGGGCGGTTGCCACCAGCGCTGAACCGGCCACGGCAAGCGCCGTGACAGGCGGCAGGACAACCCGCGGCAGCAGGTCGCGGACGGTGTCGACGTCGTCAATCACCGTGCCCAGGACGTTGCCGCCCTCCAGGAGCCGTCGAAGCGCCAGCGCCTTGCGGCTCAGTGATTCCCACAGCCGGCCGCGCAGCCGGGTGAGGGCGCCGAAGACGGCATCGTGCAGCAGGAGCCGTTCCCAGTAGCGCAGGACGGCGCGCCCGATCCCGAAGAACCGCACCCCGACGATGGCAGTAAGCAGGTACAGGATGGGCGGCTGTTCGCTGGCCCTGATGATGAGCCAGCCGGACAGGCCGGACAGGGCCACAGCGAAAATGGCGGCAAAAGTGCCCACCACGGCGGCGCCGGTGAACCGGCCGGCCACTGGTGACAGCAGACCGGCCAGGAGGCGGGCGGTCCCGCTTGGCCGCGGAGTCCCTGCCGCGGGCGTCTGGGCCTTCGTCGGACGACGCCGTGCAGTCTCCGTGGCGTGCACCTGATCTATGGCCGCCACGGTTCCGCCGTCGCGCCCGGTTCCGGACGGCAGCGTCACCGAGGCCGTCATGGCCTCCCCGGACGGCGCTGTCACGTCGATCAGCGCAGCTCCGTCGGAGGGAGCTGTGATGCCGTGGGCAGATACGGGCACCAGGTGGTCGGCCAGCTCGCGGGTCTGCTGGTCGTGAGCCACCAGGATGACCGTCACTCGGCCCCGGAGCGCACAGATCGAGTCCTGCACGAGCGCCGCCGATAGCCGGTCAAGGTGTGCGGTGGGCTCGTCGAGAAGCAGAACGGTGGCACCGGACCTGATACGGGCCAGGCCTCGTGCCAACGCAACGCGCCGCAGCTCCCCCGGGCTCAGTTCGGCCGGATGGTGGCCGGCGAGGTGCCCGGCAGCCGCCGCTGCCAGGCACTCCTTTGCCGCCTCCGCTCCTGCCGGAGTGTCCGAGCCCATGCCGCCATTGAGGTAGAGGAGGACTTCGTCGAGTACGGAGTCCGCCACCATGACCGGATGCTGCGGAACCCAGGCGATTGCGTCGCGCTGCAGGCCGGAGAGGCGGCCGGATACCGTGGTTCCGCCGCCGTCCCCGACGGTCCCGGCCAGCACGCCAAGGACAGTGCTCTTGCCGGCGCCGCTGGGGCCGTCCAAGGCGGTGATCAGCCCGTGCGGGGCAGTGAAGGTCAGGGGCCCGACGGCGGGAGCGGACCGTCCGGAGTACGTGACGGTGAGGTCGGTGACCGTCACTCCCCCGGACCCGGGCACGGAACCCCGGCTGCCGCCGTCGTACGCGGATGCTTCGCTTCCCTGTGCGGGCAACGGCCGCGGCTCGGGCGCTTCAGTGACTTTCCTCGTCTCGGCCAGGGCCGCCCGGCCGTCATCAGTGGCGTGGTGGGCGGTGCCCAGCTCCCGGAGCGGCAGGTAGCAGTCCGGCGCGAGGATCAGCGCCAGGAGGCCGGATTCGAGTGGCATGTCGCCGTGCACCAGGCGGACGCCGATGAACACGGCAACCACTGCGACGGAAATCGTGGCTATCAGTTCCAGGGCCAATGCGGACAGGAACGCAGTGCGCAGTGTCCCCATGGTCCTCACACGGTATTCCTCCGAGATCTCCTCGAGGGCCTTGCGCTGAGCCGTGGCACGGCCCAGTCCCACCAGTACGGGCAGGCCCTTGGCCAGCTCCAGCATGTGTGCGGACAGCCGGGTCAGGGTTTCCTGGGCCTCGCGGACATGGTCCTCGGTGTAGCGGCCAATCAGCACCATAAACAGCGGGACGAGCGGAACTGTCAGGACAATCACCACCGCGCTGACCCAGTCGGTGAACAGGATGCGCGCCCCGAGCAGCAGCGGAATCGCGGCACAGTTCACCAGGGCGGGGAGGAACTGCGTGTAGTAGCTGTCCAGCGCATCCAGCCCGCGTGTAGCCAGCACGGCCAGCCCGCCGTCGGCCGGGCCGGTGCTGCGCGCCCCGTTCCGCAGGGTCCGGGTCAGCAGTTCGGAGCGGAGTTCCTCTTTGATGCCCAGCGCGGCGCGGCGCGCGGCGATGCCCTGGGCCCACACTGTGGCGGACCTCAGGACAACGCCCGCCAGGCCCCAGGGCAGCTGCTCGGGCCAGGACCCGTTCCCGGTGGCCAGCCCGGACAGCATGGCAGCCACGGCCTGGCCCATCAGGACCAGTGAAAGCGCCTTCAGCGCTGCCAGCAGGCCAAGCCAGTAGAGGGCGGAGCGGGTGGCCGGTCCGGCCGGAAAATCTGGGCGCACTGCCGGTCAGCCCTTCGTTGTGAATGCCTTGACGGCAATGGCCGGCAGGAAGCTGTGGGCCGCGGGGATGTGGGACGCGCTGACACGGCGCCGGAACACCCAGTAGGTCCACGCCTGGTAGGTGATCACGAGGGGTAGGCCAACGGCCGCCACCACGCTCATGAGCCCGAGCGTGTAATCGGACGACGACGCGTTGGCAACGGTGAGGTCAAACGCAGGCTCGAGGGTGGAAGGCAGGACCACCGGGAACACGGCACCGAAAATCGACGCGCTGCCGAGGATGAGGAAGACCCCCATCGCCATAAACGCCCTGCCTTCGGAGCCCCGCCGTGCCAGGAACCACGCGGCTGCTGCGGCCGTCACGGCCATGATCACCGCCGCCCAGGTCCACGGCTTACCCTCCAGGAACTGGATGATAAGCGCCCAGCCGGCCAGTGGCAGCAGCAGGACCGGAAGCAGCCGGACGAACCAGCGGCGCGCGCGGTGGCGTACATCGCCGTCGGTCTTCAGTGCCAGGAACGCCAGCGCGTGCAGGAGGGAGAACCCCACCACGGCCAGCCCGCCCAGCACGGCATAACCGCTGAACCACGCGAACGCACCGCCTACGCGGTCGCCGTTCGCGTTCAGCGGCAGGCCCGTGGTGGTCAGGGCCAGGGCAGCGCCCACGCCGAAGGCGGCAAGGAAGGACCCCAGGGCAATGGCCCAGTCCCACCGCGCCCGCCAGGCGTCGGCGTCCACCTTGCCGCGGTATTCGAAGGCCACGGCACGGAAGATGAGGGCAACCAGCACCACCAGGAGCGGGAGGTAGAGCGCGGAAAACAGCGAGGCATACCACAGCGGGAACGCCGCAAACGTTGCGGCCCCGGCCGTGATCAGCCAAACCTCGTTGCCGTCCCAGACCGGGCCGACGGTGTTCAGCAGCACCCGGCGCTCGGTGTTGTCCCGCGCGAACAGCTTCATCAGCATTCCCACGCCGAGGTCAAAGCCTTCAAGGAAGAGGTAGCCGGTCCAAAGCACCGCGATCACGATGAACCAGATAGTGGGCAGCAGTTCCATGCTCGAGTATCCTCTGCTCTTCTTAGTAGGCGAATGCCAGGACGTCGTCGGCGGGCTTGCCGGTGCCCGGACCCTTGGTGGGGTCCTCGTTTTCGTCGGCCGGGGTGTGTGCAAGTTCCGGCATCGCGGACACCACGCCGCCCCGGATGTACTTGACCAGGAGCTTGACCTCAACCACAAGCAGTACGGCGTAGACGGCGGTCAGGACGATCAATGACGTCAGCAGTTCGCCAGCGGAGACTCCGGGTGAGACTGCGGCCGCGGTAAACATAAATACCTGATCGATGCCGTTCAGGTCCGGGTTGGGGGCCACCACAAACGGCTGCCGGCCCATCTCGGTAAAGATCCAGCCGGCCGCGTTGGCGCCGAACGGGGCCAGGATGCCGAACACCGCCAGGCGCATCAGCCAGCGCGATGCAGGCACGGTGCCCTTCCGCGTCACCCAGAGCGCAATGAGCGCCGCCAGCGCCGCAAGGCCGCCGAAGCCGATCATCATCCGGAAGCCCCAGTAGGTGACTTCCATAACCGGGACGTACTCGATCTCCTGGCCGGCCCGCTCGCCATAGATCGGGTTGTCGGGCAGGTGCGTTCCGTAGTCGGTTTTGTACTGGTCCAGGAGTCCGTTGACGCCCCTGACCTCTGTGGTGAAGTCGCCATTGGCCAGGAAGGAGAGGATGCCCGGAACCTCGATCAGGGCCTTGATGTCATCGCAGTTCTTGGAGCCCAGGTTCCCGATGCTCAGCACCGAGAAGCCCGTGCCGTCGTGGCAGGCGGCCTCGGCCGCGGCCATCTTCATGGGTTGCTGCTCAAACATCAGCTTGCCTTGCAGGTCACCGGTCAGGGCGGTGCCGGCGAATGAGATCATGGCGACGACGGCGCCGATCCGCAAGGAGCGGATCCACACTTTGTGATCGGTCCGGTCGCGGCCTGGGATGCCGGCTTCGCCGGGAACCACGCGGCCGTCAACGCCGATGGCATCGATGCCGTCCGTGCGCCTGCGCCAGAGGTGGTACCAGGCAATGCCCAGGAGGAAGCCGCCGGCAACGGCCAGTGCTCCCATCAGGGTGTGCGGAAAGGCAACCAGGGCGGTGTTGTTCGTGAACACGGCCCAGGCGTCCGTCATGACCGGCCGGCCGTCGATAATCTCCGCGCCCACCGGATGCTGCATCCAACTGTTGGCCACGATGATGAAGTACGCGGAGAACACCGATCCCACCACAGCCACCCAGAGGCAGGCGAGGTGGATGGCCGGCTTCAGCTGCTTCCAGCCGAAGATCCACAGGCCCAGGAACGTGGACTCAACAAAGAAGGCCAGCAGCGACTCAAGGGCCAGCGGCGCCCCGAACACGTCTCCGACAAACCGGCTGTACTCGCTCCAGGCCATGCCGAACTGGAACTCCTGCACAATGCCGGTGGCCACGCCCATGATGAAGTTGATCAGGAAGAGCTTGCCCCAGAACTTGGTCATCCGGAGGTATTCCGCCTTGCCGGTGCGGTGCCAGAGCGTCTGCATCACGGCAACCACCAGGCCCAGTCCGATGGTGAGGGGCACCATCATGAAGTGGTAAACGGTGGTAATGCCGAATTGCCAGCGTGCGATTTCCAGAGCTTCCACAGCAGTCCCTCGGGTTGGCGGTGCAACTTTTCTACCATTCGTAGAACTTTGACTTCTACAGAGTGTAGAACAATGCGGCGGGCACTGTAAAAACCAACAGTTCCACCTGGAAGTGGCTCCCACAAGGCCGCGGCGCGCGCAGTGTTCTACCGTACGTAGAAACTCAGGCGAAAAAAAGGTAAATTTGTTTTTGTATCTGTAGCGCTTAGTGCAGTCACCACGGCCCTCAACGGCCCGGTGCGGGGAAATCGAAGGAAGTATTGCAATGGCAAGTCTTGGCGAACTGGAACGGGCAGTGATGGATCTGCTCTGGGCGGGCCACGAACCAGCCACAGCGAATACCCTGCGCGACAGACTGGCAACAACCACCGAGGCAAACGGGGATGCTGCCGGGCACGAGGGCAAGGAGCTTGCCGTCACCACGGTCCTCACCGTCCTCTCACGGCTTGAGAAGAAGGGCCTCGTGGAGCGGGAACGCGGCACGCGGCCGCACCGCTACCAGGCCGTTTCCAGCAGGGAAGACCACACGGCGGAGCTCATGCATGAAGTGCTGGGCTCAGCACCTGACCGCGAAGCCGTGCTGGCACGGTTCATCGGCTCCGTGACGGACACTGAAGCGGAAACATTGCGCAAACTGCTTGGCCACATCTAGCGGACCATGTTCTGGACCTCGTACCTGCTGGCGGTCCTTGCGATAGTCCTGGCATGGCCAGTGCCTATCTTGCTTTCCCGTGCCTCCTGGCCTGCCCGGTCGCCGTTCACGGCCATGCTGCTGTGGCAGGCAATAGCACTTGCGGGCGGGCTGTCCATGATCGGCGCCATGCTGGTCTATGGGCTCGAACCGATCGGTGACAACCTCATCTCCGGGCTGCGTGGGCTGGCGGGAATGGTCCTCTTCAACGCGCCCACCACGGCATTGGGCTTCTGGCATCTCTTCGCCCTGTCCGCCGCAGCACTGCTCACCGCCCACCTGGTTTTCACCCTCTTGCTGACGTACTACAAGATCGAACGGCAGCGGCGCAGGCACCGGGAACTCCTGGCCCTTTTGGCCGCCCCGTCCGCCGCTGCGGCCCGCACGGTGGTCATCAGCCACGATTCACCTGTCGCCTACTGCCTGCCGGGCGGGGCCCGCTCCGTCACCGTGCTCTCAGACGGCCTGATGGCGGCCCTGGAGCCAGCTGAATTACGGGCTGTCCTGAGCCATGAGAATGCCCATCTCAACCAGCGCCACCATCTCCTGCTCTGGGCGTTTGCCGCGTGGCGCCAGGCGCTCCCCTGGCTTCCCACCACCCGCCTGGCGCAGGAGGCGGTGAACTCTCTCATCGAAATGCTGGCTGATGACGTAGCGCTCAAGACGGAAAGCAAAGCCACGCTTATCAAGGCGATCGCCATTGTGGCCAGCGGACCGACCGGAGGTATGGCCGGAGGTATGGCCGGAGGCATGGGGGCGGGTATGGCGGGAAGCATGGCGGCCGACGCGACGCCGTCCACGCATCCCAGCCTTACCCTGGACGGGCTTGAGGCGCCCACCGGCGCCGTCTCAGGTTCTGCCAGGACCACTATTTCCAGAGTCAGCCGGCTGCTTTCCCCTCAGCCGCAGCTGCCTGCCGCCGCCCGCGGGATGGTGCTTGCCGGCTGCGCCCTGCTCCTGGCCCTGCCCACCGCCCTGCTGATCGTGCCGGGCCTGCTGGGCTGAACCCCCGTCTCGGACTGAATCCCCGTCGCTGGCCGTGCCGCCGTGGGCCGAGCCGTCACGGAACGTCAGGCGTCGATCCGCTCCCGGTCCAGGCTGGAGGCGCCGGCGATGATGAAGTCCTTTCGGGGGGCAACATCGGATCCCATCAGCAGGTCGAACGTGTCCTCCGCGTGCTTGGCGTTCTCGATCCCCACCTTGCGCAGGGTCCGGTGGCGCGGGTCCATGGTGGTCTCGGCAAGCTGTCCGGCGTCCATCTCGCCCAGGCCTTTGTACCGCTGGATCGGTTCCTTGTAGCGCTTGCCTTCCTTGGCCAGCCGGGCCAGGAGCACGTGGAGTTCAGCCTCCGAGTAGGTGTAGATCATCTCGTTGGCCTTCTGCCCGGCGTTAATGACCTCCACCCGGTGCAGCGGCGGCACGGCAGCATAGACCCGTCCCGCGTCGATCATCGGGCGCATGTACCGGAAGAAGAGTGTCAGCAGCAGCGTCCGGATGTGGGCGCCGTCGACGTCGGCGTCGGTCATGAGAATGACTTTGCCGTACCGGGCCGCGTTGATGTCGAAGCTGCGGCCGGAACCGGCGCCCACCACCTGGATCAGGGCAGCACATTCCGCGTTGGACAGCATGTCCCCTACGGACGCCTTCTGCACGTTCAGGATCTTGCCGCGGATGGGCAGCAGAGCCTGGAAGTCCGAGGACCGCGCCAGCTTTGCAGTTCCCAGTGCGGAGTCGCCTTCCACGATGAACAGTTCGGAACGGTCGACGTCGTCCGTCCTGCAGTCGGCGAGCTTGGTGGGCATGGACGAGGTTTCCAGGGCATTCTTGCGCCGCTGGGTCTCCTTGTGGACCCGCGCGGAAATTCTGGACTTCATCTCGCTGACGATCTTTTCCAGGAGCAGCGCGGAGTGGGCTTTATCGTTCCGGTTGGCTGAATTCAGCTTCGCGGTGATCTCCTGCTCCACCACCTTCGAGACGATGGCGCGGACGGCGGAGGTGCCCAGGATTTCCTTTGTCTGGCCCTCGAACTGCGGCTCGGCCAACCGGACCGTCAGGACAGCCGTCAGGCCGGCAAAGATGTCATCCTTCTCGATTTTGTCATTGCCGGCCTTCAGCTTGCGGGCGTTGGCCTCCACTGCTTTCCGGAACGTCTTGACCAGCGCTTGCTCGAAGCCTGACTGGTGGGTACCGCCTTTGGGCGTGGCGATGATGTTGACGAAGCTGCGGACGGTGCTGTCGTAGCCGATGCCCCACCGGAGAGCCACGTCCACTTCACAGTCACGTTCAACCTCGGCGAGCTGGCTGTGGCCACGTTCGTCGAGTACCGGCACGGTTTCCTTGAACTTACCTGAACCGTGCAGCCGCCAGACATCGGTGACGGCGGGATCGGCGGCCAGGAACTCCACGAACTCGGACAAGCCGCCGTCGTGGTGGAACACCTCTTCGTGGCCAGCTGCTTCACCGGGGGTACCGGCCAGCCGGCGCTCATCGCGGACGGTGAGCTTGAGCCCCGGTACCAGGAAGGAGGTCTGACGTGCCCGTGCAGCCAGTTCGTCGTAGGAGAACTTGGCGTCCGGCGTGAAAATCTGGCGGTCGGCCCAGTAGCGGATCCGGGTCCCGGTTACACCACGCTTCGCCTTGCCCACCACGTCCAGCACCGAGCCGTCCACAAAGGGCGCGAACACTGCCGACGGGTCCAGCTTGGATCCCTGATCCTGGAAACGCCCCGGCTCGCCGCGCCGGAACGACATTTTGTACGTCTTGCTGCCGCGGTCCACTTCCACGTCTAGTCGCGCAGACAAGGCGTTCACCACGGAGGCGCCCACGCCGTGCAGGCCGCCGGAGGCCGTGTAGGATCCGCCGCCGAACTTGCCGCCCGCATGGAGCTTGGTGAAGACCACCTCGACGCCGGTGAGGCCCGTCTTGGGTTCCACGTCCACGGGGATGCCGCGGCCGTCGTCGTGAATTTCCACCGAGTTGTCCGCGTGCAGGATGATCTTGATGTCGTGCCCAAAACCGGCAAGCGCTTCGTCCACCGAGTTGTCGATGATCTCCCACAGGCAGTGCATCAACCCGCGCGAATCGGTGGAGCCGATGTACATGCCGGGGCGCTTACGGACGGCCTCGAGGCCCTCCAGGACAGAAAGGTGCCGGGCGGTGTAATCAGAACTTGGTGCCACGGGTTGTGAACTCCTTCAGTGACGGAACAGCTGGCGCTGCGGGCGCTCCATCAAGCCTAGTCGGCGCCGCAGCGGACGGGTGCCTGCCACACGTCCCCCAGGCTGTGGGCGAGGCCACTCGTTATCCTTCCGTGACCCACGCCGGCGGCTTGATCGATTCTTGTGGCTACGCGGACAGCGAACTTGACCCGTCCTTGCGATGGGATTGATACGAATACTGGTTATATAGACATACAGATCTACTAAGGAGGCCGACATGACAACAGCAGTGGCAGACCGCACACTCAACGCACTGGACCGGTGCGATCGCTGCGGAGCTCAGGCATACGTCCGTGCTGTACTCGAGTCCTCCGGCGGTGAGCTGCTGTTCTGCGGCCACCATGCCCGCGCAATCGAGGCTACGCTGAGGCCGTTGAGCTCCGACTGGCACGATGAGACGGGCAGGCTTCACGAGAAGGCTCCCGTAGCCGTCGACTGACCAGGAATACCACAACCTGATACACCTCGAAGAGGACCCCTCCAGCCGGAGGGGTCCTCTTCTTTGTCATGAAGCCCAAGACAGGAAAACGCGGGTCCCCTTCACACCCATGGATCCGAAGATGATGGGCGGAAGGTGACCCGCGCTGCCTGAGTCCTTGATCTAGTCCAGGTAGTCCCGCAGTACCTGCGACCGTGACGGGTGGCGGAGCTTGGACATGGTCTTGGATTCGATCTGGCGGATGCGCTCACGCGTCACACCGTAGACCTTGCCAATTTCGTCTAAAGTCTTCGGCTGGCCATCGGTCAGGCCGAAGCGCATCGCTACCACGCCGGCTTCGCGCTCTGACAGGGTGTCCAGGACGGAGTGCAGCTGTTCCTGCAGGAGAGTAAAGCTCACGGCATCAGCGGGAACCACGGCCTCGGAATCCTCGATGAGGTCGCCGAACTCGGAGTCACCGTCTTCACCCAGCGGGGTGTGCAGGGAGATCGGTTCGCGGCCGTACTTCTGGACCTCCACGACCTTCTCAGGAGTCATGTCCAGTTCGAGGGCCAGTTCTTCGGGCGTGGGTTCGCGGCCCAGGTCCTGAAGCATCTGGCGCTGCACGCGGGCCAGCTTGTTGATGACTTCAACCATGTGCACCGGGATGCGGATGGTGCGGGCCTGGTCTGCCATGGCGCGGGTAATGGCCTGGCGGATCCACCACGTGGCGTACGTGGAGAACTTGAAGCCCTTGGTGTAGTCGAACTTCTCGACAGCGCGGATCAGGCCCAGGTTGCCTTCCTGGATAAGGTCCAGGAACAGCATGCCGCGGCCGGTGTAGCGCTTGGCCAGTGAGACCACCAGGCGGAGGTTGGCTTCAAGCAGGTGGTTCTTGGCGCGCTTGCCGTCGTGGATGACGAACTCAAGTTCACGCTTGAACTTGGGGTCCATCGAGCCGTCATCGGCATTGATTTTCTCTTCGGCGAAGAGCCCGGCTTCGATCCGGAGCGCGAGGTCCACTTCCTGCTCGGCATTGAGCAGCGCAACCTTACCGATCTGCTTGAGGTAATCCTTGACGGGGTCAGCCGTGGCACCGGCCGACATCACCTGCTGGACAGGGGCGTCGTCGTCATCGGCATCCGAGTAGACAAAACCCTTGCCCGTGGCTGCTGATGCGGCCTTGGCTGCGTTGATCTCGCTGTCATCGGCAATATTGATGTCGTCGAGGTCTTCCTCAACGTCCTCATCATCGGAGTCCGATGCGCCGCGCGCGGATTTTCCGGCTGCTTCGGCAGCGGCTTTCGCGCCGGGCTTGGGCCCGCGCTTCTTGGGCTCGGGCTTGCCGTCCAAACCGGATTCACCGGAGGCATCCTTGATGGCTTTGTTGGCTGCCCGCGTCGCTGCTCGCTTGGCGTTCGTTGCAGCCTGCTTCGCCTCAGGGGACAAATCGTCCTGGGCGGCGGGTTCCTTCTTCGCGGAAGACGGGGTCACAGAAAACCTTTCTAGCGGCGGTCTGTGGAATCACCATACGGGCAACACCACTATGACCCTGTCAAGTCCGTGATGAACATCAGATGCAACCACGGCCGGCAGAGTCTACAAGTAGAACTGCCGGGGCGGCCGTAATGTTCCCGACTGGGCTACATCACATGCACTTGATCCACGGACCCAACCGGGTCTCGGCAACCATTGTCTCACGGTTTTGCCAAACCCGACCTCAAGGCTGTCCCCATCGCCGGAGCTGGGGCCATCCGGCCTGGGCCGCCCCCGGCAGCCTTCGCGGCCGGGATGGCGGCAGGACCCTGGCCTTTGCAAATGGTCAGGCTGCAACCGGTCAGGCTGCATCCGGTTGGAATTTCCGCCAGGCGGCCTCCTTGCGTGCAGCCCAGCCGCAGAGGGTGCCGCGCCGCACCAGCTCAAGCATGAGTTCAGCGAGCCGGTAGCCTGGTTCCTCCTCAAGCGCGCGGCCGAGGTACGCAGCAGCGTAAGACCCCCGCCCCCTGCACCACGCGATCCACCCACGCCCGGCCAGCGCGGCTGCACCGGCCTGCCCGCCGGCTGCCGAAAGTTGTTCCAGCACTGCGTCCAGGCTGTTGAGTGTGTGCCAGGCAGGAACCACCGGGTCCAGCCCCAACAGGACTTCGCCATATCCCGGAATGCCCGGCATGCCTTTGGTACCCGGTCCGGCAGGTTCCCGTCCTGGCAGTCCGGCTCCCGACGCTGGAAGTCCGGAAGGTGAGGCGCCCAGAAACGCAGGCCCCACCGGAGCCAGGATGCAGCCGGTATCGAAGATGCCGAACCTCTCGGCACCGGCCAGGGCAGCCGCCTGACCGGCGGCGGCCATCACCAGGACGGCGTCACGCCAGGCGGGGACCCGGAGCGACGCCCGAAGGTAAGCAACGTCATTGACCGGCAGCGCCTGACCAGGCACGTTGGCCAGCAGGGCCTCCCATTGGACCATCAGCTGGCCGAACTGCTCCCTGCTCCCCCGGCGCCGGTCCAGCTGCGCCGCCCACGTTGCCTCGGAGGCAAGGATGGCTGTCCGGTCCTCGCCGGAAAGCGTGGGCGCAGGATGGGCGCCGTCCTCCGGCGCGGGCCCGACGCTGCTGCCGCGGAAGACCATTTCGGCATTAAGCATGCTGTCCCGGATCGCCTGAACAGACCGGCCCGGCGAGGGGCAGCAGGACGGGTCGGTGCAAAAAGCATCACGCCAGAAGGCGTCACCGACGTACCAGGCGTCCCGTACCGGCATCCCCGCGGCACCAAGAACCGCCTGCAGCGCGTCCAGTAGGCCACGGTATGTTCCAGGCGGTTCCATCCAGCCGTCGTTGGTGAAGCAGGCCAGCAGGGCGGCATCGGCATTCTCGTCAGCCTGGAGATAATCGCGCACCGTGCGGGCGTAGTCCCGCGGGTCCGCGAGAGTTTCCGGGCCTGGAAGATCCAGCCTCAGGGTTGCTCCCAGCCGGTTTCCCTGCAGGGTCATCGCAACCAGGCTGTCTGCCGGCCAGTAGCCCAGGGAATGCGGAATGAAACCGAGGATGTCTTCGGGGCCTCGGACGGTCAGGTGTTCGGAAGGTTTCATGTTTCCAGCTTTGGCGCAGTGCCAGCCGCGGTGAAGCGCCAACTTCCCCTATGTGAATAACCTGCCTGTGCAGGAAAGGTGTCAGTCTTTGACCGCGCGGTCGCGCTGGCGCCGCTGTGTCAGGTTCGCCCGCCGCTGCTGCGCCATGGCCCGAAGGAGCGGCGCGACCACCACACCCTGCGCCGCCATCTGGCGCCGTACTTTGCGCCGGCAGACAAGCGTCATGGCGGCGCCAAAGCCCAGCAGCAGGAACTGTACGCTGAGTGCGATCCGGAACGGCTCGAGCCCGTACAGGACGCCGTCGGAATAGCCGCTGGCCAGCAGGACGTCCAGCACCAGGCCGATCAGGAAGATAGCAACCAGGGCCGCGATGAATCCGCCCACATTCACGATGCCCGTTGCGGTACCGATCCTGTGCGCCGGATTGAACGTCCGCGCGAAATCAAACCCGATCATCGATCCTGGCCCCCCGATGGCCAGGACTACCACCAGGCACGCCAGCAGCCATAGCGGGGAACGGCCAGGCGTCAGCAGCACTGCGGCCCAGGCAGCGGCGGTGCCGCCGGCGATGAGCAGGACCATAGTTGACCGGCGAAGCGGGTGGCGGGAAACGAACTGCCCGATGAAGGGGCCCACGGCCATCGCCGCCGCAACGTACAAGGTCATCAGGCCGGCCACCGCTGCGGCATCCAGGCCCTGCCCCGAGATCAGGAACGGATATCCCCAGGTCATGGCGAAGACGGTGCCGCTGAACTGGATGGTGAAGTGGCTCCACATCCCCAGCCGGGTACCCGGCTGGCGCCAGGCCCGCGCGAGCGAGGCGCCCGTGGCTTTCAACCCCTGCCGCGCCTGCGGGGCAGGCGCACCGGGCGGGTGGTCCTTCAATAGCACCAACACCAGGACTACTGCCAGGCCCGCCATGCCGGCGAGCATCAGGAAGCCGGGGGTCCAGCCAAAGGAATGCAGGACAAAGGCGAAAGGCAGCACACTGAACAGCTGCCCGAGCTGGCCGGACATGCCCGTCAGCTGGGTGACCAGCGGAACCCGGGCCGGCGCGAACCACAAGGGAATGAGTCGGATCACGGAAATAAACGTCATGGCATCCCCGGCACCCACAAGAATCCGCCCCGCCACACCGCCGGGAATGGTGTCGGCGAAGGCCAACTGGAGCTGCCCCAGACCCATCAGGACGGCTCCACCGGCGATCATGATGCGCGAGCCGAACCTGTCCACCAGGAGGCCTACCGGGATCTGCAGGCCTGCGTAGACCAGCAGCTGGAGCACGGTAAAGAAGGAGATGGCGGACGCGCCGGCATGGAACCGCTCGGTGGCCTCAAGTCCCACCACACCGAATGACGTGCGCTGGGAGACGGCCACCAGGTAGGCGAAGATGCCGATGGTCCAGATCAGCCAGGCTCGGGGTGCAGTCACTCCCTCATTATGCCCGGGCTGCCGCCCCACCTTGGGCAGGCGTCTGCCAGGCGGACGCCGTGGGGCGGACGCCGTGGGCGGGCTACGGATGCGGATTCTCGCGAGCCAGGTAGGCCTCCACTGCCGCGCCCAGCTCGTCCCCGTTGGGCAGTTCGTCATTTTCATCGGCCAGGAGCGAGCGCCGGACGGTGCCTTCGGCCTTCTCGTCGTACCGCTCTTCCAGCCGGGCGACCACCTGCTGCACATCTTCCGAGGCTGCGACCTGCTCGGCGATCTGGCGGCCCACTTCCCGGCCAGCTTCGCGCAACCGGTCCGCAGGCAACATCAGTGACGTCGCGGCACCAAGGAATTCAAGTCCGGCCACGGCGGCCGGCGGGTATTCCGCCTCAGCAAGGTAGTGCGGAACGTGGATCACGTATCCGGCAACATTGCGCTCAGCTTCCATCAGCCGCAATTCCAGAATGTGGCCCACGGCCGCCGGAACGTCGACGGTAGGCTTCCAGACCGAAATGCCCTCGATCAACTCCGGACGGTTGCCGTGGACGGTCACACCCACAGGGCGCGTGTGCGGCACTGGCATGGGAATGGAGTGGATCCAGGTCACGAGGTTCACGTCCAGCTTTTCCACAATGCCGACGACGGCGCGCGCGAACCGCTCCCATTGAAGGTCAGGTTCAAAACCGGCCAGCAGCAGGAACGGGCTGCCGAGCCCGTCTGTCAGCTTGTACAGTGCCAGCTTCGGCTGCTGATAGTCCTGCAGATGATCCTCCACGAAGGAGATGTGGGGCCTCCGCGACCGGTAGTCGATGAGCTGGTCGGCGTCGAACACAGCCACCGCCTCGGCGTCCAGGGTGTCCAGGAGCTCCGCATTGATCTGCTTCACCACATGCCCGGCATCGGCAAAGCCGGTGAAACCCATCACCAGGTTCAGCCCGCGGAGCGCCGGGCTGTGGAACAGCTCGATGTTGCTCGCATAGAGCGCATCGGGGTCCAGCAGGGAACCGGAAATCCGTTCAAGCACGGCGTCGTCCTTTCAAGGAGTCGGTGAATATCTTGTACAACGCGGCCAGGCACCCCGGCATTCCGCCAGCCGGTGTGGCGCAGGTCTCAGGAGATTCCGCTGCCGCGGCCCGCAGGGGCTACGATCGTGCATGGCCTGCCGGACGGATTTTACCGGCACCCCGGCTACGTCCCGATCGGACGGCCGCCGGATTTCCATGGCCGAGCGCCTGACATCCATACCAGCGCGAACAGCCTTTTCGAGAATTGAGGACTTACCCCATGGTCAAGAATGCTGAAATCAACCTTAGTACCCTCGCTAAGGACCTGAAGAGGACCCCCAGTGACGCCGTGGTCATCGGCGTGGGACAGGGATCGGACGGCCCCGTCCTGCTTGAGAACCCGCTGACCGCGAAATCGGCTGAAAAGCTGACCGATTCCCTGAAGGTTCTGGGCGTCACCGGCGCCGCTGACCAGATCGTTCGACTGCCCGGCCTGCCGGAAACGGGTGCCGGGGTTCTGGTTCTCGCCGGCGTCGGCAAGGTGGCCGTTGGCCGTCCACTGACCGAAGAGGCCCTGCGGCGTGCCGCAGGTTCCGCCGTCCGCCAGCTCGGCGGCCTGCCCACCGTAGTCCTCGCGCTCCCGACGGCGGGAGTCGCCGACGTCGCAGCGGTCGCCGAGGGTGCCGCCCTGGGAGCCTATTCCTTCACAGAGTACCGGTCATCCAACGACGGGCTGAAGGAACCGGTCCGCAACGCGGTGATCTACACGGACGTTGCTGCCAATGATGCGCTTCGCTCTGCACTGACACGGGCAGGCCTGATCGGCAAAGCCGTCAACGCGACACGGTCCCTGGTCAACCAGCCGCCCAGCCACCTGTACCCCGAATCCTTCGCCGAGGCCGCCAAGGAGCTGGCCAAGGGCCTCCCTGTCAAGGTGACGGTCTGGGACGAAAAGCGCCTCGAAAAGGAAGGCTTCGGCGGCATCATGGGCGTGGGCAAGGGGTCCACCCGCCAGCCCCGCCTTGTGAAGGTCGAATACGCCCCCGCAAAGGCCACCGCAAAAATCGCCCTGGTGGGCAAGGGCATCACGTTCGACACCGGCGGAATCTCGATCAAGCCGGCCCTTGGCATGGGCGACATGAAGAGCGATATGGCGGGCGCCGCCGTCGTCCTTAATACTGTGCTGGCGATCGCAGGACTTGGCCTGCCGGTGAAGGCGACCGCCTGGCTCTGCATCGCGGAAAACATGCCGTCCGGTTCCGCCTCACGGCCTGCGGATGTGCTCACCATGTTCGGCGGCAAGACCGTCGAGGTGCTCAACACCGACGCCGAAGGCCGCCTGGTCATGGCAGACGGCATCGTCGCGGCGAGCCGTGAATACCCTGACGCCATCATCGACGTCGCCACCCTCACCGGCGCGCAGCTCATCGCCCTCGGCAACAGGACCGCCGGCGTGATGGGCTCGGATAGCGTCACCGGGCCGCTTAAGGCCGCCGCTGACCGTGCAGGCGAGCTGGTGTGGCCCATGCCGCTGCCGGAAGAGCTGCGTCAGAGCATCGACTCCCAGGTGGCCGACCTCGCCAATATCGGTGAACGCCATGGCGGCATGATGACCGCGGCTGTTTTCCTGCGCGAGTTTGTGGGCAAGGGCAAGGACGGGGAGCAGATCCCCTGGGCGCACATCGACATCGCCGGCCCGTCATTCAACAACGGAAGCCCGTACGGCTACACCCACAAGCAGGGCACGGGCTGCACGGTCCGCACACTGGTGGCCTACGTGGAGGACATCCTGGCGGCTGCCGCCTGACCCCAGGGCCACCTGACCTTGCTGTTGAGTTGTCACGCGGCCGCTTGCCCTGCGACTGCAGAAACGCCGTGATCCATTGGCCACATGGCCGCGTGACACTCGACACAAGCGCCCCACAAAGGCGGCGCCAAGGTGGAGCATGGATGAGGGGTTCGCTAAGGTGAACCCCGGTAGTCACAAATGCACGAGAACCTGCCTGCTGGCATAATCACGGCAGTACAAGTTCAAGACCAGATGATGCGCACGATCGCGTCATCGTTCACGCGAGGGAGCGTCTAAGTGGCCGATCAGGCAACTGCGCAAGAATTCGACATCCTGGTACTAGGTGGCGGCAGCGGCGGATACGCCACAGCCCTGCGGGCCGTACAGCTTGGCTTCACCGTTGGTCTGGTTGAGAAGGCCAAACTGGGTGGTACCTGCCTGCACAACGGCTGTATCCCCACCAAGGCCCTGCTGCACTCCGCAGAAGTTGCCGACCACGCCCGCGACGCCGCCAAGTACGGCGTCAACGTGGAGCTCCAGTCCATCGACATGACCGCCGTGAACGCCTACAAGGACGGCATCGTTGCCGGTAAGTTCAAGGGCCTGCAGGGTCTGATCAAGGGCAAGGGCATTACCGTCATCGAGGGCGAGGGCAAGCTCACCACCCCGGACACCATCACCGTCAACGGCACGGCCTACAAGGGCAAGAACATCGTCCTCGCCACCGGCTCCTACTCCCGCTCCCTTCCGGGCCTGGAAATCGGCGGCCGCGTGATCACTTCTGACGAAGCCCTCAAGATGGACTACGTGCCCAAGAGCGTCATCGTCCTGGGCGGCGGCGTCATCGGCGTCGAATTCGCTTCAGTATGGAAGTCCTTCGGCGTGGACGTCACCATCGTTGAGGGCCTGCCGTCCCTGGTGCCCAACGAGGACGCATCGATCATCAAGGTCCTGGAGCGCACCTTCAAGAAGCGCGGCATCAAGTTCAATACCGGCACCTTCTTCCAGGGCGTCGAGCAGGACAAGGACGGCGTCAAGGTCACCCTGGTGGACGGCAAGACGTTCGAAGCAGACCTTCTGCTCGTGGCTGTCGGACGCGGACCGTCCACGGCCGGCCTGGGGTTCGAAGAAGCGGGCGTCACGGTTGACCGCGGCTTCGTGATCCCCAACGAACGCCTCCACACCGGCGTCGGCAACGTCTACGCCGTCGGCGACATCGTTCCCGGCGTGCAGCTGGCACACCGCGGTTTCCAGCAGGGCATCTTCGTCGCCGAAGAAATCGCCGGCCTGAAGCCCGTGGTTGTCGACGACATCAACGTCCCCAAGGTCACCTACTGCGACCCCGAGATTGCCTCGGTGGGTTACTCCGAGAAGGCCGCCAAGGAGAAGTTCGGCGAGGACAAGGTTGAGAGTATCGAATACAACCTGGCCGGAAACGGCAAGAGCGCCATCCTGGGCACCGGCGGCATCATCAAGTTCGTCCGCGAAAAAGACGGCCCCGTTGTTGGCGTCCACATGATCGGCACCCGCGTCGGCGAGCAGATCGGCGAAGCCCAGCTGATCGTCAACTGGGAAGCCTACCCGGAAGATGTTGCCGGACTCATCCACGCGCACCCAACGCAGAACGAGGCACTCGGCGAGGCCGCAATGGCCCTGGCCGGGCGCCCGCTTCACGGCTAGTTACAGCCAGCAGCACAGCAAGACAACTGGGCTTAGTTCACCCGGCGTGACCCGCCGGGTGAACTAAGCTCGAACAAGCCAGCCATCATCCGCACAAAAGATCAATAAGGAGAACGGGGACGACATGTCTGAATCCGTTAACTTGCCCGCCCTCGGTGAGAGCGTCACCGAAGGAACCGTCACCCGCTGGCTCAAGCAGGTAGGTGACCGGGTAGAGGTGGACGAACCGCTGCTCGAGGTTTCCACCGACAAAGTAGACACCGAAATCCCCTCTCCGATTGCCGGCATCATCGAGGAAATCCTCGTTGCCGAAGACGAGACCGCCGAAGTAGGCGCTCCCCTGGTCCGCATCGGCGACGGCTCCGGCGGTGCGGCCCCCGAAGCAGCAGCGCCGGCCGAAGAAGCCCCAGCCGCAGCGGCTGCAGAGGCACCCGCCGAAGAAGCACCTGCTGAAAAGGCCCCGGAGGCAGAAGCTCCCGCAGCGGCAGCACCCGCCGCGTCGGGCGGCGAAAGCCACGACGTCACCCTCCCTGCACTGGGCGAAAGCGTCACCGAAGGAACCGTCACCCGCTGGCTGAAGGCCGTAGGCGACACCGTTGCAGTGGATGAGCCGCTGCTCGAGGTATCCACCGATAAGGTCGACACCGAAATCCCGTCCCCCGTCGCGGGAACGCTGCAGGAAATCCGGGTCAACGAAGACGAAACCGCCGAGGTTGGCGCAGTCCTCGCCGTCATCGGCTCCGGCGCGGCAGCCCCCGCAGCCTCCGCTCCGGCACCAGCAGCAGCCCCGGCACCCGCCGCCGAGCCCTCGGCACCGGCGCCCGCCGCGGCACCTGCTCCCGTTGCACCCAAGGCAGAGGCTGCTCCGGCGGCACCTGCTGCTCCCACGGCACCGATTCCTGCAGCAGCCCCGGCACCCGCTGCCGAGCCTGCTGCCGGCGGCGAGTCCGGATATGTGACGCCCCTGGTCCGGAAGCTGGCCAACCAGCACGGTGTGGACGTGGCATCACTGTCCGGCACCGGCGTTGGTGGGCGCATCCGCAAGCAGGACGTCCTCGCCGCGGCTGAAGCCAAGGCCGCTCCTGCAGCAGCCGCCCCGGCCAAGCCGTCCGCCGCTCCGGCCGGCCCGGCCGCCTCCTCCCTGCGCGGCACCGTGCAGAAGGCTCCCCGCATCCGCCAGGTCATCGCCCGCCGCATGCGCGAGTCCCTCGAAATCTCCACGCAGCTCACGCAGGTGCACGAAGTGGACATGACCAAGGTGGCCAAGCTCCGCCTGAAGGCCAAGAACTCGTTCCAGGCCCAGAACGGCGTCAAGCTCACGTTCCTGCCGTTCATCGCCAAGGCCGTAGCCGAGGCCCTGAAGCAGCACCCGAAGCTCAACGCTGCGTACGACGAGGACAAACAGGAAATCACGTACCACAATGCCGAGCACCTGGCCATTGCGGTAGACACGGACAAGGGCCTCCTGGTCCCGGTCATCTCCGATGCCGGCAACCTGAACCTGGCCGGACTGGCCGGCAAGATCGCCGACGTTGCCGGGCGCACCCGCGACGGCAAGATCGGCCCGGACGAGCTGTCCGGCGGAACGTTCAGCATCACCAACATCGGTTCAGTCGGCGCCCTGTTCGACACCCCAATCATCAACCAGCCGCAGGTGGGCATCCTGGGCACCGGCGCGATCGTCAAGCGCCCCGTGGTGGTAGCCGATGAGAACGGTGACGACTCGATCGCCATCCGCTCCATGATGTACCTGTCCCTCACGTACGACCACCGCTTGGTGGACGGCGCGGATGCAGGACGCTTCCTCCAGACCCTGAAGGCCCGCCTTGAAGAAGGCGCCTTCGAGGCCGACCTGGGACTCTAGCCCCAAGCCAGAGCCGAACGACGGCGGTGCACGCACCGGTGGTAAACCACTGGAAGGCGTGCACCGCCGTCGCGGTTTAAGGGCCAGCGCCCCGGTCTCCGCCGACACACAAACCCTGCGGCCGGCCTTACTACATGATGTAGAACCTCTGCGTAGACTGGGCGCATGATTATCGTGTACAACATCGTGGTCTTCCTGCACATCGTCGGCGCCGCCATGATCGTCGGAATCTGGATCGGGAACATGAAGACGCCCACGGTCCACCCCCGGCAGTTCGATGGCGCGGCTCTTCAGCTCATCACCGGCATTGTGCTGATGGGCCTGATTCCGGCCTTGGACATGGACGCTAATTACTTCAAGCTAGGCATCAAGTTCGCGATCGCCCTGGCCGTCGGCGTGCTGGCTTTCATCGGCCGCCGCAAATACAAAAAGGGCGAGGACATCAGCAAGGGCCTGGCCCACGGAGTTGGCGGACTTGCACTGCTCAACGTGGCCATCGCCACGCTTTGGAACTGATCGCTGGCTGAACCACTCACGACGGCGCCGCTCCCCTCGTCCGGGAGCGGCGCCGTCGCTGATTAACGGCCAAGCGGTTAACCGGCAAGTGTTAGTCGCCAGGCGGCTGGGCGCACAGTCACAATCCACTGAGAGCGGACACTCTGTGCACGGCTGCCGCTCATTCCCTAGGATTGAAACCGGCGGGGCCAGGCAACGGCCGGTCCCGGTTCGAACCGACTTTGAGGAGTGGACATGGCAGCAACACGCACCGCGCACACAGTATGGAACGGCGACCTGATGACGGGGTCGGGTCAGACCACGCTGGACAGCTCCGGCCTGGGCACGTTTGAGGTTACCTGGAAGGCACGCACCGAAGCGGCCGAGGGCAAGACCAGCCCGGAAGAACTGATCGCCGCAGCGCACGCGAGCTGCTTCTCGATGGCGTTCAGCAATATGCTCGCCCAGGCCGGACATGCTCCGGAAGAAGTCAACACCAAGGCCGACGTGACGTTCGTTCCCGGCACGGGCATCACCGGGAGCCACCTGACGATGTCGGCAAAGATCCCCGGCATCTCCGAAGAGGAGTTCCAGCGGATCGCCGGCGAGGCCAAGACCGGCTGCCCGGTCTCCGGCGCGCTGGCCAGCATTGAGATCACCTTGGACGCATCCCTGGAATCCTGATCCACTCAGGCGGCTGCCGCCGCTCCTGAGACAGAGCAGGCCCTGCTTCCGCCCGGACTATCCGGGAGGGGCAGGGCCTTCTTTGTTCTGTTGGTGCCGGGCCGGCCTTAGTCGCCGTGCCGGCGGGCCGGAAGCGGTGCGGGCTTCAGGCGACGGTAACCTTCGCGGACCGGGGGCTTGTCCGTGGGCAGCTCTTGGATCATTTCCTTAAGCGCACCGATCCCGTATTCCAACTGGGGGTCCCTGCCGGCGGCATAAGCGTGCGGCGGGTAGAGCACTTCAATGTCGGGGTCCACGCCGTAGTTCTCCACGGACCAGCCCACGCCGCCACCGAACCAGGTGGCGTACCGCGGCTGGGTTACGCCGGTTCCGTCGGCGAGGGAGAACCTGTTGTCGATCCCCACCACACCGCCCCACGTGCGCGTGCCGATCACTGGCCCGATCCCCCGCAGCTTGGAGACCTGGGTGATGATGTCGCCGTCGGACCCGGCAAATTCATCGGCGAGGATGATCACTGGGCCCCGCGGGGCGTGGTGCGGGTAGGTCCGCGGGCGTTCGCCGCGGGGCATGCTCCAGCCGGTGACCTTCCGGCCAATCAGTTCCGCCACCAGCTGGGACGTGTGGCCGCCACGGTTCCGGCGGACGTCCACGATGAGGCCGTCGAGGGCAGTTTCGGTGTCCAGGTCGCGGTGCAGCTGCGCCCAGCCGTTAGCCATCATGTCCGGGATGTGCAGGTACCCGTAGCGGCCGCCGGAGGCCTCCCGGACGATCCGGCGGTTCGCGGCCACCCACTCCTGGTAGCGCAGGCGCTCCTCGTCCTTGACCGGGATCACGGCGATCCGCCGCTGCTCCCCTGCCTCAGCTCCATGCGCGGCTCCATTGCGCAGTGTCAGCTCTACCGCCCGTCCGGCAGCGCCCACCAGCTGCATCGCGGGGCTAACCGTGGCGGACAGCGGCACACCGTCGATGGCCAGGACAACGTCCCCGACCATCGCGGCAGCGCCGGGCCGTGTCAGCGGCGATGTGGCCAGGGGGTCCGACGACTCGCCAGCAAGGATGCGGGTGATCTCCCACCCGGCCGGTGTGAACGCGAAGTCTGCGCCGAGCCGTCCTTGGCCGTTGCTGCCGTTCTCCGTGACCGCTGTGGGCCGGACGTAGGCGTGCGAGGTGCCCAGCTCCCCGTGAAGCTCCCAGAGCAGGTCCACCAGGTCGTCGTGGGACCCCAACCGGTCAACGATCGGACGGTACCGCTTGTGGATCGACTCCCAGTCCTGTCCTGCCATGTCTTCGGCCCAGAAGAAGTCACGCTGCAGGCGCCAGGCTTCGTCGAACGCCTGGCCCCAGACGCTGAGGGGATCCATCATCACGCGGATGCGGCCCAGGTCCACCTTGACCAGCTGGCCGGATTCCTCATCGGCCTTGGCGGCGGAGGGAACCACGCTGACCTGGTTGTCGTTGACCAGCACCACTTTCTTGCCATCGCCGGAGAGCCTGTAGCTATCCAGGGCTTCCACCAGCGTGGCGGACTTCCGGCGGGCCAGGTCGAACCGGACCAGGCTCGGGCGGGCATCCTTGTCTTCCTGACTGGCTTTGCCGTCGCCGGTGACGCCTGCCAGGGCCCAGTCCAGCCACAGCAGTGCGTCTTCCGTGGACGTCAGTGAGGTGTAGTTGCCCTGGGGCACGGGAACGCCGATGACACGGTGGGCCAATCCGGTCGGATCCACACGGACCGCGGGACCTGCCGCGGCGTCTGCATCCGTGCTGTCCGTGCTTGCGGCGGGGGCCAGGTCAACAGCGGGGCCAAACGGCGACGGCGTCGCGGCGGCCAGTGCCACCAGATACGGCTTGATGGGGCTGGGGAAGGACAGGTCAAACGAGTGTCCGTCGTAGACCGGATCAAAGCTGCGGTTGGACAGGAAAGCCAGGAACTTTCCGTCCGGCGTGAAACTTGGGGACCTGTCGCAGAAACGGCCGTCTGTGACCTCGACGACGCCGCCCGCCAAGTCCGTGGCGTTGGCCAGCCGGAGCCGGCTCCGGGAGCCGAACGAGGTGACGGGTTCGGACCAGGCCAGCCACTGTGAGTCTGGAGACCACGCGAGTTCCGCGATGGTGCCCTCGCCGATGCTGGTGACCAGAGACAATTCCCCGGTGGCTGTGTCCGCCACATACACATCTCCGAAGGAGGTACCCACAGCAATCCATCGACCATCGGGGCTCGCTTCCAAGGCGCTGGCACGTGACGGCTTGGGGAAGGCGATGCGGGTCGGCAGGCCCGCCGGTCCTGCGCTGACGGCGGATTCCGCCGTGCTGTGGGCCACGTCGGCCGGGGAGTCATCAGGCGCCGGGACAACGACATCGGCAGCCACCGCTGCGGATGATGCCGCCGCGGGAACCGGCCGCGGCAGTGGCGCTTCCGGTTGGTCCCGATCGGAAGCGGCGGGCACGGCAACCGGGGCTGCCGTGACGGCGGGAACCACGTTGTCGGGGACCGGCGCGGCAATCTCCTTGATGTAGATCGCCTCCACGCCGTCATGATCTGCGACGTAAGCGAGGCGGCCGCAGTCGAGCGGCCTGGGGAGCCGTGCCCGGACACCGGGGGTGGCCTCGACGATACGGGAGGGGCCGTCCTGGTGGCGGAGCCAGTGAAGGGTGCCGTGGGCCTCCACGGCGCTGGCGGAGCCGCCGTCATCTGGCACCACCGAGCCCAGGTGTTTGGAGGTTTTCAGCAGGCCCGGGCGACGCGATTGCGACGCGGAGCCCAGCGAGATGTCCAGCCGTACCGCGGCAGAGGACAGATCGTGCAGGATCCAGAGCTCACCGGCAGATTCGAAGATGACCCGCTCACCGTCAGTGGACGCGTGCCGGACGTAGAAGTCCTCGTGGTCGGTGTGCCGTCGCAGATCGCCGCCGCCGGGCAGCACCGAGTACAGGTTTCCGTAACCCTCATGGTCTGACAGGAACGCAATGCGCCCGTCCACCCACAGCGGATCTGCGAGGTTTCCGTCGAGGTCGGAAAGCAGGCGCTCGAACTCCCCGTTTCCATCGGCGTCAATCCAGAGCTTTCCCGCGGTGCCGCCGCGGTACCGCTTCCACCAGGCCGGTTCACGGGAGAGCACGCTGGCCAGGACAACCGGCCGCTCGTCCCCCACTTCGGGACCGAAGGCCACGGATTCGACCGGCCCGAAGGCAAGCTCCTCAGCCGACCCGCCGTCGACTGGGACGCTGTAAGCATAGGTGTGCCGGCTTTCAGCCTGGCGGAACGCGCTGGTCACCACGACGTCGCCGGCTGCGGTGAAGCCTTTGACCTTAGTTGTGGCGTGGCCGAAATACGTCAGTTGCCGGTAGCCACCGCCGTCGACCTCCGCCGAGACCACTTCCGGGGCGGTTCCCTGGATAACAGTCCAGACCAGCCGCTTGCCGTCAGGGGTAAACCGCGGATTGCGGGCGGGCAACTGCAGCGACGATACCCGCCATGCACGGCCGCCGCTGAGCGGTGCGATCCAAACGTCGTCCTCTGCCACAAACGTGACCAGATCGCCGTGGACATGCGGAAACCGGAAGTAGCTCGAAGAAGTCATCGTTCGATCATAGTCAACTCCCGGTACGGTCCGAGGGAGGTACCGGCGGCGTGCGGGCCGTGGTGAGATGGATCATGCACATTGTCATTGCCGGGGCCTCCGGGCTGATCGGGACCCATTTGTCCGCAACGTTGCGCGAAGCCGGCCATGACGTGGTGGCCCTCGTCCGACGCGAGCCTTCGTCCACGGCCGAAGTCCGCTGGGACCCCGCTGCCCATCGCCTCGATGCGCAGGCGCTGGCCGGCGCCGACACCGTGATCAACCTCTCCGGTGCCGGGATCGGGGACAGGCCGTGGACCCGCCGCCGAATCGACGCCCTGTTGACTTCACGGTTGGCTGCCACCAGCACCCTGACCGCCGCCATGGCCACACTTGACGACCCGCCGCGCACGTTTATCAGCCAGTCGGCGTCCGGGTACTACGGCGATTCGGGGTCCGCCCAGCTCCGGGAGAGCGCGTCGCCGGGCTCGGGCGTTCTGTCACGTATCTGCGTCGAGTGGGAGGCCGCCGCCCATCAGGCACCGGCCGGTGTCCGCGTGGTCACACCACGCACCGGTGTTGTCCTCAGCCCCGCAGGCGGCGCACTGGGCCCCGTGCTGCCGCTGCTTCGCCTCGGACTGGGCGGTCCACTCGGCCACGGCAGGCAGTACTGGCCGTGGATCACGCTTCCAGACGTCGCCGCAGCTTTTATGTTCCTCGCTGACTCCGGGCTGCACGGGCCGGTCAATGTTTGCGCCCCCGAAAGCGCTGACGTCAACGCATTGATCGGCGCGTTGGCATCCGCGCTCCGTCGGCCGGCATTTTTCCGGGTACCCTCGCCGGCCCTGCGGCTGGTCATGGGGCAGTTGGCCGACGAACTCATCCTTCCCAGCCAGCGGATGGAACCGGCGGCACTGGAAGCAGCCGGCTTCCAGTGGCAGCACCCGTCACTGGCCGAGGCCGCTGCCTGGGTGGCCGGCAAGCACTGAGTCTGAGTCAATGGGCTGAGCCAACAGTCAGGACCCCGGCAGGACGTCCGTAATCCGCCAGCGGCCGTCAACGGAGACCAGCACTAGCCGGAGGTTCTGGGCGGCCGCCGGCGCGCCCGCCGCCACGAGCGCTCCGGAAGCGTCCCTTTCCTCATAGGGCGACGTGGCTGACGTGACACTGACTACAACCTGGCCCGATGGACTGCCGGGCTGGACCTGCAGGTTCGATACGGAACTGGTGAATCCGGCCAGGACGTGGCCGGACTCCTGGAGCTCAGCCTTGAGACCTGCATCCGCGGCAGAGGCCGCCGATCCCGTGGCGTTAACCAGATCCAGCAGCTCCAGCCGGCCGGAGCTGAAGGCCAGGGACCTCACAGCGGCCAGTCCCCGGACTGCTTCGAGCGGGTCCGCCGAGTCCAGCTGCGCCGCGGCGGCAGCGGGGACTCCTGCGGCGGCGAGCATAGTGTCCACCTCTCCGGTATCCGCGCTCTCCGCCGCTGCCGGTCCGCGGGTCCTGTCACCCGAGCTGGCAGCCACGGCCCCCGGTCCTGCGGGCGCCACCCACGGCCCGTCCGGCCCAAAGGCGCCGGCGGCCCAGATGGCACCTGCCATGATGGCGCCGGCTCCTACCGCCAGCAGCACGGTGCCCCGATTGCGTCCGGCCGTCCCTGCACGCCCGCCGCCCCGGTTCGGGCCGGGGCCCACCGACTCCTCCGACGCCACCGTCCTACCCTTCGCCCCGAGGATTGGTTCTTGATCGTTCGAGCCAGGTTCCAAGGCGTGTCTGCCGCGCGGCGCCGGCTTTTCACCGTCGACCGCCTGGCCCGGTGGGGCCTGACTGCAGGCCTCTGGTGCACTGGCCTCTGGTGCGCGGAGCTTTGGTGCGCGCACCACTGGGATCGCCGCTTCCTCCCCTGCCGGGAACGGAAGGACCTGCCGCGCCCCCACCAGCCCGGACCAGCGCGACGTCGAGATCCGGCGCCGCCAGCCCCGGAGACGGTTACTTACTGCGCCGCCGGGACGTTCCGGGACGCGGCGCCGCGTCAGCAGCTGCGGAATGACCGTGGCGTGGACGGAGGACGCGAGGTCGACCGGCAGCGGCGGGGCACTGCGGTAGACCGCCGTCGCCAGCTCAACAGCCGTGGGCCGCAGCCGCCGGTCCTCATTAAGGCCCGCCTCCAGGGCAGCGGCCAGCTCGGCAGGAACGTCAGGGAGCAGGAGTGAAAGAGGCGGGCGGTCGGCGGTCCGGCGTGGCGGCTGGCCTGTGAGGCAGTACCACCCCAGTGCCGCCACCGAGTAGACGTCACGTTCCGGCTGCAGCCCGGCCCTCACGGCGTCCACCGGTGCCGGATCCATAAACCCCGGGGTGCCATGGTCCGGCACTCCCGAAACATCACCCACCATCCTGGCAATGCCGACGTCGGACAGCATTGGCTTGCCATGACCTGTAAAGAGGACGTTCCCGGGCGATACGTCACCGTGGGTGAACCCCTGACCGTGCAGGTAGCCAAGCACCTGGGCAATAGGGGTGAGCACGGTGACCGTCTCGCCGATGGTGAGCTTGGTCCTGCTGCCGACCAGATCTCCGAGGGAACCGCCAGGCGCGTAATCCAGCAGCAGCCCTATTGTCCCTCCGCCCGTCACCGATGATCCGGCAGGCCGGTGAAGACTTAGGGCGTCGTGGGCCTTGATGAGGTGCTGGTGGTCGAGGACAGAAAGAATGCGGATTTCACGGCGGATGGCCTCCTCGGCGTCGGCCGCGGGCTCCCGGCCTTCGCCAGGACCGGTCATCCCGCGGTGCCCTTCACCAAGGCATTTCAGGGCAAGCTCGCGGCCGGACCTTTCTTCAGTAACCAGCCACACTGTTGAACTTCCGCCGCGGCCCAACAGGCGGCCCACCAGGAAGCCGGGGACCACCGGGGCAGTGAAATCATCCATGACACATGTCTAGCGGAATCCGGGACTGCCTGCAGAAGTTATCCACAGGCCATGGGCATCCGTTGGCTCCGCCGGTGGCATGAGAGGTCCGACACTATAGCCGGACCCCTCGCGGATCGGGGTCTAAGCTGGACGGCATGACTCTTGAGTTTTCACAGGTGGGTCTCGCCCCGGATTTCGTTGACTACACGCGCGGCTGGGATCTGCAGCGCGGGATCCACGGCAAGGTCGTCGCAGCCGAGGCGCCCAGCACTGTCCTCATCCTTGAACATGCCGCCGTCTATACAGCCGGCAAGCTCACGGAAGAGCACGAGCGCCCGTTGGACGGCACCCCCGTCGTGGCGGTGGACCGCGGCGGAAAGCTGACCTGGCATGGCCCCGGCCAGCTGATCGCGTATCCGATTCTCAAGCTGAAGAACCGGTCAGGCATCCGCGACTACGTTGAGCGGCTCGAAGCGGTCATGATCGCCGTCATGGCTGACTATGGCATCAACGCTGAGCGCATCAAGGGGCGCGCCGGTGTGTGGATCACAGGTGACAGCAAGGGCCCGGACCGGAAGATTGCAGCAATCGGCATCCGCGTCCTGGACGGGGTCACAATGCACGGAGTCGCCATAAACTGCAACAATAATCTGGCACCTTATGCCCAGATCATTGCCTGTGGCATCACCGACGCCAGCGTCACCACAATGTCCATCGAAACCGGCAGGAACATCGCCCCGAGCGATATCGCGGACCGGTTTGTGGAAGAATTTCGCAAGCACGAAGAAGCACTCGTTTCAAGCCCTGAGGGAGCACTCCTGTGACACTGGCACCAGAAGGCCGGAAGCTGCTGCGTGTTGAGCAGCGTAACTCTGCAGTACCTGTGGAGCGGAAGCCGGAGTGGATCAAGGCGAAGGTCCAGATGGGTCCTGAGTATGTCCAGCTCAAGAACCTGGTCAAGAAGGAAGGCCTTCACACGGTGTGTGAGGAGGCCGGCTGCCCGAACATTTTTGAGTGCTGGGAAGACAAGGAAGCCACGTTCCTGATCGGCGGGTCTGAATGCACCCGGCGCTGTGATTTCTGCCAGATCGATACGGGCAAGCCCTCCCCGGTGGACATGTTCGAGCCCACGAAGGTGGCCCGCTCGGTCCTGGCCATGCAGTTGCGCTACGCCACGGTGACGGGGGTGGCCCGTGATGATCTGGCCGATGAGGGTGTGTGGCTGTACGCCGAGACGGTCCGGAAGATCCACGAGCTGAACCCGGGCACCGGCGTGGAGTTGCTGATCCCTGATTTCTCCGGCAAGCCCGAGCACATCGAGGCGATCTGCGATTCCAAGCCGGAGGTCTTCGCGCACAACGTCGAGACCGTCCCCAGGATTTTCAAGCGCATCCGTCCGGCGTTCCGGTATGACCGGTCCCTGGATGTCATCACCCAGGGCCGGAAGCTGGGCATGGTCACCAAGTCCAACCTGATCCTGGGCATGGGTGAGACCCGTGAGGAGATCTCCGAGGCGCTGCGGGACCTGCACGAGGCCGGCTGCGACCTGATCACCATCACCCAGTACCTCCGCCCGTCCGAGCGGCACCTGCCGGTGGACCGGTGGGTCAAGCCGCAGGAGTTCGTGGACCTCCAGGACGAGGCCAAGGAGATCGGCTTCCTCGGCGTGATGTCCGGCCCGCTGGTCCGTTCCTCCTACCGTGCCGGCCGCCTCTGGGCCACCGCGATGCGCAAGAAGGGCTGGGAAATCCCCGCCCAGCTCGCCCACATCGAATCCTCCGGCAGCACCCGCCAGGAAGCCAGCTCACTGCTCGCCGCACATTCCTAAGCCGTAGTTTGTTATCCCTGAGGGCCCGCACCGGACATTCTCCGGCGTCCGGCCCCCAGGCATAAATCACGTAGAATTGAGGAACTATGGCGAACTCCCCTGATTCCAGCAACAGCACTCCGGCGGCCTCTGACGCCCCGAAGCGCGGCCTCTTCTCGCGCAAGCCAAAAGAAGCAAAGGTCAAGAAGCCCAGCCGGCTCAAGCAGATCGGCGAAGTCTTTAACATGACCCGCCGCCATGATCCCATGGTCCCGTGGCTGATGCTGCTGGTGTTCCTGGGCGTTGTCGCTGTCAGCTTCCTTGTGGGTTTTTGGCTGGACAACTGGATCACCGGGCTGCTCATCGGCATTCCGCTGGGCCTCCTCGGCGCCACCCTGATCCTCTCCCGGCGTGCCGAACGCGCCGCCTTCGCCCAGATCGAGAACCAGCCCGGAGCCTCAGGCGCGGCACTGGGCACGCTCAAGCGCGGCTGGATCACCGAGGACCAGCCGGTCGCCGTTAACCCGCGCACGCAGGACGCCGTGTTCCGCGCCGTCGGCCGCCCCGGCGTCGTCCTCGTCAGCGAAGGCCCCACCCTCCGAGTCAAGCCGATGCTCGACGCGGAGCGTAAGCGCCTTGCGCGCATCCTCCCGAACGTCACGGTCCACATGATCGAAAGCGGCCGCGGCGAGGGCCAGGTTCCCATCAGCCAGGTAGCCAAGAAGATGGGCAAGCTAAAGAACGAACTGACCAAGCTTGAGGTGAATGCGGTGTCCAAGCGCATTTCCTCGCTGGGCAACCGCCTCCCGATTCCCAAGGGAATCGACCCTTACAAAGCGCGCCCCAACCGCGGACGCTAAGTCTCTTGAACCGCCCTGTTTCCGGCTTGGCCGGAAGCAGGGCGGTTTTTGCCTGCCGGACGCCGGCCAACCAGGCGGGCACGTTAATTGGAAGTAGCTACATGACGATTCCTGTTAGAACCCTTGTTATCCGGGCCTTCCGCGTCCTGGCGGTTGCCGAAGCCTTCAGCTGGGCTGCGCTGCTGGCGGGCATGTACTTCAAGTGGATCGCCCAGACCACCGAACTGGGTGTGGAGATCGCCGGCCCCATCCATGGTGCGCTGTTTGCGGGCTACGGCATCGCCGCCCTCGCCCTCTGGCGGCTCCAGCGGTGGCCCTTCGTAGTGGCCCTGTTCGCGGGACTCTCGGCAGTGTTCCCGTTCGCCACTGTCGCGTTCGAACGCTGGGCCGGAAACCGCGGCTACCTGACGCCAGGCACGGCCGTTCCGGCCGGCACAAAGGAAACGGCGGGAGTCTGACCCCGCGCCGTCAGGTGCCGGCATACCGCCGCCGCCAGGCTCCTGATCGCGGCTAGCGCCGCACGAGAACGGTATTCATCGCCTTGTCGTGCAGTCCCCGCTGGTCCGGATCGAAAATCACGGCAGGAATCACCAGGCACAGAAGCACCGACCTCACCACGGCAGCCAGCGGACCCGCGGGCCCGCCGCCCTGGCGCAGCACGTGGATCCCGGCCACGCGGTGGCCGATGCTGTAACCGAGGGTGCCCACGAGCAGCATCTGTTCCGCGGCGAAAATCGCCAACGTTGCCCAGGAGTCACCGCCAAAGGCAAAATTGCTGATCAGGAGGGCAACGCCCCAGTCAAGGACGATGGCGAGGATGCGCCTGCCCGCCCTGGCGATGGAACCGGAACCGGATTCGGGCAATCCCAGGCGCTCCCCCGGGTACTTTGAGATGCCGGACGTGTCCGGTCCGCTGAGCCAGGAGCCAATGTCATTGCGATCTACCACCGTCCAAGCTTACCGACTCACCGGCGACCACAGAGTGGAAACCGTTGGACCACACTATGAACACCGGATAGCGTTACCTGTTCAGGACAATTTCTGTAACCTGATCAGGGCATTCTGTAACCTGCCCGAAACAATGTGGACACTGACGGGAAATGACGTGTCCATAGGCTGGTAGCAGTTTCAAGCAATACCGCCCAAGCAGGGAAACCCGGTTTCCCTGCCCTTCGGATTGCGCTGGATCAGTTGGCTTGCCAGCCAGTTATTACATATGCGTAAGGAGCATAGATGTTCAAGACTGCGGACGAAGTCCTCAAGTTCATCAAGGACGAAGATATTAAATTCGTTGATATCCGCTTCACCGATCTCCCGGGTGTGCAGCAGCACTTCAACGTGCCGGCAAAGAGCGTCGACGCGGACTTCTTCGTCAACGGCCAGCTCTTCGACGGATCCTCCATTCGCGGTTTCCAGGGTATCGCCGAATCCGACATGCAGCTGATCCCGGACGTCACTACAGCGTTCCTGGACACCTTCCGCATGGAGAAGACTCTTGCGCTGAACTTCTCCATCGTGAACCCCCGCACCGGCGACCCTTACCACCGCGACCCCCGCGGCGTGGCCGAGAAGGCTGAGGCCTACCTCGCCTCCACGGGCATCGCCGACACCGCGTTCTTCGCTCCGGAAGCCGAATTCTTCGTCTTCGACAACGTCCAGTACCAGTCCTCTCCCGAGGGCAGCTTCTACAAGATCGACTCCGAAGAAGCACACTGGAACACCGGCCGCGAAGAAGAAGGCGGAAACCTCGGTTACAAGACCCCCATCAAGGGCGGCTACTTCCCGGTTTCCCCCACCGACAAGCAGGCTGACCTCCGCGACGCCATGTGCATCGCCCTGGATGAGGCAGGCCTCGAGGTCGAGCGCAGCCACCACGAGGTAGGCTCCGCCGGCCAGGCTGAAATCAACTACAAGTTCACCACCCTGACCCACGCCGCAGACGACCTGCAGAAGTTCAAGTACGTCGTCAAGAACACGGCCGACGCCTGGGGCAAGTCCGTGACCTTCATGCCGAAGCCGGTCTTCGGCGACAACGGTTCGGGCATGCACTGCCACCAGTCGCTGTGGACCAACGGCGAGCCGCTGTTCTACGACGAAAAGGGCTACGCCGGCCTGTCCGATATGGCCCGCTGGTACATCGGCGGCCTGCTGAAGCACTCCTCGGCCGTCCTTGCCTTCACCAACCCGACGGTGAACTCCTACCGCCGCCTGGTCAAGGGCTTCGAAGCTCCGGTCAACATGGTGTATTCGCAGGGCAACCGCTCCGCCGGTATCCGTATCCCCATCACGGGCTCCAACCCCAAGGCCAAGCGCATCGAGTTCCGCGCTCCGGACCCCTCGTCCAACCCGTACCTGGCATTCGCTGCCCAGCTGATGGCCGGCATTGACGGCATCCGCAACCGCATCGAACCGCCGGCTCCGATCGACAAGGACCTCTACGAACTGCCCGCCGAGGAAGCCAAGGATATCCCGAAGGCTCCGGGCTCGCTGGAAGAGGCACTGGAGGCCTTGCGCGAGGACAACGAGTTCCTGCAGGCCGGTGGCGTGTTCACCCAGGACCTGATCGACACCTGGATCGAGTACAAGTACGAGTACGAGATCCGCCCGCTGTCCCTGCGCCCGAACCCGTACGAGTTCGAGCTCTACTACGGCGTCTAGCCAGATCCGCGGCTGAACCCGTTCAGTCCGCCAAAAAGTCCGCCCGGGCTGCCAGCGTCAGCGCTGCAGTCCGGGCGGACTTTTTTGTCCCTAAGGTGGAGGCTGGCTCAAGACGTGCTGAGACCAGGAGCCAGCCCCCTGACATGTGCTCCCCGAGACGAAGACTTTTCAAGCCTTCCCCCCAACAAGGTTGAAGAACACCGCCAATCCACATGATCGGTCAATGTGGAGCCGGAGGCAATGCCCGGCCGCCGTGTCTGGACGAATTATCCCGTGAAGCTCCGGTACATGCTCCGTTGCGGTCCGGAACTTCCGCCCAGGTATTGCCCCTTGTCCACAAAGCCAGCGGTCCTGTACGCGGACAAGCCGGCCGGGTTGGTTTCGTTGACGGAAAGCACGACGCCGGCCTCGCGGGTTCCGCGCCTGGCGGTCAGTTTCGCGGCGGCCCCCACTGCGGACGTTGCCGCCAGAGGCCCGAGGCCCTGTCCCTGGTGGCGCCTGTCGATCAGGAAACCGCGCAACAGCCAAGCAGAATCCTCGTCCGGCCAGCCAGCCAGGCGCGCGGCACCGGCCTGGAGGGTCAGCACCCCGACGGCGTGGCCCGCAGCCTCCACGACATAAGGGAACCGCGAATCCTCCTCCAGTCCCGCCAGGACCATGCGAAGCGGGTCACCGACGAAGCTGTTTTGTCCCGGGCCCAGTTCAATGTTGGCTACCTCACCCAACTGGATGGCAAGGGCATCAGCATTGAGGTCATCCAGGGCGATGAGCCAGACAGAACCAATCAGGGTTTTCAGGTCGGCTGTCCGTCGGATCCGGCGGGAGCCCCGTCGTCGGCCGATGGGCCGGCGGGGTCCATCCACATGACTTCCCACAGGTGGCCGTCCGGGTCCTGGAAACTGTGGTTGTACATAAAGCCGTAGTCCTGGACCTCCTGCGACGGTGTGCCGCCGGCAGCCAGCGCCTTGCGTACCGCTTCGTCCACGGCTTCCTTGCTGTCGACCGAAAAGGCCATGATGGCCTCGGTGGAACTGGTGGCATCGGCCACATCCCTGGAGGTGAACATTTTGAAGAAACCCTCCACCAGGAGCATGACAAACGCGTTGTCGTTGATGATCATGCAGGTCGCGTTTTCATCGGTGTAGTCCGGATTGAAGGAGAAGCCAAGGGCGGTGAAGAAATCGACGGACCGCTTCAGATCCTTCACGGGCAGGTTCAGGTAGATTTGCGTAGCCATGGCCCCCAACCTAGCACCGCACCGCCGCGGCTGTCTGCTGCCTTCCGGGCGGACCTCAGACAGCCGCTAATGACCGTAGAAGGCTTTCTCGAACACCGCACGGGCCCGCCGGCTCAGGCGGAGGTAGTCCTCTTCCAGGACGGCCGCGTGGCCTGGTTCGTAGCCGCACCAGCGGGCCACCGCCTCAAGGTCCCCCCGCGCGGACGGCAGCATGTCCGACGCCCTGCCACTCCAGATGACGTTGGCGGACCGGATCCGGCTGGCGAGCCGCCACGCGTCGACCAGCAGCTTCGCGTCGGGCCCGGCGAGCAGGTCCAGTGAAGCCGCGGCTTCAAGGGCCTCCACCGTGGACGTTGTCCGCAGTTCCGGGTGCTTGGCCGCGTGCTGGAGCTGAAGGAGCTGCACCAGCCACTCGACGTCGCTCAGTCCCCCGCGGCCAAGCTTCAGGTGGCGTGCCGGGTCGGCCCCGCGCGGCAACCGCTCCGCTTCCACCCGCGCTTTGACCCTGCGAACCTCCCGGACATCCTGCTCCGAAATCGACTCCGGGTACCTGATCGGGTCGATGAGGGCCAGGAAGTCCTCAGCCAGGGCATCGTCGCCCGCCATGGGCCGGGCCCGCAGCAGCGCCTGCGCTTCCCAGATCAACGACCAGCGGCGGTAATATTCGGCGAACGAATCGAGGGAGCGGACCATGGCGCCGTTCTTGCCTTCGGGCCGCAGATCCGCGTCCATCTGCAGCACCCGCTCGGCCATGATGGCCGGTTTGAGTGGCTGGGTGAGCAGGCTGGAGACCTTGGAGACGATCCGGGCCGCCTGATCCTGCGCTTCCTCGTCGGTATAGCCCGGCACCGCGCGGTGCACGTACATCACATCGGCGTCGGAGCCGTAGCCGATCTCGCGGCCGCCCTGGCGGCCCATTGCCACCACCAGCAACGCGGTCTTCAGCGGTCCCTCAGCGGAGACGATGCCTTCGGCCACGCGCAGGGCGCCCAGCACCGCTGCCCGGTCGGTGTCCGCCAGCGCCGCGCCCACGTGGTCCTGATTGAGAAGCCCGGCAGAATCGGCGATCGCGATCCGCAGGATCTCCCTGCGCCTGATCAGCCTGATCAGCCTGATGGCGTTTTCCGGGTCCGAGTGGCGCGACATTTTGGACGTGATCTCCTGCCATTGGGCTTCGAAGCCCAGCGGCACAAGGTCTTTGTTGGTGCCCAGCCATGCCACCGATTCCGGCGACACCTCCAGCAGGTCAGCAATCAGCCGTGAATTGGATAGTACGTGGCACAGACGTTCGGCCGCGGCTGTGGAATCGCGGAGCATGCCCAGATACCAGTGGGTGGTGCCAAGGGCCTCACTGACGCGCCGGAACGCGAGCAGCCCGGCGTCGGGATCAACACCTTCGGCGAGCCAGTCCAGCAGGATGGGCAGCAGCTGGCGTTGCAGGGCTGCACGCCGGCTGACACCGGCTGTGAGCGCCTCGATGTGCCGCATCGCGCCCCGCGGGTCGCGATAGCCCAGCGCGGCAAGGCGGCCCTGGGCGGCCTCAGGTGTCAGCCTGGCGTCCTCGCTGCTGAGTTTGGCCGCGGTGTTAAGCAGCGGGCGGTAGAAAATACGTTCGTGCAGTTCGCGGACAGAGCGTTTAGTTTTCTGCCAGGTGGCCAGCAGCGAAGCCGGCGGCGGCCTGTCATTGGAGAACGGGCTAAGCACGGCCTTTGCGAGGGCACGCTGTGCCGCTTCGCTGACTGGCATCAGGTGCGTCCGCCGGAGCTGGAACAGCTGGATGCGGTGCTCCAGGAGGCGCAGGTACCGGTAGGCGTGATCGAAAGCGGCGGCGTCGGACCTGCCGATGTAGCCCCCGGCTGACAGGGCCGCTATGGCTGCGGTAGTATCCCTGCGGCGGAGGGTTTCGTCGGATTTTCCATGCACCAGCTGGAGCAGTTGGACGGTGAACTCCACGTCCCTGAGACCGCCGCGGCCAAGCTTGATCTGCCGCTGTTCCTCCGCTGCCGGGATATGTTCGGTGACCCGGCGGCGCATCGCCTGCACGGACTCCACGAACCCTTCCCGGCCCGCGGAGCTCCAGATCAGTGGGGCCACCGCGTTTTCGTAGCGCTCCCCTAGATCCTTGTCGCCGGCGATGGTCCGTGCCTTCAGGAGCGCCTGGAATTCCCAGCTCTCGGCCCATCGGGCGTAGTAACTTTCGTGCGAGGCCAAGGTTCGGACCAGGGGGCCGGACTTGCCCTCGGGCCGCAGGTTGGCGTCAACTTCCCAGAGGCCGGGCTCACGTGCCACCGAGGAGATGGCCCGGGAAATGCCGGTGGCCAAGGCTGTGCCGATGGTGTTGGCACGGGCGTCGTCCAGGTCGCCGGCGTCGATCACGTAGATGACGTCGACGTCGGAAATATAGTTCAGTTCCCGCGCTCCGCATTTGCCCATCCCGATGACGGCCAGGCCAACGGCGGCCACCTCCCCGGCGCTGAACTGCTCAGCAGCCTCGGCACGGGCAACTGCCAGCGCAGCTTCGATCGCGGCTCCCGCCAGATCGGCGAGTTCAGCTCCGACGGCGGGCATAAAATCCAGCGGGTCAGCTGCGCACATGTCCTTGACCGCCAGGTCCACCACCCCGCGGCGGTAGGCCGACCGCAGCGCAGCATAGGCGTCGGCTCCGGTCATTCCCGCCACTGGCCGGGCTGATCCGGGTTCTGCGCGGACAGATTTCAGGAGGACAGAGCGGAGCTGTTCCGCATCTGCCTGAAGTGGCTCGGGACTGGCCGTGACTTCGAAGGCATCGAGGTGTTCCGGGTGCCGGATGAGGAATTCGCCCAGCGCTTCGGATGCCCCGAGGACCCGATACAGCGGCTCGCTGATCTCCGGATCAGCCGCCGCCAGCTCTCGGAGACCGGGGTGCTTTTCAATCAGCCGAACCAGCGACTGCAGTGCGGTGTCGGGGTTGGCAGCCAGCTGCAGCCCGGCGAAAATCCTGTCGGGGTCCAGGCCGTCCAGTTCCCGGGCAGCCAGGAATCGCTCACCCTTCTCCAGATCACTGAAGCCGGCTGAGATGAGGCGGCGTGCGAGGCTCACCCCCGCCTAAAGGATGCCGAGGTTGCGCTGCAGTTCGTAGGGCGTCACCTGCAGCCGGTAGTCCTGCCATTCGGCACGCTTGTTGCGCAGGAAGTACTCGAAGACCTGCTCACCAAGGATCTGCGGCATCAGTTCGGAGTCCTCCATGGACCTGATGGCATCGTGAAGGCTGGCGGGCAGGGGGTCGTGGCCCATGGCACGGCGCTCGGCGGAGCTCAGTGACCAGACGTCGTCCTCTGCTGCGGCGGGCAGGTCGTAGCCTTCTTCGATCCCCTTAAGTCCGGCCCCCAGCAAGACGGCATAGGCAAGGTAGGGGTTCGCTGCAGAATCAATGCCGCGGTATTCGATGCGGGCCGACTGGCCCTTGCCTGGCTTGTATAGCGGGACCCGGACCAGGGCCGAACGGTTGTTGTGGCCCCAGCTGAGGTAGCTCGGCGCTTCGCCGCCACCCCAGAGCCTCTTGTAGGAGTTCACGAACTGGTTGGTCACAGCCGTGAACTCGGGAGCATGCTTCAGGATGCCTGCGATAAACTGGCGGGCCGTCTTGGAAAGCTGGAATTCGGCGCCCGCCTCATAAAATGCGTTGGTGTCGCCCTCGAACAGGGAGAAGTGCGTGTGCATCCCGGAGCCGGGGTGGTCGGTGAAAGGCTTGGGCATAAACGTGGCGTAGGTTCCCTGCTGGAGGGCAACTTCCTTGATCACCGTGCGGAACGTCATGATGTTGTCAGCCGTCTGCAGGGCGTCCGCATAGCGCAGGTCGATCTCGTTCTGGCCGGGACCGGCTTCATGGTGGCTGAACTCCACCGAAATACCCACGGACTCCAGCATGGTCACGGCCGTGCGGCGGAAATCCTGTGCCACGCCGCCGGGAACGTGATCGAAGTAGCCGCCCTCGTCTACGGGAACCGGCGCGCCGTCGGGCCCGGGCTGCTGCGACTTAAGGAGGTAGAACTCGATCTCCGGGTGCGTGTAGCACGTAAAGCCCATGTCCGCAGCCTTGGCCAGCGTGCGCTTGAGGACGTTGCGGGGATCCGCGGCCGACGGTTCGCCGTCCGGAGTCAGGATGTCGCAGAACATGCGGGAGGTCTGTTCGGTCTCGCCGCGCCACGGCAGGATCTGGAAGGTGGACGGATCGGGTTGCGCCAGCATGTCCGATTCGAACACGCGTGCCAGGCCTTCGATGGCTGAACCGTCGAAACCGAGCCCTTCCTCAAAGGCACCTTCGACCTCGGCCGGGGCGAGTGCCACCGATTTGAGTGAACCCACGACGTCGGTGAACCACAAACGTACGAACCGTACGTCGCGCTCCTCGATGGTGCGCAGGACAAACTCTTGCTGGCGGTCCATGATGGCCTCTTCTCCGGTCAATCGTTCATGCCCCGGGTCCGCGGAAGCGGCAGCCGGCAGCAGTTCACCATCACTTTACTAAGCAATCGGCTTCAATGCGGCGACCGCACCGCCCGTAACACAGCGTTAACACGGCAACCATTGACGGCCGCGCCGACCGGTGGCAAAAATGCCCTGCGGCGGACGCCAGAATATGACGCGGATCACGGCCCACCGGTCCGTCCACGTTGGCTAGGACTGCTCCTGCCGCATTACGCTCTTGCCATGGCCTCAATTAATAACTCTGAGTCAAGCGCGTCCGCTGAAGTACACGCACCTTACGGAAACGGACCTGCACCGGTGCAGCCGTCGTCGGAAGTGAACGCGAAGCCCGCACCCAGGGTGCGCATCCACCACCTGCAGCAGGCCAAGCGGGACGGCAAACGCTTCGCCATGCTGACCGCCTACGAACAGTACAGCGCGGAGATCTTCGACCAGGCCGGCATCGAGGTCCTCTTGGTGGGCGATTCGGCATCCAACAATGTGTTCGGCAACGAGACCAGCCTGCCGGTCACGGTGGATGAACTCCTGCCTCTCTGCCGCGCCGTGGCGCGGTCCGCCAAGCGCGCCCTGGTGGTGGCAGACCTGCCGTTCGGCAGTTATGAAGTCTCGGCGCAGCAGGGTGTGGAAACAGGCGTCCGGTTCCTCAAGGAGGGGCTGGCCCATGCTGTCAAGATCGAGGGCGGAAAGTACTATGCGGAGACCGTCCGGGCCATGGTCCAGGCCGGCGTCCCGGTCATGGCCCATATTGGCTTCACCCCCCAGAGTGAACATGCGCTGGGCGGTTACCGGGTCCAGGGCCGCGGGGATGACGCGCAGCGCCTGATCGACGACGCCGTCGCGCTGGCTGAGGCGGGGGCGTTCGCCGTCCTGATGGAAATGGTTCCGGCGGACACAGCAGCCGCCGTTGATGCGGCGGTCAGCGTGCCGACGGTCGGGATCGGCGCCGGCAATGCCACCACCGGACAGGTACTGGTGTGGCAGGACATGGCAGGGTTCCGCGGCGGCAGGATGGCGAAGTTCGTCAAACAGTACGCCGACCTGCGCACCACCCTCAGCGAAGCAGCGAAGGCGTACGGCGACGAGGTCCGTTCAGGCCAGTTCCCCGGCCCGGAGCATTCCTTCTAGGATCCACGTTCCGGGCCGTCACCAGGCTGCGGTTTAGTCCTCGTCGCCCTTTTCCCAGGCCTCGTTGCGGGCCCGGACCTTTTCGAGGGCGTGTTCGGCCTCTTCCCGCGTTTTGTATGGGCCGATCAGCTGGCTCCAGTCCGAGAGTGCGTCTTCTTCCACTTCGTGGGTGTTTACGTTGTACCAGTACTCAGTCATCGGTGCTCCTCGTTCCGGCTGGCGGGGACCCTGCCGTGATCCACGTAACTTAAACGTTGATGCAGACAGCTTGGGACTTCCAGTTACTTGGCCTAATGCGGTGCCTTATATGATCAATCTATGCCTTCCCTAGCCTCGACTGCACCCACCGGCACCCTTACCCAGGGAACCGTCAGCCCGCAGCTCCCCGTTCCCGCGTCCATCCCGCGCCCGGAATACGTGGGCAAGCCCGGCCCGGCCAAGTTCACCGGCTCCGAGATCAAATCCGCCGAGACCGTTGAGAAAATCCGGATCGCCAGCCGGATCGCGGCACAGGCCATCGTTGAGGTGGGCAACCACATCAGGCCCGGCGTGACCACCGACCAGTTGGACAAGGTGGGTCACGAATTCCTGCTGGACCACAAGGCCTACCCGTCCACGCTTGGTTACCGCGGGTTCCCGAAATCCCTGTGCTCGTCGCTGAATGAAGTGATCTGCCACGGCATCCCGGACAGCACCGTGGTCCAGGACGGCGACATCCTCAACATCGACATCACAGCTTTTATCAACGGAGTCCACGGCGACACGAACCACACATTCCTGGTGGGCGACGTCGACGAGGAATCGCGCCTGCTGGTGGAGCGCACCCGGGAATCCCTCAACCGTGCCATCAAAGCCGTGGCTCCCGGCCGGGAGATCAACGTGATCGGCCGGGCCATCCAGTCCTACGCCAAGCGTTTCGGCTACGGCGTGGTGCGGGACTTCACCGGCCACGGCGTCGGCGAAGCGTTCCATACAGGCCTGATCATCCCGCACTATGATGCAGCGCCGGCCTACAACACAGTCATCGAGACTGGCATGGTGTTCACCATCGAACCCATGCTGACCCTCGGCACCATCGAATGGGACATGTGGGAAGACGATTGGACAGTTGTCACCCGCGACCACAAGCGGACCGCCCAGTTTGAGCACACGCTGCTGGTGACAGAGTCCGGCGCCGAAATCCTCACGCTCCCCTGAAATTTTCCGGTCAGCCGTCCGGCCGACCTGCCCGCCCTGCCACGAACGGAACAACATTGGCCAAGAAGGACGAGAAGTCGCACAAGAACGCCCCGCTGATCGGCATTGACATCGGCGGCACGGGAATCAAGGGCGGCATTGTCGACCTGAAAAAAGGCAAGCTCCTGGGTGAGCGCTTCCGCGTGCCTACGCCCCAGCCCGCCACGCCTGACGCCGTAGCCGACGTCGTAGCGCAAGTTGTCGCCGAGCTTTCAAGCCGCCCGGAGGCGCCGGACGCGGATTCGCCCGTGGGCGTCACATTCCCCGGCATCATCCAGCATGGAGTGGTCCATTCGGCAGCCAATGTGGACAAGAGTTGGCTCAACACCGACATTGACGCCTTACTCACCGCACGGCTTGGCCGCCCGGTGGAGGTCATCAACGACGCCGACGCCGCCGGGTTGGCGGAGGCCCGTTATGGCGCGGGTAAGGGCGTGGACGGCACTGTCCTGGTGATCACCCTCGGCACCGGAATTGGCTCAGCATTCATCTTCGACGGCCGCCTCGTCCCCAACGCAGAACTGGGGCACCTGGAGATCGACGGCTATGACGCCGAAAGCAAAGCCTCAGCCGTGGCCCGCGAACGGGACGGCCTGAGCTGGGAGGAATACAGCGTCCTGCTGCAGCGCTACTTCTCCCACGTGGAATTCCTGTTCTCACCCGAGTTGTTCATCGTTGGCGGGGGCATCTCCAAGCGCGCGGACGAATACCTTCCGCACCTGAAACTGCGCACGCGGATCGTGCCAGCTGAACTCAAGAATGAGGCCGGGATCGTCGGTGCCGCTGTCGAAATTGCCGTGAAGCACAAGCTCACAAAGTAACCGGGGGCAGACCGGCGCCGCGGGGCAGCCGGTGCCGGTGGTGGCGGCGGATTCCCCTCCGCGGCCGCCACCGGAGCTTACAGGGGGCTCTTTTCGGAGCTCTTGGCGGGCGCCGCCGCGGGTTGCGCGCCTTCGTCCACGGACTCGTGGCGGAGCAGTGCAATGGCGGTCTCGAAGTCCTCGAGGGATTCGAAGGCCTGGTATACGCTGGCGAACCGAAGGTAGGCCACCTGGTCAAGCTTCTGAAGCGGACCAAGGATGATCAGGCCAACTTCGTGGGCGTCGATCTCGGCCGCGCCCGAGGCGCGGATCTGCTCCTCCACCTCTTGGGCAAGGAGCGCCAGGTCGTCTTCGCTGACCGGCCGGCCCTGGCATGCCTTACGCACGCCGTTGATGACCTTGCCGCGGCTGAAGGGTTCGCCCACCCCGGAGCGTTTGATCACCGAAAGGCTGGTGGTTTCCACGGTGGTGAACCTGCGGCCGCATTCCGGGCACTGCCGGCGGCGGCGGATGGCCGAGCCGTCGTCGGCCATGCGGCTGTCCACAACGCGGGAGTCGGGATTGCGGCAAAATGGACAGTACATGGTGTCCCCTCCCTCGATGTCTTCCGGCCCCGATGTTTCCGGCCCGGCGGACCTCTCCGCCTCTCAGTTTACGACTACATGTAGCGGAATAACAATCCTGTAATTACCACATGTAGTGGTGCCTGCAGCCTGCCCCGCAGACCTGCTGCGTCAGCGGGCCTCCCGGAAGCGTGCCGTGACAGCTTCACCGTGCGCCGGCAGGTCCTCGGCACCGGCCAGGCTCACGATGTGGCCGCTGACTTCCTGCAGCGCCGCCCGGCTGTAGTTGATGACCTGGATGGCGCGCAGGAAGGTGGTGACGTTCAGTCCGGAGGAAAACGCCGCTGTCCCGCTGGTGGGCAAGACGTGGTTGGAGCCGGCGCAGTAGTCGCCCAGGCTGACAGGACTGTAGTCCCCCACAAAGATCGCCCCGGCGTTCCGGATCCGGGCAGCTACCGCCGGCGCGTCCGCGGTCATGATTTCAAGGTGTTCAGCGGCGTAGGCGTCGCAGGCGGCGATGCCTTGTTCCAGGTCCTCCACCAGGACAACTCCCGACTGCGGGCCGGACAGCGCCTCAAATACGCGCGCGGAGTGCTTGGTGCCGGCCGCCTTCCGATCCAGTTCGGTGCGGACTGCCGCGGCAAGGTCCTCCGAGTCCGTGATGAGCACCGAGGCCGCCTGAGGGTCGTGTTCCGCCTGGCTGATCAGGTCTGCTGCCACGAGGTCAGGCTGCGCCGTTGAATCAGCCAGGATGGCGATTTCGGTGGTCCCCGCCTCGGAATCGATTCCCACCACACCCTTGACGAGGCGCTTCGCCGTTGCCACAAAAATGTTTCCCGGACCCGTGACTACATCAACGGGCTCGAGCGCCGGCCCGGCGTCATTTGCCGCCACGCCGTAGGCGAAGGCAGCGATGGCCTGTGCACCGCCGATGGCGTAGACCTCGTCGATGCCGAGCAGGGCCGCTGCCGCGAGGATGGTGGGGTGCGGGAGGCCACCGAAGTCCTTCTGCGGCGGCGATGCCAGGGCGATGGACTGCACTCCCGCAGCCAGCGCCGGGACAACATTCATGATGACCGACGACGGATAGACGGCGAGGCCGCCGGGGACGTACAAGCCCACCCGCGATACCGGCACCCAGTTCTGGCTCACCAGCGCACCGTCGCCGAGTTCGACGTCGAGATCGCGCGGCAGCTGCCCGTCCGCGAAGCGCCGGGCCCGGCTGATGGATTCTTCCAGCGCGCCGCGCACCGCCGGATCCAGCTCCGCCAGCGCCCGGGCCAACGAGGCCGCCGGGACGCGTGGGTGGACCTGCTGGACTCCGTCGAAACGGAGTGCCAGGTCGCTGAGTGCGGTGAAGCCGTCCTCGCGGACGGCTTTGATGATGTCCAGTACCTTTTGTTCCGCATCCGCCACGGTGTGCTGCCGGGCACGGGGAACGGCGGCGCGCAAACCGGCAAGTGTCAGGCCCCTGCCCCGAAGGTCGACCGTCCGGAAGCTGACAGCGGCGGCAGGAGGGGAGGCTGGAAATTCAGGAGAAATGGTCACCGGTCCATTTTACGCGCCTGGTGCGTTGCCTTCGGCTACCGGCGTACCCGCACTCCCGGGCCCGCCCTTGAGCAGGTTCATCAGGCTCAGGACAAACACGGACGTGGCAGTCGCGGCCGGCCACAGGATCAGCACGGGCAGGGACCGGAGCGAGAAAGCGACGCTGGCATTGACCGACGTGTCTGCGGGTCCGCCCCACAACTGGCCCGCAAGCACGCCAGTCAGCCACGCGATCAGGGCACCGCCCAGTCCCCCGGCCAGGCCCAGGAGAAAGGCCGCCTGCTCATTGCGGCCGCCCTTGTCGGTCAAGAAGACGGCCACCAGACACCCCGCGAAGACGCACAGTCCAGCAAGGGTGAGGTCCCTCAGCAGCCATACCTCCGGATTAGTCCCGTCCGCCAAGGCGGGGTTGCGGGTAATCAGGTTCATCCCCCCTGGGGCGAGTAGCCACCACAGCAGGCCGACGGGAACACCACCGGCAGCAGCAGCGGCAAACCATTTCCACGGCAGCCGGGAAGACCGGCGGCTGATGTGTTGTCTCATGAAACAAACCTTAACAAATGTCGGGTGTGGCCGATCAGATGACGTCGGCTGTCTTGACAGATGACGTGCTGGGTCAAACGATTGCTCCCTGTCCGGCGGGGACTAATACCCTTAAGGAAGAATCCATTTCAGCCTGCTTTTTCAGGGAGCAACCTTCAAGATGACAGACAAGACGCCGTTCGAGGGCACCTTCAAGGAAATGTTCCGGCGGCATGCGGCCGGGGTCGCCATCATCACCGTGAACTACCAAGGCGAGCCCTACGGCTTTACCGCCACTTCCGTGGCCTCATTGTCAGCACAGCCGCCGCGGTTCACCTTCAACATGGCGCGCAGTTCAAGTTCCTGGCCAGCGGTGGCCAACGCCACCTACCTCGGCGTCCACATGCTGGGTCTGGAAAACCAGGCGCTGGCCGACCGTTTCGCGCGGACCAAGGACAGGTTCGGCGGGGACCACTGGGAACTTGGCCCGCACGAGGTCCCGATCCTCAAAGACGTCGCGGGCTGGCTGATCGGCAAGATCCAGATGCGGCTCTCCTTCGAGAACAACGCCGTGGTGGTAGTTGAAGTTGTGGACGGCGAAGTGGGCGACGACGGTTCGCCGCTCCTGTACCACTCCGGCGGCTATGGCCAGTCGGTCCCGCTGGACTACGAAATCTAACTATCGGAACCTAGTTATCCAGGCAGGTTGGGCCCAAGAGCACCTTCAGGTCGCCGAACAATGACGGACTGGGGTTGACCCTGAGATGGACGGGCAGCCCCATGACTTCCGTCCGGGTGTCCCCCTGCAGGTGCAGCCGGACTTCCGAGTTCCCCCGATGGTTCCGAAGGACATCGCCCAGTTCTGTGACAACAGCCTCGGTGGCCTTGTGGGTAGGCATCGAAATGAGCACGGGGCCGTTGGTTCCTTCACTGAGATCCGGAACGGACAGTTCCATGCAGTTCAGCGTCACGGCACCGTCGTCCCGCCGCTGCAGGCGGCCCTTGACCACCACGATCAGGTCCTCGGCAAGGACCGAGGCGATGGGGCCGTAGACCTGGCCGAAGAACATCACCTCCATGGAACCGCCGAGGTCTTCGATTTCGGCACGGGCATAGGCGTTGCCACTCGCCTTGGCGATCCTTCGGCTGAGCGAGGTGATCATGCCGGAGATGGTGATGATGGCGCCGTCGTGCGGCCCGTCTTCGCCGATGATCGAGGTGATGGACTGGTCCGCGTGCTGGCTGAGGAGTCCTTCCAGGCCCTGCAGCGGGTGGTCTGAAACATACAGGCCGAGCATGTCGCGCTCAAACGAGAGCTTGTCCTTCTTCTCCCATTCCGGCAGGTCGGGGATCTCAATGCTCAGCGACGCTTCGGATTCTGCCTCCTCGAAACCGGCGAAGAGATCGAACTGGCCGATCGCCTCGTTTCGCTTGAGCGTGATGACGGAGTCGATGGCCTCTTCATGGATCATCGCCAGCGCGCGCCGGTGATGGTTGAGGGAATCGAAGGCTCCGGCCTTGATCAGGGATTCAATGGTCCGCTTGTTGCAGACCACCGCGGGGACCTTCATGAGATAGTCCTTGAAGGACGTATAGGCGCCTTCTCTTTCGCGCGCGGCCACCATGGCTTCGACGGCGTTGACGCCTACGTTGCGGATGGCGCCCATGCCGAAGCGGATGTCGGTGCCTACCGGGGTGAAGTTCAGCGCGGATTCGTTCACATCCGGCGGCAGCACGGTGATTCCCATGCGCCGGCATTCGTTGAGGTAGATTGCCGATTTGTCCTTGTCGTCACCGACCGACGTCAGCAGGGCAGCCATGTACTCCGGCGCAAAGTGCGCCTTTAGGTAGGCGGTCCAGTAGGAGATCACGCCATAGGCGGCCGAGTGGGCCTTGTTGAAGGCATAGTCGGAGAACGGCAGCAGGATGTCCCACAGGGTCTTGACGGCGGCCATGGAATAGCCGTTGTCCTGCATGCCCTGGGAGAAACCTGCGAACTGCTTGTCCAGCTCGGATTTCTTCTTTTTACCCATGGCGCGCCGCAGGATGTCTGCCTGCCCGAGGGAATAGCCGGCGAGTTTCTGGGCCACGGCCATCACCTGCTCCTGATAGACGATCAGGCCGTAGGTCCCGCCGAGGATTTCAGCAAGAGGTTCCTTGAGTTCGGGGTGGATCGGAATGACTTCCTGGATCCCGTTTTTGCGCAGCGCATAGTCGGTGTGCGCGTTGGCGCCCATCGGACCGGGCCGGTAGAGCGCGAGCACGGCGGAGATGTCTTCGAAGTTGTCAGGCTTCATCAGCTTCAGCAGGGAGCGCATGGGCCCGCCATCAAGCTGGAACACGCCCAGGGTGTCGCCCCGGGCCAGCAGTTCATACGAGGCCACGTCATCAAGGGCCAGAGTGTCCAGGTCCAGGTCCAGGCCGCGGTTGAGCTTGATGTTCTCCAGGGCGTCGGAAATGATCGTCAGGTTCCGCAGGCCGAGGAAGTCCATCTTGATCAGGCCCAGGCCCTCGCAGGTGGGGTAGTCGAACTGCGTGATCACCTGGCCGTCCTGGATGCGCCGCATGACCGGGATGACGTCGATGATGGGGTCCGAGGACATGATGACACCGGCGGCGTGCACGCCCCACTGGCGCTTCAGCCCCTCAATGCCGAGAGCCGTCTCGAAGACCTTGGCGGCCTCGGGATCAGTAGCGATCAGCTGGCGGAAGTCACCGGCCTCGCTGTAGCGCTTTGAGTCCTTGTTCTGGATGTCGGCGAGCGGGATGTCCTTGGCCATCACAGCCGGCGGGAGCGCCTTTGTCAGCTGCTCCCCCATGCTGAACGGGTAACCCAGCACACGGGAGGAGTCCTTTAGCGCCTGCTTGGTCTTGATGGTGCCGTACGTGACAATCATGGCCACGCGCTCGTCGCCGTATTTCCGGGTCACATAGTCGATGACCTCAGACCGGCGCCGGTCATCGAAGTCAACGTCGAAGTCAGGCATGGACACACGGTCCGGGTTAAGGAACCGCTCGAAGATCAGGCCGTGCAGGAGCGGATCAAGGTCCGTGATGCGCATGGCGTACGCCACCATGGAGCCGGCTCCGGAGCCACGGCCCGGACCGACGCGGATGCCGTTTTTCTTCGCCCAGTTGATGAAGTCGGCCACCACCAGGAAGTATCCCGGGAAACCCATGGAGGTGATGACTTCGAGCTCGTAGTCAGCCTGGGTGCGGACTTTGTCCGGGACACCGCCCGGGTACCGGTATTCCAGTCCGGTGGCAACTTCCTTGACCAGCCAGGATGTCTCGTCCTCACCCGGCGGGCAAGGGAACCGCGGCATATAGTTTGCGCCGGTGTTGAACGAGACTTCGCAGCGCTCGGCGATCAGCAGGGTGTTGTCGCAAGCATCCGGATGGTCCCTGAACAGCTCCCGCATCTCCTGCGGGGACTTGAGGTAATAGCCGCTGCCGGAGAATGCGAAGCGGGAACCGCCGTTGTCATACGATGGCTCCAGCAGCGTGGACCCTGACTGGATGGCCAGCAGGGCCTCGTGTGCCTTGGCGTCGTGTTCGTGCGTGTAGTGCAGGTCGTTGGTGGCCACCAACGGCAGATTCAGATCCTTGGCCAGCCGCAGCAGGTCCCCCGTGACCCGGCGCTCGATGTCCAGGCCATGGTCCATCAGTTCGCAGAAATAGTTCTCCGCACCGAAAATATCACGGAACTCCGAGGCGGCTTCCATGGCCTCGCGGTACTGGCCCAGCCGCAGCCGCGTCTGCACTTCCCCCGAAGGGCAGCCAGTGGTGGCGATCAGGCCTTCGGAGTATGTGTTCAGCAGCTCACGGTCCAAACGCGGCCACTTGCCGAAAACTGCGTCCAGCGAGCCAATGGACGAGGCCCGGAAGAGGTTGCGCATGCCGACGTTGTTATAGCTCAACAGCGTCATGTGGGTGTAGGAGCCACCGCCGGAGATGTCGTCCTTGCGCTGGTGTTCCTCGCCCCAGCGGACACGGCTTTTATCCGTCCGCGCGGTGCCGGGGGTGACGTAGGCTTCGACGCCGATAATCGGCTTGATCCCCTGGTCCGTGGCGCGCTTCCAGAAATCGAAAGCCCCGAACAGGTACCCGTGGTCGGTGGTGGCCAGGGCCGGCATACCGAGGCGTTCAGTCTCGTTGAAGAGCTCACCCAGGCGGGCTGCGCCGTCCAACATGGAGTATTCGGTGTGGTTATGGAGATGGACGAACGAGGCATTGCTGGAAGTCACCGCACCATTCTAAGCGCTGGCGGAACGCCAACGGCCCAGCGACCCAGCCGCTACGCCTCCCCCGACTCCAGGACTTCGAGGGCAAAGGCCAGGTCCTGCGGGTATTCGCTGGTGACCGTCACACGCTCCCCCGTTGCCGGGTGGTCGAAGCCGAGCTGCCGGGCATGGAGCCATTGCCGGGTCAGGCCGAGGGTGGCGGCGAGCCGAGGATCCGCCCCGTAGGTAAGATCTCCGGCGCACGGGTGCCGCAACGCTGAAAAGTGGACACGGATCTGGTGTGTGCGCCCTGTCTCAAGGTGCACCTCCACCAGAGTGGCCTTGCCAAAAGCCTCCAACACCTCATAGTGCGTAATCGACGGCCGGCCGTCTTCGATCACGGCAAAGCGCCAGTCATGTCCAGGGTGGCGCCCGATTGGTGCGTCGATGGTGCCCTCCAGGGGGTCCGGGAGCCCCTGCACCACCGCGTGGTACACCTTCTCCACAGTGCGCTCCTTGAAGGCCCGCTTCAGGACCGTATAGGCGCGCTCCGTCTTGGCCACCACCATCACCCCGGACGTGCCGACGTCGAGCCGGTGCACGATCCCCACCCGCTCAGGGGAACCCGACGTCGAGATGCGGAATCCGGCCCCGGCGAGACCGCCGACCACGGTGGGCCCTACCCAGCCGGGGGAAGGATGCGCGGCAACGCCCACCGGCTTGTCCACAACAACAAATTCATCGTCGTCCAGCAGGATTTTCAGGCCTTCCACAACTTCCTCCACCACTTCGAGCGGGTCCCGTCGTTCAGGCACCGTCACTTCCAGGACATCGCCGGCAACCAACCGCGCGGACTTACCTAGTTTCTTCCCGCGGCTCAGCACGTTGCCCTCGGCAATGAGGGTCGCGGCCATTGACCGAGAAATCCCCATCAGCTTGGCGAGCCCTGCGTCCGCCCGCGTCCCGCCGAATTCGTCGGCTACCACCACACGCTCAGACATCGTCCGAGTCCTTCGGCTGGGCCGCCTCTTTACGTGGCGCCGCGACATGCTGTGAGCCATCAAGGGCGATCCCCCGCAGCGACAGGATGCAGATGATGACTACGGCTGAGACCACCGCGGAATCGGCGATGTTGAAGATCGCAAAATTCGGCAGCTGGATGAAGTCCACCACGTGCCCCATGCCGAAGGAGGGCTCCCGGAAGAGCCTGTCCGTCAGGTTGCCCAGGGCCCCGCCCAGGAGAAGTCCCAGTGCCAGCGACCACCAAGCCGAGCCCAGCTTGCGCACTTGGAACAGGATGGCGATCGAGACGCCGGCCATGATGATTGAGAACACCCACGTGACATTTTCACCGATCGAAAATGCCGCGCCGGAATTGCGGATGAAGTACCAGTGCAGGAGCGGCGGCAGCACCGGGATACGTTCACCCTCCACCATTGAGGATGTCACCCACAGTTTTGTCAGCTGGTCCAGGACGTATGCAAAGACCGCAAAACCGGCGAAGAGCGAGAACAGGAGTGCCCGCCGGGGGCGGGCCGATGAAGGAGAAGGGTTTGCGGCGTCAGCGGCGAGGTGGTCAGTCATGGTGCTTTCATTTTGTAAAACCGATGTTAAATCCCAAAAACCGGCGGCCGAGGAATCCTCAGCCACCGGTTCTCAGAATACGTGCTTGACGAACTAGTTCGCTTCAACCTCGGGCGCCGCCACGGAACCGCGGGCGTCAAGGTCGCGCAGCTGGCCTTCAATGTAGGCCTTCAGGCGTGAGCGGTAGTCGCGTTCGAAGCCGCGGAGCTGCTCTACCTTGCGTTCCAGGACGGAGCGCTGCTGCTCGAGGGCACCGAGGATCTTCCGAGACTTCTCCTGGGCATCGTTGACCAGGCTGCTGGCCTCGATCTGGGCCTCTGCGATGATCTTGTCCTTCTGGGACTGACCGTCGGCGACGTGACGGTCATGCATCTGCTGCGCCATGGCGAGCAGTCCGGCAGCGGACTCGGCCGAAACCGTGCTTCCAGAGGGTGCTGCGGGCGAAACAACCGGAACGGCTGCAACAGGTGCTGCCGGCTCGGCTTCCTTCTTCTTGGCGGCGTCGGGAGCTTTAGTCTCGACTTCGGCCTTCGCCGGGGACTCAACCTTGTCAGCCTTGACGGGTGCGGGCACCTTCTCGACCACCGGGGCGGACGCAGCGGAGCTGGCCGGCACGCCGGAACCTGATTCTGCAAGCTTCTTGCGGAGCTCGTCGTTCTCCTGGTTCAGGCGCCTGAGTTCCACAACGATCTCGTCCAGGAAGTCATCAACTTCATCCTGGTCGTAGCCTTCGCGGAACTTGGTCGGCTGAAAGCGCTTGTTGACAACGTCTTCTGGCGTCAAAGCCATCTGGTCACCTCATTGGTCTAGTTAGTCAGTAGGCCTTCCGGCCGTCAAAACTACGGTACCTAAATATTGTCTGGTTCCTCTAATTCAACACTGGGTGTCAAACCGGAGATTTCTTCGCGACACAGAGGGAGTTCCAATTCCAGGAACTTCGCCGGCGCCGCTAGGTCTTGTCGAAGATTACGCGAAACCCCTGGTGACCGCCATCGCGATGCTGACGGCGATGAACAGGACCAGAAACCCGAGGTCCAAGGTCACCCCGCCGAGCCTCAACGGCGGGATCAGCCTCCGGAGTCCCTTGAGTGGCGGATCGGTGATCGAGTACACCGTGTGGGCCACCACGAGGGCAACACCACGCGGACGCCATTCCTTGGCAAACATCTGGACCCAGTCAAAGACCAGCCGGATGATCAGCGCCACAAAGAACAGCAAAAGGGCGATATAGAGAAGTCCGAAAACAATTCCCATGACTTAACTCATATCTCCATGTCCATTCCGGATACCGCGGTGCCCTGCCAATGTTTCTTGTCTATTTCAGCACAGATGCCAGACAGGTGTACCTGTCTGGCATCCGGAATAAGCTCAGGGCTAACTTTGATTGAAGAAGCTGGCCTGGGTCTCGCTGACCTTCTTGTCATCGCCAATGACCTCAATGTACGACGGTGACAGCAGGAAAACCTTGCTGGTGACCCGTTCGATGCTGCCCCGGAGTCCGAAAACCAGGCCGGCCGAGAAGTCGACGAGACGCTTGGCGTCCGCTTCGCCCATGTCGGTCACGTTCATGATAACGGGGATGCCGTCCCGGAAACTCTCACCGATGAGCTTGGCGTCATTGTAGGACCGTGGGTGGATCGTGGTGATCTGCCGAAGGCCGGACGGTTCTTCGCGGCTCGAGGCCGCACGCTTGATGGGGGTCACTGGTGCGCGGTATTCCTCTTCGGGGGCGTGTGATGACTCGCGGCTGACATCGCGGACCGGTGCCGGTGCACGGCGTTCCTCGCGGTCAACTTCCATCGAATCGTCCTCGTCCTTACGTGTTGTGGTGTGCTCGGACTCGTAATGTTCATCGCCATCGGCGAGCCCAAGATAGATCATTGTCTTGCGCAGAGCGCCGGCCATGGTCGACTCCTAATCGTGTCCGTAGGCGGGCCGCCCAATGACTTGACAGCCTTGAATCCCCCGCCACTCACTTCCTATGGATTCGACGCTACCCCACGGCGGGACGTGATCCGAGAATATCGGAACCGATTCGCAGGTGTGTCGCTCCGAAACGAATGGCCGCTTCCAGGTCCTGGCTCATACCCGCCGAGATGGCCGTTGCGCCGGGATGCTCCGCCACCAGGGCCGCCGAGATGGCTGCCAGCTTCTCGAACGCCGCCTCCGGACTGGTCCCCAACGGGGCGACAGCCATAACGCCCGCCAGTTCCAGTCCCGCCGCAGCCGCCAGCCGTTCAGCCAGGAGCGGTACCTCTGCCGCGGCCGCGCCGCCGCGGTGGGCGCCGGCGTCGTCGTCGAGGCTGACCTGAATGAAGCACTCCAAGGCTCCCCGGCCTGTCCGCTCCTGTTCCGCCGCGATGGCGCGCTCCAGGCCGTCCACCAGGGCCATGCGGTCCACGGAATGGATGGCCTGTGCATATTTGGCCACGGATTTCGCTTTTTTGCTCTGCAACTGCCCGACGAAGTGCCAGTTCAATGCGAGGCCTGCCAGTTCGGCCGCCTTCGAGGAAGCTTCCTGATCCCGGTTCTCACCGACGTCGCGGACGCCCAGCGCAGCCAGGCGCCTGATGTCCGCGGCCGGATGGAACTTGGTGACCACAATCAGCGTGGGCGATTCCCCCACCCGGCCTGAGTCTTCGACGGCGGCTTCAATACGCCGCTGCACGGCGGCGAGGCGCTCCGCCAGGTCAGCCATCCGCGCAGGGTTATCCTCCACCATGCCCTCATTCATGCGACCACACCAGTCCGGCAAAGCGCCCAGTGGTGTTGGACCTGCGGTAAGAGAAAAGCTCTTCGTTCTCGAGGGTGCACGGACCCGCATATTCAATGACGACGCCGGCAGCTTCAAGTTGGCTCTTCGCCCCCGCCGGGAGATCCAGCGCGGGCGTGTCCCAGGACGTGGCAGCCCACGTCGCCGGCACCTGCGCTGCCACTCGAGCGCGCAGTTCAGCGGGCACCTCATAGCAACTCCCGCAGATTGACGGGCCCAGCCATGCACGGATGCCCGTGGCCCCGGCTGAGCGCATCCGCTTCACTGCCGCCGGGAGAATGCCATTTTCTATCCCCGGGCGGCCTGCATGCACGGCGGCGAGGACCGGACCGCCTGGTCCCTCCCCCACGAGCACCGCCGGAATGCAGTCGGCGACCATCACCGCAAGCGGCAGCCTCCGCGACACCATGGCATCAGCCGTCGGCGCAGGCGTGGCCGGCTCCATCATTTCCACGGCAGTGCCGTGGACCTGCTCCATAAACCGGAGGGAACCACGTGCCATGCCGGCAGCGTCCTCCAACGCCTCGCGGCGCTGGAGGACGTCAACGGCGTTGTCCCCGACGTGCAGGGCGAGATTGCCGGCCTGGGCGTCTGTGAACGCCACACTCACGCCAGGACAGACTTCAGCCCGCCAATAGAACAACCCGGGACCTACTTCAGGAAGTCGGGGACATCCAGGTCATCGGCGCGGTTCCCCGAGAGGTCCGGCTCCACTACTGAGGGCAGATCGACGTCGAAACCTGAATCGGCGGGTACCGCCGACGGGCGCTGCTGGCCCCAGTTGCTCAGGCCTGACGCCCCGACTCCGGCATGGACCGGCTGGACGTTGTGCTGGTGGCTGCCACCCGAGGTGGGGGCCTGAGCCGGCGCAGGCGCCGCGGCGGGCCGCTGCGGTGCAACCTGCGGCTGCGACTGGTCCATGGATGGCGAGGTGGCCTTGACGTCGTCGAAACCGGCGGCAATGACCGTGACACGGGCCTCGTCACCGAGTGCGTCGTCGATCACGGCACCGAAGATGATGTTGGCTTCGGGGTGGGCCACTTCCTGGACCAGGCGGGCAGCTTCATTGATTTCGAACAGGCCAAGATCGGAACCGCCCTGGATGGAGAGCAGGACACCATGGGCGCCGTCGATGGAGGCTTCCAGCAGCGGAGATGCAATGGCGAGCTCAGCAGCCTTCACCGCACGGTCTTCGCCGCGGGCAGAGCCGATGCCCATCAGCGCGGAGCCCGCGCCCTGCATCACGGACTTGACGTCCGCGAAGTCGAGGTTGATCAGGCCGGGGGTGGTGATGAGGTCGGTGATGCCCTGGACACCGGACAGCAAGACCTGGTCAGCGGAACGGAAAGCGTCCAGGACGGAGACGTTGCGGTCGCTGATGGACAGAAGCCTGTCGTTCGGGATCACGATCAGCGTGTCCACCTCATCGCGAAGGGCGTCGATGCCCGCCTCTGCAGAACCCGCACGACGGCGGCCCTCAAACGTGAACGGGCGGGTCACCACACCGATGGTCAGGGCACCAAGCGACCGGGCGATGCGTGCCACCACGGGGGCGCCGCCGGTACCCGTTCCGCCTCCTTCGCCAGCGGTGACAAACACCATGTCCGCGCCGCGGATGACCTCTTCGATTTCCTCGGCGTGGTCCTCCGCAGCCTGCTTGCCCACCTCAGGGTTCGCACCGGCTCCCAGGCCGCGCGTCAGCTCACGCCCGATGTCGAGTTTGACGTCTGCATCGCTCATCAACAACGCCTGCGCATCGGTGTTTACCGCGATAAATTCGACGCCGCGAAGACCGACCTCGATCATGCGGTTGACTGCGTTCACGCCACCGCCGCCGATGCCGACGACCTTGATGACGGCCAAGTAATTCTGCGGAGCTGCCACGTTACGTGTCCCTTGTTCGTGTCCTATTGCGAAAACTGTGGAGTCGGGCTTGAAACTTCGAACCTTAACCTTCGAGTTGAAGGTTATAGTTATGTCAAGTAACTCATGTCTGGAACGCTATTTCCTATGGTTCAGACATTCAATAACCGGAGCCGCGTGTCGCGGGAATACCGGGTAAATAAAGCGTTCAGCGGGTCACCGGATGCCGGGGCGCGCTCACATCGTACACACGGACGGGGTTCTTCGGGTCCGTGGGAACCTTCAGCAGGGCTTCAAGCACCTTGGCCTTGAGCTCCTTCTCCCCCGCGTTCCCCCAAATGACGGTCTGGCCATCCACCAATTTGAGCTCCACGGCGTCCACAGACTGGGCGGACGCGTTGGACAGCTTCGACAGCACGTCCAGCGGGAGCGCACCGAGGACCGCTGCGGTGGCCTGGAAGAGGTCCTTGCCGATGGTTCCGGCGCCGCCGTCGATCACGGGCAGGGCAATCGCCGCCGGGTCCGCAGGGCTGGCCAGCACCACACCGTCCACATCCACCAACTGGTACTGCTCCCCCTGCTTGACCAGGGCCACGGGAACCCGCTCCAGCACCTGGACCACTAATCCGGACGGCGGCCGTGCCTGGGTTGAGACGGACTTGATCTGGACGAGGGGTGCCAGGAGGCGGCTGACTTCCTCATCGCTGATCTGGGGTAGGGGTGTGCCCTTCAGGGGTTCCAGTGCGGCCTGGACCTGATCCTGGGTGACGAGCCGCGTCCCGGACACCCATACGGTGCCAACGGCGAGGACCGGTGAAAAGATTGCGGCGGCCAGCAACGCACAGACCAGAGCCAGGACAGTGCCAAGGGCCACCAGGAAGTTCCGTTTGCGGCGCTTTCCGGGGGGCTCCGGGAAGGCCAGCACATTGTCAGTGCCCGCTGGTGCCTTGTCCACTGACCGCTTGCGGTCGGCGTCCTTGGCGTCTTTGCGCCCCTGCAAAGACGGGGTGTCCCCTTCCGGTGCGCTTTTGGAGGCCGAGATGACCTCCGGTTCCGCGTGCGCGGGTGGCTGCCGCCTGCCCGGTGAAGCGTAGGTGGGCCGGCGCGGACTACCCACCGAGAGCCTGCACGATCTGCGGTCCGAAGGCCGTGACATCCCCTGCCCCGACGGTCAGGATGATATCGCCGGGCCCGGCGGCGTCCGTAAGGGCAGCAACCGCCCCGCCTGACTCCACCAGGCGTCCGCCGGGAGCCAGGTGCTCGGCGATGAGCTGGCTGGTGACCCCTGGGATGGGGTCTTCGCGCGCGGGGTAAATGTCCAAAACCAGGGCGGTGTCTGCAAGGTTCAGCGCTTCCGCGAACTCCCTGGCAAACTCCCTCGTACGGGAGAAGAGATGTGGCTGGAACAGGACATGGACGCGGTGCCCGCCCGCCACGGACCGCGCAGCCGTCAGGGCGGCCCGTACCTCCGTGGGGTGGTGTGCGTAGTCGTCATAGACGCGCACGCCGCGCGCCTCGCCTTTCAATTCAAAGCGCCGGGAAGCGCCCGAGAAGTGCGCCAGGGCACGCGCGGCACTTTCGGCGTCGACCCCCAGCTCCAGCGCGACGGCGACGGCGGCGGCGGCGTTCAGCGCGTTGTGCCGGCCCGGGACCTGCAAGTCCAGGGCGAACCGTCCGGCAGGTGAGGAGACCGCCACCTCCCCCGGGCCGCCGTCATGCAGTACCAGGTCCGACCCGTCCGAGGTGCCGTACAACACCACCCGGGTGTTGCCGCGCGCGAGCGTGCGCTCTGCGAGGGCTGTGGCGCCGGCGTCATCAGCGCAGGCAATCAGGACGCCGTCGGCCGGAAGCAGCGCCGTAAAGCGGTCGAAGGACTCGTAGACGGCCTCGGCGGTGCCGTAGTGGTCCAAGTGATCTGGTTCGACATTGGTGACCACGGCAATTCTGGGCCGGTAGTTCAGGAAGGACCCGTCGGATTCGTCCGCTTCGGCCACAAAGACCCCTGACGTGCCGTGGGCGGCATTGACGCCGAGCGCAGGCACGTTGGCACCGATGGCAAACGACGGATCCATCCCGGCGCCCTGGAGCAGGACGGTGATCATGGATGTGGTGGTGGACTTGCCGTGGGTGCCTGCCACGGTCACCACGAGGTCGTCGCCCATGGTAGCCGCCAGTGCCTCCGAGCGGTGCAGCACGGGCAGGCCGGCCGCACGCGCGGCCACCAGTTCGGCGTTGTCCGCACGGATCGCCGAGCCGGCCACCACGGTCTGGGCATCGCCCAGGTTGGGTGCGGCGTAGCCCACGGCGATCCTCGCGCCGGCGGCAGACAGCTCCGCCATCACCGGAAGGTCCTTGGCATCCGACCCGCTGACGGCGACGCCGCGGGCCACCATGATGCGGGCCACGGCGGACATTCCCACCCCGCCGATGCCGATGAAATGGACGCGGCCCAGGGACTCCTGGCTGCGGATGCTTGCGGGGATCATGCGGATACCGCTTCCAGGACAAGATCAGCCATGCGCTGATCGGCGTTTCTGATGCCAAGGCGTCGCGAGTTGGCGGCCATGGTGGCCAGGCGGCCGGGGTCGGTTGCCAGGGGGATGAGCTGGCTCGCCACCCACTGCGCGGTGAAGTCCTTATCCGGGACCAGGAGTGCTCCGCCGGCGTTCACGAGGCCCGCCGCGTTGAGCGCCTGCTCGCCGTTGCCGATGGGCAGCGGGACAAACACTGCGGGCACTCCCACGGCGGCCACTTCGCAGACCGTGGCTGCGCCGGACCGCGCCAGCAGCACGTCCGCGGCGGCGTACACCCGCTCCATGCCGTCCACGTACTCGACCTGCCGGTAGCCCGGCGCGGCGAGCGGTCCGCCGTCGGGCCCCAAAACAGTCTTGCCGAGGCCGGTGATGTGGAGCGTCTGGATTCCCGCCGCGCCAAGGTCCTGGACGGCGGCGGCGACCTCGCGGTTGATGCTCTGGGCCCCGGAGGAACCGCCGGTCACAATCAGCGTTGGCGTGGTGGGATCCAGGCCCAGGGCTTCGCGCGCGGCGGCACGGGCAGTTTCCCGGTCCAGGCTGGAGATTTCGGTCCGCATGGGCATGCCGACATGGCGGGCGTGACGCAGGCGCGTGGTGTCGAAGGCGGTGGCCACGTGATGGGTCAGGAACGATCCCACCCGGTTGGCCAGGCCAGGCCTGGTATTGGCCTCATGGATCACGATGGGGATTCCCCGGCGCCGGGCGGCGAGGTACAGCGGTGTGCAGACGTAGCCGCCGACGCCCACCAGGACGTCGGCCGAGGCTTCGTCGAGGATGCGTCCGGACTGCCTGACCGCCCCGGCCAGCCGTGCGGGCAGCCTGAGCAGGTCAGCGGAAGGTTTCCGCGGAAAAGGCACCCGGTCGATGGTGGCCAGTTCCAGGCCGGCGGCGGGCACCAGCCGCGTTTCCATGCCGGCGGGCGTGCCCACAGCGAGCAGCCTGGCACCGGGCACGGCCGCACGCAGGGCGGCCGCGATGGCCAGCAGGGGGCTGATATGGCCGGCGGTTCCGCCGCCCGCCAGGACAATGGACAGGTTCTGGGAAGTCATCTGGTGCTACGTACGCTTTCTTGCGGTTGTTTTGGGGCTGGCGGTTTTGCGGCCAGCAGTTTTACGGTCTGTGGATCCGGCGGCCTTCCTTGCGCCGAATTTCAGCAGTTTCTTCGGTCGGAGGGCAGGCGCCATCTGTTCGCGTGCGAGCGACAGCACCACCCCCACGGCGCAGAGCGACATCAGCAATGCCGAACCGCCGTAGGAAATGAACGGGAGCGGCACTCCGATCACAGGCATCAGCCCTGTCACTACGGCCATGTTGACCGTGGCCTGCCCCAGCAGCCACACCATGATGGTGCCGGCCAGCACCCGGTGGAACATATCCTCCTGCGCCACCACCACGCGGTAGATGGCGGCGCCAAGGATGGCAAAAAGGACAAGCACGACGACGGTGCCCACCAGGCCGAGTTCCTCGCCGATGATGGCGAAAATGAAGTCGTTGTGGGCTTCCGGTATCCAGCTGTACTTCTGCCGGCTTTGGCCAAGTCCGACGCCGAACCAGCCCCCGGACGCAAGCCCGTAGAGCCCATTGGTGGCCTGGTAGTTGGCGTCAATGCCGTCGGCACAGGACTGGCCCGTCCACCACGAGGTGATGCGGCACATGCGGTTTGAGCTGGTGATGGCCATGACGGCTGTACCGGCGGCCGCGGCCAGGGCGGCGAACCCGAACAGGTACAGCGGTACTCCGGCGAAGAAGAGTGCGGCAGCAGTGATCATCATGATGATCATGGCCGTGCCCAGGTCATTGCCCAACAGGACCAGGCCGATGACCCCGCCCGCCAGCGGCACGGCCGGGATCAGCACGTGGGGCCAGCGCCGCAGCAGCTTCCCTTTCCTGGCCAGGACGGTGGCCATCCACAGCGCCAGAGTCAGCTTGGACGCCTCGGACGGCTGGAAGGTGATACCGCCCAGGTCGATCCAGTTCTTGTTGCCGTTGACTTCGTCACCAATCAGCTGCACCAGGACCAGGAGGACAAGGGCCCCGCCCAGCCCCGGCCAGGCCAGGCGCTTCAACCAGACCACGTTGATGCGCGAGAGGACAAACATGGTGAAGATGCCGATGGCGGCGAACATTCCCTGCTTCAGGGCGTCGCCGTAGGGCGATTTTCCGGCAGCGATGGATTCGACGCTTGAGGCCGACAGCACCATCATGATGCCGATGGCGGTCAATGCCAGCGTGGAGCCAAGGATCAGGTAATACGTTGAGCCGTTCTTGGAGGTGCCAGTTCCCTCCAGCGTGGACCAGAAGGCCTGGTACCAGCCCCGGATCCGGTCCGGCAGGGTGATGGTGGACTTTGCGGGCGAAGCGGGTTTCCCGGCGCGCGGCCGTGAGGCCGGCGACCGGGTGGGCGTGCTGACCATTGTTACTCCTCGCCGGTCTGGGCCTGCCCTTCCACCAGCTCGCGGACAGCTTCAATAAAGGCGTCGCCGCGGTGAGCATAGGAAGAGAACTGATCCATGGAAGCAGCTGCCGGGGCCATCAGCACGGTGTCGCCTGATGCCGCCAGCTGCGCCGCTGACGCAACGGCCCGGAACATCACGGCCGCACCGGAATCCGGCGAGCTGCCCGTGGTGGCTCCGCCCGTTACGGCAGTCTGCATATTTTCAGTGTCGCCCGCCGGCGTCGTGATCACGGGGACATCCGGCGCGTGTCGCCGCAAGGCCTCCGCAAGCGCGGCGGTGTCCGTACCGATGAGCACCACAGCCTTGAGCCGGGCAGCGTGGTCCTGGACCAGGTGGTCGTAGCTGACGCCCTTGGACAGGCCGCCCGCGATCCAGATGACATTCTCAAAGGTGGCCAGTGACGCGGCTGCTGCGTGCGGGTTGGTGGCCTTGGAATCGTTGACCCAGAGCACGCCGTTCTCCTTGGCGACCGGCTGGATGCGATGGTTGCCGGGCACATAGTCCTGGATTCCCTGGCGCACCGCCTTCGCATCCACACCGTAGGCCCGGACCAGGGCAGCAGCCGCAAGGGCATTGGCCACCATGTGCCTGGGCGCAAACTGCCCCAGGTCGGTCATCGAGGCCAGCTCGGCGGCGCTGTCCTTGCGTTCCTCGATAAACGCACGGTCCACCAGCAGTCCCTCCACCACGCCCAGCATGCTGATGGCCGGGGTGAGCGTTGTGAAGCCGATGGCGCGGCAGCCCTCCACGACGTCGGCGTCTTCCACCATCCGTTCGGTCTCGATCTGCTCCGCGTTGAAGATGCACGCCTTCTGGGTCCGCGCGTAGACCTTGGCTTTGTCCGCGAGGTAGGAATTGTAGGAACCATGCCAGTCAACGTGGTCCTCAGCCACGTTCAGGCAGACGCTGGCCACCGGCGACAGCGATTCAGCCCAGTGCAGCTGGAAGCTGGAAAGTTCAACCGCGAAGACGTCGTACTCCACGGGGTCGCGGAGGGCGTCCAGGATGGGGGTGCCCACATTGCCGACCGCGATGGCCTTCATGCCGGCGGCCTGCAGCATCGACGAGGTCAGGCCCACCGTGGTGGTCTTGCCGTTGGTGCCGGTGATGGTCAGCCAGTCAGCGGTTTTGTGCCCTGCCCGGACGCGCAGGCGCCAGGCAAGCTCGACTTCCCCCCAGACCGGAATGTGGGCGCGTGCAGCGGCGGCCAGGAGCGCCTGGTCAGGCCGCCACCCCGGGGAGGTGACGATGAGTTCGGGGAAGCTGCCATCGATCTTGGGGATCCTGTTGACGGCGTCCTCGCCCAGGAGCACGTCCACGGCGCCGACGATCTTCAGGGTGTCGGCCTGCGCTTTGGCTGTCGCGCTGGTGGCGGCGTCAACCACCACCACCCGGGCGCCGAGTTCGATGAGGGTATCTGCCGCGGCGAACCCGGACACTCCGATGCCGGTGACTGCAACGCGCAGACCCGCCCAATCAGAGTCCCAACTGACCAGGTTTTGCAGGCGGAGAGAAACAGTCACAGGAGCACAACCCATTCAGCGTAGAAGACACCCAGGCCCACGGCCACGAAGAGCCCGCCCAGGATCCAGAACCGGACCACCACCGTGACTTCTGCCCAGCCCTTGAGTTCGAAATGGTGCTGCAGCGGCGCCATCTTGAAGACGCGCTTACCGCCGGTGGCCTTGAAGTAGCTCACCTGGATGATCACGGACAGGGTAATCAGGACGAACAGGCCGCCGATGATTCCCAGCAGCAGTTCCGTGCGCGACAGGATCGCGAAGCCGGCGATGGCGCCGCCGATGGCCAGCGACCCGGTGTCACCCATAAAAATCTTGGCCGGGGAGGTGTTCCACCACAGGAACCCCACCAGCGCGGCGCTCATGATGGCCGCCAGGAGCGCCAGGTCCAAGGGGTCCCGGACCGAGTAGCAGCCGCTGCCGGTCTCGCGCGGTGACCCGCAGGCCTGGTTGTTCTGCCAGATGCCCATCAGCGTGTAGGCACCGAACACCATGACCGATGCGCCGGCGGCCAGCCCGTCCAGGCCGTCCGTGAGATTCACGCCGTTGGTCGCGGCTGTGACGATCAGGTTGGACCAGAGAACAAAGAGGATCGCTCCGACCACCGTGCCGGCGAAGGCCATATCCAGCCAGGGCACGTCGCGCACCAGGGAGATCTTCGTGGACGCGGGGGTGACGCCGTCCGCATTGGGAAAGTTCAGGGCAAGGATGGCGAAGGCTATGCCCACAGCAGCCTGGAGGATGAGCTTGGCCTTCGCGTCAAGGCCAAGGCTCCGCTGGCGGGAGATCTTGATGAAGTCGTCCAGGAAGCCCACCAGCCCCATGCCGACCATAAGGAAGAGCAGTATCAGGGCCGAGGCGGAGGGGCCTGCCGAATCCGGGTTCATCATCCACATAATCAGGTGGGTCAGTCCGTAGCTGAGCAGGACCGCGCCCACCAGCACGGTGCCGCCCATGGTGGGCGTACCGCGTTTGGTGTGGTGGGAGGTGGGTCCGTCATCACGGATGAATTGTCCGTAGCTCTTGCGCACAAGTAAGCGGATAAACAGCGGCGTTCCCACCAAGGCAAACAGCAGGGCAAGTCCTGCGCCGATCAGTAGTGCAATCACAGCAGCTCGCTCCCTTCATCGGCGGGTTCCGTGGATTGTGGGGGTAATGCTATCCGATCGCCCAGGTGCCGCAGTCCAACGCTGTTGGACGACTTGAAAAGCACCAGGTCACCGGGCTCAAGCTCGGCGTTCAGGAGCGCATAGGCGTCCTCGGCGGTTTCGGCGAATACGCATTCGTCGCCCCAGGAACCCTCCTGGACGGCGGAAACGTAAAGTGCCCGGGCTTCGCGGCCGACGACGACCAGCCGGGAAATGTTCAGGCGGACCACCTGGGTGCCCACAACAGTGTGTTCACGGATTGAATCAGGTCCCAGTTCCAGCATGGCGCCCAGGACAGCCCAGGTGCGCCGTCCGCGGCCCAGGTCGGCCAGGGTGCGCAGGGCCGCCCGCATGGACTCCGGGTTGGCGTTGTAGGCGTCGTTGATGACGGTCACCCCGTCAGCACGTTCGGTGCGTTCCATCCGCCAACGGCTTGCCGCTGACTGCGTGCTCAGCGATGCGGCGATGTCCTGACCGGGCACTCCGGCCGCGTGCGCGGCAGCTGCTGCGGCGAGGAGGTTGCCGGTGTGGTGGGCGCCGATGAGGCGGCTGCTTACGTGCAGGCCTGTTTCGCCGCCGGGCAGGACGAGCTCGAATTCCGGGTTGCCCTCGGTGTTTGTGTCCGGATTCACGGCCCGAACGGTCGCGTCAGCGCGTCCTTCGGCCGAGAAGCCCAGCACGGTGGCGCCGGTGCGGCTGCGCATGGCAGCCACGCGGTCGTCGTCGAGGTTGAGGACGGCAGTGCCGCCGCCGGCGAGGGCCTCCAACAGCTCGCCCTTGGCCTGGGCAATGTTTTCCACGCCGCCGAACTCCCCGGCGTGGGCAGTGCCGACGCCGAGGACTACGCCGATGTCAGGCTTCACCATGTCGGCCAGGTAGCGGATGTGCCCGATGCCAGTGGCGCCCATCTCGATCACCAGGTACCTCGTTTGGGTGTCGGCGCGGAAGACAGTGAGCGGCACGCCGACCTCTCCGTTGTAGGACCCCTGCGGGGCCACGGTGGCGGCCTGTTGGGTAAGGATGCCGGCGAGGAGGTCCTTGGTGGTGGTCTTCCCGGCGGAACCGGTGATTCCGATGATGGTCAGGGCCTCGCCTGCAGCAGACCGGGCCAGACGGATCCGACGGACCGCTTCGGCGGCCAGCGCGCCCATGGCCAGCACGGCATCCTCGACCAGGACAGCCGGATAGCTAACGCCGTCCGGCCCCGTCACGGGGCGCTCAGCGAGAACCAGCACCGCACCGCGGCTGAAGGCCGCAGCAACGAAGTCGTGGCCGTCGGCGTGCTCGCCAGGTTTCGCCACGTACAACGACCCGGCGGCAGCCTCTCGCGAATCAGTGACCACCGAAAGGGGCGTGATCCCCGGATCGGCGTCCAGGCGGCCGTGTGTGATATCGGCGATTTCCGCCGCAGTAAGTGCAATCATCTCGGTCTAGGACTCTATCCGGTCGTCTCGGAGAACGGTGAATCCCCTGGCTGTCAAGGCGTTCCGCAGTTCCACGCGGTCGTCCAGTGCAAGATTGACGCCCTTGACTTCCTGCCAGACCTCATGGCCGCGGCCAGCCACCAGGATGGTGTCGTCCGGACCGGCCAGTTCAACGGCCCGTTGGATGGCGGCGTCGCGGGGATAAACCTCTTCGATCACACACCCCGGCGATTCCTGTTCGCGCGCTGACCGCGCGCCCGCCATTACATCTGCCCTGATGGCCGCAGCGTCCTCATCGTGGGGGTCGTCGTCCGTGACGATGACGATGTCGGCCATCTTTGCGGCGACGGCCCCCATGGCGGGCCGCTTGCCTTGGTCGCGCTGTCCGGTGGCTCCGAAAACCACGATCACGCGGGAGCCGGGCAGCGGTGACCTGACCGCTTCCAGTGCGCGTGCCAGGGCATCAGTGTTATGGGCGAAGTCCACTACAGCTGCCGGTTCTTCGGAGACGAGCTGCATGCGTCCCGGTACCGCCACGGTGAACGGGTCGTGGTGGTCCAGGGCGGCCTGCACGGTAGCGGCGTCCACTCCGCTGGCCATGACCATGACCGTGGCCAGCGCCGCGTTGGCGACGTTGAAAGTGCCCGGCAGGCCGGTGTGGACGTTAAGGTTGACGCCGCCGGGCCCCTGCAGGCTGAAGTCGGTTCCCAGTCCACGCGCTGCGGTAGCTTTTACTGTCCAGTCCGTGGGAGCTCCGCCGGGTGTCATCGAGAGGGTGGTAACCGGGATCCGTGCCGTGGCTGCAAGCCTGCGGCCCCATTCGTCGTCGACCGTCACCACAGCCCTGCGGGCACGGCCCGGTGTGAACAGTTCCGCCTTCGTGGCGAAGTAGTCCTCCATGGTGCCGTGCAGGTCCAGATGGTCCTGCGTCAGGTTCGTGAAACCGGCAACGTCGAAGAGCACACCGTCAACCCGCTGGAAGGACACTGCGTGGGAGGAGACTTCCATGGACGCGGCGTCCAGTCCCCGTTCCCGCATGAGGGCGAGCAAGCCGTGGAGGTCCGGTGACTCAGGTGTGGTCAGGAGGCTGGGAACCGGCTCCCCGCCGGCCAGGATTTCGATGGTTCCGATCAGGCCGGTCTGCTGTCCGAGCGCACGGAGCAGGGCGTTGATGAAGTACGTGGTGGTGGTCTTGCCGTTGGTTCCCGTCACACCATATAAGTGCGGCGTCCGCCCGGCTGGGGGCTGGCTCTGGTAGATCATGGCGGACAGCGGCCCCACGACGTTGCGCGGTCCGTCCACCACCAGGACGGGGACGGTGGTGTCCGCAGACAACGCGAGAAGGCGTGCACCGGCGTCGTCGGTCAGGACTGCCACTGCTCCCCTGCCGACCGCCTGCGGCACGAAGTCAGCGCCATGGCGGGAAGCACCCGGCAGCGCCACGTACAGGTCGCCCTGTTCCACGGTTCGCGAATTCAGTGAAATCCCCGTGACGCTGACGGCAGCGGAGGCGCCCGGGACCTGCACACCGATCGCGTCGCCGATCGTGTCCAGGCGGACCGCAGCAACTGCCGTAGGCCTGAACCGCGCGGGGGCTGGTTCCCCTGCCGGCCCCGCGTTGCTGGCTGATGCGTTCTGCTCTGACAAAGGAATCTCCGATGGTGGTACTAGTGGATCATGCCCGCGAGAGACTGCTTCGGCTGCGGGCGTTGAGGGAACTGCTGCCTGGCTTGATGCTATTTGGCGTACTGCGGCAGCCTGGCCGGTTCGCCCGTGGACGGCTGGACGTTGTAGGTGCGCAGGGCCTGGCTCATGACCGAACGGAACACCGGCCCCTGCGTGATGCCGTAGATGCGGCCCTTCGGACGCTGCAGTACCACCTCAACAATAAACCGCGGGTCGTCCATCGGTGCCATCCCCACGATGGAAGCGGTGTAGCCGCAGAACCCTGACTTCCCGTCATCGCACGGCGATTCAGACGTTCCGGTCTTTGCCCCCACCCGGTACCCGTCGATCGCGGCGTCCTTGATCTGGCCTTCGGTCACGGCGCTTTCCAGGATGTCCTGGACCTGCTGCGCGGTGCCGTCCGACACCACCTGCCGGGAAGGCTGCGGGGCAACCGCCTCTTCTTTTCCGTCCGGTGAAACGTACGCGTCAATCAGGCGCGGCTGGAGCATCACACCATTGTTGGCGATCGTCTGGAAGGCGCGGACCGTCTGCAGCGTGGACTGCGAAACACCCTGGCCGAACAGCACCGTATACTCCTGGCGGCCGTCCCATTGGTCCGCCGGGGTAAGAATTCCGGATGCGGTGGCGGGCAGCCCGATGTCCGGCGCATCGCCGATGCCGAACTTCCGCAGCCAGTCGTGCCTTTGGTCCTTGGTGAGCCGCGAGCCGGCCGCCACGGTGCCGGTGTTCATGGACCAGCCCAGGATGCCTGCGAGCGTCCGCTCTTCGGTGCCATGGGTAAAGGAGTCCGTGAAGGTCTGGCCATCCACGGTGTATGAAGGTCCGAGAGTGAAAGTGTCCAGCGGGCTGGATTTTCCTTCCTCAATCAGGGCGGCCGCCGTGATCATCTTCTGCACCGATCCGGGCTCATACGCAGCAGTGACGGAGCGGACGCCGCGGTCCTTGGCGGCCACCCTGCCCGGGTCGTTCGGGTCCGGCGCGTTGGTGTCGGCCATTGCGATCAGGTTGCCGGTCTTGGCGTCCATCACGATGATGACACCCCACTCGGCACCGAGTTTGTCCGTCTGGCTCTGGATGGCCTGCTGGGCGAAATACTGGAGATCGGAATTGAGCGTGAGCTTGACGTCCTTGCCGTCCTCCGGCGGTGTCAGCTCATCCACACCGACAGGAATCCGGAGACCGTCAGCGCCGATCTCGAAGAGCCGTTTGCCGTCCTTCCCGCTCAGCAGCCCGTCCTGGGTCTGCTCGATCCCCGCCTGGCCGGTGCTGCCGTCCTGGAGGAAGCCGACAATGCCGCCGGCTACGGAACCATTGGGGTAGACGCGTTTGCTGACGCCCACTGTGTCGACGCCGGGAATACTGAGTTCCGAGACCCTGAGCTCAACGTCCGGCTTCAGGTCCTTCGCCACGATGTAGTAACCCTGCCCGCCGGTGACTGCCTCGCGGACGGCGTCTAGGTCCATGCCCAGGGCGGCGGCCAGCTCCCGCAGGCCCTGCTCCCGGGTCACTTCCACCAGCTTGTCCTTGCCATCCACGTTGTCAAAGCGTGGGAATGTTTCGGTCTTGGTGTTGACTCTCTGGTCCACCACAACGTTGTAGCGGATCACACTGTTGGCCAGGACCGTCCCGTCGGAGTCAAGGATGCTCCCGCGTTCGGCAGGGAGGGAAGTCTCGCGCATCCGGTAATCGAGCGCAGCGGCGGCCATCCCGCCGACATCGAGCCCTTGGACGAAGAAGAGCTTGCCGCCGACCACTAACAGCAGCGTCAGCATGATGCCCAGGCCGAGGCGCAGTCGCTTCGTGGCGTTAGGGGCCTTGCCGCTTAATGCCTTGCCGGTCCTCTGCGCCACCGTGATTCCCTTGCTGCTCGCCTTGTTGCCTGTTTAGTGCCTGACTGGCTGCCCTCCAGCGGCTACCGGTTAGACCCCGGCACCTTCTGTTCGGGTGCCGGAACTGAACCGCCGTGGAGCTCCACGGCATGAGCCGGTGGTGCGGGCGCTTCAGCCGGCGGTGCTGCGGCGGCAGGTGCCGCTGCAGGGGCCGGTAACTCGGGAGCCGGTTTACGGTTCGTCAGCGGCTCCCACTTCGTTGCCGGGGGAACCACGGTGAGTACTCCCTCCACGGCTGGAGCAGGGATAACCGCTCCAGCCGCGCCACCCTTCACAGCCGGAGTTGCCTTGCCCGTGACGGCAAGGGTGGAGAGGTCGATCTGGCCTTTGACTGTGGAAGCCACCATTCCCAGGTCTGAGGCCTTGGCTGCCAGGTTCTGGGGAGCCTCGAAGTTTTGTACCTGCTGTGTCAGGTCCTGGTTCTGCTTGGTCAGCGTGCTCTGCTTGCCCCTCAGTTCCACCAGTTGGTACTGGGAGGTAGAGACTGAGATGTTCAGGACCAGCACGGCGACGAGCGCAACAGCGAGCAGGGCGAAACACATGACCACAAACGGCGCGCGGCGCTTCTTGGGGGCGGAACGCACCACTGACAGGGGTGTGCGTTCCCTGCGGCCGGGGCCAGAGGGAAGCGACCTGATCGCCGGGGCGCTGCTGCCGGAGACGACCGGAAAGTTCTTGACGGCGGCGGTGCTCATGCGTCTCTCCTGGCTCTGATACGTTCCACGGCCCGCAGCCTGGCGGAGGCTGCGCGCGGATTTTCTGCAATCTCGACGGCGGTGGGTACCTCGGTGCCCTTGGTCAGGGTCTTGAGAAAGGCCTTGTGTTCCTCGAGTTCCACCGGAAATCCGAGGGGGGCTGAGGATTTGGAGCCAGCCTGGAAAACTGATTTAACGATTTTGTCCTCGAGGGAGTGGTACGACATCACCACGATGCGCCCGCCCAGGGCCGTTGCTGCCACGGCGGCAGGGACAGCGCGCTCCAACACGTCGAGTTCCTCGTTCACTTCGATGCGCAGTGCCTGGAACGTCCGCTTGGCAGGGTGGCCGCCCGATTTGGCGGCTGCCGCCGGAACCACGGAGCGGATCTGTTCCACGAGTTCCCCCGTGGTGGCGAAAGGCTTGACTGTCCTCGCCGCGACAATCCTGTTGGCGATCCGGCCGGCGAACTTCTCCTCGCCCCACTTCCGGATGATCCTGACGAGATCCTCTTCGCTGTAGTTGTTGACCACATCTGCTGCAGTCTGCCCGCGGCTGGTGTCCATCCGCATGTCCAGCGGAGCGTCAAAAGAGTAGGCGAAGCCACGCTCACGCTCGTCCAGCTGCAGCGATGACACGCCCAGGTCCATCAGGATGCCATGAACCTGCGCCACGCCCAGGTCTTCGAGGACGTCGGCAATTTCGTCGTAGACAGCGTGGACCAGGTCCGTCCGGGAAGCGAAGGGAGCCAGCCGCTCCCCGGCGAGGGCAAGGGCTTCCTCGTCACGGTCGATGCCGATCAGGTGCAGATCAGGGAAGCGCTCCAGCATGGCTTCGGAGTGGCCGCCCATGCCGAGGGTCGCATCAATGGCGATGGGGGTTTCACCTCGGAGGCGGGCAGCGTCAAAACCGGGGGCCAACAAATTGATGCACCGGTCCTTGAGGACCGGCACATGGCGTTCGGACGTTGGCTTCGGGTCATCGTTCATGCCTTCGTCCTTTCCTGCCGTCGGTGTTGGTGTGCTGCTTCTTAAGCCAGATCCCCATCCGCGCCTATCATCCTGCCGGCCTGGCTCCGGGGAAGTGAGCCAGGTTGACTGTCCGATGGGCGGCTGGAGATCTCGTCCAAGAAGCGGTTCCGCCGGGCCGTTTAGGTGATCACAGAATCCCCGGAATGGCATCGTCGGTTTCGGAGAAGGCGGTTTCCTTCTCCGCGAGGTACTCGTTCCAGGCCTGGGCATCCCAGATCTCGGCGCGGGTTCCTGCACCGATGACGGCCAGTTCCCTGCCGAGGCCTGCGTACTCCCGGAGCGCGGATGGAATGGTTACGCGCCCCTGCTTGTCAGGTACCTCGTCGGAGGCTCCAGAGAGAAAGACGCGGATGTAGTCCCGGGCCTGCTTGGAGGAGATGGGCGCCTCCCGCATTTGCTCGTGGACACGTGCAAATTCCTGCTCACTGAAGACGTAGATGCAACGTTCCTGTCCCCTGGTGAGAACAAGTCCGCTGGCAAGTTCCTCACGGAACTTCGCGGGGAGGATAATTCGGCCCTTTTCGTCCAGACGTGGCGAGTGTGTGCCCAGAAACACTGGCCCACCGCCTGTCTGCCGTCAGGAACTGCACATCCCCTGTGTTGCAACTACCCTCTTATGCCCTCCACATTACTCCACTTTCCCCCACAGTCAACGCGAATCAGGCCAATGTTCCCCCCTTCCGGACCTTTGCACCCCCAAATGGCGCGGAAGCAGGAGGTGGATGGAGGTGGAGGGTCCCGTCGCCGTTTCGGCTCGAACCATAAGTGCCCGACGGCGGTGCCACGCCGCCGTCGCGCTCTCATCTGACGCAGGCGGCGAATCCGCGGGCGCCGGCTCCCCAACCAGGTAGCCGTAGGCGTCTTTTTGAGCGCTCAAAAAGACGCCTACGGCTACCTACCTATGGGGTAAACGCAGAAGACCCGCCGTGGCGGGTCTTCTGCTGCGGTCATCCTGACCGAGGGAGCGAAATGGAGGACAGTGCACGGCCTATGGCCGTGGAACCGGCTACAGGCGCTGCTCTAGGATTCGTCGCGGCGACGCTCGTCCCAGCGCTCTTCCAGGCTGGACATGAATGAGCTCCGGGGCTTTCCGGATTTACCTGTGCCAGGTGCGGAGCGCTGCTTGCCGCCGGCAGCGTTGCGCATTGTGGCGAAGTACACACCGCCGCCCATAACCACGAAGCCCAGGACACCGACGAAGATGTTCTGGACTGTAACGCCGACCAGGAGCAGGGCGATCCCCGCAAGGGTGCAGAGCACACCAATCACGATGTGACGGGTGGACCACGTTCGCCCCGGATCCGAACCCATGGAATTCGCGAATTTCGGATCGTCTTCGTGCAGCTGCTTCTCCAGCTGCTCCAGCAGCTTCTGTTCGTGCTCCGAGAGCGGCATCACGACCTCCTTAAGTAGGCCAACGTCCGGGCTGGTCCCATCCCGTACTACTGCTCCGATAACGACCGGCATGCCCGGGAGGTTCCCGCCCCGCCGACGATGGCGGAATGCGAACACCGGCATGCGGGCCTTGGAACTGCAGCATGTCCAAGAAGTCCGGCAATAACAGAAAACTATGTACATATAAGGATAGTTTGTCGGGGGCCGTTCTGAAAGACGGCCATCACCTCCCTGAAGCAAGCACGCAACGTGCCGGCGCCCTGCTAAGACCCGTTTCCGGAATCCAGCAGACTGGCGGGCAGGACGGATTTGTTTCCGAACTTTCGGCTGACCTCGTCCAGCGCCTGTTCTGCTGCCCGCCAGTTGTCATCCCGGCGGTCAAGGCTCAACTGGAGGGACGTGTGGGCGGTGTCTTCGAGCTGCTCGGCCCGGATGCCAACAAGCCGCACGGTCATGGGTCGGCTCCCCAATGATTCCAGGAGCTGGATGGCCACGGCATAAATCAGTTGGGCGCTGTCCACGGGTGTGTGGACAGTGCGGCTCCGGGTGATGGTGGAAAAATCGGCATAGCGGAGTTTCAATGCCACCGTTCTTGCCACCATCCCCGAACTCCGCAGCCGTCCTGCCGTCCGGTGGGAAAGCCGCAGCAGCTCCCGGGCGATCAGGGCGTCATCGCCGGTGTCCACGGCGAAGGTCTCTTCAGCCCCGATGCTCTTCTCAAGCCGCACGGGGGTCACGGGCCGCGGATCGATCCCCCACGACAACCGGTAGACGTGCTCACCGGTGGCACCCAGCATTTTCTTAAGGGAGGACACCGGCGTGGCCGCCACGTCCGCCACGGTCCTGATGCCCATCCGGGCAAGGACGTCCGTGGTCTTGGCGCCTATGCCCCACAAAGCCCCGACGGGCAGACTGTGGAGGTAGGGCACGGTCTCGTCGGGTCCAATCAGCAACAGCCCGTCAGGCTTGCAACGCGTGGAAGCAATTTTGGCTACGAACTTACTGGCTGCTATGCCCACGGAGGCTGTAATGCCCAGTTCGGCAGCCACCCGGCGTCGGATCAGTTCACCGATTGCGCGGGGGGGTCCCAACCGCCGGATGGCGCCGCCGACGTCCAGGAAGGCTTCGTCGACACTCAACGGCTCCACCAGATCGGTGATGGACTCGAAGATTTCCATCAGCTGGGCGGAAACCTCGTAGTACAGCTTGTGGCGCGGTTCAATGATGACTGCTTTGGGGCACATCCTGGCTGCGACCACCATGGGCATGGCGGACTTCACTCCGAAGGCGCGGGCCTCATACGACGCCGAGAGGACTACCGAGCGGTCCGCAGGAAATCCGACAATCACTGGCTTGCCGCGGAGTTCCGGCCGCGTGCGAAGCTCCACGGAGACGAAGAATGCATCCATGTCGACGTGCATGATGCAGTTACGCCGGAGCTCACGAAGACCCGCTTCGGTGTACTGGTTGTTCCGCTCAGGCCCCACACCGGCAATTGTATCGGTTGGTACTGACTAAACTGGAGGCTGAATCCGGCATCAACACCAGGAGGACAGTCCCTGTGACCGTCATGAGAAGTCTTAAGCCAACAGGATTAGCGGCACTGGCCGCGGGCGCAATGCTGGCACTCGCTGCCTGCAGCCCCGCAGAGCCTGGAGCGACATCATCCTCCTCAGTTACATCCTCACCGGCATCGGGCAGCGCCAGCATTACCGCCTCCGCCAGCCCGACGGCGTCGCCGGGAACTTCCGCCACTGTTGGGACAATCGTCGCAGGGTTCCCGGAAACACTGCTCCCCCTGATGCCCGGTGCCAGGGTGATTTCGAGCAGCTTTGACAAGACGTCAACGCCCGCCACGGCGGCACTCGTGGCCAGCATCAACGCCCCGACGGCCGCCGTCGTGGATTTCTACACAAAGCACCTGGAGGGGCAGGGATTCAAAGCCGTCCCCGGCGATGCTGTGGGCGCTGTTGCTTCCAAGGACTTCGTCCGGAACGACTCCGAGACGGTCAACATCGCCGCCGTGGAAGCAGCCGGTGTCTCCACGTTCACCGTCGGAGCCAACGTGGCTGCTGAGTCAGCCAAGTGAGCGTTTCGGAGCAGTTGAGGATTGAGCAGACTGCATTCGTTGCCGCTGTAGCCGGTGAGCTGACAGACTTCCTCACCACGCGGCAATCCCTCATGGCTGCCATTTCACCCGATATCGACCCCATCATGGGTTCCATTTCCAACCTGGTGACCGGCGGCAAAAGGCTCCGTGCCCTTATGTGTTACTGGGGGTGGCGCGGCGCGAGCGGCGAGCAGGCGGCCGAGGAAATCGTGACGGCGGGATCGGCCCTGGAGCTTTTCCAGGCAGCTGCCCTTATCCATGACGACATCATTGACCGCTCGGACACGCGGCGCGGCGGGCCCAGCGTGCATCGCCGCTTCAGCCAGCTGCACCAAGCGCAAGGCTGGGCGCTGGACAGCGAGCGGTTTGGGCATGCAGCCGCCATCCTGACCGGGGATCTGTGCCTCTCCTTCAGCGAGGAGGCCTTCACGGACATCGGCGAACAGGCGGCTGCGGGCAGCAGGGCGCGGCTGATCTTCAACCTCATGCGTGCCGAGGTAATGGCGGGGCAGTATCTTGACATCCTGGAGGAAGTGGCCGGTCCTGTCAGGGACCGGGCCGGAGCGGTGACAAGAGCACAGTCCATCATCAGGTTCAAGTCCGCCAAATATTCCACTGAGCACCCGCTGGCGCTTGGCGGCGCCTTGGCGGGCGCTCCGGACGAGTTGCTCCGGGGCTACTCGGCCTTCGCGTTACCGCTGGGCGAGGCGTTCCAACTGCGCGATGACGTCCTGGGCGTCTTTGGGGACCCTGTCACTACAGGCAAGCCGGCAGGTGACGATCTCCGTGAAGGTAAGCGGACCGTACTCATCGCCCTCGCGCTGGGCCAGGCATCCACCGCAGAATCGGCATTTATCGATGCGAAGCTGGGCAGCCCTGACCTGGGCGACGCCGACGTGGCCGAGATCCGCCGGATCATCGAAGAGTCGGGGGCGCTCCAGGCGACTGAAGTGCTGATCAACGAATTCGGCGCCGCGGCGTATGAGGCGCTGGAACAGTTGCCGCTGGACGAACTGCCCAAGACTGCCCTGCGGAAGCTGGCGGAAGCCACGGTCAGCCGGGCATCCTGACGTTGGCGCTGGTCAAGGCGACATCCGCGGGCCCGGCGTCCGGGCCCTTTGTGCTGCTTACCAGGCCAGGGTCTGGGCCCGGCGCCTGATTTCTGTCTTGCGGCCTTCCCGCAACGCATCAATCGGCCTGCCGCGGAGCGACTCGTCGGGGGTAAACAGCCAGACGATCAGGTCCTCGTCGGAATAGCCAGCATCCGCCAGGACCACAATGGTCCCCTTGAGGCTGTCAACAACCTGGCCGTCCAGGATAAACGCGGCTGGAACTGAGCGTATCCGCCGTTCCCCGACCCGCAGGGCCGCCAAAGCGCGTTCATCAATAAGGCCGTGGACTCTCGTAATCGAAACGTCCAACAACTGCGCGACATCCGGCAGGGGCAGCCACTCGCCCACAAGGCTTTCTACGTTACTCACGGATCAAGGTTGCCACGGCCGGAGCCCTGCCGCCTAGTCGGCAGTGGCCGCCATTGCCACGAATCACGCGACACTCCGCAAAATTCTTTATGCCCCGTAGGGCGGAATTCTTGTGCTATGCAAAATTTCATGAGAGATTCACATAGATCACATTTGTAACAGCAATAACTTAAGTAACACTAGTATCAATAGTCACACAGCATCCCCCGCCCCCGGCAGTTGAAGAAGAGGATTCTTTCCATGACGACGTCCCGCTCGCCAAAGCAGCCCCCCAGGCAGAGCCTGTCCATGATTGCTGTCACCACAGCGGCGCTTCCTGCGGTCGTTTTGTCGTCGTTGGCCCTCGCCCAGCCTGCTGCCGCAGAGGCACCTGCCCGCGCAATCCCGGCAACCCTTGCCGCCGCGATGAAAGCCCAGGCAGCCGAAGCGAAGGCTGCCCTGATCCCGGCTGCCTCTGTCTCCACCACTATTCCGACTGCCTTCCAGCCCATGCAGCCGGCGGCGCCCGCGGAATACACCATCGCCCGGGGCGACACGATCAGCGGAATTGCCGGCAAATTCGGACTCGACACGTACGAAGTCCTCAAGCTCAATAACCTCCAGCCGAACACCATCATTTACCCCGGCCAGAAGATCAAGCTGTCGGGAACGGGTTCCGCACCCGCCCCGGCGCCGGCGGCTCCCGCCGCAGCGGCTCCGGCCAATGCCGGAGGCAGCTATACGGTAAAAGCCGGCGATACGCTCGGCGCCATCGCGGCCCGGCACAATGTCAGCCTGTCGGACGTTTTCAGCTGGAACGGCCTGAACATGCGCTCCATCATCTACCCCGGCCAGAAGATCAACGTGGGCGCTGGTGCTCCCGCAGCCCCGGCTGCACCTGCTTCGGCCATCCAGCCTTCTTCCGCTCCCGCAGCGCCGGCTCCCGCGCCTGCTCCTGCTGCGCCTGCTCCCGGCGGTTCATATACGATCAAGGCCGGCGACACCCTGTCAGCGATCGCCTCCCGGCACGGCGTGAAGCTCTCGGACATCCTGGCGGCCAACCAGCTGAGCATGACTACTGTCATCTACCCCGGCAACAAGCTGGTCATTCCCGGCGCCTCCATTCAGCCCGCTTCCTCCACCCCGGCGGCCCCCACCGCGCCACTGGTATCGAGCTCCTTCCTGGGGTTCACATACCCCGCGGCTGTTGTGAGCTCTGCCAACGAGAACAAGGCCCTGCTGAACGCCTCTCCCGTACCGTCCCGGGCAGAGATGCGCGCCATTGTGGCCGACACGGCCCGCCAAATGGGAGTGGACCCATCCCTGGCCCTTGCCTTCGCGCACCAAGAGTCGGGCTTTGACCAGCGTGCGGTTTCACCCGCCAACGCGATCGGCACCATGCAGGTCATCCCCGCCTCCGGGCAGTGGGCCTCAGACCTCGTAGGGCGGAAGCTGAACCTGCTGGACCCCTACAACAACGCAACGGCCGGCGTAGCGATCATCAAGCGGCTTATCGCCACCAGCAAGGACCTGGACACAGCAATTGCGGGGTACTACCAGGGCCAGTACTCTGTCAGCAAATACGGCATGTACGACGACACCAAGGCCTACGTAGCTGCCATCAAGGCGCACCAGAAGAACTTCGGCTAAAGCCGCCACGCCATGATTCCCCGGGCTTGCTGAAGCCGGCCCAAGGGGGTAACGATAAGGGTCCGGACCGCACGTCGGTTCGGACCCTTTTCCATGCGGGATTAGGATCGTAGGGTGCAGGAACAAGTGTCAGACCGTCTCGTTGGAACGCTGGTGGACAACCGCTACGCCGTTCGCTCCAAACTCGCGCGCGGCGGCATGTCCACCGTATATCTGGCAACCGATCTCCGGTTGGAGCGCGATGTTGCCCTCAAGGTCCTCCATCCCCATCTCGCCACCGACGAGACGTTCCTGGACAGGCTGGGCCGCGAGGCGAAAGCCGCCGCGAAGCTGTCCCACGCCCACGTTGTGGGGGTCCTGGACCAGGGTAACGACGGCCATACGGCCTATCTGGTGATGGAACACATCAAGGGTCACACCCTCCGGGACGTCATCACATCCAAAGGTGCGCTGCCTCCCCGCCTGGCCCTTGCCCTGATTGATCCGGTAGTGCAGGGCCTCGGCGCGGCCCATGCCGCGGGGCTTATCCACCGGGATGTGAAACCGGAGAACGTCCTGATTGCCGACGACGGCCGGATCAAGATCGGCGACTTTGGACTGGCCCGGGCTGTAACGACGTCAACGAGCACCGGGACGCTGATCGGTACGGTGGGTTACCTCTCCCCCGAGCTTGTGCTGGGAAAACAGGCTGACACCCGGAGTGATATCTATTCCGTGGGCATCATGCTCTATGAGATGCTGACCGGCCAGCAGCCGTACGACGGCGAGGTCCCCATCCAGGTTGCGTACAAGCACGTGAATGAAACGGTGGGTCCGCCGTCGGCCTTGGTGCCTGGCCTCGCCGCCGAGGTGGATGAACTCGTCCAGTGGTGCACCGCAAACGATCCCGAGAACCGCCCGGTGGACGGCAACGCCCTGCTGCAGGAACTCCGCCACATCCGGACCAACCTCACGGATGCCGAACTGGACCTCAGGCCGCCTGCCGCGGCCCCGGAAGGCCAGCAGAACCAGACCGAGGTCATCGCCCGCACCAACAACCCCACCGCCGTGATGTCGTCGTTCTCCCGGCCGCAGCCACAGCACCCACCGCACGCTCCGCATGCCCTGTATCCGCCCGACGCCGACCACCGGCCAGGCGAACAGTACCGGCCGGAAGCGCACTACAGGCCAGATGCTCAAGACGCCGTCGCGGCAGCGATCCCCCTCAGCAAACGCGCCCGCCGCAAGCTCGACAGGGAGGACGAGAAGGCAAGGTCGCGGGCTGCGGCGACACCGGTCCGGAGCCTGCGGGAGGGCAACCCGCGGCGACGCGGCGTCCTCTGGGTGGTGGTCCTGGTCATCATCGCATTGCTTGCCACAGGAGCCGGCTGGTTCTTCGGCATGGGCCCCGGGTCGCCGGGCACCATTCCGGCGGTCGCCAACAAGTCGGTGGCCCAGGCCCAGCAACTGCTGAGCGAGGCGGGGTTCCAGTCGCGTACCAACGATGTCTTTGACGACGACGTTCCGTCCGGCCTCGTTGTGGGCTCCGACCCAACTGCCGGCACAGAGACACGGAAGTTCCAGCCGGTGTCCCTGTTTGTTTCCAAGGGCCCGCAACTCTATGAACTCCCGAAACTGACCGGCGGAACCCTGGATGACGCGAAAAATGCACTGAACCAGGCCGAAATGGCATTGGGTACCGTCACTGAACAATTTGATGAAGCCGTCGCCGCCGGCGTCGTGCTCTCCCAGGATCCGGCCGCCGCGACTCCCACGCGCCACGGTACACCGGTGAATCTTCTGGTCTCCAAGGGGCCGCAGCCGATCCCGGTCCCGTCAGTGGTCGGACTGGCGGAAAACGCCGCCGTCGACGCCATTAAGGCGGCCGGCCTCAAGGCCGATGTCGCGAAGGACAAAGTCAACGATCCCAAGGTGCCCAAGGGGTCAGTTGCCGCACAGTCGCCCGCGACCGGCACCCTGACCAAGGGCGGCACGGTGACGCTGACCATTTCCGACGGACCCAAGCTTGTTGAAGTCCCCAGTTTCATCGGCAAACAAGCCAAAGAAGCCGAAGAAGCGCTGCGTGCGCTGGGCTTCGAGGTACGGGTGAATAATATCCTCGGCGGCTTCTTCGGCACGGTACGGGATCAGGACCCGGTGAAGAAGAAGGTGCCTGAAGGCTCCGTCGTTACCCTCACGGTGGTGTAGCCGGCGGACTGCCGGCCACACCACCGCGGAATCCGACTCCGCGACAGCCGGTCAGTGCTTGGCCAGTGCTCCGGCCACCAGGAACGCCATTTCGAGGGACTGCATGTGGTTCAGGCGCGGATCGCAGACCGACTCGTACTTGTCGAGGAACGCTTCCTGGTCCACCGGATCGGCACCGCCCAGGCATTCGGCGACGTCGTCACCAGTCATCTCCACGTGGAGGCCACCGGGAACCGTGCCCAAAGCATGGTGGACTTCGAAGAACCCGCGTACTTCGTCAATGACGTCGTCGAAGTTGCGTGTCTTGTAGCCGTTGGGCGAGGTGACGGTGTTGCCGTGCATCGGATCGGTGACCCAAAGAACCTTTGCGCCGGAGGCAGTCACCTTCTCCACGATGGCCGGAAGCTTCCCGCGGATATTGCCCGCGCCCATGCGCGTGATGAACGTCAGCCTGCCCGGCTCCCGCTCCGGGTCCAGTTTGTCGATGAGGCGCAGGGCGTCGTCGCCAGTTGTCGACGGGCCCAGCTTCACGCCAATGGGGTTCCGGACGCGTGAGAGGAAGTCAACGTGCGCGTGGTCAAGTTCGCGCGTACGCTCTCCGATCCACAGGAAATGCGCCGAGGTGTCATACGGGAACCCGGTCCGCGAATCGATGCGGGTCAGTGCACGCTCGTAGTCCAGCAGCAGGGCCTCGTGGCTGGCGAAGAACTCAACCCGCTTGAGTGCCTCGAAATCAGCACCGCAGGACGCCATGAACTTGATGGCGCGGTCGATGTCACGGGCCAGGGACTCGTAGCGGGCGTGCGCCGGGTTTTCGGTGAAGCCCTTGTTCCAGTGGTGCACCAGGCGCAGGTCGGCAAACCCGCCCTGTGTAAAGGCCCTGATGAGGTTCAGCGTGGAGGCGGACGTGTGGTACGCCTTGAGCATCCGGGCGGCGTCATGGCCACGGGACTCGGGGTTGAAGTCGTAGCCGTTGACGATGTCGCCGCGGTATGCCGGGAGGGTCACGCCGTCGCGGGTCTCGTCGTTGGAGGAGCGGGGCTTGGCAAACTGGCCGGCCATCCGGCCCATCTTGATGACTGGCATCGCTGCACCGTAGGTGAGCACCACTGCCATCTGGAGGATGGTCTTGACCCGGGCGCTGATCTTATCCGCCGTTGCGGCTTCAAAGGTCTCAGCACAGTCGCCACCCTGAAGCAGGAAAGCTTTGCCCTCCGCTGCAGCCGCCAGCCGTTCACGGAGAATGTCCACTTCGCCGGCGAAAACCAGCGGCGGGAGCAAAGAAAGTTCCCCGACAGATGCGTCGAAAACGTCCTTGTCCTGCCAGCTGGGCTGCTGGGAAACGGGAAGGTCGCGCCAATCATCGAGGCCGGGATAATTGGCTGCTCCGCTCTGGGCGGTGCTGGACAGCGAAAAGGCAGGTTTTGCAGATAGCTCAGTCACTATCTAAGACTAATGTGCGCGGCTGGCTTCAGGACACCTGACCGTCACGCGTACCGAGAGCGGCGTCACAGTCAGCCTGCGGCCGGGTCCTTACCGTCGGTATCAGTGCCCTCAGCACCGCCGTCGGGATCCGTGGCTGCTGCGCCCGTAAGGCGGAGCTTCACCACGGCAGCGTACTCGTTCACGTACTCCTGGCCGGAGAGCCGCATCAGCTCGAACATGATCTCGTCGGTGACCTTGCGCTGCACCAGCCGGTCCTCCGTCTGGTCTGCATACTGGCTGAAATCCAGCGGAGCACCGAAAATCATGCCGATCCGCCGGATGTTCGGCATCCGTTTGCCGATGGGCTGAACTTTGTCCGTGCCAATCATTGCCACGGGAACCACGGGCACACCAGCTTGCAGGGCCAGCCTGGCGACGCCCACTTTCCCCCGGTACAGGCGTGCGTCGGGGCTGCGGGTCCCTTCAGGGTAGATGCCCAATAGTCCACCGCCGGTCAGGACATCCATGCCGGCGTTGAGCGATACAGCCGACGCCGCCCCGCCGGACCTGTCCATGGGCAGCTGGTTGGTGAGCCTGAAGAACATGGCCGTCAGCCTGCCTTTGATGCCTGTGCCGGTGAAGTACTCGGCCTTGGCCAGGAAGACAACCGGCCTGCGAACCATCAGCGGCATAAAGATGGAGTCGGAGAAAGACAAGTGGTTCGAGGCGATAATGGCCGCCCCCTGCGCCGGAACATTGTCCAGGCCCTTGACCCAGGGGCGGAAAAGAAGCCGCAGCACCGGCCCCAGGAAGATCCTCTTCATGACCCAATAGAACACGTGATGAACCTCTCCGGAAGCCGGCCGGCCAGCCCTTCGTCGGGCCGGGCGGGCACTCCAATGCAACCCTACTCTAGTGAGATTTGTCCCGAACAATGACACGATGGAGTCATGACAGAAAGCAGCATCGCGCCCCGGCCTGCCGCTTTCAGCTACCCCGGCCACGGACCCAATGCCACCACCGGGATTGCCATCTGCCATGGCTTCACCGGCAGCCCGCTCAGCGTCCTGCCCTGGGCAGAGGACCTCACCGCCCAGGGATTCGCGGTGTCGGTGCCGCTCCTGCCCGGCCACGGTACGGATTGGCGGCAGCTCGCGCGCTCAAACTGGCGTGACTGGTACGGGACTTTTGAATCGGCGTACCTGGAGCTGAGCGCCCGGACGGAGCAGTGTTTTGTGGCCGGCCTCTCGATGGGCGGCGCCATCGCGCTGCTGACGGCCGCCAGGCATCCCGTGGCTGGCGTCTCTTTGGTGAATCCCGGCCTCAGCTTCTATGACCGCCGAGTGCGTGTCATCGGAGTGCTCAAGTATTTCCAGCGCACTACGTTGCCCATCCAGGAGGAACAGGCCACGGCGGGAGCCACCAGTGACGGCGACTACTCGCGGACTCCGTTGGCAGCCGTACACGAGCTCAAGAAGCTTTTCGGCACAGCCACCCGCGGGCTGCACCAGGTCACCGCCCCGGTGCAGGTGTTCAAGTCCCAGTCGGACGTCGTGGTGCCGGCCACCTCACTCCTGACGTTGCGGCAGCGTTTGGGCCCACGGCTGGTGGAAGTAGTGGACCTACACAACAGCGGTCATGTGGCCACGCTGGATGTTGATGCGCCCGAAATTTTTGCCCGTTCCAGCGCATTCTTCCTTACCCATACACCCAGCACCGCACCGTCAACCCGAACCGCCGCCACACCACACACCACCTCGGAGACTTCATGACCGGCCTACCGGACCACAGCCCTTTCAGCAGTCCCGTCAACGGCGACGGACCCCGGATCGGGGTGGTCCTCTCACACGGGTTCACGGGCAGTCCGCACGGGCTGCGCGCGTGGGCCCAGTCGCTCGCCGACGCCGGCTTCGCCGTACGCATGCCGCTGCTGCCCGGGCACGGCACCAGCTGGCAGGACCTTGCGCACACGCGCTGGTCGCAGTGGCACGGCGCCCTGGACGACGCATACCTGGACCTGGACTCCCGCTGCGACCACGTCTTCGTCGCCGGGCTGAGCATGGGCGGTGCCCTGGCCCTGAGAATTGCCGCTACCCGGCCCGTAGCCGGGGTGATCGTGGTGAACCCCGGACTGGTGATTGATGATCCCCGCGCTCCCTTGGCCGGCATCCTGAAACTGGTCCTGAAGAGCACCCCGGCCATTGCCAACGACATCCTCAAACCCGGGATGGACGAGGGCGCCTACCCGCGAACGCCCGTAGCTGCGGCCCATGAGCTCAACAAGATGTTCAAGGACACCATCCGGTTGCTCCCCCGCGTCACCGCGCCTGTACGGGTCTTCCGATCCTCCGTGGACCATGTGGTCTCAGACACGAGTGTGGCAGCGCTGCGCCGCGGCCTGACGAACGCGCCGCTGACCCTGACCACCCTGGAGAACAGCTACCACGTGGCAACGCTTGATAACGACGCCGAGGAGATCTTCCGAGGGTCCACCGAGTTCATCCGGGCGGTGGTTGCCGGCACGGCAGCAGCCCAGGTTCAGGAGGGCACCGTCCATGAATAGGCCCGACTCGGGCTCACCGGACCAGGACGATGCTGTGTGGCTGGACCTTGTAGCCCGGCTCGAAGAGAAGCCCGGAGCCCCTACCGGCACGGACCCGGCCAGTGCCATCACCCCCGGTGCGAACGCCCCGGGCCCTGATGCCACGGGCAGTAACCCGCAAGGTCCTGGTGTCAAAACTCCTGATCCAGCGGGCCCGGACGCAGTGGCCGGGTCCGGCAGGTCTTCGACGTTCCGCGACTTTGATCCGCTGGGTCTGGCGGGAACACCCCCCACCGAACTGTCCGCAGCCGAACGGCTGGCGGCGTCGCCGGGCGCCGGCGACGGCGGGGAGGGCGACGGCGGGGAGGGCGACGGCGGGCAGGTCGACGCCGCCGACTTGGGCCCGCGTGACTATGCTGTGGAGGGCGACGCCGGGGACTTCGTTCCCGAAGAACCGCCAAGCCTTGCCGGGACGGATCCCCTGACCATGCTTGCCTGGCTCGGCGCAATTGGTGCGCCCCTTGCCTTGCTTCTGGCCGTCATGTTCTGGCGGTCAGCGCCGCTGCTGGCGATAGTGGGCATGGTGGCAGTGTTCATCCTTGCCGTGGTTTACCTGATCATGAAGCTGCCCCAGGAAAAAGACGAGAACGACGACGGCGCCCGCGTCTGAGGAGCGTCCGTCACCGCATGCGGCTGCTGACGCGGGACAGATCGGCCGCCCCGATGAGCCCCGCGTTTGGTCCGAGCGCCGCCAGCTCGATGCCGGCCGCCGGACGGAAGCCACGGCCGGTAAGGTTCCGGGCGAACGCTTTACGAGCCGGCTCCACCAGCAGGTCCCCTGCCGAACATAGTCCCCCGCCGATCACGAACAGCCCCGGATCCAAAGATGCCGCCAGGTTCGCCAATCCCAGGCCTAGCCATTCACCCACTTCATCCAGGAGTTCGCGGCAGGCCGCGTCACCGGCGAGTGCCAGATCAGTGACAATCGCCCCGGTGATCTGCTCCGCATCACCGCCGACGGCGGCCAGCAGCTCCTGCGCAACCGGCGAATTGGCGCGCGCCAGAATCCTCGCTTCCCGGCCCAGTGCGTTGCCCGAGGCGTACTGCTCCCAGCAACCCCGGTTGCCGCACTCACAACGCTGCCCGCCGGGCATGATGATCTGGTGGCCGAATTCGCCGGCTACACCAAACCGGCCGCGCTCCACCCGTCCGTCCATCACCATGGCACCGCCGATACCGGTACCGAGGGTGATGCAAACCAGCCTGTCCTCGCCCTGCCCCGCACCAAAGCGCCATTCCGCCCAGGCCGCGGCGTCGGCGTCGTTCGTCAGCAGCACAGGCCGGCGCAGCAGTCGCTGCAGGTTTGCCCGCAACGGCTCGTTGCGCCAGGCGAGGTGAGGACTGAAAAGCACGGTTCCGCCGTCCAGATCCATCCAACCGGCCGCACCGATGCCTACTGACCAAACCCTGTGGCCGGCTCCGAGTTCGTCCACGAGCTCTACGATGACCTGCTCTACCGCACGCGGGTCGCTGCCCGGGGTGTTCCGCCGGGCCTCGCTCAGGATCCTTCCGTCGGCATCCACCACGCCGGCGGCGACCTTTGTGCCGCCGATATCGATGCCGATTGCCAGCCCCTTGCGCCCGAGTCGCAGGTGCTCGCGGAACGTTTCCCCTCGCCTGGGCCGGGCCCTCAAGGCCAGCGGCCGCCGCCGCCAAGGGGCTGGACGTCGGAGCGGAGCGGCTGGCTCACCGGGGGGCGTTACGTACATAGTGCTTCATTCTAGGTCGCACCGGGCGGGCAGCGCCGGAGGCCGGGCCCAGGGCCTCCGCACTCCTCTTTGACTCATATGTTACTGGCCAGTAGGTTTGTTTCTGCACGGCCAAGTTACAGGCGTATTAGTCTTAGGCATACCCTGTGCGGGTCTATGGATATCAAAGGAGCTATAGTGCGCGAATTCAGTGTTCCGCCCCTGGTTGTTGTCCCACCGGAGACCAACATCACCGATCTTGTGCTTCGGCAGGCAGCCAAGCCCAGCAACCCGGCGCTCTTCTCGCGGCTGGACTCCGCAGGCGCCTGGCGGGACGTCTCCGCCACAGACTTCCTGGCGGACGTCTCAGCCCTCGCGAAGGGCCTGATGGCCAGCGGCGTGGGAGCCGGCGACCGGGTGGGCATCATGTCCCGCACACGCTATGAGTGGGCCCTCATCGACTTCGCCATCTGGTTCGCCGGCGCCGTCTCAGTGCCCATCTACGAGACCTCATCGCCGTCGCAGGTTGCCTGGAACCTCGGTGACTCCGGGGCGGTGGCCGCCTTCGGCGAGGCCGCCCACCACGAGGACATCATCCGGCAGGCTGCCACCTCGGAAGGCCTCACCGCCCTGCAGCATGTCTGGCAGCTCGAAGGCGGCGGACTGGACGCCGTCCGTGAGGCCGGACGGGACGTCAGCGACGCCGACCTTGAGGCCCGCCGCTCATCGGCGCGGCTCAGTGACGTTGCCACCCTCATCTACACCTCCGGCACCACGGGCCGGCCCAAGGGCTGCGAGCTGACCCACGGCAACTTCGTTGAGCTGTCCGACAACGCCCTGGCCCTGCTTGGCGGCGTCGTCAACGAGCGGTCCAAAACCATCATGTTCCTGCCTTTGGCCCACGTCTTTGCACGGTTCATTTCGGTGTTGGCCGTGGCCGCCGGGGCCACTGTGGCGCACACCCCAGACATCAAGAACCTACTGGCTGACCTGCAGAGCTATCAGCCCACGTTCATCCTGGCCGTCCCGCGCGTCTTCGAAAAGGTGTACAACTCGGCCCTGACGAAGGCAGAAGACGGCGGCAAGGGTGCGATCTTCCACAAGGCCACGGAGACCGCCATCGCGTTCTCCAAAGCCCGGCAGGCCGGGCACGTTGGCCTGGGGCTGAAACTCAAGCACACGGTGTTCGACAAACTCGTCTACGGAAAGCTGCGCGCTGCCATGGGCGGCAACGTGGCCCATGCTGTGTCCGGCGGCGGTCCGCTCGGCGAACGGCTGGGCCACTTCTTCCAGGGCATCGGGCTGCAGATCCTTGAAGGGTATGGCCTCACGGAGACAACCGCCCCGATTTCCGTCAACACGCCTGCACTGATCAAGATCGGTTCCGTAGGCAAGCCCCTGCCGGGCAACTCCGTCAAGATCGCCGAAGACGGCGAGATCCTGGCCAAGGGCGTCTGCGTCATGCGCGGCTACTACAAGCGCGATGACCTGATGGCGGAAACGTTTGCCGATGACTGGTTCCGCACCGGCGACATCGGACGGCTCGACGACAACGGCTTCCTGTGGATCACCGGTCGCAAGAAGGAAATCATTGTCACGGCCGGCGGCAAGAACGTGGTTCCGGCCCTGCTGGAGGACCAAATCCGGGCGGATGCGCTGGTCTCCCAGGTCCTGGTGGTGGGCGACAACCGGCCGTTCATCGGCGCACTGGTGACCCTGGACCAAGAAGCCCTGCCTGGCTGGCTCCAGCGCCACGGATTGCCGGCCACCACCACGATCGACGAAGCCGTCGAGAACCCGGTGGTCAAGGCCGCCGTGCAGGACCTCATCACGCAGGCCAACGCCTCCGTGTCGCAGGCGGAGGCCATCAAATCATTCCGGATCGTCGCTTCCGACTTCACGGAAGCGTCCGGCCACCTGACGCCCTCCATGAAGGTGAAGCGGGCCCAGGTGATGAAGGACTTCGAGACAGTCATCGAGGAAATGTACGGCGCGCCGCGCGACTAAGCGGCGCAACGCAAGAGGAAGGGCCCTCCCGGCGGAAGTAAACTTCCAAGCCGGGAGGGCCCTTCCTCTTATGTCTGGGCTGCTTAGCCCTGCTCTACGACCAGGAGGAGGTCCCCGCCCTGGACCTGCTCCACCGCTGAAATGGCGAGGCGCGATACTTTGCCTGCCACCGGCGTCGTAATGGAGGCTTCCATCTTCATCGCTTCGATGGTGGCCACCGTGTCACCGGCGTTGACCGTGTCACCGGCCGTGACGGTCACGGTGACGGCGCCGGCGAACGGCGCGGCAACGTGGCCCGGCTGGGCCGGGTCTGCCTTCTCGGAGGCCTTGACGTTGCTCACCACGGAGCGGTCACGGACCACAACCGGACGGGACTGGCCGTTCAGGGTGCACATCACCGTGCGCATGCCCTTTTCATCGGGTTCTGAGACGGCTTCCAGCGAGGCGATCAGCCGGACACCCTTCTCCAGCTGAATCTCGTGCTCGGCGCCGCGCTGAAGGCCGTAAAGGTAATCGCGGGTGTCGAGGACGGAAATGTTGCCGTACGTCTCCACGCTCTTGAGGTAGTCCTTGGTGGGGCCCTCGAAGAGCAGGCGGTTCAGCGTGCTCTGGCGGGTCTTGGAATCACCTTGGAGCGCGGCACTGTCCTCGGGGCTGAGCTCAACGTCGCGGACCTTGATGCTGCGGCCCTGGAGTGCTTTGGTGCGGAAAGGTTCCGGCCATCCTCCGGGCGGGTCGCCGAGTTCGCCGGACAGGAAACCGATGACGGAGTCGGGGATGTCGTAGTTCTGCGGGTTTTCGTTGAAGTCCGACGGATCTGCGTTGAGACCCACGAGATGCAGGGCCAGGTCGCCCACCACCTTAGACGACGGCGTGACCTTCACCAGCCGGCCCAGGATGCGGTCCGCCGCGGTGTACATGTCCTCGATCGCCTCGAAACGCTCCCCCAGACCCAGCGCCATGGCCTGCTGACGCAGGTTGGACAGCTGCCCACCCGGGATTTCGTGCTGGTAAACACGGCCGGTGGGGCCTGGAAGGCCTGACTCGAACGGCGCATAGACGCGGCGCACTGCTTCCCAGTACGGCTCAAGGGAGCTGACTGCGTCAAGGCTCAAGCCGGTGTCCCGCGGGGTGTGCGCCAGCGCCGCCACAAGGGCGGAGGCGGACGGCTGGCTGGTGGTCCCGGCCAGCGACGCGGATGCAACGTCAACAGCGTCCACGCCGGCGTCAACTGCCGCCAGCAGGGTGGCCAGCTGGCCACCTGCTGTGTCATGCGTGTGGAGGTGGACCGGGAGGTCAAAGCGTTCGCGCAGTGCAGCCACCAGCTTGGCGGCCGCTGCCGGGCGGAGCAGCCCCGCCATGTCCTTGATGGCCAGGATGTGTGCGCCGGCGTCCACAATCCGCTGTGCCAGTTCCAGGTAGTAGTCCAGCGTGTAGAGCTTCTCGTCCGGGTTCAGCATGTCGCCGGTGTAGCACAGGGCTACTTCGGCTACAGCTGTGCCGGTGTCCCGGACGGCGCGGATGGCGGGGGCCATCTGGTTCACGTCGTTCAGGGCATCGAAGATGCGGAAAATGTCGATACCGGTGGCGGCGGCCTCGTTGACGAAAGCCACCGTCACCTCTTCAGGGTACGGCGTGTAGCCCACCGTGTTCCGGCCGCGCAGCAGCATCTGCAGGCAGACATTGGGCAGCGCCTTCCGCAGGGCGGCCAGGCGGTCCCAGGGGTCCTCGCCGAGGAAGCGCAGTGCCACATCGTAGGTGGCGCCGCCCCAGGCCTCAACGGACAGGAGTTCCGGCAGGAGGGCTGTGACCGCTGGACCGGCGGCCACGAGGTCGCGGGTGCGCACGCGGGTGGCCAGCAGGGACTGGTGGGCGTCGCGGAAGGTGGTGTCGGTGACGGCCACGGCGGTCTGCTCACGCAGGGCCTTGGCGAAGCCTTCGGGGCCAAGCTCCAGGAGTCGCTGGCGCGATCCCGGTGCTGCCTGCTGATCCGCAACGACGGGGAGTTTGGCGGCCGGATCCGAGTGCACTTTCAGCTCGCCGTTGGGCTTGTTGACTGTGACCTCGGCCAGCCAGGTCAGGAGCTTGGTGCCGCGGTCGGCGGAGACCCGGGCCTTCAGCAACTGGGGACGCTCGTCAATGAAATTCGTGGCGACGTTGCCGGCAATAAAGTCGGCATCGTCGAGCACGGCCTGGAGGAAGGAAATGTTGGTGGATACACCACGGATGCGGAACTCCGCGAGTGCCCGGCGTGCGCGGGCCACGGCGGCCGGGTAGTCGCGGCCGCGGCAGCTCAGCTTCACCAGCAAGGAGTCAAAATGCGGGCTGATTTCGGCACCCGAGTACACGGTGCCGCCGTCGAGCCTTACACCGGCGCCGCCGGCGGAGCGGTAGCCGGTTATCTTCCCGACATCCGGCCGGAACCCGTTGGCCGGGTCCTCAGTGGTGATGCGGCACTGCAGGGCTGCGCCCTTGAGCTGGACCGTCTCCTGGGAGAGCCCGAGCTCCGCGAGGGTCTCGCCGGAAGCGATCCGAAGCTGTGCCTGCACCAGGTCAACGTCCGTCACTTCCTCAGTGACGGTGTGTTCGACCTGGATGCGGGGGTTCATTTCGATGAAGACGTGCTGTCCGGCGCGTTCGCCGACGGTGTCCACCAGGAACTCCACAGTTCCGGCGTTGACGTAGTTCAGGGCCTTGGCGAACTTCACCGCGTCACGGTAAAGGGCCTGGCGGATGCCTTCGTCCAGGTTGGGCGCGGGAGCGATCTCAATGACCTTCTGGTGACGGCGCTGGATGGAGCAGTCACGTTCGAAGAGGTGGATGACGTTACCCTCGGCGTCGGCCAGGATCTGCACCTCGATGTGGCGCGGGCGGAGCACTGCCTGCTCCAGGAACATGGTGGGGTCACCGAATGCCGCATCGGCTTCGCGCATGGCGGCCTGCAACGCCTCGGGAAGGGCTTCCCTCGTGTCGACGCGGCGCATGCCACGTCCGCCGCCGCCGGCGACGGCCTTGGCGAAGATGGGGAAACCGATCTCGTCGGCGGCAGCGATCAGCTCATCCATGTCCTTCGAGGGTTCGCTCGATTTCAGGACCGGAACACCGGCCTTACGGGCAGCCTTCAGCGCTGCAACTTTGTTGCCGGCCAGCTCAAGCACCTCAGCCGGCGGGCCAACAAAGGTGATGCCCGCTTCCTGTGCTGCGCGGGCCAGGTCCGGGTTTTCCGAAAGGAAGCCGTAGCCGGGGTAGATGGCATCGGCGCCGGACTCCTTGGCGACGCGGACCACTTCGGCAACATCCAGGTAGGCCCGGACGGGATGCCCCACTTCGCCGATCAGATATGCCTCATCGGCCTTCTGGCGGTGGATCGAGTTTCGGTCCTCATTGGGGAAGACAGCAACGGTCTTGGCGCCCAGCTCGTAGCTGGCACGGAAGGCCCTGATCGCGATTTCGCCGCGGTTGGCCACCAGAATCTTGGAAAACATAATTCTCCTGCATCATTGCGGGTGTATCGGTAAGTGGTCACAGTGTCTAAGACCCGCGCTTAGAAAAACAAATCATTGTGGCCACAGTCACAGAAACTTCCGTCATGTCCCGCGTGCATCGACGGAGGCTGGCAGAACCGGCCACCCCTACCATCGCCGTGCCGTGCCGCGTTCCCATAAGGCGGGATTCACCGGCGCAGCCACATATGATGAGTAAGGCGGCTCGAGCCGCCAGCTTCGGCAGTGCCGGAGCAAACATTACCCCCAACACGGCAGCCGGCGTTAGGTATTGGTCTCACAAGTGCAAGTAGTCAGCATCAGCAGCCTCAAGGGCGGAGTCGGCAAGACGTCCGTCACCACAGGATTGGCGTCTGCGGCGCTTGCCGCGGGCATCCCCACACTGGTGGTGGACCTTGATCCCCATGCGGACGCGACCACTGCCCTGGGGGTCCAGGCCGGCGACCAACTGGACATCGGCAGGATGCTCAAGAGCCCCCGCCGGGCCAAACTGGCGGACAATGTCGCGGGCAGCTCCTGGACGGCACGAGCGCATACGAACGGATCCGGACCGGCCATACTGGACGTCGCTGTGGGCTCGGCGTATACCGGCATCTACGACCGCCCCGACCTTGGCCGTCGGGATCTCCGCAGGCTTTCCGCGGTCCTGGCCGGCGCCGACCGCTACGAGCTGGTCCTCATTGACTGCCCACCGTCGCTGAACGGGCTGACCCGGATGGCCTGGTCCGCGAGTGACAAGGTGGCCCTGGTGGCCGAGCCGGGACTTTTCTCGGTGGCGGGAACGGAACGGACCATGCGCGCCATCCAGCTGTTCAAGCAGGAATTCGCGCCCAACCTATCCCCCGCAGGCATTGTGGCCAACCGCGTGCGAACGGGCTCATCCGAGCACACCTACCGGCTCGCGGAAATGGAATCGATGTTCGGTGACCTCCTGCTAAGCCCGCGCATTCCTGAACAGGCGAACTGGCAGCAGATCCAGGGCGCGGCACACCCGGTGCACCACTGGCCCGGCGAATCCGCCAAATCATCCGCTGCACTGTTCGACGCCCTCCTGGTCAACCTCATGGCGACCGGAAGCGGCCTGCGCAACCGCACCCAGCGGTAATCCCTTGGCTGCAGCGCCCCGCTGCAGCCAAGGGCTTCCGCAGACAACAAAAAGAGGCCACCCCCGCTGCCGGAGGTGGCCTCTTCTGCTTGGTGCCGTGTCAGCCGATCTTGCGGGCAGCGCGCCGCTTGCTCAGCTCGTCGTCGGGAAAGGACTGTTCGGCGGCGTGTTCGCTCGGCAGGGATGCCAGGCTGCCCTCGACTTCGCGCCAGACCCTGCCCACGGCGATGCCAAAAACGCCTTGGCCGCCCTGGACAAGATCGATGACCTCGTCAGCGGAGGTGCATTCGTAGACGCTCGCGCCGTCGCTCATGAGCGTGATCTGTGCCAGATCCTCCACGCCGCGTTCGCGCAGGTGTTCCACCGCCGTGCGGATCTGCTGCAGGGAAACGCCGGTGTCTAGAAGCCGCTTTACTACCTTAAGGACGAGAATGTCCCGGAAGCCGTAGAGTCGCTGCGAGCCGGAGCCTGCGGCGCCGCGGACGGCGGGCTCAACCAGCCCGGTGCGTGCCCAGTAGTCCAGTTGGCGGTACGTGATGCCGGCCGCCTTGCAGGCCGTTGGGCCGCGGTAACCGGCGTCCTCGTCCAGAACGGGAAGGTCTTCGGTAAACAGGAGGCCCTGGGCACCGCTCGCGGGCACAGCCACGCCAGCCGTTGTGGGCTGCTTCAGCCCGCCTGCTTCGCCTTTGGGACTCACCTGGATCCTCCTTGTCATAAGCTCCCGGGGACCACTGCTTCAGCCGGTGCACGCATGAAGTCCATGCATGTAATTTCGCGGGGGTCGTACTTTTACAGTGTGACTTGCGCGGCTGCTGTAAGCAATGGGAGCTTGATACCTTCGACGTTAGGCCCGCTGCGCCCCAAGGTCAAAGATCTAGGACGCTTGGTGCAGGCGTGTCGGAACTTTCAGGCTCAACTTTAACCTTAACGTGATCTCAGCCATCGAAATCTTCAGGCTCCACATCGTCCAGGAACTCACGGAAGCGCCGCAGTTCGCGCTCCTCGTCCACTGTGGGGCCCGGGTCAGTGTCCTCGCCCTCGTCGTGCTCGGTAATGCGGACTCCGGCTTCGTCCATCACGGAGTCCGCGCACCAGATGCGGCATTTGGCCCGCAACGCGATCGCGAGGGCGTCCGATGCGCGTGAGCTGACGGTGGTGCCGTTCTCGAACTGGAGCTGGCCATAAAAGATGTTGTCCTCAACGGCCACAATGTTGACGCTGACAACCGAATGGCCCAGGGACTCCACCACGTCAACCAGGAGGTCGTGGGTCATCGGGCGCGGAGGCACTACCCCCTGCTGGGCCAGTGCGATGGCACTTGCCTCTGGAGTCCCGATCCAGATGGGCACGTGACGTTCGCCGTGGATCTCGCGCAGCAGGACGAGCGGCTGGTTGGACGGCAGTTCGATGCGAACGCCTACGATCTCCACTTCGATCATCAGATGTCCATACGTGAGATACGGTCCTGAACCAGTGCCCGGTGCAGGACCAGGCAGAGGTCGCTGATTTCGCGGGCCGCTTCCGCAGCCCGCGCCTGTGAGGCGGAATCGCGCCGGGACGCGAGCGACGCTACTGCCCGCTCCACGAGCCCGAATTCACGTTCCGCGGCGGCCTGGAACGGACGCAGGTGGCGCGGTTCAAGGCCGTGGCTCTCCAGTTGCACGCAGGCACGGGCCACCTGGAGGGCGTGCTCGTCAAACTTGCCGTTGCTGTGGCTGATTAGCCCGAAGCTCAGCAGGGATTGGAGCAACGGAATGCTGGCGCCGGATTGAGTCCGCAGCTGTTCCTCGCTGAATTTCCGTCCGTGGTTCTGAAGCTCCACGGCCAGTTCATCCGAAACGATCCGCGGCGAAACCACGACGCCGGGCGGCAGGTTTTCCGGCCGTTCTCCCCTGTCGATCGCATCAAGGTAGTCCTTGATGACTTTGAGTGGAAGGTACTGGTCCCGCTGCAGTGCCAGCACGAAACGGAGACGTTCGACGTCACCATCCGAGTACTGCCGGTATCCGGCCGGAGTACGGCGCGGATTAATCAGTCCTTTTTCTTCCAGGAACCTGATTTTCGACGCGGTCATACCCGGAAAGTCGCCGCTGAGCTGCGCGAGGACTTCCCCGATGTTCAGAACTTGGGGCCCCCGGCGTTCCGGTTGTGCCATTGCCACAGGCAAATGTCCCGGGATCAGGCGCGGCCTGCTGCACGGGCAGGGCTCAAGTAGAAGGTGAGTCGGAACTTGCCGATCTGGACTTCGTTCCCGGACCTTAGCTCAACGCTGTCCACGCGGTCGTGGTTAACGTAGGTGCCGTTGAGGCTGCCTGTATCCACCACTTCAAAGCTCCGCGCAGTGCGGCGGAATTCGACGTGGCGCCGCGATACGGTGACGTCATCTAGGAAGATGTCAGCGTCAGGATGACGGCCGGCCGTGGTGATGTCCGTGTCAAGCAGGAAGCGGGCACCCGCGTTCGGGCCGCTGTGGGCGACCAGGAGCGCGGAACCGGCCGGCAGCGCCTCCACGGATGAACGCTCGTCCGTGGACAGCTTGGGGGCGATAGTGGGCTCGTCGGAGACGGGGGTGAGGTGGATCGAGGTGGTCTCCGAAGCCCCGGCCGCACCTGTGCCGTACTCGCCTTCGGCAGGGTCCTGTTCGTGGCCAACCATGGATTCCTCCTCTTTCGCTGCAGCTCTCACGCCTGCAATCAACATTTGCCCTCACGGATTCGCCTCGCGGATCCGTTGCCGGGCCCCGATCCGGCCACTGACGTGCGAAGACGCCCGTTGGCCCGACCGGATGAACCCGTTAGCTTCAGCCTACCTGCTGTTCGTACTCGGATGCACTGAGCAAGGATTCCACCGCGTCCGCTTCGGCAAGCCGGATCTCGATCAGCCAGCCGTCGCCGTACGGATCGGAGTTGATCAAGGCCGAATCGGTATCGAGGGATTCGTTGCGTGAGACGACTTCGCCGCTGACCGGAGCATAGATATCGCTGACGCTCTTGGTGGATTCGACCTCGCCCACGACTTCGTTCGCGGTGACTTTGGTGCCGGCTTCCGGCAGTTGGGCGTAGACAACATCTCCGAGTGCGTCCTGCGCGAAATCGGTGATACCCACCCGGACCACGCCGTCGTTGGGGGCGGATACCCACTCATGCTCTGCGGTGTAGGACAGGTCTTCGGGAATGTTGCTCATCAGGGGCCTTTCATCGGGTCAATCACCAATGTCAACGGGGCCAAGTAAAGAAGCCGCCGCTGAAAGTATAGGCACAACTCAACGGGCGTTCGAGGAGGATTCTGACATGATGGGACGCATGCGAACACACCCACAGGAAACGCCCGGGAAAAAGGCAAACTGGGCGGCGCGGATCATCCTCGGCGCGGTGGCGTTGGTGGTCCTCAGCATCGCTTACTTTGCCTTTGCGGCCATCCTCCCGGTCTGGTGGGCGAATGTTATCCGCAACCAAGTCCAGGGCAATCTTGGGGCCGGCATCCTGGTAGGGATGTTCTACGGGTTCGTTTTCACATTCATCCCCCTCCTGGTGGCTTGGCAGGCAATGCGCAAAGCCGTGATTTGGCCTTGGAAGCTCGTCATCCTTGTTGCCGCTGTGGCCCTCGCCTCCCCCAACCTGCTGACCGCCGGAATCATGTTCGGCAGCTCGCAGGCCGCCCACAACGGCCAGCGGATCCTTGGCACCGAGGCCACGTGGTTCCCGTTGTGGACGCAGATCTCAGCCATCGCCGCCGCTGTCATCTTTGTGGTTGGCGTGGTCCTGTGGAGGATCTGGCGGCAGCGCGGCAGGAAGATGAAAGCGCTCAAGAGGGTTGATGCCGAGCGCTCCATGGCTGCCAAGGCGGCCAAAGACCAGGCGGCCAGCTCACCTGTTCCTGAGGCACCGGCCGCAACCGATAGCCAGGCTGGCCTCAGGTAAAGCCATGCCGGAGCTACCCGAGGTTGCAGGCCTGACCGGTTTCCTGGACGAGCACCTGCGCGGATCGGTGGTGCGGAAGATCCAGATCGTTTCCTTTGCGGTGCTGAAGACAGCGGATCCGCCCTTCACGGCATTGCAGGGCTGCACGGTCGGCGGCGTGCGGCGGTTCGGAAAGTTTGTCAGCATTGACACCGACGGGCCGTCGTTTATCTTCCACCTCGCCCGGGCGGGATGGGTCCGTTTCACGGACTCCCCCACCGGCACCCAGCTCCGGATGGGAAAGGGCTACATCGCCGCCCGGCTGGCGTTCACCGGGCCGGACGGTGAGCACGGCATGGACCTCACCGAAGCGGGAACCAAAAAGAGCCTGGCTGTGTTCGTGGTGCACGACCCCCAGGATGTGCCGGGCATCGCGGCACTCGGGCCGGACCCGTTCAGCGCAGCGTTCGACGCCGACATGCTGGCGGAAATTCTCCAGTCCACTTCCCAGCAGATCAAGGGCGTCCTGCGGAGCCAGAGCGTGATCGCGGGGATCGGGAACGCCTACAGCGACGAGATCCTGCATGCTGCGAGGCTCTCCCCTTTTGCCATCGCCAAGTCCTTGGACCGCGGCACAGTGCAGGTGCTGTACGACGCCATCCACAGCGTGCTCGGAACTGCCCTGGCTGAGGCCGAGGGCAAGCCACCCAGCGAGCTCAAGGACGTCAAACGCAGCCACATGCGGGTCCATGCCCGCACCGGCGAGGGTTGCCCGGTGTGTGGTGACACTGTCCGGGAGGTGTCTTTCGCTGATACGTCCCTGCAGTACTGTCCCACGTGCCAGACCAAGGGAAAGATGCTGGCGGACCGCAGGACATCGAAGTTCCTGAAATAGGCCAGGTGACGAAACATCCGAAAAGGACGGCACAAAACAGAAGCGTCCCGGAGAAGATTCTCCGGGACGCTTCTGTTTTGGTCGGGCTGACAGGATTTGAACCTGCGACCCCTTGACCCCCAGTCAAGTGCGCTACCAAGCTGCGCTACAGCCCGTTAGTTCCGCCGTTCTCCGCTGCGTTTACTCCTGATGTTAGCCAGGATTTCAACTCAGCAGTCCGGCCGAACCACCTTGAAAAGCTTACACGATTCCGGAGGGTGCAAGTGACACTTTGCCGCCTGCACGCCCCCGGTGTGCCCTAATTAACGCTTCTTGCCGCGCTTTTCGCGGACGCGCATGTTGACCTCGATGGGCGTGCCCTCGAAACCGAACGTTTCGCGGAGCCTGCGGGTGATGAAGCGGCGGTAGCCCGGGTCCAGGAATCCGGTGGTGAACAGCACAAACTTCGGCGGCCGGCTGGACGCCTGCGTGCCGTACAGGATGCGCGGCTGCTTTCCCCCGCGGACCGGGTGCGGGTGCGCCGCCACAAGCTCGCCGAGGAAGGCGTTGAGCTTGCCAGTGGCGATGCGCCTGTCCCAGTTCTCCAGGGCCAGGTCCAGGGCAGGAACCAGACGGTCCTTGTGCCAGCCCGTCAGCGCGGAGATGTTGACCCGGGGCGCCCAGGCCACGTGGGCCAGGTCCTGCTCGATTTCGCGCTCCAGGTAGGTGCGGCGTTCGTCGTCGAGCAGGTCCCACTTGTTGAAGGCCAGCACCAGGGCACGGCCCGACTCGATGGCCAACTGCAGGATGCGTACGTCCTGCTCGCTGAGGACTTCGTCAACGGCGAGAAGAACGACGGCGACCTCCGCCTTTTCGAGCGCGGCCTGCGTCCGGAGGGAGGCATAGTAGTCGGCGCCCTGTGCCATGTGCTGGCGGCGGCGGATGCCTGCCGTGTCCACAAAGCGCCAGGTGCGGTCGCCAAGCTCAATGAACTCATCCACCGGATCACGCGTGGTTCCGGCGGTGTTGTCCACCACTACACGCTCGGACCCTGCCAGCTTGTTCAGCAGTGATGACTTGCCCACGTTCGGGCGGCCGATCAGCGCGATGCGGCGCGGGCCGCCCGAGCGCTCCAGGCCCTCAATCGTGGAGAACTCCGGCAGGGTGTCCATCACGTGGTCCAGGAGGTCGGCCACGCCGCGTCCGTGCAGGGCGGAGACGGGGTAAGGCTCACCGAAGCCGAGACCCCACAGGGTGGCGGAGTCCGCCTCCTGGGCGAAGTCGTCCACCTTGTTGGCCACCATGATGACCGGCTTCTTGCTGCGGCGGAGCATCTTCATGACGCCCTCGTCCGTTGCAGTGGCGCCCACCGCGGAGTCGACGACGAAGAGCACGGCGTCGGCCATTTCCACGGCCATTTCGGCCTGTTCGGCCACCCGGGCGTGGATGCCGCGGGCATCGTGCTCCCAGCCGCCGGTGTCCACCACGGTGAAGTTGCGGCCGTTCCAGTGTGCCGAGTACATCACCCGGTCCCGCGTCACGCCGGGAGTATCCTCGACAACGGCTTCGCGGCGGCCCAGGATGCGGTTCACAAGAGTGGACTTGCCCACGTTGGGACGTCCGATGATGGCAAGCACCGGATCGAGCTTGACCGGACCGTCGAAGTCCTCGTCCTCGTAGTCGCCGCTCAGCAGGGCGGCGTCTTCCTCGTCGAGCTCGTAGTCGGCCAGGCCGGCGCGGAGCGACTCGGCACGCATCTCCGCTTCGTCGTCGTCCATGGCGGCCAGCCGCTCGGCCACCTGGTCCGTGCCGGTGGGCGTGTATTCGTCTTCGCCGGCGCCGGAGTGGCCGGAGGTTTGAGTCGTATCGCTCATTGCACTTTCCTTAGTGGTCATCTGCCGGCGTCCCGGCTACTGCTGTGAAGTTCGTGCGGAAATCCGCGTGGGGCAAAGGCTGCCCACTGTGTTGGATGGTCTCCTGGACGTGCCCCGCCAGCGCAGCGCGGATTTCCATTCCCGCCCTGTCCATTGAAGCACGGCCCGTTTCGCCGGGGTTGCGGCTGAGGGTCAGTGCGTTGCCGAAGCTGACGTGGAACCGCCGCCCCGGCCTGGGTACCGTGTCGAGGTGTTCGTTGCCCGTCCGGGTGCCGAGGATCGCCACGGGAACCACGGGGGCGCCCGAGTTCAGCGCCAGCCAGGCCACCCCGTTGTTGATGTCCGCTGCCTGGCCACTCCCCCGAGTACCTTCCGGAAGAATCCCGATGCAACGGCCGGCGTCGAGCATGTCCTTGCCCAGCAGCAGCGCAGCCCGGTCCCCGGAGCGGTCCACCGGCAGCTGACCCGAGGCCCGAAGGACCCGACCCAGCAAACCTTTGAACATCTCCTTCTTAACCAGGATGTGCATGGGACGCGGCGACGCGCCGAACATCACCGGCCCGTCCAGGAAACTGATGTGGTTCCCGGCAAAGATCACCGGCCCCCCAGTAGGCACGTTGTCCCCGCCGGTGACGGACGTCCGGTACACCGCATGGTCCAGGAGCCAGCCGACGGGCCGGCTCCATGTCATGGTCCAGCCGGAGGGAAGCCGTAGGCCGCGGTCAGTCACGGTTAAGCACCTTCGTGACGATCACGAGCGCAGCGTCCACGGTTTCGGAGAAGTCCAGATCGGAAGAATCCAGGGTCACAACACCGTCGGCAGCCTGGGTGAAATTCACCACCGTGGAATCCTTGGCGTCGCGCTGGGTGACCTGGGCGGCGAGCTGCTCGGCATTCTGCGTGCCGCCCAGCTGGAAGCCGCGGCGGCGAAGCCGGGCCTCCTCGCTGGCCGTCAGCAGCATGCGGACTTCAGCGCCCGGCGCCACGACAGTGGTAATGTCCCGGCCCTCCACCACTATGCGGCGGTGGTGCTTTTCAATGAGCTCACGCTGTCGGCGGATCAGTTCGGTCCGGGCACCAAGGGTGGTGGCCACGGCACTGACCGCCGACGAAATTGCCGGCTCACGGATGGCGTCCGTGACATCGGTCCCGTCCACACGGACGTAATCCTCCCGCGGTGTGGTGCTAAGTTCCAGGACCAGGTCGCGGGAAGCCTGCTCCACGGCGGCGGCGTCGCTGAGGTCGATTCCGCTGGTGACGCAGAACCAGGTCAGGGCCCGGTACATGGCGCCGGTGTCGAGGTAGGCAAGGTGCAGCCGGCGGGCCACTTCCTTGCTCACGCTGGATTTGCCGGAGCCTGACGGCCCGTCGATGGCAACCACCAAGGGCCTGCCGACGCGCAAGGCAGGAAGAGTGTCAAGAAGTTCCTGTGTCATTTACTGCAATACCCGCCATCCGCGGTCGTTGAGTGCTTCGATCAGTTGGTCATGCTTGTTCGGCAGCACGGACAGCTCCACCATGCCCACGTTCTGGCCCGAGGAATGGTCCAGCCGCAGGTCCTCCACGTTCACGCCGATCTCACCGATTTCGGTGAGGAGCTGTGCGATCTGACCCGGCCGGTCATCCACGAGGACCGTCAGCCAGGAGTAGGCCTGCGGCGGGCCACCGTGCTTGCCCGGAATACGGGACTGCCCGGCATTGCCTTCGCTGATCAGCTGGGCCAGGTCAAGCCTGGCGCCCGGCGCAAACGGTTCCTCCAGCGTGCCGATGAGCCGGTTCAGGTCCTCGCGGACCCCGTAAAGGATCTCCACGACCTTCCCCGCGTTGCCGCCCAGGATCTGGACCCACAGCGTGGGATCGCTGGCGGCGATCCGCGTGACGTCCCGCAGGCCGTTGCCGGCGAGGGACAGCGCATGAAGCGGCGTTCCCTGCAGCCGGCTGGCCAGCAGGGAGGACATGATCTGGGGCAGGTGCGACACCAAGGCCACGGCTTCGTCATGTTCGTCGGCAGTGAACTGGGAAACCACAGCTCCCAGGTCCGTGGCGAGGGAGCGCGCAGTCTGCACGGCAGCAGCGGATGACTCCAGGCCCGGACAAACCACCCACGGCATGGACGTGAAGAGCTCGCCGCGGGCCGCAACCGGCCCGGACTTTTCGCGCCCTGCCATCGGATGGGTTCCCACATAGCGGGTGAGGTCCGCGCCGCGGCCGCCCAACTCCGCCAGGATGGCGGCTTTGACGCTGGCGATGTCAACTACCACGGAACCCGGATAGTCGGCAAGCGCACGGGCCACGACGTCGGCGGTCACGTCCGGCGGTGCTGCCACCACAACGAGCTCCGGCGCCTCGTCCCCAAGCTGGTCCAGGGGCTGGCCGGCACCGATGTCGACGGCCACCGCCTGGTTAGTAGGCGACGGGTCAGACAGGAACACGGGCACACCGCGTCCACGCAGGCCCAGCCCGATGCTGGCACCGAGCAGGCCGGTGCCAATCACCACGACCGGCCCGTTGAGGTGCCCCCGCCCGTGCGAGCGAAATGCGGACATGCCTCAGAGTCCTACGGATGCCAGCAGGTGGCCGACTTCCTGCTTGCCAAGGTTGCGGATGCTGCCCTGGCGCTGATCGCCCAGGCCAATGGGACCCACCTTGACGCGCACCAGGCGCAGGACCGGGAACCCGACGGCGTCGAACAGGCGCCGGACAATCCGGTTCTTCCCCGAGTGCAGGACTACTTCGATCAGCACGTGGCCCGGAGTGGAGTCCACCAGTTTGAAGGAGTCAACGGAGGCAAAGCCATCCTCAAGCTCCACGCCTTCCCTGAGCTGGGCGCCGATTCCCTGCGGGAACGGGCCGCGAACCTGGACGAGGTAGGTCTTGGGGACCTCGTAGGACGGGTGGGTCAGCCGGTTGGCCAGTTCGCCGTCGTTCGTCAGCAGCAACAGACCTTCGGTGGCGACGTCCAGCCGGCCCACGTGGAACAGGCGTTCGCCTTGGTGGGTCTTCCGCACGAAATCACTGATGCAGGGACGCCCGTCGGGGTCCTCCATGGTGGACACCACGCCCTTGGGCTTGTTAAAGACCATGTACACGAGGTTTTCATCCAGCTGGACGCGCAGGCCATCGACGTGGATGACCGCTGTTTTGGGGTCCACTCGGACACCAAGTTCAGTGACCACCTGGCCGTCGACTTCTACCCGGCCTTCGGAGATCATCTCTTCGCAGACGCGGCGCGAAGCCACGCCTGCCTGGGCCATGACCTTCTGCAGGCGGGTACCGTCGGCGTCGTGCATTTCCGACTGCGGAACGGCATCGCGGGGTCCACGCTTGCGGGCAGGCTTGCGCACGGGACCCAGGTTCTGGCCAAAACGTTCGCTGCCGAAGGCGCGTGACGCCGCTGCTCCGGGCCTGCCGGTGCGTGGCTTGGGTTTGAGTGCGCCCGGGGTGCCGGGAGCTTTATTGGCGCCCGGCTTGCGAGCGGCAGGCTTGCGAGCGGCAGGCTTGCGAGCGGCAGGCTTGCGCGCCGATGGGCTGGCGGCTGGCTTCCAGTCGGAGGCCCCGCGGCCGGCCGGTGGCGACGCCGGGGCATCGCCGGGATCTACAAATGGCTCTTCGCGGGGCCTCGGGGCCTTGTACGGCCGGTCGCCGCCGCCGTATCCGGCGCTGCGCTTGCCGGCGCCGGCGCGGAATCCGCCGCCCGCTGCACTGGGGCGGCCGCTGCCGCCCTGTGCCGGGTTACGGCTGGCGCCGCCCTGTGCAGAATTGCGTTCTGAACTGTTACGTCCCGAACTGTTACGTGGTGAACCCTGGCGTCCCGCCTGTGTCATGACCCGTCCTTCGTTATTTGGCCGGCTGGTTGTCCAAGAACAACCCTAGCCAGCCATGCAGAAATTATCTGCCCTTATGAATATTCGTGTGCGCACGCGGGATTCCCGCCTACATTCTGTCGGCGTCGTAGAACTCCGCGATGCCCTCAAGCCCCGGAAGATGGGGTGAGAGCTGAGGCAGTTCCGCTACGGAGCCGATTCCCATCCGTTCCAGGAAATACGACGTAGTCCGGTAGAGGATGGCTCCCGACTCAGGATCGTGCCCAGAATCTTCGATCAGCCCGCGCTGGGTCAATGTCCGTACGACAGAATCGACATTGACTCCTCGAATTGCAGACACCCTGGCCCTGGAGACAGGCTGGCGGTACGCGATGACGGCCAGTGTTTCCAGAGCCGCCTGCGTGAGCCTGGCCGTCTGACCCTCAAGCACAAACCGTCCGACGATCTCGGCGAAGTCTGCGCGGGAGTAGATCCGCCAGCCACCGGCGATGTTCCGCAATTCAAAACCCCGGGGGCTGGCGCTGAAACCAGCATCGCTGGCATCGTCCATGTCCGGGGCTTTAACAGTATAGCCGCTATACTCCCGCTGCAGTTCCGCCAGTAACTGCTCGACGACGGCAACCGTCAGGTTAAGCCCGGCGGCCAGCTCAGTAGCGGCGGCCGGTTGGTCCAGGACCATCAGGACCGCCTCGAGTGCTGCCTTGGCACCGCCGGGAAGATCCCGGACGTCCACGCCCGGCTCCGGAAGTTCTTGGCTCACGACAGTTCCTCGTATTCTTCGCTTAGGTTTTCTGTTGACCAGTTCGGACCGTCCGCCGTCCAGTGCACGGTGAGATCGCCCAAGGGCGACACCTGGTCGAAGGAGACTGCCCTGTCCCGGAACATCTCCAGCAATGCCAGGAACCTGGCCACCACCACGAGGGTGGAATCGGCGTCGGCGATCAACGCACGGAAAGACAGGGGCTTCCCTAACTGAAGCCGGAGCCCCAGGATCTCGGCCTGTTCCTTCACGCTGACGGCACTGCCATGCAGGTGGGCAAGGCCCACCTCGGTGGGCCGCGGCGTCTTGGGCTTCAGGGCGGACTCGGCCAGGCGGGCGAACTGGTCTGGCGTGTGCTTCCACACCAGTTCCGGGAGCATGGCGGCAAAGTGCTCCTCCAAGGCAACCTGACGCGGAAATCGACTGGCTTCCTGTTCCAGGGTTCCAGCCATCAGGGCTGCCACTTGTTTGAACGCCTTGTATTGGAGGAGCCTCGCAAAAAGGAGGTCCCGCGCTTCCAGCAGGGCGATGTCCTCATCGTCCTCGACTTCACCGGCGGGCAGGAGCCTCGCCGCCTTGAGGTCCAGGAGGGTGGCGGCGATGACCAGGAATTCACTGGCTTCATCCAGTGCCCATTCCTCGCCGAGCTTCTGGAGCTTCCTGATGTACTTGATGAACTCGTCAGTGACGGTGGCAATGGCCACCTCGGTAATATCCAGCTGGTGCTTGGCGATCAGGCCCAGCAAGAGGTCGAACGGGCCGGTGAAGTTGGCCAGCCGCACCTCAAAGCCGGGTTTGGGCTCGGCCACGGCGTGGTTAGGGTGCGCCGCCGCGCGAAATCAGCTCTTTGGCCAGGCGGCGGTAGGCATCGGCGCCGATGTGGCTGCCTGCATAGCTGGTGATCGGCTCTGCCGCGACGGTGGCGTCCGCAAACTTGATGGAGCGTTTGATGACGGTCTCGAAGACTTTGTCTCCGAAGGCTTCCACCAGGCGGGTGATGACTTCGCGGCTGTGGAGCGTACGGGCGTCGTACATGGTGGCCAGGACACCATCAACCTGCAGGCCGGGGTTCAGCCTGTCCTGGACCTTGTCGATGGTTTCCACCAGCAGGGCTACCGCACGGAGTGCGAAAAACTCGCAGATCAGCGGGATGATCACGCCGTGGGCGGCGGTCAGGGCGTTGACCGTCAGCAGACCCAGGGAGGGCTGGCAGTCAATCAGGACGACGTCGTAATCGTCTTCGACTTTTTTCAGCGCCCTGTCCAGGACCTGCTCACGGGCTACTTCATTGACCAGCTGCACTTCTGCGGCGGAGAGGTCGATGTTGGCCGGCAGCAGGTCCACGTTTTCGACGCCGGTCTGGTGGATGGCGTCGCGGATGTCCACCTTGCGGTCCATGAGGACGTTGTACACCGTCAGGTCCAGTTCGTGCGGGTTGATGCCCAGGCCGGCGGACAGCGCGCCCTGCGGATCGAAGTCAACCAGCAGCACCCTGCGGCCGTATTCGGCAAGGGCCGCTGCCAGGTTGATGGTGGACGTGGTCTTACCAACGCCGCCCTTTTGGTTGACCATGGCGATCACGCGCGCGGGACCGTGGGACGACAGCGGGGCGGGTTCCGGAAATTCGCGGTGGGGGCGCCCGGTGGGACCCATCACGGCGTCTTCCAGATCGAGTTCCGTGCCTTCCAGAGTTGCCGAACCCTGTTCGCTGCTCACGTATCTATCCACACTTTCGATGACGGTGATTTTCCTGCCGCTGGAGCTCCAGCGCCGATCCTGCTTTCAACCTAGGCTACAGGCCCCGACACGGTATTCGAGGGAACTTGACATTGCATGGATTCTGAGCCTTTACCCTCTAGTAGAGGTCGAAGGTTAGGCTGCCGCACGCAGGAACCGCCCACGCAGCCGGGGCTGTGCGGGCGGTTCGCAGCTCGTTCAGGATTCCGTGCCGGCCGGCCCTAGGCGTTAGTCAGCGCCGGTGCCTCGGCAGAATCGGCCAACGGCTCGCCATGTCCTGCGATCATGGTCTGCTCGTCGAAGGGAGCCTGGCCCGAGAGAACTTCGCCGACCTGCTTGTTGTCGATTTCCTTGACCCAGGTACCGATCAGGATGGTTGCCACGGCGTTGCCGGTGAAGTTTGTCAGGGCCCGAGCCTCTGACATAAAGCGGTCGATGCCCACAATCATGCCCACGCCACCCAGCAACTGGGGAGCATGCGCCTGGAGACCGGCGGCCAGGGTGGCCAGGCCGGCTCCGGTCACGCCGGCTGCGCCCTTGGAAGCGATGATCATGAAGATCAGCAGTGATACCTGGGCGCCGAGATCGAGCGGGGTGCCCATCGCGTTGGCAACGAACAGTGACGCCATGGTCAAGTAGATCGCCGTGCCGTCCAGGTTGAACGAGTATCCCGTGGGGACCGCGACGCCGACTACCGGCTTGGACACGCCCAGGTGTTCCATCTTGGCAATCAACCGGGGCAGCGCTGCTTCGGAGGACGAGGTGGAGAAGATGAGCAGGTATTCCCGCGCCAGGTACCGCATGAGCTTGAAGATATTGACACCGGCCACCACCTGGAGCAGCCCGCCGAGAATCACCACGATGAACAGTGCGCACGTGATGTAGAAGGCGAGCATCAGCGTGAACATGCTCACGACCGCCTGGAACCCGGTGGCACCTACGACGGCGGCGATCGCACCGAACGCACCTACCGGTGCGAGCCACATGATCATGATCAGGATGCGGAAAACGAGTACCTGGCCGTGGCCGATGGCCCTGAGGACCGGAGCGCCCTGGGGCCCCATCTTCTGCAAGGCGAAACCCATCAGGATGGCGGCGAAAAGCGTGGGAAGAACCGGGATGTCGCCGGGAATGATACCCAGGAGGAAGGCAACGGTGCTGTCTACTTCGGCCTTCTTATTGGGGTCGTACGCCGCCAGCTTCAAACCTTCACCGGGGTGGATCAGGTTGCCCACCACCAGGCCGATGGCCAGGGCGAAGGTGGACATGACCAGGAAGTAGCCAAGGGCGAGGCCGCCCACCTTACCTACGGTGGCCGCCTTGGCGATGGAGCCGATGCCGAGCACGATGGTGCAGAAGATTATCGGCGCAATCATCATCTTGATGAGCTTGATGAAGCCGTCGCCGAGCGGTTTCAGCGATTTGCCGACCTCCGGGAACAGCAGACCGACGATGGCGCCCAGGATCACGGCGGCTATAACGGCGATGTAAAGGTAGTGGGATTTGTCCAGGCCCTTGCGCCGCGTCTTCACGGTGCCGAGCGACTCTCCTCGTTGAGAAGCCATGATGTGTCTCCTTATGGATAATTTGGTAGACGCTGCGGCGCAGTCTCTGGGCTCATCGCGTCAGTCCGGTGTGATATCCATCATTTGGTACACCGTGACATAGCTCACCGTTGCGTTCATATTGGTCATGGGAGGTGCTTGATGATCCACCGCTGGAGTATCGCCCGCAGGCTGTTCGTTGCGAATTTACTCATAGTGCTGGCCTTTACGGCGATCGTGGGCACTGCCACCTTCATCGATGCCCGGGACCGCACCTACGAGGAAGCCGGACGGCGGATGACCGGTGTGGCGGCCGCCGTCGCCGCCAATCCCCTGGTGCTCCAGGCCGCGGGCACAACGGATCCCACGGCGGTGCTCCAGCCCTACGCCGTGGACGTCATGGCCGGATCCGGAGCGGACTTCCTCACCATCATGGCCCCGGACCGGACCCGGTGGACGCATCCGCGGGAGGAGGAACTCGGCAAGCCGTACATCGGCTCGATCGATGCCGCGCTCCGTGGCGAGGTGTTCACCGAGGTCACCGCCGGCACGCTGGGGCCGTCGGTGCGTACGATTGTTCCGGTCATGGATGCGGGCGGGAACGTCAAGGCGCTGGTCGCTGCCGGCGTCACGGTCCGGACGGTGGACGTGGCGCTGTCCGGCCGGCTGTCCGCACTGCTGGCCATCGGACTGGCGCTGCTCCTGGGCGGGTCCCTGGCTTCATGGCTCCTGGGCCGCTACCTGCGCAGGGTCACCCGGGGGTGGGGGCCGGAACAGCTGGCCCAGCTGTTCGCCTACTACGAATCGGTCCTGCATTCCGTACGTGAGGGGTTGATACTGATCGACGCGAAGGGCCGGGTGGTGATGTACAACGACCAGGCCGCTGAGTTGCTGGGACTGGAGCCCCGCGATTCGGACGACGATCCGTCGCGGCCGCCCTTCCTGTCGGACCTCCCGCTGGCCCCCAGCCTCAAGGAACTCTTTGAATCCGGCCGCACCGCCCACGATGAAATCCACCTGACGGGCCCGCGGATTGTGGTGGTGAACCAGGGCCCGGCCGTCGGGCCAGACTCCCCCGACCTCCGCCGCCCTGCGGTGTTCGGCACCGTGGCCACCATCCGCGACCGGACGGAGATCGAATCGCTGGGCAGCGAACTCGAAACAATGCGGACGCTGTCCGACGCCCTCCGCGCCCAGACCCACGAGCACGCCAACCGGCTGCACACCATGGTTTCCCTGCTGGAGCTGGGGCGGACCCGGGAGGCCCTGGAATTCGCCACCAAGGATCTCGAACTGAGCCAGCAGTTGACCGACGAGATGGTGAGCTCCGTGGACGAGCCGGTCCTCAGCGCCCTGATTATGGGGAAGGCTGCGGAAGCGAATGAGCGTGGGGTGAAGCTGACGCTCTTCACCGAGGGGTCCGCGTCCGTTGCAGGACTGGCCGTCCAGGACCTTGTCACCATCCTGGGTAACCTCCTGGACAACGCGATCGACGCCGCCGCCGATGGCGCGGCTCCCAGGACGGTGGAACTGACCGTGGAGTCCGATGCCGAGGGGCTGGACATCACGGTGGAGGATTCCGGCTCCGGCGTGAACCCTGCCGCCGTGGAGGATATTTTCCGGCACGGCTTCAGCACCAAGGCCGGAGGTCCGTTCGGACGCGGGATTGGCCTGGCGCTCGTCCGCCAGGCCGTGCAGCGCCTGAACGGTACCATGACGATCACAGGCACGGACGGCGCACGCTTCCATGTTTTCCTGCCGGCCATGGCCGCAGGAACCGACAAAGAGGAGCAGTTCCCGTGAGCGATATCCGCGTCCTCGTGGTGGAGGACGAGCCGGTGGCGTCGGCCGCGCACGCGGCCTACGTGGGCAGGATGGCAGGATTTATGCTGGCGGGGACGGCTCCTGACGGCCAGTCCGCGCTCAGGCTGCTGGGGGAGCTCGCGGCGGCCGGCGAGCCGGTGGAACTGGTCCTGCTCGACATGAACCTGCCGGACCTGCATGGCCTGGACATTGCCCGGCGGATGCGTGCTGCAGGAATCCTGGCGGACATCATTGCCATCACTGCCGTGCGGGAAGTGGCGATCGTCCGGAGCGCCGTAGCCATCGGCGTGGTTCAGTACCTGATCAAGCCCTTCACCTTTGCCACGTTCGAGGACAAACTCTCCAGCTACCGGTTGTTCCGGCAGCAGCTGGCCTCCCCGGAGTCCGGTGCCGGCAGGGCCGGGGCTTCCCAGAGCGAGGTGGACCAGGCCTTCGCAAGCCTCCGGGCGCCGTCGGAATTGCCACTCCCGAAAGGCCTGTCCGCCTCCACGCTGGACTCAGTCCGGGACTACCTGAAACAGCATTCGGGGTCTGTTTCGGCCACGGAGGTCATGGCCGCTCTTGGAATGTCCCGCGTGACCGCGCGCCGCTATCTCGAATACCTTGCCGACGCCGGCCGCGTTTCCCGCGCGCCCCGCTACGGCACGCCCGGCCGACCGGAGAACGAATACGGCTGGAAGCGGCCCTAGTCATGTTGGGTCGACTTAAGCCCCGGCGCCCGCAGGGCGCAGCACACCCACCAACTGCCCTATAACGTCCGGATCCTCAATCGTGGACGGCACCACGTACTCTTCGCCGTCGGCTATTTGCCGCATGGTCTTGCGCAGGATCTTCCCTGACCTGGTCTTGGGGAGGGCTTCGACCACGGTGGCGTGCTTGAAGTCGGCCACCGGCCCGATGTCCTTCCTGACAAGGGCGATCAGCTCGCGGACCAGCTCGTCCTTCTCAGCGGTGACGCCTGCTTTAAGCACCACGTAGCCGCTGGCGCGCTGACCTTTGAGGGGATCCGCCACTCCGATCACGGCACATTCAGCGACAGCGGGATGGCTGGCGATGACCTGCTCAATCGCACCGGTGGACAGCCGATGGCCGGCCACGTTGATGATGTCGTCAGTCCGGCCCATCACAAAGACGTAGCCGTCGGCATCCCGATAGCCGCTGTCGCCTGTGGCGTAGCTGCCTTCGAAGGCCGCCAGGTACGAGGACACATAGCGGTCGTCGTTCTGCCACAGGGTGGTAAGGGTACCGGGAGGCAACGGAAGCCCCAGGACAATGTTGCCCTCCTCCCCCTGCTGCACCGCCGCCCCGGAGCCGTCGACAATCTTCAGTTCGAAGCCGGGCATGGGCACGGTAGGTGAACCGGGTTTGAAAGGAAGGTCCTCCAGCCCGCGCGGGTTGGCGCAGATGGCCCAGCCGGTTTCGGTCTGCCACCAGTGGTCCACCACCGGAACACCCAGTACCTCACCCGCCCAGCGGTAGGTGTCCGTGTCCAGCCGCTCGCCGGCGGCAAACAGCGTGCGCAGGGTGGCGATGTCGTACTTGGCCAGTTCCGCAGCTTGGGGGTCGGCCTTGCGGATCGCGCGCAGGGCGGTGGGCGCCGTGAACAAGACGTTGACCTTGTGGTCCTGCACCACGCGCCAGAATGCTCCCGCATCAGGCGTACCCACGGGTTTGCCCTCGTAGAGGACGGTGGTGGCTCCGGCCAGCAGCGGGCCATAAACAATGTAGGAATGGCCCACCACCCAGCCGACGTCGGACGCCGTCCACATCACGTCACCCGGACCGACGTCGTATATGTTTGCCATGGTCCAGCTGAGCGCGACTGCATGGCCACCGTTGTCCCGCACCACGCCCTTGGGCGTGCCGGTAGTGCCCGAGGTGTAGAGGATGTAGAGGGGGTCGGTTGCTGCGACATCCACTGCTGCAGCCGGGGCGGCGGCGGCCATGCACGTTTCCCAGTCCAGCCAGTCCGGGTGCTCGGATGCTGCATGCATAAAGCCTTCCCGGTCCTTGACAATGACAGGCGTCTGCCCTGCGCCTGCGAGTTCGAGCGCTTCGGCAACCGCCGGAAGATACTCCACCCGGCGTGAGGGCTCAATCCCGCCGGACGCCGTGACGATCGCGGACGGACTGGCATCCTTGATGCGGGCGGCAAGTTCCTTGGGCGCGAATCCGCCGAAGACCACCGAATGCACGGCCCCGAGCCGGGCCGTCGCCAGCATCGCGATGGCGGCCTCGGGAACCATGGGCATGTAGATGACCACCCTGTCCCCTTTGCGGACTCCCTGCGTGCGCAGCACACCCGCGAACCGTGCCACGAGGTCGGTCAGTTCTGTGTAGCTGTACGTACGCTTGACTCCCAGCATCGCGGAGTCGTAGATGAGCGCATCCTGGTCCCCGCGTCCGGCCTCAACGTGGCGGTCCAGGGCGTTGTAGCTCGTGTTGAGTATGCCGTCGGGAAACCAGTGAAACAGCGGGGCGGCTGATCCATCAAGCGCGGTTTCCGGCGTCCTGGACCAGGTCACGCCGCCTGCGGCCTCGAGCCAGAAGGCGTCCTTCTGTTCGATGCTGCGCGAATATGCTTTCCGGTAATTTCCGCTGACCATCATGGGCTCCCGTCCACGTCACTGTGTTGCCACCATGCTATGCGGGCAAACCGCCGCATGCAAGGCCTATGTATACACGAATGCGGCTTTTTCGCTGATTCAATGGCCTTTACTGGGCAATCCGGCAAATGGTGTATACACTGGGGCTCATCAGTAGATTGAAGGGAGGGACCATGCGCGCCAGCGACAAAGCCTATGCAACGCTTCGCGAAGACATTATCGAATGGCGACTGGCACCCGGGACGGTCCTTGCCGAAGTGGAGCAGTCGGAGCGCCTCGGCGTCTCCCGCACTCCCGTCCGGGAGGCGCTGAGCCGGCTCAGCGCAGAAGGACTGACGATGGCGGCAGGCGGCCGCGGTGTGGTCGTCACCGACATCTCGCTGGAGGACATCGACGAGATGTTCGAGCTCCGCGAAACCTTGGAGGGGAAGGCGGCAGCTCTCGCTGCCGAACGCGGCGAGCGCGCGGTCTTTGAGAAACTCCACGCCGATCTCCTGCGGGCGCCGGAGCTGATCAGCGACGCCGATCCCGCCCGGCATGAGTACTACGCCCTGGTGGGCCGGCTCGATGAAGCAATCGACGCCGCCATCTCCAACTCCTACCTTGCACAGGCGATGCGCAGCCTGCGTGTCCACCTGGTCCGCGTACGCCGCCTCGCAGCCGATGACGCCCCGCGACTGAACGCGGCCGCCGTCGAGCACGCGGCCATAGCCGAAGCCATAGCCGCAGGCAACGCCAGGCTCGCCGAAGCAGCCACCACCCTGCACCTGCACCGCAGCCTTTCCCACGTCAAAGCCACGCACCCACAGCACTAAGAAGGAGCACCATGGTCAAGCTCAACCACGTCCGCGTCTACAAGAGCGAAGAGAACCTCGCCCGTGAAGACCAGCTGGCGCACAAGATCGCCGGCGTGGCCGCCGACGCCGTCGAGGTCACCCCCGAGGTCACCGAAATGGTCATCAACCGCGTCATCGACAACGCCTCAGTCGCCATCGCCTCGCTTAACCGCAGCCCCATCGTCGCAGCCCGCGCCCAGGCCCTGACCCACGCACCGACGACGAACGGCAAGGGCGCCGGCGTCTTCGGCATCACGGACCGGGTCTCGCCCGAATGGGCAGCCTGGGCCAACGGCGTTGCGGTCCGCGAGCTCGACTACCATGACACCTTCCTGGCGGCTGATTACTCCCACCCGGGCGACAACATCCCGCCGATCCTCGCCGTGGCCCAGCACGTCGGCGCTAGCGGCAAGGACCTGATCCGCGGCATTGCCACCGGCTACGAGATCCAGGTCAACCTGGTCAAGGCCATCTGCCTGCACAAGCACAAGATCGACCACGTGGCCCACCTCGGCCCGTCCGCCGCTGCCGGCATCGGCACACTCCTGGGCCTGGACGTCGAGACAATCTTCCAGTCCGTCGGCCAGTCGCTGCACACCACCACCGCCACCCGCCAGTCCCGCAAAGGCGAAATCTCCACCTGGAAAGCCCACGCCCCGGCCTTCGCAGGCAAAATGGCCGTTGAAGCCGTGGACCGCTCCATGCGCGGCCAAACCTCCCCCGTACCGATCTACGAAGGCGAAGACGGCGTGATCGCCTGGATGCTGGATGGCCCGGACGCCTCCTACGAGGTCCCGCTGCCCGAGGCAGGCGAGGCAAAGCGCGCCATCATGGACACGTACACCAAGGAACACTCCGCCGAATACCAGGCCCAGGCCTGGATCGACCTGGCCCGCAAGCTGCACAAGGAACACCCGGAGGCGACTGACCCCGCCAACGTGAAGTCGGTCCTGATCAAGACGAGCCACCACACGCACTACGTGATCGGTTCCGGTGCCAACGATCCGCAGAAGTACGACCCGACGGCCAGCCGCGAGACCTTGGACCACTCCATCCCGTACATCTTCACCGTGGCACTCCAGGACGGCTCCTGGCACCACGTAGATTCCTACGCCCCGGAACGCGCCGGCCGCGCCGACACCGTGGAGCTGTGGAACAAAGTCAGCACGGTCGAAGATGCCGAATGGACCCGCCGCTACCACTCGCTGGACATCGCCGAGAAGGCCTTCGGCGGTTCAGTGGAGATCACCCTGAACGACGGCACGGTCATCAACGATGAGATCGCCGTAGCCGACGCCCACCCGCTCGGCGCCCGGCCGTTCGCCCGCCAGCAGTACATCAACAAGTTCCGCACCCTGGCAGCCGGTCTGGTCGCCGAGGAGGAAATCGAGCGTTTCCTCGCAGCCGCCGAAAGCCTGCCGGACCTGGGCCCGGGTGAACTGGACCAGCTGAACATCACCGCCGCTCCGGGTGTCATCGACCTCAGCAACGCGCCCGCCGGCCTCTTCTAAGCTCTGCTTACCCACCCCGCACAGGAGCATCAGATGCTGTATTCCAAGACAACCCCGGAACAGAAGCGGATCGCGCTGCGCGACATGCTCGCGTCCGGCACCATCCAGCAATTCCCGGGCGCCTTCAGCCCGCTCTCGGCACGGCTCATCGAGGAACAGGGCTTCCCCGGGGTCTACATCTCCGGCGCAGTGCTGGCCAATGACCTCGGCCTGCCGGACATTGGGCTGACCACCCTCACCGAGGTCGCCACCCGTGCCGGGCAGATTGCCCGCATGACCGACCTGCCCACGCTGGTGGACGCGGACACCGGCTTCGGCGAGCCCATGAACGTGGCCCGCAGCATCCAGGAACTGGAGAACGCCGGCCTGGCCGGCTGCCACATCGAAGACCAGTTCAACCCCAAGCGCTGCGGGCACCTCGACGGCAAGAACGTGGTGGACCTGGACATGGCCACCAAGCGCATCCGCGCCGCAGCTGATGCCCGCCGGGATCCGAACTTCCTCATCATGGCCCGGACCGATATCCGCGCCGTGGACGGGATTAAAGCCGCCAAGGACCGGGCGCGGGCCCTGGTTGATGCCGGTGCGGACGCCATCTTCCCGGAAGCGATGAAGGACCTTTCCGAGTTCCAGGCCATCCGTGACGCCGTGGACGTGCCGATCCTGGCCAACATGACCGAGTTCGGCAAGAGCGATCTGTTCACCGTCGATCAGCTGCAGGGCGTCGGAGTGAACATGGTCATTTACCCGGTCACGCTGCTGCGCATTGCCATGGGCGCCGCAGAGCGTACGCTGGAAACGATCAAGGCCAAAGGGTCGCAGGAAGCACAAGTGGAGAACATGCTCACCCGTTCGCGGCTTTATGACCTTGTGGACTATGAGGCCTACAACCACTTCGATACCGGCGTTTTCAACTTCCACATTCCCGGCGTCCGCTAGGACCCGGGAGCCACCAAGGAGACTGCAAGCATTCCGGCACATCCGGGCTTGCCCAACGAACGAAGGAGGACAGCATGGTAGCTGTCGATATCAAGAAGGGCCTGGCCGGCGTCGTGGTGGACTACACCGCGGTTTCGAAGGTCAACCCGGACACCAATTCGCTGCTGTACCGCGGCTATCCCGTCCAGGAGCTCGCCGCCAAATGCAGCTTCGAGGAAGTGGCCTTCCTGTTGTGGAACGGCGAACTGCCCACCCCTGATGAGCTGTCCGCATTCTCGGCCCGCGAACGCGCCGGCCGTGCCATTGATCCTGTGGTGAAGCAGATCGTCGACACGCTCCCCACCACCGCCCACCCGATGGACGTCTGCCGGACCGCGGCCTCCGTCATGGGCGCCCGGCACCCACTGGCCGAAGACTCCTCGCCCGAGGCCAACATGGCCAAGGCCGTGGATCTCTTCGCCGCGATGCCGGCGGTGGTCGCCTACGACCAGCGCCGCCGGCGAGGCCAGGAAGTCGTTGAGCCCCGGGATGACCTGGGCTACTCGGAAAACTTCCTTTGGATGGCGTTCGGCGAAGACCAGGTCCCCGAGGTCGTGGAGGCCTTCAATGTCTCGATGATCCTGTACGCCGAGCACTCCTTCAACGCCTCCACCTTCACCGCCCGCGTGATCACGTCCAGCCTGTCCGACCTGCACTCGGCAGTAACGGGCGCGATCGGCGCACTCAAGGGCCCGCTGCATGGCGGCGCCAACGAAGCCGTGATGCACACCTTCGACGAGATTGGCATCCGGCCCGAGGAATCACTGGACGAAGCCGCCGCCCGGGCAAAGACCTGGATGGAGGACGCCCTGGCCCAGAAGAAGAAAGTCATGGGCTTCGGCCACCGCGTCTACAAGCACGGCGACTCCCGCGTCCCCACCATGAAGGCTGCGTTGGACAAGATGATCGCCCACTACGGCCGCCCCGAACTGCTGGGGCTGTACAACGGCCTCGAGCAGGCCATGGACGAAGCCAAGGCCATCAAGCCGAACCTCGACTACCCGACCGGCCCCACCTACCACCTCATGGGCTTCGACACCGCCACGTTCACACCCCTGTTCGTCGCCAGCCGCATCACCGGCTGGACCGCCCACATCATGGAACAGGCAGCCAGCAACTCCCTGATCCGCCCGCTGAGCGAATACAACGGCCCGGAAGAACGGCACGTTCCGTAATTACTTGGGACGCACGACGGCGGGCCGGTCACCTTTGAAGGTGGCCGGCCCGCCGTTTCGGTATTTCCGGTTCCCGGGCTATGCGGTCCGGAAGTCCCGCCGGCGCTTGGGCTTCACGGCGCCGACCAGCAATGTCCCTGCCAGCAGCAGTGCCGTCGCCGGCAAAAGCCAGGCGGCGGCGCCGGTACCTGTGGCGGCGAGCGCTGCGCGTTCAACCTCGGTGACGTGCGACGCCTCGTTGTTGGCCCCGTTGCCGTCCGGGGTGGAGGTGGACATGGTGGCCAGATTGGTGAACGGTCCATCGCCCATGTAGTCCGTAATCGAGGCCTGGACGCCGATGGTGACTCCTGTCCGACGGCGAGCAGACCGAGGTCGCAGGTGAACGACGTGCCGGAATTGGTGCAGACTCCGGCGGAAGGCGTGACCATATCTGCCGTGACCTCGTCGGGGCATGGTGTCCGTGACCACAACGTCCCTGGCCTCCGTGGGTCCGTTGTTGGTCACCATGAGGGTGTAGGAGAGCACTGCCGAGCCGCCCGTATTGGGCAGCAGGACCTTTTTCGGTGCCGGTCTTGACGATTGCGACGTCGGCCTCATCCGGCGCAGGAGCGCAGGCCTCTGCTTCACCGCCTTCACCATCGACCACGGTCAGCCTCACGCTGTTCAGGAAGCCCGTGCCGTCGTCGCCCTCCCCGAGCGTGCAGTCCCTGGCATCCGATCCTGTTGCCGGGGCGTTGGTCATGTGGTGGTCACGGTTACCGGCTGTCACCGTGCGGCTGTGCGTCCGGAGGTAGCGAGGTCGATGCCGCGGGTCTCCGGGAGGCCGAACGTGGCGAGCAGGCTCACAAGGCTTACGCCGGCAAGAAGCAGGCCGATCGCGGGGCTCCCCAGGCTGGCGCCGAGCGATGCCGCCACAAGCGGCGTGACGCCACCGCCGACCAGCGCTCCGAGGTTGTAGGCCATTCCGGCACCGGTGTACCGGTAGCGGGTGGCGAAGAGTTCCGGCAGGAAGGCGCCGACCGGACCATAGATTCCGGCGACGATGAGCAGCGTGCCCGACAGTCCGATGGCAAACGACCAGGTCGTGCCGATGTCGAGGATCGGGAAAAGCAGGAGCGACCAGGGTATCGCCACGACGCAAGAGCCGACGATTACGGCTCGGCGGCCGACCTTGTCGGAGAGGATTGCGCTGGCAATAGTTCCGACTGCGAAGAACATCGCGCCGACGATTCCCAGCGAGAGGATGGTCGGTCGGCTGTGGCCAAGGCCCTCGGCACTCGTACCGTAGCTGCTGAGGAAGGCTGTACCGATGTAGAAGAAGGCGAAGAGCATCATGGTTGACGCGCCGCCCAGAAGGATCTGGCGTGGCTGGTTGCGCACTGACTCCCACACGGGCAGCCTGCGTGGCGCTGCCGAGACGGTGCCCTCGTCGCTGGCCTCCTTGAAGACGGGAGTTTCTTCGATCTTGAGGCGGATGTAGAGACCAACCATGACGAGCACAGCACTCCCAATGAACGGAATGCGCCAGCCGAACGTGAGGAATGCCTCCGACTTGTCGCCGAGCGACAGATTGATGATGAGGAAGGTCGCACTCGCGAGGGCGAAGCCAATCGACGGGCCCAGTTGGGGGAAGGCCGCGAAGAGGCCCCGCTGCTTGGGCGGGGCGTACTCGGCGGCCAGCAGTGCCGCGCCGGCCCATTCGCCGCCGACGGCGAATCCCTGAAGAAAGCGGAGAACAACGAGGATGATCGGTGCGGCGACACCGATCACGCTGGCGTCGGGCAGTAGCCCGATAGTGACTGTCGCTATGCCCATGATGAGCAGTGTGCTGACGAGCGTTTTCTTGCGCCCCATCCTGTCACCGAAGTGGCCGAACAGGACAGCACCGAGGGGGCGCGAGACGAAGGCAACGGCAAACGTCCCGAAGGAGGCGAGAGTGCCGGCCGCCGGGCCGAGGGCCGGGAAGAACACCTGGGGGAAGACGAGGGCCGCTGCCGTGCCGTAGATGAGGAAGTCATAGAACTCGATGATGCTGCCCATCGAGCTGGCGACGGCGACCCGGGCCATTGAGGTGCGGCGTGGACCGGAACGGGTCGCAACCGGTGCGAGGCTTTCGAGCATGCGATATCTCCTTTGACATCGGTCGTCGAGACGATGTTGTTTCGACGCGGAGATGTCATCGTGTCAGCGCCGTGCGTTCGCCACCACCTCCCGATGGAGGTGCTTTCGCGCGACCGGTCAGGGCAAAAGGCGGAACCTGCGCGCGGCCACTACGGCCTCGGTGCGGCCGTGAACGTCCAGTTTCGTCATGATCGACTGCATGTAGCTCTTCACCGTGACTGCCTTGAGCGACAGCCGGTTGCCGGCTTCGGCATAGGAACAGCCGAGCGCCACTTGGGCGAGCACATCCGTCTCGCGTCGGGTGAGGCGTGGGGCGCCGCCCGGCGTGCCGTCGGAGCCGGCGTCGGAGCCCTCGAGCCGTGCGATCACGGCGAGGATGCGCTGGGCGAGCTCGGGATCATCCGTGATGCGGGCAACGGAGAGGAGTTCGGCATGCGCAAGCCGGACGGTCTCAAGGAGGTCCCGGTCCCGCGGCTCCGCAGCCAGGCTGGAGACCACCCGGAGAATCGCGACCCGGTGGTCCACCTCGTCGCGAATCGCCAGTTCCCGTGAGATCCTCAAGGCGCCGGCGCTAAGTTCATCCACCACGTACTCGCCGATCGAGGTGCGCTCGCGCGTTGCTGCGTAAAGGATGCACCGGGCACGGCCGTCCACGAGGATCGGGAGCGCGACCATGGTCCGCAGGCCCTCGATGCGCACCGCTTCGTCATGATGATGGGTGATGCTGTCGGAGTCAAAGTAGTCGGCCACCCCGATGGTGCGCGCCTGGGAAAGGGCCCGTCCGCCGACCCCCTCGCCGGGATGCACGCTGAGGTTCTTTAGGCCGTGTGTTGTGGTGCCGAAGAACTCGGTGATGGTGAGCTCGGTGTGGTTCACGAGGCCTGCGAAGAACACCCCGGTGCCCGTCCGGGAGGCGGTCTCCCTGATCGCTCGCTTCAGGAGATCCCGATCACTCGGCCGGTAAACGTCGTTGTCATGCCCTGTCATTAGGGCCCTTCCCCAGCTGGATAGAACATTTAGATGGAGCAGTTGTACGGAGCTGCTAGCCGGAGCGCCCGTCGAGCTTGTCCTGGATGCGACGCGCCACTTCAGCGGTGGGTGTTGAGCGGGAAAAAACGGCCACTACCAGGTCATCCTCGGCGCGGATGGATGCAGGGTCCCTCTGCGGCAGCACCCCGAAAATGCGCCGCACTGCCAGCAGCTCGTGTTCCAGGTTCTGGAGGGAACCACGGGAGGAATCCAGCATCATTTCGCGCAGCACGTAATTGTGTGTTGACGTCACCGCGGCGGCGAACCGGATTGCATCAAGTGTTGAGATGCCGGGGAGAGCCTGGCGGAGGTAGTCCGAGAAAAGCCGTTCATACCGGGAAACCATGATCGTTTCCCGGTCCCGGAGTGCGGGTACGGCCTGCACCACGTGGTAGCGCTTTTGGGCCACTTTCCGGCGTTCGGAAAACTTCCCGAAGACCAGTGCCGCGGCCTGGCAGACAGCCGCCCACGGATCCGGATGGCTCGCCGCCAGGTAGGTGGTCAGCTCACCGAGCAAGGCTTCGTGGTCCGCAAAGATTACGTCTTCCTTGGCGCGGAACTGGCGGAAGAAGGTGCTGCGGGAGATCCCGGCGGCCTGGGCAATGTCGTCCACGCTGGTCGGGTCGTAGCCATTGTCGGTGAACAGATCCAGGGCGGCCTCGGCCACCTCGGAACGGAAATTAGCCACTGATGCCATCCCGGTACAGTAGCAGCGCGTCACCCTGTCCGCCGCCGCCACAGAGCGCGACGGCGGATTTGCCGCCGCCGCGCCGCATCAGCTCATGGACGGCCGAGACCACCAGCCGCGCGCCCGAGGCACCGATCGGATGTCCAATGGCGATGGCCCCGCCGTTGACGTTGACCGTGTCCAAGCCGAGGCCCAGGGCCGCAGCGGAGTGCACCACCACCGAGGCGAAGGCCTCGTTGATCTCCACGAAGTCAAGCTCCCCGGCCGTCCAGCCAGCGCGGGCCAGGGCCGCCGTGATTGCCTGCGCCGGCTTGTCCGGCAGCGACGTGTCCGGCCCGGCGATCTGCCCGGCGGGCCCGACGACGGCCAGCACCTCAAGCCCGTGGGCTTCGGCGTACGCGCGGGTCACCAGCACGACGGCGGCAGCGCCGTCGTTCAGCGGCGAGGCATTTCCGGCCGTGACGGTCCCCGCCGCTGTGAAGGCCGGCTTCAGTCCGGCCAGTACCTCCTGGGTGGACTGCGGGCGGATGCCCTCGTCCTGGCTTACCAGCGCGGGTGCGCCCCGCTTCTGCGGCACCGCAACAGGGGCAATCTCGGCGCTGAATCTCCCCTCGGCCTGGGCCTCGGCCGCCCGCTGGTGGGACAGCGCCGCGACCTGGTCCTGCGCCTCGCGGGAAAGCTGAAGCTTCGCGTTGGCGCGGTCCGTGGCAATGCCCATCAACTCCTGGTCAAAGGCATCCGTGAGTCCGTCGTGGCCGGCCGAGTCCACGGCCGTGATGCCGCCGTAGAGGTAGCCGGCGCGCGAGCCGGCGAGCAGGTGCGGCGCCTGGCTCATGGATTCCTGGCCACCGGCGACGACGACGTCCGCCTCGCCCAGTTTTAGCAGCCTGACGCCCTGGATGATGGCCGTCAGCCCGGACAGGCAGACCTTGTTCACGGTGACGGCGGGGGTGCTGAGCGGTATTCCTGCCGCGACGGCGCTTTGCCGCGCCGGGTTCTGGCCCGCGCCAGCCGTCAGGACCTGGCCCATGATGACCGCGTCGACGGCGGCCGGCTTGATCCCGGAGCGTTCCAGGGCCGCGGCGATGGCGGCGGCACCCAGCTGCACAGCGCTTAGCGAAGCCAGCTGCCCCATCAGTTTTCCTTGAGGCGTGCGGGCCGCACCCACAACGACTATGTCCTCGCTGCTCATTTGGTGACTTCCTTGCTGCTGATGTCCAGGGCGCGCAGCCGCGACTTCAGGACCTTGCCGGTGGAGTTGTGAGGGAGCTCGTCGGCGAAGAGGATCCTGTCCGGAACCTTGAATCCGGCGATTAGGCCCTTGACGTGCGAACGGATCTCCTCGGCCGTCACTGAGCTCGAACTGCTGCGGATGACAAAGGCAACCGGCCGTTCGCCCCATTTCTCGTGCGGGACGCCGATCACTGCCACGTTCAGTACCGCAGGGTGGCTGATGATGGCTTGCTCCACCTCAATGGTGGAAATGTTTTCGCCGCCGGAGATGATGATGTCCTTGGCCCGGTCCTTGAGCTGGATGTAGCCGTCGGGATGCATGACGCCGAGGTCTCCGGTGTGGAACCAACCGCCGCGGAAGGCATCGGCGGTGGCCTCGGGATCCTTGAAGTAGCCGAGCATCACGTTGTTGCCACGCAGCACGATTTCGCCCATCGTTGCGCCGTCGGCCGGGACATCGCGCATGTCCAGGTCCACGATGCGCGCCGTCTCGGCCTGCAGCATCCCAACCCCCTGCCGGGAGATCTTCACGGCCCTGTCCTGGGCGGACAGATCATCCCACTCGGCCTGGTGCTCACAGATGGTGTACGGGCCGTACACCTCGGTCAGCCCATAAACGTGGACCACGCTGATCCCGATCGACTCCAAGGAGGTGATGATCGCGGGCGACGGCGGCGCGCCCGCCGTCGTGATCCGCAGCGGCACCTTCAGTTCGTGGGCCTGGGGCGCGCCGGCAATGATGCTGCACACTGTGGGGGCGCCGCAGAGATTGGTGACGCCGAGAGTGTCGATGGCGTCCCAGACTGTGTCCGCGCGCACCGCCCGAAGGCAGATGTGGACGCCCGCCACCGCCGTCACGGCCCACGTGGTGCACCAGCCGTTGCAGTGGAACATCGGAAGCGTCCAGAGGTAGCGAGTGTCGCCGGTGAAGTGATTGTGGAAGGTTTCTCCGAGCGAGTTCAGGTAGGCCCCACGGTGCGAATACAGCACGCCCTTGGGCTTGCCGGTGGTGCCGGAGGTGTAGTTCAGGGTAATCGGTGCGCGTTCGTCCTGGATGCCCCACGGAAGATCTGCGTCCTGGCCGCCCGGCGCAGCGAGGAAATCCGCATACTGCGTCGCGCAAATGCCCGCGGGGACCTCCGGATAGCTGATGGTGCTGTCAGGCACTTCGATCAACGCAGCGAGGTGCGTCAGACCCAGGTCCAGTCCCGCAACGGTGCCCAGCAGTTCCGAATCGGCAAACAGCAGCCTGGCTTCGGAATGCTCCAGGATGTACTGGAGCTCCCGGGCGGTCATCCGCGAGTTCAGGGCCACCAGGACGCCCCCGGCGAGGGGGACGGCGAAGTGGGCAATCAGCAGTTCCGGCACATTGGGACACAGGAAGGCCACGCGATCGCCGGGCTGGATCCGGCTCTTGATCGCCTTGGCCAGCCGCTGGGCTTCGGCAGCGAAGTCCCGGTAGGTGTAGGAGCGGTCTCCGTGGATGATCGCCGTCTTCTGCCCGAAGACCTCGGCGGAGCGCTGGAGGAACCGCAGGGGGCTCAGCGGATTTTCATTGGGAAGCTCAGTTGTGGTCATGGCGAGTCCTTAGGCGAAGGCGCTTTGTCCGGTGACATCGCGGCCGATCAGTAGGGTCTGAATGCTTTGCGTGCCTTCATAGGTATGGATGGATTCGATGTCCAGCAGGTGCCGGATCACGTGGTTTTCCAGCAGGATGCCGTTGCCGCCCAACATGTCGCGGGCAATGGATGCCAGCTCGCGGGCCTTGCGGGTGTTGTGGTATTTCGCCATCGAGGCCTGGGTGGGGCGCATCTGGCCGGCCGCATCAAGACCCGCCAGATGGAAACAGTGCAGCTGCATGCTGGTCAGCTCCGAGAGCATATACGCCAGCCGCTCCTGGACCAGCTGGAACTTTGCCAGTGGCTTGCCGAACTGTGTCCGCTGCGTGGCGTAGTTCAGCGCGGCTTCGTAGACGGCGGTGGCGTGGCCGAGGGCGGACCAGGCCACCCCCAGGCGCGTGGCAACCAGGACCTCGGACGTGTCCTTGAAAGTGCGCGCACCGGGGAGCAGATTAGCCTTTGGGATGCGGACGTTGTTGAGCCTGATCCGGGCCTGGTGTATTGCGCGCAGCGAGGCCTTTCCGGTGATGGTCTCTGCCTCGTAACCCTCCCGGTCCTGTTCCACCAGGAAGCCGCGGACATCGCCGGCGTCATCGCGTGCCCAGACCACGGTGACATCCCCGACGGAGCCGTTGCCGATCCACTTCTTCTCGCCGTTGAGGACGTAGTCCTCCCCGTCGAGCGAGGCGGTGGTTTCCAGTGCCACGGAATCCGAGCCATGGTCGGGTTCCGTCAGGGCGAAGGCGCCGAGCTTTTCGCCGCGGGCCAGCGGACCGAGCCACGTCCCGCGCTGGGCTTCGGAGCCAAAAAGGGCAATCGAGCGCATTACCAGGCCGCCCTGGACTGCGATCACGGTACCCAGCGAACCATCCCCGCGGGAGATCTCCATGTTGACCAGCCCGGCGGCCAGCGGGGACATCGGCTCCAGACCCTGCACGTCAACGCCATCGGCCAACAGGTTCATGCTGCCCATCCGCTTGGCCAGGTGGGTGGGGAACTCGGCGCGTTCCCAGTAGTCGTTCATCTGCGGCAGGGCCTCCCCGGTGAAAGCCCTGGCGCGCCTCCAAACGTCACGGTCGGGTGCGGGAATGTTCGCGAAGACGGAGTAGTAGTCGGTGTCCAGCGGTTCGGCGACGTCATAGTCGGGCATGGTTTGCATCCTTTTGGGGGGAGGAATTGAGGAATGGCGTGGTTGGAAGCGGAGTTTGTTCGGGCGGCCCGCGCGCCTTTATCTATTCGGCAAATCCGGAGCCGGGGTGGAATTCCGTTCCCCACACGCGCCGGGAGGCGCCGCTGAGGTCAAGCAGCGGTGTGAGGCCCCCCTGATGCTGCGGGAAGTTGGCGCCGAGAAGCATGCACAGATCCACTTCCGCCGGACCGGCCACCACCTTTTCGGCCAGCATCAGGCCCACCTCCTCAGCCAGGGCATCAAGGATCCGTGCCTGGATGGCGCCTGTATCAGGCACCGGCGGCTTGCCGCCGTCGGCAGCCGGCAGCAGGGCGGCCGCCTCGGGAAGCACGGTGCCGGGCTTGTCCAGATAGCCGCGCAGCCGGGCATCCGCAATGGCTGCCAGGCTTTTGCTGACATAAAAACGGTCAGGGTACGCGGCGTGCATGGTCTCGCAGATATGAAGCTGGACCGCGGGTCCGATGAAACCCAGCAGGGTCAACGGAGTCATGGGCAGCCCCAGCGGGTCCAAGGCGTGGTCCGCCAGTTCGATATCCGCCCCGTCATCAATGACCTGGAGCAGTTCACAGAACAGCCGGGTCAGGATCCGGTTCACCACAAAGCCCGGCGTGTCCGTAACCAGGACCGCAGTTTTGCCCAGCAGCCGGGCGAGCGAACAAGCGGTGGCGACGCTGGCGTCGTCGTTGTTTTCAGTCCTGATGATTTCCACGAGCGGCAGCACAGCCACAGGATTGAAGAAATGCAGTCCCACAAGGCGTTCCGGATGGGCCAGGCCGCGGCCCATCGCCGTCACAGACAGGGACGAGGTATTCGTCAGCAGCAGCGCATCGGCGCGCAGTAGGGGCTCGATTTCCGCGAGGACGGCGCGTTTGACGCTCAACTCCTCGAACACCGCCTCAATGACCACGTCACAGTTCCGGTACTCGTTCTTATCCACCGTTCCGCGGACAAGATCGCCAAGCTCCCGCGCCGCCGTTTGGCTGAGCTGACCGCGGCGCACCAGCTTGTCCAGGTGAGCGGCGACCCAAGCAAGCGCGCCATCCACTTTTGCCTGGGACAGATCGGTGATCAGGACCGGAACTCCAAGCTGCTTGGCAAAGACCAAGGCGAGCTGGCTGGCCATGAGCCCGGCTCCGATCACCCCGACGCTGCGGACAGGGCGCGGATCAGCGCCGGGAGCGCCCGGCGGACGGTGCCGTTCAATGGCCAGTAGGGCCGCGGCATATGCACTTGCCGATTTTCCGGGCGCTTTGGAGGCAGCTGGGCCAGCCCCCGCGAGCGAGGCAGTTTCAACGACATTGTCAGGAACCATGCCACCGTTCTACACTGAAACTAAGTCTCATGTCAATTGATACTGAGTTTCACACTGGCCGAGGCCACGCCGACAGTTATTCGGCCCCGTCCCTTGTCCTTGGACTTCTCTGCAGCCTTGGCACTCTCAGCGCCCGGCGGCGTCGCGGCCGCGCCGTTGCTGGGCTGCTTAGGCGGCCGGCTCATACTCGCCAGGTACTTGATCTGCTCAAGCTCCCCCTGCTCCTGGGACAGCACAGGAGCTCCGCCAGACGGGCCCCTTAACGATTTCCTCGGCATAATCGGAGTGGTGGATCAGTCCTGCCGGTACCGGGCGGTCAGTGTGTTGGCGCCTCCATAGGGCCATACGAAGGTAGTGTTCGACGAACGCCGTGTCCTTGACGGTTGAGGTCTGCCAGCCGACGAACGCCCGGGAGTGCAGGTCGATGACCAAGGCGAAATATCCGACGTTAGGGTTGCTAATCTAGAGCCATCGTGTGTTTGTGTCTTTCTGTCTGTGAGTGACTTTGATCGGTACTCACTGACCATCACACGATGGCCCACTACCTTGCCCGGGCAACGCGCAACTGCGGAGAACTACACCACCCCACGGGACGTAACCCCGCTCGCGGAAGCGTGCTTGTAACGCCGATACGTCAGAAAATAACCGCAACTGTAGTACTAGGCCGTTTCAGGCTTCAGCGGCTCGAGTAGTCGAGCACTTCGTGGACGGTCTCGTTGTCATCGTTCAGGACCACTGTCAGGCGCAACACGGACCCGCCAAGCGCCAGCGGAAGCCAGTGCGCTGCGTCCTGCCACATCCGGTCCACGGGCAAGGCGCCGACGTCGAACCATTCCGGCCGGATCTCGGCACTTTCGGCTGGCTGCCCGGTCCATCGGGCTGCTACGAAGAGCCTTGAACTCATGTTCCACTCCGGGCGGGCCGGGAAATCGAAGGTCACCACGCCTGCGTCGCGCAGATCCTCCTGCCGGACCACAATGCCGGCTTCCTCGTGGACTTCGCGGCAGGCGGCCTCTTCATCCGTCTCCCCCGGCTCAACATGGCCGCCAAGTCCCACCACTTTGCCGCGGCCGAAGCCGGTCTTCTTCAGGCCAAGCAGGACCTGTGGCACACCGGCGGACTCCCGGGTGAGGAAGCACAGCGTGACAGGGGTGAACGTCATCCCTCAACCCTATAGCGATAGCCTCGCCGCCAGCGTCAGCCCAGCGCCCGGGGGTGGGCTGCTGCGTAAATTTCCCTGAGCGTGTCAGCGGTGACCAGGGTGTAGACCTGCGTTGTGGTGACCGAGGCATGCCCCAGCAGCTCCTGAACAACGCGGACATCCGCGCCGCCTTCAAGCAGGTGCGTCGCGAAGGAGTGCCGCAGTGTGTGCGGGGAAACGTCCTTCGTGATGTTGGCCCTGTCGGCAGCCGCCTTCAGGATGGTCCAGGCGCTTTGCCGGCTGATCCGGCCGCCCCGGGCGTTCAGGAACAGGGCAGGCGTTCCGGCACCCTTCGCCGCCAGCAGCGGGCGGCCTCGCACCAGGTACGCGTCCACAGCCCGCGCCCCATAGGATCCCAGCGGCACCAGCCGTTCCTTGGATCCCTTGCCGAACAGGCGGACCACGGCAGGCTCCGACTCGGCCTCCTGTAAGGCAATGTCGTCAACGTCCAGGCCCACGGCCTCGCTGATCCTCGCCCCGGTGGAGTAGAGAAATTCGAGCAGGGCGCGGTCCCGGAGTCCTGTGGCGGTGTCCGTGCCCGCGGCTTCAAGGATCCGGGTGACTTCGTCCACGCTGATGGCTTTGGGCAGTCTCTTGCCCGGTATCGGCGGGTGGACGTCGCTGGCGGGGTCCGTCGTCGTGATCCCCTCCAGAGCCCAGAACTTGTGCAGTCCCCGGACAGCCACCACAGTCCTGGCAGCAGACCTAACGCCCAGGGCTGTGCCGCCGTCGGATCCGTCGTTGAGGGCCATAACGAACCCCGTCACGTGATGGCGGGTGATCTGGCCAGGGCCGTGGCAGCCCTCCGAGGTCACGTAGCGGGAGTACCGCGCCAGGTCACGGCGGTAGGCGGAGAGTGTATTCGCGGCCAGGCCGCGTTCCACCCCCATATGCTGCAGATACTCGGTGATGGCGCGATCGACGGCCGTCTGTGGCCGCACGGGCGGCGTCGGGGCTTCTGCCTCAGTACTCGCCGTCATCAACGCTGGCTGGGGTGCGCAGGCCAGGGTGCATCCGCGGGACGCAGTCCTGCAAAGCCGTCAGCCTTCGCCGCGGCGGCGGCCAGGATTCCGACGACGGCGGACGGGTTGTGCAGCCTGCCCTCGAGGACCGCGGCCACGGCGTCTTCCAAAGCGATCCAATGGAATTCAATTTCCGCTTCCTCATCAGTCCGCTCGTGGCGTTCGTGGTGAGGCACCTCCGTGAGGTCCCGGGCTAGGTAGATGCGGATGGCCTCGCTGGAGGAGCCCGGCGAATTGAAGAAGTCCACCAGGACGTTCCACTCGCCGGCCCCGAGGTCCGCCTCCTCGGCGAGCTCGCGGGCGGCCCCCACCACAAAATCCTCGCCTTCCACGTCCAGGAGGCCGGCAGGGATTTCCCAAAGGTCCATGCCCACGGGGTGCCGGTACTGCCTGATCAGCAGAACCTCGCCGGCGTCGTTCATCGGCAGAACTGCCACGGCGCCGGGGTGGTCGATGTAGTCGCGGGTCAGGGACTCCCCTGTCTCGCTCAGCTGGAAGCTGTCGCTGACCACATCCCAGATGCGGCCTTCATAGACCTTCTCCGTAGACAGAAGACGGCGCGGGCTCGGTGCATCCGAAACCTGCCGTGCAGCTTGGGGGGTTTCAGGTGTGCCGCGCATCGCGCCGTCCTCTACTTAGTCGTTTCTATTTTGCGGCAACCGTGCGCGACGGCTTGGCTGCCGGCGCATCCTGTGCGTTCTGGTGGTCCAGTGCGGCCTTGATGAGCCCGGCGAAGAGCGGGTGCGGCCGCGTGGGCCGAGAGCTCAGTTCGGGGTGCGCCTGGGTTGCCACATAGAACGGGTGGACCTCGCGGGGCAGCTCAACAAATTCCACGAGCTTGCCGTCCGGTGACGTTCCGGAGAACACGAGGCCCTCGGCAGCGATCTGGTCGCGGTACTTGTTGTTGACCTCGTAGCGGTGCCGGTGGCGTTCGCTGACGGTGGTCTTGCCGTAGGTCTCTGCGATGACCGAGCCGTCGTCGAGCTTTGCCTCGTACAGGCCCAGGCGCATGGTACCGCCAAGATCGCCCTTGCCGTCCACGATGTCCAGTTGCTCTTCCATGGTGGCAATCACCGGGTATTTGGAATCCGGCTCGAACTCGCTGGAGGAAGCGCCCTCGAGGCCCACCACGTTGCGCGCATATTCGATCACCATGCACTGCAGGCCCAGGCACAGGCCCAGGACAGGCAGCCTGGTTTCGCGGGCGTACTTCAGGGCGCCCAGCTTGCCTTCGAGGCCGCGGATGCCGAAGCCGCCGGGAACGCAGATGGCGTCCACGCCGTCCAGGGACGCCACGGCGCCTTCATGGGTTTCGCATTCATCAGACGGTACCCAGCGGATCTTGACCTTGGTGTCGTTGGCGAAGCCGCCGGCGCGCAGGGCCTCGGTCACGGACAGGTAAGCATCCGGAAGGTCGATGTACTTGCCCACCAGCGCGATTTCCACGTGGTGCTTGGGGTTGTGGACTGCTTCGAGCAGCTTGTCCCAGCTGGTCCAGTCAACGTCCTTGAACGGCAGGTCCAGGGCGCGAACGATGTAGGAATCCAGTCCCTGGGTGTGCAGGGTCTTGGGGATGTCGTAGATGCTGGGCGCATCCGGGCACCCGATGACGGCTTCGACATCGACGTCGCACATGCGGCCGATCTTGGCGCGCATGGGTTCGGGGACTTCGCGGTCCGAGCGGATCACGATTGCCTCGGGCTGGATGCCGATGGAGCGCAGGGCTGCCACGGAGTGCTGCGTCGGTTTGGTCTTCAGTTCCTGCGAGGGTCCGATGTAGGGCACCAGGGAGACGTGGACGAAAAAGACGTTGCCGCGGCCGATGTCCTGGCGGACCTGGCGGGCCGACTCAAGAAAGGGCTGCGACTCGATGTCGCCCACGGTGCCGCCGATTTCGGTGATGATGACGTCCGGCGCGTTTTTGCCTTCGGCCGGAAGCCGCATACGCCGCTTGATCTCATCGGTAATGTGCGGGATGACCTGGACGGTGTCCCCGAGGTATTCGCCGCGGCGTTCCTTGGCGATCACGGTGGAGTAGACCTGGCCGGTGGTCACGTTGGCTGAGCCCTCGAGGTTTTCGTCGAGGAACCGCTCGTAGTGTCCGATGTCCAGGTCGGTCTCGGCGCCGTCGTCAGTGACGAAGACCTCGCCGTGTTGGAAGGGGTTCATCGTGCCCGGATCCACGTTCAGATAGGGATCGAGCTTCTGCATAGTTACAGACAGGCCGCGTGCCCGCAGGAGGTGACCGAGGCTTGAAGCCGTCAGTCCCTTACCGAGCGAGGACGCCACACCACCGGTTACGAAGATGTGTTTGGTCGTCTTGGACGAGCCCGGGAACCGGGAATTTACACGGGAATTTGATCGCTGCACCACGGAATTCGAGCCTATCATCAAATGAGCCTTCCACGGGTCGAATAACAGTTTCCCCAAAGGCTTCAGTGTGCCGTCCCTGCACCACTACGATCAAGGGGTGACCACGCAGAAAGCTTCCCCCAACGTTCCGGAGCACCGCAATGATGGGGCGGACGCCGGTATTGACCCGGTTTTCCGTTCTCTGGTGTTCGAGTCGATTCCGGTTCCCGACTACGCGGATGTGATAGTTCTCCCAGTTCGAACCGGCACCCCCACGGATGCCCAGCTCTGGGCGGAAACGCTATTTTCACTGGCGTCCATGCCCGGCTGGGTCAGGGCCTTGATGGGACTTCGCCAGGCGGCTGTGGGCTTGATCGGCATCCACCGCGCTCCGGTAAACATCTTCGCCGTCGCTGAAGTACGTGGCGAGGAAGCCCTCATCAGTGCCGATGACAGCCACCTGGACTTCCGCTGCGGTGTGGCGTTCGACGCCGATGCCCGGCTTTTGCGCGTCACTACAGCCGTGCGGCTCAAGGGCTGGCGTGGGCGGCTCTACTTTGCGCCGGTGCGGCTCCTGCACCCGCTGGTGGTGCATGCCATGATGGCCCGGGCCATCCGGCAGCTTTCGCGCAGCCATGCGTCCGGGCAGTTCAGCTAGGCCCGCTGCGGCAGCAGTTTTGCGTCGTCCAGCAGCTCCTGGGCGTGTGCCTGGGCCGACTCTGAATCCTCCTGGCCGGCCAGCATCCGGGCAAGCTCCCGTACGCGCTCAGGGCCGTCGAGGAGGCGAACATCACTGGACGTGAACCCGGTGGCGGTGCCGCCGTCGGCCCCTCTGACGGATGTCTTGGTGACGGTGATGTGCTGGTCCGCGAAGGCTGCCACCTGCGGCAGGTGCGTGACCACCAGGACCTGCACGTGCTGCGCCAGCATGGCCAGCCGGCGGCCAATTTCGACGGCGGCGCGCCCGCCGACTCCAGCGTCCACTTCGTCGAACACAAAGGTGGGCACCGGGTCCACGGCCGCGAGCACCACTTCGATGGCCAGCATCACCCGGGACAGTTCACCGCCCGAAGCGCCTTTGCCCAGCGGCCGGGCGGGGGCGCCGGAGTGCGGCTGGAGCAGGAACGCGGTCTCGTCCGCTCCATACGGTGTCAGCTGCCCGGCGGACTCAAGGGTGATCACCAGGGTGGCGTCCGCCATGGCGAGTGCCTTCAGCTCCGAGCTCACCCGGCCGGACAGGTCCTTGGCAGCCTTGGCCCGGATTTTGCTCACGGCGGCTGCCTGCTTCAGCAGCTCCGCCTCGGTCCGGACCACGTCCGCGTCCAGGGCTTCGATCCTGGTGGAGTCGTCCTGCAGCTCGTCGAAGCGGACCCGGGCATTTTCCGCCCACACCAGGACTTCGTCAATGCTGGGGGCGTACTTGCGGACCAGCGTAGCCAGGGCGGCCCGCCGGTCCTCGATCTCGGCCAGGCGTTCGGGGCCCTCTGAATCCAGGCCGGCCTGGTAGCTGGCCAACTCCGTAGCGATGTCGTTGAGCAGAAAGCCCACTTCGGCCAACCGGGCGGCGGCAGACCCCAGCTCGGCGTCGTGCTCGGCCACGTGCTCCAAAGTTCTTTTCGCAACGTCCACGAGGGTGGTGGCGTCGCCCGCGTCACCGTAGTCCTCCGCGATGAGCGCCTGGTGCGCCGTGTTCGCCGCAATCCTGAGCTCTTCGACGTTGGCCAGTTTCACGGCCTCGGCCTTGAGGGACTCGTCCTCCCCCGGCTGCGGATCCACGTTGCTGATTTCGGCCAGGGCGACCTCCAGCGACTCGGCCTCGCGGAGCCTGTCACGAGCGGCGCTGCGCAGGGTTTCCAGCTCCGCCCGGCTGGCCTTCCAATGGCTGTAGAGCGCCTGGTAGGAGGCCAGCGGGCCGGCCAGCGCATCGCCGGCGAATTTGTCCAGGGCGCCGCGCTGGGCGGTCGCCCCCTTCAGCCTGATCTGGTCCGACTGGCCGTGGACCACCACGAGGGTTTCACCGATCTCCGCGAGGACGCCCACGGGGGCTGCCCGCCCGCCCAGGAAGGCCCGGCTGCGCCCGTCGGCACCGAGGCGACGCGCAAGGATGAGCTCAGCGCCGCCGTCGAACTCCTCGACGTCGGCACCCGCTTCCACCGCCCGTGCAATCGCCGGATGCCCGGCGTCGAGCTTGAGGACGGCCTCCGCCGTGGCGCTCTTCGCACCGCTCCGGACCGCCCCGGCGTCGGACCTCGCCCCCAGGAGGAGGCCGACGGCGGTGACCACCATCGTCTTGCCGGCACCGGTTTCGCCGGTGACGACGCTCAGCCCGGGGCCGAGCGGCAGCGTGGCGTCGGTGATGACGCCCAGATCGCGGATTCTCAGTTCTTCAAGCATGGTTCACTTTGCCGTCGCGGGATCGGTTTGGTCCTCCGGCTGGTCGCCGGAGGCAAGCTGGAGCGGCGGCCTGGGCCGTGGCGTCCGCACGATCGGGATGGGTCCGGTGTGGATGGTCTCCGACTGCGGCACGGGCCCGCGCCAGCCGTGTATGGGGAGTTCAAATTTGCGGACCAGTCGCGCTGAGAATGGTGTCTGGTGCGTCCTGGCCAGCCGGACCGGTGTGGCGGACTTGGTCACTTCAACCCGGGCGCCGGGCGGCAGGTCCACGGAGCGCCGGCCATCGCACCAGAGCACGCCCTGGGCACCGGTGCGAGTGAGGACTTCCACGGCCAGCCGGGACCGGGGCGACACGACCAGGGGTTTGGCAAAGAGCGCATGGGCGCTGATGGGAACAATCACCAGGGCCTCGACCTCCGGCCAGACCACGGGCCCGCCGGCGGAGAACGCGTAAGCCGTGGAACCCGTGGGGGTGGCCACCACCACACCGTCGCAGCCGAAGGAGGTCAGCGGGCGCTCGTCCACTTCCGTCACCACCTCGATCATGCGTTCGCGGTTGCCTTTTTCGATCGCGGCCTCGTTCAGGGCCCAGGTGTGCCAGATCTTCTGGCCGCGGACCCAGACCTGGACGTCGATGGTCATGCGCTCTTCCACCGTGTAGTCGCGGCGGGCAATCCATTCCACCGTTTGGGCCAGGTCCGCCCTCTCGCTTTCGGCCAGGAAGCCGACGTGGCCAAGGTTGACGCCCAGCAACGGCACGTCCACCTCCCGCACCAGCTCTGCGGCGCGCAGGATCGTGCCGTCACCGCCCAGCACCATCACCAGCTCGACGTCCGGCAACTGTACGTGGTCGTGCAGGATCTCTACCGGCTGGGTGAGCTGCCCGAAGAATCTTTCCATGTCACGCAGCTCAGACTCCTGCATGACGGGAACAATGCCGGAGTCATGCAACTGGGCGCAGGCTTCCCAGGCGGCCTTCAGTGATTCCTCGCGGCCAGTGTGGGCAAGGACAAGAACTCGCCTGCTCATCGGGTTCCGCTTTCTAGTGGTTCGGCCAGATTCGTCCAAGCAATCCGTCAATGGCTGCGAGGCGCTCTTCGATCTTAGGCAGTTCTTGGGTCATCCTGCGCTTTATCCACAGGAAGTATTCGACGTTTCCGTCCTGGCCCGGCAGCGGACTGGCCGCTAAGCCGCATAAGTCCAGTCCGGCGTCGAGCGCTGCATTGGCAACTTTTTCGACCGCCATGCGTCGTTCGCGCTCTGAATTGACCACCCCGGTGCGGCCCAGCCTGTCCTTGCCGATCTCGAACTGGGGCTTCACCATCAGCACCAGGTCACCACCCGGCTGCGTGCACAGCGCCAGCGGCAGAACCACCAGGGTCAGCGAGATGAAGGAGAGGTCGGCCACCGTGAGTTCGGCCTGTCCGCCGATATCCGCCGGCGCCATGTACCGGACGTTCAGGCCTTCATGCACGGCTACCCGCTCATCGGCGCGGAGCTGAGGGACCAGCTGGTCATGGCCGACGTCGACCGCCACCACGTGTGCCGCACCGCGCCGCAGGAGCACCTCGGTGAAGCCGCCGGTGGAGGCCCCGGCATCCAGGCACCTCTTGCCCGCAACCGTGACCTCCGGGAATACGTCCAGAGCGCCCGCCAGCTTGTGCCCGGCCCGGCTGACGTAGCTGTCCTCTTCCGTTCGCTCGACCGACAGGTCTTTGCCGTCGTCTACCTGTTGGGACGCCTTGGACAGAATCTGGCCGGCCGAGCTCACCTTGCCCTCGGCAATCAACGATGCTGCGTGGGTCCGGGACCTCGCCAGGCCGCGGGCGACGAGCGCCTGGTCAAGTCGTGCCATGCTCAAGCTTCTCCTTCGCCGTTTGGGGCCTCTTCGTTCAACGCGTGCAGCAGGGCATCGTGGAGGTCGCTGTAAACAGCTTCATGCTCCGATACGGGCAAGTCTTCGACGCCGCCCAGCGTGGCCGTAAGGGCCGCAATGGACGGATCGGTGGTTACTGGCGCAGCTGTGTCCGGCCATTCCAGCGTTGGCTGGGCTGCTTTCGGATGTTGGGCTTCGTTCAGCTCAGTCATCGGACCAGTCTAATGATTGCGCCACTCGAGTTTGGGCTTGGTGGGCCGGGCGGCGTCAGGGACCGCAGTCCACCAGGCGGCGCAGGCGGCCCGCCACGAATCCAGGTCACTCTCGCTGCCGCTGATCTGGATGGTGTCACCGCTGACCCGCGCCGTGGAGGCCCCGCAGCGGTGCGTTCCGTCAGTGTGGTCCACTGCCGGGTAGGGACGGTGGAGGTCGCTGAGGGAATTGATGATGTAGTCCGGGCGTTCGGCCGTGCGTGCGGCCAGGATGGTGGCCGTGGTGTCGACGCCGGTCAGCACAGCCACCGTGGCAAAGCCGGCGTTGTTGCCGCCGAGGATGTCGGTGTCCAGGCGGTCGCCCACCACCAGCGGGCGGTCAGCCGCGAGCCGTTTGGCGGCGGCGTGGAAAAGCGGGGCCTCCGGCTTGCCGGCAACCCGCGGAGTCTGTCCGGTGGCGGCGGCTACTGCCGCCACCAGTGTGCCGTTTCCCGGGGCTATGCCGCGTGCCTGCGGAATGGACATATCGGTGTTGGTAGCGATCCACAGTGCTCCAGCCGAGACGACGTATGACGCCTCGGCCAGATCCTTCCAACCGATCCCGGGATTGAATCCCTGGACCACGGCTACCGGATCCTGATCCTGGCTGTAGACAGGTGTCAGTCCCACCAGCTCGATTTCCTGCGCCAGAGCTGGGCTGCCGGTGATCAGCACCCGCGCTCCGGGGGCAACGAGCGATGCCAGGAGCTCAGCTGCGGCTTGCGAGGAACTGACCACCTGATCGTCGTCTGCCGGTGCGCCCAGTTCACGAAGATGCCCCGCTACCTGCGCCGGAGTGCGTGAGGCATTGTTGGTGACATACCCCAGGCCAATGCCCAAACCTTCCAGTTGCTGCAGCGAATCCACGGCGCCTGGGATGGCGTGCTGTCCGGCGTAGACCACACCGTCCAGATCCGCCAAAAGGGCGTCAAACAGGGAAATCAGTGGAACTTCAGTCATAGCGGGCTAGCTGTCCCGTCCTTCAGAGTGGCCATCGGCGCCGTTGTTACTGCCGTCTGCTTCGCTGTGCTCGGCGTCGTGCGCTTCTTCGTCGGGCTCGGCCTCACCGGCTTCCAGCTCGTCTGCTTCGACGGAATCCTCATCAGATTCGGCGTCATCGGACTCGAAGAAATCCGATTCCACGTCATCGATGGCTGCATCCACGCCGGCGTCCTCAACGATAGTCTTGTCCGCGGCTAGCTCGGAACGGACAGCAGGCGTGGAAGCACTGGCCTCGGGGCCTGCGGCAGCGCGCTCCAACAGTCGCCGGCGCTGTGCTTCCTCACGGGCTTCCTCTTCCTCGTCCCAGCCCAGGTCCACGATGTCCGGTTCCTCATCGGCACCAAGGCCAAGGGCATTTTCAGCCACCACGGCCTGCTTCTGCCATTTAGCCGCCTCGTCTTCGCGACCAACGGCGGCCAGAGCATTTGCGTAGGCCCGGAAGAGCCTTGGGCTGTAGGAGAACGCACGGTTCATGTCCAGCTGGGCAATTTCAAGTTCAGCCACGGCAGCGTCCAACTGGCCGAGGTCAGACCGCGCTCCGGCCGCCACGATGGCCAACTCGACTTTGCCGGGCGCGTCCAGGTCATTCGCTTCCTCGGACCGCACCACGTCGAGGGCCCGGTCAGGCCGGCCCAGTCCGCGTTCGCAGTCTGCCATCACGGGCAGGTGGACGTTCGAACCGCTGATGCGGCGGTAGGTCCGGAATTCGCGCAGTGCTTCGCCGTAGTGTCCTGCAGCGTAAGCGGTGAGTCCGACGGCTTCACGGACGGCCGCCAGCCGGCCACCACGCCGGCTCGCGGCGAGAGCATGCTGGAAAGCCAGCTCGGGTTCTTCGTCGATCAGGCGTCCGGCCATTACCAGGTGGCGGGCAACCCACTCGGCGCTCTTGTCTTCCAGAGTCTTGATCTGGTGCTGCGTAGCGCGGTCAAGCTCCTTGCCCGTGACATCCTCATCGATTTCCGGGGAACGTTCGCGGTCGGGGCGGTTGGCGCTGCGAAGGTCACGCGCGTTGGGTACACGGGCCGGGCGGTCCTCCGCACGGTCCCTGCCGAACTGGCGGGGGCCGGAATCACCACGGTCGAAGCTGCGCGGGGCGCGGTCCTGGCGGTCACCGAACGGCTTCCGGTTGTCGCCGCCGGAGAATCCACGACGCTCGCCGTCGCCCTCGCGGCGCGGACGGTCACCATAAGGCTTGTTGTCACGGTCGCCGTAAGGCTTCCGGTCTCCACCACCGCTGAACGGCTTCCGGTCTCCACCGCCACTGAACGGCTTACGTTCGCCGCCGCCGCTGAACGGCTTCCGGTCTCCACCGCCACTGAACGGCTTGCGCTCTCCACCGCCACTGAAGGGCTTGCGCTCTCCACCGCCGAAGGTACGACGCTCACCGTCGCCCTCGCGGCGCGGACGGTCACCATAAGGCTTGTTGTCACGGTCGCCGTAAGGCTTCCGGTCTCCACCACCGCTGAAGGGCTTCCGGTCTCCACCACCGGAGAATCCACGACGATCGCCGTCGCCCTCGCGGGGCGGACGATCACCATAAGGCTTGTTGTCACGGTCGCCGTAAGGCTTCCTCTCACCGCCGCCGCTGAACGGCTTGCGCTCTCCACCACCGAAGGTACGACGCTCGCCCTCGCCCTCGCGGCGCGGACGATCACCAAAAGACTTACGTTCACCGGAACCTGGCGCGCGCTTCGGAGCCTCGGAGTTACGGTCTTCGCGGGAACGGAATCCGCGCGGTTCGCCGCCAGAGTTATTATTGCCGCGGAAAGGACCGCGGTCGTTACCGCCGCGGTTGCCGCCGTTGTGCTCAGCCATGGGGATTCCTCCTGTTATGAGCTGACCACTGGCGCAATCGCAGCCGCTCGTTCCGTGTTTCGTTATCCTACGCAACCCGAAATCAAGCGCTTCGAAGTCCGTACATCTCAGTCAATTCTAGGCGAGACCCCACCGACAGATGACATGGATCCGTCTCCAGGCCTCCGTCGTGGGAATGTTCACACCCCCAGCCGACGCTCTCGCAGTTCCTGCAGTGTTCCGGGGACACAATCGCAGTACCTGGACGGTTGGTACCGGTGTGGTGGTTAAAGTGGGAGAGCCTCCAGACGTGTGTCTGGAGGCTCTCGACCGTAATGATGTTCCGGCGGTGACCTACTCTCCCACACCCTCCCGGGTGCAGTACCATCGGCGCTGTGGGTCTT
>NZ_QMKP01000039.1 GCF_003287955.1 Arthrobacter sp. AQ5-06 | reverse complement strand
CTTGGTCAGCTGTTTGAGCAACCCGCCAGGACCGGTCAGGGACAATCCCCGTTCCCGGGCCATCCTCACCAGCTCACGGGCGGCCTCAGCCTCGGAAGTTTCGTTCAGTTTCGCAGTGGTGTCCGCACTCTTCACGGCATCCAGTGTCACCGTCATAACCAGCTCATTCCTGCCAGGCACACCGCCTGGCGTGTCGAGCCGGATACACCGTTAATTCCACAGTCCCCAGTCTCGCCCGGACCGGGCTTTGAACGGCGGCTGATTGACCTGCCGCGTCGACCGGTGCCAGGACCGCGGCGGCGGGAAGAAGAATGCCGCCCTGACGTGATGCCGGACGAAGCCGGCGGGTTTAGCCTTGTTGTAACGGTGATGGATCCCACCGGGACCGGTTGATTTGCCGGTTCGGACCGCCGACCTGGCTGATGGTTCCTGCCCCGACTGTGAAGGGCAGGATGGTCGCCATGGCTGGAACCCGGAGCGGGCCGGGCATCCCGGCAACGCCGGACAGGGATAGGCTCACCGGCGTCCTGGTGCCCGTCGGCCCGTTGGAACTGTCCGTGGAGGAAGTGCGCCAACTCTGGTCGTTCATCCACGGAGACATCATGGATGGGAGCATGCGCCGGTTGCTGCGCGCCTCCCTCGGGTTGTGTCCCCGGCACACCTGGGCCTACGCGGTCGTGGAGGTTGAGCTGTGGCAGGCAGGCGCGGGCGCCCGCGGAGGGCACCAGCCCTTTGACGTCACGATCCTGTATGAGGATCTCCTTGAACATGTCGCGGACGGGCTGGACCGGAAGAGTTCACTGTTGCACCGGCATCCGGAGGGGGCGCTTCTCCCTGTCGGACCGTGCCGGATCTGCCAGGATATGGCCTCCCCGGATCTGCCGGGTCTGCGGATGGGCTACGCGAACTCCAACACCGAAGCCCTCACCGCTGAGGCAAATGCCATGGTCCACACCACAACTTGGTGCCTTGAAACCGTGGCCCTCTGGCGGGACAGGGTCTGCCCGGACTGTGATCCCGGTACGGCGGAGGGAGCCGGTGATCGGGTGTTTCTGTGCTGTTTCCACCTGGCGGCACGGCGTCCTCTGCCGGATCGGCTCCGCCACGCGGTGGCTGCACGTCTGCGGGAGATCCGGGGCCGGATACGGCAGCTGACCGAGTCCATGACGGACTACGGGGCCCCGGTGGGGGCCATAGAGAACACGTCCTGGATTGAGGCCATCGGCTTTTTCGCGGGCTGGGGTCTGCCCCTGTACCTAGCGACCGACCCGGAGGAGGCCTGGCCCAAACCAGGCAGCCAAGGCGCTGACCAAGGTGAGTGACTGCGTCATAGTGTGGCGGTTGGCGCCGCCGTGCCTGTAGTCTCTGTTCACGGTGATGGATCCCGCCGGAACAGCCCGCGCGTAAGGCGCGGGGCGTTCGAACCGCCTCCTGGCTAATGGTTCCTACCTTTGCTGATCCGAAGGTAGGTAACTCATGCCCGCACCCGGCACACTTCTCCTGCTCCGCCATGGCCAGAGCGTCCTGAACGCCCAGGACCGGTTCACCGGTTTGCTCGACCCGCCCCTGACCCCGCTCGGGGAAGACGAAGCGGCCCGCGCCGGGGCCCTGCTGGTCCACTCATCTTTTTCCCCCGGCACGGTCTACACCTCCACGCTGACGCGCACCCGGGCCACCGCCCGCATCGTCCTGGACATCCTTGACGCCCCTGACGTGCCGGTTCTTGCGGCGTGGGAGCTGAACGAGCGCAGTTACGGCTCACTGACGGGCAGGGCCAGGAGCGAACTGCTCAGCGAGCTCGGGCCTGAGGTCTTCCGGTTCTGGCGCCGCTCCTACTACGGGGCGCCCCCACCGATGTCACGCGCCGAGCTGGGCGCGATCCGGCGCAGCAGGGCGTTCGCTGGGCTGCCTCCCGAAGCGGTGCTGCCCACCGAATCGCTGTGCGGGGTGGTCAAACGCGTCCGGATTTTCTGGCACCAGCACCTTCGCCCCAGGATCCGCGCGGGAGAGGATGTGCTCGTCGGACACGGTAACTCCCTTCGGGCGCTGTGCCTTGTCCTGGACCGGCTATCCCATGCCGAGGTCGAGGCCCTGAACATCCCCACCGGGCACCCACTGGCCTACCGCTTCACCCCGGGCCTGGTGCCGCTGGAGCGGGTCGGGGAGTATCTGAATCCGCTGGCGGCGTGGACCGCCGCCGCCCTGGTCGCCGCCGCCGGCGGGACCTGAGACAAGGAACGGAGAAAGTCATCATGTATGAACTGCAGCTCACCGGGGTGCGCGCCCTGCAGATCCTGGACTCCCGGGGCTACCCCACGGTGAAGGTCTGGCTGACAGATTCCACCGGCACGGTGTCGGTTGCGTCGGCGCCGTCCGGGGCATCCACCGGGGCGCATGAGGCGGTCGAGCTGCGCGACGGCGGCCAGGAGTACTCCGGCCGGGGCGTGCAGAAAGCCGTCACCAATGTCAGAACGGAAATGGCCGAGCTGCTCACCTCCCGGAGTTGGCGGAATCTGGCGGACCTGGACCAGGCGCTGGTCGGGCTCGACGGGACCCCTGGCAGGTCTCGGCTCGGGGCCAACGCGATCGTCGCGGTGTCGATGGCCGCTGCCAGGGCCTTCGCGACAGCGGCCGGGACGCCCCTTCATGTATGGATCGCCCAGACCCTGAGCCGGGGCGGGCGGCTGCCGGTTCCGCACTTCAATGTCCTCAACGGCGGCCAGCACGCCGCGAACCCGCTGGAATTCCAGGAATTCATGATCGCCCCGGCCGGTGCGCCGACGTTCCCGGACGCGGTGCGCTGGGGATCGGACGTCTACCATGCACTGTCCAGGCGTCTGCGCCAACAGGGCCTCGCGACGGGTTTGGGTGATGAAGGTGGATATGCCCCGGCCATCGCCCGCCCCGAGGAGGCGCTGGATCTGATTGTCGCCGCTATCGAGGACGCCGGCTACACCCCGGGCAGGCAAGGGGTCGCGATCGCCCTGGATCCTGCTGCGAACTCCTTCTACGCCGACGGGACCTACACGGTCGCCGGCCAGTCCTACACACCAGTGAAGATGATCTCCTACTACGACAGGCTCATCACCGATTACCCGATCTGGAGCCTGGAGGACCCCTTGGCCGAAGAAGACACCGATGGGTGGACTGCGTTGACTGCGGCCCTCGGGGACCGGGTGCAGGTCGTCGGGGATGACCTGTTTGTCACCTCCGCCGACCGGGTACGGGACGGCATCCGGGACCGGTCCGCGACAGCGGTGCTGATCAAACCGAACCAGGCCGGAACCGTGAGTGAAACCTTCGATACCCTCACCGCCGCCTCCGAGGGAGGCTTCGGGGCGATGGTCTCGCACCGGTCCGGGGAAACCGATGATACGTTCGTGGCGGATCTCGTGGTCGGGTCCGGCTGCGGGCAGCTGAAATCCGGGGCGCCTGCCCGCGGGGAACGCGTAGCCAAATACAACCGGCTTCTGGAAATCACCGATGAGGAGCCGTCCCTGCCTTACGGGCCCACCGGAACCTACCTCAACGACGCAACGCCAGATGACAGGAGCGCCCATGAATGAGCCAGAGAACGTGACCCGGCCCGCTACCGGGCCGACACCGTATGTTCCGCGCCGGATCACCGGGCCTGTGCTGATGGGCGTCGTGCCCGGCCAGCCCTTGGCTGTCGCGCACCGGGCCGCGGAGCTGGCCCACAGCCTGAACGTCAAACTGATCTGCGCGTACGTGGATGTAACCAGTTACCTGGCCGAAGAACCCGACGGCCGGGTCGAGACCCTGCCGATTGATCCGGACGGGATCGACGACGACATCGAAGGCATCAGCGCCGGCATCCGCGAACGCCTGCAGGAGGCCCTTGACGGGAGCGGGGTCCGCTGGTCGTTCGTGACCCTCGCCGGGGACCCCGCCCGAGCCCTGGGGCGGCTGGCCGAGTCGGCGGATGCCTCCATCATCCTCGTGGGCACCCGCGAACGCGGCCTCGGGGCCCGGTTCGAGGAACTGCTCGTCGGGTCGGTCGCGGTACACCTCACGCACCGCCAGCACCGGCCGGTCCTGGTCGTCCCGCTCGCCCCCCACACCAGGCACCACCGGCAGGAGGGCCACTAATGGAACCGCCCACCCCCGAGGCCACGGCAGCTACCGGACCTCCGGAACGAACCGACCCGAGCAGTCACCTGCCCATCGACAGTGACCCGGCAGGAATCAGCGAAGAGGACACGGACGCGGGCACGCTCGGCGAGGCCCGCGCCCACCGTCCCGTTCACCTGCACCCGGGGTTCGTGCTGGTCGTCATTACCGGAGGTGCCTTCGGAGCCCTGGCCCGTTATGGGCTCAGCAGCGCCCTGCCGTCCCCGGGCGGGTGGCCGCTGCCGACCCTGATCATCAACCTGGCCGGGGCGCTGCTGCTCGGCGTCCTGCTGGAGGCACTGGTCCGTCGTGGTCCGGACGCCGGACGCCTGAGGTTCATCCGGCTGCTCGCCGGGACCGGGTTCATGGGCGCTTTCACCACCTACAGCACCCTGGCCCTGGAAACCAACACCTTGCTCGGGACCGGACGGGCCACGGACGCGGTGATCTATGTCGCCGCCACGGTGATCGGCGGCGCGGTGGCAACAGTGGTCGGGATCCGGGTCGCCGCCGGACACCACAGCCGGATGACCGCCCGGAGGCGGGAAGCGACCCTCCTCCCCGACCGAGAGGAGAGCACCCGATGAACCCTCTCACCATCCTGTTCCTCGGCCTCGCCGGAGGACTCGGTGCCGGAACCCGATTCGTCATCGACGGGCTCGTCCGGTCCCGGTTCCGCACCGCCCTGCCCGTGGGCACCATCGCCATCAACATCACCGGATCCTTCCTGCTGGGACTGGTGGCCGGAGCCGTGATCGGCCACGCGGCACCCGTCGAGCTGCAGGCCATCGCCGGCACCGGCTTCCTGGGCGGCTACACCACATTCAGCACCGCCAGCATCGAGACCGTCCGGCTCATCCAGTCCCGCCGCACCGGACTTGCCCTCCTGAACAGCGTCGGCACCGCCGCCGCCGCGGTGGCCGCAGCGGCGGCCGGGCTGGCCCTGGCAAGTCTCCTTTAAGGGCGATCCCCATGCCGGACATGAACGAACCACGACTGCCCAACGCCCAGGCAGATCCTGCCCGGGAGAACCGGCTCGGACCCATGGGGTTCGTGCTGACGTTTGGTGTGGTCAGCATGCTCGCCGACGTCGTCTACGAAGGTGCCCGGTCCATCACCGGCCCGTACCTGGCCACGCTCGGCGCGTCTGCGGTCATGGTCGGCTTCATTACCGGGTTCGGCGAGGCCGTTGCCCTGGTCATGCGGCTGGGGACCGGGCCTCTGGCCGATAGGACCCGTAAATATTGGCCGCTGACCATTGCCGGGTACGCTCTGACCGTGATCGCTGTCCCGCTGCTGGCCCTGGTGAGCTCCCTGTGGCAGGCCTCGGCTCTGATCAGCATGGAGCGGTTCGGCAAAGCCGTCCGCACCCCGGCCCGGGACACCATGCTCTCCCACGCGGGCGCAGATATGGGGCGCGGGAAGGCCTTCGCGATCCACGAAGCCCTCGACCAGTCGGGCGCGCTCCTGGGGCCGCTGATTGTCGGGCTCATGATCGCAGTCTCCGGGTACCAGCTCGGATTCGGTGTCCTTGCCATCCCAGGGGCGGCGGCCCTTGTTGCAGTGCTCCTGTTGCGCCGGGCTGCGCCGGATCCGGCACGCTATGACACACAGGCTGTCCAGGCTGTCAGGGAGCCCGTGTCCGTGCCCGGCCAGATCAGGGCGCGGGCCCCTTTGCCGGCCAGGTTCTGGTGGTACAGCGCGTTCACCGGCGTATCGATGTTCGGGTTCTCCACCTTTGGTGTGATCTCCTATCACCTGGAACTGCAGAAGGTGATGACCTCGGCGCTGATCCCGGTCACATATGCCGTTTCCATGGGCGCGGCCGCCCTGGCGGCCCTGGCCTCCGGGGCGCTTTATGACCGGATCGGTCTGCGTGGTCTGCTCATCGCATTGCCGCTGACCGCTGCCGTCCCGTTCCTGTCCTTCACCACCACTCCCGGCCTGGTCTGGGCCGGCGCGGTGGTCTGGGGTGCAGCCCTGGGAATCCACGAATCCACGCTCCGCGCCGCAGTCGCCGACCTTGTCCCGGCCGCCCGGCGGGGTACCGGATACGGGATCTTCACCGCGATCTACGGCCTCGCGTGGTTGGCAGGGTCCACCATCATCGGCGCCCTCTACTCAGCGTCCCTCACCGGGCTCGCCATCTTCACTGTCGGGACCCAGCTTGCCGCGCTGATCGCCTTCATCCCCATTCTCAAACAGGCTCCCACGCAAGGCCGGGCCATCTAGTATCGGCTAGAACGGCCCTGCCATCGCCATCACGATGGCGGCTCCTGCAAGTGAAATGAGCAGCGTTACCAGCAGATGCATTGCGGGCACGACAGGTGCCTGTTCCACGTTTTTCTGCCCCATCCAGGACACGGCGAACGCCGTCCCGGCATACGCTGCCATCGCGGTAAGCGCACCAAGCCCTACCGGCGACAGGTAGGGTCCGGAACCGGTAACAAGGACAACCCCGGCCAGCAGGCCCAACCCGAACGCAAGGACAGCTTCCATGATCCACGACCGCCGGGACCCATCAACCGAACCGGGACTGCGGTACAGGATGAAACGGAGCGTGGCACCTGAAACTGCCCCGACAGCGACAGCCAGAAAATTAACCGGGTTCATCGCCGACCCTTCAAGAAAATTCATGGCATGCCCCATTGACCTCACATCCGCCGAGTCGGGCGGACTGTTGATGCCAGCGTAGCCGGTTCGGCAAGTCGCTCAGGTGGGTACCGTTCGGGCCGTCCTAGTGGGCTCCGATCGAGTTGACACAATCACGGGAAGGCTCAGCGGACGTTCGAGCGGGCTGAATGATCGCTTTCCCTTACTGTGTTGTCATGAGCAACCGGTATTCGTTTTCAACGGCGGTGGACAAGATTGACCGCGCCCGCGTGCATCAGTGGCTTGGCGAGCAGTCCTACTGGGCCAAGGGTCGAACCCGCGAGAAGCAAGATGCGGCGATTGAGGCCTCTCGCAATTACGGGGTGTACGACACCGACACCGGGGAGCAGGTTGCGTACGGACGCGTAGTGACTGACGGCGCAACGTTCGCCTGGCTTTGTGATGTGTTCGTGGCGACTGAGGCCCGAGGACAAGGCATCGGCAAAATGCTAGCTGCGGGCGTTATGGATGACCTTGAATCTTTGGAGTTGAAGCGGATCCTCTTGTCCACCGGCGACGCACACGGTCTCTACGCCCAGTACGGCTTCACTGCGCTGACCGAGCCGTCCAAGATGATGGCTCGTGTCCGCTGAAGGATCGTCCTTGGGACGCTGCGCTTTATGTCCCGATGTCACCACGGTGTGCCTCGAAGATCGATGTCGCCGTTCGGCCACTCACTCGCATCGCGAGTCGACGAGCAGACGAGTGTTGGCCCTTCCTGAGACACGATTGCCGATGTCTGGTCCACGTGGGACAAGCACCGTTCCGCGGCGGACACCTGAACCCATCCTGCCGACTCGTAGAAGGGGACTAACTCTTTCCGACAGCCGAGGAAACCGAAGTCGACTCCGGCTTCATCACGCATCGCCTGAGGTGTACTACTGATGTGAGACACAGTTTGAAAGGATTGTGCCCATGTCTTCCCGTCCCACCTATTCCGATGAGTTCAAGGCCGATGCAGTGAATCTGGTCGTTTCCTCCGGCCGTTCACCCGCC
>NZ_QMKP01000038.1 GCF_003287955.1 Arthrobacter sp. AQ5-06 | reverse complement strand
CCTTGCGGGCAACCGCGACCACATCGCGGCGGAACTCTTCAGGAAAGGCTTTGGGCATGATGAACATCCTTCCACCCGCGAGGCCAATCCTCACAGGCTAGGAGTCAACCAAACCTTCAGCAGTCCCCGGTTCTGCACCTTAGTGCGGGTAACTGGGCGGCCTTCGGCTCTGTTCCATTCACGCTTTCCGAAATAGCCTTCGACGTAGGGTCTCTTCCTGCCACTTATCTTCCCCGGCCGTTTGCCGCCCACGACGTCCAAGGAATCCCATCCCGACATCGCGTCCGAAACGCTAATGTCCGTCGCTCGCGCCGTGGCTCCACACTTCAGACACGGAGCATGCCCACTCGCAGCAGCGGAACCGCTGGGATCAACTCCCTCGCCACAGTTAGCGCATCGAATTCGATTTTGATCGTGGTTCACAAGTCCAGTGTGGCCCCGAAACAACTTGAAAGTGATGAGCAACCCGCCAGGTATGCGCCCGTCCAATACCAAGCCGCCTATCCAGCGTGTCCGGATTCAGCCTCTGTAATCGGAGGGGATGAACGCGGGGGGGGGTAAATGTCAGTACAGAGTAGGGCGAGCCAGCCCCGTCTTCGCCACTATCTCCCGCACGGGAACGCCCTTGTCCCGCAACATGAGCGCATGTTCGAGCTTGGTGGGATCTACTACCGTGGGCCGACCGGTTTGCGACGATTATTCTCCTGTTTTGAAGTTTCCGCTTCAGTGAAACCTTTTGGGCTTTGCCAGACACTAAAGGGCATGGGGAACAACGGATACGGCGAAGAGGGGCTGCGGCACCGGAGTATTCAGGGCCAGGGCGACGCGTTCGCTATGCTGTATGACTTGCACCGCGATCGCGTCTTCCGGCACGCACATCGGCTGTGCGGCCACCACGATGCGGAAGACATCATGGCCGCCTCGTTCCTTGAGCTCTGGCGCCGCCGAAAGCAGGTCCGGGTGGTGGAGGGACCGATTCTTCCATGGCTGCTGGTGACGGCCACCAATGTGGCCCGTAACCGCGCCCGCGCTGCCCTGCGCTATCAGCGTCTCCTGAACTCCCTTCCCCGCAGCCAGGAGTCCATTGACCCTGCTGCATATCCGTATTGCTCTGTCAGCGGTAGAGATGGGGCGTTCGAGGAAGCGTCTGCGCACATAAGGTCAAGGAGCATCGCGCCCCGCTATACCGCTAAGTCGTCCGCGCTTACAGCAAGTTTCCGCAGTTCTCCGAGTTATGAGACGAAAGCGTCAGCGCCACTGGACTGCTGATAGGTAAGGCTTCCACTATCCGCCGGGACCTCGCGCTTTTGAACGGGCAGGGACGGCTTGCCCGCACAAATGGCGGTGCCTTTGCCTTGGACGCCCATCCAGAGGCGTCGCTTCGGCAGCGCACCGCGAGGTTTGAGCAAAGCACGCGATCGACGGGTGGGCGGCGTCTGTGATTCGGCCCGGGAGAACATCCTGATCGACGCCCGTTCGACGATGGGTGCCCTGGCCCACGAGCTGCGGGCCCTTGACAAGCTGTCCGTGACCACCATTCACCAACACCATGCAGGAGCTGGTCGATTCCGAGGGCATCGAGGTGGGCTGCCTTGTCGGCCGGCTGCGCAGCGTCAGCCAAAGCTCCGTCGGGCCGCTGGCCAAGCGGCCCTGGAGCGAATGAGCCTTGACCGGGTGTTCCTGGGTGACGCCGTCACCGTCGAGGACGGCATCTACGAAGCCGACCATCCGCAAATCCGGCGCAAGGGCCTCATGGCCCGCCGCGGCCGGGCTGTAAGGGAATGGAGCGAAGTTGAGTCAATGGTCCATGTTCTTGCGCCAAAGCTGGGAAGAAACTGCGGAGGCTTTGAGTCAGGAGGGTCAGGATTACTTCCATGTTCCTGCTCTTCCCGCGTTCAGCCGACGCACATCCTGTGCTGACTCAGCGGCTTACTCGCCCAGCAATTTCACTCGGTCTCCACCGCTGGTCGCAGCTAACAGCCGGTTCGTGGCGATGATCAGATCCCGCGGCATAACAACGGCGTGCCATCTATTCGAACCATGGGGGCAATAAATGAATACACCATCTCGACGCAATCAAGCGCGAAAGCCGGTCAGCAATGAGGCGGTTGGGCCCTCGCTGCGTTCATGGATTTCTCGACGTCGAGTGGCTGGTGCTGCTCTAGCTGTCGCCGTAGTGCTTTCAGCGACCGCATGCGGTCAATCGGCCGTCTCCTCCACGACCGCGCTGACAAGCGAGTCCGCTTCCGCGACTGCGACGCCAACACCCACTCGAACTGCGCCGGCTTCATCCGCCTGCGTCACCGAGAATGCGACTGAAAAGTATGCGCCGAAGGTCTTCATCTGCACCAAGAGCGACGCGGGGAGTCTGCTGTGGATGGAGCAGTCGGAATCGAAACGCCTAACGGACGCGCGGGCGGCTGCGGCCGCCAAGGCCGCTGCCGAGAAGGCGGCCGCAGACAAAGCAGCCCAGGATGCTGGTGCAAAGGCAGCAGCAGAGCAGGCCGCCGCGGAGCAGGCCCGACAGGAAGCTGCTGCCGCAGAAGCCGCCCGCCAGCAGCAAGCCGCTGCTGCAGCAGCGGCCGCCGCAGCTGCGAAAGCCCCGGCGCCCGTACAGCCCGCCGCGCCCGCTGCCCCTTCGGGATGCGACCGCAACTACGCGGGGGCCTGTGTGCCCGTTGCATCTGACGTCGATTGCGCCGGAGGCAGCGGCAACGGTCCTGCGTACGTGAGGGGACCTGTCACCGTCGTGGGATCTGACATCTATGGTCTCGACAGGGATGGGGACGGTGTGGGATGCGAGTAGTGGCCAGCTAATTCATTGAGCAGGTCGGTCTCCTAAGGCCCGAGGTGCCATAGGAGACGGACCTGCCCGCAACGCTCGACAATACTTTTTGACTTACGGGGTGGAGGACAAGTCGATGGTGGAACTGAGGCGCATCTATTGGAGCCGACAGGCCCTGCGTTTGGCGTACTCGGCCGCGGTCTTATGGCTGGCCGCTTCCGTGGTCCTGGCGCTGGTGCCAGGAACGAACGCCGGCACTGGCCAACTTACTTCCTCCGTCTCAGACATCTTTCGCGGCATGTTCGACGCCGTTCTGGCGTCAGCGGCGCTGCCTGGCCTGTTCGTGGTCGCCCCGACAATCGCGGCGGTCATCATCCACGCCCAGGACGTCCGACGCCGGGACCCGGTGCGGAGATTCACGCGCCAGCAGCGGCGCGAGGGCATGACGCGGGCCGGTGGCCAGTGTGAGATGGAGGCGGGGTTCAAGCGCCGGTGTTCCCGGCCTGCTGAGCACGGCGATCACTTCTACCCGTGGTCCAAGGGCGGATCCACCAGCCTGCAGAATTTCGTCGCCGCCTGCGCCAGGTGCAACCGCGCCAAGAGCTCCACGATCCCCTCGCCTGGTCAGCAAGAGAGGATGGAACGACGACGGCGGGACTACCTCACGCCCGTTGGTTCAGTCAGCGTCGGCGAACGGCAGCCGCTGACGTAGCCGGTCTTCTAAGGCCCGAGCCACAAATCCTGCAAACAAGTCAGACTTGTCATGCGCTGGAACGCTCCAAGAAACGCCGCAACCGCAGGCGTACGATGACGAGCAGTTGACGGCGACTGACCGCTTTCGAACTCAGGTGTGAGGACCCGGCTGGAACCGGCCAGCTCGTCACTACGACAGACTCGCTCATATACAACCTCAACCCATGGCCACTTAATGAAGCAGTGACTTCCCGTTCACGCGCTCCTGAATGACATGTAGGCGGACTCCAGCAACTGTCTGCTGGGGTACTCCCGCCGGTTTTGAGGTAGTTCCATGAGCCGTTGGCCGTGCCTTGCCTGGATGCCGTGTTTCAGCATCGGGCCATCAACTTCCGCCAAAATATCCTCGCGAATCTCGACCACGAAATCAGGACGAATTCCCAGGATATGAGCGTCAAAAGCGGCATGATGTATCTTGCACAACGCCATACCGTTGACTACAGAAGCAATGCCAAGCTCCGAGCTGTCGGGCACGATGTGGGCTGCATCCAGAAGCTCTTTGTGTGCCAGTGAACATACGGCGCATCTGCTCCTATAAGCCCGCAGCACGGTTGATCGAAATACCGGTTGATGTAGCCGGCGCTTAGTCTCCACCATGAGGTACCTACGTAAGGGCTCCTCCAACGGACTTCCTTCGCTCACCAAACCCCGGCCAACATTCGGGTCAATAACGAACTGCTTGAGCTCGGGCTCTTCCCAAAGCAGATACACCGGAAAAATCGGTTGAAAGACCGCCGGGCCCATGCCGACGCCAAAGAACCAAATTAGAGGCAGCTTCTGCTCCATTGCAGACCGAAGGGCCCTGTTGTCGGCGTGCTCGGCGTCATCGCCCCTCCAGGCGTAACGAAGGAGTTGGTCTGACCCTACCTCGTCGTTATAAGGGCGTTCCTTGCCGGGAGCTCTATACACTGTCTGGATTGACAGCGCAGCGGACAGGTCGCGAGGCTTCCAAATGCCGGTCTGCGTGGCCTGCAATCGTCTAGGCTCACCATCGAGGCTGAAATCCTGGATATCCTCCCTGGTGAGCCACTCTTCCCCGTCGTTGGTACGAACGGTGAGCCATGCCATCGCTTCCCGGCGCAGCCTTGAATCAAAACTCTCTTTACCGGTCTCCCCAACTTCAAGCATCTGCCCAGGATACTTGGGTGAACCGATTAGGCTGCCGGCGACGCGTGCAGTCCTGGCCACCGCCGCCAGACACGCCATAGCTCGCACCCGGCACCGTCCACCCCGGGGCTGGCAAAGCTGCGCACGGCTCATGGCAACCTCCAGCAGGAATGTGGACTTCACGCTCGACCTGATCCTGTACGGACCGCTTCACGCGACCATTGGTGTTCGCCTTATGAGCTCGGACCCGGTAATATTCACGCCCGCAGCGTGGGCGGGCTTTTTCAGCGCCACCTCAGCGGGCTTGGCACAAGCACTGGGCCAACGGACGGGCGCAAACACTCAAAATTAGCACTTCGCCGCAAGAGATAATCATCGGGAAATATGATTCCGACTACGCCCAGTCCCTTGAGGAATGAAATGGCGCAGGTATTCGCGAAGGGGTTTGTCATGAACATAAACGTATGTCCCGTGCATGCCCCTCGTCATGAGGACCGCATATATATTCGTGATGTACCTAAGCAAATCAATATCAGTGTACACCAGCCCAAGCTTGGGGTTGTTTTCTTTGCCTTTCTTGTCGAAGTAGCTAGCTCGATCGACAACGATAGATTGAGTTTCCAGATCAAAGCGGAGATCAGGTCCGATGATGACACCCGCATAGTTCAGATCGTATCCCTGGACTGTATGGATAGAGCCAACCTCATCTACTGAAGTCGTCGAGTTAATCCAGTCAGTTTGGGTCTGGTTCCAGCGAAGACGATGACCGTCAATGTCGATGTCAAAAGCATTAGGATCATTTTTCGTTTTCCAGGGCCACGCATAGCCCGCGACGAGGCGTGAAAGTTGCATTTCTGACTCTCGCCTGCGAATGGTCCCATGCATATCCCTGATATTATCGAAAAATCTGAAATCATAATTGTCAAACCACGCACGATTCGGAGGTTCTGGCGAAAGAATTGCCCGAATATACTTGATGTAATCCCCTCCGCCCTTTACGCGCATTTGTGAATGCAATCGGTAGAACTTTTTCTCGCCCTGCGAATTCAATATGAGGGAGCGGACTAAGCGCTGCGGCAGGTCAGCGGGCCTAACGCTCTGTTCAGCATCCACTAGTAGGATCTGGTGCCTGCTGCTCTTACGAATCCAATCCAGCTGAGTGATCGAAAGGTCATCTATGCCAAATAAGGCTTCGGTGATCTCGCGATATTTCTTGTTTTGAGGGCCGGACGGCTGGTTGGCGCGCTGGCTGAGCCTATGCGCTTCGTCCACTATCAGCAGATCGTAGCGCCCTTCGGCTGGGGAAAGGTCAAATGGGCTCAGCACCATGCCGGGCTGAAGAGAGGGCGTTTTTTTAAATACCTTTCTGATGGTTGAACGCAGCGACTGTTGCGGGACCACTAGACCAATCTTGAAGTCGGCAATGAGATCGCGGTTACCTTCTACAAAGTAATCCGAAAAAATTGAGTCACTATCAAAATTTTCACCCTCTTGCGAAAGCTGAATGTCTCTCATCAGCTTCATCAGATATATTGCAATAATTGTTTTTCCGGTGCCAGGATCTCCCTGGATGACGCTGGTACTTGGTTGTCCACGCTCAACATCACCTAGAAGCCCGTCCAATATCTCACCCACGGCGCCGGCTTGATCGTGGTTCAGAGCTTTGAAGGGTGAAAACTTGAAAAGATCACTGTTTTCAATTTCAGGAATCGATCGTTCAAACATTCCTTCTGCACGAAGTTCGTCAAATATCTGCTTGAATGATGTTGTGTACTTGGCGCGATCGTAGTAGTCAGAGTCGCTGACGCCACCATTTCCATTCAGTACCTGAAAGCGTCCCTCACCAGCTAAAAGCCTGATTAGGAATGACTCTAGGTCGAGGCAAGCTGACTTATGAAAGGTGTCATCGATGACAAGATGCATCCTTTGCAAGCCACTCTTTTCAGGCGACTTCAAATGCTGTCGCATGCGCGATGAAACACTTCTCGACTCACCGACGTATACGTCTCTTGGGTCATTTAGCGTGTATACGACCGGCCAGTTAGTGAATTGGGCGCCGCTGCGGCTCAATAGCTCAATCTCGTGATGCGTGAAATTCCGTCGTTCAATCCTAAAGCTCGTCATACTTCGTACTCCGCCCACGAGCCTTCTCTACTGGGTATTTCGTACGAGACTCCTCCAGTTTCTCGGCCACAATCTTGTCAGGGTCGAGGCCTAGACGATCGGCCAATAGATATGCATAAGTCAACACGTCAGCAAGTTCCGACTGAACTCGCGTCGGTTCGGCCTCTTCGCCCCACTGGAAACATTCTAAGAGTTCGCCCGACTCAATTGAAATCGATTTCGCCAAATTCGAGCTGCTGTGGAACTGACTCCAGTCGCGCTCCGCAACGAACTCTCGGAGCAACCGAATCACAGGATTATCAGACATGATTTCACCGTAACATGCACAAACGAAGCATGTCCTTGCATTCGTATTTGTTCACTCGCCCGGCAAAGTTCTCCAAGGCGTGCGAAGCTCCTCGATGACGAGTACCGGCCCATACACTCCATATACTGACCGCTAACTCCCTAAGATTCGAGAAATCCTTCACCGTCGTCACGTCGTTTCCCCTCGTAGTCCTGAGTGACGCTTGGCCGATGTAGAGAACCTCCTGGTTCTCGTCAGGCCATCGGGTGGCCACGCCCTCGGTTCTCATGACAGGCTGTAGTAGCTTCGGATGATCGTCTTCAACAAACTCCGGCCTGGGCCTCGCCAGCCGCAGGACTATGTACAACCCTCATCATCGGAGCTCCCAAGGGCCGAGCACGTCGGGGCGAGTCAGATGCTTGACCGGGATGAAGCCTTGGAAAATGAGCTGCCCTGAGGTCGGCGCCTGAGTAGTCCATGCGATCGGCCTTCGGTCAGGCAGACCTGACCTCATTCGCTCTAGGATTCCACGTGAGGTCGGCGTCATACAGGGAGCGAGAAACGAGCCGCATCTGAAGTCTATTCGGATCCTCCTGGTCTTCAGGCGCAAGGCAGTCACTGCTCGACACATCCAACACGACGGACTGGCCGCCCCTGTGGGCGGCAGACGGATACCGAATTCCGTGGACCTTCTCGCGACCCCAATGTATGCGCAGCAGGTATTCCGTCATCACTTGGGTGGGAACATAGTCCACTTGGTCGCGTCCTTTTTGTATGGGCTCTGAGATCTTTTCGACGAACGACTGCAGAAAGGAAATCTTCCACATTTTGTGTCGCCGTTCCTGGTCGAAAGGACTAGGCATCGGAGGAATGTCTGTTAGGTCCACCACCGAAAAGCTATTGCTCGAGGCGAACTTACCCACAGAGGCGGCACGGTTCTCAGTCCTGACGCTGACCTCGTCGAGGGCCACGTCCTCGGACTCGCCGGCATAGAACATTGGGATTCCTGCTGGGCTCATCCGATTGCCTTGGAGCGAAACGTGCGAGGGAGGCGTTCCTAGGCTTTTCGCGTCCGACGGTGCTTGGATTTCCGGGGGGAAAGTCCTCGCCCGAAAGAAGCCGTGGTCTTTCTCATAAGTCTTGAAAAGACCTAACTCGTCGATCATGTTGCCAACATGGTGCAGGGCTGATGCTGGGGGAATGTCCCAGGAAGCCTGCCCCTCGGCATCGTCCGGGCTGGACTCCAGCCAGAAGACAAACCTTGTATCGTGCTTGATAGCCGAGCAGAACTCCACCCACGCCCTGTCAAGCAGGGCTTGTGGTCCGTAGTCAGGGTCGTCGCGATCGACCCAGTCCTTGGGGTCCATGCGTGCCCGAAGTTCCTCGATAATTTTGTCGCTAACGTTGTCGTCGAAGCAGTCGTAATAGTCCTCCAGGAGATCCCAGGTGTCCCAGGTTCTTGCCCCTACGAAGCCACCCTCCGACGAGACATATGAGACAGAGTTCAACGCGTCGTCATAAAGAAAGTTAAGACCATCGACGAAAGCTTCCAAAAGTGCATCAAAGGGAGCGGACATCTCACGCTCGCATGAGGAGCATGGTCCCCCATCCGACGCTTCCTGTGCCCTTACCGCGCCTTTCAGCGCGTAATCGGTTACGCATTCTGCACAGATTCTCGCGTCACTGTCCGACCATCCGCGTTCCATACGCGCTTCCCATTCCCTCTTCGCTCCACCCATACGGCGATGGTAGCCAGCAATATGCAAGCGGTCACGACGCCGCGCCTTCCGAGCGTGGTCTCAAATGCTGCCGGGCCCCTTGTGGCAGGAAAAAGGGAATTATCGAAGCACGTGCAGAGCGAAGGGCCGGCCACAGAGCGAGCCTCCGTCCACGGTTTCCATCACTCCAGATTGCCGTTTGTTCGCTGAAGTGCAGGTGAGAGGTGCTCCACTCCCAGTCCGAGATGGACCTCTACCTTAGGTTTTCATCAGCGTAAGTTCGAGCCGATGGTTCGGTGGTCCGCGTCGGACGACCTGCCACTACCGCCGTAGCTCCCTAGCCATGAGACGCCCTTCACCCGAGGTGCCGGCTTACAATCGACGCATGCCTCCCGCCAAATTGATACGCGATCCTGAAGTCTTGCGAGGTCAGATTGCAAAGTCTCTGACCGCCGCCGAAGAGATTAAAGCGCTACCAATGCTTACTCAGCGAGACGAAGAAGTACTATTGGGACTGCCCACGGTTTGGTTGACTCGGGGGGTTGATGGTTTCTCAGGCGGCTAGCGCCATATTGTTGATTGTCTCAAACTCGATCGGGGTTAGTTTACCCAGAGCCCTTTGCCGTCGCCTGCGATG
>NZ_QMKP01000037.1 GCF_003287955.1 Arthrobacter sp. AQ5-06 | reverse complement strand
CGCGGCCCGATCCGTCCTCGGACGCCCGCGCAATCAGGTGCTGGAGCCACGTGCCGCAGGAATCAGAACAGCGATCAGGATTCTGTTGGCCTCCCGGTCCCTGCTGGATCACCAACGCACCGCCAACCGCAACGCGCTGACGGCCCTGCTCCGCGGCACAGATCTCGGAATCGACGCCCGCGCATCCCTCCGGGACGCGCAGATCACCGCCATCGCAGCCTGGCGGAGCTCAAACAGCACCGACCCCGTGATTCGCGTCGCCCGCGCCGAAGCCAAGCGACTGGCTCTGGCCATCAAAGACTTCACCGGCCAACTCGCCGAAAACCACAAGGCCCTGGCCCAACTCACCGAAGAACTGGCTCCCGGACTGCAAACCACTCCCGGAGTGGGCCCAGTGACAGCGGCCATCATCATCTGCGCCTACTCCCACCACGGCCGGATCCGGTCAGAGGCAGCCTTCGCCGCACTCGGCGGCGTCGCCCCACGCCCTGCCTCGTCCGGCAACACCAGCAGACACCGACTCAACCGGTCAGGGGACCGTCAGCTCAACCGCGCCTTCGACGTTATCGTCCGAACACGAATGAGCTTCGACAACCCAACAAAGGACTACGTGAGCCGCAGCAGAGCAACAGGGAAATCAAACCGCGAGATCCGCCGGAACCTCAAACGCTACGTCTGCCGCGCCATTTTCCGCCAACTCCAGACCATCATGGCTTGACAGAACCCATAGAAGAGTCATTTTGGGGGCAGTTCCCGGGCGAAGAAGGCCGCGGCCCGGCGGAGGATCTCGTTCTCCTGTTCCAGCAGCCTGATCCGCTTCCTGGCATCCCTGAGCTCTGCAGCTTCCTTCTCCGTCACGCCGGGACGGGCGCCGTCCTCGATGTCGGCCTTCTTCAGCCAGTTATGCAGCGTTGCTTCGCAAAATCCCGAAGTCTTTGGCGATCTGCGAGATCGGGGCTTCGTGCTTGCGGGCAACCGCGACCACGTCACGGCGGAACTCGGCGGGGAAAGGCTTGGGCATGTTGAACATCCTTGCTGCAAGGACTGGATCCTCACAAGTCAGGAGTCAAGCAAACCCGGGGCAGTCCCATCTTAGACCCGTCTGAGAGCCAGGTCTAATGTCCATTTATATTGCCCCCTCCGAGAACTCTCTAACTCCCAGCAGACTACCCGATCACAAACCTCTGGGGTTGCCCGCAAATCGTGGACAGTCGATCAGGCCGCCCTCTTGAGAAGTGCAGCCCGGATAGCCGCATGCGCATCATGTCACCAGACCATTCCTCGGGAACCGTGAAGAGCCCCTGTCCTCCCACCGAGCCAGCAACCGGTGCCGCACCTCCAGATCCGCGAGCTGCCGAGAGCCTGGTTCGTCGCGAACGCCGTGTAGTGCATCCTGACGGTGTCGGTGATCCGCAGCTGCGCCCGGGGGTGTGGGATTTCCTTGCGGGCATCCGGAACCTGGGATATTCGGTCGGCTTCCCGCTCCCTGGATCAGTCGAGAAGGTCTTGCCGCTGATCCCGGAAAATGCGTGGACGCGGGCCTACAACAGTGACGGGTTGGAACGGGACGGCGCCTGGGTCGCCGATGTCACCGGCATGCTGGAGTTGTCCGCCTGGCCCAAAGGCCGCGGGTCATTGCCCACCGAAGAAATTTCCTTGCCTCGAGTCCTCGTGAATCTTCTATCGCAGTAACCCTCCTGCCAAAGCCGGCGCCTTAGGCAACGACTTGTCCTCATATGTTTAGTCGGTCTCCTCCAGCGCCTTCCATCCTCGCTGCCGCCACCAACAGCCCGAAAATCAGATGGCCAGGCCTTCAGAACTCTGACCATTCAGGGGATCGCAACCCTTTCGTCGGAGTATTGAGCCTGTGGTCCCGTTGATGGGCAGTCTATAGACTTCATTGCTGCCGCCTCGGCGTTGTAGCTATATCTGATGCAAGCGCTAACTGTCCGTTGTTCCGCCCAGAATCCTCCACTTGTAGTCACGTGATCACGCAAATAGATGTCCGCCGTAGGGTGACCGGCCGGTGTCCACGTAATCGAGTAGACACCGGGCATGGCCTCCTCTACTTTCTGGCGGATAAGTTCGGGAGATATAGGATCTGTGTTTTGCACGATGTGCGTGTACGTTGTTAGGGCTTCGTTGGCTTTCTCCCTGATGCTGTTTCGTGCGATCTCTTCTATAGGTGTGCGTGCGCAGGAGGAGAGGAGGACGACCGAAATCGTCATCATCACGATACAAGGGGTAGCGCGGCGGTTCATCGAAGAGCCTGGGTAAGTAGCTCGGCGTACAGACTCGTCCCTTTCTGATTCGGGTGAAACGACTGCGCCGACGGGCCGAAGGGGCCGAACCAATCAAGCAAAGGGTTCTCGCCCGGTGTCGGGATCAGCATCAATTCGTTGATGGCTCGCACCGAGCTGTCAGCGCATGCTGACTTGCCACTGAATGCCGTTCGGGTGTCGGCAAAGCTGACATTGATGCCCTCGCTTCGAGCGGTCTGAACCAGCAACTGCTGCTTGGCCGCAAGGTTATTGGCGACGGTCTTGATGTCGTTAAGCTCCCAAGGGCTGATATTCATGGCACAGTACTGCGATGAATCTTCGCAACTGGGGCTCGGATCCTCGCTACACAGACCGGATGGGTTTTGCTGTTCTACTACCAATGGATACCCCATCAGAACGATACGTGCATTCGGTGCCTTTTTCTTGATTTCGCGCAACACTAGAAGGCTGTCTTGCGTCAGTGGGCCATTTGCGTACGAAATGGACCAGTCCAGTCTTGTTGTTCCAGGCTGCCCTTCTGGTGCATCTTGCATGCAATCACGGGCGAGCGGGACAGGAGTGACGCATGCTTTGATTGTGGGACCAAACTGTACGTCGTTGCCACCTATCGATAACGTTACGACCGTGGTCGAAGCGTCCAGGTACCCGGAGTCCAATTGGCTGACTTCCCTGTATTGTCCCTCTCCTGGCCTCCCGGCCGAATTGGTGGGTGGGGCACCGGTGCTGTGGTTTGGCAACAGGTTGAATGTCTCGGCACCCGAACACGAGACCATATGGTAATCCAATGTGACATCCGAACTATCTGCTCGCTGCCCAACCGTTGAGCCACTTCCGGGCAGGGCCGCTTTTCGTGACCAAGCGTCTGGCGAGCGGTGACAGGCGTTCTGGAACCTGTTCCGGTCCGCGCCATCAGGAATTATTCCATTGTTGTCTGTCTCGGGATAATAAATCCCGGTACCCTCCCCTGAGGAGTATGAGTCACCGAGAGCAACTACAACGTCCTTAGGTTTTGCGGGCAGAGGCTGAAAAGCCACTGCGTCCCACGCCACATCGTCCACACCGTCACCTTCAAACGTTCTATTTGACAATGTGACGCTTGGAGTCCCCGACACTTGAAATACGCCAATGGACACCCACTTATTTGTCCCCACGCGCTGAGGCAAATATCTTGTCTGTTTCTGGCCGTTGCCCAGGTCAATCGTGTATGCAGCCTGCTGAGTCCAAGCGGCCAGCTCGGGCAGATGTATGAATACTCTCGTCCACTGCTGAAGTGGACGGTCCAGTGTCCATTTCCCTGTAGCCAGCAGCCCGTCGCCCAGTGAATGGGCTGCGTCCCGCGTGTGAGCGAAGAAGAAGTGGGCGTTAAGTCCGGCGCCGAGTTGGTGTAGGTCCGTTTTTGCTATTTGTTGGCCGGAAGAGTTCTGACCGAAAGCGAATGAGAAACTGCCGTTGGACGCTTGCTGCGTACAGCCCTCCCTGACGGGTGGGATATTCCCTGGCACGTCATCAACGATGAGCGCGTCAGCGGGAAGGCCCGAACGCGAACAGTTTGGAAGATAACTAGTGCCGTCCGCTTGGTATGCCCAGCCGGCTGGAAACCGGATGAATCCATTGCCGCAAGTGGTTGAACAGTCCGACTTCCATGCCGCCGTGCCATGAAAATAGCAGTGCAGGTCGTACTGACCGGCCGCATTTTTGTGCTGGCACGGTCCTGCCGGTTCCCCGGAGAGGCCAGGTGCCGTTGGCTGGGTCAGAGTATTTGGATAGCAGTCACTTTCGGTGGTGCAGAACGTATCCAAAGGCGGCTTAACGCCGGTACGGTCTCCGGAGGAGAGCCACCACGCCGCCGTAAACCCGGCAACGGGCGCGGCGTCGTTGGGGTTCTCATAGAACGACGGAGGTGCAGCTGCGAAACCTAATACCTTCTCCTGATAGGGCCAGTCTTGAGGGTGTGCCGCATCGGCGTGACGGTTTAGATCGAGAAATGCACCCCTGTCGGGCGGGTATCGCGGGTTCGCAGGGTTGTTAAACCATCCGACACCCCACGGTTCACTCCGGTCCTCATAGAACCCCGAATTGTAGGCCCAGACAGCAAGAAACCAATTCTCGATCATCTCAGGGTCGCCGTCATGAACCATCAGCCCATTCGATCGGGTCTGGTTCCACTTCTCTTGCAGGATTCTTAGGCCAGCCGCCACGTTCGCGGCGTAGTCAAGGGCTATGGCCCGCTGTGTCTGGTACGGCAGCGCGCCCCCTAGTCTCATTCCGTCAGTGACTTGAGTCAGCCCATATCCGCAGTCGGCCTCTGCAAAATTCCAGCCCCATGAACTGTCAACTGCCGACTCGAGGTTTGTTCCGTAGTAATTACCCACCAAGGGGTTTCCGGTCACGCCTGGCATGGCGAACCGGCTTGCCTGCCAAACATTCGATTCCTGGGCAATGATTCCCAGCAATATCTGTGGTGGAACGTCGCCCCCGCCCTCGAGGGGGATCTGCGGGAACATCTGGGCGACGTCATAGGCTGGCATATTCAGGTTTTTCCAGTTCGCCGGTCGCGTGACGGCGAGGGAGTGCTGCACCAACTGATCTACGGTCCATTGGACCTGCCGGGGCTTGGGTTGAAGAACCTGGTTCATAAGATCGTTTCGTGGAACGGCACAGGCGCGGTCCGCTTCTGCGATGTTTGCGGAAGAAACTGGCGCCCCCGCTTGCTGGAGTGTCTGTATCTGGGCCGCGTCCGGTCCGGGACGGGACTCAAGGATCGGTGTCGTCTCCGCGCTGAACTTAAGACTTGCAGCAGTCAGGAGGGACTGCCCAGAAATTTCTGTTTGGCCCGGCGCCCCATCGGGCGTAGACGTGCTGAGAGACTGAGTCTCTTCTACTGCGATCCTGCCGTGAGACGAGGGACGGCTGCCCGCCGGTGCACGAGAAACCGCCGTTCCCTTGGGCGTTTTCTTGGCCTTAATTGAAGAGACAGAACCCGTGACGTAAATTTGGCCAAGACCATCACGGACCGGACGAGTACCAACCACGGGTCCATCAGCGAGCTTCGTTGAAGTTTGTGGACCTCTCGATAGGGCTGTGATTTTGACCGTAGCGGACTCGCCGGACCGCTCCGCGTACGCCAGTTCATCGCCAACCACTGTCAGCCCGTAGCCGACACCACTAGTCGCGGTAAGCGGTGTTGCCAATGAATCCGTCCCGATGAACTGAAGGGAACCGGAAACCGCCGCCACAATGCCATCTTTGGTTGGCACGGCAGACGAAAATTGTCCCGGAACAACTTGATCGCTGAGCACAGCACCTGTTTCCGCGCTGAGCGTTAGCATCTGTGATTTGGATTCGTCCTTGGCCTGGCGGGACAGCACGAAGCGATCAGAAAATCCACAGCCAGGGTTGTAATACGCGAGACTGAACCCTTGGCCGAGTCGCCTAACGGCACCGCTCGTTAGATCGACCGTAGCTGCGAAGCCGCCCAAGTTTGCAGCTTGTTCAGAATTAGTGAAGTCTCGAGGAGCATAGACCACTGCTAGATACTTTCCATCGGACGTGGAACATGCATTCCCAATCCACTTATCAGTACTGATCAGGGGCTCGTTCAGCGTCGCGACTTGTTCCCATTTATAGCCCTCCTTGCTGACGGATCGGAGGATATGGAAGCCATCCTGGTCTGCAACTGTAGTCCATGCCTGATCGGGACTTTCTTTCCATCCCTTACCCAGAACCTTGTCCCGGTCCTTCTCATCGACGCGGGCCGGTTTTTTGGTCGCCGGCTGCACGGCTTCAGTCCTATTTGGATCTGGGTCTGGGTTTTTTGCCGCCTGGGCCGGTACCGCTGAAACAAGCGACGATACCAAGAGAGCAGTGACTAGGAAGGCGAATGGGGAATGCAACGGCGGCACCCTCTTCATCGAGGTTCTCCGCGCTCGTTCAAAGCAGATATGGCTTCTGAAGCTAGCAAGTATGAGCACTCCTGAAGCGGGCAGTCTGTAGTGAAATCGGATAGTGGTCGCAATTATCCCCCAGTGGTGTGATGTTGAGCCGAAAATATCAAGTGAATGGATTAAAGTCCATTCACAGACGCTTTTTTCGGGGCGCGGCGTTCTACAGAACAACCTCAACCGCCGATAGGCCCCGCCAGCCGCCTGACGTTCGGAGGACCTGCGGGCATCGAGGGGTTAGTATCCGGCCGTGATCATAGCGACCACAGTCTTTACTTTGGTTCTATTTGGACAGACCGGGCCGCAAAGGGATGACCTGGGGCCGACCATCCCTTTTGCGGGCGGGTCTTACAGGGGTGGTCGGCCCACCGTCTTGACTCCGGAGTGCCATGCGGCAGCGCTTCTGCTCCAGCTGCAGAGCAAGAACAAAACCCAGATTTGGAAGGCCCTCAGTGTCAGTCGAATGGCTGTTGCCCTGGAACGGTCGTGGAACTCGGTTTGGACCGTGGCGCTCTTTCCGGTCAGATGAGTGTCGCAGAAGTAAAGTATGGGCATGAGCAACGACAACGCGAATGAGCCAGCAGTCCGTCCCGATATACAGGAGGTGGAAGAAAAGTCTCTTCTCGGCTCCTCTTACTCTTACCAGCAGGGTGTTATGCAGGTCAGCACGCAGACTGCTGATGAACTTGCCGTTGCCGATGACGATTGATTCCTGACAGCCTGACAGCGGTTCTGTCGTTCCTGCTGCTTATTGCCCCCGGTATCGTTTGGGAGCTGCAGCAGTCACGTTATGAACCCGCCGTAAAACAATCAACGCTCGTGGAGCTGTCGCGCGTGATCCTCGCATCACTGGTCGCGACGAGTATCGCGGGCGCAATTATGCTGCCGTTGGCATGGATTCCGCTGTATGAAGGTTTCGATGCCGATGATGGCGACCCGCTCTCGTCGCTGGGTACAGCAATTCCATTTGTCGGCGCTGCCCTCGCTACTTGCGCTACAGCATGCGGGCTGGCGCTCCTCGCAGCAGCCTGGCGGTGGCCGCATCACCGTGCCCCTATATCTCAAGTGCGGGTCTGGCATAGGGCTTTCGTGCAATGGAATCCGGACGAGAGAGTTCCGCCGTACTTGGCTGTGGAACTGAAGGACGGCACAGTATGGCGAGGTGAACTCAAGGCCTTCGACAGCGACCCCGAGGACGATCAGCGAACTATCGCTCTGGGTTCCCCCTTATCTCGCAGGCGACCACCCGCTGATCAGCGATCTGCCTTCTATCGCCGGGCCAAAAAGGACAGCAATCCACCTAAGCTTCTGCCCAAGGACAAGGTTGTCGTCTTGGCGGAGGGCCAGATCCAATCCATTCAAGTCACGTATCCGGCCAAATCTAAATAGTTAGTACGGAGTGGGGGGGTGATTGTCACTGTCAGCCAATGTGGTAAGTCCCGCCCGTAGCCCCCTGGGCGCCTTAGAAGCTGCTGCCCGCTTGTGGTTCCTATGCCCGCACGAACCGGGCCTACGCAGTAGATGTGCTGTTCACCAGGTGCGAATGACGATGAGCTTGTGTCCCTCCGGAACCAGCTGCAGGAGCGCATCGTGTGCCGTGGCATAGTCCTCGCGTGGCCGTAACCCGGTCCTGGCTGCCGTCCGGGGCTTCAATGCTGCCTGTTTATTTTCACCGGTCCAGCCTAGTCGCGGTACGTGCCGCTGCAGGCCTTCCATGGGCCAAAGATACGCAGCGCCGGCGGATTCCTGGGAGAGTTTGCCATGGGGGTTGTGTATGGTGCTGTCTGTTGTCGTTCAGCCCCCGTATCTGGTGTGAGCTGGCCGCCTGCTTTGACGTTGCCGAAGCCAGCGGCTGTCCGCTGGCCGATGTTTTGGCGCGTTTTGCGGCACAACTGGAAGTCGAAGACGATGCCGAGGCCGCACGGCAGACAGCCCTCGCCGGACCTAAAGCCACGGTCAGTCTCCTGACGTGGCTCCCGCTGATGGGACGGGCCTGGGAATAGCGCTGGGCGTGGATCCCCTGGCCATCCTGATCGGGACCCCGCTGGGAATGGCGGCGCTCGGAGCGGGAGTGGGCCTCACTATCGCCGGAAGAATCTGGTCCGCCCGCCTGGTCCGTGCTGCCGCAGGGGCCGGTGTGCCATGACGGATATTCTGGTGCCGGGGCTTGCCTTGGTGGTTGTTCTGGCTGCTGCCGCTTGCCTTGCCCTTTCGCAGCCAAGCCGGGTCCGAAAGCGACTACTCAGACTGCGAGGGGAAGTGGGTGCGGGGTCGCAAGGGGCCGATGAAGCACTCACTCAAGGCGGCCGTCTTCACGGATTGCGTGACACGGCGATGATGCTGGAGCTCGTGGCCGCGATGCTGGACGCGGGGTCAGGGATTGGACGGTCACTGGAACTCGTCGCAGCCTCGGCCTCCACGGACTACGGCAAGGCGCTGCGTCCGGTGGTGTCTGCGCTCGCTATCGGAGCCGACTGGGAGACCGCCTGGCGCAGTTCTGAAGTCAGGCTTCCTGAAATCCTGGAATTGCGTGACGCACTGGGGTTCGCCGCCCTGACCGGAGCGCCGTCGTCGGCCATCCTTTACGCGCAGGCTGCCAGGCTACGCCGGGAAAGGTTCCGCGCTGCGGAGAAACGGGCGGCCTCGCTCGGCGTGAAGCTGGTCATTCCGCTGGGCCTGTGCTCGCTCCCGGCCTTCATCTGCCTGGGCGTTGTCCCGGTCCTGCTGGCACTGGTGCCGTCCGGGTCCTGACTCCCGGTCCCTTCCGCCACACCCCGTCCCGTCCTCCACATTCAGCTCAAAGCCGCGCTTATCCACTTAGGGGATGTTGGCCCTTACCGAGACCTGCGGAGCCGGGAAGAGTCGAAGCAGCCGGCAACTCGGCCGGAGCACAGAAGGGAAACCGTCACCATGACCATCATCCAAAACAGCCTTTCCGCCGTCCCTGCACCGGAGCTCAGCACCGGAGCAACGGGCACCGCGCCACGGGACTCGGGAGCAAACGCCAACACAGGATCGGGTGGCGGGGCAGGGGGGACTGTGGAATTAACGGTGTATCCGGCTCGACACGCCAGGCGGTGTGCCTGGCAGGAATGAGCTGGTTATGACGGTGACACTGGATGCCGTGAAGAGTGCGGACACCACTGCGAAACTGAACGAAACTTCCGAGGCTGAGGCCGCCCGTGAGCTGGTGAGGATGGCCCGGGAACGGGGATTGTCCCTGACCGGTCCTGGCGGGTTGCTCAAACAGCTGACCAAG
>NZ_QMKP01000036.1 GCF_003287955.1 Arthrobacter sp. AQ5-06 | reverse complement strand
CCTTGCGGGCAACCGCGACCACATCGCGGCGGAACTCTTCAGGAAAGGCTTTGGGCATGATGAACATCCTTCCACCCGCGAGGCCAATCCTCACAGGCTAGGAGTCAACCAAACCTTCAGCAGTCCCTTGCTCATCTGGTTCGGCGCTATCGCCGTTGCACTGATTATCATCCCTGCTTCCAGGCGGGCCTTCGGGCCCGTGCTTGCCGCATTCGCCAAACGCCAGATACTCACCCCGCTCACGCTCCTGGTGGTGTACACCCTCACCGTCGTTGGTGGTCTCATCCTTATTAATGTGTGGGACGCCAAGCTGATTACGCCCACGATCGTTTGGTTCCTGACAGTTGCTCTTGTGTCGCTGTTTCGCCTCAACCGAGCATTGACTGAGCGTCACTTCTTCCGCAACATCGCCTTTGGCGCAGTAGCTTGGCCAGTGGCCGTGCAGTTTGCCCTTGATATGTACCCCTTCGAACTACCTACCGAGATCGCATTGCAAGGGGCATTCCTGGTGCTGGGGATACTGTACGCATTCAGCGCTAGCAGGCCCGAGCATCACCACGCACACCAGTTCTTCACTGCGGTGATTGCAGTCCTCGTTCTGGTCGTCGTCCTTCGCAGTGGACTGGAAATCACTGCCCAGTGGTCAAGGATTGACCTCCTGATAGAGGCTAGGAAGTTTGCTCTCCCAATCACCATGACGGCAGCTTTCCTGCCGTTCATGTACGCATTCACCGTTTATGCCGCCTACGAGTCTGCCGTGTCTCGAATGCGGGCAACGGTTCCTGCGGGCACGCCATTGGCTAAGCCCGCACTCGCCTTAGTCGTTCGGGCGGGACTCAGCGTCAGGAAGTTGAATGCCGTTACGCAGCGAACAAGGATGACCATGTCGAGGGCAACCACGCTTGCTGAGGCAATGAAGGCATTTGATGAAGGGCAGGCAGCGGAGGCCGCCCGCCTTCAAAAAGCGATCGATAAGCAGCAACGGCTGGTGGCCAATGCTGCGTTGGTTGGCGTAGACGAAGCTGGACAGCAGCTTGACCAACGAGAGTTTGCGGAGACTAGGGACTGTCTCAGCTATTTGCACCTGTGTCATGCAGGGCATTATCGGCAACGGGGCCGGTACAGGGACGACCTGCTCGACTTGCTTGGCCCTGACACTTTTACCAAGAGGGGACTGCCCGAGGGGGCCGTCATCACCATGCACATTGCCGAAGATGGGCAACAGTGGTGGGCGTGGCGACAAACCGTAACTGGATGGGTGTTCGCCATCGGCGCCAGCGAGGCACCGAACGATCGATGGGAATACGACGGCCCGGAAGTGCCGTCGTCGGGCCCGGGAACAGATCCCGTTTGGAGGCACTTCATGGTGCCTGCCGAACCACACCAGCACTGGTAATCAGTGGTCGTAGCCTCTCCGCTGGGGCTACGAGGCTTAGGGCGATACCACCCCAGAACACCAACCGTATTGCCCTAACTCTCCCATGTCCAAGAATAGGGTTTTGATTCCGCAAGTCCTTCGTTTCTGCGGACTGCAGCAGTCACGGTAAGATCATCCCCGGTAGTTACATAGGACAGATCGAGGCGCACCAATGGCAAGACCTAAAGCACTGGTTTCACGGAGTTGCCTCGTCTGCCTTGTGACGCTCCCGCGCCACATAAAGCCACCGTCCCACTACGCCGATGGCCTGTGCGAGAAGCATTACAAGCAGGAACAACGCAAGTTACCCCAGTGCAAGGCGGATCGTTGCGGGGCGCGCCTGAAGCCGAAGCAATCCCGTCAGGGGTACTGCCGAATGCACGAACCCCTGTTACTACAGGAACCCATCCGTAAGCCAGAGGCCGTTGCACGGACCTTGGAAAAGTTCCTTGCATCAATCACACCAAGCCGGGAAGGGCTTGACGGCCTGTTCGGTTGCTGGCCGTGGACCGGTCGCCGCAACAAGACGGTACCCGGACCAGATGGGAACTTGCCTCCGGGCTACGGTTTGCTGAGCATCGGCAACCACGACTGGTTGGCCCACCGCTACTCCTACAACAACTTCGTGGGAGGGCACCGCCCAAAGCGGACACTGGATCACGTATGCGGGAACTCACTCTGCGTGCGTCCCGACCATCTCATGCCAATGACGGAGCGCCGCAACAGCGAACTGGAACACCAACGAGCGCTGGAAGATCCCGAGGCGGTCCTGCGGGACCTCGCCAAGATTCCGCACATGGAACCCAAAGTCATGTTGTGGGCCATGATGAAGGGCCTGCCCGTCGGCAGGGGCGAACCCGGCAGGGAGCCGTTCGCCTACGGGCTGGACGGGAAGCCCTTCGAGCATGCGCTTGGCCCAGCAGCATACCCCGCTGTTACTGAGCTACTGAGGAACAAGCCGAAGCCGGGCGCTTCCTCTCCTCTGGTCCCTAAAAAATCCAGCAGAAAACCTTAACCCGTACCCGATCAAAGGCGCTATGACGACCGGGGAGGCGCTACCGCTCATCGGGGGTCACCCCCCCTCCCCGCCTTGGCCTCGTAAGCCTCGCGCACACCTTCCGGGAGGTTGCCGTAGAGTTCAGCGCTGCGCCGTGGCCTGGTTATCAGTTCATCAACGAGTGTGTTGATGACCAGGAAGAAAGTCTCGGCAATCGTCTCGTCATCCTCGTCGACGTAGATAGTTGCCGATCCATCGCCATCCTGCTCACCGTGCAGAGCGGTGTTGCCTACATGACGCAGGACATTCAACAGATCAATGGTGGACGTTGAAACCCGCCCTTCAAGTCGGGCCAACCGCTCATCCAACTTGGCACGTCGGGGACTGTCAGGGTCAAGGAACTTCACTAACCGTTCCATGGAGGCGCGGCACAGGGCTGCGGCGGCACGTCGAGAGAATGGCAATACCGCCACTGCCTCGCGAAAGAGGTCTGCTGCATCCTCTGGCATTTCTTCATGGGGTGCGTGAGCCACGTCAATTCGCGCTGACAGCGGGTCCGGGTACACGAGTGATTCTTGCAGCCAGATTGAGTGGTTCTCACAGGCATAGCACTGGCTGGCAGCCCAGCGTGGATCTACGAAACGCGGCCCGGCTGCCGGTTTCGTATCAAGTCGCCGCTTGTTCTGGAGGGGTCCGAAACCACCCCTGCCAGTGGGCACATGCAGTTCACGCCACTCCTGGGCAGCGAGTGCGCCGCAGAGCGGACAAGCAAAACTGGGCTGCATGTACTTGGGGGTTGGTATTTCTGGGGCCATGGTGTGATTTTGTCACAGCAAGCAGCAGCGCCGCCTTGTCTTGCAACCCGTGAGATAAAAGACACTTAGGTTATGAGACACATTGGGCATGGGAACGGTGGGTAAAAGTGTCTTCCTTGTATGTCTCGTAAGTAGCTGTTAGATTCGATGTATTGAACCACTGTTGCGAGACACATTGAGGGGGTAGGAACATGGGAAAGCTGATCGGCTACGCCAGAGTATCGACCAAGGCGCAGGACACCGACAGGCAAGAACAAGACCTGTTGGCCGCTAGTGTGCGGCGGGATGATCTGTACGTAGATCACGGCGTGAGCGGCGCCAGGGCGTCACGGGTGGAGCTGGACAAAGCCATGGGGGCTTTGCACGACGGCGACACACTAGTGGTTACCACGCTGGACCGCTTGGGGCGGTCCACCGTAAACATGCTGGGGCTGGCTGATCAGATCAAGGCGAAGGGTGCAGGGCTCCGCGTGCTGAACTTGGGCGGTGGGGATGTGGACACCAGCACGCCTATGGGCGGCATGGTGTTTACCGTCATGGCAGCGCTGGGGCAGATGGAACTGGAGATCAAGCGGGAGCGGATCACTGACAGCGTGAGCAAGCGTCGAGCCGCTGGCAAGGATCTGGGTGGACGTAAAGCCCAGTTCACGGATAGCCAGATCAAGAGCGCGGCCCGCCTGATTCAGTCAGGCGAGCCAGCGGCGCAGGTTGCACGCAATCTCGGCATGTCCCGTGCAACGCTTTACCGTCGCATGGAAGCGTTGTCACTGACCGCCAAACGCGAATAGGAGGCACTACCAAAGCCTGCCACCCGGCCCTCCCGTTACACCCTTTGATTACAGTCAGGGGAAGACCATGGAGGCTTAGCAGGGGCAGTGCGGCACTTTTGTACCCCACCGCATAATGAGGACCAAATTTCCCCGCCAGGCACCAGAAAGGAGGGTTCGCGGGGAGGCGTAGCCAAGCTCTACTGGGGGCCGCCTCCGCATCTTTCCGACGGGGCTTATCAGATTCCTCTGTTCATGGTTCAGTTCATGTATGTCATCAGGAGCCCGACGCGTATGGGGCCAGTCCGCAACCCCCGTATCCGCAGAAGTGCAGCGGAGATTCCGTCGGCTCTCTCGCTACATGCTGGTCTTCACCCCATTAATGCTGATCCTCAACTTTCTGCCGATCGAAACTGAACCGTGGTTGTGGGTCAAGGTGGCAATCCTCGGTACTGGAACCATAATTCTGATCGTCTGGGCGACCCGGTTTTCGTTGTGGCAGCGTGACGAGTACTGGAGGGAGCGCGGCAGAGACCCCAAACATCCGGAACGCCTGCCGAACGATCCCGCCAACTAAACCAGGCGTAACGGCTGCCTGCGCTGAACTGCGGTCTTTCCTCTGGCGCGAGCCCTGCATCCGTGCTGTCATTACAACTAGTGATTGCTGGTAATCAAAGGAGTCCCATGGATAACTTGCAGCGTGGAACGGTCTTCGCTTTCCGAGATCCGACGTTTCGGGTGTCCATGGCAGTGGTCACCGAGTACGCTGCGGCCCTGATGTGGGCCGTGGGACTCTTGGCGTACGCCAGCGCCGGGGCTTTCATGAGCCCCGCAGCTCTCATATTCTTGACACCTGCTGTTGTGGTTACGATCGCAGCGTGGACGGTTCGACGCCGCGCCAAGTTTCCTGCCAAGCACAGATCAGGCCCCGCTCATGCTCTCTAAACTCGCCTGCTCAGACATGCAGTAGCACGGGTCCTAAGGGCCTAGAAACTGGGCGGTGGGGCTTTGTGTCACCGTCGCCCTGCTAGGCCCTTGTAGAGCCTACACGGACCCGTTCCTGACCTCCTCAAGGCGTCGCTCGCCACTGTCCTCAAGCGGCGCTAGGTGTGGCAGCAGGCTCTCCTCACCTTTGAGGTGCATGGCAGCGTCTTTCAACTCGTATGTGATCTCTTCGCCGTCCATATGGAACGTCACGAAGAGTCCCGCGCCCGCCCCCTTTAGGTTGGTCACCTGCTTCATGAGCCGCTGTATCGCGGTTGTGTCCAGTGGCCCAGGCCCCTCTCCCGGGGCCTTGACGACCACCTGCACCGTGTCCGCGTTGAAAACTTTGGTAGAGCCCTTGCCGTGCGGGAGCAGCACCACATTGCAGATGCTGCGGAGATAGTCCCTACGGTCATCGATATGCATGTTCAACCACTCCTGCGCCTCAGGCGAGTCCATCGACAGGGGCGGGATGTCATGCGTAGGCGGCCGACGTGCCGCCTCCTCCTCAATGCGAACCATTGCAGCAGTAACAACCGCCAGTTCCTTTTCGATAACAGCGTTGATATTGCTCAACATGTGCATAGGTATCTGGCCGAGCGCAGCCTGTACGCCCGCTTCGTTTTGTCGCTTGCGAAGCGCTGTGGCTTCTAGCTGTAGCCGTTCGGCCTCCGGGTCCGGTCCCCCCGCACTACTCTTGGCAGCCTCATGGGCAGCACGAACGGCAACGATGATGTTGTTCAAAACCGCGTCTACGAATTCAATTCGTTTACTCACGTGCCCAGGACCACGCTCAACGCACCTATATATTTTGTGCATCACTCCCTTGCGCGTCGTCATGGACGCCGACCGGACAACTGCGCCGCAATGGCATTGGGCAATGCCTGCCAGTAAGTGGACAGCTTTGTTCGACTGCGAGCGCCTGCGGGATGGATCGGCCAGCACCGCGCAGACACCGCGCCATACGTTCTCAGTAACTATGGCTGGAAATAAAGACACGCCGACAATTTCTCCGCGCAGTGCTGCAAGCCCTGCGTTGCGAGGACGCTCCAGGACTTGAGCCAACTGAGCGTATCCCCATTTGTTTCCCATCGTTGTCTCGAGGCCCCGGTCGTTCATGTCGCGAATAATCGACCCCAAACTGTCTCCCCTCAAGACTCGGGTGCACGCATCGGCGAGCGCCTCGGACTCCACGGGGTGTAGCTCTGGCACTGCATCAGTTATTGTCCAGCCGAACGGACGGGTGCCGCCGGTCCACTTGCCTGCCCTTGTCGCCTGCTCCACTGCTCTGCGGATTCTCGTGGCCTTCATATCAGACTCGTACCGGGCGGCAGCACCGAGCATCCGTGCAATCATCTGGCCGGAGTCCGTGGACAGATCGATCTCCCCCGTCTTCACCGTGTGAGTGATTGCCTTACCTGCGTGACAGGCGTCCATGTAGGCTTCGAGCTCAACGGGACGCCGGGTTATCCTGTCAAACTGCCAGCATAGGACCGCGTCAACTTCTCCTGCGGCAATCCTTTTCGTCATGGCCGCGTACTGTGGCCGCGCCTTGCCCGAGTATGCGCTTATGTCGTTGTCAATGAAGACGCGAACTACCGTGTAACCCTTCGCCTCGGCCAGCTCCCGGCAGTCGGCTTCTTGGCGTTGCACACCAAGGCCCTCCCCGGACTTGTCGTCGCTGATCCGGCAGTATATGAACGCGGTACGTGAGGGCATTCTGCCATCGTAGTCTGCACTGTGCGTGAACCATAGCCGGTAGACCGCTATTTAGAGCGATGAGCATGTCGAGGCTTTCCGCTTCCCGTACCTCTCCTACGACCAAGCGGTCCGGGCGCATCCGGAGGGCTTCCTTGACCAGCCTGCGCAGTGGAATCTCGCCTTGGCCTTCGAGGTTGGGCTGCCTGCACTGGAGTCCGACGACGTCCCGGAGCGGGAACTGGAGCTCAAAGATTTCCTCGACCGTGATGACGCGCTCACGGCTGCCGATGCTCGCAGCCAGGCAGTTGAGCATGGTGGTCTTGCCCGCCTGGGTTGAGCCGGACACCAGGATGTTCAGTCCGCTGGATACCGCTGCACCGAGGAACCGGGCGGACTGCGGCGTCAGTGTGCCCAGCTCGACCAGGTGCTCAAGCCTGCTGGCCTTGACCACGAACTTGCGGATGTTTACCGCCCAATGCCGACGGGTCACGTCCGGGATAACCACATGCAGCCTGGAACCGTCAGGGAGGGCTGCGTCCACAAAGGGTGATGACATGTCCAGGCGACGGCCGGAACTCTTGAGCATGCGTTCCACGAGATCGCGAACCTGCTGGTCCGTGAGGCTGAGGGAGGTCAGTTCCGACTCGCCGTTCCTGGCGACGTAGATTTCGTTGGGCGCGTTGATCCAGACTTCCTCGATGGTCGGATCGTCCAGCAACGGCTGAAGCACTCCGAAGCCGGCCACCGCGTCAAAGACAAACCTGCGCGCGGCCTCCAGGGGGCCAATCGGAGGGAGCGGCCCCATTAGGGCGCGTTCGTCGTAATCGCTGACAGCTGCCTCGACCAGACGGCGGACCTCGCCCGCCTGCCGCAACGGATCCAGACCCCGACGGCGGATCAGCTCGCGGACTTCGTCTTCAACGATTCGCACGGCGTCCATATTGTTCCCCACTACAACTGCCGCCCCCGGCGGAGGCAGTTCAACTGGGATACAGCCTAGGGACCGTACAGCACGCCGCCAAGTCATATGAGGCAGGGTGTGGATAACGTTGGCGCATCGTTCACATCAGTAACACCTAAAACACTGGTCGCAGCAGTCACTGCGGTGTTAGGGTTGGCGCGTTAAGTCTCAGTCACTCTGTCCGGCGGCTCCCTGGGGGAGACGCCGGAACAGCAACCCAGATGAGCGTTCGGGGGAGCGCCACAATCTCCGGAGCCAAGAAAAATGAAGCGGAACCCGTCTCAGTCCCGTCGCCCAGTCATGCAGTCCTTAGGGACGGCAGTTCTGGCTGCCGCTCTCGTAGTTGGCCCTGGACTGGTGGGCCCCGCCTTCGCCGTTGATTCCAGTCCCGCACCGACGCCTTCCCTAACATCGGCTCCCAGTCCATCCCCTTCGCCCTCGCCTGCAGTCTCGACGTCGGCAACCGCACCTGCTGCGACGGCTTCTGCGAATACTGTCTCGCCGACGTCGACGGCTGCGCCCTCCCCGGAGCCGGTACCGTCCGTTACGAACGAGTCGATGGCTAAAGCCATTGGAGTCGGCGGAGCAGAAATGGGCCAGCGGTCGAAACGAGTGACCGGCTCGTCCCCATCAGCCTCGATACAGAAACTGAGCACGGAGTCTCTGAGCACCGAGGGCACCTGGATGCCGACGTTTGGTGTCCAGGGACTCGACGTCAGTGCCCATCAACCGAGCATCGACTGGCAGCAGCAATGGAACATGGGCGCCCGCTTCGCCTACGTGAAAGCGTCAGAAGGAAACTACTACACCAACGAACTTTTCGGGTCCCAGTATCAGGCTTCGCGCAGCGTTGGAATGATCCGTGGCGCCTACCACTTCGCCATACCCAACTGGTCCTCAGGCGCCGACCAGGCCCGCTACTTCGTGCAGAACGGTGGGGGTTGGACCGCTGACGGCTACACAATGCCGCCCGTCCTAGACTTTGAGTTCAACCCTTACGCCGGCCGGACGATCAATGGCTTCTACTTCGGCAATACCTGCTACGGGATGGCGCCAGCGCAACTAAGTGCCTGGGTCCGCGACTTCGGTAATACCATGCAGTCCTTGACCGGCCGCCTTCCCGTCATCTACACCAATACGAGCTGGTGGAATCAGTGCCTGGGCAATCCCTCAGGATTCGGTGACTATCCGCTTTGGGTTGCGGCCTACCCCAGCTCTCCGACGAACAACGCAGGCGCGGTTCCAACGGCGAGCTGGAGCACGTACAGCATTTGGCAATACAGCAGCACAGGCCCGTTCGCCGGCGACTCGAATGTTTGGAACGGCAGTTACGCCGACCTTAGCGCGTTTGCGAACGCAGGAATTCCTCAAGCAGCTTTTAAGGCCATCGCTGACTTGGCAGCTGGGTCTCCGATGCTCGGCAAGCCAGTCACGAATGTGCGGGCAGGGCTGAACGGAAGCGTGTCCCAGGGCTACGAAAACGGCGCCATCTACTGGACAGCCTCCACCGGCGCCCACATCTCCGCAGGCGTCATTCGCGATGCCTGGGCAGCCCAAGGCTGGGAAACCGGCCCTCTCGGCTACCCCACCACCGACGTCCGCACCGCCGCCAACGGAGCCCAATCACAAGGCTTCCAGAACGGCGCCATTTACTGGACAGCCTCCACCGGCGCACAAATCAGCCCCAACGGCCCAATCCGCAATGCCTGGGCAGCCCAAGGCTGGGAAGCAGGCCCTCTCGGCTACCCCACCACCGGCGTCCGCACCGCTGCCAACGGAGCCCAATCACAAGGCTTCCAGAACGGCGCCATCTACTGGACAGCCTCCACCGGCGCCCACATCTCCGCAGGCGTCATTCGCGATGCCTGGGCAGCCCAAGGCTGGGAAACCGGCCCTCTCGGCTACCCCACCACCGACGTCCGCACCGCCGCCAACGGAGCCCAATCACAAGGCTTCCAGAACGGCGCCATCTACTGGACAGCCTCCACCGGCGCACAAATCAGCCCCAACGGCCCAATCCGAAATGCCTGGGCAGCCCAAGGCTGGGAAACCGGCCCTCTCGGCTACCCCACCACCGGGGTATTTTCGATTGGGGGACAAACTACCGCGCAGAATTTCCAAGGCGGCAGAATCGATTGGTCGCCAACGACGGGAGCCAAAATCACTTCCGGACGATAACCGTCAAAGCGTGGGACTGTGGAATTAACGGTGTATCCGGCTCGACACGCCAGGCGGTGTGCCTGGCAGGAATGAGCTGGTTATGACGGTGACACTGGATGCCGTGAAGAGTGCGGACACCACTGCGAAACTGAACGAAACTTCCGAGGCTGAGGCCGCCCGTGAGCTGGTGAGGATGGCCCGGGAACGGGGATTGTCCCTGACCGGTCCTGGCGGGTTGCTCAAACAGCTGACCAAG
>NZ_QMKP01000035.1 GCF_003287955.1 Arthrobacter sp. AQ5-06 | reverse complement strand
AGGACCCGATGGGCCGTGCGTTGGAAGCCCGCTTTGAACGCCTTCGCCATCACCTTCAGCGACCGATTCCCGGCAGCTGAAAACTACTAAAGGAAACCGCCGGATACACCGTTAATGAGATAGTCCCAGACTTCCGCCATGCACTTGCCAAGGCAGAGGCCTGCGCTAGGGACTCCTATCCGGGGTGATCATCGAATTCGACGGCCGATGGCATAGAACGGGCGGACTGGGCGGTTTCCAACGATCATCGCAACGGCTCGACGTAGAGGTAACTATGTCGCCCGTTTTGTCGGCTTCGAAATGGAGCTCGTGGTCGCCCAATAGGCGCAGCTTTCTCCGCAGCCAAGTGTCGGAACCACCAGCGCCGGCTATTGACATCGACATCTCTTCGGCGGGCATCAAATGGTGGTTAACTTGGAGCTACGTTTCCTGACCGGCGGCCCGGCTGCACGGCAGTGGCGATGAGTTCTTGGGGGGATCTGTCTTGGCGAAGTACGAATTGGATCGATTGGGCGATGTTGAGTTTGAGCATCTGACCCGAGCGTTAGCGATTGCAGTCTTCGGAGCCTCGGTCGAAGTGTTCGGGGTGGGGTCCGACGGTGGCCGAGAGGCAACGTTCGAGGGTTCGATGTCCTACCCGGACGGCGGGGGAGCCAAGGACAACTGGAACGGTTACCTCGTGATCCAGGCGAAGTTCCGCGAGGAGCCTCGGGATGTTAAGGACAACGCAAGATGGCTTCGTAATGCCATTCAGCGTGAGATCAACGAGTGGAAAGATGAACAAAAGCGCAGGCGCACGAATGGTCGGTTACCGGAGTATCTGCTCTTCACCACGAATGTCCTGCTTTCGTCGGTGCCGGGTGTCGGGGGTATTGACGAAGTGAACGTCCTCCTCGCCAGGGAACTGCCATCCTTGGGTGTTCGGGGCTGGGCACTCTGGCATGGGGACAAGATCTATTCGTTACTGGACAACAATCAAGGCATCCGGAACCGCTACAACGCGTTTCTCATGGCTGGTGACCTACTGTCGCAGATCCAGAGCCAGCTTCAGTTTGATGGACAAGGTCTTGAAGCGATCTATGAGACACACAGCCTGAAGAGTCTTCGACGGGAACAGTGGGTCCGTCTCGATGAGTCTGGAGCCGACCGCTCGAAGCGCCTTCCGCTTTCGCAAATCGCTATTGATCTGCCTCACATGGAGGAGTCCGGTGCTTACGGAGGCGAGTCTGGCGTGCTTCGAAAGATCGTGATGCTTGGAGATCGGATGCTGCGCCCCGGGGATGAAATGCCTGCCAAACCTTATGTCGTGGTCGTAGGTGGTCCGGGTCAGGGCAAGTCGACGTTAGGGTTGCTGCTCTGCCAGGCCTATCGTCTCGCCCTTTTGCAGACCTACCCGGCTTCCAAGCTTGCTTTCGCGGATGCCGATGTCTTGAAGGCAATGCGACAGCATCTGGTTTATGAGATGGGTGTCCCGCTACCCCTGAACCGGCGCTGGCCGGTCCTTGTGAGACTGAGCGAATTGGGCGATGCGCTCACTAGTGGCAAGTCCGGAGGTCTCTTACGTTTCATCGCTGAAAAGATGAACGATCTGATCGACGGTGATGCGGAGGTCACTCCGGCGAAGTTGAAGTCATGGCTCCGCATATGGCCATGGATGATTGTTCTCGACGGCCTGGATGAGGTACCTGCCTCATCCTCACGCGAGAAGGTCTTTGAGGCGATCGACGACTTTCTCACCGATGCCAAAAGTGTAGAAGCAGACGTGTTTGTCGTTGCGACAACCCGGCCGCAGGGCTATGTGCAGGAACTCTCCCCAGAGTCCTACGAGCAGCTGACTCTTGCGCCACTCACTGCCGAACAATCCGTGAACTACGTTAAACAACTCGCCGCCGTTCAGTATCCCGGTGACGAGGAGTTGCAAGAGCATGTCGTCCGCCATGCCAAGATTGCCGTAGAACGGGAGGCGACAAGCCGGCTGATGGTCACGCCCCTGCAAGTCACGATCATGAGTTTGTTGCTGGCGAAGCGCGCAAAACTCCCGGAGAGCCGTCACGAGCTGTTCAGCCAATACTTTTCGACCATCTACGAGCGTGAGATGAACAAGGAGCCTTCGTACCTGGCTAGGCTCCTTCGAGAACAGCGGCGAAACGTCCAGAGGATCCACGAACGCGTAGGTATCACCCTGCAGCAACGAGCTGAAGACGTCGGACACGCTGATGCGCTTCTCACCAACAAACAGTTCGAAAGTGTCATCGCCGAACGGCTCACGGCAGAGGACTTTCCGACCGTCGATCTACGACGGATCACCTCAGACCTCGCTAAAGCGGCTCTTGATCGGCTTGTCCTACTTGTCCCGCGGAAAGCCGAGCATGTCGGTTTCGAACTCCGAAGCCTCCAGGAATTCATGGCGGCCTCGTACTTCTTCAGCTTGGGCGACAATAAGACGTTGGACCCCTTCGAACGGACCGCCACGTCTGCCCATTGGCGGCATACATGGCTGCTCGGGGTGGGTCAACTTTTCGAAGAGCGCGAGATTCTCCGCGACGGTCTCGTTTCGCTGGTCGGCGACGTCGGCCACCGTGATGAAGCCACCGGCACTAGCCTGATCGGACCTATGCTCGCAGTCGACCTCCTCGACGACGATATCGCCGCAGACGCCCCCAAATACCTTCGCAGGCTCACGAGATACGCGCTCGAGGCGCTAGGCGAACCACCCGGAAGCCACACAGAGCAGCTGAATCGGGTGCTGAGAGAATCCGCCGAACGCGACACGCAGGCGTGGACCCAAGTGAAAGAACGTACTCAAGCGAGTCTGGACGCGGGGTCTGGCGCCAAAATCTCAGCGGTATGGCTGCTGGCCGCGCTTTCAACGAGAACGGACAACATCGCCGCTCATGCACGCGCCCAGCTTAACACTGCACTGAAAGGTCTGAGCAAGGCAGAATCAGCTGCCCTTGTGTGGTTTCTGCGCGAACGTCCAGAACTGATGAAACTGGGGATCCTTCGGTCTCTGCCTATAGAAGTAGTGGGTTTGCAGAATCTCGGCGACTTGATCGCACCGTACATGCCCGCACAGGCGGGCCCGCCAGTTGCTACCGGACACAAGTTGTTGCTCAAAGAGCTGCGCTCGATCAGTGCCACAAAGATCCTGGCAGGCGAGATTGTCTTCTACGCCGTAGATGACATTCCCGATGCGGCAAGGTATGGCCTACTGGACCTTCTCCGCGGATCGGAAGAAGCCCGCTACCTGATTTCCAACGTCATTCGAGTACTACCAGTCGAAAACGCCCCGGTCGGCGACTTCCTCAGGACCCAACTTCGGGCCGCGATCTCCACAAACCCGGCGAGGTGGGACTCGGGTTGGGCGCAGGATGTTAGGGATAGTATCGAAGACTGAGGCGAAGTAACGGGTGTCCAGACGGCAAGAATCTGGACTACGGACATCTGCAATATCAGGTGCGGTTGAAGCGTTCGAAGTCCGATTGGTGGATACAACAGCATGATGTCCACACGGGAGATTTTTCCCGCGCCACCTGGGTTCTGGCGGCGCTGACAGTAGCTTCCCCTGAAGTCTTCGAACAACTATCCCAACGAGTGGCCAAGATTGTGGATGAGCTGCCCGGAGACGATGGCACAAGCTCTGTTGCTATCTTCCAGTCGAATCGGTGCCGCGGGCATCGCCAGGCGCCTTCCCAACCACGGCGTCGAGACGGCTCCCGGGGTGTCTCCAGCGATGGCTGCCCTACTCATGCACCATTGCGGACAGACACAGGCCGAGGAAGCAGATTCAATTTTACGGATTCCCAGTTGCACAATGTCGCCGAGCTCGGCGTGCCAGGATGGCCAGCTCATCAAGCCATCAGCCGGAGACTCAAGTCCAAGCCGACAGCGGCTCTGTGGCACGCGATCCAAGTCTGCGGAACGGACGCCTGGACTTGATCAGCGACAACGATTTGCTCTCCATCCTGCGCGAGCCCAGAAAGTACCCACTCGCCTGGGTCGTGGCGGCCAGCATGGAGCAGTCGCAGCGCAGCAAGGAGCCCAGCCTTGCCGAAGCCGCCGAAGCCAGCCGATGGTTCCAATGACGCATCCATCCTGTTGCCTGACTTCGGCGGCACAGGGCCGCAAACAGATCAAGGGATCTTCTTGTTCTGGGGATCGAGCGCCGGCCATCCCTACTCGGGCAGTACAATTGGCGAGGGTGCTCATAGCCGGAGTTACACCTCGAATTGCTGTCCACAAGGCCTGTCCTGGCTCAATCCACTACATTGGTTCAACGTGGGCCTTGGCATGGTGCGCACATCTTATTCATGAAAAGTGGGGGCACTATGAGGGCACTACAACCTGTCAGAGCCACGCCTGAACAACTGGCTTTGTTGGGCGTGCAGGATCCGGCCGTCGTTATTTACGGCGCGGCCGGCAGTGGAAAAACCACGACTGCGTTGATCCGGTTAAGGGCCCTGGCCGCATCGTGGCTGAGCCGGCGCTCACGTCTTGGCCTTGAGGCCCCGGTGCGGATTCTCGTTCTCACGTTTAACAAGACGCTCGCGGGCTACATCGATGGTCTTGCGCGGGATCAGATCCAGGGCAGCGAGCATCTACGTCTGTTCGTCGGAACGTTCGCCAAGTGGGCAGTAAGAGTTTCCGGGGCCAGCGGCATCGTGGACGGCGAAGACAACGTCCGGACATTGGTTTCCGGCCTCTCAAACGACCGCCTTTACCGTGATTTCCTGACGGAGGAGGCCTTCTACATTATGGAGCGTTTCCTCCCGGAGGACGTCGATGAGTACTTGTCGGTGCGACGTGACGGCAGAGGCGGTACTCCGCGCATTGACAGGGCGATGAGGCATAGACTCATCGACGAAGTCGTGAAGCCCTACCAGGCGGCGAACCGTGCCGCGGGGAGCCTGGACTGGAACGATCTCGCGGTGGCCGCCTACCACGCCACGTCAACGGAAAAATGGGACATCGTCGTCATCGACGAAGCCCAGGACTTTACAGCCAACCAGCTCCGGGCCGTCGTTGCGCATCTCAGTGAGACGCACTCTCTGACCTGCGTGCTGGATTCCATGCAGCGGATCTACCACCGATACTTCACATGGAAGGAAGCCGGAATCGACGCCGTCAATAGCACGCACCGTCTGGCTGTCAACCATCGCAACACCAAGCAAATCGCTGCGTTCGCCCGACCGCTAGTCGCAGGACTGACACGCGACAACGAACTTGGCTCCCTGCCTGACTTTCAGAACTGCGCGCGCGAGGGCCGCATGCCGATTGTCATACGGGGCTTTTACCATCAGCAGATGGAATACGTCTTTGATCGTTATCTACCCACGATCGACCTCGAGACAGAGTCGGTAGCCTTTCTGCATCCCAAGGGCGGGGGGTACTTCAAGGGCCTGCGTGAGGCACTCCACGCCAAGGGCTACCCGTGGGACGAGCTAACGAGGACATCGGAATGGCCTTCCAATGACAACGCCATCGCTCTCAGCACGATGCACTCCGCGAAGGGGCTGGAGTTCGACCACGTCATCGCAATTGGGCTGAACCAAGAGCTCACCCCGCACGGTGACGAAGAGGACGACGCCCACCTGGGGGCCCTTCAACGTTTAGTGGCCATGAGCCTCGGACGGGCCAAGAAATCAGTGCTCCTCGGGACCAAACCAGGCATGGAATCCTCTGTGTTCGAATTCCTGAAGCCCGAAACGTACGAGGCAATCGATCTATGAGCAACCCTGAACAAACTCGAGATCAAGGTGTCCTGAACTTCGTTCATGAACGCCAGATTCCCGAGGTCCTGCATTTCACGATGAAGAACGGACTCCTAGGGATCCTTGCTTCCGACGGTGTGCTCTCACGAGATCAGCTTGACGAGGACAAGTACGTCGAGCATGTCTACAAGGCCAACTGCCAACATCGGCTCAAGGACGCCGACTGGGTCAGCTATGTGAATCTTTCGATCAGCCGGATCAACGGACGCATGCTTAACGTCTCGGAGAAATGGCCGGACCGAGACGGTCAATGGTGGGCCGTTCTGTCCTTTGACCCGGAGATGCTCGCAGACCCGGAAGTATGGTTCACGACCACGAATAATACCTACCCGTCATGCCTTCGAGCCCCCAGCCTCGCCGGCATCCAAAACATGTTTAGCCCAAAGGTGCTCTGGGGTCACTACAACACCGCGATTTACCGCAGCAGCCGGACTCCTGAATTCTTCACGACAGACCCGCAGGCCGAAGTACTGTATCCGGGAAAGGTCCCTTTGGATTACCTGCGAGCCATCTACGTCAAATCCGGCGAAAATGTCGACGAGATCCACCATTTCCTCGGTGGACTGAATCTGAAGCTCGATATCGAAATAATCATCAACCCGGGGGTCTTTCAGTGACCCAACGGGAACTGCGTGTCGCAGGCAGCGCGATGTGGTCCGCCTGGGCTGACGCACTCGGCTTCATCAGCGAGCTCACCAATGACGCGGGTTTGAAACGGCGAACCGCAGGCAGCGCTGATTGGCCGGACACCATGGCCTGGAGCCGACGCGTCGGAGGGAAATTCGGCGTCACCATGAGGCTTCCTCGTGGAACCTACTCCGACGACACCCAACTACGGCTAGCAACGGGTCGCGCTATTTCGAGCGCGCACTTCGATGTGGACGCGTTCGCCCGGGTGGAAATGACTATCTGGCCTTCCTACGCTTTAGGCGGTGGGCGCGCCAGTAAAGCCGCGGCCGCTAACCTGGCCAGGCCAACTACCCGGTGGTTCACGAACTTCTACGACGGGTATTTTGAGGCCGGCGGAAACGGCGCTGCAATGCGCATCCAGCCGCACATTTGGGCCCTTGGATCGGGGAAATCTCCTGAGCAAGGCCTCCACGACGTTCTGAAGAACGCTGTCACTACTCACGGTCATCCTCGGGCGCTGGTTGGGGCTGTTCTCCACGCTGTTTTCCTCGATTTTGCGCTCGGCACCGGGTGTGCTCCTCAGCCGATGGAGTTCCCAACTCTCCTTAAGCTGACAGAGTTCGCCGAAGACCTGTTCCACGAGGATCCAGATCTCCAGCAGATCTGGGTGCCTGCTTGGGAGGAGCACAACGAGGAATCATTCACGACCGGGTGGAACAGGGCCGTGCATGAATGCCGGGATGCTTTTATGATCGCGGAGCCCTTCGTTAGCAAGCTGGGAGAAGCCCCTGATTTGCCCGCTCAGCTCCGCGAATACAAGGCCCTGACCGAATCACTCGACCTGCACTCAGACAGCTCGCGCGGATCAGGGACACTTACAGTAGTCGCTGCGGCCATCCTTGCGGCATCTTTCCCTCGCAACCCCAAGACGGCGGCATTGATAGCCGTTCAGGACCTCGGTACGGACACAGACACCATTGCGAGCATGGCAGCAGCGATCAGCGGGACGGGAGCGGACAGCCTCCCAGCGCAGGGCTCCGTCCAGGACGCCGATTACATCCTGGATGAGGCACGGAGACTCAGTGCCGTTGCTGACGGAGCTGATCAGATTGGATTCCCATACCCCGACTTGCTTCGGTGGGATCCGCCAAAATCCCAACTGGATGCGGTGCTCGAAGACAAAAAGGGATTGATACTCTCCGGTCTAGGGCGCATAGAACCGACAAACTCCGGAGGTTCAGCCCGCATCAAGAACCAGATCTGGCAATGGACCGCAAGCGATTTCGGGCCCACATTTCTTGTGAAGCACCGAGACTCTCCGAAAGCCCATTCCACGGTCCAGCCCCCACCGGCAAAGGAAGTTCCCACCAAAGCGCCCGAAGCACCAGATTCGGTTCTCTTCCGCGACGAGCGTCACATAGATCGTGCCGCTGGAAGCAAGCCCGAAGCCGCGACCTCTGACTTCGCAGGTCGAGCCTCGGAGATGTACGAGTGGGTGGCCAAGGGAGATTTCGATGGCCGCAGAATCGCGTACGCAATGCAAAAACTGGCAGGCATAACGTCCGAGAGCGAATACGCGAATTTCGCCCTGCGACTACGAAGTGCATTGCTGGAATTGCATGTCGTTGACAGAAATGAGCCCGAGTTCTGAGAACAGAGATGGCTGGACGCCTGAGACCCTGTAGGTCCTGACCTCGCGCGAAGAAACGGTCGTAGTGTCGATGCCGTGCTCGAGACACCCTCCACTAATCAACCCAGCCCCATATCGGCCCGATCTGTACCGACTACTACCGGGACTCCTGGATCTGGGCCAGCCGACCGTTCCCAGCGGCCGAAGACACACCGACAATCCCAGTAGTCTGTACTTATCCCTGCTTATCCAGTATTTCGGATAAAACGCCCTTATGGGTACGTCTGTGTCACGGGGCTGACAGTTCCTGACTGCCGAATCCGCGGACTTCTAGCTCTAAAACACCGTCCGGGGTAGATAACTGATGGCCCCGGCCTTCCGCCATTCGCTCGCTTTGGGAGTGCGGGAAGAATCGGCGGCTTGGTCGTGCGGATCTGTCCCTCTTATGGATGTTCGACAAAGAAGAATGGGACCAAATACGTTTGATTGACACCGAGTCAGGCGTCCACGTCGCGACAATGAGTGAAGTCTTATTTGACCTTGAGCACCCGATGTTTACCCCGACCCCGTCCGAGGTTTAGGTCACACCGGCTTCGATAACCTCCACGGTCGTGCTTTCGGATTGCAGTTCGATGCTCCCCTTTCTGGCCTACAGCTGACGAGACGTAGAGCCCTGAGAGGTATCCCACCCGCCCCATAGATGTCCGGCAAGGGATGATGCGAGCCTAGGCATTCCGGTAATGGAGGCGCCGGAGTGGGGGATTCGGGTCATCCGACTTTGGGAACGCCGTCCCGAATTTCGCCCAGTGGCCGCTGCAGACGTGAAGTCCCTCAACGAAATCGCCGTTCTCGTACCGGTATAAAAGCCAAACGTGAATGTCGGCCAGTGGCGGATTCAATTGCGGGGGCATGAGGTCGAGCGAATTCGACGGCGGCTTATAGCGGCTGAACGCTGCTGTCAGGTTCCCCGGCGGACCGAAGGGGTACAGCATCAGGTGCTTGTTGGGGTACCCGTTCAACTTATTGGCTAGGGCCTGCACTGCGCCACCCTGGTCATTGTCGACGGTGTGCAGCGATTGCCGAATCAACTCCCATGGATCACTAGGTGAGGGTTCGTGCACTATAGACCACTCGACCTGATGAGACTCGAGTGCCGAATGCTGACAGTGTTGAACGCACAGCACGTTGACCCCGTCGTCGTAGGCCCGAAGGACGAGGATCGGGTCCGGATCGACGCCCGGGCGTAGCTGCCGCTCGTCGCGCGATGACCAGTGATGCGTACATCCGGGCTCTGCCGTCCACCGCAGGACATCTGCCTGAATCTTGTGGCGAACGACTCGGCTGGCACCTCCCACGATCGTGTATGGCACCATCACCCGTACGCAATGGGGCAGTGTCGCACTCGGCATCGGATTTAGGTTTCGTTGTGCCTCACGGACGGCATGCGGACTAGTCGTGACTACTTCCGCCACATGGTTCCCGTCCAGTGATAGAAGGTCGGGCATACTCGATTTGGATCCGTCGTCATGGTGTCGGAACTCCACTCCGAGCTCGCCTTCAAGCACGATTCTCGCGTGCTCTTCTTCCGCCCTATACGCCACTCTCCGCCCTTCCATGTGAAATTCCGACGACCTCTCAGTTAGGCTTCACCCAGCGAGTGAGGATTACCCGCCATGCTACCGAGCCGAGCGTCGAGGTGCCTTCTGAGCAATCGGTCATCGGGCGCCAGCGATGACGTTCAGTGCTGTGAAAACGCTGCCATCAGTTGGAAGGACGGGCGACTAAGTCGTCAGAAACGTGATTCCACGCTCAGTACTACGGGCTTGCCCTTTGGCATGAGTTCATCCGCGATGACAAGTTGCGTCGCAAGCCGCATCGGGCAGCTCTCCGTCTAGCAGCAAGCAGTTTCCCAACGTCATTGGAGAGCAGTGATGCCGACGCGAAATACAATCGTCTGATGCGCTTCAAACGTGGGTTATTAGGGCTCTTCCGGTGGCTGCTAACGCTGCTTTGGAAGATCAGTGGAGTTGCACCAGGGTTTTTCATTGGTGCCGCTGTGGGTGCGTATTTCGCCGATGAGAACACGGACTGGACTTTTCTGTTGGACCCAAAGCTGGCCGACGTCCGCTTATGGTTCATCGTTTCCGTCGTAGTTTGGATAGTGCTGTCAGCAACTCGTCGCTGGTGGGACGCCTTGGCTGCTTGGGGAGAAGTCAATTCATCCCTTCTAATCAGTCTTTTTGGCGACTCTGCCCGTTTCGCTGCAGACTCTGTGGGGCAATCCAAAGCAAGGCGCGAGTCTCGGAGAGACGAGTTGGCCGGGAAAATTGCTGGTTACCTCGTTCGGTCCTATCCCAAATTGAAGGACGTCAGAGTCATCGTCTATGAAATGAACGATGACTCCACTGAACTGATTCCGCTGCGATCGGAAGGGCGGCGCCAGCCTTCGGGGTCTTTTGTCAAGGGAGATGGCGGCAGAGGTGACAAAGCCATCCACTTCGTTACTAGCAACAGCCCGCCGAAACTCGTCGAGAACACGAAGAAGGCAGATCCAGGATGGAAGGGTAGTGGGGACGGATATAAATCCTACATTTCGGCCCCAATTGTTAGCGCACGAGGACACCACGGCATGCTCACGATCGATGCCTCAGCTAAGTACGCCCTTACCACCGAGGATCTCAAGGTCGCGACACTTGCAGCGAACATGCTGAGCGGGGCCTTTGCTTCCGTCAAGACAAAATGACGTACCTTAGGGATACGCTTGTGGAACAAGGAGGCGTCAAGATGGCCGCAGGTACCAAACAGCAACTGAAGCTCAACCGAATGAAGAGCCGTAGGGGGCGCGGAAGTGCGTCTTCGAGTAAGACGCCCTCGGCCGCAGGAAAATCCGCGACGATCAAGCCGCCAACAGCAAGGGTGCGTGTCACCCTCCCACGGCCCGTTGTCCTACCTGACCTAATGAATGAAGCCGTCTACCGCAAGTACCTAAAAGAGGCGGAAGCTGAAGTACGCGAAACGCGTAAGCAACGGGCGGCAGGCGTCCTATACCGCGTGTTCCAGCAACTCTTGCACTAGCGTTTCGGCGGCAGCTAGCGAGTTCGAACTGAGATGGGAGTGGGGTCTACGCCGCCTTGGCGTAAGTGCTCGATCAGTACAGATTGAACTTGAATAGTGTTAGCCAGTACTTGAAGTCGCTTCCGCATGTCCTTCAAGTCTTCGGAACATTCCTTTCTGTGGGCGGCAGTCGCAGCGTCAAGCTTTGAGTAGCGGGTACTCCAGTTTTGCGCTGACGCCCCGTCCTCGAAGTTTTCGGCTTATGATCGGAACTGCTCTACCAAGAAGCGGTATTCCACCTTGCTAACCGTTGCTCGACTCAGCCCGGACTCCTTGGCCAAATCTGTAACTGTTATGCGCCCGCTGCTGCTGATCGGCTGGCCGAGCAGGATCCTCTGCGCAGCAGCTCGTATCTTTTCTTCGGTTCTTTCACTCACAGAACATCCTTACCATTGGCGCCCCGAAGGCGTACCAGTAGCTTCCTTGACTGCTCGGACAGTGCCTTCATTTGCGCGTGCTGACTCACTGTCGTCAAAGGAGAGTCCAGAAACCGGTCAAGCTTGCCTTGACGTTCAATCCAAGCTGGCAGTTTTGAATTGGGGATGTACGCGCATCCACAGCCGGTGGGGTCGCACTGGGAAAAAATGGGTGCAGCACTGGGCGCTGGAAACTTTCTTCAAACAAAGCGATTCCGATGGATCGAAGTAGCAATCAACAAGGAGACCAGGGTGTAGCTTCCTAGCCAAACCTCTTAACATCCGAGCCCGACGCCGCTCATCCACCACCATCCCTGGGAAGTCACCGATGGCACTCTGGACGGCCGCGAATTCGGAGTCGATACGTTTGACGCCCGCGCCGGCAGAGTTTGCGCCTGCCTTAAAACGTTCGTATCGATCGATGACATCACGTTCACGCGTAAGAGCCTGTTCTGCTTCAACTTCCAACCTAAATCCGGACCTGGATGTACCTGCGTAGCCCTCAAACGTTGCCACTTGGAGGTGCTTGTACTGAATCATCCCCGCAACGGTGCCAAACGGCCGGGACTGCTGAAGGTTTGGTTGACTCCTAGCCTGTGAGGATTGGCCTCGCGGGTGGAAGGATGTTCATCATGCCCAAAGCCTTTCCTGAAGAGTTCCGCCGCGATGTGGTCGCGGTTGCCCGCAAGG
>NZ_QMKP01000034.1 GCF_003287955.1 Arthrobacter sp. AQ5-06 | reverse complement strand
GCTCCTTGGCCATCCTGACCAGCTCGCGGGCTGCATCAGCCTCGGAAGTGTCGCTCATGTTCGTAGCGGTCGCCGCGTTTTTCACAGCATTCAGTGTCGACGTCATATTGGCTCCTTCCCGCCAAGCTCACCGCCTGGCGTGTTGGGCCGGATACACCGTTATTTCCACAGTCCCTTTCATAGGCGAGTGCGGCGCCAGGCACAGACCGCGGCCGGCGTCAGAGGGACCCGTGTAGGGCGAATGTACACACATCAGAAGCACCCCCCTGACAAGGGAAAACGTGCCCGAGGTGGGACTCGAACCAGATTCCAGCCCTTGCAACCACTGCGAACTCTTGAAAACATCGCCAGTCCGGCCCAGTCCGGCCCATGTACGGCCCAGTCCGAAGGCCAGGGTGTGCACATTGTGCACACCCCGTTCGTGCCGTTGTAGAACTGCTGCGACGCTAGGGCTGTGCGGAAAAGCTGTCGACTTCGCTGTACTCGCGCGTTGTCATGGCATCCGTTCGGGGGAAAGGCAGACGAGGTCGCTGCCTTGCGTCTAGTTAATTGGCGCCGAGTTTGCTTGCTGCTGTTCCTCGCCCGTGAGTGTGGTGTACAGGCGAAGGGTTAGGCCGTCCGAAGTGGAGAAGTCGAGTGCGTGCCCGGCTCTCCTCCGCGTTATTGCGGAGTGCTTTACCGCGCAAGAATCGAGGTGTTTTGTCCAGGCCTCGAGCGCGTTCTGGTCGGCGACTTCGAAGGTTACGGGATCATAGCCGGCCTGGACGGGGCGTTGGTCCGTAGCCTCTCGGAGCTGTACAACCCCGTTGAGGCCGGGGATTCTGATGATCACAGCGTACTTCAAGCCCTGGTCATCGTAATGGTCCAGGCTTTCCAGGTGGGATGCGCCCAGAACCCTTCCGTACCAGGTGAGGCTAGCCTCCAGGTCCTGAACGTCGATGGTCAGGTGGTGGAGTCCGGTGATGGCGGGGGGCGCGGGCTCGTTGTCTTGCCGGAGGTCCCGGGCAGCGCCCGGTGTTGCGGTCACTTTGTTGCCCCCTTCTGACCCATTGATCGGGAGGCGTCCTGGATCAGGGTGTGGACAGCTTTCCGTAGCTCGCCGAACTCCGGCAGCGATTTGGTGGTGATCTGGTCGCGGTGCGGGCCGAATGGCACCTCCAGTTCCGCGATCACGGATGCCGGTGAACCGCCGAGGACGATGATCCGGTCTGCCAGATAGATTGATTCGTCAATGTCGTGCGTGATGAGAATGACCGCTTGTCCGCTGTCGTCGCGAACACGCAGGGAAAGGTCCTCGAGTTCGGCTCTGGTCTGAGCGTCGACGGAGGCGAAGGGCTCATCCATCAGAAGCAGAGGCGCGCCAAAGGCAAGGGCTCTTGCGATCGCTACCCGCTGTTGCATGCCTCCGGAGAGCTGCCACGGTTTGGATCCGGTGTGTTGGTCCAGCCCGACCTCATTAAGTGCGGCCGTCACCCGCCGTTCCCTTTCTGTCCGATCAAGGCGGGTCCGCAGCGGCAAGGCAACGTTGTCGGCCACGGTCATCCAGGGCATGAGCGAGCGGCTGTAGTCCTGAAAAACCAGACCCACGTCTGAGCTGGGGCCTTTTAGTACCCCGCCGTTGACCCGGACTTCTCCACGGGTGGAGGGCTGCAGGCCAGCTATGCACCGCAGGATGGTGGTCTTTCCGACGCCGGACGGACCGACGATGCAGACGAATTCTCCGGGTTTGACGTCGAAGCTGACCTTGTCCAACACAGTGCGGTGACCGTCGCGGGTAGGGTAATCGTGCCCAACATCTCTAATGGTGACCAGTTTTTCGGGGGTTCCCGTGGCTGGTTCTGGGTTCACAGACGCTCCTGTATGGGTGGACATTTCGTTACTTCCGGTAATGGTCATGGTCTTACTTTCCGGTCCGTTGTGGCGGATAGTTTCTGAGGAGCGCTGCTTCGCCTGCACGGAACGCGAGCTGGAGCAGGTAGCCGATGACTCCTAGGACGATCACGCCGCTCCACATATCGACCACGGCGTAGTTGCGTTGGGAGGCAAGGATGAAGTGTCCGATGCCCTGACCGGCTCCCTGCATCTCACTGATGACAAGCAACGCGATGGAGATATACAGCGAGACCCGGGCGCCGGCGAGTATCTGGGGTAATGCGGCGGGGAGCCGAACCCGGAGGTAGCGGCTGACAGTGTCGATTCCGAACGCGGATTCGACGTCGCGGACCGTGGGGTCGATGCCTCGTACAGCAGCCGTGGTGTTCAACAGCACGGGCCAGACAGCGCCAAGCGTTATGACGAAAACGCGCATGTTGTCCCCTAAGCCCAACACCAGAATGGCGATCGGAAGGATCGCAACCGCCGGCAGCGCACGCGCCAACTCGAGCTCGGGTTCCACGGCGTCCAGCAGGCGCGGCAGACTCCCCAGAATGAGACCGGCGATCACGCCGATGACTACGGCCAGGAGGAACCCGGTAAGCATGTTCCGCATGCTGGGCAGCAGGTCGCTAACAGCGTGTTCGAACAGCCACAGCTGCCCGACGGCGTCGAGGATGTCGCTCAGTGCCGGAAAGTACAGGGAGGTGCTGCCCGTGGACGTGATCCACCAGAGGCCGATAAGCAGAATAGGAAGCCACAGCTGAAGCAGGGCACCCCGGGCGGACCGGATCATGATTTTCCTTCCGGCCGGACGGAGGGATGCCAGCTGATCAGCAGTCGTTCAGCGGCTCTCATCCCCAGGTTGAGAACAAGTCCCATGACTGCGGCAGTGACGGCGTATGCCTGCACGTCCGCTGCACGTCCGTCGACCTGGGCCCGTAGAAGTTCCCCTCCGACGCCGGGCGCTCCCCCGACGTATTCGGTTCCGACCGAGAGTAGGAGCGCGATAGTCAATGAGACGCGGATACCGACGAGAATGCCGGGAAGAGCGGCGGGAAGGAAGACCCGCAGCCAGCGGACACTGAAGCTGAGCTTGAAGGCTTCAACCACGTCGTGTTGTACGGAATGAACGTCGCGCAGGGCGTCGGCGGCGCGGACGAGTAGAGGCCAGCAGGCGCCGTAGACAATGACAACAAGTTTCATAGGCATTGTCGAGCCGAACAGCAGGAGTGCGACCGGCAGAAAGCTGATCGGCGGGATGGATCCGAGGAAGTCGATGCTGATCCTGGTGCTGGAAGTGACGAAGCGGCTTGAGGCGACGAAGAGCCCGAGCGGAACGGCAATGACAGCGGCCATGACCAGGCCCAGAAGCGTGCTTTGGGTGGTCAGTCCTACTGCTGTCCAGAGTTCAGCTTTCGCCAGCAGCTTGCCCAGAGCTCCCGCGGTGGCCCAGGGGCCCGGCAGAGAGCCGGGCCCCACGAGTATGCTGGCCAATTCCCAACATGCCACCAGTGCAACAGCGGCGACCACGCGCCAGAACCTTCTGCCCGCGCTGAGAGGGAGGGTTCGCGGTTGCCGGGCCTGCAGCGTCGCTAGCATTACCGGAACCGGTCCTGTTGCAGTTTGCCGCGGCCCGCCGCGAGACGGTAGGTCATGAGGTCACCTTGGCTTTGATGCTCAGGAGCTTGTCCAGATCCGGCTGTTTCTTCAGTACGTTGTAGCGGTTGGCCAGATCGATGTACTTGCCCAGCCCGGAAGTGTCGGTGACGTTGTCGGCGAACGCCGGAAGCCGGATCGCGTTGAGGACGGCCGGTTCCATTTTAAGGAACTTTGATGCCGTTTCCCGTGCCACTGCCGGATCGCTGTTCGCTTCGCGGCCGGCTTTCTGGATGCCTGTCACGAACTTGTCCATGACCGCAGGTTTCTTCTGGCCGAAAGCTTGGGATGTGATCCAGTAAGTGGCCGGCAACCCGGGCCCGCCCGCTGCCTGCGGACGTGTCAGCAAGGAAAGGCCTTCCTTTTCTGCTGCAGTCGCGAAGGGCTCGTTGAGCAGCGCCCCCGCCACGCGGTCCGCCTTGATGGCGGCCGCCATCTGGGGTGCCTGCATTTCAACGAATTCGATCTTTGACGAATCCCCCCCTTCTGCATCTATCGCAGATTTCGCCACCAGTTCTGCGGCTCCGCCCAATTGGCTGACCGCGAAGCTCTTGCCGGAGAGCCCGGGGGCTTTCGTCGCGGCGTTTGCCGTGAAGATTGCTGTCGAGTCCAGCTTGGGGTCCGAAGGTTGGGTGGTTGCCACTCCGACGATCGCTATGGGCACTCCGTTGGAGGAGGCGGTGAACGTGCCGATCCCGTCGCCGAGCGCGATGTCCATCTGGCCGTTCAGGAGCATGGGGATGGCTGCGGCTCCGGAGGTGATGTCGACGAACTCCACTTTGAGTCCGGCGTCTTCGAAGTACTTTTTGTCGGCCGCGAGATGGGCGCTGATGGCGTTGGCATTGGCAGGAACGCCCAGCTTGAGGGTTGTGATTTCTGCGGGGCCGCTGGCGCTTGCGCTGCCGGAAGGATCCGTGGCAGGTGCAGGGGCGCCGCAGGCGGCTATAAGGGGGGTCATGAATGCCAGGGCGACGACGCCCTTGGACCAGGAACTCGATACGTGTACCACTAGGGCCTCCTTGTGCGTGATTCACATCACTCTAAGGAGCTAACTCATCAGGTGTCAAGGTCTCTTGGTGACTTTAGGTTGAATCTCTATGAGGCACGGTCAAGATTTATCCGGACCAGGTCCTCGCCGTGTTGCATGTATGACATGACGGCGGCCTGCGCGGCCTCCCCATCACGGGCTTCCAATGCAGCAACGATGGCTTCGCGCTCCTCAATCAGGTCCCCGGCGATCATCCGCCAGCTTGAGGGCGCCCTTTTGGCCACGTCCCGGACGAGCGCAATCTGTGCGTCAATGAGGAAACCTGACAGGCCGGTCAGGAGCGGATTATGGGATGTCGCTACGAGTGCCTTGAGGAAGGCGGCCAGTAACTCGTCAGGGTGATCGCTTTCGGCGGAGGCCGCCGAATTCAGGGCGTCAACCGCCCGGCGGAGGGTTGCCAGGTCATCCTCGGTTGCCGTCGTAGGGGCCAATCGCACGGCCTTGAGGTGTAATGCCTCCGAGATGTCCATGATGCTGAGGATGTCAACGCTTTCCAGCTGCACAATGGCCGCCATAGCCGAAGACAGAAGCTTGTCCGTCTCCGCGCTGACATAAGTGCCCGAACCATGACGGACCTCGATCAGGCTCATCGCACTCAGGGCACCGAGAGCCTCACGGATTGTAGGAGAACTCACGTCGTACTGCGAGGCAAGTTCCTTCTCAGACGGCAACTTGGACCCCCTTCTGAGACGTCCGGAGAGGATCTGCTCCCGCAGGTCTTCCGAAACCTGGTCAGCCACCCGCGTGCGGTCCCTGCGGTACGGTCCCTTTGTGAAGACGTCGCTCATTTTTCGAACCTTTCGTTCAAAGACGGGTCACCACAGTAAGTCACCAGATGACCCGATAAATATCGTATCGGCAAAGCAACTTTAGATGGGCAACTCACAAAGACATCTGGTGACTTGTTATGTAGAATTCTTGGTGCTAACGTGATTGAGGTCACCCGCGGCGGAACCAGAGTTCTCCCTTCGCTGCTCAGTTGAAAGGACTCCCCCTTGTACGAGCGCAACCGCCTGATCACGATGATCAAGAGCCAGCAGGTCCCCCTTGGCATGCAGTGCTTCACGGGGAATCATGCACTGATAGAAGTTCTGGGGAACACCGGATTTGACTTCGTGATGCTGGACAGTGAGCACTGCGGCATGAATCCGCGGGCAATGGAAGACGCTGTGCGTGCAGCAGACGGCGTGGGTCTTGTCTCGATTATCCGGGTACCGGAGCTGCACGATGAGACGGCGATCCGCAGATCCCTGGAGGCAGGAGCCCAGGCCCTGATGGTTCCCATGGTCAAGTCCGCCGCGAACGTTAAAGCCGTTACCGATGCAGCCTTTTTTCCCCCGCTTGGCAGCCGCGGAATCTGCCCTGCCGTCAGGGCTGCCGGTTACTCTTTCAGGACCTTCCCCGAGTACGCGGAATGGAACAACGCGAACGCTCTCATCATCCCCCTCATCGAGCACCCGGACGCGGTTGAGAACATCGACGAGATCTGTGCCCTCGACGAAGTCAAGATCATCGTTTTCGGTCAGGGCGATCTGGCGTTTGCCATGGGCGAGGGCAATCAGATGCTCAAGAGCCCAAAAGTCCAGGAAGCCTACCGGCGTGTCCTGAAAGCCGCCGCCAACCATGGAGTGGCTGTCATGGGAGGCCCGGTGCTGGAACCCTCTGCCGAGGGCTGCGCCAAAGCACTCGAAGACGGCATCAAGATCTTCTGCCTTGGTCTGGACATCATGGCCTTCCGCAGCTTCTGCGAAGACACCGTCCAAGCGGCAAACAAGGCCGTCGCAGGGACCTCCAACTACTCCAGGCCAGCAGCCCCCGACAGCGGATTTCCCGGCCGCTGACCCTATGGCCGGCAAGCCCCAGTTTAACTGTTTGCAACCCCACCGCAGGAAAAGGAAAGACTAATGTCACGATGGAAAAGGATCGTCGTCGGACCCGACGCCGAGGGCCGCTCCGCAGTTCTGGACACAGAACAGACGAACGTCCAGGAAGAAGAAGGCTTTTTTTGGCGGGCCACTCTTTGGGGCACCCAGGAGACGCCGGCCGATAACAGCGTCGAAGGTGACCGTTCACTGGACGTCAAGACCCGCGAGCCCTTCCCGAACGGCATGATCTGCCGCGCGGTAGAAATTCCACCGGACCACCAAGACGCAGACAAGCACCGCGAGGTGTTCGCCGACTTGAACAAGAAAGTCGGCCAGCGCTTCGAAGCTACAGAAGCTGAATCGGCACGGCACCCCACCATGCACCGCACTGAGACCCTTGACAGCATCACCTGCGTCATTGGAGAGATCTACCTCGTCACGGACGTCGAGGAGGTCCTGATGACCCCAGGAGACACGGTCATCATCCGCGGAACCAACCACGCATGGAGCAACCGTTCCAACTCCTCGTGCCTGCTTGTCGGCACCATGATTGATGCACGCCGCGACGAAGCGGAATAATCCTAATCCAGTCGCTCTCCGCACCCGCGGGGAAAATGAACACGCCACGGGCGCCGTACCAAGATCTGACCGCGGAAGGCCAACCATGATCCCACTGAACCAAGCACGCCTCATTGTTGACGGGGCACTGCAGCACGCACGGGCCAACGATTATCCCCCCATGACCATCGCCGTGCTGGACGCGGCAGGGCAACTCGTTGCCTTCGCAAAAGAGGACAATTCAAGCCTTCTACGCCAACGCATAGCCTGCGGTAAAGCACTGGGGGCGTTGAACATGGGAGTCGGCAGCCGCTCTCTTGCAAAAAAAGCCGAGCAGCATCCACTCTTCATCAACTCCGTAACCGCCCTGGCCGAAGGCAACCTCGTCCCGGTGCCCGGAGGAGTGCTGATCAGAAACACTGACAGCATGATCATAGGAGCAGTAGGCGTCAGCGGAAACCTTCCCAATAACGACGAAGAATGCGCCGTAACTGCCATCAACGCGACCGGCCTACGCGCAGACCCCGGGGAGTAAAAGGCCTCTCACGCCCGCGTTAGATATTTCCCTTCCAGCAGCAACATCTCGGCACGCGCGGCTTCTGCAGGGCACAGACAAACGCCCAACGATCCATATTCCAAAACTCACCAGGTGACGCAGTACTACTGTTAATAAAGGGCGCTCAAAGCCCAGCTTATGAATTGGAGACAATCAAGTGAGCAATATCCGTGTAGAACAGGGCCTCCTCAGAGGGTCAGTCAAGGACGGAGTCCACTCCTTCCTGGGCATCCCATACGCCGCCCCGCCCGTAGGTGAGCGGCGATGGTGCCCACCGGCTCCTCCCGAGCCCTGGGACGGTGTCCGCGACGCAACGTCGTACGGCAACGCTGCCATACAGACAGCAAACACGGGCATGGACCTCGGGGCACCCCAAAGCGAGGACTGCCTTTACCTGAACGTCTGGACAACCCAACCGGAACCCGGCAACAACCAGCCCGTGATGGTCTGGATCCACGGCGGCGGATTCCTGAACGGCTCAGCTTCCCTGAAAATCTGGCCCGGAGACCAGCTGTGCCGCAACGATGTCACCGTAGTGTCCCTGAACTACCGGCTCGGTGCCTTCGGATTCCTGACAGACCCGGACGTCGGCGCGAACTTCGGAGTCCAGGACTGGGTGGCAGCACTGGAATGGGTCCGGACCAACATCAGCGCCTTCGGCGGAGACCCCGACAACGTCACCATCTTCGGGCAGTCAGCAGGAGGAGCAGCAACAAGAGCCCTCCTATCGACACCCTCGGCGCGCGGCCTGTTCCACAAAGCCGTGATCCAAAGCGCCGGCTTCGAAGACTACGCCGTCGTCGGATCACCCTCTGTGGACCGCTCACGCACGGCCACCACCCGGCTGTACGAGCGCCTCGGCAGCCGCGACATCAACGAACTGCGCCAAGTGGACGCTGAAAAGGTCCGCGAAGCCTCCCTCGCCCTCTCGGGCATCTTTCCACCGCCGGGCCAGGTCCACACCCCGGCCAACCTTGTCTGGTACCCCGTAGCGGACGGGGACGTCATGGACGATAAATTCGGCGGTTGGGAGCTGAACGTCCCCGTCATGCTCGGCTGCACCCAGGACGAAGCCCGCATGTTCGTGCAGCCCACAATGTTGTACGCGCACCCCGAAGTAAGGCCCGAAGATACCTACACGCCGGAAACGCTCGCGCACATGGCCAAGGCCATCGGCGGAGACCACAGCGGCGAAATCATGGACTACTTCTCCTCAGCCGGCACAAGCGACTACGAGGGCATCGCCGAGGTCATCACCGCCGGCGTGTGGCACGAGCCGGCGCAGGCCACACTTGAAAGGTTCGCCGAACTAGGCCGAACCTGCTACTCCTACCACTTCGCCAGGCTCTCCCCCGGAGCCCGCAAAACGGGGCTGCTGGCCAAACACAGCGCCGAAATTCCCTACCTCTTCGGAACACTGAATCCCCCCGAATACTATGAGGAACTCGACAGCGCGATCTCCCTCGGAGTCCGTCACGCCTGGGCAGAATTCGCCCGCACAGGCGTCCCCGCATTCAGCGACGGAACCGCCTGGCCGCAGTTCCAGCCCGAGAAGCCAGAAACAGCATGGATCGGCGACACCATTGGGGCCCGTCCGCTGGAACTCACCCCGGTTGCCGAACTCATCCGGGCATCCCGCACGCCACAGCACTCAATGCTGGCCAGGAGCTGAACGGTGCAGACGTTCCGCACAGCGGACTCACGCACCCTTTCATACGAGACCAAGGGTGCGGGACCGCTGGTCGTCCTGCTCCCGGGCGGCCCAGGCCTGGATCCGGCCACCTACTTCAGCGCTGTCGAACTGCCCGGCTTCCAACGACTGATATTCAACCCCAGAGGAACAGGCAAGTCCGATCCGCCAGCCACGCCGGAGGGCTACCGGATCGCCGGATACGTCGACGATGTGGAGGCGCTTCGGACCCACCTCGGGCACGAGCAACTCTCGCTCTATGGCAGCAGCCACGGCGCGTCGACGGCACTGGCGTACGCCTCCGCCTACCCCGAACGGGTACGGTCCCTGATCCTGGCCAGCGGCCCGGCACGGATGGATGCCGCTTTCATCCAAGACCTGGACAAGGTCCACCAGCACTTCAAAGTATCGGTGTCAGACGGGCCTCAACGGTTGCAAGGATCCGAAGAAGCAGGACCGAGGATGCGCAGCGCCACCACTGAACAGGACCGGCGGTCAGCGATGCGCACCATGATGGACACCTACATCGCGCACCCGAACGCGGACGACAGCGTCTTCCTTGATCGTCTAGCCACAGCCCCACTGAACTTCGTCGCCCCGGGCACCATGGCAGCAGAAATGATGGGTGGCCTCGACCTGCTGTCGGACGCCCCCAAGATCACGGCACGGACCCTCGTCATCGGTGGCGACCTGGACGTACGCGTCCCCGTACAGCACCTGCAACAAATCGTTCAGGCCATTACCGGAGCAAGACTCGTCCGTTTTACGGAAAGCGGACATCTGATCCACGTCGAAGCACTCCAACAGTGGAAACAGGTCGTCTCTGATTTCCTGCAGGAATACTGACATCCACCGATGCGCGTATAGGTGATATGGGACTGCCCCGGAATTAGTTGACTCTCGGGGTTTAGTGTTGCTAGGCGGCTTTGAGGCCGGTATTGATTGTCTCAAACTCGATGGGCGTTAGCCGGCCGAGGCGCCGCTGACGGCGTTTCCGATGGTACGTTTTCTCGATCCAGGTCACCATGGCCAGGCGCAGGTCCGCCCTCGTGGACCATCGCTGGCGATCCAGGACATTCTTCTGCAGGAGTGAGAAGAATGACTCCATGGCGGCATTGTCGGCGCACGCCCCGACCCGCCCCATCGATCCTTTCAACCCGTTGCTCTTCAACGTCCGCACGAAGGCATTGGAGCGGAATTGGGAACCGCGGTCACTATGAACCACCGTTCCCTCCGGATCCCGGAGCGCTATCGCGTTGTGGAGGGCCGAGACGGCCAGGGACGCCTTCATCCGGGAATCGATGGAGTAGCCCACGATCCGGTTGGAATAGACGTCTTTGATGGCGCACAGGTAAAGCTTGCCCTCGTCGGTCCGGTGCTCGGTGATGTCCGTGAGCCATAGCCGATCCGGTTCCGCCGCGGTGAAGTCCCGACGGACGTGGTCATCATGCACGGGCGGGCCGGCCTTACGGGTCAGACCGCGCTTCTTAGCGAACACGGACCAGATCTGCTGGCTGCTGCACAGCCGCGCCACCCGGTTCTCTCCGGCGCTGAAACCCTGGTCCTCAAGCTCGTCGGCGATGAACCGGTACCCGAACGCCGGATCGTCCCGGTGGACGTCCAGCGCCGCGTTGATCAGGTGGGCATCGGACCAGTCGCGCTCAGTGACGGGCGCGGCTTTCCATGCGTAGAAGGCCTGTTTGGAGAACCCCAGCACCCGGCAGGCCACCGCGACGGGAACGCCATCTGCGGCAAGGTCAAGGACCAGCGCGAACTTCATTTTGGGGGCAGCTCCCGGGCGAAGAAGGCCGCGGCCCGGCGCAGGATCTCGTTCTCCTGTTCCAGCAGCCGGATCCGCTTCCTGGCATCCCGTAACTCTGCCGCTTCTTTCACCGTCACGCCGGGACGGGCGCCGTCCTCGATGTCGGCCTTCTTGAGCCAGTTATGCAGCGTTGCTTCGCAAAATCCCGAAGTCTTTGGCGATCTGCGAGATCGGGGCTTCGTGCTTGCGGGCAACCGCGACCACGTCACGGCGGAACTCGGCGGGGAAAGGCTTGGGCATGTTGAACATCCTTGCTGCAAGGACTGGATCCTCACAAGTCAGGAGTCAAGCAAACCCGGGGCAGTCTCATGGATCAACGACATCACCGCAGACGGCACCACCCTTTGGGTTCACCTCAGCGGTGGTAGCGGCCGTGTCATGGTTCACCAAGAGGACGGGATCGACACTTGGCGCGTGGAGTCCAGAGTGTGCCAGGATCGCCCGCGGGTCTGACGAGTTGCGAGGGCCCCAACGACTGCGGCGGGAACCTGTCCATCGAGTATTGCAGAAGCCTAGGCCTGCACGGAGACCGCGTTTCATTCGTGTTCCGATCCTTCATGCCACCATCCTCCCCAGGTGTTGACGTGAGGTTTCCTTGAGGAAAGTCAGCGGTGATTTCGGCGGGTAACGGTTCCCTACTGTCGATCTGGCTCAGGTTTGACGGGTCCGGTGAAGAACGGTTGCCGAGTTCATCCATAGACGATAGCTCCTAGTGCTTTTACGACATGGTGAATGCGCGATGGCGAATGCTCTTAGGTCCTCGGGGAGACTAGTTGTGCCACAGGCTTCCAGAGGTAGCCCGTTTATGAAGTACCAACAGCCCCTGGCACAAGTCCACCGGCGGTTGCCGTAAGAAGGTTTGCGGTGATCTCATCGACAGCGCCCGTGTCGTCAACCGTCACGAGTAGACCATTCTGTTCGTAACAGGACACGACTGCCTCGGTCTGATGGTGGTAAAGGCGCAACCGGTGTCGAATAATCCTATGTCCGGAACGAAATCCCCTGGTTTAGGTGCTTCTTCGCCTCGACGCCGAGCTTCGACTGGCTCTTCACGCTTTCGCGGAATATTTCCCCCGTAGAAATCGCGATGATGCCAAGTTGAGTTGAAATTGAAATTCGTTGTGCTTGAGGGCCTTGCCCGAACCGGGGGGACCGATGATCAGCATTCTCGTCATATGGCTCTTGCTCTTCACTATTTCTTGAGTGACTGGGTGATCTGGGCCATGACGGTGGTGTCGGCCAGGGTGGTGGCGTCGCCGGATTCGCGGCCCTCGGCGATGTCCTTGAGCAGGCGGCGGACGATCTTGCCGGAACGGGTTTTGGGCAGTTCCGGGACCACG
>NZ_QMKP01000033.1 GCF_003287955.1 Arthrobacter sp. AQ5-06 | reverse complement strand
GCTCCTTGGCCATCCTGACCAGCTCGCGGGCTGCATCAGCCTCGGAAGTGTCGCTCATGTTCGTAGCGGTCGCCGCGTTTTTCACAGCATTCAGTGTCGACGTCATATTGGCTCCTTCCCGCCAAGCACACCGCCTGGCGTGTTGGGCCGGATACACCGTTATTTCCACAGTCCCTGGCGATCATCTGCAGGTGGCGGTGGCTTAGCCCGCGCTTGAGTTCGTTGGTGGATTCGCCGGAAGCGTGATCTGCCGCTATCGCAAGGGAAGACCCCTCTGTTCCATCGGGCTTGATTTCTGCGAGAGTTCCGCTCGGTGGTGTCATGCAGCACCACCCCGGGATATCGTTGCGGGCCTGGTCGGGTTCCCGGTGCCAATAGCGGCTCGACTGGTGCAGGCCTCTGCGACTGCCGTGTCGAGCAGATAGGCCATCGCATCCCCGCGCGGTGCTGCCTGCGTGGTGGTGGACCCCGAGCTAAGAAACAGTCCTGAACCGGAGCAAAGACCGGTTTCAGGGGTGTCGGTAGCCATAGCCCGATCACTTATTTGCGTGTGGGAGCCAAGTCCCATGGTGCCTCCGAAAAGGTAGCTGCGGTGAATTTGGGCCTTCCCAAGCCCTCGGGCCGGGAAGGATGGTGATCAAGCTAACACAGTCAAAGGAAGCGACATTTGGCGTGGCGAATGTTGCACGTCCGACGGGTCAAGTCCTTACGCATAGTGGTGGCAATCCAATCTGAGCGCAAGAGTTGCTGATTTGATGCCGCCCGGTGGCTAAGCAGCTCTGACGATCTGCTAATGCGCGTCGATAGGCGGCGAGTAGACAATGCCACTGATGCCACGAGTGGCAGGAACCGAACCTCGACCCGTCCCGATACCGCTGCTTATTCATCGTGATGCGCCGGTTCTGGGATGTCTTAAAAACACCGACCCACAGGTCTGACGCAGGCATTGCAGTGAAGAGCAGTCCCCGAGCAAAAGTATTTCTTATGCATGTTGGAAGAATCATTCACGGATGCTTACGCACTGCTAGCTTCTTCAGGAATCCCCTCAACGGAAGGAACGAGCATGTCTGTAATCGCAAACCCTGAAGTGACAACCATCCGGGCAGAAGACCTCAAGGCGCTCCCCGCATGGCAGGCTCTGAAGGCAGCCGTCGTCGGGCTGCAGCAGGTTCAAGTGCAGGACGGTTCTGTTCCGGAACCGGCTGACCATGACCAGGCCCGCCAGAATGTCGGCATCATTACGGACTCAATCAACGATCTGCGCCACCACCTCCCCCACGACACGGACTACCTTGAACTGCTCGTGCAGGACTTCCAGCGGTGGGCGTACGCGGGCTTCGTCGTACCGGATTTCCTCGACTCATTGGTAGCCTTCCACCCCGAGCAGTGGCGCATCGACGGGCTGCCGCACCTTGTTCTCTTTCCCATGTACACGCAGAACGGCAGCACCAACCGCTACTTTGAGGCCGTCCTCATCGAGGTTATTTGGCCTTCTTTCGTCGCTGAGCTGGAGGCAGGAAACTACTCCAACAAGCTGTTCGTCCCCATCAGCTTTGTCGATTTCACGCCCGGCTATGACACGAACTCCGCAGTACTCTTCCCCGAGAGCGTAGCGGTCCGGAGCACCCCCTCGTTCGCCTGGGGAGGCATTTTCGCGGACCGCGAAGCTGCCCGGTTCCGCCGCGTCCTGAAAGCCGCTGCCGAAATCACTTCCCTGGACCTGCCGGCCGACGCCGCGGAATTGATCGATGACCAGCACCTGACGGAAAAGACCTTCGTGATGTGGGATCTGATCCATGACCGGACCCACATGCGCGGTGACCTGCCCTTTGACCCGTTCATGATCAAGCAGCGGATGCCCTATTTCCTGTACTCCCTGGAGGAGCTCCGCTGTGACCTGACCGCCTTCCGCGAAGCAGTCCTCATCGAGCGGGACGAAACGGCTTCCGAGGACGCCCGCAAGCACGCCAAGCTGGTCCAGTACGCCGTGATCTTCGACCGCATTTTCCGCTTCGCGATTACCGGGAACCGGGTCCGTAACTACGATGCCGTGGGCGGCCAGCTGCTGTTCGCCTGGATGCACCAGCACCGGGTCCTGCACTGGACCGATGGAAAGTTGAGCATCGACTGGAAGGACGTCGCCGGCGTGGTCGTCGAGCTGGGCCTGCGCATCGAGGAACTCTACTGGCGTTCGATCGACCGGCCGAAGACCGCACACTGGCTGGCTGCCTATGAGCTCGTCTCGGAAACCCTCACCCCCCACCCCGCCTCCGTGTGGGCCAAGGGACCGGAGGCCCTTCCGCTGGATGGCCCGCCCCGGGGTCTGACGGACCAGATCCTTGATGACGAATTCCCCCTGTCAATGTTCTACGAGGCACTGGAGAAGAAGATGCGCCCAGTCATTGAATCAACTGCCGGGATCACCGGTAAAAGCCCTGTCAAGACTGAGGGCGAGGCGGGCGCATGAGCCAGGACCTTTCGGGGCGCACGGTCGTCGTCGCCGGTTCGACAAGCGCTGCCGGCATCGCAGTAGTCCGGACCCTCTCGCAGGCAGGGGCACGTGTAGCCGCTGTGGACATTCTCGAGGACCGCGTGCAGGAGCTCTCGGGAGCGTACGAGAACGTCACGGGCTATGTCTGCAACCTCGCCGACCTGCAGGCCGTTGAGGACCTTGCGACCTCTGTCCGGAACGATCTGGGTCCCGTGGACGGCCTTATCCATCTTGTAGGAGGGTGGCGAGGCGGTGCCGGCATCAAAGGCCAAACGGATGAAGACTGGGACTTCCTGCACACCAGCGTCCTCACCACACTGAGGAACACCAGCCGCGCTTTTTACGACGGCTTGGCTACCTCCCCTGTGGGACGCCTGGCCATCGTTTCCGCACAGTCCGCTTCCTCGCCGACAGCGGACGGCGCCGCCTATGCTGCCGTCAAGTCCGCCGCCGAGGCATGGACCCTGGCCATGGCAGACGGATTCCGGCACCAGCAGGGAGGAAACGAAAACTCCCTCTCCCCTCAGCACTCAGCCGCCCTGGTCTTCGTCGTCAAGGCTTTGGTCGATGACCGGATGCGCGCAGCCCAGCCGGAACGGAAATTTCCGGGCTTCACAGATGTCAGTGTCCTTGCCGACGCTGTACGGCGGATCTTCGACCTGGAGGCACAACAGATCAACGGGCAGCGCTTGCCCCTCACGGCCGGCCAGCTCGTGGGTGCACCGGCATGAGCGTCAGCGTTGATGACAAGGCAGGCGTCCCGCAGGTACTGTCGGGGCGCCTGCACGACCCGGCCTACCGGGGCTTCGCCTCGGACAACTACGCCGGAGCTCACGCCGAAATCATCGAAGCAGTCCAGGCAGCCAACGAAGGCCACGTCACCGCATACGGCGAAGATGTCTACACAGCAGCGCTTCAAGAGGTCGTCCAGTCCCACTTCGGGACAGCTGCCACCGCATATCCGGTCTTCAACGGAACAGGGGCCAACGTCCTTGCCCTGCAAGCCCTGCTCCCGCGCTGGGGCGCTGTCATCTGCGCAGCGACGGCGCATATCAATACCGACGAAAACGGCGCCCCGGAACGGATTGGCGGAATAAAGCTCCTCCCTGTCCCCACACCGGATGGCAAACTCACCCCGGAATTGATCGACGCCGAAGCCTGGGGGTGGGGAGACGAGCATCGGGCGCAACCGCTGGTCGTATCGATCACCCAGACCACCGAGCTGGGCACCTGCTACACGCCGGAAGAAATCCAACGGATCGCTGAGCACGTCCATGCGAAGGGAATGAAACTGCACCTGGACGGAGCAAGGCTGGCCAACGCTGCCGCACATCTCGGGCTTCCTTTGCGGGCATTCACCACCGACGTCGGTGTCGACGTCCTGTCTTTTGGCGGCACCAAAAACGGGCTGTTGTTCGGCGAAGCCGTTATCTGGCTCAGCTCACAGTCCGACCCAGGCATGAGCTACCTGCGCAAGATGAACATGCAGCTGGCCTCAAAGATGCGTTTCGTCTCTGCCCAACTCGTAGCCCTGCTAACGGATGGGTTGTGGCTGCGGTCCGCTTGTCAGGCCAACGAAATGGCTCAAAGTCTCAGCCAAGGAATCTCGGCCATTGACGGCGTCTCGCTGACCCAACCAACTCAGTCCAATGGCGTCTTTGCCGTCCTTCCAACCGGGGCAGCGGCGAAAGTCCGGGAATCCTTCCGCTTCTATGACTGGGACCAGGCACGCGGGGAAGTCCGGTGGATGTGCTCGTGGGACACCACCGAGACCGACGTCCAATCTCTCGTTGCTGCAGTGAAGGCTGCCGTAGGCTCTCCAGCCAACGAAACGCCTAAATAAGGAGACCTAACTGCCATCCATTGGCGGTACTTTCCAGCGGGCGCGGTCTCAGGAGGCCGCGCCCGCTCCCTTAAACCTCCGCCACGGGAGCCGCGAACTGGGCCTCATACAGCCGCGCGTACGCCCCGCCGGCGGCGAGCAGTGAAGCGTGCGTGCCCTGCTCCACGATCTGCCCGGCTTCCATCACCAGGATGAGGTCGGCGTCGCGGATGGTGGAGAGGCGGTGCGCAATGACAAACGAAGTCCGGTCGGACCGCAAAGCCCGCATCGCCTTCTGCACCAGCACCTCGGTCCGGGTATCAACCGAAGAAGTCGCCTCGTCCAAAATCAAAACCGAGGGCCGGGCCAGGAACGCCCGGGCAATCGTCAGCAGCTGCTTCTCGCCCGCCGAGACATTGGCGCCCTCATCGGTCAGCACAGTGTCGTAGCCCTCCGGCAGCGAATGCACGAACCGGTCCACGTACGTTGCCCGCGCGGCCTCCAGGATCTCATCTTCGGTTGCCGTAGGCCGGCCATAGGCGATGTTGTCCCGGATGGTCCCGCCGAACAGCCACGTATCCTGCAGCACCATTCCCAGCCGCGAGCGCAGCTCGCGCCGGGGCACCGAGGTGATGTCCACGCCGTCGAGCGTTATCCGCCCGGCATCCAGCTCGTAGAACCGCATCATCAGGTTCACCAGCGTGGTCTTCCCCGCACCGGTCGGGCCGACAATAGCCACCGTCTGCCCAGGCTCAGCCACGAGACTGAGCGAAGAGATCAGCGGCTTGTCCGGCGAGTAGGAGAACGAGGCGTTCTCAAACACGAGCCGCCCACGCCCGGCACCATTAGGCGAAAGACCAGCAGGAGCATCCGGCAACTGCTCGTCCGTATCCAGCAGCTCGAACACCCGCTCGGCGGACGCCACCCCGGACTGCAGCAGGTTGGCCATGGACCCCAGCTGCGCGAGCGGCATGGTGAACTGCCGCGAGTACTGGATGAACGCCTGCACGTCGCCCAGCTGCATGGCCCCGGACGCCACCTGCAGGCCGCCCACCACCGCAATCCCCACGTACACCAGGTTCCCGATGAACGTCATGGCCGGCATGATCAGCCCGGAAATGAACTGCGCCCCGAAACTCGCGTCATACAGCTCCACGTTCTTCTGCCGGAACCGCTCCTCCACCTCGCGCTGCCGGCCGAACACCTTCACCAGCGCATGCCCGGTGTACGTCTCCTCGATCTGCCCGTTCAGCTCCCCCGTGTGCTTCCACTGCGCCACAAAAAGCTTCTGCGAGCGCTTGGCGATCAGCGCCGTGATCCCCAGTGTCAGCGGAATGGTCACCAGCGCGATCAGCGCCAGCGTGGGCGAGAGGATCACCATCATGACCAGCACGCCCACCACCGTCAGCAGCGACGTGACCGCCTGGCTGATGGACTGCTGCAGGCTTTGGGAGATGTTGTCGACGTCGTTCGTCACCCGGCTCAGCAGCTCACCGCGCTGGATCGAATCGAAATACCGCAGCGGCAGCCGGTGGATCTTCGCCTCGATCTCCTCGCGCAGCCCAAACACCGTCCGCTGCACCACCCCGTTCAGCACATACGCCTGCACCCACATAAACGCCGACGCCAGCACGTACAGCACCAGCGCCCACGCCAGCACGCCGGACAGCGCCGCAAAGTCGATCCCCTCGCCCGGGGTCAGCGCCATCGGCGTCAGCATGTCGGCCTTCTGGTTCTCCCCCGCGGCCCGCAGCTGCGCGATCAGCTGCTCCTTGCTCACCCCGGCGGGCAGCTCCCGCGACACCACCCCGGCGAAGATCAGGTTAGTGCCCTCCCCCAGCAGCCGCGGCCCGATCACGGAGAGCGTCACGCTGGCCACCCCCATGACCAGCACCAGCAGCAGCCACGCCCGTTCCGGCCGCAGCGTGCCCAGCAGCCGCCTGGCCGACGGCCCGAAATTCATCGCCTTCTCGGCGGGGACGTTCATCCCCGCGAACGGTCCCCCGCGTCCCGGTCCGCCCGCCGGACGGGGAATGCGTACGACGTCGGCAGTTCCGGTTTTGGCGGCGGGTGCGGTTCCGACCGGGGCAGCAGCGTGGTTAGCAGCAGCGCCCGACGGCGGCCGGTTCTGCGCGCTCATACCGTCTCCTCCGCTGCCAGCTGGGAAGACACAATCTCCCGGTACGTCTCCGACGTCTCCAGCAGCCCGCCGTGCGTTCCGCGCGCGACGATCCTGCCGTCGTCGAGCACCAGGATCTGGTCCGCGTCCACGATGCTGGACACGCGCTGGGCGATGATCACCATCGTGGCGCCGGCGGTGCTGCGCTTGAGGGCCTGGCGCAGCCGGGCGTCGGTGCCGGTGTCCAGCGAGGAGAAGGAGTCGTCAAAGATGTACAGCTCGGGCCGTTTCACCAGCGCCCGGGCGATGGCCAGCCGCTGCCGCTGCCCGCCGGAGACGTTGGTGCCGCCCTGCGAGATGGTCGCATCCAGCCCGCCCTCCATGTCCTCCACGAAGTCCCGGGCCTGGGCAATCTCCAGGGCGGACCAGAGCTCCTCCTCGGTGGCGTCCGGCTTGCCGTACTGCAGGTTGCTGCGGACGGTGCCGGTGAACAGGTAGGGCCGCTGCGGCACCAGCCCGATGTGCCCCCAGAGCAGGTCCGGGTGCAGCTCGCGCACGTCCACGCCGTCCATCCGCACCGAGCCGGTGGTGGCGTCGAACAGCCGCGGCATGAGGTTCACCAGGGTGGTCTTGCCTGATCCCGTGCTGCCGATGATCGCCGTCGTCTGCCCCGCCCTGGCCGTGAAGCTGATCCCGGAGAGGACGGGCTGGTCGGCACCCGGGTAGGCGAATCCGGCGTCGAGCATTTCCAGTTCGCCGCGGCGCACAGCACTGCTGACGGGCTTCGTCGGCGGCCGCACACTGGACTCGGTCCCCAGCACCTCGCCGATCCGGTCCGCGGAGACCGCCGCGCGCGGGATCATCACGGCCATGAACGTGGCCATCATGACGGACATCAGGATCTGCATGAGGTAGCTCAGGAACGCGATGAGCGTGCCCACCTGCATGGAGCCGTCCTCGATCCGGAACGAGCCGAACCAGATCACCGCCACACTGGAGACGTTCAGCACCAGCATCACCACGGGGAAGGCGAGCGCCATCAGCCGGCCGGCTCGCAGCGCAGTGTCCGTGACGTCCTCGTTGGCCCGGGCGAAGCGGGCAGTCTCGATGTCCTCGCGGACAAACGCCCGCACCACCCGGATGCCGGTGAGCTGCTCGCGGAGCACCCGGTTCACGGTGTCGATCCGCTTCTGCATTTTCCGGAACAGCGGCACCATCCGAACAATGATCAGCCCCACCCCGATCAGCAGCACGGGCACGGCGACGGCGATCAGCCAGGACAGCTGCACGTCCTGCCGGACGGCCATGATCACGCCGCCGATGGCGAGCATCGGCGCGGCCACCATCATGGTGGCCGCCATCAGCACCAGCTGCTGGACCTGCTGGACGTCGTTGGTGGACCGGGTGATCAGGCTGGGCGCGCCGAATTTGGTGACTTCCTGCTCGGAGAACTCCCCCACGCGGGAGAAGATGGCCCCGCGCAGGTCCCGGCCCGCGCCCATGGCCGCCTTCGCCCCGAAGTACACGGCGATCACTGAGCACACGATCTGCAGCAGCGTGATTCCCAACATCAGGCCGCCCAGGTTGAGGATGACGCCGGTGTCCCCCTTGGCCACGCCCTCATCGATGATGTCCGCGTTCAGCGTGGGCAGGTACAGGGACGCGATGGACTGCGCCAGCTGGAAAACGACGACGGCGATCAGCAGCTGCCGGTGCGGCCGCAGGTATTCAACAAGCAGTTTCCAGAGCATGGCGGCTCCAAAGGTTCTGTCCCGCGGGAATGATGCGAATTAGAGGTGGTGCGAAGGTCAGTTTACGTCCGGCGGCTGGGATTCATCCGGGCGGGCGATGGGGAAAATAGGCCGGTTCTCGCAGAGCGTATTCTCCCCCCGCGGGAGGGCGCCTGTCCTGGCTTGCGCGCCGTCGCGCCGAACGGGTGCAGCAGCTATCCGGCAGGCAGCGGGCTGGCCTGAACGATGATGTTCTTACCCCAGAGATCCTCGGTAAAGCACGTGATCAGGACGAGCCGGCCTGGCACCTTGTCCCAGATTGCGCTGTCCTTCAGGGTGTCCTTGTATTCAGTGGTGATCTGATCGATTTTGTAGTCCAGCGGACCTTCTGCCGTGGTGACGGTCAGCTGGTCGCCAGGTTTTGACAGGGCACTGATGTTGTTGAACGGGGACGCCCGCCCCTCCCAGCTGTGCCCAACGATGTAGGTGGTGTTTGTGGATCCTGCGCCGGGGATGCCGTACGGGGTAAGCCAGTATGCGTCAGCAGTGTGCGGAGGAACGATGGAACCGAGGCTCTTCTCCAGCTCCGTCGGAGACAGCGCCAGGACGGCTTGATCCATCCCCACCGCCGCATAAGTTATGTGCAGTGGCGGCGAGCCAGCCCCGGAGCCATCGTGCTCGCGCAGCGCATCGACCGCGGTGGCGGGAGTCTGCGGACTGGTTGACCGTGCAGACTGCGGCAGCGGTCCTGTAATTAGGGCTTGCGACGACCCCCATCCCAAGACCAGTACGGCCAGCGCTACCGCTCCAACAACGGAACGGACAACCGTTGCCCTGCCCCATCTACTTGCGACCCGTTCTCCGAACCCAGCGCCTCTGGCCAACGAACCCTGTGCATGGTTTGCAGGATCGGGCATGCGGCGGTGCCGGGCCGCGTGGACAGACCCCCGACGCAAGCCCACTACTCCTGACTGCTCCGACGCTTGCCCGTCACCGACATGGTGCCAACGACGACGGCGGCCGTCAGCGCAATCCCGACAATGACTGCACCGACACCCGCGGTGGCGCCTCCGTTTGAAAGGCCAGCCGCCGTATCAAGATTGGTGCCCTGGTTCCTGCCCCCTGCTCCCATGCCATTGCCAGATCCGGCTCCAGTCCCGGCCAGGGGAGCTGCCGAAGTGGGAGCATCTGTTGCAGCGCCGTTGGCCCTCGGCGTGAGAGTGGTTGTTTCAGTCGGTGTAGCGCTTTGCATGGTTACCGTCGTCGGCGTCACAGTGGCTGCAACCGTCTCGGTTGGAGTAACGGTGGCTGAAACCGTCTCGGTCGGCGTAACGGTTACGGTCGGGGTGCCAGTCGTGGGGGGTGCCGAGGTGGTTGGCGTCGTGGTACACGCTGGGTTGGTAAACACGTTCGTATCCAGGGAGACCTGCCCGTTCCGGGCCAGTGCCCGCCCTTCTACCGTTGCGCTGGTCTCGACAGTTATCGAGGTGAGGGCAAGAATGGTCCCTTTGAACCTTGAGGCGGTACCCAAAGTTGCTGAGCTGCCCACCTGCCAGAACACGTTGCAGGCTTGGGCGCTGTTGGTCAGGATGATGCTGCTGGCTGAGGCTGTGATCAGGGTCGAGGCCACCTGGAAGACAAAAACGGAGTTTGGATTGCCTTGGCCATCAAGAGTGAGCTGTCCGCTGAGGGCCAGGGAGGAAGTGGACTTGTAGACACCTTCCGTTAGGGTACGCCCCACCAGATCGCCGGACACGTTGGTGGTCGACGCTTGACCTGCGGCGTTGTTGTAGGCAATGGTCACGTCGGATTGCGCTTGCAGTGCCACCGCATCTGCTACGTGAGTGGCTCCACCCGAAACGCCCGGCGGAAATCCTGTTATCGCCGTACCTGGGCTCACGCCCAGGTCTCCTTGGAGTGTGGTGAGACCGGTGTTGGTCACTGTTGTGCCGGCGAGCACCGAGTAAGAGGTGGCGGTGCCCAAACCCACCGGGGTGGCAGCAAATGCCGGTAACTGCTGCCACATCAGGGCCACGGCCAGGAGAATGACCCCAGTTACTCCGCCGCCGGCTGTCGCTGCTTTTCGGCGGCCCCACGCCCCCGTGGTGTGCTCAGGTGACCCGTGTTTCGCGGCGCAATGTTTCATGGCAGATCCTTCCCCAGTCGGGTAAATGCCCTAAAACCCTGCCTGACATTCTTGTGAGGCAGCGATACCGATGGACTCTACTATCGAAATTGCGGTGGATCTAGCATCTGCACCGGCCGGAATGAGCCCCTCTGGGCACCACCCGGAATGCCCGCGGATGCACGGGTTCCTATCTTGGCTGGTCAGTGGCGAATGGAGTTGCCGGGGACGCCGACACGGTACTTCCAGAATTAATCCAATCTTCGGATAAAGTGCGACACTCGCCATCCTCAACACAGCGGCCGGGCGAGCCCGCCCACCACCACCGCAGGCAGTGCCGTGAGTACCTCTCTGATCCGAAGATGAGGTGACGTGCGTTCGATCGGGGCATGTTTGGGTGTCCAGGGTCTGTGGGGAGCCGCCGGCGGATTGCGCGTATCGGGGGTACGTGCGGCGGCTGAATAGCCCCCACACGCAGCTCCGGTAAAGGGCGATGGTGCTGCTGCTCCTCCCTGGTCGAGGGGTCACCTACCCTGCAAAGGTGCACTATCGGCGTTTGGAGCGGTTAGCTCCCGGGGCGGGCAAGTGCCGCAGCATTACGAATTCGTAGGGCGGGACCCCCGGCCACAAGAGCAGCGGACGACGACGGGATGTCCCGCCGTCGTCCGCTGCTCTGTCAGGACCTGGCTCAGTACGCTTTGACTCGCTGTTCCACGATGAGATGGATCAGGGCGAAGACGCCGTCTTCATCGATGGCCGCAAGGGCGGCGTCCAGTGCGGCGGGAACGTCCTTGTCCTCGGTGACAGTGATCCCGAAACCGCCGAAGGCCCGGGCCATCAGGCCGAAGTCCGGATTCTTCAGCTGGGTCCCGGACACGCGTGAGGGATAGTGCCGCTCCTGGTGGGTGCGGATGGTGCCGTATTCCTGGTTGTCCATGACGATCACCAGCGGTGTGGCCCCGTACTGGGCCGCCGTGGCCAGTTCCTGGCCGTTCATGAGGAACTCCCCGTCCCCGGCGATGGTGACCACGCGGCGCCGGGGTTCGGCAAGTGATGCCGCGATGGCCGAGGGGACCGAGTAGCCCATTGAGCCGTTACGGGCGCTGATCATGGAGGCGTAGCGGCGGGTGGGGAAGTAGCGGTGGGCCCAGTTGGTGTGCTCTCCCGCGCCGAACGTCACCAGTGAGTCCTGCGGCAGCCTTGGCACCAGGTTCGCCATCAAAGTGTCCATCGTTGCCTGCCCCGCTGCCGGGGCCGCCGCGGGTAGCGTGGCGAACCGTTCCTGCTCGCCCCGCATCCGGTCCGTCCACGCTTTCCATTCTTCCTTCACCGGCAGGTCGATACCCACAAGGTCGCGGACAAAGGCCTCGGGCTTAGCCAGAATCTGCCGTGAAACGGGCCCCGACCGGCCACGGAGGGAGGAGTCGGCTGTGACCAGGAAGTTCTTTTTGTTCCAGTCCTGCCGGCAGACGAATCCGTCCGTAATCACGTCGCCCGGCACTGTCCCCACAAACACCAGCAGGTCGGTTTCCTCCAGCAGGTCGTAGGTGGGGCGGGGGCGGCCGTAGCCAATGGGGCCCACATAGGAGGGGGAATCGAAGGAGACCGTTCCCTGTGTCCGCCATTCAGCGGCTGCCGGGATCTGGTGCCGTTCCAGCCATCCGGTCAGCTGGTCTGCTGCTTCCTGCGTCCAGTCGTTGCCGCCGGTGACGAAGAGCGGTTTGCGGGATTCTGCCAGCGCAGCCTCCAGGGCGGCGGCGTCGGTGCGGCTCATGCCGCCGGCCGCCACCGGAATGGCGGGGTGCAGCGCCGGGTCAATCTGCTGCCGGATGATGTCCTCCGGCAGGCCCACCACCACCGGGCCGGGCCGCCCGCTCATGGCCGCAAACATGGCCTCGGCCACGATCTCGGACGCCCGCTCCGCATGGTCAAGGACCATAACGCGCTTCGCGCCCGTATCGAACCAGGCCTTGATGTCGAACTCCTGGAACGCCTCGCGGTCCCGGTGCGCGAACGGGATCAGGCCGACGAACAGCAACATAGGGGTGGAGTCCTGCCATGCGGTGTGCAGCCCTACGTGCGCGTTGGCCGCGCCGGGCCCCCGGGTCACCATCGCTATGCCCGGGCGCTGGTGCATCTTGCCGTCGGCCTCGGCCATGTAGGCGGCGCCGCCCTCGTGCCGGCAGACGATGGTTTCAATTTCCGAGTTGTGCAGGCCGTCCAGGACGTCCAGGAAGCTCTCGCCGGGAACTACGTAGCTTCGCTCCACACCGTGGGCCACCAGCGAATCAACAATCACGTGCCCGGCCGACTTCAGTGCCGGGCGGGCTCCGGCTTGGGGCACGTCCGAATGACTGGCCTGCCGGGAGCCTTGATCTGAGTTCCCGACGGCGGCGGGCAAGGTGTGGAATGCGGGCAGAGTTGCTTCGGTTTCCGTTGTCATGGGCTTTCTTTGGCTGTTTGGACTGGTTTGGCGTTCGTAGCGGATGGTGCGGGTTTATCTGAAGGTTTCCACGGGCGGGTTGGCGACGACGGGGGCTGTGCCGGTGAAGCCTTCGCGGGTCTCGGCGATCTCACGGATGCGGGTGCGGCAGGCGTACCAGCCCACCACCATGAGGGCTGAGGCGATGCCGGTGACCAGCATGGTGAGGGGTGAGTCGATGAAGACCATGATCAGCACGCTGACGAGGAAGAGTAGTGAAA
>NZ_QMKP01000032.1 GCF_003287955.1 Arthrobacter sp. AQ5-06 | reverse complement strand
TATGGCTCACGGACATCACCGAGCACCGGACCGACGAGGGCAAGCTTTACCTGTGCGCCATCAAAGACGTCTATTCCAACCGGATCGTGGGCTACTCCATCGATTCCCGGATGAAGGCGTCCCTGGCAGTCTCGGCTCTCCACAACGCGATAGCGCTCAGGGAGCCGGCAGGAACCGTGGTGCACAGTGACCGCGGTTCCCAATTCCGCTCCAACGCCTTCGTGCGGACGTTGAAGAGCAACGGGTTGAAAGGATCGATGGGGCGCGTGGGCGCGTGTGCGGACAATGCCGCCATGGAGTCATTCTTCTCACTCCTGCAGAAGAACGTGCTCGACAGCCAGCGATGGTCCACCCGCGCCGATCTGCGCCTGGCCATCGTGACCTGGATCGAGAAAACGTACCACCGGAAACGCCGTCAGCGGCGCCTCGGGCGGCTAACCCCGGTCGAGTTTGAGACAATCAATACCGGCCTCAAAGCCGCCTAGCAACACTAAACCCCGAGAGTCAACTAATTCCGGGGCAGTCCCGATTCCGCAATATTCAGTCAGTGATGACAGTGCTCATGCGGCGGGGACCACAGACTCAAGCTGAAATTTCCAGGCAGACTGGGCTTTCCACGGCCACCGTTTCGAATCTGATAAAGCTTCTTGTCGCCGAAGGATCTGTGCTGACAGAAAAAACGATCAGCAACGGCCGGCTAGCAACGAAGGTGTCCGCAAGAAGGACGGAGACATACTACGCTGGCATGATCTTTACTGGCCACACTACGGATCTTCTGATTACGGACTCACGGAACGTGACCTCAATGAGATGCGACTGCCGGTGGTCGATCCGGAGGATTTCTCGGCTCGGATGGAAAACGCAGCAAGCCTTCTAGCTGCACTACTGGCGGAAAATAAGGTGCTACCCCTTAGCCTCGGAGGGCTGGGCATAGGCCTCCCTGCCTCCGTTAGGTATCCCCTGCATCGGAAATCGGCCAATCACGCATTTGGGCGTCAGAGTGGCTGGCCTCGCGTCTCGGTCAATATCAATGCAGATTTAGGTGCCTTGGCACATGCCAATCGACGGACCGTGCCAGGTGCCCGTAAGTATCTCTACATTGATGTCTCATCCACTATTACCGCCGGGTTTGCCATCGACGGCCGAACGTATTCGAACATTGACCATGTAGTAGGGGACATTGGGCACACCGTTGTCGAAGAAGGCGGGTGGTTGTGCGAGTGCGGCGAGAGGGGCTGCCTGAACACCTTGGCATCCACACGGGCGATAATGTCCCAGCTTCGTGATCTAGGAGTGGCCGCCGATTCTGAAGCAGCAATTTTCGAAGACAGCTTTATGGAAAATCCAACTGTATCGAGGGTGCTGCAGCGGGCGGGTCTCGCGTCTGGAGAAGTTATAGCTCGGATTGCACTGTTTCTAGGGCGGAGGCAATCGTGATTGGAGGGCCTTTTAGCCCGGTCGCAAAACCTTTCATTGATGCGTTCCGTCAGGGCTTCCAAGCAAACGTTTCCTCGGTGATGGCCACCCGGACAACAATCCGCCACTCAACTTTTACCAATGGCGCCGCTTTAGAGGGTGCAGCGGTACTGGCCGCCCAAGAAATGATCGAAGGAGACGTTCAAAGTAGTACGGCGGTGGAATAGACGAGCACCAGCCACCAAAGGCTGCTGGCCACGTCGGGATATGGCGTCGATTTGAAGGCCCTTCGGGGCAGCGACCATGACTCCCCGAACCGCTGGCATCTTAGCCAGATCTGTCGATCAAACATCTGTCGGCCCCGGCCTCATCCGCGAACGGCCTCAGGATTCGCATGGGAAACGCCTTCACGGCGGAAAACGCCGCGACCCGGACCCGCCCAGTTACGGACGCATTCCGGGTCGCGGCGCATGAACGTAGCGTTTTCCAGTAGAAGGCTTTTTACCTAGGCCCCAAGGGTCAAACTAAAGCGACAAGTGTGAACAGGCGGAAGCGAATTCCTTCTTGAGACCGGAAGGATCACCCAACTTTGCAGGAGTTACAACAGCCTTTATCCAGCCTTTCTGGGGGTCTTGCATGTGTGCTTTATACCAAGGTAGCTCAGGAAATTTCTCGATCATGTTTAATGACTTGATCTGACCTTCGTCCTCCGACTTCTCGAAGGCCACCAGATAGGATTTTTCCCACGCGCACAACCAGTAGAAAGCCACTTCTCCTTCCGCAACGCCCTCTTCGTACTGCGTGTCGGCTTTCTTGAGTGAATCAGGAGTACCTTGAAACCAGTCGACACCGGACGGGAGAGGTTCCGTAAACGCACTGATAGCGTTCCTAACTTCTTCGTCCATCTCGCTTGCTTCATGTAAAACAGGACCGCTGGCCACCTCTTCCCCCTTTGACGTGGGACTACCTGCAGTACTTGAGCACCCGGAGAGGGTCACGCAAGCCACCATTGCTATAAGTCCAAGCTGTAGCATGAGACCAGGCCCTGAACTGTTGCCGGACATGTTGCTCCTAAACGCTTTAGAGGTAGAGAGTCCCGTTGAAGTACTTACTGGTAACCCCGCAACCAGAGCCAAGCCCTGAGGAATTCACTGCATACGACCCGCTAACCAACGACGACCCAGTGCCGCCGGCGACAGTGAAACTTGAAAAGTTTGACGCTCCGTAATACTCCTTGGATTGGGTGTACTGAACTCCATTCTGGTAACGCAATGCGATTCGCGTCCAGCCACCACAGCTATTCATGGCGTTCATACGCCATTGAGCCTCACCTGAGTTGTGATAACGCCAAGTGGCGTGCTGGACGACGCTTCCATTTAAGCTCGTGTAACCGGTGACGTCATAAAAAGTGTCCGCCGCCTGAGCCGGAATATTGGCACCTACCAGCATCAACAGGGATAGAGCGGCTGCCATGCCAGCACGCTTAAGTATTCGAAACATGTATTCCCCTAATTTTTTAGTGACAAATTATGACAAAGTTATCACAATGTGTATTAAGACGCTGCTTGAGGTACATCAAGTCGGTTTAGAAACTGATATGGTGAGAACCATACACTCGGCGAGGTGGTGGTGCAACAGCCCTCCAATGAGTCAGCGCTGAACAGGAAGAGCCTGAGTTGGCGTCAGTGGATAATGGACAAGTTGGATCAGGGGTGGACATGCGGCGGCGCATTGGCTTTTTCGGGCTCTTAGCCTTTGTTGTGGTGTGTGCCGGGGGCTGCAACTCCCCTAGTGAAGCCTCCGGCCCGGTGGCCATAGAGACTGTCGGCGGGAGCCTTCAAACCGCCACCGTGACCCGCGGAAGCCTGACGCCGGTCCTGGCGCTGGATTCTGCTGTTGCCAGTTCCGTCCAGTACGAAATTACCTCCCCCGCAGACGGCCGTTTGGTTCGCGGGCCAGAAGGGTTGACGGTCGTGGACGTCTTGGGAAAGGCTCATCAAATTCCCTTGCATGAACTCGATACCGACGTGAATTACCTCGTTCCAGATGGGGCCCCCGTTTCTCGCGGTCTCCCAATTGCTCGGTCTGTTTACGCTGGTTTTGTCATGGGAAGCGACGTCGGAGGTGCTGATCTCTTGCGCATGCAGTCACCGCCGGAATCGGCTCGGGCACAAATAAGTGGTGGTGCTGCGCCCTTCCCCTGCAAACTCCTTGATATGGTTCCCACGGCCTCTGCCGAACCTTCACTGAGACGCCTTTACTGCGACGTCCCCCGTGAGCAACCGGCTATAGGTGGGTTGACGGGAGTTCTGGCTCTGCGTTTCCCCACTGTTGAGAGCGCATTGCTACTTCCGATTGAAGCGGTTGGAGGCACAGTAGCCAACGGAAGCGTCAGGATCCAAGAAGGTACGACGTCCTCGCTCCGTTCAGTTCGCTTAGGACCGTCAGACGGAATTCACGTCGTCATCTCGGAGGGCCTACAAGAGGGCGACGTGGTCCTCCTCCCCAGCCCGTCGTTGCTCGATGAGTGAACAACCGAACATCCTGGACATCGTAGACGCCATGAAGCTGCTACCTGATGGAAAGATCCTCTTTGAGAACGTGAGCATGTCCCTCGCAGCCGGGGAGTCTCTGTCTCTCCTTGGCAAATCCGGCTCGGGGAAAAGCACCCTACTCTCTGTACTTGGGTTTTTGGATAAGTTCGATTCAGGAAAGCACCTCTACAGGGGAAGTGTGGTCGCCAAGCTGAGCCACAGGCAACTAGACCATCAAAGAGGCAACGAAATCGGCTTCGTTTTCCAGCGGTTCTCTCTGATCTCACATCTGTCCGTAGTGGAGAATGTGATGGTTCCGCTCAGGCACGGTGGACGAGGAGGGCTTCAGTCGATGCGCAGCGCGGCTATGCAAACCCTCGAGCGCGTACAGATGCACCGGATGGCCATGAAGAAGCCCCGGCAGCTCTCCGGCGGTGAACAACAACGTGTTGCCATTGCTAGAGCCTTAGTCATGCGTCCGAGACTAATCCTTGCCGATGAGCCCACGGGGTCCCTGGATGAAGAGATTGGAAGTGCAGTGATGGAACTTCTTCTTGAACTGGGAACTGCAGAAGGTTCGGGAATAGTCGTGGTCACTCATGACATCAATATCGCTGCGAAAACGCATCGCATAGCCCACATGAAGGACGACACACTGACTGAAGGATTTGCGCCTCAGCCTCTCCCCAATGGCAGGGGAAATCGTTGAGGATGATCGCCATCGCCTGGCAAGGCGTCCGCGGGTTCCCCGTTCGAACAGCATTGACGACGTTAGGGCTCATGGTCGGAATAGTCGGGCTGGTATCGGTCTTTTCAGCCTCTGAAACAATAGTCGCGACTGTCAAGCAAAGAGCAATCTTGACAGGGGGCCAAGCCTCTACTTTTGATATCTCTGGCCTCAGGGGGCAAGGCGGTCTGGAGCGGAGTGGTGTGCTCTTGGCCCAGCTCGGAAGCAGCTTTTCCTCGAGCGTGCGAGGAACCCGGCTGGCCAGTACATCTGCAACAAAGCTCGAGCTGGGAAGTAAGCCATTCGACGCAGACCTGATATTCACGGAACCATATCTCCGAGAACTACGTAGTTTCCCGATCGTTGCCGGCCAGTGGATCGATAACGATCAGTCAGGAATGGCTCTTGTGTTGAATGAGGCGGCGTTCGAAGCGAGCCAGGTGACCGAGAACGAACAGCTCAGAGTGAGCGTGGAGAGAAACGCGCAGAAGATCCCTGTCACAGTCACAGGAGTCGTCAATGATGGCAGCCCCCGTCCTTCTGCCTACGCCAACATCAATCACCTCCCCAGCCTGATGGTAAATCAAGAGAACCTCATCAGCACTTCTCTGGAATTGTCCTCCCCAGAACTGACCAGCAACGTCATCACCACCCGTTTAAGCGAACTGGACAACCTATCGGGAACAACAACATCGTGGAACGTGAATAGAAGGGACACAGTTGAACAACTGTCTTCCGAAGTCTTCGCGACGCGATCCAGCTTCCTCATCGTGGGGATCCTAGGCCTTCTGTCCACGGCGCTTGCCGTAGCTAACGTTGGATTGAGCGCCCTTCGGGAAAGGTCAGCCGAACTTTCGCTTCGACGCGCTTTAGGCGGACGCCGGTGGCAGATCCCCGGCCTCATGATCTTGGAATCGCAGATAATTGCGGTGCTCGCCGGAGCAATAGCAGTGCCCGTTTCTTACCTCATCTACCCTGTTGTCGCGGCTCAATTTGGGGCACCATTTGGGGTAGGAAGCCCACCCTACCCTTGGATGTCAGCATTTATTGGCCTGGGCTTGGGAATGACAACCGCGTTGTTAGGGAGTGCGGCACCAGCGATACGCGCTCTCAATACTCCAATCTCATCAATGATGCGCGAGTAGCTCTTCGGCACATTCATATCGTTGATCCGAGCCTCTTCTCTTGCCGCCTGACCGTTGGTAGAAATTGCCGCGGCTTCTACGACAGTGCGATCAACCATCTGTGCCGCGGAGCAGGGCCGTGAGGGCGTTGCGGTTGGCGGTGCGTTGGTGATCCAGCAGGGACCGGGAGGCAAGCAGAATCCTGTCCAGGTCGGCCAGATAGCCTCAGCAGATCCCGGCCCCCGTTCATCAGCCCCCACCACGAACGATGCGATGACCGGAACGAAATGGATCCCGTTGTCGGGCGGCCCCTCGTCTGCTTTGCGGCGTCTGCTGGCACGCAGCAAAATCAAAACCTCGAATGCTGGACTTAGACCAACCGTCGACCAAAGTGGGCCGTCCGTCTAGATAAAGGATCCTTTATCAAGAAGAGAGGAGCTACTCGGCAAGAATTTTCCAAGCCCTGCATTCCAGCGGTTCCCGGGAGCCGGGGTCCGTCTCAACAATGTGTCTCACGTACGCTATTCTCAACAAAAGGGAAAGAGGCCTTTGATGTCCTATGAGGAGTCGGTTTGGGGAGTATTGGATACGCCAGAGTCAGCACCGCCGAGCAGAATTCGGACCTGCAGCATGCGGCCTTGAAGGCCTCCGGCTGCCGCCGGATCTTCACAGACCATGGAGTCAGCGGATCACGCGCCAGCCGGCCAGAGCTGGACAAGATGCTCGAACACCTGCGGGACGGTGACGAGGTCGTGGTCTGGAAGCTGGACCGCCTCGGACGCAACACGCGCAACCTGCTGGCCCTCATCGATGACCTGGAGCGCCGGGGCGTACACTTCCGCAGCGTCACGGAAGGCATCAGCACAACGGGGCCGATGGGCAGGGCCATGCTCACCGTCATGTCCGCGTTCGCCCAACTCGAACGCGACCAGCTGGTCGAGCGAACCAGGGCCGGCATGGCCGCGGCCGCCGAACACGGGCGAAAGGCCGGACGGCGGGAAGTCACCGCTGGCCACGCCAAGGTCAAGCGTGCCCGCGACCTGAAAGCTCAAGGGCTAACACCTGCCGACATAGGGAAAATCATCGGCGTCAGCCGGGCCACGGTGTACCGCTATCTGCGCATGGAAAGCAACGAGGTGATCTAAGTGAAGCGCGTCGCCCCTGACCCAGAGTTCGTGATGATGTACCGGAAGGGCATCCCCACATCAAAGATCGCCGCCGTAGAGGACGTCGCGGAGACCACCGTCCGCTACCACCTACAAATTGCTGCCCGTGCAGAGCCTGGCATCCGGGACGAACACAAAGCAGCTCTGCCCCTTCCAGCACGACGAACGCCGGACGCGGGCCTTCAGAATCTGGCCGACATCCTCGCCTTCCACGAATCCGAGGGCAGGCTGCCCGTCACCCACGGCAAATCGGCAAAGGAACGGGCATTGGGTGTATGGCTGGTGAACCGACGACGGGAAGCGGCACAAGGGACCCTCTCCCCCATCTATCGTGAGGCCCTGGCGGTCATCCCAGGATGGGATAAGCCCTCAACACGAAAGGCCGACGACGCGGCACGCTGGCAGCAGCGGCTGGCGGAACTGCAGAAAATCCGGGCTGCCGGCGGCGACTGGCCGAGGCATCAGAAAACTGACGATGCCCACGAACGCACGCTTGGTGTGTGGCTGCATGGGCAGCGGATCGACTACCGCGCAGGCAGGCTTGCCCCTGCCAAGGAGAACAAGCTGAACGAGGTTCTACCCGGGTGGCGGGAAGGTCGCGGCCACAGGGGCGGCCCCCGCCAGGCAGGTCAAAAAGCCTCCAACCCTAGTTCCGACCAGCTTTGATACCGGCAACCGGTTCTGAATAAAGCTAGCGAGTAGAAAACCGCATTCTAGGAACCTGCCTCCGCGACTTAGAAAGTTGGTATCAAACGGTCGTTATTGAATGTGATGAGGATCACGCCAACTAGTTAAAGTATTTCGAGTTGCGCCGCACACAAGTCGGTATGCAACTCTTCGAAATTTTCTTGCTCGTTATCCACCCCTCCGTTACAACGAGCGGGATATCGATTCCGTGGTTCGTTGGCGCCTGCGTGAAGTTTGTCGTTGCTCATCTGTTCGCCAGCCGCGGAGGTGATCCCCAAATGCAGTTCCGTCCCTGGTTGCAGGGCCAGCGGCGTCCCAGCTGTTGCTTCCCGTTCAGGAGGGTATGCCGGGGTCGCACCTCGGCACCGCGGCATTCCCCCACCACCAGCCGGTCCGGCCGCATCCGCAGTGCCTGCCGGACGAGTTCGCCGAGATCCACTTCGCCGCCGCCTTCCAGGTTTCCGTGACGCGACTCGAGCGAAACAATGTGCGGATGGACGGGGTTCAGTTCGGATGCGTCCTCGATCAGCACCAGCCGTTCTGCCGGGGAGCACAGCCCCAGCAGGGTGGAGAGCAGAGTGGTCTTCCCGGAACCCGTGGCTCCGCTGACCAGGAAACTCAGCCGCTGATCAACAACGCGTTCAAGAACGTCGTGGACCACGCCGCCGAACATGCCGCCGGCACGGAGTTCGTCCATGGAGAAGACCTGCTCCCGCCGGATCCGGACACTCAGCAGGGTGCCGGCCGTCGAAATCGGCGGCAGGACGGCGTGGACGCGGTAACCGCCGTCGAGCCTGACATCAACGCACGGGGACCCGTCGTCCAGCCGCCTGCCGCCGGCGGCCACCAGCCGTGATGCCAACGCCCGCACCTGTGCCTCCCCGGAAAACGAAACCCCTGCCGGTTCAAGGCCCTGACCCCGGTCGATCCACACCGAGTCCGGGGCGTTGACGAAGATGTCGGTGACGTGGACGTCCCGCGTCAGTTCCTGGAGCGGGCCAAGCCCGTTCAGCTCGGCGCTGATCCGTTCCACGGCGGCGAGGGAGCCGGCGGTCCCCAGCAACCGCCCGGTGGCCTGGACGGCGGCGGCGACCCGGGACGGGGTGACAGGTCCGGCGTCGGCCATGACGGATTCACGGACCGTTTCCAACAGCGCCGAATCCAAAAAACGCGGATCCAGGACGCGGGTCTGCCGACGGCGTGCCCCGGTCCGCTGGTCCGGGGGCGACGGCGGCGGGACTGGCTGCCGTGCGCTCACGGCAGGTCTCCGACGGGGAGGTCGCCGTCCAGTAGATCGAGCACAGAGGCGGCGAAATGCCTGACGCTCCGCCGTTTGCCAACGTCAAGGAGCCGCCCGTTTTCCCCGGCCGCCGTAACGCCGCGCAGCTCCGGAACCCGGCCGTGGACCGGCAGCCCGACGGCGTCCGCAATCAGTCCGCCGTCCAGCGCGGCACCGGCCTTGCCCCGGACCAGGAGGGCCGCCTCAACCGGCGGAAGCTCGTGGAGCAGCCGGGCTGTAGCCACCGCGGCCTTCAGCTGCGCCGGCACAACCACCAGGATGCGGTCACAGTCCCAGGCAAACATGCGCACGGGCTCGGCGCCCCGACCGATGTCCACCACCACCAGTTCATAGCCCCGCCGGGCCGCATCCAGCACGCCTCCTGTGGTGGCGGCATCCATCGCTGCCTGACGCTCGCGGCTGCCGGGCCAGGACAGGAAGGAAAACCCACCGGCGACCGGCAATGAGTCGACCAGCTGCTGGGGATCGATGCTTCCGCTCGCGTCGGATAGGTCGGGCCAGCGCAGCCCCGGCGTCTCCTCAGCCGCCAGCGCCAGTTCCAGGCCACCACCCCACGGGTCCCCATCAGCCAGCAATACGCGCACACCCAGCCCGGCCGCCGCCTGGGCGATCCAGATTGCCGCGGTGGTGGCGCCGGCACCGCCGCAGCCGCCTGTTATGCCGAGTACCAGCCCTCCCGCTTCGGGCGACCGCGACCGGCTCAGGTACTCTGCCAGCCACGCCGAGGCATCCGGAAGCACCGCCACCCGCTCCGCTCCGAGGGCTGTGGCCAGGTGCCAGAGACTGTCCCCCTCCCCGTTCAGGCCCACCAACACGGCAGGGGCCCGTCGCCGTGGCGGCAGCTCACGGACATCGCTCCCCACCAACACTGCGGCCGCGGCGTCCCAGTACTTGGCGGCATCAGCCACGTCCGCCACCACTCGCAGCTGGCCGCCAGCGGCAGCCACAATCCGTTCCACTTCGCCCTGCAGAAAGTCGTAGCCGGTGACCAGGAGAACCTCGGCACCATCGGGGTCCGGCAGCCAGGCTCCCGCAGCCTGTCCCGAGGCAGGCGCACGGGACCCGGAACCACGGGACTGGGAACCGCCGGAGTCAGATCCATGGGGAGGGGAGGGCCGGGCGCGGGACAGCTGGGTGGAAGGCCGCTCGGAAGGGGGTGGAGATAGCTGGTGCCTGCTCATGAAGCAACTCTCCACCGTACTCAAGGGAGAGAAACAGGGGTATGCCACCGTATGTGGACAACTCCCCCGAACGACCAGCCCGAACGACGTGGCCGAGAAACCGGGCCGGCTACTGCTTCCCGTATTTGCGGTGGACAGCCTGTTTGCTGACCCCGAGGCACAGGGCGATCGCCTCCCAGGACAGGCCCGCCTGCCTGGCCTTGCGGACCAGCGACGCTTCGGTGCGGCCCACTTCCTTCTGCAGTTCCGCTACTGCATACAGCGCTTCAGGGGGACCCTTCCCGTGCACCGATGCCACTAGCGTTTTCATTCGCTCTCTCTCCATTCGTCAACGTTAGTTGACGCGTGAAGGCCAGCAACATATGTTGACAGGCCCCCATAACCCTGGCGTTCACGTCACAGCCCACACCACGGCACACGCCCCACCCGCCCGGTCCACCCGCGCCCCCGCCACAGGGCAGAATTGGACCTATGTATTTGCTGCTCGCCGCCCACGCCCACGGCGCAGCCCTCCAACAGGTCACCCAGGCCGGCGATCCGCATCCCGACCGCCCCGAACCGCGCCTCATCAGCGCAGGTGAGCTGGCCGGCGTCGTACGCCACCTGGAAAACCGGCCCCGCGAGGCGCCGCCCCGCTGGATCTGGCACCGGACCCAGGACTGGTACCCCGCGCTGCTGGCGGCGGGCGTGGAAGTGGACCGCTGCTATGACCTCAGCCTGTGCGGCAATATCCTGGCGTACTCGCAGTTCACCGCCCACACGGAGTACGCCCGGAACGCCGAAAAGGAACCGCTGGACGATCCCCAGGAGCTGCCCCGCACCCTCCAGCCGCCGCCCCCGCCGGCGGACCAAGGCGCGCTCTTTGACGACGTTCGCCACCGGACACCGCGTCACACCCTGGCGGAGCTTCGCGCAGAATATGCCGCGCAGCAGGCAGCCGTGGCCTCGGCGGCTCCGGAGGAAAACAAGCGGAACCGGCTCCAGCTGCTGCTGGCCGCCGAATCCGCCGGCGCCATGATCGCCGCGGAGATGCAGCACACCGGCGTCCCCTGGCGGGAGGACCTGCATGAGCAGATCCTGGCCGACTACCTCGGGCCGCGCCCTCTGTCCGGTCACCGCCCCGCGAAGCTGGAGGCCCTGAACACCGAACTGCGGGGGTTGCTCAACTCGCCGGGGCTGAACCCGGACTCGCCGCAGGAGCTGATGCGAGCCTTGCACCGCAACGGCATCGAGGTGAAAAGTACGCGGCAGTGGGAGCTGATGGAGTCCAGCCATCCCGCCATTGAACCGCTCCTCGCCTACAAGAAACTGTCCCGCCTGCACACCGCCAACGGCTGGGCCTGGCTGGACGCATGGGTGGCCGACGGCCGTTTCCAGCCCGAATATGTGGTGGGCGGCGTGGTGTCCGGCCGCTGGGCCTCGCGGGGCGGCGGGGCCCTGCAGATCCCGCGCCAGATCCGCGGCGCGGTCCACGCGGATCCCGGCCACAAGCTCATCGTCGCGGACGCCTCCCAGCTGGAACCCCGGGTGCTGGTGGCGCTGGCGCAGGACTCCAAAATGGCTGAAGCGGCGCGCGACAAGGACCTGTACGCCGGCATCGCCGCCCAGGGTTTCGGCGGCGACCGCGCCAAAGCGAAAGTCGCCCTCCTGGGCGCCATCTATGGCGCCACCACGGGCGAATCCGGGCGCCTGATGCCGCAGCTGGCACGGACCTACCCGCGCGCCGTCGGCTTTGTGGAGCAGGCGGCGCGCGACGGCGAGGCCGGCGGCACCGTGACCACCCGGCTCGGCCGGAGCAGCCCGCCGCCGTCGGAAGGGTGGTTCCGGAGCCAGCAGTCGGCCACTGCCGAGGAGCAGCGCCGCGCAGAATCAATTGCCCGTTCCCGCGGCCGCTTCACCCGCAACTTTGTGGTGCAGGGATCCGCCGCTGACTGGGCGGCGTGCTGGCTGGCAGAATTACGACGGCGGCTGCGGGCCTTGCGTGCCGACGGTTCCGTTCAGGCGGAGCTGGTGTTCTTCCTGCATGACGAGGTGATGGTCCACGCCCCCGAGGCCGGCGTCCAGGCCTGCATCCGGGCCATCGAGGAAGCTGCCGCCGCCGCGAAGGAACTGCTGTTCGGTCCTGTCCCGGTGGAATTCCCCGTCAGCGTGGCCGTGGTGGATTCCTACGACAACGCAAAGTAGCAAAGGCCCCGCGGGTAGACCGAAGAAACCTACCCGGGAGTAGCTGGTCGAACTTCTGTGACCATGGTTACATCAGAGCAGCGACTGAAGCAGACGGTCCAGCTATTCATGCAAAAACGCGTATCAGGGGAGGTCCGGCCTATGGCGGGCAGGTCGGAAATACATAGTGCAAGTGACGGATGCTATCGGATCAGGCTCACCACACCCACGCTACGGGCCACACCTACGCTAGAAGACCACCTCGTGAAGCCGCGTCCGGTCCCACGGCACGGCCCAGCCCAGCTGCTCAAAGAGGCCATCCAGGATGATCCCGGTGAAGCCCCAGACCAGCACACCGCTGACCGCGAAGGCGGGGCTGCTGAAGGTCCTGCCATCGCGGCTGACCGTGGCCGTCACCCGGTTGGCCGGGTCCAGCAGGTCCCGGACGGGGATCCGGAAAACCTGGGCGGATTCGGCGTAGTCCACCACGTGCACCGGCGACGGCGACCACCACCACCCGAGCACCGGCGTCACCAGGAAGTTGCTGCGGGCCAGCCCAAGCTCCTGCAGCACGCCGAGGACCTCCACACCGGCGGAGTCCAGCCCGGTCTCCTCTTCGGCTTCACGCAGGGCTGCGGCAACCGGAGTTTCGTCCCCGTCGATGGAACCACCAGGAAAGGCGACCTGGCCGGGATGGGAACCCAGGGTGTGCGCGCGCTCCAGCAGCAGGACGTCAAGATCCGCCGCGGCGAGGGGTTTGCCGGAAGCGGCCGGAACGTCGTCCAGCACACCGAAAAGCATAAGGACAGCGGCCTTCCGGGCTATGGTTTCGTCCACGGTCAGGGCCGCCCAAGCAGTGTTCGGCGCCGTGACGTCGCCGCCGTCCGATCTGCGCACCAGGTCGACCAGGTCCTGGCGTGCGCTCACGGGAGCCGCCTCTGCGATTCCATCCGGATTTCAGCGGCGCGGTGGGTCTCGGCAAACAATCGTTCCAAGAGAATCTCGCTCCCGGGCGCCAACTCGTACTTTAGGAGTTTGGCGGCTTTGACGGGATCGGTCTCGCCCAACCCGTAGCTGGGGCACCAGTTCGCTACCGGACACGCGCCGCAGGCGGGCTTGCGTGAGTGGCACACCCGCCGCCCGTGGAACACCACCCGATGCGAGAGCATGGTCCAGTCCCTAAGCTCAAACAGTTCAGCGACGTCGAATTCGATCTGCACCGGATCCTCGGACGTGGTCCAGCCGAAGCGCCGTGCGAGCCGGCCGAAGTGCGTATCCACGGTGATTCCAGGGACGCCGAAGGCATTGCCCAGCACCACGTTGGCGGTCTTGCGTCCCACTCCCGGCAGCGTCACCAGGTCCTCCAGCCGGCCGGGGACCACGCCGTCGTACTCGTCCACCAGGCGCGTGCTCAAGGCCAGCACATTCCTCGTCTTGGCCCGGAAGAACCCGGTGGGCTGAAGGATCGCTTCCAGTTCGGCGGGATCGGCCTCTGACATGGCGCGGGCGTCCGGGTAGCGGGCAAACAGGATTTTGGTGACCTGGTTGACCAGCACATCGGTGGTCTGGGCCGACAGGACCGTGGCCACGACCAGCTCGAACGGGTTCCGGAAGTCCAGCTCCGCATGGGCATACGGGTACTTCTCCGCCAGGGCCCTGTTGATCCGTCGCGCCCGGCGCTTCAACGCCAGCAAAGACTCCGGGGCTGTTATGGCCGGGCCGGATCCGGGTCTACGGGACGTGGCCATGGGGCCGGCTAGCCGCGCTCGATGTTGCTGAGGTCGCGCAGCACGCCCACGCGTCCGTCGGTGTGCTGGACCAGGAATTCGTGGCCCCGGTCTTCCAGGGCCAGCACCCAGCCGCCCGGTTCAATCACGAAGGCGGGGGCACCGGTCTGGGGGTCCACTGCGGTCCGGTGCTGGGCCACGGCAAACCAAAACGCCTCATGCGCCGGCTCTTCGTATGATTCTTCAGGCCTGGATGCCGGATCCACGGTGGCGCCGATGGGCTCCACGCTGCGCACCTGCTGATGCACGGCCGTCGCCGCAGGCTCCTGGGCAGACTGGCGCGCCGCGGCAGCGACGCCGGTGCCGGCGTCGTGGTTTGTTGCTTCAGGAGCAGCGGCGGCGGACGCTGTAGCGGCCGGCGCAGGGGCAGCCGGAGCCGAGGCCGCCGTCGGGGTGTCACCCATCGTGGTCTCCTCAACGGCAGGCGCCCCGGAGGCGCCCGCCGCTGAAGGGGAAAGCACGACGTCGGCCGCCTGGGTTGCGGGGCTCGCGTCGCCGGCAGCGGACCAATCGCTGACCTCAGGGGCGGAGGAGACGGCAGCGGCGGCAGCCGGGGTAGAGGCGGCCGGTGCGGAAAAGGTCCCAGCCGAAGCGGCGGGGGTGGCGGCACGCGCAGATGTAGCCGCTGCTGCAGAGGTGGCTGCAGGCTCGGAAACTGCAGGGACTGCCGCGGCCGCAGGCTTGGGTTCCTTGGGTGTGTGCGGCTTGGGCAGCGGGACAGCCGAGTCGCGGGCCATCACGTGCGCCGGGGTTTCGTCGCGCCCCAGGAAGTCGCCGGCGAAGAACGGGATGAACCGGCTCAGCACGGTCCCCGCGAACAGCACGACGGAACCGACCAGGCCCACCAACAGGCTGGGCACATAGGCCGCCGCCGTGGAAACGAAGAAGAACGCCAGCGAAAACGACGCCACGACAGAAGCGAACTGGTCAACGGACAGCGAGCCGATGCGGACCTTCGTGGCGGGGGCGAGCCTGCGGGCAACAAAGAGTGCCGTGACAATCAGCGGCAGCACAATGCCCAGGCCCAGGAAGAACAGGCTGCCTGCATTCCAGAGATTAAACCGGCCGAAGAAAATCGGGAGCAGCGAGGCCACCAGCAGAATGAGGGTGGCGGCGAAAACCGTCAGGTCCCGCAGCGTGAACGGACCCAGCACGGCCTGGTTAGTGGTGCCCGGTTTGGCGCTGGCCGGCTTCCGCACGCCCTTCGCTGAGCCCTCCTCCGGGGTGGTGCCAGGCCCTGCCTCGGTTGCACGGCCAAATTTCTGGCCGAAGCTTTGCTGGTTCATTCTGTACTCCTTAGCGTGGCGGCACCGGGACGGTTCCGTCCCAAAACTGTGCCGTCCGAAACGGCGGCAACCGCCAGGCCCGGCAGTGATGTACCGGATCCGACAGCTCCGTAGAAAGTCACAATTCAATCTCAGCCTAGCCAACCGCATGGCCGATCACTAGCTGATCCGCAGAGGCAGGAAGCCAGTGAGCAGGGTCCTTTAACCATTCACCGCTAAATAAATGCCGTTCGCGGGCGCCTTTGTGACAGCGAACACATCGCGGCCCCGGCGCGTATTAGGCTTGATTCCGGAACAGCTCTTTGCGGAATGTCCGTGATCGGCCGCTGCCCAATGCCGCGCAAAGCGGCGGAGCACGGCCGGGCGACGGCAGCCGCTGAAAAGACCGATGAATGATGAGGTTCACCATGTCTCAGGACACTCCCGGCTCCACGGCCACCGCCCCCGCAGCTTCCGTGCAGACCGACCAGCAGGGCGACGCCTTTGAAAACCTGCTGCACGAAACCCGTACTTTCGCCCCCAGCCCCGAATTCGCTGCCGACGCCGTTGTCACCGCGGCCGATTACGCGGAGGCCGACGCCGGCCGCCCCGCGTTCTGGGCGAAGCAGGCCCGTGAACTGCTCACCTGGAGCAAGGACTTCGACGAGGCACTGGACTGGTCCAACCCGCCGTTCGCCAAATGGTTTGTGGGTGGAGAAGTCAATGCCGCGTACAACGCGCTGGACCGGCACGTGGAGAACGGCCTCGGGGACCGGGTG
>NZ_QMKP01000031.1 GCF_003287955.1 Arthrobacter sp. AQ5-06 | reverse complement strand
CGGCGCAACCAGGACCACGGAACACCACCGGCAGCAAGGCCGGGAACCCCGTCATGCCCATCGACCGAAACCCGGACAAAGATCAGAACAACCCCGCCCCATCAAACCCGACCGGTGGATCGAGGCTAAGTGGATTATTTCCGCTCCGTGGTCGCACCCTTGCTCGGGCCTGATGAAGAGTTCCTCGGAGAACTGGACGCCGACGGAAAGTTTGCCCTGCTGGGCAATGCGGTCGCGCTACTCAACCCCGTGCAGTGGGACGAACCCTTTGGAATGGTCATGATCGAGGCGCTGGCCGCCGGGACCCCCGTTGTGGCCACTCAGCGGGGCTCCGCATCGGAAATCGTCCAACACGGAGTCACCGGTTTCCTCGCCTCGGCTACCGATGAACTGGCCAGCTGCCTGCAGCGTGCGTCCGGCCTGGACCGGCATGGCTGCCGGTCCGACGTCGAAACCCGATTCAGCGCGGCGGCGATGTCGCGGAAATACGTGGAGTTGTTCGAGGACTTGCTTTAGCCTAGGTCAGCGGGCACGGATCAGGGCAGCGATCTCGCCGAAGCCCAGCCGCTCCGCATTCTCCACCGCCGTGCGGCCTTGAGGATCCCGGATGCCCGGGTCCGCACCGGCGTCGAGGAGTTGGCGCACTACGTCCTGCTGCCTGGGGCCGCCGTTGTTGAGCAGGATGGCCTCCTGCATGGCGGTCCAGCCCAGGTTGTTCACATGGTTCACGGGCACACCGGCGGCCAGGAGGATGCGGACCGTCTCCACATGGCCGTGTTCGCTGGCCGGGATCAGGGCGGTTCCGCCATAGCGGTTGGTGCTGGCGACGTCGGCACCGGCGGCCAGGGTCAGCTGAAGCACCTCGTTGAATCCCTCGGCCCCGGCATAGAGGAATGCGGAGTCCTGGATGGAGTCCTTGGCGTTCACCTTGCCGCCGCGGCCGATGAGTTCACTCACCAGCGCCACGTTGTTGGCCTTCGCGGCCGCGATCAGTTCCTGGTCGAGCAGGGCCTGGGCTTCAGCCGATAGGACTGGTGGCGTGGTGGGTGCCGTTGCGGTGGAATCAGGCGGGGACGTACCCGGCGAAGCTGACGGTCCGGACGGGGGCTGGCTGCCCGGGCTGACCAGGACGGACGACGGCGGCGACTCCACCCGGGGTGGCTCACCGGGGCCCGCCTGGCAGGCGGTCAGGCAAGCTGATACACCGCCCGCCAGAAAGAGAATTGCCGCCGCCCTGAGCGCCCGGCGCCAGGTCCTGAACCGCCTCATGGAGCCGAGCCTACTTGCCGGAGCCGGCAGCCGCAGCGGCAATGGCCTCGGCGCCCGCGGTGGCGCAGGCTTCGTCCAGGTTGCCGTCGGGGGCGCCGCCCACGCCGATGCCTGCTACGGACACACCATTGACCTTGAGCGGGACGCCGCCGGGCAGGAACAGGGTGCCGGGGAGGTCCGCGATGCTGGGCCCGTTGCCGTTGAGGCGCTTGGCCAGCTCACTGGTCGGTGCCCCGAACGCGGCGGCCGTGTAGGCCTTCTGTTGCGCTGCCTGAATCGTGTGTTCGGCCGCGTTGTCCCCGCGCAGGAGCGCCTGAACGGTGCCGAACCTGTCCACCAGGGCCACCGTGACGAACGGCAGCTTGTCAGCTTGGCATTTCGCGAGGGCTGCCCGGACGGCATCGGACGAGGCGCCCGCGGTTATGCGGTTCTGCGCCACCACGGTCTCCGGCGCCTGCGGGATATCGACGGCGGGTACCGCGGCGGGAGCGGCCGCCTGGCTGGTCCCGGCATTGGCTGCAGCGGTCAGCCCTCCCGTCAGCAGCAAAGCTCCGGCGGCGGCAGCGGCGGCAATCTTGTTGGACTTCTTCACGGTGTTCTCCTTGAGTTGACGGACTCGCGTTGGCGGAATGCCTTAAAGGGCATCGGCTCCATCCATCCTGTCGAGCCCAGCCGGAACAAACATCGGGCCTTTGGCTGCGCCCCGGTCCCCCGGAAGGCCAGCAGCATCAGCCAAAAGGCTGAGAGACCAGCAACGGCGCGGGCAATAGCATGGGATAGGAACACCCTCTGACCTGAACCGGACCACATGCCCTCCCCAGCCACTCCCCGTGAAACCCTGATTACCCGCCCCGGCCTGCCTGCCGGACCTGCCGCGGCGCCTGGCCGGCTCGGACGGATCGACGCCGCCGTCCACCTGGGCTTCGCGGTACTCCTGGTGGCGTCGGCCCTCCGCAATATCATGCGGCACAGCCTGCAGGACAACCTCCTGGTCCTCGGACTCGCAGGATCGGTCTGCGCCCTGTACGCCGTGATCGCTGTTCTGGCCCGGCAAAGACGCCCGTGGGCGGTGTGGATGCTGGTTCTTGTGGCCGTCTGGGCAGTCCTGGTCATCGCCGCACCCAGCTTTGCGTGGTGTTCCTTCGCGATCTTCTTCCTGTGCCGGACGGCCTTTACGGGCGCCGTGGGGTACGTGGCCGCGGGCGCGACGGCGGCCGCCACCGCCGTCGGGCTTTTCCGGCTAAGCGACGGGACGGACCTCGCGATGCTGCTGGGGCCGCTCGCCGTCAGCGGGATGCTGACGCTGATCTATGACCGGATCGAGTACGACGCCGCGGAGCAGGGCCGTCTCCATGCCGAGGTATCGCTGGCACACGGGCAGCTGGCGGCCAGCGAGCGCCGGGCCGGCACCATCGCCGAACGCGAGCGCGTATCGCGAGAGATCCACGACACCGTGACGCAGGGCCTGGCCAGCAGCCTGCTGCTCCTGGAGGCCGCTGACCGTTCGTGGCCAGGCCAGGCAGCTCGCCAGGAGCTCAACCAGGCTACGGAACTGCTGCGCCGGAATCTCTCCGAGACGCGCAGTCTGGTCCACGAGCTCGCCTCGCCGGGCCTCGACGCTTCGCCGCTTCCCGAAGCCCTTCACCAGGCGGCCGCCCAGTACGTCCCGCACGCCCGGCTCCTGGTCACCGGCGAACCGAGGAACGTCCCTGCGGAAGTCCGGCACACCCTGCTGCGGGTGGTGCAGAGTGCGGCCGCGAACATCCAGCAGCACGCAAACGCCGGCACCACAACCCTGACGCTGGGGTTCCTTCCTGACTCGGTCACCCTTGACATCTACGACGACGGGACGGGCTTTGACCCGTCGGCGGCAGCACCGCCGTCGGACGCCGGAGGCTACGGGCTGCGGGCCATGCGACAGCGTGTGGAGCATCTGGGCGGCGTATTCTCGGTGGAAAGCACCCCCGGCGAAGGGACCATCGTGGCCGCACAAGTGCCGGCTCAGGTGCAGTCAGCGCCACCTGTGCACCAGACGACCCGGGACGAGGCATGACCGGCATCACCGTCCTCCTGGTGGACGACCACCTGGTGGTTCGGAGCGGACTCACGGCACTGCTGGGCACGCAGCCTGACTTTGACGTGGTGGCCGAGGCCGCCTCCGGCGAGGAAGCGATGGACCTTGTGGAACACCTTTCCCCTGCCGTGGTGGTGATGGACCTGGCAATGGGCGCCGGAATGGACGGGATCGAGGCCATCAAGCAGCTGAGGCAGCGCAACCGCCGGCAGGCCATCCTGGTGTTCTCTACGTACGATTCGGACGCGGACATCGTCCGGGCAGTGGACGCCGGGGCCATGGGCTATTTACTCAAGGACGCCGCCCCGGACGAAATCTTCGCCGCCATCCGCGGTGCCGTTCAAGGGAAGAGCGTCATGAGCGCCCCGGTGGCCTCCCGGCTCTTCCAGCAGCTGCGCAATCCCGCCGAGGTCCTGACGCCCCGGGAGGCGGAGCTGCTGAGCCTCCTGACCGAGGGGCTCAGCAACCGGCAGTTGGGTCAGCGGCTCTTCATCTCCGAAGCCACGGTCAAGACCCATCTGGCGCACATTTACGCCAAGCTCGGGGTGGAAACCCGCACCGCCGCCATCGCCACGGCCATCCGCCGTGAGGGCATGCGCTAGCCCGGAGCAGGTAAGGCAAACACAGCCACGGAGCCGGGCGGCAGCTGACTTCGGCGGTCCTACCGCGCTGCGTTTCCCGGGCACCATTTCCGTAACAGGAGTGACAGTTGATGACCGCAGCTATTGCACGGCCACCGCGTAGCCCCTAGGTTTGAGACAGCGGACTACAGAATCCGCGTCTGCCTGCCGTCCGAGCAGGACCAGAAAAGGGTTACAAAGGAAGTTAGCAATGGCAACAGGCACAGTTAAATGGTTCAACGCTGAAAAGGGCTTTGGCTTCATCGCTCCGGATGACGGATCCGCCGATGTTTTCGCGCACTACTCCGCAATCTCCAGCAGCGGCTACCGCTCGCTGGATGAGAACCAGAAAGTCGAATTCGATGTGACCCAAGGTCCCAAGGGCCCGCAGGCAGAGAATATCCGCCCGCTCTAAGGTTCTGATCAACTGCCCTGGCCGTGCTGCAAAGCATGGCCAGGGCAGTTTTTTGTTAAGTTTTTGCTAAGCGGGAATTTCTAAACGAAGGCCGATTTTCCGGTGACGGCCCGGCCCACAATAAGCGAATTGATTTCGTAGCTGCCCTCATAGGTATAGAGGATTTCGGCATCACCAAACAGCTTGCCCATTTCGTAGTCCGAGCTGATGCCGTTGCCGCCCAGCAGCGAGCGTCCCATCGCCACCGACGCGCGGGCCAGCCGGGTGCACGTGGACTTTGCCATGGCCGCCTGGGCCATCTCCAGCTTTCCGTCCGTCTGGATCCGGGCGAGCTGAGCCATGAGCGCCAGTGACGCGGAGGCGTTGCCCAGTATTTCCGCCAGTTGCTGCTGGACCAGCTGGAAGCATGCAAGTTCCTTGCCGAATTGCCTGCGTGCCAGTGAGTAGGCACGGGCGACGTCGAACGCGGCCAGCTGGATCCCGGCACCTTGCCAGCCAACCCAGGCGCGCGAATCCCGTAGGAGGTCGTTGGCTTTGGAGAAGTCCGTGGCGCCCGGCAGCATGTTGGACGCCGGAATCCTGACGTTGTCCAACACGATGTCCGCGTTCTGCATGATCCGCAGGCCGATCTTGTTGGCAATCTTGGTTGCCCGGTAGCCCGGGCGGTCCGTCTCCACAATGAAGCCTTTGATGTGTCCGTCCGCTGCGTCGCGCGCCCACACCAGGGCAAAGTCCGCGATAGTCCCGGAGCCGATCCAGCGTTTGGCGCCGTTGATCACCCACTCGCCGCCCTCCAGCCGCGCGGATGTTTCCAGCCCGCCGGCGATGTCCGAGCCGTGCTCCGGTTCGGTCAGGGCGAAGGCGCCCAGCTGGGTAAAGGTTGTCAGGCCAGGCAGCCACCGCTGCTTCTGTTCCTCGGAACCGAGGGCGTCGATCATCCCCACGATCAGTTCGTTATGGATCCCCACCAGGGCCGACAGCGAAACGTCCGCCCTGGCCACTTCGACGTACATCAGGCCCTTGAAGAGCTTGGACGTTCCGTCCGTCTGCAACGTGCCAAGCCCGTGCTTGCCCATTTCCGCCAGCAACCCGAACGGGAATTCCTCGCGGTTCCAGTAGCCAATGGATGCCTGCCGCACTGTGGACTGCAGGAACGCCCGGATCTCCAGATAGCGCGCGCGCTCCGCCGCGGGCAGGAGGTCCACGATGTGCATCAGGTCCGCCTCGGGAAAGGGCGGGGCTTCGGTCACAACACGCTCACGTCCTTGTGGCTGCACGCTTCATATCCCTTCGGTCTTCCAAACCCTTGGATGTCCTAGTATATTGCACAGGGATGGATCTTTAGTGATGCGCATCACCGGACGAAAGGTGTCCCCCTTGTCAGTCACCGATGACTTCCGCGCGGCACGCGACCGCCTGCTGACCCTCCATTCCGACTACCACCAGGCCAGGCGCGAGTTCGTGTGGCCGCGGTTCACGGAATTCAACTTTGCCCTTGACTGGTTCGACCAGATCGCCGCAGATCCTGAGAAGGCCAACAATCCGGCCCTGGTCATCGTGGAGCAGGATGGCTCGGCCTCACGCCGGAGCTTCGCGGACCTGGCCGCCCGTTCCAACCAGGTGGCCAACTGGCTGAGAAGCCAGGGCATGCGCCGCGGGGACCGCATGATCATCATGCTGGGCAACCAGGTGGAGCTCTGGGAGCTGATGCTGGCCGGCATCAAGCTGGGCATCGTCCTGATCCCCACCACCACCCTGATGGGTCCGGCGGACCTGGCCGAACGCGTGGAGCGCGGCGAGGCGGGCTGGGCCGCCGTCGGGCGTTCCAACATCGGCAAGTTTGCCGGCGTCCCCGGCAATTACCGCCTGATCGAAATAGGCGGGATCGGCGCAGCCACAACAACCGCCACAACAACCGCCGCAGCAGCCGCCAACGCAGAGGCCCTCCAGTACACGGATTCGACGACGGCGGCAGTCACCTTCACGGCCGACGCCCCCACCCAGGCGGACGAGACGCTGCTCCTGTATTTCACCTCCGGAACCACGTCGAAGGCCAAGCTGGTGGAGCACACGCACACGTCGTACCCGGTGGGGCACCTCTCCACGATGTTCTGGATTGGACTGGAACCTGGTGACGTCCACCTGAATGTGGCATCGCCGGGCTGGGGCAAACACGCGTGGTCCAATTTCTTCGCCCCGTGGATCGCGGAGGCCTGCGTTTTTGTCTACAACTATGAACGGTTCGACGCCCGTGCCCTGATGGAGCAGATGGACCGCGAGCGCGTCACCAGCTTCTGCGCCCCGCCCACGGTCTGGCGGATGCTGATCCAGGCGGACCTGAAAGTGCTGAAGACCCCGCCCACCAAGGTGGTCTCCGCGGGCGAACCGCTGAACGCCGAAGTGATCGAACAGGTCCAACGCGCGTGGGGCCAGACCATCCGGGACGGCTTCGGCCAGACCGAAACCACTGTCCAGGTGGCCAACACGCCCAGCCAACCGGTCACCATCGGCGCCATGGGGCGGCCGCTTCCCGGCTATGACGTGGTGCTGGTGGACCCGAACACCGGGGAAGAAGCCGACGACGGCGAGCTCTGCCTCCGTCTGGACCCCCGGCCGGTGGGGCTCATGAAGGGCTACTACGGGGACGCGGAACGGACCGCCGAGGCGTTCCGTGGCGGCTACTACCACACGGGCGACATGGCCAGCCGGGATAAACACGGCGTCATCACCTACGTGGGCCGCGACGACGACGTCTTCAAATCCTCCGACTACCGGCTCTCGCCGTTCGAACTGGAGAGCGTGCTGCTGGAACACCCGGCCGTGGCCGAAGCGGCTGTGGTTCCGTCGCCGGAGGCGCTCAAGCTCTCCGTCCCCAAGGCCTATGTTGTCCTGGTGTCCGGACTGGAGCCGGGGCCGGAGCTGGCCGAGGACATCCTGCGGTACTGCCGCGAACACCTGGCGCCGTTCAAGCGGATCCGGCGGCTGGAATTCGCGGCACTGCCCAAGACGATCTCGGGCAAAATCCGCCGTGTGGAGCTGCGGCACAATGAGGAGCTCCGGCATAGCGGGGGCACCCGTCCGGACGGCTTCGGAGTGGAGTACTACGAGGCGGATTTCCCGCGACTGAAGGGCTGAGGGATGGCCGCACCACTGCCCCGGGACCCCATCGCCGACGCTCAACGGAACTGGGAGCAGCACGGCTGGGCCGACGTCGCCGCTCCCATGGCGGCGATCACCGCGATCATGCGCACCCAGCAGATCCTGCTGGCCCGGATCGAGGGCGCCCTGAAGCCGTTCGGGCTGACCTTCGCCCGCTACGAACTGCTCGCTCTCCTCAGCTTCGCCCGTAGCGGCGCGCTGCCCATGAACAAGGCGAGCGCCCTGCTCCAGGTCCATCCCACCTCGGTGACGAACGCCGTCGACCGTTTGGAAGGCTCGGGACTGGTTGCCCGTTCGCCGCATCCTACGGACGGCCGCACCACCCTGATCGAGCTCACCGCGGAGGGTCGGATCGTTGCCAAACGCGCGACGGCGGTGCTCAACGCCGAGGTGTTTGGCCAGTCAGGATTCGCCCCGGCCGACGTGGACCAGCTGATCCGCATCCTGGGCGCCTTCCGCCGGAATGCCGGGGACTTTACGGACTGAGTGATCCATCAGCGGTGGGTCAGCGGTGGTTGAACTCGGGCTGGCGCTTCTCCATAAAGGCGGCCATGCCTTCCTTCTGGTCCTCGCTGGCGAAGAGAGAGTGGAAGATCCGGCGTTCGAACAGGACACCCTGGGCGAGTCCCGTTTCAAAAGCGGCATTGACGGCTTCCTTCGCGAGCATGGCCACGGGCTTGGACTTGGACGCGATGACCTCCGCGGCCTTGAGCGCCTCCTCCACCACGTCCTCCGCGGGCACCACGCGCGAGACGAGTCCCGAGCGTTCGGCCTCCTCGGCGCCGATGAAGCGCCCGGTGAGGATCATGTCCATGGCCTTGGCCTTGCCCACGGCGCGGGTGAGCCGCTGCGAACCGCCCATGCCCGGCAGCACGCCGAGGTTGATCTCCGGCTGGCCGAACTTGGCGTTGTCACCGGCGATGATGAAATCGCACATCATGGCCAGCTCACAGCCGCCGCCCAGGGCGAAGCCGGACACCGCCGCGATGACAGGGATGCGCAGCCGGGTGAATTCCTCCCAGCCCCGGAACCAATCTGCGGCGTACATGTCCATGTAGCCCTGCGAGGCCATTTCCTTGATGTCGGCCCCGGCGGCGAACGCCTTGCTCGAGCCGGTGACCACCACCGCGCCCACGCCTGGGTCAGCGTCCATGGCGGTGACGGCTGCCACGAGCTGGTCCATGGTGGCCTTATCCAGGGCGTTGAGCGCCTCCGGCCGGTTGAGCATGACCAGCCCTACCCGGCCGCGCTGTTCCACCAGGATGTTCGTGTACTCCGTCATGCCTGACCTTTCAGCTGTTCGTGGATGTTGCTAGCGCTGCGATTTGTCGCGGATGTCGGTGATGATTCCGGAGAAGTCCCGGCCGGCTCCGCCTTCAGCGGCAAACGTATCGTAGATTTCCGAGGCGAGCGGCCCCAGCCGGGCCGCGACGCCCGTACTCTCCAGCGCATTCAGCGCGAGCCGCAGGTCCTTCGCCATCAGCGCCCCCGCGAAGCCCGGCTGGTAGTCGCGGTTGGCGGGGCTGGTGGGGACCGGTCCGGGAACAGGGCAGTTGGTGGTCAAGGCCCAGCATTGTCCGGAGGCGTTGGAGGCGACGTCGAAGAGCGCCTGATGCGTCAGGCCCAGCTTCTCGCCCAGCACAAAGGCTTCGCTGACCGCGATCATGGAGACCCCCAGGATGAGGTTGTTGCAGATCTTCGCGGCCTGGCCGCCGCCGTGCCCGCCGCAGTGGACCACTCGTTTTCCCATCACCTCGAGCAGCGGCCGGACCGCCTCGAAGTCCGCCGCCTCGCCGCCCACCATAAAGGTCAGCGTGCCGGCTTCCGCACCCACCACACCACCGGAGACCGGGGCGTCCACAGCACGGTGGCCGGCCGCAATGGCGAGCGCGGAGGCTTCCCTCGCCTCGTCAACGTTGATGGTGGAGCAGTCCAGGAACATGGTGCCCGGCTTGGCCTCGGCCAGCAGGCCCGGCTGTCCCTCCGCGCCGCCGTAGGCGTCCAGCACGTGCTGGCCGCTGGGGAACATGGTCAGCACAACGTCGGCACCCCCGATGGCGTCCAGCGGACTGGCCGCCGTGGGGACACCGTGCGTTTGGGCGGCTTCCAGGGCTGCGGGTACGACGTCGAAGCCCGCCACGGTGTAGCCGGCACGGACCAGGTTCACTGCCATGGGCCCGCCCATGTGGCCCAGGCCCAGGAAAGCGACGGTGATTTGTTCAGGCATTGTCCGGCTCCTTTGTGTGCAGGTTGAGCTCCCGGTCCCCCAGCGGCGCGAAGAACCGTTCCACGTCCGCCGCATGCACCTCGTGCAGGGTGGCCGGCTTCCATTGCGGATTGCGGTCCTTGTCCACTACCTGCGCCCGGATCCCTTCGCGGAAGTCCGGCGCAGCCAGGAACCGAAACCCTACCCGGTATTCCTGCGCCAACGCTTCGTCCAGCGTCAGCCCCTTGGCCCGGCGGAGGGACTCCAGGGCCACCTTCACGGCGGTGGGCGACTTCGCCTCGATGGTGGTGGCGGCCTCCGTTGCCTCCGCGCCAGGCTCGGCCCCCGGCTCCCCGCCCGGCCCGCCGTCCATGGTCCGCAGCCGCCTGACAATGTTTTCCACGTCATCGCTGGCATAGGCTGCATCAATCCAGTCGCGCTGCGCTTCCAGCCCGGAGGGCGGCGGGTTCTGGGCAAAGCGTACGACGGCGGCTTCCGCACTTTCGTGTTCGAGCGCCTCCGCCAGCTCCGGCAGGCTCCCCGACGGGACAAAGTGGTCCGCGAGGCCCAGGAACAGCGCATCCGCCCCGGTCAGGTGGGCTCCCGTCAGCGCCGCATGGGTGCCGGTCTCCCCAGGTGACTTAGCCAGCAGCCAGGTCCCGCCGACGTCGGGCACGAACCCGATGGTGGTCTCCGGCATTCCCGTGCGGGTCCGTTCGGTGACCACCCGCACCGAGCCGTGCGCGGAGATTCCCACGCCGCCGCCCAGCACGAGGCCGTCCATAAAGGCCACATAAGGCTTGGGGTACGCGGCAATCAGGGAGTTCAGCCGGTATTCGGCCTGCCAGAAGTCAGCCGTTTCCCTCCCGCCGCCAAGGATGTCCCGGTAGATCGCCACAATGTCGCCCCCGGCGCAAAGGCCACGCTCGCCGGCGCCTTGCACCAGGACGGTGCCCACACCGTCGTCGTCCGCCCAGGCGGTGAGCTGCTCCAGCATGGCGTCCACCATGCCGGCGTTCAGGGCGTTGACGGCCTTGGGCCGGTTGAGCGTGATGATGCCCAGGTGGCCGCGGCGTCCGAAGAGCACCTCGGTGGTACTGGCTTCCCCGACGCTTGCTTCCGCGGTGATTGCTTCCGCGCTGCCTGTTTCCGGCGGGAGACCGGTCATCAGCTGCCTTCCGGCATGATGAAGCTGGCGCCCTGGCGGATCCCGGACGGCCAGCGCGTGGTGACCGTTTTGGTCTTGGTGTAGAAACGGAACGCATCAGCACCGTGCTGGTTCAGGTCGCCGAAACCGGACGCTTTCCATCCGCCAAACGTGTAATAGGCGATGGGAACCGGAATGGGCACGTTGATGCCAACCATTCCCACCTCCACCCGGCTGGCGAAGTCGCGGGCGGCGTCGCCGTCGCGGGTGAAGATGGCCACGCCGTTCCCGAATTCATGCTCGGAGCATAGCCGGAGGGCTTCGTCGTAATCGGCGGCGCGGAGCACGCTGAGGACGGGTCCGAAGATTTCCTCCTGGTAGATCTTCATGTCCTTGGTGACGTGGTCGAAGAGCGTGGGTCCAACCCAGAAGCCGTCCTTGTATCCTTCCACCGTGAGGCCGCGACCATCGGCCAGCAGGGTGGCACCCTCGTCCACGCCGGACTGGATGTAGCCCTCGATTCGTTCCTTGGCACTCGCCGCCACCACGGGCCCGAAGTCCGAGTCCTTGTCCAGGCTGTGGCCCACCCTGAGGTGTTTGACGCGCTCGGTCAGCTTGGATACCAGCGCGTCCGCGGTCTTCTCCCCCACCGGGACGGCCACGGAAATGGCCATGCAGCGCTCGCCGGCGGAGCCGAAGCCGGCGCCGATCAGGGCGTCGGCGGCCATGTCCAGGTCCGCGTCGGGCATGATCACCATGTGGTTCTTGGCCCCGCCGAAGCATTGGGCGCGCTTCCCGTGGGCGGCAGCGGTGGCGTAGATGTACTGTGCGATGGGTGTTGAACCCACAAAGCCGATGGCCTTTACGCGGGGATCTTCCAGCAACGCGTCAACGGCTTCCTTATCGCCGTTGACCACGTTGAACACCCCGTCCGGCAACCCGGCCTCGGTGAACAGTTCGGCCAGGCGCAACGGAACCGAGGGGTCCCGTTCGGAGGGCTTGAGGATGAAGGCGTTGCCGGCGGCGAGGGCAGGGCCGGACTTCCACAGGGGGATCATGGCCGGGAAGTTGAACGGGGTGATGCCTGCGACCACCCCCAGGGGCTGGCGAAGCGAGTGGACGTCGATGCCTGCACCGGCGTCGTCGGAGAACTCGCCTTTGAGCAGGTGCGGGGCGCCCGCCGCGAACTCCACCACTTCAATGCCGCGCTGGATATCGCCCTTGGAATCGGCAAACGTCTTCCCGTGTTCGGAGGACAGCAGCGTGGCTAGTTCATCCATGTTCTCGTTGACGAGGTCAACGAATTTAAGCAGGATCCGGCCGCGGCGCTGCGGGTTCATGGCGCCCCACTGGACCTGCGCTTTCTCCGCGGCGGCCACCACATTCCGGACCTCCTCCCCGCTGGCCAGGGGCAGGCGCGCCTGGACTTGGCCCGTGCAGGGGTCAAAAACGTCACTGAAGCGGCCGGATGTCCCCGCCACCCGTTGGCCGTCCACGTAATGGGATAGTTCGCTCACCATGATGCAATGCTCCTTCGCATGTGATCCAGCTCATCTCTGCAAGCGAATATACTCGGACTTCCTACTAAATTCCAGACTCTCCCGGCAGCGGGTGGACAACGGCCTGCGCGGGCTTTCCCGCCGCGGCAACGCCTCCGGGCAACAAGTTCGGTAAGTTAGGGACTGTGAAGATTGCTACCTGGAATGTGAACTCCCTCCGTGCCCGCGCCGACCGTGTGGAGGCCTGGCTGCAGCGCAGCGATTGCGACGTGCTGGCCATCCAGGAGACCAAATGCAAGGACGAAAACTTCCCGTGGGAGCTGTTCGAACGCATGGGCTACGAGGTGGCCCACTTCGGTGTGAGCCAGTGGAATGGGGTGGCCATTGCGTCCCGCGTTGGCCTGGAAGACGTGGAGCGCACCTTCCTTGACCAGCCCGCATTCGGCAAGGCCGGCAAGGACGCTGTCCAGGAGGCCCGCGCCATGGCAGCCACGTGCGGCGGCGTCCGGGTCTGGAGCCTCTACGTGCCCAACGGCCGCTCGCTGGACGACGAACACATGCCCTACAAGCTCAAGTGGCTCGAATCCCTGAAGGGCCACGCCCAGAGCCTGGTCACCGCGAACCCGGACGCACAGGTCGCGCTGATGGGCGACTGGAACATCGCACCCCTGGACGAGGATGTCTGGGACATCGACCTCTTCCTGTCCCAGGGGCATACCCACGTCAGCCCGCCGGAGCGCGCGGCTTTCCACGCCTTTGAAGAGGCCGGGTTTACCGACGTGGCGCGCCAGTACACGCCCGGCCCCGGCGTGTACACCTACTGGGATTACACCCAGCTGCGCTTCCCCAAGAAGGAGGGCATGCGCATCGACTTCGTCCTTGGCTCCCCCGCCCTGGCCGCCCGCGTCACCGACGCATCGATCGACCGCGAGGAACGCAAGGGCAAAGGCGCCTCGGACCACGCCCCCGTTCTGGTGGACCTGGCGGACTGATGGCTGCAGCCGGGGCCCAGGAAGGGAAACTGTAATGACGGGCAACCTCTACCGGGGCCAGGCCGGCCTGCCATTCTCCTCCACCCTGCGCGTCTATGAACCGCTGGAGGCCTTCCCGGAAGGACAGCGGAACGCCATCCGGACCGCCGGTGCCCGCACGGCCTCCCGGGCCGCCGTCGAAAACGCCGAACTGCTGGCCTCGCTGGGCCGGATCACCCGCTCGGGCGGGGACCCCTTCCCCACCGGTCGGACGGACCTGGTCCGGGTCACCAGCGTTCCCGGCGTACCCCCCGGGCGGACCCCGCAGGCAGGAACGTCCGACGCCGGTGCTGCCGCGGGCCCCGGTGCTGCCGCCAGCCCGCGTGCCGAGGCCGGTTTGAGTGCCGGGAGCGGCTCCGGCACTGAGCCTGACACTGGGGTCGCTGGGCATGACGCTGGGACCGGGCGCGTCCTGCTGTACTGCCCCAGCCAACTGGTCCTGCGCGCCGGCCTCGCCGCCAATGCCCTCATGGAAGGCATCCACGGCCCGTTGGCCGAAATGCTGATTCCGGAAGAGCAGCGGGACAAGCACCAGGAACGGATTGACCAGGTCAAAGCCCGAGACGGCGCCATCCGCGTGCATACCCGCGCCTCCACCTGGGGCATCCCCTTCAGCTGGTTCTCGCTGTTTACGGAAAGCGACCATAAGGACGTGGTGGAATCGGGCGGGCGCATCCTCACCGTCAGGGTGTGGGCCCCCATCACCGAAGCCATGGAGCGGGCACGATACGCCGTGGCGCACCTGGCATTGGCCGCCCCGGACCTGGACATGCTGGACGACCTCGCCCAGCTGACCGAATGGCTGGAGCTGTTCCACGTCAATTCCATGGTGGAACTTGACTACGGCGCCGTGGCGGACAAGGTCTACCCGGACGAGTCGCCCATGGACATCCGGCTGGGCATCGAATGCCTGGCGGACGGCGACATGACGGGCGCGGCGGCGGCCTACCGCCGGCTGGCTTCCCGCTGGATTCCCATCCGGCAGCTCGCCCGCGCGTCCTGACCGCCGCGTCGCGACAGCGGCGTCGCGACAGCGGCTTCCTGACCACGGCTTCCTGGCTGGGATGCCCCGCCGACCCTCCTCAGGAAGGAGGCGGCGCCGTCGTACGCCTGACGATGAGCTGGTGGGGCGCGACGGCGGACCGGACCGCCCCGACCGTGCCATCCAGTTCATCGAGGAGCATCTTGGTGGCCAGCTCGGCCTGTTCATCGGGCCGCTGTCCCACTGTGGTCAGGCCCATCGCGTCGGCGAAATCGTGGTCATCGATCCCCACCACCGAGAGGTCCTCAGGGACCCGCACGCCCACGCGTGCGGCTTCGAAGATGACGCCCATGGCCATTTCGTCGGAGGCGCAGAAGATGGCTGTTGGCTTGGGGCCCGGCCGGGCCCAGAGGCGCCGGAATGCCTCCTGTCCGCTGCGGACCGTGAAGTCGCCCCATTCATCCCACTCGGGGCGGGTGGTCAGCCCTGCTCCTGCCATGACGTCCTTGAAAGCCAGGATCCGCACGCGGGGAACGTCGAAGTTAAGGTCCGTTTCGTCGTCACCGTGCAGGAGGGCAATGTCCCGGTGACCGAGGTCGATCAAGTGCCGGACGGCGGTGGAGGCGGCAGCGTAATCGTCGATGCCGATGTACGCGCACTCCTCTACATGGCCGCCCACCACGATCAGCGGGATATCAATCTTCTGGAGATGGTCCAGTTCGTCGGGGCTGAGCGCCATACAAAGGACAAGCAGGGCGTCAATCTGTTTGTAGACCATGGTCTTGCTGAACAGGCGTTCACGGTTGCTGCCGTGACCGCCCAGGTTGAAGAGGGAAAGGTTGTAGTGGCGGGCGTGAAGTTCGCGGTCCGCGCCCTCAATGGCCTTGGAGAAAAACCAGCGGCTCACGAACGGTGCCAGGACACCAATGGTCTTGGTGCGGCCGGTGGCCAGTCCTGACGCTGACGATGACGCCACATAACCCAGAGCACCCGCCACCTCGAGGATCTTCTCCCGGGTGGCGGGCGAAACCCTGGGCAACCCGCGCACGGCCCGGGAAACGGTGGCAGTGGATACGCCTGCGGCTGCCGCCACGTCCTCAATGCTGACGCCGCTGTGGCCACCCCGTTGAGACCTTTCAGCCATGCGTGCCACCGTTTCCCCTCATGGGCTCAAACTTAGTATCCGCTATGCATTTGCCCCCCAGCCATGCTAGGTTGCGGGCCGCCCGACGTCACAGTGTTACCTGCTTGCCCCTCCCCCTTGCGTCCGATCAGCCCCTCATGCGGATCGGCACTGAGACCGGTCAGCCCTTGAGGCCGCCGGCGAGGAGACCACGGACAAAGTAGCGCTGCAGGCCGAAGAACACAGCCAGCGGCACAATGATCGACACGAACGCTGCCGCAGGGTTCAGGAAGTCCTTGTTGCCACGGGTGCCGGAGACCTCAGCGAGCCGTTGCGTGATCGGCGCTACGTCTGCCGTTCCACCGGAGAACACCAACGCCACGAGCAGGTCATTCCAGACCCACAGGAACTGGAAGATGGCCAGCGATGCCAAAGCTGGCACGGACAACGGCAGGATGATCCGCCAGAAAATGCTGGTGTGGCCTGCCCCGTCCACCTTCGCGGCCTCGATAACTTCGCCCGGGATCTCCGAGATGAAGTTGTGCAGCAGAAAGATGCCCAACGGGAGCCCGAACATTGTGTGGGCGATCCACAGCTGGGCATATGAGCCCGGCGGGAGCTTCAGAACCTGGGTGAACAGCGTCAGCAGCGGAATGAGGGCCATCTGCAGCGGGATGATCTGCAACGCGAAAACGAAGATAAAAACCCCGTCACGGCCTTTAAAGTTGCCCCACGCGAAGATGTAGGCCGCCATGGAGGCGAGCACCAGCACAAACGTGGTTACCGGGATGACAATCGCCAGCGAGTTGACGAAGTACTGGGACAGGTTGGCAGACTGCGATCCGGCCGCTGCCGTGACATCGACATAGTGCCGGAACGTGAAGTCCCAATCGGCAAAGAAGTTCCACCAGCCATCTGAACGCGGGCCCACCTGTTTGGCCGCGGGACGAATGGAGGACACCAGGAGGCCGAAGGTGGGCACGGTCCAGATCGTCGCAATGATCACAGCGGCTGCAGTCGCCCACCGCGATGTCAGTTTGCTCTTGACCCTGCGCATGATCGGCGCGGAATCTTCCGGCGAAGCGGGACGGCTTCTGTCTTTGCGTGTCTGGGTCCGGGAAGTGTTGGCCGCCTCATCCGGCGCTGGCATGACGGTCATCGGATTTCCCTTTGCTGACGGAGTACGCGGGCGTTGTAAACCACAATTGGCAGGACGAGGAGGAACAGGACCAAGGCGAGCGCCGCGCCCCTGCCCGGTTCGCCGGCACGGAATGCCTGGGTGTACATCTCGTTGGCGATCACTGAGGTGTCGAAGTTGCCCGCAGTCATGGTGCGGACAATGTCGAAGACCTTCAGCGTGGCAATGGTGATGGTTGTCAGCACCACCACCAAGGCGCCGCGGATGCCGGGAATCGTTACGTTACGGAACTGTTGCCAGGGGTTGGCTCCGTCCAGGCGTGCTGCCTCAACCAGTTCCATCGGAATGCCCTTGATCGCAGCTGAAAGGATCACCATGGCAAAGCCCGTTTGGATCCACACCATAACGATGATGAGGAAGATGGTGTTTTCCGGGGCATCGAGGAGGAACTGCTTGGGATCCATCCCCAGCGCGACGCGCAGGGAATTGATGACACCGGTCTGCTCAATGCCGGGTCCACGGTAGTCGTACACCAACTTCCAGATGATGCCGGCGCCCACAAACGAGATGGCCATCGGCATAAACACCAGTGCTTTGAGGATCTTTTCGCCGCGAGCCTTGTCGATGAACACCGCGTAGGCCAGGCCGAAGGACGTGGACAGCAAGGGCACCAGCACGGTCCAGATCACCGTATTGCGGAGGGTGGCCAGCGCCTCCGGCTGCGTGAACATCCAGACGAAGTTATCGACTCCGTTAGGTTGTCCGGAGGCATTCGTGAATGCCAGGAACGATGTCTGCAGGGCAGGATAAACCAGGCCGACCAGCATCAGGATTGCCGCTGGCGCCAAAAAGCCGACGATCGTCAGTTTGTCTTTGACTGATTTGGGAGCCCTGTCCACAATCAGCATGATCAGCCCAATTAGCGCGGCAAAAGCCGCCAAGGCGATAAAAACTTGAAGAAATTTTCCTCCAAGAAACTCCATTGCCCAACCTCCGTGGTGTGCGTGGATCAGTTCGTTCGGGATCAACATCGCGCCCTTGGGACTTGTTGTCCCAAGGGCGCGATATGAGGAGGTTAGCTCTTAGGCCAGCTGCCTTCGATGCTGTCGGCAACCTGCTGGGCGGGAGTGCCGTTGATCCAGGCAACGATGCCCTTCCAGAAGGAGTTGGAACCTACGGCGCCCGGCATCAGGTCAGAGCCGTCGAAGCGGAAGACTGTCTTCGGATCCTGGAGCAGGGCGATCGACTGCTTGTCGAGCTCCGACTGTCCATTGTTGGGGTCCAGGCCCTTGTTGGCACTGATGACGCCGCCGAGCTTGACGCGGTTGTTGGCGAAATCGGCGCTGGCCAGGTAGGCCAGGAGAGCCTGCACCTCGGGGGTGTCCTTGTAAGCGCCCACCATCTCGCCGCCGCCGGTGATTGCCTGGCCCTTGCTGGCGTCAATGGGAGGCGCGATGAAGGCCCACACGTCGCCATCGGGAGCCACCACAGTACCTTCCGGCCAGTTGGAGGCCTGGAAGATGGCCTGATGGTGCATGGCGCACTGGCCGTCGAGGACAGGCTGGCCTGCCTGCGCGAAGCCTGTGGTCAGGATGGAGCGCACATCGCCAAAGCCGCCGTTGACGTATTTGGAGTTCAAGAGGATCTCGCCGGTCTTATTCAGGGCATCAACAATCTTGGGATCATTGAAGGGAATCTTGTGCGTGACCCACTGGTCATAGACTTCGGGGCCCTGTGAACGAAGAACCACATCCTCCACCCAGTCAGTACCCGGCCAGCCGGTCGCTTCGCCGGATTCGAAGCCGGCGCACCACGGCTTCATGGCGCCGTCATCAGCGATCTTCGTAGACAGTGCCAGCATTTCATCCCAAGTCTTGGGAACTTCCCAGCCCTTGTCCTTAAAGGTCTTCGGGGCATACCAGACGTAGCCCTTGACGCTCGCCAGCATCGGGGCGGTGTAGAAGACCCCGTCAACCGTGCCGTACTTCTTCCAGTCAGCAGACCAGTTCTTGTCCACCAGATCCGAGACTGCCTTCGGCGCCGGCTTCAGGTTGCCCGCCTTGGCCTGATCGGCCATCAGCCCGGGCTGCGGGAAGATTGCGATATCCGGGGCGTTTCCTGCCTTCGCCCGAACACCGATCTGGGTCTCGAATTCCTTGCTGCCCTCGTATTTGATGGTTGCTCCGGTGCAGTCTTCAAACGTTGACCAGGCGGTCTCCAGGTTGGTGGCCTCGACGTTGACGATGGTGGAGTAGACGGAGACGGTCTTGCCGTCGTGCTTGCCGTAGCTCTCGTAAGCGGAGCAATCGCTGCCGGTGGTGCCGCCACCTCCTCCTCCGCCGGAACTACATGCCGTCAGGGCGAGCGCCAGAATTCCGGTGGCAGCAACCGGAAGCAGGTATTTGCGGTTTTTCATGCTGAGGACTCCTCGGTGAGTTACAGAACTTCAACAGGTGAAACTAAGGTGACCGACATCTTCACGTGGTATGAATCACACACTAATCAGGCCTTGGCAAGGAATGCAAGCGTTTACACGCGGTTGTGTCCGAAAGGATATCAACGCCGTAGCCCACGGGAGTTGGCGCCGCAGCATGTCGTCCGAGGCCCTAAAATGCCCTCGATGCACGGTTACCCTGTCCGCAGGCTGTACAAAGGAAGGGGCGCCGCTGTGGATTTGATCGCTTCGTGGCGGCATTCTGTGATCGTTCGGTGTCGCACCTGCGCCCGTAAGCCGATCCTTCAGCGGACATTCTTGTCTGACATGTCGCAAATCAGTTAATCGAGCAGCTCAACGCGGAGCGTCAGCCACCGTCTCTCGGTTAATTCCTGATCCGCGCGCTGATAGCGTCCTGACATGACATCCGTGGAGCTTATCCGATCGCAATCGCTGAGCAATTCAGTGCAGTACGCTTATGCGGCAGTAGCGCCGTCCGGGGCGCAAATTGTCGCATTAGCCGGGGCATGTCCGTTAGATGGTAACGGCAACATCGTGAGAGCCTCATTCGAAGCGCAGACGGAGATGGCTTCTCGAACATGCTGACGGCGCTCGAAGACGCCGGAGCCGAGTTGACCGATGTTCTGAGTACCCGTCTCCTGGTGGCCTCAAGTGAGCAGAAAGATTTGTGGGAAGCCTGGTCGGTCTTCCGCGCGTCAATGGGCACCCACGACGCTCCCAGCACGCTTCTCGGCGTTACTGTGCTTGGATATCCCGGCCAGCTCGTCGAGATCGAAACGTTGGCTGCGACCTCCACCCGGGGCGGGTGAAGGTCCGCCCGCTGAGGGATCCTTGGGTTCTTGCGGTGATTGCAACACTTAGCGGATGGGTGTTGTCATGGCTGGATATTCAATTCATTTGAGGCCTGATCTCTTGCAGGTTTTTTGGTCCGGGATGCAGGCGGGTGATTTCATCACTGATGCCGTGGTTCCGATCAATACGAGCCGGCGTACCGGGCGCAGGGTCCTGCTTGAGGCGGGCGGCGTCAGGCCCCGGCGGGGCCGTGATCTGAAGGGCCGTTGCCTGACCTTCGCCCAGCGCGAGGAGATCGCAATACTGCGTGCCCAGGGACAATCACTGCGGCAGATCGGCCTCCACGGTTTCCCGGGAGTTGCGGCGCAACTCGGTGGCAGGATTGGCCTACCGGGCGACCTCAGCGCACGCACTGGCCTAGGAGCGGGCCTCGCGTCCGAAACCGGCGAAACTGCACACGAACACCGTGCTGCGTGCAAAGGTGGAAGAGGACCTGACAAAGAAGTACTCACCCGAGCAGATCGCAGGACGACTCCGGGTTGAGTTCCCTGATGAGCCGGAGATGAGGGTGTCACCCGAGACGATCTACCAGTCCCTTTACGTGCAGTCCCGCGGGGCGCTGAAGCGTGATCTGACCGCGTGCCTGCGCACCGGGCGGGCTATGAGGCAGCCCTGCCGCAAGGCCGGCCAGCGCAAGAACCGGATCCCGGGAATGATCAACATTTCCGGGATGCCTCCCGAGGTTCAGGACCGGGCCGTGCCGGGGCACTGGGAATCTCAATGCTGTTGTCAAGCAGCCTGGACGCAAATGGCGGCGGCCGGCTCCCGGTATTCGGTGTGGTCGCGGAGTATGGCCCAGATGACGTTGATGCGGCGTCGGGCAAGTGCGATAAGCG
>NZ_QMKP01000030.1 GCF_003287955.1 Arthrobacter sp. AQ5-06 | reverse complement strand
AGGACCCGATGGGCCGTGCGTTGGAAGCCCGCTTTGAACGCCTTCGCCATCACCTTCAGCGACCGATTCCCGGCAGCTGAAAACTACTAAAGGAAACCGCCGGATACACCGTTAATGAGATAGTCCCATCTCCGGGCCCCTTCTTGCGGCGCTGTGCGGTGACCTGGCAGTACGCCATGGTCGTGTTGAAATTCTGATGACCCATGTAGTCCTACAGAACATCCTGAGGCGTCGAGGAACGACCGTTCTGCAGTAGGTGGCCGAGTGAGTGTGCACTGCACAGACCAAGCTTCGCGTGTCCGCGCGCACATTTCGGCACCAGGCAGCCCAGTATCATCTCTGGGCGGGAGCGGTGTTGGCTTGCCTACTCTTCAACAGTGATGCCTTGAACCCTTGAAGCTGCCAATTCCCCGCGGTAATTTGGGCAGATCCTCCCCCTGCTGAGCAGGACGCCGCAGCCGCTGCGGATGCATGAGCTCAGGTTCGTATATGGGGGTTGGACTGGTCGGGGACCAACAGTAGCCGGCCGAATTCAAACTCGCCCGGTCGCCCGGATGGGACGATGAGGCTCTTCAGATGCTGGTCCAGGTTCCGGCCGTCGCGGGTTGAGAGGTTATGAGCGCGGAGGCCCGTCGCGACGGAAGTCTATTCATGGGCCAGAGTGACAGTCCGGACAGCAAGCGAATTCAGCGCGGCCTTCTTCGCGGCTCCAGGTCGTGAGTATGGATCCGCGTCGAGTCGATGCTCGCGTGGCCAGAACAGCCTGGACGACATCCAAGTCCTGGGCCTCCCAGTCGATACCACGCACGCGTGGCGAGGGTATGCCTGAGCATGTGTGGTCCCGTCAGGTCGAAGTCGATTCTCTTGGCGCCCCGGGCAATCAGCTTTTTCACGCCCGAGTTGGTCATGGCTCTGCCGCGGGACTCATCCTGGGAGTACATGTTGACGAAGACGTGCGCGGGCCTGTCGTCGCTGCCAAGGATGCGGCCACCTTCACCCCGGCACGCGGCACCCCTTGAACACCAGCGCACCCGGAATCGCCATCCAGTCCACCATGACCGAAGAACAATCGGGTGCGCTCGCGCCGGGCCTGCGGTACCGTCCGGAAGCAACCGAGGCGCGCAGGCTTGGCTACGCTGCCAGCCATGACGAAGTCATTGCCGGCTTGCCATCCTTGACCGCTCCGATCCGTGTGCCGGGCGGCCCGACGGCGGCGGTCGCCGTCGTGTATATCCGGCGCGAACAGGACCAGGCCGCCGTCGGCGCAGCGCTGGCTGCGAGCGCCGCGCGGATCGAAACCCAGCTGGCGTAAGGGCCACCTTCCACAGAAGGCGGCCCGCCGACTTCGTGGTCCATCCGGACCGGTCAGACACCGCCTTCAAAGGCAATGGTGGGCAAGTCCACGATGTGGGCACCGCCGTCAGCGACGATCGTGGCACCGATGATGTATGACGATTCAGAGGAAACCAGAAAGTTCACGATAGCCGCAATCTCAGCAGGGTCGGCGGCCCGGCGGCGGCACATTTGCCGTCACGGTCCGGTAGGCCTCTTCCCTGCTGGCAATCGCGGCAGCCTCGGCAAAATGGTCCATTTCCGCATCGGCCATGGGCGTTTTGACGCAGCCGGGGCACAGCGCGTTCACGCGCACTCCCTGGCTCCCATAATCCCTAGCCAGTGACCGGGTCAATCCGATCAGGGCGTGCTTGCCCACGGTGTATCCGGCGACGTCCGGGCCAGCGAACAGGCCGGCCAGGGAGGAGGAGACGATCACCACCCGGCCGCTGTTTGCCCGGAGCTGGTGCAGGGCTTCGCGGACGGTGGTGAAGGCCGTGGTCAGGTTTGCGTTGATGCTGGCCTGCCAGGCCGCATCATCGGTGTCGGCAACCGAGTTCCATTCCCACCCCACTAGTCGCGGTTACGCATCCAGCCTGCCAGCCGGGCGCATTGACGGCTTGGCTCAGGAGGAACACTCCTTGTCGGACCGGGAACAAACGCCGGACCGGATTTGTCTTACGGGAGAGCGTTGGGGTGTGGCTCTTGGCTTCGCCGGGGCCGTCCCCGGGAGCCTTTCCGTCATCGTGCCGCGATAGTCAACGCATGTTCGTTCTCCGACAAATTATTGCTGCTTCTCTCCGGGCATAGTGTTCTAAGCCCTGAAACCAGCTGATCATCGGCCGTGGCGACAGGCTGCATGCACGACCACCACGAAGGGACCGCAACGGTCACTGAAAGGAACTGTCATGACAACCACTCCCGAATTCATTTCGGTCGGCGCCCTCGGGGAAGGATTCGCCATCGACAACAATGTGCTGGCGGAGGACGCCGGGCTGAACGGCCGTTCACTGACCCTGCGCTTTCCTGGCGACCGCGTACACGACTGCACGGTAACGGATAGCAGCAAGGTGATCTGGGATGGCCTGGAAACCGAGGCCAGAGTGACGTCGATTCGCAGCGGAATCTTTTTCGTGGATTTTCTGCTGGGTGAAGCTGTTAAGGAATCCGTCAGCCTCGTCCTCGATACTGCCGGCGGACACGTGACACTCGTCCAGGGCGATCTGCCGAACGCCGAGGAGACCTCGGTGAGCGCCTATGACCGGGCCCGCGAAGGAATGGAACTCACGGGGGTGAATGCCGAGATTCTCCACGGAACCATCGACGGCGTTGCAGGCGGCACGCCGCATGCACCCACGGACGAGCTGCTGGGCCTCCGCAACCGCTACCACTACAGCCCAGACGAAGTATACGAACACGTGTACCTGAACGGGAATTTCTACACCTGGCATTGCCTGAAGGGTTCCGAATTGGGTCTCGGTGATACCGACCGGTGCCACTACATCAAGGTCGCCGAGAAGCTGTATCTGTTTGTCTGGAGGGAGAAGATCGTTCCCACCCTGGGCGTCATCCTCATCGACATGGACCGGCTGAAGACCGACGGGAAGATCTTCGGCTACAAGGGATTCGACTTCACCAGCTACGTGAACTTCGAGGTAGGCGCCGTCGCCGAAGTTCTGAACGAAACCACGTACTAACCACATGACCGTTTCCAAGACAACCAAGGAGGACCACGCATGGAAACCTACGAGAGCCTGCTGACCGCGATTACTCCACCGGCAGGGACGGCAACCCGCCCGATCCTCAACCCCGCAACCGGCGGTACCGTCACCGCCGCGCCCGTGCACACCGTTGAAGACCTCGAAGCGGCTGTCGAGGCGGCCCGGGCAGCACAGCCGTCGTGGGCCGCACTGAGCCACCAGGAACGAAGCCAGGTCTTGCTCGACACGGCCGATGCCATCGATCGGTCCGCGGAGGCTCTGGCGCAGCTGTTGTCCCGCGAACAGGGCAAGCCGCTGAACGGGCCAAACGCCCGGTTCGAGGTGGGCGCCTGCTCTGCCTGGCTCCGTGCAACCGCATCTATTGAACTTGCGCCCGAGGTTGTAGTCGACGACGGCGAAACCTACGCGGAGGTCCACTACCGGCCGGTCGGCGTCGTCGGGGCAATCGGCCCTTGGAACTGGCCGATGATGATCACCATCTGGCAGATCGCCCCTTCCCTGCGCATGGGCAATACGGTGGTCCTCAAGCCCTCGGAATACACGCCACTGAGTGTTCTGGCTTTGGCCGTGGTGATGAACCAGGTGTTGCCCGAGGGGCTGCTCACCGTCATCGCCGGCGGGCGGGAGGTGGGCGCCCGCCTCGCCTCTCATCCTGCTGTCGGCAAGTTGATGTTTACCGGCTCGACTGAGACTGGGAAAGCCATCGTCCGCAGCTCCGCGGACACCGTTAAGCGTCTGACCCTTGAGCTTGGCGGCAACGACGCGGCCATCGTCCTTCCGGACGCCGATCCACGGGCGATCGCCCAGGATCTCTTCTGGGGCGCGTTCATCAACACGGGACAAACGTGTGCGGCAATCAAACGGCTCTACGTCCATGCAGACATCTATGACGCCGTGTGCGATGCTCTGACTGACGTGGCTCTCGCCACTCCCATGGGAATCGGCACGGACGAGCAGAATCTGCTGGGCCCCTTGCAGAACAAGCAGCAGTACGACATCGTTGCCCGGCTCGTGGACGCCGCCAAAGAATCCGGAGCGAAGGTGCTGGTCGGCGGCAATCCAGACCCACGCCAGCCAGGCTACTTCTATCCCACGACTCTCGTGGCGGACATCGACAACGACAACCCGCTCGTCGCCGAGGAACAGTTTGGGCCGGCGCTGCCGATTATTCGCTATACGAATCTGGATGAGGCCATCGAACTGGCCAACGGATTGGACGCCGGGTTGGGAGCTTCCGTGTGGTCCTCCGATCGCAAGCAGGCCCACCGGATCGCGGAGAGGCTCCAGGCCGGCAGCGTGTGGATCAATGCCCACGGGAGGATCAACCCCATGGTTCCGTTCGGCGGTACCAAACAGTCGGGCTACGGACTGGAGTTTGGCGTCGCGGGCCTGAAGGCCCTCGGTGTTCCGCAAGTCATCAGCGGTTAGGTCGACACGCTGCCGGTGTCCGGGTTCCGCAACTCGGCAACGCGGACACCGGCGGGGCGCTGGCCCGGTGCCAGCATTGATCGCTTTCGGTCAAGTGCTCTTCCCGGATAGACAAGACCGGAAGTTGCGGACTGGACCACTCTTGAGGTATCGCTGCATTGCCGTACCGGCCTGTGTGCTTTACCTACTCGGAGTGGAGTAACAATGGAAACCTACGACGCACTTCTCGCCTCGACTACGCCGGAGCCCGGCCGGACCCGCACTATTCTCGACCCCGCCACCGGGGAGGAGGTGGGTGAAGCTCCCGTGCACGGCGTCGAGGACCTGGAGCGCGCCGTCGAGGCCGCCACGGCCGCCCAGCCGGCTTGGGCTGCGCTCGGACACGAGGCCCGCAGCGCCGCCCTTTTGCGTGCCGCGGACGCAGTGGACCGTTCAGCCGAGGACCTTGCCCGGCTGCTTTCCAGGGAGCAGGGCAAACCGCTCAACGGACCCAACGCCCGGTTCGAGGTCGGCGCGTGCTCCGGCTGGTTGCGCGCGACCGCTGCCACGCCGCTGGAGCCCGAAACCGTGGTGGACGACGGCGAGACCCACGCCGAATTGCACTACCGGCCCATCGGCGTCGTCGGCGCGATCGGCCCCTGGAACTGGCCCATGATGATCGCGATCTGGCAGATTGCTCCGGCCCTGCGCATGGGCAATGCCGTGGTGGTGAAGCCCTCCGAGCACACCCCGCTCAGCGTCCTAGCACTTGTCCGGGTGCTCAACCAGGAACTCCCTGAGGGCCTCCTCACCGCGGTCTGCGGCGGCCCTGAAGTCGGCGCCCGCATGGCCGGGCACCCGGCCATCGGCAAGATCATGTTCACCGGCTCAACCGCAACGGGCAAGGCCATCATGAAAACCTCCGCCGATACGGTCAAGCGGCTCACCCTTGAGCTCGGAGGCAACGACGCCGGCATCGTGCTCCCCGACGCCGACCCGAAGGCCATCGCAGGAGACTTGTTCTGGGGGGCTTTCATCAACACTGGCCAGACCTGCGCCGCGCTCAAGCGCCTCTATGTCCACGACGACATTTACGAGGCCGTCTGCGAGGAACTCACCGCCGTCGCGGCCACCATGCCCATGGGGGTGGGACTCGACGAGGCCAATGTCCTGGGCCCCCTTCAGAACAAGCAGCAATTCGACATCGTGGCCCGGCTCGTGCAGTCCGCCAAGGATTCCGGCGCCCGCGTGCTGCTGGGCGGTAACCCCGAGCCGGACCAGCCCGGCTACTTCTACCCCACTACGCTCGTGGCCGACATCGATAATGACAACCCGCTGGTTGCGGAGGAGCAGTTCGGCCCCGCCCTGCCGATCATCCGCTACAGCACCGTCGACGAGGCCGTGGCCAAGGCCAACGGCCTCGACGCAGGGCTCGGGGCATCCGTCTGGTCATCAAACCCGGCCGAAGCCCGCAAGGTGGCAGCACGCATCCAGGCCGGTACGGTCTGGATCAACTCCCACGGCGGCGTCCACCCAATGGTTCCCTTCGGCGGAGTCAAGCAGTCGGGCTACGGACTCGAATTCGGAGTTGAAGGGCTAAAGTCCCTCGGCGTTCCACAAGTGATCAACGGCTGAGACCCGCCCAGCCTGGAGCGAGAAAGATGTGAAGGCTCCTCATTTGTGGGCAGCGGAACCGCCCGTGCCCCAGTTCAGGGGCACGGGCGGTCGGTTGTCCGGGCCAAGGGAAGCAGAGAGAATGCCCTCAGGTTCTCCACCCGGGATCGTTTCTCTGTCCTCCTGAAACACCTCAGTCCGTCGCGGCCAGGTGGATCGGCCCCTCCTCGCCGTGCCCCACCTTGCGGTAGACCTCCGGCCGCGCCTTGCGCAGATACAGGCCCCACACCACACCGGCAAGCCCGGGCAACACGATGAGCGCCGGCAGGATGAAGCTCGCCGCTGTGGATTCGCTCTGGCCCAGCAGTACATTGAAATTCTGCAGGATCAGCACGAAGACGATCCCCAGCAGGACCACACCGAGGATAGGCGCGATGAGACGGGCCCACAGGCCCACACCGTGCCGCCGCCGGCGGAAGAATCCGATGACTGAGAGCGAGACGATCGCCATGAGCAGCACGAGGCCCATCGCGCCGTCGTTGGTGAGCCACGTGAACATAGTCAGCACGGGGTAGAGCTCGCCCAGTTCGGAACCGGAGCCCGCCACGGCGAAGGCCACGGTCACGACGACGGCGATCGCGGTCTGTGCGAGCGAACCGGCGAAGGGGGCGCCGCTGTGTCGGCGCACGGCCGCCAGGATCGGCGGGATGACCTGCTCCCGGCCAAGCGAGAAGAAGTACCGGGCCACGGCGTTGTGGAAGCTCACGAGGGCCGCGAAGAGGCTCGTGACGAAGAGCAGCTGGGCGATGTCGCTCAGCACGACTCCGCCATGCGCGCCCAGGAAGTTGAAGAGGAGTGCGGGGCCCTCCGTCGTAGAGGTCTCGACGACGGCACCCGGCCCGGTGCCGATCGTCATGGCCCAAGAGGAGGCGGCGTAGAAGAGCGAGATGACGCCGACCGCAAGAAAGGTGGCCCGGGCGACGGTGTGCTTGGGGTCCTTGGATTCCTCGCCGTAAATGGCCGCCGATTCGAAGCCCATGAACGCCGCGATGCCGAAGGACAGCACGGCGCCGATGCCCGGCACAAAGAGGCTCGCGGGGCTGAGCGCCTCGACGCTGAAGCCCTGCGGGGCGACGGCGAAGGACAGCACGTCGTAGACGATGACGACGAGGAATTCGAGACCCACGAGCAGGCCCAGCACCTTGGCCGAGAGATCCACGCGGTTCACGCCCAGCACGGCCACGATCGCGATGCACACAAGCACTGGAATCCACCAGGGCACGCTCACGCCGAGGCGCGCGCTCAGCAGGGAGGAGACCGTGAAGCCGAAGAGCCCGTAGATTCCGACTTGCATCAGGTTGTAGGACATGAGCGCCACGAGGGACGCGCCGATGCCCACAGGCCGGGAGATGCCCTGCGCAATGTAGGCGTAGAAGGCGCCCGCGTTGGTGACGTAGCGGCTCATGGCGGCGTAGCCGACGGCAAAGAGCGCCAGGACCAGGCCAAGGAGCAGGTAGGAGAGCGGGACGCCCGTGACGCCTGTGACGGCGAACGTCGTCGTGACCCCGCCGGCCAGCACGGTCAGCGGAGCTGAGGCGGCGATGATCATGAAGGTCACTGACGGGACGCCCAAGCGGCGTCTATTGTGCGGCGTCGTCACGGCCGGGCCTTTACTAGGGGCGTCAATACTCATGGTGTTCTCCTGTGGTTGATCCGGGCCGCCAGCTACGGAGCGCGGCCACACCGCTAGTCTGATCCCCAACCCCCGACTGTGACTTGTCTCATAAGGAATGGAAGTTGTCGACGGATGCACTCCGCCCGGCGGCCTTCCGGCCGACCCCCTGCCCTCCAGGTGTAGAATTGTCGCCAAGCTCACATTTTGGCCGGCCGTTGGCAGGTGGTGCGGGCGGGCTGCGAAGAAGGAGTTTGATGACCACTGTGGCGGATACCGGCTCCACATCGGTGCACACCACGGTGGCGGATGATTTTCACGCTTGGAGCCGGGTCATCTCGGAGTCCTTTGTCCCGCTCAAGGCCTACACGGATCGTCCCGCGACCTTCCATGGCCAGTTGCGCTCCCGGGTCCTGGGTCAAATCTCCGTCGTCGAGGTCATTGCGGCCCGGCATACCGTTGCCCGCACCCCGGAGCTGATCGCCAAGACGGACCGCAAATACTTCAAGCTCAGCATCCAGCTCGCGGGCACGGGCCTGCTGAGCCAGGACAACCGCGAGGCCACGCTGGGCCCCGGGGATCTGGCCATCTACGACACCAACCGGCCCTACACGCTCTCCTTTGACGGCGATTTCCGGACCCTGGTCCTGATGTTCCCGCACCGCCTGATCGATCTGCCGGTCGAGGCCGTCGGCTGGCTCACGGCCGTGCGGATGCCGGGTGATGTGGGACTGGGCGGGCTCATCAGCCCCTTTATGGTCCGGCTTGCGGACAATCTGGAGGCGCTCTCCGGAAGCAACGGTCTGCGGCTGGCCCACAATGCGGTGGATCTGGTCACCACCCTGTTCAACGGCGAGCTCGATCTGAAGATCGACGCCGGCCGGAGCCCGCACGAGCTGATGCTGGCCCGGATCCACGACTACATCGAGGCACAACTGGGCGACCCGGATCTGACCCCGACCACGATCGCCAGTGCACACTTTATTTCCACTCGGCACCTGCACGATCTGTTCCAGGAGATCGGCACCACCGTCTCGGCCTCCATCCGCCAGCGTCGGCTCGAACGATGCCGCCGGGACCTGCATGACCCCGTGTTGGCGGACCGCCCGGTCACGGCCATCGCCGCGCGCTGGGGCTTCACCGACGCGGCGCACTTCAGCAGGGTCTTCCGGGCGGCCTACGGTCAGTCCCCCAGCGGCTACCGCAACGCCGCCTGAGGCCAAGCTCCGCCGCTCGACAGCCCGGCGACAGTCAAGCGTTCGCGGGATATCAACGCCCCTTCACTGCCAGACAAGACCGGGGTGTGCCTGCGGGTGAATACTCGATTCGGGAGCGGTGCCAATGGCGGCACCCGCGACTGATTGGACGACGGGACGCCTACACCGCGGTGAAGGGCGTCTGGATGCACTACGGGGAGTAAAAAATGACAATTCAACACGAGCTGCACGCATCGGCCGGCGCGGCCGCCGTCGGGCATCCGCTTGACCCGCTGGGCCCGCAGGAGATCTCAGCCGCGCGGCAGATCCTGGCTGACGCCGGAAAGCTGCTCGAAACAAGCCGCTTCCCACAGGTCCTTCCGGTCGAACCGGACAAGGCCGCCATGCTCGCTTACCAGCCGGGCGATGCCTTCGAACGCAGGGTCATCCTGACCGTGCTGGATACCGCCACGGGAGACGCCGCCGAGGCCTTGGTCTCCGTGACCGGTTCCGCACTGCTTTCCTGGACGCCGCTGAACAACCGGGACGATCCTTACGGCCAGCCCCAATACCTGTTCGAGGAGTACGACCTCGCCGCGGAGATCGTCAAGGCGGATCCCCAATGGCAGGCCGCCATGGCCCGCCGCGGGCTGGACGACCTGGAGAATGCCTTTGCCGCTCCCCTCGCCCCGGGATCCTTCGGCCGCGCGGACGAGGTGGGCCGGCGCGTCATCCGTTCGCTGACGTTCATGCGCAACTTCGCCGGTGACAGCCCCTGGGCGCACCCGGTGGAGGGTCTGATCGTGCACATCGACCTCACCGAAAAGCGCGTGATCAGGGTCGACGACGACGGCGACGTGCCGGTTCCGGCCGCGGAGGGCAACTACACCCCCGAGTTCACCGGCCCGGCCCGTACCACGCTCAAGCCGATTGAGATCACCCAGCCCGAGGGACCCAGCTTCCAGGTGGACGGCAACCACGTGACCTGGGAGAACTGGAAGCTGCGCGTCGGCTTCAACGCCAAGGAAGGCCTGGTGCTGAACAACATCACCTTCCGTGACGGCGACGAGGACCGCTCGGTGCTGTACCGCGCCTCGGTACCGGAAATGGTGGTCCCGTACGGGGACACCTCCAACACGCGCTTCTGGATCAGTTACTTCGACGCCGGCGAGTACCTGCTCGGCAAGAACGCCAACTCGCTCAAGCTCGGCTGCGACTGCCTGGGCGTCATTCACTACTTCGACGGCTTCGTGGCCGACGACCACGGCCACCCGGTCAAGATCCCGCAGGCCATCTGCATGCACGAGGAGGACTACGGGATCCTCTGGAAGCACACCGAGCCCGGCGAGGAATCCGTGGTCCGCCGCTCCAGGCGCCTGGTGATCTCCTACTTCTCCACCATCGGCAACTACGACTACGGCTTCTTCTGGTACTTCTACCTGGACGGCACCATCCAGGTCGAGGCCAAGGCCACCGGCATCGTCTTTGCCGGCGCCACCATCCCCGCCGTGCCCAACCGGCACGCACCGGAGGTCTCCCCCGGGCTCATCGCCCCGGTCCACCAGCACCTCTTCTGTGCCCGGCTGGATATGGCCGTTGACGGCAACGCCAACACGGTGCAGGAAGCCGAGATGGTGGGCATCCCTATGGGCCCGGAAAATCCGTACGGCAACGCCTTCACTTACCGGAAAACTCCCCTGGTGCGCGAGTCCGAGGCCGCCAGAATGGCGGACACCAGCGTGGGACGGTCCTGGTACATCACCAACCCGAACCGGCTCAACCATGTGGGCCAGCCGACGTCGTACCACCTGATCCCGCAGCCGGGGCCGGCACTCATGGCCCAGCCCGGATCCTCGGTGGCCTCGCGGGCGGCGTTCGCCACCAAGCACCTATGGGTGACGCCGTTCGATCCGGCCGAGCGCTTCCCCGCCGGCGACTACCCCAACCAGCACACCGGCGACGGCCTGGCCAAGTGGACGCAGGCGGACCGCAGCCTGGAGAACACCGACGTCGTGCTCTGGCATGTCTTCGGACCCACCCACGTGCCACGCACGGAGGACTGGCCCATCATGCCGGTGGACTACTCGGGCTTCATGCTCAAGCCCAACGGTTTCCTGGACCGGAATCCGGCCCTGGACCTGCCCGACGGCGCGGCGAAGCACCACTCTACAACTAGCACAACTGAGAACGACGGCGGCAGCTGCTGCCACTGAGGCAGGATGGACAGCACGCAGGATAGACAGCAAAAGGGGCGGAAGCCGGCGATGACCGGTTTCCGCCCCTTGCTCTGTGGTCGATTTCTCTGTGGTCGGTTGGCTGGCGTAGGCCGCGGGCCGCGGAACCGGCCGCAGGCAAAGAAGAGGGCCCGACCCGGTGTCCATCCGGCGTCGGGCCCCTGGCAAATGGCCTCTGCTCAGGCTGCGGCCGTGGGCGCCGTCCCCTCATCGGCCAAGGCCGCCATTTCCACGAGCATGGCCTCGCTGAGCCGATGCTCCAGCGCCCGGTGTTCGGGCAGTCCGGCGAGATTGTCCAGCTCGTCAGGGTCGCTGCGGTGATCGTAGAGTTCGCTCATGTCTGTACCGAAGTACCTGGTGAGCCGGCCCTCGGCGGTGATCACGCTGCGCATCCGCACGGGCCCGGGCAGCCCAAGGAGTCCGAAAGGCTGCTCCTCCTCGATGAGCAAAGCATCGCGGTGCGCTGCTTTGCGCCCCTGTAGCAGCGGAAGGAGGGAACGGCCTTGGATGCCGCGGTACCAAGCCGTACGCGTCAGCTCGAGAAGCGTCGGAGCAAGGTCAGCGCTGGAGACTAAGGCATCACTGCGACGGCCCTCGCCGCCGGGCAGGTGAATCAGCAGCGGAACGTTGGTCACGGCCCGGTAGTGGCTGAAGTGCTTCAGCATGAGCCCGTGATCGCCGAAGAGGTCGCCGTGGTCGCTCGTGAAGACGATTATGGTGTCCTCGGCGAGTCCCTGTTCATCCAGCTCGGCCAGGATCCGCCCGATGTGCTCGTCCATGAGTGTGATGAGTCCGTACTGGGCAGCGGCCGCGTGCCGGTACTGATCCTCCGTGGCCGCCCAGGTCATGGTGGGGTCGGGATCGGGCTCGCCGCGGTGCTCGATCATGCGGCGCACATGGGCCGGGGATTTCGAGTGGTCCTGGTTGAAGCCGACGGGCAGCTCAAGCTCGTCCGGGTCGTAGAGATCCCCGTAGCCCTCAGGTGGGGAGAAGGGGTGATGCGGGTCCGGGAAGGAGACAAACATGAAGAAGGGCTGGTCCTGCCCCGAGGCGTCCTTCAGGTGCTCAATCGCCTTCTCGCTGACATAGCTCGTAGGGTGCAGTTCTGCCGGGACGGCAGTCTGGTACACCTGATCCCAGCCGCCGTACGTTTCCGCGGCGTGTTCCGGCCCACCGACCGCAACGGGATCCACGCCGCGTTCCCTGGCCCAGTGCACATAGTGCCCGCCCGGCCTGTCGCCGTGGCCGATCACCAGATCCACGTGGCCGTAGCCGTAGTAGTCGGGTGGCAACTCGATGAACCGCTCGTCGTGGGCGTCCCGGTTTTCCCATCGGTCCCACCCCGGGCCGAAAGGCCGTGCGCTGGCATCCCCGGCGGCGGGGTCCAGGAGCAACGGGGCAGTCGCCTCGATCTCTTCCTTCTGCTGCGGTTCGAATTCCCAGCCCATGTTCTGGTGATGCAGCTTGCCCACCCCGATGGTCCGGTACCCGGCCGTGGCCAGTGAACGTGGCAGCGTCTGTGCCTGCGGGTCCATGGTGATGCCGTTGCAGCGGGTTCCGTGTGCGGAGGGCCAGCGCCCGGTCATCAGGCTGGCCCGGTTCGGCATGCAGGTCGGATTGGCCACGGTGGCCGCTGTGAAGACCATGCTGTCGGCGGCCAGGGCGTCCAGGTTAGGTGTGCGGACTGTCCCATTGCCGCCAAACCCCAGATGGTCCGCACGCAGCTGGTCGGCGATGAAGACGAGCACGTTCGGCCTCCGGCCGGCAGCCGAAGCCGCCGTCATGCCGGCCTCTTGATGAGGGACAGCACTTCGGTGCGCTGACGGGCGAATTCGGGCAGCGCGCGGGTGCTGATCTGGTCCCGCACGGTGGGCAGTTCGATGTCGACAATGCGCAGCACACGGGCCGGCTTGGACCCCAGCACCACCACACGGTCGGCCAGGTAGACGGCCTCGTCAATGTCGTGGGTGACCACCAGGATGGTCATGTTGAAGTCGCGGCGGATCTTCAGGCAGAGATCCTCCAGATCGAAGCGGGTCTGGGCATCCACCGAGGCGAAAGGCTCGTCCATGATGAGGATCTCGGGACGATATGCCAGAGCCCGGGCGATCGCCACGCGTTGCTGCATGCCGCCCGAGAGCTGCCACGGATACTGCGATTCGGCGTGTTCGAGACCAACGGCGGCGAGCGCACTGTCGCAGCGTTCCTTGAGCTCCTGGGCGCTCAGATGCAGGTGGCGCAGCGGCAGGACCAGGTTCTTGCGCACCGTAAGCCAGGGCATGAGCGAACGGTTGTAGTCCTGGAAGACCAAGGCCATTTCCGGGGGCGGCCCGTTGATGACACGGCCGTCGATCGAGGCCCTGCCGCTGGTGGCCGGGTGGAGGCCCGCAAGGCACTTGAGCAGGGTGGTCTTACCGACGCCGGAGGGCCCTACGATGCACACGACCTCCCCGACGGCGACAGTGAAGGTGAGGTCCTCGATGATGGTCTTGGCCTTGTCACCGGTGCCATAGCTCTTGGCCAGATGGGAGACATCGAGGCGGGCCGGCGCAGTGCCCGCGACGACGGCGGGGGCCGGGGTCTGTTCTTCGGTCATGGCATTCTTTCGCGACGGCGCCGCGGGCGCGGCGGAATTCGAACGGGTGGGAGGGAGGGAGGTTTTCATGCTGCACGCGCCAGTTTCCGGGATCCGATGTACCAAGCCAGGACCCGGCGCCGGATGAGATCGAAAATCAGGTTGGCGGCGAAACCGATCACGCCCAGCAGCAGGATTCCGGCCCACATATCGGCTGTCATGAAGCTCTGCTGCGCCAGGATCGTCATGGCCCCGATGCCCTGGGAGGAGCCCAGCATCTCGCTCGCGATCATGACAATGAAAGCGACCTGCAGGCCGACCTGCAGCCCAGAGAAGATCTGCGGTCCCGCCGCGGGCAGGTAGACGCGGAAGGTCTTTTCCGTCGTTGTGAAGCGGTAAACCCGGGCAACGTCCTTGAGCCCCGGGTCGACGCTGCGAATTCCGTCCACCGTGGCGATCATGGTAGGGAAGAGTGAGGCCAGAGCGATGCTGGCGACCCGCATTTCGATGCCGAAACCGATGAGAGAAATGAAGATGGGTACCAGGGCCACAGGCGGAATCCCGCGCAGGAAGTGGATGAGCGGCTCAAGGATCTGCCGGGCCACCGGGACCAGCGCGATGACAAAACCCAAGGCTATGCCGGCCACCGAGGCCACACCGTAGCCCAGGAGCAGATTGCGCAGGCTCAGCAGCACATCCGATTGGAAGTGCTCAAAGAGCCAGAGGGCCTGGAAGCGCTCCAGGATGACGCGGAGCGGAGGGAAAAAGGCGCTGGTGGATTGCTCGGACGCGATCCACCAGAGTGCCAGCAGCAGGACGGGGGTGCCCGCGCCGAGAATCCAGTGCAATGCCTTGCGGTTCATGCGTGGGCCGCCTCTCTAAACGATTCGTGCCAGTGCAGCAATTTGCCCTCCACCAGGCGCGTAGCGCCCTGGAACAGGAGCCCGAGCACGCCCAGGACGGCAACCAGGGCGTACAGGGTTGGGTAGTCACCGGCAGCCTGGGCCTGGTAGATGCTGCGGCCCAGACCCGGACCGCCGCCCAGCAGGCCCGCAACCACTGTGATGACGAGGGCCGCGGGGGCGGCCACGCGCATCGCCGTGCCGATGAACGGCATGGCGCTGGGAAGCACAACCCGGGCCAGGATCTCCGGCTCCTTGAGACCATAGGAGCGAGCCGTGTCCCGGGCCACGGGATCGGTATCGTGCACGCCGTCCACCGTCTGCATGATGATCGGGAGCACACAGCCGAAGAACACGAGCACCCACGACATCTGCCCCGTTGGTCCCAAAACCAGCACGATGAGGGGCAGGATGACGATGGGCGGGATCGGCTTCAGGAATTCAAGCACCGCCAGCGTTGCATATCGGAAGGGCTCAAAGCTGCCGACCAGAATGCCCAGCACCACTCCCGCCAGGGCCGCGGTGCCCAGTCCGAGCAGGGCGATGCCGACCGTTGCGGCCAGATCGGACCAGAACAGGGACGTGCCCAGCACCGTGCCAAGGCTTTCGGCCACCGCGCTGGCCGGGGGCAGCGGGCTGTCGGCCGCGGGGCCCACAGCAATCAGCTGCCAGAGAACGATCGCGGCAAGGATGCCGGCGACGCTCGTTATGAGGGGTTTGGGACGGAACTTCATGTGTTTCTCCGAGGCCCGGATCGCAAGGTTATTCAGCTGCCCAGGAGCAGGTCCGGGCCGAGCTTGACGGGCTTTGCCAGGAATCCGAGTTTCACGAGGGACTGGCCGACTTTCTCGATGTCCTCAACCTTGACGGCGTCCGGCCAGTAGTTCACGGCGCCGGCCTTGACGACGTCGATCGTCGTGCCTGTGATTTTGGCGCTGGCCTGCTGGGCCTCATCGATGTGCGTGTTGGCATAGGCGTTGGCCTTGTAGATGGCCCGTTGAAAGGCCTGCAGGGAGCTCTTCTTTGAGTCGACTGTCGACTTGCCGGCGACCCAGAGGCCCACGGCGCTGGCGCCGAAGAACTCGACGCCAGGGCTGGCGAGCAGCACGTTGCCCTCCGAGATCGCCTTGGCGGTCAAGGGCGAGATGAGCGAGGCCGCGTCGATGCGTCCGGAGGAAAGGGACTGCATGGCCGAGGACGGGTCAAGGACCAACCAGTTGACCTTAGCGGGGTCGCCGCCGTCGTCCTTGATGACCTTGCTGACGGTCACTTCAAACTGTGCCTTGCGGGCCGGCACCGAGACGGATTTGCCCTCGAGGTCCTTCGGCCGGGTGATGCCGGAGTCTTTACGCACCAGCAGGCCAGTGTCGTCGACCTTGGACAGATCGGGATTGGCAACGCCTTCGGCCGAGTAGCCGTCGGCGGCCGCCACGACGGTGAGCGGGACATTCTGGCTCAGGGCGTTGAGCAGGGGGATGGACGGCGTGTAGGTCAAGTCCAGCTGGCCGCTCTGAGCCGCGGCCACACCGGCCGGCGGGTTGGCCACAACAGAGGTCTGGACTTCAAGTCCCTCGTCCTTGAAGTAGCCTTTGTCAACGGCCAGCTGGATAGCGGCGTCGGAGCCGATGCCGAGCGTGCCGACCTTGAGGGTCGTGAGACCTCCTTGGCCGGTCGGGGTGCCGCTCGGACCGCCTCCGCAGGCGGTCAGCGCGAGGGCCACAATGGCCGTCAGTGCGAGGGGGATGCGTCGTTGCATTTTGTTCTCCTTGTTGTCCGTGATGGGTGCTGCTGCCCGTCAGGCATCCAGCCGGTCATGTACTACGCGACCGTTGCTGACGGTCATCAGCACGTCTGTGGTCAGAAGCCTGTTGATGTTTTCGTCGCTGGGCCATTCGCCCTCGAGAAGGCAAAGATCTGCTGCCATGCCAGGCAGCAGCGTGCCCTTGAATCCCTCCGCATGGTCCTGCCAGGCGGGCTGGACGGTCATGGCGGCGAGCGCCTGCAGGCCGGTGATCCGCTCGGGGTCAGCAGAGGACGCGGCCCGCGAGGGTGTTGACCGCTCAACGGCGGCGACGACGGTGCGCCGCCAATCGGTGCTCGCCACCGGGGCATCGGAAGCCAGGTTGAGGTGCACGCCCGCGGCAAGTGCCGAGTGCAGTGGCTGGTGACGGGCAAAGCGTGACTCGCCAAGAAGGGTGCGCATGACGTCGCCGGCCATCGCGCGGATGAGCGGGTTGGTGCTGTAGCCGATGCCTGCGGCGGCCATACGGTCGAGGGTGCCTTCCGTACTGAAGGCACCGTGGATGATGTAGTGCCGGTTGTCCCCGTTCCGGTTGCCGTCCAGCAGGGCCCCGACGGCGGCCTCGGTCGCGGCGTCGCCGGTCGCGTGGATGCCGGCCTGGAGTCCGGCCGCGTCAATGAGTCGCAGGATCCTGGCCAGCTCCGCAAGCCGTTCAGCCTCGCTGCCCCCCTTCACCACGAGGCTTCCGTGCGTACAGGCATCCCCGTAGGGTTCACTCATCCAGGCCGTGCCGCTGCGCGGGATGCCGTCGGCAAAGACCTTGACCCCGGCAATGCGCAGCAGCTTCGGATCGATGTCACGGCCGGTGAAGCTGGCCGCAAGACCGGACTCCAGCCCGGCGGCAACGGCCGCGCTGCTCACACCGCCCGTGCCGGCGAAGAGCAGGAGAACGTTCATGCGCATCGTGAGCTCCCCCGTGGCGGCCAGATCGCCCAGCAGCTCCAGAGCCGCCGTCGATCCGGAGCCGTCCAGGAGTCCGGCGCTCGCCGGGCCCAGCCCTGGTTCCGTGAGCGAAGTGATGCCCTGGCTGTGCAGCCGTGCCTGCATGGACAGGGCTGCGCGGCGCAGGGTAGCGGACGGGATAGCCGGCAGTGCACGGGAAACGAGCTCCATGGCACCGTCCTGAAAGAGCCCCGTGGGCTCGCCGCGCCTACCGCGGACAATGACGCCGCCGGCTGGTTCCAGGGTGGCGTCATTGATTCCGGCGCGCTCCATCGCGGTCCGGTTGGCCATCAGCTGGTGCCCGGTCTGGTCGAAGGCGACCACGGGTACTCCCGGCCGGCAATCCAGCAGGGCCCCTGGGCGCGTGCCGATGGTGACCTCGTCCCATCCGTGGGCCCGGATCCAGCCGTCCGCTCCGGGTTCAGCCCTTTCAATGATGCGGAAGATCTCGTCCCATGAATTTGAGGCATCCGCTCCAACACGCAAGTAGCCGAAGCCGACCATGGCGGAGGCGATGAAGTGAAGGTGTCCGTCGTTGATGCCGGGGAGCACCGCCCCGCCGACGGCGTCCACGATGCGGGTTGCCGGGCCGATGAGGGCCCGGACCTGATCACTGCCGACTGCCGTGATGGTTCCGCCTGTCACGGCGACGGCGCTCGCGGCGGAGTCTCCCCCGGCCATGGTCACGACCGAGCCGTTGACGATCGCCAGGTCCGCATAGCCGTTCACCGCTGCCTCCATCTGAATCCATTCTCCCGCTGAAGTGTGATTTGAGTTACTCTGGTGCCATAAGTATGTCGCTTGACTTAGTCATTTGACTAGATCTTTTGGCAAGAAATTTTCGCAGACCCTGTTCGCAGTCTGCGGGGCCCGTTCTAAGGGGCGTCGCAGCGGGCATAAAATGAACACCGACACATTGGGGAGGACGCCATGGCCAGAGTTTCCGTCGACGACCGGCGGCTGCAGTTTGTGCGGGCGGCCGCCCGGGTCATTGCAAGCGACGGCGTGGCCGCAGCCACCACCCGGCGGATTGCGGCCGAGGCCCAGGCGCCGCTCGCGGCCCTGCACTACTGCTTCCGCAACAAGGATGAGCTCCTTCAGGAGGTCTATCACTTCCTCAGCCGGGACTACGCCCAGGCCCTCCCCCCGATCGCCAACGACGGCCGCGGGTTGTCCTCAATGATTGAGGCGCATGCCCGACGCGTCTGGGCGCGAATGATGGCGAACCCGCACGAACAGGTCACCACCTTCGAATTGCTTCTGCGCCGCATCCGCGTGGAACCAGCAGACCAGCCGCAGGCGCTGAAGCTCAACCAGGCCATGTACGAGGGCTGGATCACCTCAACAATCGAACTCTTCCGCTCCGCCGCCGAGGACGCCGGCGAGCCTCAGCCGACGAACCTGGAACAAATCACGCGCCTGTTCATTTCCGGGGTGGACGGCATCAGCATGCAGCATCTGGCAGATCCGGACGAAGCCAGGTCCAAGCAGCTCGTCGAACTGCTCGCGCGCAGTCTGGCCCGAAGCCTCGACTACGCCTGACCAGCTCGGGACCGCAAACTCAGGAGGCCGTCGTCAGGCTATCCTGTTGGCCGTCGGACACTCTGTCCCGCCGCCGGGCGGAACGAAGTCTGAATAGCCAGAGAGCGGCCAAGGCTGCGGCAATGTAGTCACACCCCATCACGGCGATCATCGACACCGCTCTACTCGCTGCTCCCCCACCGGCAACGTGGCCGGCACCGGCGGTATGCCCGGCGTGCGGAGCTGCACTTGTGAGGCCCCCGGTCAGCATGAATCCGTGAATTGTCACCATCGCAAGCGACATCGCCATGAGCATCCGCGCAGACCGGGGATCTCCGCGGCGCCACAGCGACACCGCACAGGGCACGCAAGCCGCCGTCATGACCACCGCCAGCGCCACCGCCACGGGAGTCGTGTGCGTGGAGAGCATGAAGGCGTGTGACAACGCCCCTGCCCCTGCCGCTGCTGCCGCGAGCCGCGGATGCAGCATTCCGGGCTTGGCCGGAAGCGGTCGACCCTGCTCTTGCGGCGGGGTGGCCAGGCCTTGGGTCATGGTCTTCCTTCACGGTTCAGATGACCATCATTGTTTCCCGCGGCCGGCGACGACGGCTGCGGCGGCCGCGCTCAGGGTTTGATTTCCCGTGCACGGATCGCGCGCCGCTGCCCCCAGGGACCGGCCGTGTTCAGAGCGAGGCGCGTCGCAGTGTGCAGCGTGCTGGCTGCGCCGCAGAACCAGCGCGGCGATCCCGCCCGGGACAAACAATGCAGCAGACGCGGCCATGGCGACCACGAACGCCGCCGCCGGGCCCCGGGTCTCCGCCGGCTGGCCGGCGAGGTAGGAGCCGAGGGCCGTGCCGCATTCGTCCTACCGGTGCCACCACCCCACCGATAAATAGGGCCCACAGGCCGCACACTGCGCCGGTGCTCCCCCCGGCATTAGTTCTTATTGCCGTCGAAAAAGTCTCGTGCTTCGTCGCCGGCAGGTATGTCGTCGGCTTCGGAATCGTCTTCGCTGGCCTTGTCCGGGGACTCCGCGTCGCCAGCCTGGCCTCCGAGCCTGTGCACCGACTGCCGATGATCATCCATTGGCCGGGCATCACGGACCAGCCCGGAGTTGCCGCGACCAGGAATGACGCTCTGCTCTACAACATCGACTACGCCCCCACCATCCTGGACCTGTTTGGACTGGAACAACCCACCAAGTGGCAGGGCAGTCCTACACACCGGCGGTCCGCGGCGGTGGACTCGATTCCCACCCCTACCTCGTATGGGCCACGGCGCCCACACCTACCAGCGTGCTGTCCGCACCCGGGACCATCTTTACATCCGTACCTACCACCCCGGATGCTTCCGCGCCGAATTCGAATCACTCTTCAACGTCACCGAGGATCCGTACCTCACCCGGAACCTCATTGACATTGAGCCCGACCTCGCCTCGCAGATGAGGTCCAACCTGACGGAATGGCTCGGGTTCCACGCCGGAACCCCCGGCGCCCTCCCCGACCCGATGCAGGCGGCTCTGCAGACCGGTCCAACCCTCTATAATCGACTGGAGGAGTACATGGAACACGTTCGCGACACAGGCCGAGGCCACCTCGCAGAGGACCTCATGGAGCGGCTGCACCCGAACAACGGAGCAACCCACGTTTCCTGGCATGCACAGGTTCCGCTCCACAAGGAGGACCGCGCCGCAATGCGCAAGCGGCGTGCCGCGTCGATCATGGCCCAGGAGTAAGAGTGACGAGTGCAGCCCGGCCGGACATTCCAGCCAGTGGCAACGGCAAGAGTTGTTGCACACCATCACGCCAACCCCTCGCCGGGACGGGAACAGGCGGCCGCGAGCACAGGGCCTCGGCGGCACCCAGCCCGCCACATGAGGATGTCCAGCTGACCGGGGGCACGTTCGGCATGGGTGACGCGTTTGGCGAGGGCTACCCCGCCGACGGCGAAACGCCGGTACACGAAGTGCATCTGGACGCGTTTCGGATCGACGCCGCAGCCGTCACCACCAGCATGTTCGCAGCATTCGTCCGGGACACCGGCTACCGCACCGAAGCCGAACAATACGGATCCTCAGCGGTGTTTCACCTGCTCTCCACGTCCTCCGGCGCCGACGTTCTCGGCGCCGGCGCGGGTGCGCCGTGGTGGCTGAACATCCGCGGCGCCGACTGGGCGCACCCCACCGGTCCGGCGTCGCAATGGGAAGACTTTCCCGACCACCCGGTGGTCCACGTGTCGCACAACGACGCGTCGGCCTACTGCGCCTGGGCCGGACGGCGCCTGCCCACCGAGGCCGAATGGGAACACGCGGCCCGGGGCGGACTCGACGGCAAACGCTATGCCTGGGGCGACGAGCTCACCCCGGGAGGCGAACACCGCTGCAATATCTGGCAGGGTAGCTTCCCGAAGACCAACACAAGAGACGACGGCCACCTCGGCACGGCCCCGGTAAGAACCTTTCCACCCAACGGCTACGGACTGTACGAGATGGCCGGAAACGTCTGGGAATGGTGCAACGACTGGTTCCTCCCCAAGTACTACCGCAACTCCCCTGTCCGTAACCCGCAGGGTCCCACCATCGGCGCCGGGCGCGTCATGCGCGGCGGCTCCTACCTGTGCCACGACTCCTACTGCAACCGATACCGCGTCGCCGCCCGCACGTCCAACACGCCGGAGTCCTCCAGCGGCAACTGCGGCTTCCGGACAGTGGCGCTCGCGTGAACGCCACAGCACACAGCAGGGCCGAAATCGGATTAGGATGCACGCAGGACCGCGACGCAGGGAAGGACACACCGTGACAGAGGAGCCGGACGCCCAGGACGCCGAAGGGCGGAGCGGCTTCTCGCGGCGGATCCTTCGAGGCGGCACTGAGCCGGATCCCCGGTTTACCCTGGCCAACGAGCGCACCTTCCTGGCCTGGATCCGGACCTCGCTGGCCATGCTCGCCGGCGGTGTCGCCGTCGAGGCATTCATGTCCGACCTGTTCGGCCCGGAACTGCGCAAGACCATCTCAGTGCTGCTGCTCGTCCTGGCTCTCGTGATCGGCGGAGGCTCGTTCTTCCGGTGGCTGAACGTCGAACGCGCTATGCGCCGAAAAACGCCGCTGCCCCTCCCCCTCATCGCGCCCATCCTCGCCGCAGGCGGTGCCCTTGTCGCCGCGATTCTGGTCGTCGTCGTCGTCGTCCGCCCGGCCTGAACCGTGACAACCCACCAGGACGCGTCCCAGCATGGTGACTCCGGCCTGCAACCCGAACGCACCGACCTTGCCTGGGGCCGAACCACCATGGCAATGGTAGTCACAGCAGCAATCTTCCTACGATGGATGCCCCACCACGGCTGGTTCGTCGGCACCCTCGTAGCGGCCGCCGTCGTGACCGCCCTCGCCATCAACGTCACACGCAAGCGCCGCTATCAGCGAGCCGTCCGCGGAATCAACCAGGAAAGCATGGTTCCGGACGTCGCATCGACGGCGGCCGTCGCAGCCAGCGTCGTACTACTCGCCCTGCTCGGAATCTACACGGTGATCTTCCTGCCCTTGGAGCCCTGACCGGACTATCTCATTAACGGTGTATCCGGCGGTTTCTCTAGTAACTCTCAGCTGCCGGAAATCGGTCGCTGAAAGTGATGGCGAAGGCGTTCAAAGCGGGCTTCCAACACACGGCCCATCGGGTCTTGCCGGCACCGGTCGGATCGAGGGATCGGGTGACCAGATACAGGCACTTTGGCGCAGCCTGCTCGGTCGGGAAATGACCCCGTGCCTTGACGGCGCGCCGGTACCTCGCGTTCAAGGATTCGATGGCGTTCGTGGAGCAGATGACCCGCCGGATTTCCACGTCATAGTCCAGGAAGGGGATGAATTCCTCCAATGCATTCTCCCAGAGCCGCACGATCGCCCCGTATTTCCTGCCCCAGCGCTCCGTGAGCTCCTCAAACGCCGTCCTTGCGGCCGCGGCGTTCGGCGCTGTGTAGATGGGCAGCACGTCCCGTTTGAGGGCGTCCCAGTCCTTCTTCGAGGCCAACCGGAGGTGTTCCGGATCAAGTGAATAATGCACGTCTGCACGGTCGTCGGCGGCCAGACGTTCGCCACGACCTCGGGCAGGCCCTTGAGCCCGTCGCAGACCAGGAAGAAGCTGTCCTTCACGCCGCGGTTCTTGATGTCGGTGAGCACGCTCATCCAGAACTTCGCGCCTTCACCGCCGGTGCCGGCCCAGAGCCCGAGGATATCTTTCTCCCCGTCCAAGGTGAC
>NZ_QMKP01000002.1 GCF_003287955.1 Arthrobacter sp. AQ5-06 | reverse complement strand
CCCGCCAGTACCCGCGTGAGCAGGCCGCCTTCCCGGTCCACCACCTCAAGCAGGACAAGTACTTCCCGCCCGTCGGCCGCATCGACGGCGCAGCCGGGGACCGCAACCTGATCTGCTCCTGCCCGCCCATCGAAGAGTTCGCGAATTAGTTTCGTGTGAAAGGCTTTCATAATGACTGAGAACTACACCGCTCTCTACGAAGAGCATAAGAAACTCGGCGCTTCCTTCACCGATTTCGGTGGTTGGCAGATGCCCCTGAAGTACAGCTCCGAGCTGGCCGAGCACCACGCGGTGCGCAAGGCTGCCGGCCTGTTCGATCTCTCCCACATGGGCGAAGTCTGGGTCACCGGCCTGGAAGCCGGGGCGTTACTGGACTACGCGCTGGTGGGCAAGCTCTCCGCAATCGCGGACGGCAAGGCCAAGTACTCGCTCATCTGCAACGCCGACGGTGGCGTCATCGATGACCTCATCGTGTACCGCTTTGGCGACGAGAAGTACCTCGTGGTCCCCAACGCAGGCAACGCCCCCACTGTCGCCGTCGCCCTGGCCGAACGCGCCGTGGCGTTCAACGCGAAGGTGGAGGACGCCTCCGCAATCACCTCGCTGATCGCGGTCCAGGGTCCCAAGGCCGAGGCCATCCTGCTCAAGCTGACCGCTGAGGCCCAGCACGCACTGGTCACCGACCTGAAGTACTACGCGTTCAACGAGCTCACGGTGGCCGGCCACGACGTCATCCTGGCACGCACCGGGTACACCGGCGAGGACGGCTTCGAGCTCTTTGTACCGAACGACGGCGCCGCCTCCCTGTGGGCGTCCGTCGCCGAAGCGGGGGCTGAGTTCGGCATCGTTCCGTGCGGCCTCGCTTCCCGCGATTCGCTCCGCCTCGAAGCCGGCATGCCGCTCTACGGCAACGAGTTGTCGCTTGAACGGTCGCCGTTCGACGCCGGCCTGGGTGGCGTTGTGGCGCTCAAGAGCAAGGAAGGCGACTTCGTGGGCCGCGCCGCCCTGGAAGCCGTCAAGGAAGCCGGTTCACAGCGTAAGCTTGTGGGCTTGAAGGGACTCGGCCGGCGCGCCGGCCGCGGGCACTACCCGGTGCTCAAGGACGGCGCAGTGGTTGGCGAAGTCACCTCCGGCCAGCCCAGCCCCACCCTCGGCTACCCGGTTGCGATGGCCTATGTCGACGTCGAGCACGCCGAACTGGGCACTGCCCTGGACATCGACCTGCGCGGCAAGGCAGAACCTTTCGAGGTTGTCGCCCTGCCGTTCTACAAGCGCCAGAAGTAGTTTTCGGGTTCACCAGCCACCCCCACCCGACCACCCACAGATTTCGAACGTAAGGAACACACATGGCTAAGGTTGCCGCTGAACTGAAGTACTCCGCCGAGCACGAGTGGATCTCCACTGATGGCTCTGGGCCGTCCGTTGTTGGCGTGTCCGCCGTTGCCGCCGAGGCCCTGGGCGACATCGTCTACGTGGACCTGCCCGAAGTTGGCTCCACGGTGACCGCAGGGGAGACCTGTGGCGAGATCGAGTCCACCAAGTCCGTTTCTGACCTTTACTCCCCGGTGACGGGCGAGGTCACGGAAATCAATGACGGTGCCGTCGGCGATCCTGCACTGATCAACTCCGATCCGTACGGTGCCGGCTGGCTGTTCAAGGTCACCGTCGAGTCCGAGGGCCCGCTGCTGTCCGCACAGGAATACGCCGAAGTAAACGGTGGCGAGCTGTGAGCGCCGCTGCAGCAGGCACCGCAGTCTTCGAGCAGGTAGTCTCCGCGAGCCTGGACACCGACCTCTCGGTGCTTGACCCGGAGATCGCCGTCAAGATCAACGACGAACTGGGCCGCCAGCGTAATGGCCTGGAAATGATCGCCTCCGAGAACCACACCGCTGTTGCCGTGATGCAGGCGCAGGGCTCGGTCCTGACCAACAAGTACGCCGAGGGCTACCCGGGCAAGCGCTACTACGGCGGCTGCGAGCACGTTGACGTCATCGAGCAGCTGGCCATTGACCGGGTCAAGGCCCTTTTCGGTGCTGAGTTCGCCAACGTGCAGCCGCACTCCGGCGCCCAGGCGAACGCCTCGGTCATGCACGCGCTGATCAAGCCGGGCGATACCCTCATGGGCCTGAACCTGGCCCACGGCGGCCACCTGACGCACGGCATGAAGATCAACTTCTCCGGCAAGCTCTACAACGTGGTCCCGTACCAGGTCCGCGAAGACACCCACACCATTGACATGGCCGAGGTGGAGCGCCTGGCGCTGGAGCACAAACCGCAGCTGATCGTTGCCGGCTGGTCGGCCTACGCCCGCCAGCTGGACTTCGCTGAATTCCGCCGGATCGCTGATCTGGTGGGTGCCTTCCTGATGGTTGACATGGCGCACTTCGCGGGACTGGTCGCAGCTGGCCTGCACCCGTCGCCGGTGCCGCACGCCCACGTCACCACGTCCACCACGCACAAGACCCTCGCCGGTCCGCGCGGCGGCATCATCCTCTCCAACGACGCCGCGATCGCCAAGAAGATCAACTCAGCTGTCTTCCCGGGACAGCAGGGCGGCCCGCTGGAGCACGTCATCGCCGGCAAGGCCGTGGCCTTCAAGATCGCGGCCACGCCTGAGTTCAAGGAACGCCAGGAGCGCGTCCTGGCCGGTGCCAGCATCCTGGCCGACCGCCTGGTCCAGCCGGACGTCACCGCCAAGGGCATCAATGTGATCTCCGGCGGCACCGACGTCCACCTGGTCCTCGTTGACCTGCGCAACTGCGAACTGGATGGCCAGCAGGCCGAGGACCGCCTGGCCGCGATTGACATCACCGTCAACCGCAACGCCGTGCCCTTCGACCCGCGCCCGCCGATGGTCACCTCCGGTCTCCGGATCGGCACCCCCGCACTGGCCACCCGCGGTTTCGGCGAAGCAGCCTTCCGTGAAGTTGCGGACATCATCGCCGAGGCATTAATTGCCGACGCCGACGCGGACCTTTCCGGCCTGCGTCACCGGGTAGAGGCACTCGCCGCCGCCCACCCGCTGTACCCGTCAGTCGCCAACCTGAGCTGACCTTCGGGTGTCGGTGGGGCTGACATCCTCTGCGTGCTGCTCCTTCGTCGCTTTGACGCACGCTGCCGGATGCCAGCCTCACCGTCCCACATTGTTATCTAGTTAGGAACCAAACGCATGGCTGTTGGTGTCTTTGATCTTTTTTCTATCGGGATCGGGCCGTCGAGTTCGCACACCGTTGGCCCGATGCGCGCCGCCGCAGTGTTCGCCGAGGAGCTCAAGGTCTCCGGCAGCCTGGACAAGGTGGCTGGGCTGCGGGTGGACCTGTACGGTTCGCTGGCGGCGACGGGCCACGGCCACGGCACCATGACGGCGGTCCTGCTGGGCCTGGAGGGTTTCCACCCCGAAAAGATCCTGCCGGCCGAGGTGGAAGAGCGGCTCGCCGCGATCGCCGACACAGGCACCCTCCAGTTTGCCGGTTCCGTACCCCTGCCTTACGGCGTCAAGGATATGGTCCTGCGTCCGCTGACGGTCCTGCCCCGGCACACCAATGGCATGACGTTCACGGTGACGGACGCTGAAGGCGAAGTCCTGCACAAGGCCACGTTCTTCTCCGTCGGCGGCGGCTTTATTGTCCGCGAGGGCGAAGAGGATGCGGCCCTGAAGGAACTGGACGAGTCCAAGAAGGAACTGCCGCTGCCTTTCCGCACGGCTGCGGAGCTGCTGGGCCGGTGCCAGTCCAAGGGCCTGTCCATCGGAGAGGTCATGTTCGTCAATGAGCTGGCCTCCCGGTCGGAGGCGGAGATCCGCGAAGGCCTGCTGCACATCTACTCCGTCATGGAGGAGTGTGTGGCAACCAGCCTCAAGCGCGAGGGGCTGCTGCCCGGCGGACTGAAGGTCCGCCGGCGTGCTCCCGACTGGCATGAGCGGCTCGAAAAGGAGGACAAGGACCGGGACGCGAAGTACTGGCAGGAATGGGTGAACCTCATCGCCCTGGCGGTGAACGAGGAGAACGCGTCCGGCGGCCGGGTGGTCACGGCACCCACCAACGGCGCTGCGGGCATCATCCCGGCAGTCCTGTACTACGCACTGCATTTCGCACCCGGCATGGACAAAGCCACGCAGGAAGACCGCGACGACGTTGTGGTCAAGTTCCTGCTCACGGCCGGTGCCATCGGGGTGCTGTACAAGGAACAGGCGTCCATTTCGGGTGCCGAGGTGGGCTGCCAGGGCGAGGTGGGATCGGCGTCGTCCATGGCGGCCGGTGCCCTCGCCGAGATCATGGGCGGGACACCCCAGCAGGTGGAAAACGCCGCGGAGATCGCGATGGAACACAACCTGGGCCTGACGTGCGATCCGATCGGCGGGCTGGTCCAGGTGCCGTGCATCGAGCGCAACGCGATCGCGGCGGCGAAGGCCATCAACGCCGCGAAGATGGCCCTGTGGGGGGACGGTACGCACCGGGTATCCCTGGATGAGGTGATCGTGACCATGCGCGAGACCGGCAGGGACATGAGCTCCAAGTACAAGGAAACGGCCATGGGCGGCCTCGCCGTCAACGTAGTGGAATGCTAAGGGAAGAGATCTAATGACACTGGCACCAGAAGGCCGGAAGCTGCTGCGTGTTGAGCAGCGTAACTCTGCTGTACCTGTGGAGCGGAAGCCGGAGTGGATCAAGGCGAAGGTCCAGATGGGTCCTGAGTATGTCCAGCTCAAGAACCTGGTCAAGAAGGAAGGCCTGCACACGGTGTGTGAGGAGGCCGGCTGCCCGAACATTTTTGAGTGCTGGGAAGACAAGGAAGCCACGTTCCTGATCGGCGGGTCCGAATGCACCCGGCGCTGTGATTTCTGCCAGATCGATACGGGCAAGCCCTCCCCGGTGGACATGTTCGAGCCCACGAAGGTGGCCCGCTCGGTCCTGGCCATGCAGCTGCGATACGCCACGGTGACGGGGGTGGCCCGTGATGATCTGGCCGATGAGGGTGTGTGGCTGTACGCCGAGACGGTCCGGAAGATCCACGAGCTGAACCCGGGCACCGGCGTGGAGCTGCTGATCCCTGATTTCTCCGGCAAGCCCGAGCACATCGAGGCGATCTGCGATTCCAAGCCCGAGGTCTTCGCGCACAACGTCGAGACCGTCCCCAGGATTTTCAAGCGCATCCGTCCGGCGTTCCGGTATGACCGGTCCCTGGATGTCATCACCCAGGGCCGGAGGCTGGGCATGGTGACCAAGTCCAACCTGATCCTGGGCATGGGCGAAACCCGCGAGGAAATCTCCGAGGCGCTGCGGGACCTGCACGAGGCCGGCTGCGACCTGATCACCATCACCCAGTACCTGCGCCCGTCCGAGCGGCACCTGCCGGTGGACCGCTGGGTCAAGCCGCAGGAGTTCGTGGACCTCCAGGACGAGGCCAAGGAGATCGGGTTCCTGGGTGTGATGTCCGGCCCGCTGGTCCGTTCCTCCTACCGTGCCGGCCGCCTCTGGGCCACCGCGATGCGCAAGAAGGGCTGGGAAATCCCCGCCCAGCTCGCCCACATCGAGTCCTCCGGCAGCACCCGCCAGGAAGCCAGCTCACTGCTCGCCGCACACGCCAGCTGACCACCCGATATCAGGAAAGGACCGAAGATGTTCCCTACAAGAATCGAAATCATCCCCTCAACCGGGATCGTCGACCAGGTCCAGGCGCTGGTTCCGCTGACCACCACGCTCACCATGACCTGCCTGCCGCACCACGGCATCGAGCGGACCATGCGCACCTCGGTGGAGCTTAGCGGCCTGGGCTACACCGTCATCCCGCACCTCGCGGCGCGCAGCATCCAAGACCGGGCCGAACTGACCCGGATCATGCGCGAATGTGACGGTGCCGGCATCGTCGAGGTGTTTGTGATCGGCGGCGACCGGAAGCAGCCCGCCGGACCGTACGACTCAGCCCTCCCGCTGCTCGAGGACATCGCCCAGTACACCGGCGGCCGGATGCGCGCAGGCGTGGCCGGCTACCCGGAAGGCCATCCGACGGTGGCCGCCCTGGACCTGCTGGATGCCCTGCAGGACAAGAAGCACCTGGCCACGCACGTTGTCACCCAGATGTGCTTCGACGCCCCCAAAATCCTCGACTACACGGCGCTCCTGCGCCGCGAAGGCGTGGACCTGCCCGTCTGGGCGGGCGTGGCGGGGTCCGTCCCGCGGACCAGGCTGGTGGCACTGGCCACGCAGATCGGCGTCGGAAGTTCCCTGAAGTTCCTCAGCAGCAAAGGAACGCTGGCGCGCAAGCTGCTCAGCGGCGACCGCTACTCACCCCACACCCTGGTGGCCGGGCTCGAAAGCCAGCCCGGCATCGCAGGGATCCATCTTTACAGCTTCAACAACCTCGATGCGGTCTCCAACGAAGCGGCCGCGTCTTCCACAATGGCACTCCAGCCAGCATTGATTCGAGGAGCAGCACGTGAGCACTAAAACCGTCACTACCCCGGGCACGCCCCACTTGGAGCGGCAGCTCAGCAACAGGCACATCCAGCTGATCGCCATTGGCGGCGCCATCGGCACGGGCCTGTTCATGGGCTCCGGCAAAACCATCTCGGCCGCCGGCCCGTCCGTCATATTCGTCTACATGATCATCGGCTTCATGCTGTTCTTCGTCATGCGGGCCATGGGCGAACTGCTTTTGTCCAACCTGAACTACAAGTCCTTCAGCGACTTCGCCGCTGACCTGCTGGGCCCCTGGGCCGGCTTTTTCACGGGCTGGACCTACTGGTTCTGCTGGGTGATCACCGGCATCGCGGACGTCATCGCCATCGCCGCCTACTCCGAGGAACTCTGGCCGGGCGTGCCACTGTGGATCCCGGGCATCGCCACAGTGATCATCCTTCTGGTCCTGAACCTCGCCACGGTGCGGGCGTTCGGTGAGACCGAGTTCTGGTTCGCGCTGATCAAGATCATCGCCATCGCGGCGCTGATCATTGTGGGTCTGTTCATGATCTTCAGTGGCTTCCAGTCCGACGCCGGCCCTGCCACCTTCACGAACCTGTGGAGCCACGGCGGGCTGTTCCCGAACGAATTCATGGGCTTTGTTGCAGGCTTCCAGATCGCCGTATTCGCTTTCGTTGGCATTGAACTCGTAGGTACCACCGCAGCCGAAGCCAAGGACCCGGAGAAGAACCTCCCCAAGGCCATCAACTCCATCCCCATCCGCGTCCTGCTCTTCTACGTAGGCGCCCTCATCATTCTTATGTCCGTGACCCCCTGGACCCAGTTCCAGGCCGGCCACAGCCCGTTCATCGCCATGTTCTCCCTCGCCGGTCTTGGCGCCGCGGCCACCATCGTGAACCTCGTGGTGCTCAGCTCGGCCATGTCCTCGGCCAACTCCGGGATCTACTCCACCTCCCGCATGGTCTACGGCCTGGCCCAGGAGGGCGACGCCCCCACCGCGTTCAGCAAGCTGTCCCGCCGTAAGGTACCGCAGAACGCCCTGTTCCTCTCCTGCGTCCTGCTGCTCTCCGGCGTCGTCCTCATGTACGCGGGCAAGGACATCGGCAAGGCCTTCGACATGGTCACCACCGTTTCCGCCGTCTGCTTCGTCTTTGTCTGGTCCATCATCCTGGCCAGCTACCTGAAGTTCCGGTCACGCCGTCCGCACCTGCACGACACGTCCAAGTTCAAGATGCCCGGCGGCGTCCCCATGGTCTGGGTGGTCTTCGCGTTCTTCGCCTTCGTCCTGTGGGCACTGACCACGCAGCCGGACACGCTGTTGGCTCTGCTGGTCACCCCCATCTGGTTCATCCTGCTGGGCGTCGCCTGGGTGATCCTGCGCAAGCGTCCGTCCCACCTGGCCCGCTACGCGGAGTTCCAGAAGGACCTGGCCGGCGAAAAGGTCGTGGCCGACGAGAAGGCGCTGGCCGGTGCGAAGGCATCGCGGGAGAGTTAAGTGGACTCGGAACACGTTCTGACGGTCAACTGCGCGGAGTCCCCGGGCATCGTTCACGCGATCACCGGGTACCTGCTGGATCATGACTGCGACATCATCGACACCAAGCACTTCGGTGACCGCCAGGCCCAGCAGTTCTTTATGCGGGTGCATTTCGCAGCCGGGAAGACGGCCTTCAGCACTGAAGATCTCCGCCGGGACTTCGAGCCCTTGGCCGCTGAGTGGGCCATGAACTGGCAGCTGGAGCCGCACGGCCGCAAGCGCCGGGTCCTGGTGATGGTGTCCAGGTTCGGGCACTGCCTCAACGACCTGCTGTTCCGGGCCCGCACGGGCGATCTGCCGGTGGAAATAGTGGCCGTGGTCTCCAACCACACGGATCACGAAGAGCTGGTCAAGTGGCACGACATCCCGTTCTTCCACCTCCCGGTCACCCAGGAGACCAAGCCGGTGCAGGAAGCGCGCCTGCTGGAGCTCGTGGATGAGTTCGATGTGGAACTGGTGGTCCTGGCCCGCTACATGCAGGTCCTCAGCGATGAGCTGTCGGCCCAGCTGACGGGCCGGACCATCAACATCCATCACTCGTTCCTGCCCAGCTTCAAGGGCGCCAAGCCGTACCACCAGGCCTATGACCGCGGCGTGAAAACGGTGGGTGCGACGGCGCACTACGTCAACGCGGAGCTGGACGAGGGACCGATCATCTCCCAGCAGGTCATCGACGTGGACCATACCTACACCGCGGATGACCTCGTGCGCGTGGGCCGCGACGCCGAGTGCAAGGCCCTGAGCAACGCGGTCAGGTGGCACTGTGAAGGCCGGGTAATGCTCGACGGCGGGCGGACAGTCGTTCTGCGCTGACCGTATTGCGCGTCCCCACCCAACTGAGTCGCAGTAGATGTCGTTATGAGCCCTCATAACGACATCTACTGCGACCTACATTCGGGGGAGTGTGGTGGGGCGCCACCGTTCGGAGGCAAGGTAGGGCTCGACGGCGGGAGCCGGCTCAGGCGCGCTGCTGGACGTGTGTGGCCGGAACGCCGCCGGGCAGGGTGCGCAGCATCCCTTCGGCAACGTCGCGGATGGCCAGGTTCCGATGGTTCGAAGCGAGGGTGAGGATCTGGAACGCTGCCTCGTAGGAGCACTGGTTCTGGCCCATGATCACGCCGCAGGCGGTGTTGATTGCGGTGCGGCTGGCCAGGGCTGCGCGGAGCTCTGCGGAATGGGCCAGACCGGCCCTGACCTGCAGTGCCAGGACCAAGCTCTTGGCCGCCACCTCGGAGAAAGCCAGTGCCTGGGTGGCGACAACCGGGGTGAACACGTTAGTTTCCGCCGAATACAGTGTCAGTGCGGCCCGGTAGCCATGCTCCAGCTTCAACGGCACGGCGACGGTTGATCGGAACCCGGCGGCCCTGAGACTGGCCGGGTATTCCTGCCAGCGCGTGTCCAGGCCGTGGACGTTGAGAAAGATGGTCAGGCGGCCGCCCAGTGCCCTTGACGTGGGGCCCCGTCCGGCGAGCTGGTCCCAGCGGGAAAGGCCGCCGGCGCCGTCGGTGGTGGCCGCTGTGAAGGGATTCCCGTCCGGCCGCACGAGCGTTACTGTGCTCTCCACGGGGGAGCCGGCAATGTCTCTCACGGCGGACGCCGCGATCCGGGCCAAGGCACACGCCGATGCCGCTTCCGAGTGTCCGCGGATATCCAGCAGGACGCCTGAGGCGCGCCAGTCCACCTGTTGATCGATCATCATGCCCCAGTCCTCATGTGTCGGTACGCCCTCATCGTAAAAGCCCCAACCGGCTGGCACCCGAGTAGTGAGTACTCGCTTTTGCAGGCTCCCAGAATTTTCAAGTTCCTTGCGTTTCGTACGTTTTTAAATTTCTGTACAAAACAGGCACTAGACTGTGACTATGGAAACCGAACGCAGCTCCGTCACCGTGGGAGCTTTGCGCGAGCACCTGCCCGACGTCGTCAATAGGGCGAACTACGGGCATGAGCGCGTGCAGATTACCCGCCACGGTAAGCCTGTGGCTTTCCTGATCGGCGTTGAGGACTTCGCGCGCCTGGAGGAGTTGGAGGACGCCGTGGATCTCGCCGAGTTCCGAGCTGCCAAAGCCGAGGACGACGGCCGTCGAGTGAGCCTGGCTGAGCTTCAGGCCGAACTCTAGGCGTGGCGGCCTACGCGGTCGAATTCACCGCAGGAGCAGCCAAGGAGATCGTGACGCCTGCCTGGATGGCGGGTACAACACTAACCGAGCACTACTTGTCGAAGTAGGTGCTGGCTTCCTCGCCTGAGACCTTCCGGACGATCTCGTCGGCCACGTCCCGGAGTTTCTGGTTCCGGTGGCTGGAGACGTTCATCAGGATGGACATCGCCTCGGCCTGGCTGCAACGGTTCTGGGCCATGATGATCCCGCCGGCAAGGTTGATGGCTGTGCGGCTCATCATCGCCGCGCTGAGGTCATCCGCGGCGCTCTCGGCTGTTCCCACCCTGACGGCCAGGCGGACGGCACTGCCGGCGACGTCGGCGAAGCTGGCTGCCTCAGTGATGGTTTCCTCTGTGAATACGCCAGTGGCCGGCGCGAAGAAGTTCAGGACTGCCGCCGCGTTTTCGCCGAGTTCAAGGGGGACGCCGAGGACGCTGTGGATGCCCTCCTCGATCAGCCGTTCCTGGAAGGCAGGCCAGCGCGGGTCAGTGCGGACGTCGGCCAGCAGGACGGGGGTCGCCGTACGCAACGCTGCGATGCAGGGCCCGTCGCCCACATCGTGTTCGATGCGGTCCAAGTGGATGGCGCGCTCAGTGCTCCCGCCGACCGTTGCGGTTTTCCTGACGCGCTTGAGCGTGACTCCGCATTCCACCGCTGCGCCAGTGGAGCGGCTCAGTGCGGCCGCGGCGATGATGGAGAACCCGCCCAGGAAGTCAGCCACCGATCCAGTGCCGATAATCAGGTCCTGCAGCTCAAGGAGCAGCTCATGTTCGGACGAATTGGTCATGCCCAAATCTAGGCCTAACGCAGAGTGCCCACAAGCGTGCCATCAGCGCAGAACCGTTGGTCTGTCATCGGGGCCTGCCCAGGAACTCATCAATCCCTCTCGCAATCTCCTTGGACTGGTTCCACTGCAGGTAGTGCGGGCCGTCGAGGACCACCAGTTCATGGTGCGTGACATTCAGCAGGGGCGAAGCACTGGAAGCTGGTCACGTTAGCCCCGCACCCGGATGATCTCCAGGGCATCCGGGTCCAGCAGCTTCCGCGTGCCGGTCCTCGCGTCCAGGATCCAGATCAGGTCCAGTGAACGCACGACGTCGGTCACCCGGCCTTTGGGGAAAAGCTTGCCGTTGTGCCACGCCTCGATGTGGTCGAAGGGGTGTTTCTGCAGGGTGATTTTTCCGTGCCGGCTACCCGGTGGAGAATGCGTTCATGACCAATGACGAGATTCGGCCTGTCTACTTCCTTTCGGACAGCACCGGCATCACCGCGGAAACGCTCGGCAATACCTTGTTGACGCAGTTCCCCGCGAACAACTTTGACCGCATCACGGTCCCGTTCATTACCACCGTCGAGCAGGCCAGAACCGTGGTGGGCACCATCGACAAACTGGTCGCCACCGGTCCGCAGCCGATCGTCTTTTCCACAGCCGTCAGCATCGACATCAGACAGGCCATTGCAAGGTGCCAGGGAATCATCGTGGATCTTATCGGGATGCATGTGGGACAGCTGGAGCAAGCCCTCGGCTCCCCGGCAAGCGCTGAACCCGGCAGGGCCCACGGCCTGGGCAACGCGGAACGGTATCAATCCCGGATGGCCGCCGTCGAGTACGCCATGGAGCACGACGACGGCCAGAGCCTGCGGGCGCTGGAAAAGGCGCAGGTCATCCTGGTGGCACCGTCCCGCTGCGGAAAAACGCCCACCACCATGTACCTGGCGCTCCAACACGGCATCTTCGCCGCGAACTTCCCGCTGGTGGACGAGGACTTTCAACGGGAAGGGCTGCCCAAGCCGCTGCGGCCCTTTGTTGAGAAGTGTTTCGGGCTTTCCTCCAACCCCCTGCGGCTGAGCCAGATCCGCACCGAACGGCGCCGTGGCTCACCCTACGCGTCGCTGCGGCAGTGCGGCTTCGAACTGCGCAGCGCCGAGCAGTTGTACGTCTCCCACCGGATCCCGTACTTGAATTCGGCCACGGTGTCCGTGGAGGAAATGGCCGCCACCATCCTGCAGCGCATGAACCTCAAACATTAGGGAAAATTTTCACAATCCCCGTGTGGCGCACATCATGTTGGAAAGAGCGCTCCGGACCTGTCAGTGTAGACAGGATTCGCGCCCACCAACCGGCCAAGGCCGCGAGCGGGGCGGCGCCAACGCATGCCATCATCTGCATAGGAGCAGCAATTATGACGACAGACATCCTGTGGTTCTCAGAACTCGGACTCAAGGACCTGGACCGGGTAGGCGGAAAGAACGCCTCCCTCGGTGAGATGGTGCAGAACCTGACCTCTGCCGGCGTCCAGGTTCCGGACGGCTTCGCCACAACAGCCGACGCCTACCGCAGCTTCCTGGCTGACTCGGGCCTGGACCAGAAGATCGTGGAACGGCTGGTGGGCCTGGACACCGATGACGTCACGGCCCTGGCAGCAGCGGGCAAGGAGATCCGGGCGCTGATGCGCCAGACGCCCTTCCTGCCGGACTTCGAGGCGCAGATCCGGAACTCCTACCAGCAGCTGGTGGACAAGCACGGGGGATCCGAGGACCTCTCCTGGGCCGTCCGCTCCAGCGCAACGGCGGAAGACCTCCCGGATGCCTCCTTCGCCGGGCAGCAGGAAACCTTCCTGAACGTCCGCGGCATCGAGAACATCCTGATCGCCATCAAGGATGTGTTCGCGTCCCTCTACAACGACCGTGCCATCGCCTACCGCGTGCACCATAAGTTCGAACACGCCGAGGTGGCACTCTCGGCGGGCATCCAGCGGATGGTGCGCTCCGACGTCGGGGCCTCCGGCGTTATGTTCACCATGGACACCGAGTCCGGGTTCCAGGACGCCGTGTTCGTCACGTCCTCCTACGGACTGGGCGAGGCCGTGGTCCAGGGCGCCGTGAACCCGGATGAGTTCTACGTCTACAAGCCCGCGCTGCAGGCCGGCCGCCCCGCCATCCTCAAGCGGGGACTGGGCGAGAAGGCCATCCAGATGACCTACACGGAGAGCCGCGAGATCGGCCGCACCATCGACTTCGTGCCGGTGGAGGCCTCGCTGCGGAACCGCTTCAGCCTCAGCGACGACGACGTCGAGCAGCTCGCCCGGCACGCCGTTGCCATCGAGAACCACTACGGCCGCCCCATGGACATCGAATGGGGCAAGGACGGGATCGACGGCGGCCTGTACATCCTGCAGGCACGCCCGGAGACCGTGCAGTCCCGCCGGGCCGCCGGCAGCCTGAGCCGTTTCCGCCTCAACGCGACCGGCCGGGTATTGGCCGAAGGCCGCGCCATCGGCCAGCGCATCGGTGCCGGCAGCGTCCGCATCCTCACCGCGATCGACCAGATGGCCGCCTTCAAGACCGGCGATGTCCTCGTTGCCGACATGACCGACCCGGACTGGGAACCGATCATGAAGCGTGCCTCCGCCATCGTCACCAACCGCGGCGGACGCACCTGCCACGCGGCCATCATCGCCCGGGAACTGGGGATTCCCGCCGTCGTCGGCACCGGAAGTGCTACGGATTCCCTCACCGACGGCCTCGAGGTGACCGTCTCCTGCGCCGACGGTGAGACCGGCACTATCTACGAAGGGCTCCTGGACTTCAGCGTCGAGGAAACCGCGATCACCGAGCTGCCGGAGGCCCCGGTCAAGGTCATGATGAACGTGGGTACCCCGGAGCAGGCGTTCACCTTCGCGCAGCTGCCCAACCACGGCGTGGGCCTGGCCCGGCTGGAATTCATCATCAACCGCCAGATCGGCATCCACCCCAAGGCGCTCCTTAACCTGGACAGTCAGCCGGCGGACGTGGCCGCGGAAATCCGGGAACGGATTGCCGCGTACGACAGCCCGCGGGATTACTACATCAAGCGCCTGGCCGAAGGGGTGTCCACCATCGCGGCGGCCTTCGCGCCGGAGCCGGTGATTGTGCGCATGTCCGACTTCAAGTCCAACGAGTACGCGAACCTCATCGGCGGACCGGCCTACGAGCCGCACGAAGAGAACCCGATGCTCGGCTTCCGCGGCGCCTCCCGGTACCTGGAGCCGTCCTTCCGGGACTGCTTCGACCTTGAGTGCGAGGCCCTGTCCTTCGTCCGCAACGAGATGGGGCTGACCAACGTCAAGCTGATGATCCCGTTCGTGCGGACCCTGGATGAGGCCCGAGGCGTCATCGAACTGCTGGCGGAGAACGGCCTCGTCCGTGGCGAGAACGGCCTCGAGGTGATCATGATGTGTGAGATTCCGTCCAACGCGCTGCTGGCGGACGAATTCCTGGACTACTTCGACGGCTTCTCCATCGGCTCCAATGACATGACCCAGCTGGCCCTGGGCCTGGACCGGGATTCCGCGATTGTCTCGGGCGGCTTCGACGAACGCGACCCTGCCGTCAAGAAGCTCCTGAGCATGGCCATCAAGGCCTGCAAGGAGCGCGGCAAGTATGTCGGCATCTGCGGCCAGGGTCCCAGCGACCACGCGGACTTCGCCGAGTGGCTGGTCGAGGAAGGCATCGATTCGGTCTCCTTGAACCCGGACACCGTGGTGGACACCTGGCTCCGGCTCGCCGGCGCCGCCGGCGCTTCAGTCGGCGCAGACGCGAGCTGAACGTACGACGTCGGCACCCGGCCTGGGTGCCGACGTCGGCCGGTGATTGAGCTTGTCGAAATCCGTCAGCCCTGGTTGATGCGGATCATGTTGCCGGACGGGTCGCGGAAGGCGCAGTCGCGCGGGCCCCAGGGCTGGACGATGGGCTCCTGGAGGACCTCCGCGCCGGAGGCCCGGGCGGCTTCGAAGGCGGCGTCGAGATCGTCCGTGCTGAACACAAGCATGGGCATAACGCCCTTGGTGAGCAGCTCCTGGATGGCGTCTCCGTCGGCTTGGGAGCGGCCGGCGTGCGGCGGAGACAGGACAATCTCAAGGTCGGGCTGGGCGGCACTGCCAAGGGTGACCCAGCGTTGTCCGTCCGAGCCGACGTCGTTCCGGACTTCCAAGCCAAGGGCGTCACGGTAGAACGCGAGGGACTCGTCGAGATCGTTGACGGTGACGTGTGCGTACTTCAATGAAATGTTCATGTTCACACGCTATTGCAGTGGCTATGAAGAAGCTTCTTCAATCCTGCTCGGCTTCCGGGCGGGCCGGGTGTGCTGCCGGGCGATGCACGTGGGCATCGCATTCACGGCGTGGTGTTCGCGGGCGCGGTAGGCGCTGGGCGTCATGCCGACGATCTCGGTGAACCGCGAGCTGAACGAACCCAGGGACGTGGAGCCCACCTCCATGCACGCATCGGTAACGCTGGCACCGGCGCGCAGCAGCGCCATGGCCCGTTCGATCCGCCGCGTCATGAGGTAGTTGTACGGCGTCTCACCGTAGGCGGCCTTGAACTGGCGGGAGAAGTGCGCCGCTGACATGAGGGCACCGGCGGCCATGGTGGGCACGTCCAGCGGCCGGGCGTAGTCGCGGTCGATCAGGTCACGGGCCCGGCGCAAGTGGGCCAGGTTGGCCAGCTCCTGCGGTGTCATGCCGCAATTCTAGTAGCCGCCCCGATGGTCGGGGCTGTCGAAATCCCCGGGACGCGGAAACGGCTACGGAAACGGCCTGGCGACACGGAAATGGCCTGGCGACACCCAAATACGGGTGTCGCCAGGCCGATCGCGCGTCATCAGGGAATATGCGCGTCATTAGCCCCCGGTGGTCGGGACGAAATCGTCGGCCTCCAGCCCGGATTTATATCGCCCCGATATACTTGACCTATGACCGGCGAGATAGCCGAGAAAAGGGTTCGTGCCGGATTGAGCCAGAGGCGGCTCGCGGATCTCTCGCACGTCAGCCAGCCAAATCTCTCCGCGTATGAATCCGGGAAGCGCATCCCCCGGCCCGAAACCCTTGACCGGATCATGAAGGCATTGAGGCGCCGGCCGTCAGAGATCCTCGATGAACACCGCGGCGAGACACTGGAGATCGCCCACAGGTACAAAGCGCACAACGTCCGTGTCTTCGGATCGTTGGCACGGGGCGAGGACACGCCGGCATCCGACGTCGATCTCTTGGTTGACCTCGAACCGGGCGCAACGCTTTTCGACCTGTCCGGTTTCCGCCTGGACATGATTGAGCTGCTCGGCGTGGAAGTGGACATCGTCCCGTCGGGTTCAGGGGGCCCAATAATGGAGCGCATCCTCAGCGAAGCGGTTCCCCTGTGAGCCGGCACCCGAAGAGATTCCCGCGGCCGGCCGGTTCGTACCAAGAGAGCAGAAAGATCCGACTTTCTCTCTCGCTACGGCCCCGATGGACAGGGTCGTCCAGCTGATTGGCGACATGGAGGAACGGCTGGGCTGGGCACAGCAGATCGCGGACGAGGGGGAGCCCGCTTTCAACGATCCTGACAATTAGCGGTCACGCGAGGCCATGAAGTCCATCCTCATTGACCTGAACGCTGCCGCGGATCGGATCCCCGAGCCGGTGGGAGAGCAGTACCCCGCGATACCCTGGCGTCAGATGCGCGGACTCCGGAACGTGCTCTCCCACGACTACGCGGCCATTCGTAACGACACTGTGTGGCAAACGGCAGCGCGCAGTCTGCCGGAGCTCAGGACCCAGCTTGCCCACATGCGTGCCGACGTCGAGCGCTGGTCCTAGACGGCCCCATGCGTGGGCATTAGGCAAGCGGCTGGAGAAATAAGGCACATTTTAGTTTCTTAATTTGCCCATGCCAGGTGTACTCTTCCAAGGTTAGGCTTCCCTAAATCGCCGAAGACACCCTATGGACCACACGCTATGAGCACCCAACTTGACCTTCAACACCTGTCGTTTGCCGCGAACCTCGCGGGCAACGGTGACAGGACTGCCGTTGCCACCAGCGATGGCGTCCTGACGTATCGGGAACTGGCTGACCGTGTTGAGGAGCTGGGCCGGCGCCTCGGTACCGAACGTCGCCTGGTGGCCCTGACGGCCAGTAACGATGTTGACTCGCTGGTGGGGTATTTGGCGGCCATGGCCGCCGGTCATCCGCTGATCCTCCTGCCCGCGGACAAGCCTGCCGCCCTGGAATCCCTCGTCGCGGCCTATGATCCGGACGTTATCCTTAGTTCCGCGAACGGCCGGACAGTACTGGAAGAACGAAGGCCTGGCACCGGACACACTCTGCACCCGGACCTGGCTCTTCTGTTGAGCACCTCAGGTTCCACCGGTTCACCCAAGCTTGTGCGGCTGTCCTATGAAAACCTCCAGGCGAACGCAGAGTCCATCGCGGAATACCTCGGCATCACCGAGGATGACCGGGCCATGACCACGCTGCCCATGTCCTACTGCTATGGGCTGTCTGTGATCAACAGCCACCTGCTGCGTGGCGCCAGCCTGGTCCTGACGGATCTGTCCGTGGTGGACCCCTGCTTCTGGGATCTGTTCGGCAGCGAGCGTGCCACGTCGTTCGCAGCCGTTCCCTATACTTTCGAGTTGCTCGAACGGGTGGGGTTCGCCGCGATGAATCTGCCCACGCTCAGGTATGTGACTCAGGCTGGCGGCAGGCTCGGCCCTGACTTGGTCCGGCGATACGCCGAACTGGGCGCACGGAGCGGCTGGAATCTCTTTGTGATGTATGGCCAGACGGAGGCCACGGCACGCATGGCTTACCTCCCTCCGCGGCTGGCAGGTACGTCGCCCGGCGCCATCGGAATCCCTGTCCCCGGCGGCGCCTTCCGGATAGACCCGGTCCCTGGACTGGAGCATGGGGAGCTGGTCTATTCCGGACCCAACGTGATGCTGGGTTACGCCCAGACGCCGGAGGACCTCGGCCTCGGCCGGACGGTGGATGAACTCCGCACCGGAGACCTGGCACGCCGGAACTCTGAGGGACTGTACGAGGTGGTGGGAAGGCGCAGCCGGTTCGTCAAGATCGTCGGCCTGCGCGTCGACCTTGGACAGGTGGAACGGATCCTTGCCGATCTTGGTATTCAGGCGTCGAGTGCCGGCACGGACCAGGGACTCGTCGTCGCCGTCGAGGGTGAACACGACCCAACCCTCTTGGGCAAGCTCCTCGCCCAAGGCATGGGCCTGCCGCGCGCTGCCCTCGAAGTCCACGCGGTGCAGGAGCTCCCTCGTCTGGCGTCCGGCAAGCCGGACTACCCTGCCGTCCTGGCCCTCTCCAAACAGGGCGGGCTCGCGGTTCAGGACCGGGCTTCCAGCGCGAATTCAGGGGCTTACCCGCGGGACAGTGTGGTGCGGATTTTTGAAGACACGCTGGAGCTGACAGACATTTCCGACGACGACACGTTCGTTTCGCTCGGCGGGGACTCGCTTTCTTATGTGGCAGCGTCAGTCCGGCTTGAGCAGGCATTGGGACATTTGCCCCCGGACTGGCACATCACTCCGGTGGGAGTCCTTGGGGCCGGGCTTGAACAGCCACGGACGCGGAAGCGGCGCCGACTGTTCGCCCGGCTTGAAACCAGCATCGTGCTGCGGGCGGTCTCCATTTTCCTGATCGTCAGTACCCATATCGGATTCCTGCACTGGCAGGGTGCCGCCCACGTGCTTATGGCCGTGGCGGGGTACAACTTTGCCCGGTTCCAGCTGGCCGGGGAGCGTGTGCCGCGCCTGAAGAAGCAAGTGGCCAGCCTGGCCCGGGTGATTATCCCCAGCGTGGTGTTCATCGGTTTCGCCTACCTGATCACCGACAAATACAGCCTGGCGAATATCGTCTTGCTCAACGCGATTATCGGACCCGAGGATGTAACCACGCAGTGGCATTTCTGGTTCGTCGAGGTACTCGTCTATGTGCTGGTCAGCATGACGGCGCTGCTCGCCGTGCCGTGGGTTGACCGGGCTGAAAAGCGCTTCCCGTTCCTCTTTCCGCTGGTGCTGCTCGCGGCCGGGATGCTCACCCGGTATGAGCTTTTTGAGCCGGGAATTCCGCACACAACGCCCATATTCTGGCTCTTCGCGCTGGGTTGGGGGGTTGCCCGTGCCCGCCACATCCTTCAGCGATGCGCCCTGAGCGTCGTGGCCGTTTTGACCATCCCGGGGTTCTTCGACAATCCCAGCCGTGAACTGACTGTCATTGCGGGGATCCTCCTGCTCCTGTGGCTGCCCAGCCTCCCCGTTCCGGCCGGGCTGCGGCGCATCACCGTTCTGCTGGCCAGCGCGTCCCTGCACATTTACGTGGTGCATTGGCTGGTCTACCCGCTGCTGGTTGAGCTCAGCCCCGCCCTCGCCGTCGTGGCCTCGCTGGTGGCAGGCTCGGCATACTGGGCGCTGTGCAGCCAGGTGCCAGCGGTCATCGCCCGCGGGAGGAACGTCCGACGGCGGCAGGCGCCCCGGCAGGCCGCCCCGGTTGGCTGCCCTCCCGGTAATTGAGCCTGGCCCTGGGGCCCTATCGGGCCCGCGGGTAGCCGCGGTCCATCAGTAACTAAAGCGTGTGCCTGCAGGCGTGGGACTGGCCGCCCACATCTGTTCGTCGTAGTAAGTGCCGTGGCGCTGCGCAATATGCCCTTGGGACACCCACATTCGGGTGTCGCCAGGGCATATGCGCGTCATGGTGTCATTCGCGCGTCGAAGTCGGCGGAACGCGCACGACGGCGGGGCACTCCGGCCGCTGCCAGCACGCGTTCCAGCTTCCCGGGCTCCATCAGATCGGCCCAATCCCACCGCACCACGTTGCATCCGGTGGCCCGGATTCGGTTCTCGCGCTTCTTTTCCTCCACCACCGCCTGCGATGCCGTCCTGCCCTTGAGGAACTCCGGTTTGACGTACTTCTCCACGCCATCGAATTCGCCCACCACCTTGGCCAGTTTCCAGTAGAAGTCGGCATAGCCCACGAGCCCGTCCCTGTCATGAATGGCTTGCTGCAGGACCGGGGTTTCAAAACCGGCGACCTGGATCAGCGAGCGGCTGTAGGACTCCCCCGCCGAACCGGACACAGGATCTGCGAAGGCCAAGGCGGCCAGTATCCTTCGCGCCGCAGCAGCGGAATACACAGGTCCGATACCTGCCTCCAGTTCAGCCTTGGTCACGGCAGGCAGCCGCAAGGCGCGGTCCGCTTTCAACACATGGTCCAGCGGCGCTGCCGCCTCCGTGAACGGCGTAAACGCGGCCACATCCAGGACGGTGCGGAGGCGGCCGGTGACGAGCAGGCCTTCCCGCCGGATGACTGTCAGACCCGACGGATCAGCGAAGTGGCGGACAACACCGGCGCGGGACCGGCCGCCGTCGTTCTTCATGGTCAGCGCGTGGACAGCATGGTGCATGCCAATGGTGGGAATGCTCCAAACAGCCGCCGCGGAATGTCGGGCAAACACCGTGGGCGTTTCGAAGGTTTCGGCCGCCGCGCTGATGCGGAGCCTGTACTGCTCCCAGGGCTTCAGTCGCTTCCACGCGGCGCCGTCGGTGTAGACGCCGTGCCGGATCCGGACAAGCGAACCGGCCTTTACGCCCTTGGCGAGGTCCTTGGCGGTCAGTCCGTGCTGGATGCGGTCGCGGGCCAAGAGAAGCGGTGGAAGGTCGGTCATGTACCGAAGATGCCAGTTGCGCGCCCTGTGCGACAGATCAAGCTGACGCCATGTGGAAAACCACCTCCACCACGGTCGACACGCACGTCTACTCTCGACCCGCATATGATCTGGCGCGCTCGAAATTCGGGCCGCGTCAGAGCTTTTGCGCGACATCAGGGAGCGTCGCCGCCCGGTGATCGAGCCTGCCCCCTCCGGTGATTGAGTCCGTCGAAATCTTGACGCCTCCCGCACCCGCGCATATCCTGAACGAACGGTCGGTAAATAAATCGGACCAATCCAGGCAGGTGCATAGGAGCAACCATGGAAGCCAACGCCCAGCGCGACACGGTCGGCCAGAACGCGGACAGCCAAGACGCGGACGGTCAGGCCAACTTTGACCGCGTGATCGCCGAGGATTCTCGGATCGAGCCGCGGGACTGGATGCCGGATGCCTACCGCAAGACCCTGCTGCGCCAGATCTCCCAGCACGCCCACTCCGAGATCATCGGGATGCAGCCGGAAGCCAACTGGATTTCCCGCGCCCCGAGCCTGAAGCGCAAGGCCATCCTGATGGCCAAGGTCCAGGACGAGGCCGGCCACGGCCTGTACCTCTACTCGGCTGCGGAGACCCTTGGCCAGAGCCGCGACAAGATGATGGCCGATCTCATCGCCGGCAAGGCCCGTTACTCGTCCATCTTCAACTACCCGGCCCGGACTTGGGCTGACATGGGTGCTATCGGCTGGCTGGTGGACGGTGCGGCGATCTGCAACCAGGTGCCGCTGTGCCGCGCCTCCTACGGCCCCTACGGCCGCGCCATGGTGCGGGTCTGCAAGGAAGAGTCGTTCCACCAGCGCCAGGGTTTTGAGATCCTGCTGGAACTCGCCCATGGCACCCCGGAGCAGAAGCGGATGGCGCAGGACGCCGTGAACCGCTGGTACGCCCCGGCGCTGATGATGTTCGGCCCGCCGGATGACGATTCGCCCAACTCCCGCCAGTCCATGGCCTGGAACATCAAGCGCTTCAGCAACGACGAACTCCGCAGCCGCTTCGTGGGAATGATGGTGGAACAGGTCCGCGTGCTGGGCCTGACCCTCCCGGACAGCGAGATCCGCTTCAACGAGGACACCAAGCGGTGGGAGCACGGCCCTTTGGACTGGAACGAGTTCCACGAAGTCCTCGCCGGCCGCGGCCCCTGCAACGCCCAGCGCCTTGAGCGCCGGAGGGAAGCGCACGACGACGGCGCCTGGGTCCGCGAGGCAGCCGCCGCCTACGCGGCGAAACAGTCAATGAAGACAAAGGAACAAGCAGCATGACGCCCCACGGAAACCCGGAAGTTCCGGCAAGCTCGGCCGCCGAGATCAACCGCGAAGCAGCAAAGGTGAGCCCTGCGGTTTCGCCAGGCTCTGCCACCGACCGCAACGCCTGGGGCCTCTGGGAGGTCTTTGTCCGCTCAAGCCGCGGCCTGTCCCACGTCCATGCCGGGTCCCTGCACGCGCCAGATGCCGCCATGGCCCTGCGCAACGCCCGCGACCTCTACACGCGCCGCAATGAGGGTGTGTCCATTTGGGTGGTCCCGGCAGATGCCATCGCCGCCAGCGATCCGGACTCCAAGGGTTCGTTCTTCGAATCCCCGCAGGGCAAGGACTACCGGCACGCCACGTACTACACCAAGAGCGAAGGGGTGAAGCACCTGTGAGCAGCCCCGAAACGGCAACCGGCCACGGCGAAATCTCCACTGGTGCGGCCGGCGGCGACTCCAATGCCAGTGCCACCCGCATTACTCCCGGCAACGCCCTGCGCCCGGAGGACATCGCCCTGGAGGTCCGCACCGGCCTGGCCAAGCCCACCGAGGACGTTGCCGAATATGCGCTGCGCCTGGGCGACGACGGCCTGGTCCTCGCACAGCGGCTGGGCCACTGGATCTCCCGCGGCCCCGAGCTGGAGGAGGACGTGGCCTTGGGCAACATCGCCCTGGATCAGCTGGGCCACGCAAGAAGCTTCCTGACGTACGCGGGCGGCGCGTGGGATAAGAGCGAGGATGAGCTGGCGTATTTCCGGCGTGAGCATGAGTTCCGGTCGGGCGCGATCTTTGAGCAGCCCAACGGCGACTTCGCGGCCACCATCGCTCGGCAGTTCGTGGTCAGCTACTACCAGTTCGAGCTGTACCGCAGGCTCACCCAGTCGAGCGACGCCACGCTCGCTGCCATCGCCGCCAAGGCCGTGAAGGAAGTGGACTACCACCGGGACCACAGCGCCCAGTGGGTCCTGCGCCTGGCCGGCGGCACCGAGGAATCCCGGACCCGGATGGTCCAAGGCCTGAAGCAGATGTGGCCCTACGTTGCCGAGCTCTTCGAGGACGACGAGCTGACGACGCGCCTGGCTGAATCCGGCGCCGCCGTCGACCCTTCAAGCCTGCGCGCGGACTTTGACCGCCTGACCGGGGAGATCCTCGCCGAAGCGGAGCTGGAGGTCCCGGACGTCCCGGCTGCCCCCGGCGGCGGCCGGCATGGCCGGCACTCCGAGCACCTGGGCTACCTCCTCGCGGAGATGCAGGTGCTGGCGCGCGAGTACCCCGGAGCAAGCTGGTGACCGCCGTGGCCACCGCTGCGCAGGAGCAGACACAACAGCAGGTGTGGGACATCGCCGCCACGGTCTGCGATCCCGAGATCCCCGTGCTCACCATTGAGGACCTGGGGATCCTCCGTGACGTGCAGGTGACTGAGGACGAAAAAGTCCGCGTCACCATCACCCCCACGTACTCGGGCTGCCCGGCCATGGACGCCATCCGCGATGACCTCAAGGCCGCGTTCGCCAGGGAAGGCTACAAAGCCACAGCCGTGGACCTGGTGCTCGCACCGGCCTGGACCACGGACTGGATGACGGACGCCGGCAAGGCCAAGCTGAAGGCGTACGGTATCGCGCCGCCGTCGGGCATGGCCGCCGCAGGGGGCCACAACGGCCCCGTAAGGCTGAGCCTGGCCGTGAAATGCCCGCAGTGCTCGTCGCTGAACACCAGGGAGCTCACCCGCTTCGGCTCCACGTCCTGCAAGGCGCTGTATGTGTGCAAGGACTGCCTGGAACCGTTCGACTACTTCAAAGTCCTGTAAGGAAGCCCCATGCCTGTTGTGCGCCAGACCGCCGCCGAATCGGCGCTAGCCAGCGGCCGCCGTCGTCCGTCCTTCCATACCCTCACCGTGGCGGAAGTGCGCCGGCTGACCGAGGACGCCATCGAGGTGACCTTCGAGGTACCCCAAGAGCTCGCCGGCCAGTTCGATTACCTGCCCGGCCAGTACGTGGCCCTGCGCACCACGCTGCAGGATGAGAACGGCGAGCCGCATGAGGTGCGCCGCAGCTATTCCATCTGCGCCGAGCCGCGCACGTTCCCGGACGGCAATAGCGAGATCCGGGTGGCCGTGAAGCAGGACCTGGGCGGGCTGTTTTCCAACTGGGCCAACGCGGAGCTGAAGGCGGGGGACACCCTGGACGTCATGAGCCCCATGGGCGCGTTTGTGTCCAAGCACGGCCGGGACGGCAAGGCCGTGGAGCAGAACGTCATGAACTCCATGAACCGGCCACAGGAAATCGCAGGCGAGCTGGCAGGGGAGCCGGGCACCTTTGTGGCCATCGCGGCAGGGAGCGGCATCACCCCGGTGATCGCGATCGCCCGGGCGCTGCTGGCCGCCAACCCGGGGACCCGGTTCGACCTGATCTACGCCAACAAGGCCGCCATGGACGTGATGTTCCTGGAGGAGCTGGCGGACCTGAAGGACAGGTACCCGCAGCGGCTGGCCATCCACCACGTGCTGTCCCGCGAGCAGCGGATCGCGCCGCTGCTCAGCGGCAGGATCGACGCCGAAAAGCTCCGGCAGCTGCTGGGCACCGCTATCCACGCCGACGATGTGGATGAGTGGTTCCTGTGCGGGCCGTTTGAGCTGGTGCAGCTGTGCCGGGACACCCTGGCCGAGCGCGGGGTGAAGCCGGAGCAGGTCCGGTTCGAACTGTTCACGTCGGGGAAGCCGGACCGCCCGGAAGGGAACGCCGGCCGGCCCGTGGTGGTGGACGAGTCCCAAGAAACCTACAGGATCACCTTCAAGCTGGACGGCCTGCAGGGCGAGGTGGCCAGCCCCACGCACGCCCGCGAGTCCATCCTCAACGCCGCGCTGCGGGTCCGCGCGGACGTGCCGTTCGCGTGCGCCGGGGGAGTGTGCGGGACATGCCGCGCCAAACTGGTCACCGGTTCTGTCACCATGGACGAGAACTACGCGCTTGAACAGGATGAACTGGACAAGGGGTACGTCCTGACCTGCCAGAGCCACCCCACGAGCAAAGAAGTAACAGTCGACTTCGACGTCTAAGGAACCCATGATCTCCCTCTCCATCGCCAATAACGTCGCCGAAGTCGTCCTGGCCGCCCCTCACAAGCTGAACTCCCTCGACGAGCAGGCGCTCGCTGATTTAACCCAGGCGTACGACGACGCCGCTGCCGCCGCCTCGCGCGGTGAGGTGCGGGCGCTGCTGCTCAGGGGAGAGGGCCGGGCGTTCTGCGCGGGCCGGGACATCTCTGGCGTGACGCCGGAGACAGACGACGCCGAGGCGTACCTGGGCGGGCTGGTGCAGCCCTTGCTGAAGAAGATGAGCGCGTTCCCGGCGCCGACGTTCGCCACGGCGCAGGGCGCGTGCCTGGGCGTGGGGCTGGGCCTGCTGCTGGCCACGGATGTGGTCTATGTGGCGGAGAACGCGAAGTTCGGCTCGCCGTTCGCCAAGCTGGGCGCCACGCTTGATTCGGGCGGACACTGGTACTTCACGGAGCGGCTGGGCATGCACCGGACACTGGACCTGATCTACACAGCCGAGCTGATCAGCGGTACCGAGGCCGTCGCTCAGGGCATGTTCAGCCGTGCCATGCCGGCGAATGAACTGCTGGACAACACCCGGGAAATTGTGTCGAAGGTTGCCACCGGGGCCACGGGCGCCTTCACGGCGAGCAAGGAGCTCGTGGCGCACATCCGCGACCAGCGGCTGGGCCTGTGGGAGGCCATGGCAGAGGAAAACGCCGAGCAGGCCCGCCTGTGCAAGAGTGCGGACTACGCGGAGGGCTTCCGCGCGTTCCAAGAGAAGCGCGAGCCCACGTTCACCGGCCTCGGTGGTTGAGCTTGTCGAAACCCACTCCCGCTCCAATTGCCTTTACTGGTCACTGATTTGTAGGGTTCACCTATGACAATGGGGAAATTTGTTACCAAAGCCGTCATTCCTGCTGCCGGTCTGGGGACTCGCTTCCTGCCCGCCACCAAGGCAATGCCGAAGGAAATGCTGCCCGTCGTCGACAGGCCGGCCATCCAGTACGTCGTGGAGGAAGCGGTCAACGCCGGCCTGACGGACCTGCTGATGATCACAGGGCGCAACAAGCGCGCCCTTGAGGACCACTTTGACCGGGAGCCCGGCCTCGAGCAAGCACTGGAGCTCAAGGGTGATCAGGGCCGTCTGGACCTGGTGCAGCAGGCGTCCGACTTGGGTCCCATCCACTACGTCCGCCAGGGCGAGGCCAAGGGCCTGGGCCACGCTGTCCTGTGCGCGAGCCAGCACGTAGGGAACGAGCCGTTCGCAGTGCTGCTGGGTGACGACCTCATCGACGAGGCTGAGACACTGCTCACCACCATGATGGAGGTGCAGCAGAAGACCGGCGGTTCGGTCATCGCCCTGATCGAGGTTGACCCCTCGGAGATCAGCGCCTACGGCTGTGCGGACATCACGGCCATTGAGGGCGAGGACTACGTCCGCGTCAACAGCCTGGTGGAGAAACCTGCTGTAGGCGAAGCGCCGTCCAACCTGGCCGTCATCGGGCGGTACGTGCTGCACCCGTCGGTGTTCGGCGTCCTGGAGAACACGGAACCGGGCCGCGGCGGAGAGATCCAGCTGACCGACGCGCTCCAAACCCTTGCTGCCGGTGAGGGTGAAGGCTCTGGCGTATACGGCGTGGTCTTCAAAGGCCGCCGCTACGATACCGGCGACAAGCTGAGCTACCTCAAGGCAGTCATCACGCTGGCTTCCGAGCGCGTGGAGTTCGGCGAGGACTTGAAGACCTGGATGAAGGCCTTCGTCGGCTAAGTCCTGGTGCTTCTGTGACGCCCCACGGGCTGGCCGCTGACCAGCGGCGGGCCCGTAGGCGCTTAATGACCGCCGCGACCAGGAGGGCCCCAATTACAGCCCGTCCGGGCTTGCCAACGGACTGCTCGACGGCGCCGATTTTCGAGGCCATCACCAGAGCCGTGGTCGCCTCATCGTCCGCGTCGGTTGCTTCCAGGACGGCCTGGTACGTGGTGAACGTGCACCGCAGAGTGGAGTTCCGGTAATTGGTCGTGCCCTCCTTGACCGTTTCTTTGGACCACCCCGCGGGCTCTTTGATGGACCGTACGGGCGCGCTGCTGAAACCGGAGTCGTCGAACAAGTAAACAGTGCCCCCCTCAAAGGTCCTGAGCCACCGCTGGCTTTCCCGCCCGGGCCGGGACCTGTCCTATGGAATCTACCTCTGGCACTTGCCGGTCTTTATCCTGCTGATTCCCCTGGTTCCATCACTCGCGGTCCGCGTACCGCTGACGGCAGCCCTGACCGTGCTGATGGCTTACGGATCGTTCCGTTTTGTGGAAAAACCGATCCGCCGCTGGGCGTCCAGAAGGTTGGGGCCCGACGTCGTCCGTCCCGCGCCGGAGCGCATACGGGGGTTGGAGTTGGCCGGACGCACGTAGTAGAGCGGCGGCGGGGTTCTCCGGGAAACTCAGCGCATATCAACATCCTCAAACACCAGAAAAGTCTGAGTGTCCTGGACGCCCGGCATGGCCTGCAACTGATCGAAAATCACCCGCCGCAGGTCGGTGTTGTCGATGGCGCGCACCAGCAGGATCACATCAAAATCACCTCCCACAAGGGCGATGTGATGAACCTCCGGGATCGCGCGTAGCTGCTCGCGCAGCTCACGCCACGAATGCTGGCTCACCTTCAACGTCACGTAGGCAGAGGACTTCAGCCCGGCCTTGATGGGGTCCACCAAGGCCGTGAATTTGGTCAGCACGCCTTCGCCGGTGAGCCTGGCGATGCGGGTGTACGCGTGGGCCCGGGAGATGTGCACATTCTCAGCCACCTGTGTCACGGACATTCTCCCGTCCCGGGTGAGTTCGGCGATGATCCTGCGATCGACGTCGTCCAGCGGCACCTCACCGGGCTCTCCCTCAAGTCGTGCCAATTCGTCTACCGCTCCCGCTCGTTGTCCGGATCACATTTCAATTCGTCTTCCAGAATAGGCCCATTCAACGGAACCTTCCATGATTCGGCGAAGTACTGGATACGAATCTTCCGTGGGGCGATACTGGAGGCGACTAGTGGCTACAGAAGGACGGACCAATGACGATATCCGCGGACCACTCTGCGCCGGACCAGGCTCAACGTTTGCCGGCTGAAGATGCCGTATCGGAAGCGGTGCGCAAGTTCGGCATCACGGTGGAGGACTACATGCTGCCGGCCCGTCACCAGATCCAGATGGTGGACCCGGACGGACGGCTCAAAGCAGAGAGCGAGCAGGGCACCGAACCCGGCCACGAGTATCCGCTTCCCGCCGATGCCGAGCTGCTGGCTGCCTACGAGCAGCTCGTCATTGGACGCCGCGTCAACGACCAGAATTCGGCGCTCGTCCGCCAGGGTCGTATGGCTGTGTATCCGTCCAGCCATGGCCAGGAAGCCTGCCAGGTGGCAGCCGCACTCTGTCTGTCCGACGGTGACTGGATGTTCCCCACCTACCGGGACGCAGTGGCGGTTATGGCGCGGGGGGTTGATCCCGTGGAGACCATGACCATCTTCCGGGGTGACTGGCACAGCGGCTACGATCCGGCCAGGCACAAGGTGGGCATCCAGTGCACGCCGCTGACCACCCAGTTGCTGCATGGCGTGGGTGTTGCGCACGCCGCAAAGCTCCGTGGGGAAGACACAGTTGTCCTGGCGATGTGTGGCGACGGCGCCACCAGCGAAGGTGACTTCCATGAGGCCCTGAACTTCGCCGCCGTCTTCCACCTGCCGGTGGTCTTCTTCGTCCAGAACAACAAGTACGCGATCTCGGTTCCGCTGGCGCACCAGTCCGTGGCACCGTCGCTCGCCCATAAGGCTGTGGGTTACGGCATGGCCGGCGAACGGGTGGACGGCAACGACGTTGTGGCCCTCCTCGCCGTCCTTGACCGGGCAGTGAAGCTCGCACGGGAAGGTTCCGGACCGCTACTTGTTGAGGCACACACGTATCGGATGCAGGCACACACCAACGCCGACGATGCCACCCGCTACCGGCAGGACAGCGAGGTGGCCGAGTGGCTGGCCAAGGATCCGATCAGCCGGATGAAGACGTACCTCACCGGGCGTGGACTGCTGGACGACGACGGCGCCGCGCGGATCGCGGAAAAGGCGGAAGCGGTTGCCTCCCAGTTGCGGGACGGCCTTGGCGAGGACGTTCCGGTGGACCCCCAGGAACTCTTCCGGCACGTGTTCTCGGTGCCCACACCGCAACTGAAGGAGCAGTCAGCCATGCTGGCCGACGAACTTGCCCGCGAAGCGTCAGCTGAGGAGTCCCCGAAATGAGTCCGACCATCACCACCTCATCAGAGGCGAACGGCAACGTCAGCGCAGCAACTGCCCGGGCTGCGGCTTCCGCCGCGGCCACCGTCGAGGCCAGCGGACCGCAGACCGTCACCATGGCCAAGGCCCTCAACACGGCTTTGGCAGATGCGATGCAGGCCGATCCGTCCGTCCTGGTCTTCGGCGAGGACGTGGGTTTGCTTGGCGGCGTCTTCCGCATCACGGACGGCCTCACCAAGACCTTCGGAGAGCAGCGCTGCTTCGACACCCCACTGGCCGAGTCCGGCATTGTGGGCATGGCCGTGGGGATGGCCATGAACGGGATGCGGCCGGTAGTGGAAATGCAGTTCGATGCGTTTGCGTATCCGGCGTTCGAGCAGATCGTCAGCCACGTGGCCAAGATGCACAACCGCACCAAAGGTGCCGTGAAACTGCCCATGGTGATCCGGATTCCGTACGCAGGCGGAATCGGGGGAGTGGAGCACCACTGCGACTCCTCCGAGTCCTACTACGCCCACACGGCGGGCCTGAAGGTGTTCACCCCCGCCACCGTGGCCGACGCCTACCGCATGCTGCGGGAAGCCATCGATTCGGACGACCCCGTCATGTTCATGGAACCCAAGAAGCTCTACTGGTCCAAAGACCTGGTGGATCTTGAGGAGCTCCGGGCACAGCACGCCGCCAACGCAGCAGCCGGGACGTCCTCGGAAGGCCGGGCCGCCGTCGCCCGTTCCGGGACCGACGCAACGCTCATCGCCTACGGACCGTCCGTGCCCACTGCGCTGGCGGCGGCAGCGGCCGCAGCGGAGGAGGGCCGCTCCCTGGAAGTCATCGACGTCCGCTCGATCGTTCCCTTCGACGATGAGACCGTGTGCGCCTCCGTCCGCAAGACCGGCCGCGCCGTGGTGATCGCCGAGGCCCACGGCTTCGCCTCCGTGTCCTCCGAGATCGTCGCCCGGGTCCAGGAACGCTGCTTCCACCACCTCGCCGCTCCCATCCGCCGCGTGACGGGATTTGACGTCCCGTACCCCGCACCGAAGCTCGAGCACTACTACCTGCCCGGCGTGGACCGCATCCTCGACGCCGTAGACGACCTCCAGTGGGAGAACTGACCATGAGTGAACCGAAAGTATTCCTGCTCCCTGATCTGGGCGAAGGCCTGACCGAAGCCGAACTGGTGAACTGGCTCGTTTCGGTAGGGGATGAGATCCGGGTGGACCAGCCCATCGCCGAAGTGGAGACGGCCAAGTCCATGGTGGAAGTCCCGTCTCCGTACGCCGGCACCGTGACGGTGCTCCACGGCGAGCCGGGCCAGACACTTGACGTCGGCAAGCCGCTGATTTCCGTGCTTCCGATTGGTGCGTCGACTCCGGTGGTCGAGCCTGTCGAGACCGAGGCCTCGGTGGTTGAGCCTGCCGAAACCGGCGCAGCGGATACCTACCGCGAAGAAGAGAAGGCCGGGTCCGGAAATGTGCTGATCGGTTATGGAACTCCCGGCGGCAGCGGCGCTGCCCGGCGAACCAGGGCTCCCCGAACAGTGGTTTCGGCAAGCTCAACCAACGACCATCGGGTGGTTGAGCCTGACGCCCAGAAGGCGGCCGATGACCTGCTGCTGCTCCGCACGAGGGTCCCCGGGAAACTGGGAGCCGTCATTTCACCGCTCGTCCGGCGCATGGCCAGGGAGCACGGCGTTGATCTCGGCGAAATTCACGGCTCGGGGGACAGCGGCCTGATCATGCGGAAGGACGTTGAGGCCGTGATCCTCCCCACCCGCCCCCTCACCTCGCAAGCTCGGTCAGGGAACCCTGCGGTCGTGGCCCCAGGCTCAACCACCGCTACTCGGGAGCCGGTTTCGTCAGGCGCAACAGCCGGCGAGGGAACGGACGCTCGCACAGGGCTGGGCATTTCCTCCCGGACACCTGTCAAGGGTGTCCGGAAAGCCGTTGCCGCAAACATGTCCCGCAGCCGTGCGGAGATCCCCGAGGCCACAGTCTGGGTGGACGTTGATGCCACGGCGCTGGTGGAACTCCGGGCAGGCCTCAAGAAGTCTGATCCGCACCATACGCCGGGGCTCCTCGCGTTCATCGCGCGTTTTGTCACCGCTGGGTTAAAACGATTCCCGGACCTGAACGCCCGCATCGAAACTGCTGCCGACGGCTCCCAGGAGATCGTTGGCTTCGCCGGAATCAACCTGGGCTTCGCGGCCCAAACGGACCGCGGACTGATGGTCCCCTCGATACGCAACGCGGACAAACTCAGTGCCCGCGAACTGGACGCGGAGATCCGCCGGCTCACCGCCGTCGTACGCGAGGGCAAGGCGACGCCGGAGCAACTGGGCAGCGGCACCTTCACGCTGAACAACTACGGTGTTTTTGGGGTCGACGGATCCGCAGCCATCATCAACCACCCCGAGGTGGCGATCCTCGGGGTGGGACGCATCATGGACAAGCCTTGGGTGGTGGACGGGGAGCTCGCGGTCCGCAAGGTCACCGAACTAACGCTCACGTTCGATCACCGCGTGTGCGACGGCGGCACCGCGGCCGGGTTCCTGCGGTTGGTCGCTGACGCCATTGAAAATCCGGGGTCGGCACTGGCTGATATCTGAGGTCGCTCGGGTCGCCGGGTTGCACGCCGGTGTCTCCGTGAAGCCATGTGGGTGCAAGTAGTCACTGTTTGGAAATTCGAGTACCCACCACCCTTAGATTCGGGCGTCTCAAGTCTGAGCCTTGAGGAATGACGGAGTACATCGTAGAACCTCGAGCACTTGAACACCGCTGCCAATGCTGTGGGGAGAAGGCAATGGGAGTGTTTTGCATTGATTGTCGAGATCACGACGATCCTGACTAGGGCTCGTCGACCATGCCTACTCTGTCTGTGATTTCCGGCCACAGCTCCGACTCGGTGGTCAGGCTGCCGGGGCAGGCCAATGCCAGTTCCATCAGTCCGTTGCTGCTGGCGGTGGCGCGTACGGCCATCCGGTAGATGACGTCTATGTCTTTGTCGTTCTTGAAGCGGAGCTCTGCTTCCTGCAGTTCGATGTCCTTGTTGCCGTCGCGCAGCTTGACGTAGGTTGAGGCGGCGTCGTCAATGACTTCCACGGGCTTGCCGACCGACTTCTCCACGGCGTCGATCTCCGAGGCCATGACCAGCGCCGTGGTGGCCTCGTCTCCGGTTTCTCCGGTTGGTTCCAGGACGGCCTGGTACGTGGTGAACGTGCACTGCAGGCTGGCGTTGCGGTAATTGGTCATGCCCTCCTTGACCGGTTCCTTGGTCCAGCCCGAGGGCTCCTTGATGGACCATGCGGGCGGGCTGCTGAAGTCTGACTCGTCGAACAGGTATACGGCGCCCCCGGCACCGGCACCGGCACCGGCACCGGCTGCCGCTTCGGCTGACTGTTCGGGCGCTGCGGATTCGCTAGCGATGGGGGAGTGAGCGGCTTCCGGTTGTTTGCTGCCGCTGGCGAGGCCGTTGAACGCCATCACGCCTGCAACAGCGATGACCGCCACCGCGCCGACGCCGCCAGCCACCGAGCCCCAGACGGGCATTCCCGACTTCGGAGCGGTGCCCATCAGCTCCGGGCGGGCATCCCCGCCTTTTCGAGACACTGGACAGCCGCAGTCAGCGGCCCGCCGGCGTCGTCCTTTTGGTGGCGGTACCCAGTTGGCGTCCAGCCGGCAGTCAGCTGGGCTTATGGTCGCTTCTCTATGCTTGCTGGGTGAATTTTTCGGCCAAGTACGGGACACACCCGACCATGATGGAACGCCCGGTGGCGCCCGAATCCGGGCTGATGTCCGGGCGGCAGCACGCACTCGATGGCCTGCGCACCGTCGCGGTGATCGGCGTTTTTCTCTTCCACACCGTCACTGGGTTCGCCCCTGGTGGATCCATTGGTGTGGACGTTTTCTTCACGCTCAGTGGCTTTGTCATCACTCTCCTGATCATGAAGGAGACCCGCGCCACGGGCCGGCTGCGCGTTGGAGTTTTCTACGCCAAACGCCTCGCACGGCTCTGGCCGGCGCTGCTGGTTCTTTGTGCTGTCGTCGTTATCGTCGGCCTGATCTTTCCGTCGTCGGGGTGGGGCGGTCAGGAATCCGATGCCATACCGGCGGCTGCCTACGTGATGAACCTGGCCAACTACGGAGCCTTCGGTTCCTCGACCGGCGGCGGCGCGTTGAGCCCAACCTGGACCCTCGCCGTCGAGGAGCAGTTCTACCTGCTCTGGCCGGTGCTCCTGCTGCTGATGCTGCGGTTCTGGAAGGTCCGCACCGTCGCCTGGATCACGGCCGTCCTGGCGGCGGCGTTCCTGCTTGAACGGTTCCTCCTGGTTTCACGCGGGGCATCGCTGGCCCGGATTTACAACGGCCCGGATACACGGGCTGACGAGTTGCTGCTGGGGTGCGCCGCGGCTCTGGTGTTGACGTCCATCAGCCCAGGGTCCAGGCTCCATGCCTCCCTGCAGACCGGTGTACGCCAGGGCGGCCCGTTCGCCGGAATCGCCCTGGTGGTCGCCGTGTGCACGCTCAAAGAGCCGACCACACCCGGAGCCTGGTTTGATATCTTCTGGACCGTCGGCCCGACTGCCTTGGCAATACTGGCCGGGCTGGTCATTGGATGGCTTGTCCTTCAGCCGGACGGCCTCACCTCAAAGGTCCTGTCCCACCGCTGGCTTTCCCGCCCGGGCCGGGACCTCTCCTATGGAATCTACCTCTGGCACTTGCCGGTCTTTATCCTGCTGATTCCCCTGATTCCATCACTCGCGGTCCGCGTACCGCTGACGGCAGCCCTGACCGTGCTGATGGCTTACGGATCGTTCCGTTTTGTGGAAAAACCGATCCGCCGCTGGGCGTCCAAAAGGTTGGAGTCCGACGTCGTCCGTCCCGCCCCCGAACGGGAGCTGGCCAGGGTTTAGCAGGGGAGTGTCCTCGCAGAAGGGCGTGGGGGAGGCCGGGACCGTGTCCCCGCCTCCCGGCAACTCCGAGTGCCCGTGGGTAGAATCGAGGCCAAGAAGAACGCAGTCGCTTCCCGGAGGTACGGAGTAACAATGTCAGAATGGCTCGACGTCGGCGCGGACAACTACGTGTTGGTCACCGAAGGATCCCTGCTGAATACCGGCCTCATTGTGGGCTCCGAGCGTGGCATGGTGATCGATACCGGCTGCGGGCCGCGGCAGGGGCGCGAGATCCTGGACGCGGTGCGGGAGAAGACAGACCTGCCGCTCGTCGTCGTCAACACGCACGCGCACTACGACCACTTCTTCGGCAACGCCGTGTTCGCGTCCGACGGCGCCACCGAGTTCTGGGCGCACGAAAACTGTGCCCAGGAGATCGACGAGCACGGGGACCTGCAGCGACGGTTCGTGGGAACGCTGGAGCCGGAGATGTCCACGGGCGAGGGCGAGAATGTGGAACTGGTGGTGCCCAACGCCATCGTCAAGGACCAGCCCGTGCTGGTGGACCTGGGCGGAATAGCCGCAACCCTGTTTTACCTGGGCCGCGGCCACACCGACGGCGATCTCCTGGTGGGCACCCCCACCACCCTCTTTGTGGGCGACCTCGTGGAGCAGGGCGCGCACCCGTCCTTCGAGGACTCCTACCCGGAGGAATGGGCCGACTGCCTGCGCCACATCTCCGCCCTGCGCCACCGCTACGAGTTCCTGATCCCCGGCCACGGCCAGCCGTGCAGCGACCAGTTCGTCAAGACCATGGCCAACACGATGACCACCGCAGTCCGCCAGGCCCAGCAGTCCATCCGCGAAACCCCCACCGACGCCACCAAGGCAATCCCCGTGCTGCCCTACGGCCCGGAGCAGTCACGCTGGTTTATCAAGCGCCTGCAGGAGACGCGGCCGCTGCACTGACTTTGGCTGCCTTGGTTCAATAAGATCGTGACAGGGCCGGGGGTTTTGGCCGGCTGGGTACTGGCCGGCGCCGACCGGGGGGTGTCGTGTCCCTAATTTTCCCTTGGACCGGCGTCTGCCTCGAACAGTTGCAGGCTGGTCGATTGGAGCGTGCTTCGCAGCAGCGTGCCAGCCACAGCGAGCAACGGCAAGACCTCGGGGCTGCTGAGCCGGTAGCGGATCTGGCCGTCAGCACGGGAGGAAACGATGAGCCGCTGTCTCCGCAGAACACCAAGGTGCTGGGACAGGTTGGAAGCTTCCAGGTCGGTGGCATGCCGCAGGTCGCTCACCCTGACGGGACCGTCCGCCAACAGCTCCAGTACGCGGATGCGGACAGGATGCCCGAGGGACCTGAACAGGTCCGACTTCGCTTCCGGCAACGCCGGCCCGTTGGATACCTCACTCACGGGGCACCCCTTCCGTTCCTTATGTCTATTTTCCGTGGCGTGCCTGTTGCACCAGGCCGTGCAGAGCTGGACAGACCTGTCTGTCCCACTGACGTAGAGCATACGCCCGCGAGCTCCGATGGCTGCCCTTTTTCATGCTTTTAGACAGGAGTTATCTGTTTGCCCTTGCGGGCGGCGGCGGACCTGCGTCAGACTCTTTAGCATTTGATGAATTGGTAAATTGCGATGCGCGCGACCAAATCAGCGGGGAGGGACGCAGGTTTGCGTCTGTTGATGCTCAGTGGCAACGAGGCCGCGGAGGACCCGCCGACCGGGAGGATAGTTATGGCCGGAATGTTTGTACTTTTTGTTGATGCCGAGTCGTATTTCAGGTTCCGGCTCACAGCGCCGGATGGAACCGTGATGGCAGTGTCCAAGGCCTTTGACGGCAAGGCTGCAGCCGTGGCAGGCATCGCCGCAGTGCGAGAGTACGCCGGCATGGGGCTGATCACCGATACTTCAGTGACGGCCAGCCCGGCAGCCCCGCCGGGAGCACATGAGGCTTCTCCTGCCCAGGTCCATGAACTCCGGCGCATTCCGGCGGCCGACCTGCACGCCCGTGCCCGGGCGCTCCGTGGGGCGGCAAACGGTGCCCGGTGGGCCGGAGGAGCCTAACCCCGCCGGGCACCCGGGACGTCCTCATGCCGCCTGGCCAGCAGGCTAGCGTCTTTGTCAGTGCCGGGCCGGGGCTATCGCCAGCGACCCCCGCTGTATGGTATTTTCAGGCTACATGCCGGGGGGCGGTCGTCACCCCGCATGGGCCGGCGCCGTTCCTTGAGTGTAAGCCGGACCCGCCACTGGATGAGGCTATGGCGAGACGGTGATCCTTTGAGGAGACATCATGCGCAGATCAGCAGTATTGTGCGGGACGGTGACGGTGGGGCTTGTCCTGCTCACCGCGGCAGGGGCACCTGCGGCTTCCGGGCCAAGCACCAAGCCGGTGCCGAACAAGGAATTCGTAGCTCAGTTGTCGCCGTTGAACGCGGGCGCGCACACTGTCGCCGGCACAACCTACACGATTCCCTCAGCGAGCGGGACCGCTGTCATCACAGTCAACGGTGACGACATAACCGTCACTGTGGACGTCCAAGGGGTCACCGCCGGAACGCTCCACCCGCAGCACATCCACGCCGGGACCACCTGCCCCAATGCCAGCGATGACGTGAATCACGACAGCTTCGTGGACGTTATCGAAGGCCTGCCCAAGTATGGGCCGATTCTGATCTCCCTGGACAGCGACCTGAACAGCTTCGCGCCCTCACTCGATTTCCCGGTGGCGGACGCGTCCGGCAGCTATCACTACAGTGAAGAGGCCTCCAAGTCCCACCTGCAGTCAGAACTCAAGCAGGCACTGAAGCTGGGGGACCGGCACGTGGTCATCCACGGCATCAATCCGACCGACCCGCTGCCAACCACGGTTGCGTCCCTGCCCGGACTTCCGGCCTGGGCGACACTGCCCGTAGCCTGCGGCCAGCTGAGCCAAAGCCGGTAATCCACGCAATCATTAACACATCCGTCGACCACAGGCTGCGCGGCTGCCCCGGAGGACGCAGCCGCGCAGCCTGGGGACGAAGGTTGACCGCCGAGGTCGGCAGCGCCCACTGTCCGAAAATTCCGCAGCAGCTCAGTGATCACTTACGTCTTTCTCACAAGGGGCGGGTTTTCTATTTGAGGACGGTGCCGGTGGAGGGCACGACTGTTCCGGTGCCTTGGGTGCGTCCGCTGATGTCGATCTGTAACCGGCGCCGGTGTAGGGGTGCTTCCAGGGCGGTGGACAGGTCGGGCAGGGTGGACGTTTCGAGATGGCGCAGCAGTTCCTGGACGTCGGCCCTGTCGTTGACGGTGACTTTCAGGGTCAAGTCCGGCTCATGGGCGGTTCCGCGCAGCATGGCCGAGGAGCCAACCACACCGGGCAGGGTGTTAATCTGGTTCTCGATCGCCGTGGCCAGCACGGACGGGTCGCAGATAGTGCGGCCTTGGGCGCCGTCGGCGTCTAGACGGTAGGCGTCGGCCGGGTTCTTCCGCGGAATCTGCGCGATGACCCACAGCAACCCCAGCACACCGATAATGGCGCCCATGACCAGTAGAAGAACCACCACCCATGATTGGGCGAAGAACGGCTGCAGATCACCCGAAACGACCTTTTCTCCCGCGGGTGCGGTGTTGGCGATGCTTTGCAGTGCCCCGGCGGACTGCAGGAGCAACGCGATGCCGGCGGCCAGGCCAAGGATGCCCAGAATGGTCAGCCACGTGCGGTTCAAGGTTCCGGCCATTTGTCGCATCGGAATCCTTCCTTCGGTAATTGGAGCGCGAAAGCGGACGTGGCTCTCAACTCTTGGATTCGACGGTGGCGGTAACACGCGGTACCGGGTCAAGCCCGATCGCGTTTAAGCGGTCGCGGACACCATCGGTGACGCGGGTACGCAGATCACCGGTGTCCCGCAGCGACGTCTTTACGCTAAGGTGCACTCGCTTGGTGGTGGCGGTTGCTGAAGCCGAACTGACACCGTCGATCTGCACACACTGTGCCTTCGCCAGATGGGCCACAGCACGGCGGGTCATCACGGTCTCTCGTTCGGGCGCCGGCCGCTCCTCATCTGCCCCGTCGCCACTGGCGTTCCGGACCGTCAGGGCGCTGAACTTGCCCGGAATGAGGGCGCACATCAGCAGGATCAAACCCACCACGACGGCGGCTATCCCGACACCCCACACATCCGGATCGTTCCATGCCAGCCTGGTGAGCCAGTCACGTGGCCCCTGCAGGAGCGTGGACCAGGTGCCGTCAAACAACCGGGCAACAGCCAACCACACCAGGGCGACGCCGGCGGCCAGCAGCAGGATCCCGACGATCGACGCCGGAACGGTCCGGCTGGGCCGGCGTCGTAGCCGCGTCGATTGTCCGTCATTGCGGCTCATAGCAGTCTCCTTCGTCCCCTGCCGTCACCACGTTCGGTGGTCAGCCAGGAAACTCTGATATCGATCTGTCGGACTTCCACACCGGTCAGTTCCGTCACCCTGGCCCGGATCCGCTGCCGCAACGCCTCGGTTGCCTGCCGTAACGGGACGGGGTAGAGCATCCCGACTTCGACGCTGAGGGTGGCGATGTTTCCGCTCAGTTCCACCGATGCCTTGGGCCGGGCAGAGAGGTCCGCATGGGTTCCGATGCCCAGGAAACCTCCGGAGGCACCACCGGCCACCGATTCATCACTGGCGACCTGACTGGCGATTTTCTCGATCACCTTATCGGCCAGCACGGTCTGCCCGCGGGAGCTGATGTCACCGTTGCCGGTGCCATTGCCTGCGGTGAACGGCAGCGCGTGTGCACCTTGCGGATTCATCGGCTCGATGCCTTACCGAACAGGGCCGCCATGTCCAGTTTCCCCTCCGCGACCCGGCCGACCACCAAACCGATGAAGCCCAGTATCACCGCGGATACCAGCGCCCACCAACCGCCGAAACCCAAAACAATTCCGAGCACCAGTCCTATCGCCAGGCACCACCGTGTAGTAGACATAGCCATCCTTTTCCTTTTCGGCCTTACTCGCGCACCGGTCGGGGGTTGCCGCCCGGTGCTGTGGACTTACAGAAGTTCGGTCTTTTGGTCCTTCTGGCTTTGCTGGTCCTGCTGGTCGTCGCCGGGCAGGTGCACATCGGTGACGTTGACGTTCACTTCCAGCACCTCCAGCCCGGTGGCGTGCTCGACGGACTGGATGACGTTGCGGCGGATGCCTTGGCTGACATCCACGATCGAGACGCCGTAGTCCACGACGATCGAGACGTCGATGGCAGTCTGGCGTTCACCTTTTTCAACGCTGACGCCGCCGCTGACATTGGTCTGCGATCCCGGGATACGTTCGGCCAGGGCGCTGAACGCCCGCCGCCCTGCACTGCCCATGGCGTACACGCCGGGAACTTCACGGGTGGCCATGCCGGCCAGCTTCTGCACCACGGTTTCCTCAATCGTGGTGTCTCCCCGGTCCGTGTGCAGCGCATCGTGGCGTTTCGGCTGCTCCACCGGTGCGTTGCGTTTCTGCTCCTCGGGGGTGGCCACAACGCCGCTGGAAGCGCCGGGGGTATTGGGTGACTCTGCCATGAAAAACAGCTCCTTTTAGAAGATCGTGATCGTGCTTACACAGATAAAGACGAAGCCGATCCCGAAACGTCACGCCGTGGCGCAAAGTTTTTTCTCCTGGGATGACGCAACCAGGGCGGGTTCCAAGCCGATGCCCGGCTATGGCATATTGGGGCCAAGCGCCGGTACCTCACCGGACGGGACGGACAGCGCATGGATGATCACGGACCCGGCTTCGAAGCCGAACCGGACCTGGATGAGGGAAGTATCGTTGCCCGCGCCCAAGACGGCGATCTGGCAGCATTCGAACACCTGGTGATCACCTATCAGGACAGAGTCTTCCGGCTGGCATACCGGATGCTCAACGACCGCGGCCAAGCCGAAGACATCGTGCAGGAGACCCTGACAACCAGCTGGCACGGCCTGCACATGCTCGCTGACGTCGACGCTTTCGGCGGCTGGATCTACCGGCTGGCGACCAACAAATGCCTGGACCTCCTGCGCAAACGATCCACCCGTGCCGAGAACGTCACCAACCCCGACGACATCCGCTCCGTCACCGAAACCGGCACCACCCGGGCAGCCGCCGGAACGGACCCGGCTCATGAGGCCGAATGGTCCGCCCAACAAGACGGCCTGACTGCCGTGCTGAACACGCTCCCCCCAGCACAACGGGCCTGCTGGCTGCTACGGGAAATGCACGGCCGCACTTACGCCGAAATTGGTGCCACACTAAAGATCAGCCCAACAGCGGTCCGCGGCACACTCGCCCGGGCACGGCACCAGATAGCAGAAGGGATGAGCCAATGGCGCTAGAAGACATTCCCCGCTTGGGCTGCGGGCGCAGCATCGACCGGATCTGGGCCACCCTCAACCAGCCCCCCACCGCGCACGAAGCACAGTGCGATCAATGCCAAGCGGCCAGGACCCGGCTCAAAGGACTCAGTGAAGCAACCCGTTCACTACGCGAGGGCGACCTCCACAACCCCGCTCTTAAACCCCGCCCCGGAGTCACGAACGCCATCCTGGACGTCGCCCGCGCCGAGGTCCGCCGCAGCAAAAGAATACTCCTGCACAGAACAGACAACGGCACAACGGAGATCAGCGAGCAAGCCCTGAGCTCGATCATCCGGTTCGCAGCAACGACGATCCCCGGCATTCACTCACGGCGCTGCCGCATCGAAATACGCTCCGCCGCCGACAGCCTGTCCGGTGAGGACAACCCGACCGGAAACAGCCGCACGACCACCAATGCCGGCCCTCACCTCTTCGTCAATCTTAGGGTCGCCGCCGCCGCGGGGATCGACATCCCCCGAACCGTTGATGCGCTGCGGCGCGAGATCGGCAACGCCATTCCGGCCGGTGTCGGCATCAGTGCCGGAACCATCAACATCACAGTCGAGGACCTCTACGATGTCTGACCAACCCCTCCGCGGCCAGGTAATCACCAGCCAGCTGATCGCCTCCCTCGCCGCCCGCACCGCCCTGGAAACGCGCGGAGTCCTCAGACTCGAACCCACCATCAAAGGTTTCCTGGCCCGCCTCGGCCCCGCCGCACTGCAAAACCTCCTCAACCCCGGAAGCCAAAACGGCACCTACAAACACGACGGCGTCGCCGCCACGATCAGCGACGGCACCGCGCACGTCCACCTCGACATCGCTACCGACATCGCCTGCACCGCCCTCACCGTCGCCGAAGCAGTACAACAACGCGTGCGTGAGAGGATCAGCCACACCGGCGTAACCCCAGGCCGCGTCGATATCTGCATTCTCGCAATAGAACCCCAATCGTGGAAAAGACCCACGTAGCTTAGGTTCAAGAGCGTTATGGCCACCATCCCGCCAAGCCAGAGCCAGCGGGCCCCTTGCGCAACACGCCTATTGAGGAGGCTAGGCGGGGGGCGGTCGGCGCAGACGACTTCCAAACCAACAACACTGAATGCCTTCGGCAAGGCGAAATCGATCATTGGCTCCATGCCGGGATTTCAGGGCCGTACGCTTTCACGTTCCATCGAGAGCACAAGCACGTACCTGTTGCTGGTGGAATGGGCGCGGTTGGAAGACCATACCGAGGGTTTCCGGGGATCGCGCACTGTTGGGCACACTGCTGATTCCCTTTTTGTGCGATGCACCATGTGCTGCGCCGTAAGCGACGCACAGTGCGGGTGACCGTCTCGAGGAGTAACCGCAGCTAGCCATGCCCTACATCGATATCAACCCGCATAAGGGCCGTCCCAAATGGCAGGCCTACGCCGTGCTTGCCGTCCTTCTGGTCTTCACCGCCGGCGTCGTCATGGCCGCGCTCACCCGCGGCTGACCTAGCAATTCCGCCCCAGCGCCTAGACTTACTGATTGAATCAGTCCGTAAAGTGCCGCAGAACCTTGTGCCGAAAGTCCTGGGGGGACAGACATGCCCGATCCGGCGGATCAGAACGCACGCCCCATCGCAGAAGATGCAGGGCTACCGCAACCGCCCCGGCGACGCCGTGACCTCCGTCGCGCCGACGGCGCGCTGCAGGATGCCCAGACAGGAACTATGTCAGCTGTAACTCCCGAGCCTTCCAGCACTCCCGACGCCGGCACTCCGGTACCGCGCCGCAGTTCCTGGGCCGAGGCGGCGGCCGCCGCTGACCAAGCCAGTCCCGCAACGTCTGCTCCCATCACCTCAGTCCCTGCGCCCACCCGCCGGCCGGCCCGGCCGCCAGTCACGGCGCAGCCGCAGGCCGGGCAGCCCGCCGCGCCGGACTCAGGCACCCCCGCAATGGCGTACGACGGCGACGAAGCCGCGCCGCCGTCGTCGTACGTTCCTGACGAAGCACCGGCGTTCCGGCGCATCCGCCCCACGGCGGCGGACGTCATCGCCGACAGCCCCATGCCTGACTTCATCAGTTCCCCGGGCCTGTTCGTCCGCGAACAGAAACCGCGGCCGGTGGGCGGCGTCCGCGGCGCCCTCTACTCGCTCACGGGCGGGGCCTGGAACCTGGGTCCCGGCGCCAAGCAGCGCGAGGAGGACGAACTGGGCCGCCGCATCTCCCGCCAGCTGCAGGGCAGCTACAACACCGCGGTGCTGAGCCTCAAGGGCGGCATCGGCAAAACCTCCACCACGGTGGGCGTGGGCCTGACGCTGGCAGAATTCCGCGGCGACCCGCCCTGCGCCATCGACGCCAACCCGGATTCCGGTGATCTCGTGGAGCGCGCCCTCGGCGAGGGGATCTACCAGCAGGCCAGCCCGCGCACCATCACGGACCTGCTCAGGAACATCGACGGTGTTGACTCCCTCACCGCACTGGCCCGGTACATGCACCACGCCGGCCGGCTGCACCTGATCGCGGGGGAGCAGGACCCGGAGGTCTCGGACTCGCTCACGGCCGCGGAGTACCTGCGGATCCGCAAGCTCATCTCCAACTACTACTCCGTGGCCCTGACCGACTGCGGCACCGGCGTGACGCACAATGCCATGAGCGGGATCCTGCAGTCCGCGGACAACCTGATCATCGCCGCCGGGTATGCGGTGAGCGGGGCAAAGCGTGCCCGCAGCACCCTGCACTGGCTGGCGGGCCACGGGTACGAGGACCTGGCCCGGAACGCCGTCGTTGTTATCACGGACAAGGACGAGGTCTCCTCCCGCGTGGACAAGGACGCCATCGAGGAACACCTCGCCGGGATCTGCCGCCAGCTCATCGCCGTCCCGCACGACAGGGGCGTGGCCGACGGCGACCTGGTCACCCTGGACGTGCTGAAGCCGGAGACGCGGCGGGCGTACAAGGAAATCGCGGCGTCGATCGTGGACGGGTACCGGTAGGGTTCCCTCCCTCCCCTCCTCCCCAACTGGGTAGCAGCAGGTGTCGCTTTGAGCCTTCTAAACGACATGTACTGCTACCTACTTTTGGGTGGACATTAATCGACCATTCTTGAATACCTCGCAGGCCTGGCAATCATCCTCGGATCCCTTACGGCATCATGGGGCTCTCCGCCGCAGTTATGCGTCACAGGCAGCGCCACTAGTCGACTGGAAGCCTGGTTTCCAGCCACTCGTGGAACGTCTGGCGTCCGACGGCGGAGCCGGCCGACGGGACCAGGTCACCACGACGCATGGCTTGACCCATGGCGCCGGGTGCCGGGACCTTCACGACCAGCTTCCGCTGCCCGGATTTCCGCAAGTATTCGCGCACCAGATCCGCGAGCTGCTCCCGACGGGGACCGCCAAGATCAGCAACCACTCCGCGGGGTCCCTGCTCTGCTGCATCCACTAACGCCTCAGCCACTTCCCGCGCCGCGACCGGCTGAGTGATCATCTGTGGAATCAGGACCACCGGGCCAATCGAGGCGGCGTTGATGGCCATAGGCACAAACTCGTGGAACTGAGTGGACCGCAGGATGGTCCACGGCACTTCTCCGTGCCGGACGGCATCCTCCTGCGCGAGCTTCCCGGCGTACAGGCCCGAAATAGCCGTGTCGATGCCTACGATCGAGAGCGCAATATGGTGCCTGCACTGAACCGCCACCTCAGCTGCGAGCAGGTTCCGGGTGGCGGCGGTGAAAAAGTCCACGGCCTTCCTGGTGGAAATCGTCTGGATTCCGGAGACATCAATAACAGTGTCCACACCGTGCAGGGCTTCGTGCAGCCCGCGGCCCGTGGACAGGTCCACGCCTTCCGATCGGGTCAGGCTTGTCACCCGATGTCCGCGGTCCCTGGCAATAGAGACGACATGGTGGCCAACGGCCCCGGTACCTCCTGGAACGGCAATATGCATGCTCCGATCCTATGGCCGGACCAGCGTTGAATGCGGCAGCAAAGCGTGGTTATCCGATAATGGGTCGTTCTTCGGGGAGTTGGTACAGGCGGGGCCGTGAGGACAGTGCGAGGGCGGAGGCGACGGTGATGGTGCCGATGCGTCCGGTGAACATGAGTGCCATGAGGACCCATTGGGCGCTGGGTGGCAGGTCGTAGGTGATGCCGGTGCTCAGGCCTACGGTGGCGAAGGCCGAGATGGATTCGAAGAGAACTTTGTCGAGGCTGTGGTCGGTGAACATGAGCAGCAGCAGGGTGCCGGTGATGACGGCGGCGACGCCCAGGAGCGCCACGGACAGGGCCTGGCGCTGGGATGAGGAGCTGATGGAGCGGTGGGCAATGGTGACCTGGTCCCGGCCGCGGATTTCGTTCCAGATCGCGAAGCCCAGGACGAGGAATGTGGTGATCTTGATGCCGCCGGCGGTTCCGGCGCTGCCGCCGCCGATGAACATCAGGATGTCGGTGACCATCAGGGTTTCGGGTGCTGCGGCGCCGTAGTCGATGCTGTTGAACCCTGCGGTGCGGGGGAAGACGCTGCCTGCAAGCGTGGCCAGGAGTTTCCCGGCGAATGACAGCGGGCCCAGGGTCTGCTCTCTGTTCCACTCGAAAGCGGCGAACAGCGCGGCGCCGGCAGCCAGGAGGAACAGGGTGCCGTAAATTGTCAGGCGCAGGTGGACGGTCCAGTCTTTCATCCTGACCCCGCCCCTGAGCAGGGTGATGAGCACGGGGAATCCGATCCCGCCGGCGATGATGGCTGCGCAGATGGGGATGATGATCCATGGGTCATCGGCAACGCTGATGAGGTTGTCGCTGTAGAGGGCGAAGCCGGCGTTGTTGAACGCTGAGATGGCGTGGAAGGCCCCGTGCCAGAGCGCAGTGCCCGGGTTCTCGTCGTAGGCGATCCAGAAGCGGACGGTAAGGATTATGGCGGTGACGGCTTCGAACACGACCATGATGCGGGCGACACGGAACAGGACGGAGCGGACGTCCCCGAAGTTCAGGGTGTGGGTTTCGGATTGTGCGACAAGTTGGCCGCGCAGGCCGATGGTCTTCCTTACCAGGAGCGCCAGCAGTGTGGCCAGGGTCATGATGCCGAACCCTCCGACTTGGATGAGTCCGAGAATCACCCCATGGCCGAAGGGTGTCCAGAACGTGGCCGTGTCTACGGTAACCAGGCCGGTGACGCATACGGCCGAAACGGCTGTGAACAGGGCTGGTAGCAGGGGGTCGGTGCCGGCTGCGGTTCGTGCGGCCGGCAGCATCAGCAACCCGGCGCCGAGGAGTATCACGGCAAGAAACGCCAGCGGCACGGAGCGGACCGGATGCAGGAGCGCGCGTCTGACACGGTCTCCCGTGTCCCGGAGCCCGGAGAGATCCGGGAACCTACCGTTGACAACGGCGTTGCGGATTTTCGGGTTTTTTTGGGTCTTGCTGTCGGGTTTCATTCGGTGGTCTCTTCGGCTTCGGCGGCGACGTTGCGGATACCGCGGGGTTTTCCGGCCTTGACCCATGCCCGGTACAGGACGGCGCCGATGGCCAGGCCGCGGCCCAGTTCGACCTTCTCAGGTGCCGCCATCGGCTGGTCCTTCCTTTGTGAGGAGCCCATACTCATCTGTTCCATGTCTTCCACCTACTGCTCAGGGTCCTCCGTCAATCGTTTTGAAGGGCAGGAATCAATCGTCGTCCACTCTGGGTCGTTTGCTGGCATCGTGTTCAGCAGCGGCCAACAGCTCCCGGGTGATGCGGGCGACTTTGCCTTCACTCCGGGTCCGGAACGGCAGGAGGCTGAGAAGGCGGTTGTCGCCGGACCTGGTGAAGTAGAGGTGAGGCACGAGGCCTGTCACGTCCCGGATGTGCAGGAGCACGGCGGCGATGGTCTTCGGTGCCGCGGGGCCGTGGGCTTCCAGGACCCGGTATCCGTGCCGTATGACGCCATGCACGGGCAGGCCGGCTTCGAATTTGTTGGCGGTGTCGATAACCACATCCAGGAACAGGGGCTGGTGCTCTGCCGGCAATTCGCGGGCTTCGATCGTGGACGTGAGACTGGCCTTGTACTCCTCGGCGGCCTGCAGCCTGGGTGGGTGCGCGATGATGCTGATCGGGCCCTCCACTTTGGAGGACACAAATTCCAGGGCATTGGTGTCCAGGTGCACGCTCAGTTCCAAGGGAGCCACCCGTTACTCAGCGGGGCTTTGGTGCCCGGCTGGGCCGCAGGTTCTCGTGGCGGTGTCCTTAGCGTCGTCATGAGATCCTTTCCGCCCGGCGTTGCAGGGCACGACTCCGCTGAAACTAGCAGAAGGAAAAGGCCAGGAATCACGTGCGGGCTGTTTCTTAACGAATCGTTAATGACTATACGGCTGACGATGCCGCCCTGGCCGCTTCCTGGCCGCGGTGCGGGAGCCTTCGGCGAAGCGAGGAGCCGTCCCCCCGGGCCTGTTCAGGGTCGTGTGCACGGCTTCCACCGGCTGCGCGGTGCATGTGTCCTGTGGTTCGGAGCCTCGATCTGGCCGTCAGGCAAGGGGAGGTCCACGGCCTCCTCGGCCCAACGGTGCCGGCAAATCGACGACCCTGCGACCTCCTGGATGAACCCGGCGCAGGCCTGGACCCGGTCATGGACTCCGTCTTCCGGCGCCAGATCAGGCGCGTCACCGAACACAAATCAGGCTGCACAACTAGGCATTCCGCAGATGTCGGTGCCACTGAAGATGGGTAGTCCACGGTGAGTACGGAATCAGACGGCGCCGCGGTAACCCTTCGGGCGGATCCTGATGTGGATGGCCGGGCAGACGCGGGGTGGCTGGAAATATATGCGGCCGAATGTTGCGCACATCACATTCCTTGCCTACTCTGAATGAGGCTGTAGAAAAGCGGCCATTGGCCGCAGCGTCGCGGCCTCCCCGGCTGCAGCGTCGCAGCCACGCAAGGAAGGCATGATCATCTTGTCCGATAAGCTCAGCATTCTTGTCCGTGTAGATCTCGACCACGCGAAGGCACAGGTCCTCGCCAAAGGCCACGTCACCGTGCACAGCATCCAGGCCCTCTACGTTGTGGTGAAACGCGCAAACGCCTTGAAGCACAACCTGGACCTGGAACTGGACATGCGGAACGCCCGCGTCGATCCCGAAGCCCTGCGGCAGCTTCAGCTCTGCTCCGAGACGCATCACCTGCCCGCCAGGATTGACCCGCAGCAGACCCCGTGCACGCTGAGCATCCTCCCGCCCCGCCGCGCCACCGCCAAGTCCGCCGAGTTCAGCCACGTCGCAGCCTGACCCCGCACCATTTAGCGCGAACTGGCAGCTAATGACCTCAAATCCCGGATTTGGCGTCATCACCTGCCTGTTCGCGCTTGGAGAAGGGCTCAACTGTCCGTTCGCGCTTTAGTGGAGGCCGCCGTCGGGGGTTATCCGACGGCGGGAATCCCGCCGGCCAGTTCCGCCGCCGCGGCGAGTGCCCACCGGTCGCTCTCCGGAACAAAGAAGACCACTATGGATGCGTCGGCGTCGCGTGCCTCGTCAAGGGCGAACAGCAGGGCATCCTCAAGATGCTGAGCGTGCTCCAGCCGTTCGGGAAGCGTGCCTGGCAGGTCGCCGTCGTCAATTACGACGTGGGCCTTGCCGTCCACGATGACCTTCAGCGCAAAACCCTGGTCCTCATGAAGGGACCCGCGGGTGGATGCAATTTCCGAGACTTTGTCCGCCCGGACCAAACTGTTGCTGATGGTGCGGATCCATACTTCACCCATGAGACCTCCTTGGCTGTGAGGGGCAGGCGGCAGCGCCCCACAAGGCAAACGTTAGTCCTCGCGGAGCCGCTTGTGACCCCCTGAATGCTGGGAATTTCCCGCGGGCATAAGATAAATCTGATGACTTCGCCAGGATCCCCGCAGCCCTTTAATTTCCGAAGTATCGCCATACCCGCATTCGGGCCTGCCCTGCTGTTCTGCATCGGCGACGGTGCGGTCCTTCCGGTGGTGGTCCTGTCCGCCCGCGACCTCGGTGCATCGGTGGCGGTCTCCGCGCTGATCGTCACCTTGATCGGGCTCGGCTCGTGGTTTTTTAACCTGCCCGCGTCCCTGATCACGCTCAAGTTCGGCGAACGCTGGTCGATCGTCGGCGCCGCCGCAGTGGGCGCCCTGGCGCTCGCGGCCGCCGCGATGTCCTCCCTGATCCCCAACGGACTGTGGGTGCTGGCGGTGGCGATGATCGTCGTCGGAATGGCCGCGAGCGTTTTCAGCCTGGCGCGGCAGAAGTACCTCACCGAGGCCGTGCCCGTCCAGTTCCGGGCGCGGGCGCTGTCGACGCTGGGTGGGGTCAGCAGGATCGGCGTCTTTGCGGGGCCGTTCATTGGTGCCGGCGTGATGCAGTTCGCCGGGATCGCCGGAGCGTACTGGGTGGGGGTGGCGGGCATGGCTGCGGCTGCGGTTTTGGCGGTCACCATCCCGGACTTGGTGGTCCCGCCAGCGCCCGACGGCGGACACAAGGGTCCGGAGCCGACGCTGCGGAATGTGGCGGTTTCGCATGCCCGCGTGTTCCTGACGCTGGGTGTGGGGGTCCTGCTGCTCAGCGCGCTGCGCGCGTCGCGCCAGGTGGTCATCCCGCTGTGGGCGGACCACCTGGGAATGGATGCGGCCCAGGCTTCGGTGATCTACGGGTTGTCCGGCGCGATCGACATGCTGGTGTTTTACCCGGCCGGCAAGGTGATGGACCGACGCGGCAGGCTGTTCGTGGCCATCCCGTCCACCATCATCATGGGCATCGCGATGCTGCTGATTCCTTTGTCGGCGTCCTTTGCTGGGCTGCTGTTGGGGTCACTGCTGATCGGGTTCGGCAACGGCATCAGCTCCGGGCTGATCATGACCCTCGGCGCCGACTTCTCGCCGGACCGTGGCCGCGGCCAGTTCCTGGGGCTATGGCGGTTCATCGCGGACGCAGGATCCACCGGCGGGCCGGTTCTGCTCTCCGGCGTGACGGCGCTGGCCACCCTCGGCGCGGGCGTCTCAGCCACCGGCCTCCTGGGGTTCGCGGCGGCCGGTGTGTTCGCGGTTGTCCTTCCGCGGCTGAGGCACCGGCGGAATTACTAACTTCAGCGCCGCCACGGAGAAGTAAGTGCAGCGCGCCACTTCAGCGGTGTCGAACTGGCGGCCGCCGTCGGGATTCTTCGTTTCCGTCACTTCTCGATGTCCCTTTCCGCGATGTCCAGGACTTCCTGCGGAATTCGATGACGCGGAAATTGCCCATTGCAGGGCGATATTAGTTTCGCTGGATGAGCGAGCCTGGGTTGTCGAATTTAGTTGTGGGGGCTGATCAGCTGCAGGTGTACGTGCGAAGCAGCGGCGGACTGGTCCAAGCGTGGGTGGCGTCTACTGTGTAGATTGCTCGGATTTCGAGCTTGAACACGGTTGTCTGACCGCCCGAGTTTGCCGTAAATACTTGATTTCCGTTGTATGCCAGCGCTTTGATCCTTCGAGGACACGGTTCCACCGGCGTCCGCCGTAATTCGTAGTGCGTTTGCGTGCGGCAGCGAGCCCGTGGCGGCCAAGGTGACAGTAAGCGTCTTCTTGTTCTGGCTGCAGCTGGCATTCAGCGAAATCGTGGAAGTCGTCGGGGTGTTCAGGGTGGCCGTAGAAAAGCCTGTTGACGCTTGGCTGGCAGACCTGAAGGAGGCGCTTGCTGCGGGGGCGAGCGTCAGGCCCAAAACGACGAGGAGCGTAACGCCGATGGCACGCGCCACCCTGCCGGCAGTCGAAGTGCGGCTACTCACTGGCTGTTGGTTCCGGGTCCTTGCGCCAGATGGACGCCAGCGACCCGATCACCAGCACGGCCGGTGCGCCGTACATGAAGGTGTTCAGGACAACCGGCTGGCGCAAGGTGCGAATGACTTGACCCACGTAGGGGACCGTGAGGACGTGCCGGTCAACGGTCGCTCCGTTGAGGGTTGCGGTCCAAGGATCGACGCCGTTGTTGGCGTCACCTTTGGTCCGCACTGCCGTCGTCCCGTCCGCACTTGTGAGTACCTCGGTGACGCGGTGGGTTTCCACTCGGTGGTCCTCGACAGGAATGAGATAGGTGATGATGTCGCCCACCACGATGTCACTGGCTGGGGTGGGGACCGTGACCACAACGTCGCCCGTGTTGATCAGTGGGGACATCGAGCCGGTGAGCATCGTGGACGTCTGATAACCGAGGACCCGGGGACCAACAGCGAGGAAAAGAAACGCGGACACCGCGACGACGAAGACCGTCGTTGTGAGGACGTTGACCCCGCGGCGAATGCCGGTTTTGAAGCGCGACGCGCCCCGTGCAGGGATGAAGGTCCCAGCGCCGCGGCGGGGGTTGCGATGGCGCTGGGACAGCTCAGCTACCTGGGCGGCGCTGCGTGCCGCTGTCGGAATTTCAGTTACTGCGCTCATCGATTTCCAGCCTTGAGGAGGGTCCGGTGCTTCTGGCTATCGGTTGGCGGTGCCGTGCTCGTGACTCCGCCAATACTCAGGACTGACGGCTACTTGACGTGGCCAGTGCGCTGCGTGGCGTCGAACGTGAAGCCGATGGTGCTGGTCAGGCCTTGGAAGGTGTCGTCTGCCGTAGAGGGCAGGGACGTGGTGATCTTGAGCTTGTCCTGAGCTCCAGACGTAATGGATGACAGGCCGGTGAGTGCCGTGCCCGTGCCGATGATCGCGCTTTTAGCCAGAATGGTGGACTTGATCCCTGAGCAAGTGTCTTCCGCGGCAGCCACGACTGTCCAGGCGACGGTGCAGGACTCGATGGTCAACTGCAGACCGTTAGTTGCCTCGGTAGTGAGCTTTGAGGCGACGGTGGGCGCCGTGGTAAGCGTCACGGTGTTCAGGTCGGAGTTGCCCGTGTTCTTCAGTGTGGCGAACTTTTCGACGGAGTCACCGGGCAGGAGGCCGGTGACGGCGACACTCAGGGTCCCCGGATCGGTCAGGTCGATATCTACGGTGCCGGCAGTGACCTTCTCATCGACCTGTGTTGTGGTTCCCGTGAATGCACCATAGGTGCCCATGCCTGCGACTGCGGCGGCGGTGCCCACCAGTGCGACGGAAGCCAGAATCTTGCCGGAAGTGGTTTTCATGCTGATGCCCATGAGAAGAATCCTTTTCGACGTTGCCCACCCCAAGAGGGCCAGCCGCCCCCCAGTGGGCCGACCGTGAATGCCAGAATCACGTGGACTGGCAAGAAACCACTTTTCCCGACCAGGCGCAACTTATGCCCGCGCGATTCCTCAAGATTTTGTCAAGGTTTCTTGTGTTTTCGCAGGTCAGGGCCAAATGCCATCCATTTGTTGGATTAATTGCGGAGTCCGCCTTTACCACCTGGCTGATCAACAGACGGGCCAATAGAAACGAAGGCGAGCCCGTAGGGACTCAGAACATCGGCAAGGAAGACGCTAAAGGCCCGTAACGGAGCACGACGGCGCCCGACGGCGGCGGCGCGGTCAGCGCCCCGGCGAGTTCCGCCGTCGTGCGGCGTATGCGAACAGCGACGTGGTGGCGACGGTTGCCAGGTATCCGGCGATCACGATGAGCGAGATCCCGGCCCAGAAGTAGTTGGTGGTGCTGTCTTCCTGCAGCGGCCCGGGCGCGATCCTGGCGAGCGAATACACTGCCACAGCCGCGGACGCCAAGCCGATCACCACCGGCAGCGTGAGCCAGATTTTCGCCGAGCCCACGTGCTTGCCGAAGCCGTCCCACACGTTCCATGCGGCGCCGTTGCGCATGATCAGCCAGCCCGCGGGGATCATAAACGCGCCCACCAGGAGGAAGGCTGCTACGACGTCGGCCGGGCGGTGCCACTGGTTGATCAGCGTGGAAACCCCGGAAGCTATCGCGAAGGTCCCGCCCACAAAACCGGCCAGCGGACGCCACCTTGGTGAGGCCATCAGGAACACCGCCGCCGCAGCCGACGCCGCCAGCGTGGTATGACCGGACGGCAGCGAGTTCAGCTCCAGCGTCACCACACCCTTGTCCGGGCGCGCGGGCAGCACTTCCTTCAGGATCTGCGTGGCGATATTCGCCCCGATGCACGCGCTGACCGCAATCCCTGCGGCAGACCAGCGTCGTCGGATCACTGTGACAAACAGGACCACGACGGCGGCCACCACCAGTGAGATGGTGGGCAGCCAGTCCAGGAACTCGGTGGCTGCCTTACCTGCAGGTCCATGAATGTCCACGGCCTCAACCAGCGCGGACTCGTCGATGAACTGGCCCGCCGTGGTCTGGACGAAGTAGTAGTAGGTGGCGATCAGACCGACAACGCAGGCGAGCCAGGCGAACGCGAACATAAAGCCGGAGCCCGGGGTGGGGCGGGCAGGGGTCCGCGGTGGTGCCTGGCGTGGAATGGTCATCAGTTAAGGGTGTCACAGAAAACTGGGAGTAGTCGCACTGTTGCCTCGTGGCCCGCGCTGACCTAACTGCGTAACTTTTGCGGCGTGCACCGAGTGCGGACCGGTGAGGCGCCAGCCGGCCAAATCTGACACTTGACACGTGTTAGGTCGGCGCTCTAAGCTACCTCACACGTGTTAGGAAGGAAATTGACATGACCGGTGCCACAACTGGCCGCCTGCGTGAAATCTCACGCCGGACCGCCCTGGGTGCGTTGGGAGCAGGAATTGTGGGAACAACGGTGGCGTCGTGGCCCCGGCTCGCCGGAACCGATATTCCCGGGCGGGGCGACAACAGCCTCACCGCCGGCAGCGGCAAATAACCTCCACTTCTGAAAGGATTATCTCCATGTCACCCCCGGACCTCGCCGCCGCCGAATTCGCCCGCCTCGCCGCCGCCCACCCAGACCCGGCGTTCCCGCACTTCCACCCCCGCCCCGCCCAGGGCTGGATCAACGACCCCAACGGCATCAGCCACCTAAACGGCCGCTACCACGTCTTCTTCCAGTACAACCCTGCGTCCGCCCGGCACCATAAGATCGCGTGGGGCCACCTCAGCTCGGCGGACCTGGTCCGCTGGGAGGAGCACCCGGTTGCCTTGAGGCCCCAGGACGGCGGGCCGGACGAGTACGGCTGCTGGACCGGTGTGGTGACGGACGACGGCGGCGTTCCCACCGCCGCGTATTCCGGCGTCCGCGGCGACGGCGGCCACTCCCAGGTGGTCATCTCCCGCGGCTCGGCGGACCTCGTCGAGTGGACCCAGGGCGGGCACGTCGCCGCGTCAATGCCGGCCGACCCCATGGTCACGGCGGTCCGCGACCCCTTCATCTTCCGCTTCAACGGCAATCGCTACGCCATGCAGGGCGCCGGGCTGGCCTCCGGCCACGCGGCGCTCCTGCTTTACTCGGTGGAGGACCTGTCCGACTGGAAGTACCAGGGCATCTGGCTCACATCGGAGAACCCGATCGCTGCTGCTCAGACGCCGGCCGAGATCTGGGAGTGCCCGCAGCTGGTGCGGGTGCCGTCCGCTTCCGGCGGGGACGCGTGGGTGATGATGTTTTCGCTGTGGCTCTCCGGCGACGACCACGAGCACGCCAACGGGGTAGGCCACCTCATCGGCTCCCTGACCGAGGACCCTGCCACCGGCCTCCCTGTGTTCTCCCCGGAGACCGGCGGAAAGTCTGACCTGGGCCGCGACTTCTACGCGCCGCAGATCGTGCAGCTTGCGGACACCGCATCCGGTCCCGGAGCTGCCGGTGGTCCCGGCGCTTCGGAGCCCAAGGCGCTGCTGTGGGGCTGGGCCAATGAAGGGCCGGGCCGGGACGGCCGCCGGGGCCGCAGCCAGGCCGAGATCGACGCCGCGGGCTGGGCCGGGGTGCTCACCCATCCGCGAATTCTGTCCGTGGTGGACGGTTCCCTGGCGGTGGCACCCGCGCCGGAGATGGATGCCTACCGTGGCGCGCAACTGGCTTCGCAGGTTGCCGGGAGCGTTGAGCTGCCGCTGTATGCCGAGGCCGTTGTGAGCGGTGGGCCGGCAGCGCTGGCCGCGGACGCCGTCGTCGAACTTTCCCTGGTGGCTGTTGGATCAACGGACGCTGGAGCCGACTCCCCGTCGGACGGCGGTCAAGTGGTGTTCAGCGGGGCGCTGGCCGCGGGGGAGGAGCTGCGGGTGTTTGTGGACGCGTCCCTGGTGGAGGTGTACCGGAGCGGTTCCGTGGCCACCACGCTACGCGCCTATCCGGCGCCCGGCGAGCGGTGGCTGCTGCGGCTTCCCGAGGGTGCGGCTGCGGACGTTTGGCAGCTGGAACAGCCTCAGTAGGGCGCGGGTCAGGCCCGGCCGGCGGGGACCTGGCCGGTTGACTCGCGCACAACGAGCCGGCAGGGGACCAGCGTCTGGCCGGGGGCGTCGTCGTCGTTATCCTCCGGCTCCTCCGACAATTCCCGGAGGAGCCCGGTCATGGCGGCGGCGCCCATCTCCCGCAGCGGGAGGGCCATGGTGGTGAGCGCCGGGACCATGGTGGAGGCGATCCGGAATTCGTCGTCGTAGCCCATGATGGAGAGGTCCTGCGGGATGGCCAGGCCCAGCCGGTTGGCCGCGAGCACCACGCCGATTGCACCGCGGTCGTTCGCGCACACGATCGCGGTGGGCCGTTCCGGCGCAGCCACGCCGTCCAGGAGCTTCATGGCGCCGTGGAACCCGGCATCGATGTCCCAGCCCACCTGGAGGATCCGGCCCGGCCGCACCGGCAACCCGGCGGCTTCATAGGCGTCCCGGTGGCCCTGGATCCGGCGCGGGGCGGCGGGCGTGATGCTGTCACCGGCGAGGAACGCGATGTCCCGGTGGCCAAGCTCCAGCAAGTGCGTTGCCGCCTCCCGGCCGCCGCGGACCTCATCCGGAATGACGGCGGGAACGCCTGCCTCGGGACGATCATCGAAGCAGTTGGCCAGCACCGACGGCACGCGCAGCATGTTGATCGGGACGTGCAGGGGGCGCAGTCCCACAGTGACATACATCAGCCCGTCCACCTGGCGGTCCAGCAGCGTGGCCACCGCACTTTCGTCACGGGTCTCGTCCAGCTCCGTATCCATCACCACGGTGACAAAACCCTGGGACCTGGCCACGGCGTCCGCGCCTGCGATGATGTTGCCGTCGAACGGGCTGGTGACCACCTGGTCCGAGACGATCCCGATGATCCGCGACCGGCGGTTCCGCAGGCTCACGGCGATGGCGTTGGGCGTGTACTTCAGCGTGGCCGCCGCTTCACGGATCCGGACCTGGCTCTCCTTCGCCACATTCCCGTCGCCGCGCCCGTTCAGGACCAGCGACACCGCGCTGCGGGACACCCCGGCGAGCTTGGCGACGTCGAGTGCTGTGGCTTTGCGGTTCATGCTGTGCTTACCTCCGGCGTGCGGTGTTTCCTGCAGTCTACCTAACGCGTGTGAGGTGTGCCCGGACCTATCTGTGGCGGCGCCCTCACCCAACTGGGTAGCAGCAGGTGTCGTTTTGGGGGCTCAAAACGACAGCTGCTGCTACCTACTTGGGCGGGGAGGGCGCGTCCGGGAGGCGCGGGAGGCTGGCTGCCGCGACCAGCAGGGCCAGGGCGCCGAGGCCAAACGGCAGCGCGGTGAGGGTGGCCATGCCGCCCACGAGCAGCGGCCCGCCGGCGTCGCCGAGTTCGCGGCCGAGCTCCGCCGAACCCATGGTCCGCCCCATGCGCTCCGGCGGCGTGGTGTCGGCCAAATGCGCGAAGCCGAGCGGTGTTGCCAGGCCAACTCCCGCCCCAATGGCTGCCGCGGCAATGAACAGCGTGACCGGACCTGGGATGAGCGCCAGGAGTGCGACGCCGGTGGCGGTAAGGAGGAGTCCCGCCGTCGTCCCGCGGTTATCGCTGATGCGGTGAGCGTCACGCAGCTTGCCGATCCAGGGCTGGGTGAGCACCGAGCTGATGGCCAGTACACTGACCGCGGCCGTGCCGGCAACCGGGCCAAGGCCGTGCCGGGTGGCCAGGGCGGGAACGAATCCGATCGCCGCGCCGAGCGCTCCCGAGGAGGCCGCCAGCACCAGCGTAGGAACCAGGAAGCGCCGCTCGGTGACCTGACGGGCAAGGTCGAGAACGGTGTATCGCTGCCGGGGGAGCGGCGCCAGATGGGGAACGGACACCAGCACCCACACGGCAATGGCCGCCGCCAGCACCGAGAGGGCCCCGAACAGCAGGGCAAACCCGCCCGTCAGGATCAGGCCCGCCCCCAGCAGCGGGCCGATGACGTAGCCCAGGCTCTTCCACGAACCGTACCGGCCGAAATAGGTCCCGGCCTTCTTGCCTGCCGCCAGCCGCGCAACCATCGCGGACGACGCCGGCGAGAAGGCCGAGGCCGCGGCGCCCTGCCCCAGCCGGGCCAGTCCAAGCATCAGGGGATCCGCCGCCCAGAGGCCGATCAGCGACAGCACCGCAAAGGCCAGGAGGCCGGCGACGACGACGGGCTTGGTCCCGATCCGGTCGCTCAGGGCCCCGAAGACAGGCTTGAGGAAGACCTCGGACACGTCGTAGAGGGCGAGCATGATGCCCAGGTTGAGCAGCGTCAGGCCGATGTTCTCGCTCTGCGCGCCCAGGCCCGCGGCGATGCTGTGGGCGCCGAATGCGGTGACGAACCCGGCCGCGTACAGGGGAGCGGTAGACAGCCGGGCGTTGACCACCTGTGCCGACGCGCTCACGGGTGCACGTCGAACCAGGACGCATGCTTCAGGGAAATCACACCGCAAAGTGTAACAACCGCCCAACTGACTAGCAGCAGGTGTCGTTTTGGAGGCTCAAACGACACCTGCTGCTACTTACTTGCGGGAGAGGCGCGCCTCAGGCGAGGGACGCCGCCAGCTCCTCGATGATCTCGAACTGCTCGCGCACGCCGCCTTCCATGCCGGACTGCGCAATCATGTCCCGGACTTCCTTACTGCCCGCGTCGGTGCGGATCCGCACGGTGGTAGCGCCGCCGTCGGCCTCGTCAAAGGTGACCGTATTGAGCACGGCGCCCTCCTCGCTGTCCGGACCGGTGCCCGGCATCTCCATGACTTCCGTGTGGACGATCCGCTCGTTGGGCACAATCTCGCGGTACGTCCCGTGGAAGGCGACCTCGAATTCGCCGTGCGCCATCATGACGTACCGCCACGCGCCGCCCACGCGGAAGTCCATGGCTGCCACGGTCATCTCACCCCGACGGCCGGGCCACCATTTCTTCACGAGCTCGGGCGTGGTCCAGGCCCGGTAGACGAGGTGCCGGGGTGCGTTGAGGGTCCGCGTGATCAGGATTTCCGTGCCACTGGGGAACGTCACGTCCATGGTGCTGCTGCTTGCCTGTGACATTGTCCTGCTCCTTTCAGTGCTCTTCTTTGAGGTCCTCCAGCACGTCCTCCAGGAGATCGAAGCGCTCCTCCCAGAGGTGCTGGTAGCTGGCCACCCAATCGTGGATGGGCTTGAGGGCTTGCGGATTGAGCCGGTAGAGCCGCTGCCGGCCTTCGTCACGCACGACGACGGCACCTACCTCGCGCAGGACCCGCAAGTGCCGTGATACGTGCGGCTGCGCCAGGCCCAGGAGGTCCACCAGCTCGTTCACCGGGCGCTCGCCTTGGGTGAGGGCGTCCAGGATTTCCCGACGGCGGGGCTCAGCCACCGCGTTGAACGCATCTGCCGTTGTTGCCGCCCGTGCCATAACTACGATTATATACCCATATGGATATGCATTGGAAGAGTCAGGTAGCTCGCACAATTCATGCCCCAGGGCAGTTGCTTTGAAAGTCGAGTACCCACTACTGATGCTTTCGGCATACCCGGCAACATAGCGTCGGACAGGGGAACTATCGGACGACTCGGGCGCATCGCTTCCCGGGGCAGGAAGGACAGTCATGGCGCCGGACGACGGCAACGCCCTGCCCCTCCTGGATCAGGCAGTGCTGGACAGACTGCGCACCGAGCTCGATGACGATGACGGTGTGTGGAAGGTGTTTGTGCAGAACTTCATCGACCACCTGCCCCGCAGGACTGAAAAGCTGCGGCTGACCCTGACTACCGGGGACCTGGACGGTGCGCTGGATGCGGTCCTCAGCCTCAAGACTTCCAGTCAGATGGTGGGCGCGGAGCGCCTGGCCGGACTTGCCATGGGCCTGGAACGGTCCCTTCGTCACGAGAGCATCGATACTGAGCCTGCCCGGGTCCTGCCCCGGCTGGCAGCGGATCGCCTGCTCCAGATCATCCGCTGCGCCCGGCAGACGACATATCTCCTGCAGAAATACCTGCACTCCAGGTGAGGCCGTGAGTGACATCCCCGCCGGGGATTTCGGGAGCGAGATTAGGGTTTCGGCAGGGCCCGGACGGTGTTGTTGCGCTTCTCGTGCGTGGCCAACGCTGTCAGGTCAAACGCCGGCCTTTGCGCGCTTGTACAGTGAATCCATGCCCGCCACCTTCCCCTCCCTGGACGAACTGCTCGCCACCGCGCATGTGGTCAGCCTGCCCATGCGGGTGAAGTTCCGCGGCATCATGGAACGCGAAACCCTGCTGCTGCTCGGCCCGCGCGGCTGGGGCGAGTTCTGCCCGTTCCCCGAATACGCCGACGCCGAGGCCTCCCGCTGGCTCGCCGCCACCATCGAGGCCGGCTGGCACGGCTTCCCTTCACCGGTCCGTTCGGTGATCCCCGTCAACGCCACCGTTCCGGCCGTCTCCGCGGACCGGGTACCCGAAGTCCTGGCCCGGTTCGGCCGGGTGGACGCCGTCAAGATCAAGGTTGCCGAGCGTGGGCAGACGCTCGACGACGACGCCGCCCGGGTTGCCGCCGTCCGTGCCGCCCTGCCCGACGCCGCCATCCGCGTCGACGCCAACGGCGGTTGGGACGTACCCACGGCCGTGTCGGCACTCAACCGGCTCGCCGCCGTCGGGCTTGAATACGCCGAGCAGCCGGTGCCCACCATCGAGGGGCTCGCCGAGGTACGCCGCCAGCTGCGCGCCGCCGGAACGCCGGTGCTGATTGCGGCCGACGAAAGCGTGCGCAAGGAATCCGATCCCCTTAGGGTGGCGCGGGCCGGCGCGGCGGATCTGCTGGTTGTTAAGGTCGCGCCGCTCGGGGGAGTGCGTCGCGCGCTGGACATCGTGGCGCAGGCCGGGCTCCCCGCCGTCGTCAGTTCGGCGCTGGACACCTCCGTGGGCATCCGCGCCGGGCTGGCTTTGGCGGCTGCCCTGCCCCAGTTGCCGTACGCGTGCGGGCTGGGGACGGTGTCACTGTTCGCCTCGGATATCACGCTGGATCCGTTAGTGGCCGACGACGGCGCCATCCGCCTCCGCGAGGTCGCCGCCGACGCTGGGCTGCTGGATCAGTATGCGGCTTCCGCGGACCGCCGGGACTGGTGGCTGGACCGGCTCCGACGGGTCTACGGCCAACTGTTGTTAACTTGGGATTAACCGGAGCGTCCTCTCGTTTTTGGGTGCCGCTGACACCGTGGGCGGGAACCCATCTCACCCCTGGAAGGTCCCCCATGTCTGAAACGACCGCCCGCAAATTCACCCTGCTGCCGATGCTCGGCCACACCAAGGGCAAGCGCAGCGCCGTCACGTGTGCGCTGAAGTGCGACAACGCGTGCGCCGGTGATGTCTGCAACACCAGCTCCAACAGCTACTTCCGGGACATCGCGTCCGCCACCATGTCCCGCCGCGCCGCCCTTGGCTTCGGCGCCGCCGGTGCGCTCGCCGTCGTACTCGGGAGCGCCGTTACCTCCGCGGATCCGGCCTCCGCCGCGGGCCTGTCGCCCGCCGCGAAAACCGGGTTTGGCCCGTCCAGGCTGAAGTTCACGGCCATCAACTCCATCGCCGCTGAAGTTGACGCGGTGACCGTGCCGGAAGGCTTCACCTGGCAGCCCGTGATCCGCTGGGGCGACCCGATCTTCAACGGCACGCCGGACTTCGATCTGAACAACCAGACCGCCGCGGCCCAGGAAAAGCAGTTCGGCTACAACAACGACTACACGGACATCCTGGAGATTCCGAACAGCAAGGGCCGCAGCGCCGTGCTGTTCGCCAACCACGAGTACACCAACGAGAGCATCATGTTCCCTGCCACCATGCCGGCGGCCGACGTCCGCGCCGTGGGGGCCGCTGCACACGGGCTGACCGTCGTGGAACTGGAGCGCAAGAACACCACCAAGCCGTGGACCTACGTCAAGGGCGCGCCGCTGAACCGCCGGTTCCTGAGCAACACGGTCTACGAACTGACCGGTCCGGCTGCCGGCTCCGCACTCGTGAGGACCGTCGCGGACCCCAGTGGCCGCTCGATCAAGGGCACGCTGGGCAACTGTTCCGGCGGCACCACCCCGTGGGGCACCATCCTGTCCGGCGAGGAGAACTTCAACGGCTACTTCGTCTCCCCGGGCACGTCCGCAGCTGACAAGCGCTACGGCCTGAAGTCGTCGTCCACTGCCCGCAAGTGGGAACTGGACGATCCGCGGTTCGACACCCGCAACGCCGGCTACGAAAACGAAGCCAACCGCTTCGGCTGGATCGTGGAAGTGGATCCGTTCGATCCCACGTCCACGCCGCGCAAGCATTCCGCTATGGGCCGCTTCAAGCACGAGGGCGCCAACGTGATCGTCGCAGAGTCCGGGCACGTGGTGGCCTACATGGGCGACGACGAGCGCTTCGACTACCTGTACAAGTTCGTCTCGGCCGGGAAGTACCGCGAAGGCGACCGCGCCCACAACATGACGCTGCTCTCGGCGGGCAACCTCTACGTCGCCAAGTTCACGGGCAACTCGCCGGTCGAGGAGATCACCGGCACGGGCGCGGTGCCCGCCGACGGCGGCTTCGACGGCTCCGGCGAATGGCTGCCCCTGGTGGTTGGCGGCAAGTCCGCCGTGGCAGGTATGTCCGTCGAGGAGGTCCTGGTCTACACCCGCCTGGCCGCGGACAAGGTGGGCCCCACCAAGATGGACCGCTGCGAGGACGTTCAGCCCAGCCTGCGCACGGGCAAGGTCTACGTGGCCTGCACCAACAACTCCGACCGCGGCAAGGCAGGCAAGGAAGGCGCCACGGAGGTCAACCCGCGCAACGAGAACCGCGACGGCCACATCGTGGAAATCACCGAAACCGGCGACCAGACCTCCACACAGTTCACGTGGAACCTGCTGATGGTCTGCGGCGATCCGGCCCAGGGCGACGTCACCTACTTCTCCGGGTTCCCGGTGGACCAGGTCTCGCCTATCTCCTGCCCGGACAACCTCGCGTTCGACTCAGTGGGCAACCTCTGGATCTCCACCGACGGCGCCCCGTCCGGCATCGGCCGTGCGGACGGCCTATTCAAGGTCACCCTGGACGGTGCCGGGCGCGGCAAGGTGGAGCAGTTCCTCGCCGTCCCGCGCGACGCCGAGACCTGCGGCCCCATCATCCACGACGACGAACGCACCGTGTTCGTTTCCGTCCAGCACCCGGGCGAAGATGGCACATTCGACGCGCCGAACTCGTACTTCCCGGACTACGTCCCGGCAGGCACGACGCCGGCACCCGGCCAGGCGCGCGCCCCCCGTCCATCCGTGGTCCAGGTGTTCCGCACCGACGCTTAGTCCCTCCACCACTCCCGACCGTTGCTCTGTCACTACTGGTCCTTATGGAGCCACTTTAGGGACCGTACGTGATAGAGCAACGCCGGGAAGTGAGAGAGCGTCCGGGGGTGGCAGACTGGTTCGGTGACTTCTGAGACTTCCCCGGACACCCTGAACTCCCTCGCCGCCGCGCGGATCGCCGTCGACGCCCTGATCGACGGCGGCGTCCAGTACGTGGTGGTCTCGCCCGGATCGCGTTCCGCCCCCATGGCCTACGCCCTCGCGGAGGCCGAAGTGGCCGGCCGCGTGGAACTCCTGGTCCGGATCGACGAACGTTCGGCCGGCTTCACCGCCCTGGGCCTGGCCCTGTCCACCGGCTCCCCGGCGGCCGTCCTCACCACGTCAGGCACCGCCGTCGGGAACCTCATGCCCGCCGTGATGGAGGCCAATCACGCGGCCGTTCCGCTGGTGGTGGTTTCCGCGGACCGGCCCGAGGAACTGCAGGGGACCGGCGCCAACCAGACCACCATCCAGCTGGACCTGTTCGGCGAGCACGTTCGATTCGCCGCCGGTGTCCCGGCCGGCACCAGCCCGCTGCGCGCGGTGGAAACGGCACTGGCTGCGGCCACCGGCGCATTTTCCGACCTCGCGCCCGGGCCCGTCCAGCTGAACTTGGCGTTCCGAGACCCGCTGGTTCCCGGGCCGGGGGAGGGGCTTCCGCCGGCGGCCGGGCATCCCAGATTCCGGATCGGTACCGGCCCGCTCACCATGAACCTGCCGCCCGCCGCCGGGTCGCTGGAGGAAAGGCGCACCGTGGTGCTGGCAGGGCACGACGCCGGGCCCGTCGCCGAGGCGTTTGCCCGCGCGAACGGCCTGCCGCTGCTCGCGGAACCTTCCTCAAACGCCCGCTTCGGCCCCAACGCCGTGGGCCCGTACCGCCTGCTGCTGGAACACTTCGGACCGACGGCGGCACAGCCCACCGAACGGGTGGTGATGTTCGGCCGGCCCACGCTGTCCCGGCCGGTTGCCGCACTTCTGGCGCGGGCCGACGTGCCGTCCGCGCTTTACCAGCCTGTCCCTGTGGCCTGGTACCAGCCCGGCCGGCGCACGGAACTTCCGTTGGAGAACCTGGCCGACCTCGCGGACTTCGCCGGCCGTGGCCCGTCAGACTGGCTGGATACCTGGCTGCTGGCCGGTGCCGCAGCGCAGCACGCGCTCGACGGCGTCCTGGCCGCCGAGCCGGCCGCCACCGGACCGTCCGTGGGCGCCCAGGTCTGGCAGCACGCCCGCGGCCAGTTGATGCTCGGCTCCTCCAACGGCATCCGTGACGTTGACCTGGCCGGCCTGCCCGCCGCCGAGCCAGCCGCCACCGTCTACGCCAACCGCGGCCTCGCCGGGATCGACGGCACCCTCTCCACGGCCACCGGGATTGCCCTCGGCGGCCGCCAGCACACCACGCTGCTGCTGGGCGACGTCACCTTCCTGCACGACGCCGGCGCCCTGTTCCTCGGTTCCGGCGAACCCGAACCCGGGCTCCGGATCGTGGTGCTCAACGACGCCGGCGGTGCCATCTTCGATCTGCTGGAGCACGGGGCTGTGCGTGAATCCGGACGCTACACGGACGCCGTCGAGCGCCTGTTCGGCACCCCCCACACCGTGGACATCGCGGCACTCGCCGCAGCGTACGGCGTCGGCCATTGCTCGGTAAGTACGACGGCGGGACTCGCCGAAGCGCTCGCCCAGCCCATCGCGGGGCGCAGCATCATCGAAGTCCGCACGGACCGTGTTGGTCTCCGCGTCCTGCACGCCCGCATCAAGGAAGCCGTGGCCTTAGCTGTCGCGGGAGTCCTGGCCGGGTAGGGTCCGCGCCGCTACCGGACAACCGCGACGGATTCGGACATCCGCATCCCGGGTCACGGGCGCGGATGTCCGAAACCGCAGCGTGCGAGAGTTGTCCACATAGCGCCAACGCCCACTACCTATCCGAAGTACGGCGGGCGAGCATCATGGAATGGACTTAACGCCACTGATTCTCAGCAGCGACCTGGCACGGCTCGGGCAGGACAGTCGGAAGTTGGCGCGCCGGGCCGCCGCCAACGAACTCCGACGGATCCGGCAGGGGGTCTACGTCACGGCAAAGAATTGGCATGCTCTCAAAGCGTGGGAGCAATATCCGCTGCTGGTCAGGGCGGCCGCGGCAACGCTTCAGACACGGACAGTGTTTTGCCGCGAATCCTCGGCCGCACTCTGGGGCATCCCGTTGTTGGGGACACAGCACATGGTCCACGCGTTAACGGCAGACGGCGGCGGGGGACGTTCGCGTGCCGGCGTGCGGAGGCACCGTGTGGACCTCGCATCGGTGGAGGTGGGGCGGCAGCACGGCCTGTTGGTCACCAGCAGGGTGCGGACGGTGCTGGACCTGGCCGCGTTCGGGTCCTTCGAGCAGGGAGTAGTGGCGATTGACCACGTCCTTAAGCCGGACCGGGTTCACCGGCTCCAGGCTTTGAGTAAGCCTGAAATCGAAGCTTCCATCGGCCCGGACTTCAGCGCCGCGGCGGCACGGCGGATCCGGACGGTACTCGACTTTGCGGTGCCAGAGTCAGGATCTCCGGGGGAGTCGCTCAGCCGTGCCTACATGTACTTGGAGCGGTTCAAGCTGCCGGAACTCCAGACCGAAATTTGGGACCGGAGTGGACTGGTTGGATACCTGGACTTTGAATGGTCCGAAGACCGGCTGGCCGGTGAATTCGATGGGATGGTCAAGTATCAGAAGGCTGAGTATCTGAACGGCCGGACTCCGTCCGATGTAGTGGTTGCGGAGAAGCGGCGGGAGGACCGGATCCGGGCAACCGGTCGGAGGGTCATCCGGTGGACTTGGGCTGAGCTGGCGGACCGGGCAACCTTCGCGGCGTTCCTGGACGGGGCCGGGGTGCCGCGGACGCGATTTCCTGCATGTGCTCCGGACATCCGCTACGGAAACGGACAGCCGCCACGCGGGTCCACGTAGCGGCTGTCTGAAATCGGCGCGGGAATGCGCGCTGCCTACAGTGCGGCGGCCGGTCTACTCTTCGATCTCGATGTGCGTCGGGTCCAGGACGCGGCGCAGGAACTCCTTGGTGCGGGCCTGGGTGGGGGCGGAAATGACCCGCTCGGCCACGCCTTCCTCCACCACCACGCCGCCGTCCATGAACACCACGCGGTCCGCCACTTCGCGGGCGAAGCCCATCTCGTGGGTCACCACCAGCATGGTCATGCCCTCCTTGGCCAGGTTCCGCATGACCGAGAGGACATCGCCCACGGTCTCGGGGTCCAGCGCGGAGGTGGGCTCGTCAAAGAGCATCAGCTCGGGGTCCATGCTCAGCGCCCGGGCAATCGCAACGCGCTGCTGCTGGCCGCCGGAAAGCTGGTCCGGGAAACGGTCGGACAGGTGCCCCAGGCCCACGCGCTCCAGGTTGTGCTGGGCCACCTTGTCGGCCTCTTTTTGGGACCGCTTCAGGACCTTCGTCTGGGCGATGGTGCAGTTCCGCTTGGCGTCCAGGTGCGGGAACAGGTTGAACTGCTGGAACACCATGCCCACTTTGCGGCGCATTTTGTCGATGTCCACGTCGGGGTCGGTAGCTTCGAAGCCGCCCACGTGGATGGCGCCCTCGTTGGGCTGCTCCAGGAGGTTGACGCAGCGCAGGAGGGTGGATTTGCCGGAGCCGGACGGGCCGATCAGGCACACCACTTCGCCGGGGGCCACGTCCAGGCTGATGCCCTTGAGGACCTCGTTGCTGCCGTAGGACTTGCGCAGGTCCTTGATGGACACGCCGGCGGCGTTGATGGTGGCGGTGGTTCCGCGGGAGTTGTTTTCGACGTCGTTCATGACTTCCCTGCCTATCGCTTGGTCCGCGCGGAGCGGCTTTCGAACTTCCGGGCCAGGAGGCTCAGCGGGATGGTGATCACCAGGTAGAAGGCACCGGCAACCAGGAGCGGCGTAAGGCCGGCACCCAGGCTGGAGATGCCGTCGCGGCCGAACTTGGTGAGCTCGTACTGCGAGGCGGTCAGGCCCAGCACATAGATCAGTGAGGAGTCCTTGGTCAGCAGGATAACTTCGTTGGTCAGCGGCGGAAGCACAATCTTGAACGCCTGCGGGATGACGATGGACACCATGGCCCGCCACTGGGGCATGCCCAACGAGCGCGCTGCTTCCAGCTGGCCCTTGGGCACAGCCTGTAGGCCGGCACGGAGCGTTTCGGCGATGTAGGCCGCGGCCACCATGCCCAGTGAAACCATCACCACCACGGTGACGTTCCAGGAGACACCGAAGGCCAGGGGGACGCCGTAGCCGAACGCGATGAAGACCAGCAGCGCCGGGATACCGCGGAAGAACTCGATGTAGCCGGTGGCGATCCAGCGGTACAGCGGGAAGGTGGAGAGCTTCATCAGCGCCAGCAGGAGGCCGCCGGAGAGGCCGACAGCGAAACCGAGGAAGGTATATATCAGGGTATTTTTCAGACCCACCAGGAAGATGTTCGGAAACATCGGGCCGATCTTGCCGAAGTTGAAGACGCTGTTGCCGATGGTCTTCCAGTCCGTGGCCAGAATCAGTGCGGCCGCGGCCACGACAAATATTCCGGCCTGGACGTACAGGCTCACTCTGGCGCGTTGACGTGCGGTCATTGCCATGCGGTGCTCACATTCGTTGTGCGTGGCTGAGGCCCCGGACGGACTGCGGTACAGCTCGTGCGGGGCCCCAGCGGCGTGGTTCTCAGGGCTGCGAAGGTCTCAGGCCGAAGCGACGGCTACTTGGCGGCCTCGCCGAACCACGTGGTTTCGAACTTTTTCAGGGTGCCGTCGTCGGTCAGGCGCTTGAGCGTGCCGTTGACCTTCTCGGCCATGGCGGTGTTGCCCTTCTTGATGGAGATTCCCAGCTGCTCACCCGTGGCGAATTTCTCCACGCTCTTGAACTTGGGGTTGTCCTTGATGGCGTAGCCCAGGACGGACTGATTGCCCAGGGCGGCGTCGATGGTGCCGGCCTGGAGGGCTTGGACCAGGAGACCCGTATCCTCGAACTGCTGCGAATCGAGTCCCTTTTCCTGCGCATAATCCGCACCGGTGGTGGCCTGCTGGACACCCACTTTCTTGCCCTTGGCGTCATCCAGGCTCTTGATGCCTGACCCCTCGCTGGCCACCAGGGCAAGATCGTCATCCAGGTACGGCGTGGAGAAGTCCATGACGGCCTTGCGGGTATCCGTGATGGAGATGGAGGAGATGGAGACGTCGCACTGGGTCAGTGCGGTGCCGGTCTCGATGGCTTCGAAGGAGCTGTCTACTACGCTCAGTTCGGCCTTCATATCCTTGGCAACCTCGGCTGCAATATCCATGTCGAAGCCGACCGTCTTGCCGTCCTTCTCGAATTCGAACGGCTCGTAGGGGATATCCGAGCAGACCGTGAGTTTGCCGGCGTTGATGAGCTGGATGCTGCCCTCGGACGCTGCCGGGGTGGAGCCGCCGCCGCACGCCGTGAGGGTCAGGGCGCCGGCGGCGAGGATTGCTGCTGCCTTGGCGGCAATTTTGGCCGTAGCCAGGGACTGGAGCTGCATGTTCTTTACCTTTTGTTGCAGGAGTATGCGGGACTAAATCGGTTCATAGTGTAGCGCCGAATAAGAGATGTGCATCACACGAAACTTAGTTTTACTATTGGATAACTAAACCACGTCCGAAATCAAGTCCCCAGACGCGGCCGATGTCTGGAATTCCGGACATCCCGCCCATGTAGCCTGCATTCAACGGCGTGAAAACGCGGTTTCGCGACGTTAAGTGCCTGTCAGTCGGGTGGGCGATGGCGACTTTAGTTGGAAATCCCCAGCGACTCCAGCATCGGCCGGAACTTAGCCCAGGTCTCCGCCAACTCGGCCTCCGGCTGGGAGCCATCCACTATGCCGCAACCGGCATATAACCGTACGGTATGAGGATCCTCGATCACGGCGCCACGAAGGGCGATGCCCCACTCCCCGTTGCCGGCGGCATCCAGCCAGCCCACCGGCCCCGCATACGGGCCGCGGTCCAGGTGTTCAAGCTTGCGGATCAGGGCGCCGGCCACCAGCGTGGGCGTGCCACAGACCGCGGCCGTGGGGTGCAGTGCGTTGATCAGCGCGAGGCACGTGGGCACGTGGCCCTCAACTTCGGCGAGCTCCGCCTTTACGTCCGACGCCAGGTGCCACACGTTCGGCAGCTCCAGGATGAAAGGTTCGGCGTGCGCGTTCATGGCCTCCGAAAACGGTGCCAGCTGCGATGTCAGCGACTGGATTGCGATCTCGTGCTCGTGCCGCTGCTTCTCGGACCCGGCCAGCACCCGCTCGGCATAGTCCATGGGAATCCCGGCTTCGCCGTGCGCATCGCGGCGGTCCAGCGTCCCGGCCAGCACGCGCGCCTGGGCAGTGCGGCCCTCCACCTGGATCAGCATCTCCGGGGTGGCGCCTACCAGCCCGTCCACGCCATAGGTCCAGCATTCGCGGTACCGCACGGCCAGTTCGCGCAACACCTGCGCGGCGTTGACGCCCGACGGAACCGTGGCCACAATGTCCCGTGCCAGCACCAGTTTCTCCAGTGCACCGGTCCGGATCTCCGCCACGCCCGCGGCGACGGCGGCCATCCAGTCCTCCTCGCTGAGCGAACCGGTGTGCAGAGTGGCGCCTTCAGCCGTAGGCAAAGGACGTACGACGGCGCCGCCCGGCCCCGCGGTGAGGTCGCCGGACGTGCCGTCCCCGGCGCTGCCACCGCTCAGCCAGTTATCCAGTGCGGCGAGGGCGCCCGCTTCGGTGAGCTCGCCGCCGTCGAGCGTCAGGTGGGTCAGCCAGTACCGGCCGTCACGGACGCCCACCACAATCTCGGGCACGATCAGGCGCGATTCATGGGCGGATTTCTTGGAAAAGGCGAAGGAACCGAAGGCCACGGGCCCGGTGCCGGGCAGCTCCACTGAGCCGTTGATGTCCGCTTCGAGGACAAGGTGGCGCCACCAGATGTCGGCCTCGAGGAAACGCTCAGGGCCGGTGGCCGTGAAGCGGGCGATCTCGCCGAAGCCCACCAGTCCGGCTTCGCGGCGGGTCCAGCAGAGGACGTCGTCCCGGACCAGAAACTGAGGCAGCCCCCCGGGAGATGCTTTTCCATCCAGGGGGACTGTCAAGGTACGGAACGTGCTCGTCATGATGAGACAACACTACTCTGCGCAGTAGTTCGCGGAGCTTTCAGCCCATAGTCTGTATATTCATGGCCACTCCGCGAGTGGCTGGCAGGCTACATGGTGAACCTTTTCGGGACCAGGTGGTGCGGGCCACACCAGGAGTAGGTGTTCCTCCGTTTACTCCAGGGAAATGGTCTGGAACTCGGAAGCTCGGCCGCGTGCCAGGCAGCGGACCCTGTACCAGCCGGGTCCGGCTGTACTGAGTTCCGGCAGGGACGGCGCGTCGCCCATCAGCGAAACGACGCCCAGCTGCCCTACAGGGGCATGAACCGAGACGTCAACGGCCTCCTCCCAGCCACTAAGGGAAAACTCGGGCTCGGAGTCCAGCAATGACACGCCGACGGTGATGAAACCGGTATCGGTGTCGGTGAGGACGATCGCCCCGGCATCTAGCACGACCATAAGTCCATTGCAGTCGTTGAACTGCTGGGGTGTTGCAATTGTCGGGGTGGTCATCAACCAGGTGATACTGGCTGTAACTGACATCTACCCTGTCTGTCGTCACTGTCATCCGGGCGGCGCCTCCGTTAGTTGATGATGGCGACAAAGAACGGGTCGCCGTCCAGGATCCGCTGCTGCTGGCAGGTGTTGCGCAGGATAGTGCCCGCAGAGCCATCAGGGCCCTTGTTTATCGTTCATCTGCTGAAGCCAACAGGACCTGTGGCCGGGAGGTCATAAAAACGCAATTGGGGAATGATCGAAGAACCGAAGGGCCACTGCTGGTTCCAAGAGCCTGACCTGCGGCAGCGCAAAGGCAACTTAAGTAACGTGAGCAATCCCGAACTTGCCCAGCCTTTACCCTTAACGGCGGTGATCACGGGCGGCGGAAGCATTTGCCGTGGCTTCGGACCGGCCGACGGGCTCGTCGAAAGTCCTTCTCAAGTTTGTCTGAGACAATTGCATGGTGAACCGAGCATCCTTGGAAAAGCGTCCGGACGAAGTAGCCACGATGTTTGACGACGTCGCACCTAAGTACGACGTCGTCAACGATGTCCTCTCTATGGGGCAAACCCGCCGCTGGCGCAGGATCGTGGTGGACGCCATGGACATGAAACTGGGCCAGCGGGTGCTGGACCTGGCCGCGGGAACCGGCACCTCCAGCGAGCCCTATGCCGATGCAGGCATAGACGTCATCGCCTGCGATTTCTCCCTCGGCATGCTCAAAGTTGGCAAGCGCCGGCGCCCGGATATCAACTTCGTTGCCGGCGACGCCACCAACCTGCCTTTCGCGGACAACAGCTTTGACGCCAGCACCATTTCGTTCGGGCTGCGCAATGTCAACGAGCCCAAGAAGGCGCTGGCCGAGATGCTCCGCGTCACCAAGCCCGGCGGCAGGCTGGTCATTGCCGAGTTCTCCGCGCCGGTGGTTCCGCTGTGGCGCACCATGTATACCGAGTACCTCATGCGTGCCCTGCCGGCTATTGCCGTCAAGGTGGCCTCCAATCCGGACGCCTACGTCTACCTCGCCGAGTCCATCCGCGCCTGGCCCAACCAGGACCACCTGGCCGCGTGGCTGCAGGAATCGGGCTGGGAAAAAGTCACTTACCGCAACCTGACCGGCGGGATCGTGGCCGTGCACCGTGCCACCAAGCCCTTGGAATCCACGTCTGAGAGTGCAGCAGAGGCCATCGCCGCGCACAAGGGCCCCGTGGCCAAACTCCGCCGAAACATCCAGCGCTGACCTGTGAATGTTCTGATCGTCGGCGCGGGGCCAGCCGGCTCCACCGCCGCGTATTATCTTGCCAAGGCCGGCATCAGCGTCACCGTCCTGGAGAAGACCAGCTTCCCGCGCGAAAAGGTCTGCGGCGACGGCCTCACTCCGCGTGCGGTCCGCGAAATCCAGAAGCTCGGCCTGCCGCACCCTGAAGCGGACGGCTGGCGGCGCAACAAGGGCCTGCGCCTGATTGCCGGCGGCCGCACCATCGAACTGCCCTGGCCCGAGGTGTCCGACTTCCCGCAGTACGGCCTGATCCGTACGCGCCTGGGCTTTGACGAGGAACTGGCCCGCCACGCCCAAGCCGCCGGCGCCGAAATCCTTGAGCGGCACAGCGTCACCGAAGCCCTGCGGTCGGAAGACGGCCGCGTCACCGGTGTCCGCGCAGCGCTCCTGGACGAGTCCGGACGCAAGACGGGCGAAACGCGTGACTTCAGCGCCGACGTCGTACTCGCCGCAGACGGCAACTCCACCCGAACCGCCGTGTCGCTGGGTATCCAGAAGCGCGACGACCGCCCCCTCGGCGTCGCCGTCCGCACCTACTTCACGTCCCCCCGGCACAACGACGACTGGATGGAAGGCTGGCTGGAGCTCCGTTCGTCGGCTTCCCACGCCTCGCAAGCTCGGCGCGGGGCCCGCGCCGACTCTCTTGGCCGCGACGGAAAACTGCTCCCCGGCTACGGCTGGGTGTTCGGCGTGGGCGACGGCACGTCCAACGTGGGCCTGGGCATCCTGAACTCGTCCAAGGAATTCGGCAAGCTCGACTACAAGCAGGTCCTGCGCGAATGGACCGCCGCCATGCCCGCCGAGTGGGGCTTCACCCCCGAAAACCAAGTGGGCGAAATCCGCGGTGCCGCGCTGCCCATGGGCTTCAACCGCACCCCGCACTACTCGCCCGGCCTGCTGCTCCTGGGCGACGCCGGCGGCATGGTCTCCCCGTTCAACGGCGAGGGCATCTCCTACGCGATGGAGTCGGCTCGGTTTGCGGCGGAGTTCATCATTGACGCGTCCGCTTTGTCCGGAGCTTACGACGCCGACGCACACCTGGCGGGGTACGCGGACTATGTGCGGGGCCAGTGGGGATCGCACTTCACACTGGGCCGGGCATTTGCCTCGCTGATCGGAAAACCCGCCGTCATGAAGCTCGCGCTGCGGACCGGGATGCCCATTCCCGTGCTGATGCGCTTTGTGGTGCGGCTCCTCGCAAACCTGACCGACCCGGCCGCGAAAGGCTTCGAGGACCGGGCCATCCGCGTCCTGGAATCGCTGGTTCCGGCCACATCCAATACCTCACCGGCATCGAACCAGCGGTATCCGCAACAAAAAGTTAGGGTTAACCAGTGACTAACTCCGCAGACCACAGCTGGACGCACGCCGGGCACGGCCTGCCGGACTCCGAACCCAGCCTCAATACCACTGCCATTGCCACGGGACTGCAGCTGCCCGCTGGCTTTGCGGCAATCGCGGAGGATGCCGAGCTGGGCCCCGCCATCACCAACAACCTGGCCCGCGTGGAGAAGAAACTCCGCGAGGCCATTGCCAACTCCGATCCGCTGGCTGATGCAACGTCGCGTCACCTGGTGGAAGCCGGCGGCAAGCGCATCCGGCCGCTGCTGACGCTGCTGTGCGCCCACCTCGGCGACGCCTCGCTTCCCGCCGTGGTGCAGGCGGCCGTGGTGGTGGAACTGACCCACCTGGCGACGCTGTACCACGACGACGTGATGGACTCGGCCCCGTTCCGCCGCGGCGCCCCCACTGCCCACGAGGTCTGGGGAAACTCCGTGGCTGTCCTCACCGGCGACCTCATCTTTGCCCGCGCCTCGATATTGGTGTCCGAGCTCGGCTCGCGCGCGCTGGGCATCCAGGCCCGGACGTTCGAGCGCCTGTGCCTGGGCCAGCTGCACGAAACGGTAGGCCCGCGCCCGGACGAGGATCCGGTGGAGCACTACCTGTCCGTCATCGCGGACAAGACCGGTTCCCTGGTGGCCGCGTCCGGCCAGCTCGGTGCCATCTTCGCCGGTGCCGACGAGGCCTACGAGGATCTCCTGGTGGAGTATGGCGAGAAGGTGGGCGTGGCCTTCCAGCTGGCCGACGACGTCATTGATGTCACCGGCGTCAAGGTGAAGTCCGGCAAGTCACCCGGCACGGACCTCCGCGAAGGGGTGCCCACGCTGCCGGTCCTGTTCCTGCGGCGCGATGCTGCAGCCGGTGACCAGTCCGCCGTCGAACTCCTGAAGCTCATAGATGGGGACCTGACCTCCGACTCTGCCTTGGCTGCCGCCGTGGCTGGGCTGCGCGAGCACCCCGTCACCGCCGAGTCTTGGGTGATTGCCCGCCGCTGGGCAGACGAAGCCATTGCCGCACTGGCGCCGCTTCCCGAGGGTGTTGTGAAGTCCTCGCTGTCCAACTTCGCCTTGGCTGTGGTGGACCGCGCCAGCTGATTCCTGTTTCGCTGCGAGCGGGGCCTCGGCGGGGTGAACCTGGCCGGGGCCCTGCTTTTTGGCTTTAAATGCAATAGCCCCGGTTCTCAGCAACGCTACGAGTCACACGTTGCGTCGAACCGGGGCTATATCTCCGTTCGCATCAGACCCGCTGGAGGCGTTTAGCGGATCCATGAAAAGTCTATGACAAGACTGTCACAGGATGCAAGGCTGCTGTTACTGCGCGTGTCACAGGACTTAGTCCTTGGTGGGGCACATTGCGGCCTCCGTCGGGCCTTCCGGGCTGCAGAGACGGCGTGTCCGTGTCGAAGTGCCCCGCGTCGGCCACGTCGTCCACATGCAGCACCTTGGGTCTGCCCTTTGCTGTCGTCCAAGTGCACCGTGGATCAATGGATATTGAGACTTTTCTCGGCACACGGGCCAGCGTAGCCCGGGCCGCGACGCTCCGCGGGGCCGGATTTTCCCGAACGTCCCTCGACAAAGCACTGGCGGCCGGGCGAATTGTGCGGATCCGACGAGGTATCTACAGCCTGCCGCGTGAGGCAGGCGTGCTCGGCCTGGCGCTGCAGCACAACTCTCTGCTGACGTGTCTGTCGGCCGCCCCCATGTACCAGCTGTGGACGATACATGATGCTGGTCCCGTGCACCTCAGTCCGGGGCATAAGAGGACACCGCCGGGGACGCTGACCCACGGCCGATGCCCCCACCCGTCCCACCCATGGCTGCCGGTGGCAGGCCTGGCCGACGTCCTGATTCATTCGTTGCGTTGCTTGCCCGCAGTGGAATCGCTGGTCATGCTTCAGTGCGCAGCCCAGCGGGGCGACATCAGCTTGGATTTCCTGCGGCGCAAGCTCCCCGGAAACCGCAACGCCCGCGCCAGGTCCGTCCTGGACAGTGTTATCCCTCGGGCGGATTCCCTGCTGGAGGTGCTGGCCAATTACCACTTCCGGCGGGCGGGGCTGCATGTCCGCAGACATGTCGTAGTACCAGGGGTTGGGGAGGTGGACTTCCTTATTGAGGAGTGTGTCGTGGTGGAAACCGACGGAAGCACTCACCTGGAGGCACGACAAGTGAAGAAGGACCGAAAGCGCAACAATGCCACCCTCATCGGCGGACGTCTTGGCCTTAGGTTCGGCTATGACGACGTTGTCTATCACCCTGAGCGGATGGTGGGCCAGGTGTTGGCAGTACTGGAACTGTCGCGGCAGGGGGCTTTCGGCGCGAGGTGAGTCGCGCCGTCGTGGGGCACTTTGGGCGACGTATCCGAAGGAGCAGGCTTCGGGCGCGGCGGGTCCGTGTCGAAGTCCCCCGTTTAGGTGGGCAGGAGGACCCTAGTTTTCTTCCTCGTCGTTGAAGGCCCACTCGAACATGTCGAAGACGAATTCGGAGAAGGTGCCTTCTTCGCTCTTCCACTGGCCGCGGGCGTTGTTGCGGCGGTAGACGATGGGGTCCGGGATGCCCAGATCGCCTACGCGGAAGCCCCAGGTGAACTGTTCTTCCTCGTCCTCAAGGAACATCAGGAAGCCTTCGTCATCGACTTCCAGCTCTTCAGGATCCCAGAAGTAGTGGAAGGCCTCCATGATGTCCTCGCAGCCGCCCACAGCCATGTAAAACTCGCGGAGGACCAGGGGAACCTGGAACAGGTGTTCGGCGAGGGCCGCGTCCAGTTCGTCTGAGGGCAGGCCATCTTCCGCCTGCCATTCGTCCTCGAGATACGTCGGAACAAGCGCGCGGAACTTCTCGAGGAACATGTCAGTCATGCTCATATCCTAGCTAACTGCGGCGTGCTCCCGAGCCGCTGCCAGCCCCATCAGCCCCACCGCCCCCAAAGCCGCCCGGGCCACCAAAGCCCGCTGCCCCGTCCCCGCCGCCGGAGCCCCGCCGGTGCCAGCCGTGCACGGCCAGCGGAACATACCAGGACCGGCGCCAGGCAACCACGCGGAAAGCGAACACCACGGCAGCCACCGCGCACGCCGTCAACGCGTTGAAGGCCCCTGTCACCCAGAGCAAAGCGGTCAACGCCGCCCCGCTGAAGGCCGGCAGCGCGTAGAGGTCCTTGGGGTTGAAAAGCTGGGGCACCTCGTTGGCAGTGATGTCCCGCAGCAGTCCGCCGCCCACCGCCGTGGTCACGCCGAGCAGCATGGCGGCCACGGGGTTCATCCCCAAGGCCAGGGCCTTCAGCGTTCCGGTGATGCAGAAGAGGGCCAGCCCGCCGGCGTCGAACAGGACCAGCAGCGAGGTGTACCGCTGCACGCTGGAGTACAGGAAATACACCAGGACGGTCGCCAGCACCGGGGGAACCAGATATGCGGGGTTGGAGAAGGCTGCCGGCGTGGTGTTGAGGATGATGTCGCGGATGACGCCGCCGCCGAGGGAGACCAGGGACGCCAGCAGCAGCGAACCTACGAGGTCGAACTGTTTCCGTGCCGCCAACAACGATCCGGAGACGGCGAAGAAGAAGACTCCAGCCAGGTCCAGCCACACCAGGTCGATGTCGAACGGCAATGAGTCGAACGGCAATGTCATGAGGCGTCCCGGCGGTTTCAAGGTGGGCGGAAAGGGCGGCTCCAACGTTACGCTAGCCCCTATGAACAACCCGATCATGATCGCCTGTGCCCACGGGACGTCCAGCACCCTGGGCGCCGCAGAGGTCAACGCACTGCGCGCAGACATCGCCGCCCTGCGCCCTGGCTTGGACGTGCGGGAAGCGTACGTGGACGTCCAGCAGCCGGATCTCGTGGACGTGGTGGCGTCGCTGCCCGAAGAGGATAAAGCCGTCGTTGTGCCTCTGCTGCTGAGCGTGGGATACCACGTCAAGGTGGACATCGCCCGCGCTGCGAAAAGCCGTCCGGGCAGCCTGGCCGCCGCGCCGCTGGGGCCGGATCTCCGGCTCGCAGCCCTGCTGGACCAGCGCCTCCGCGAGGCCGGCGTCACGGATCGCGACGCGATCGTCCTCGCTGCCGCGGGGTCCTCCAACCCCAACGCCGCCGTCAGCGTCGAAGAGCTCGCCGACCAGCTCCGTGAATTGCGGCGCAACCGGATTGTGGCCGCTTACGGTGCCTCCGCCAAGCCGTCAGTGCCCGACGCCGTCGCCATGCTCCGACTGGAACTGGCAGGAGGTGCCGGGGCGGGGGAGTCCGCGGGGGCCGTGGACGACGGCGGCCGCGTGGTCATTGCGTCATACCTCCTCGCGCCGGGGTACTTCCACGACCAGCTGGCCAAGGCGGGTGCCGACCTCGTGACGGAACCACTGCTGCCGTCCCCGGTGCTGGCCGAGATCGCGCTGGAACGGTTCGACGCCGCCGTCGCCCACGGTCAATAGCCGCCCGGGGCTCGGCAACCAAGCACAGCAGGCAGGCATCTTCAAGGTTCTCGGGCGGTTCGTGACGAATTGTTTCCCTAGGTGACCTCCCGTTTCCGGACCTTTGTGACGCGCTCCGGCAGGCACCTACAGTCGATGCATGACTGATACAGCTCTAGCCGGAGCGTCCGTGGACCCCGCCGCCGCCAAGCGCCCCGCGCGCGCCTCCCGCCCCGCTGCAAAGCCGCACGGGCAGTGGAAAGTCGACGGCAAGACCCCGCTGAACGCCAACGAAACCTGGAAACAGGAAGACGACGGCCTCAACGTGCGCGAGCGTATCGAGACCATCTACTCCAAGGACGGCTTCGACGCCATCCCCAGCCAGGACCTCCACGGCCGCTTCCGCTGGTGGGGCCTGTACACCCAGCGCAAGCCCGGCATCGACGGCGGCAAGACCGCCACGCTCGAGCCACACGAGCTGGAAGACAAGTACTTCATGCTCCGGGTCAGGATCGACGGCGGTGCGCTCACCACCGAGCAGCTGCGCGTCATCGGCCAGATTTCCGTTGATTTCGGCCGGGATTCGGCCGACCTCACGGACCGCCAGAATATCCAGCTGCACTGGATCCGGGTGGAGGATATCCCCGAGATCTGGGACCGGCTTGAGGGTGTTGGCCTGTCCACCACCGAGGCCTGCGGCGACGTTCCCCGCGTCATCCTGGGCTCCCCGGTGGCCGGCATCGCCAAGGACGAGATCATCGACCCCACGCCGCTCATCACGGAACTGGGGGAGCGCTTCATCGGCAACCCGCTGCTGTCCAACCTGCCGCGTAAGTACAAGACCGCCATCACCGGCCACCCCAGCCAGGACGTGGTCCATGAGATCAACGACTTCGCCCTGGTGGGCGTCCGCCATCCCGAACTCGGCGTCGGCTACGACCTCTGGGCCGGCGGCGCGCTGTCCACCAACCCGATGCTCGGCAAGCGGCTCGGTGCCTTCGTGAAGCCCGAGGAAGCCGCCGAAGTCTGGCTCGGCGTCACCAGCATCTTCCGCGATTACGGCTACCGCCGCATGCGCACCAAGGCCCGCCTGAAGTTCCTGATGGCTGACTGGGGACCGGCGAAATTCCGTCAGATCCTCGAGGACGAGTACCTCGGCTACAAGCTGGCCGACGGTCCCGCCGCGCCCAAGCCCACCACTCCGGGCGACCACATCGGCGTGCACGAGCAGAAGGACGGCAAGTTCTTCATCGGCGCCACCCCGCTGGCCGGCCGCCTGTCCGGTGCGCAGCTGGTGAAGCTCGCGGACACCCTCGAGGCCCGCGGCTCCTACCGCCTGCGCACCACCCCGCACCAGAAGCTGGTGGTCCTGGACGTTGCCAAGGACCACGTGGAACCGCTGGTTGCCGAGCTGGACGCACTGGGCCTCTCCGCACGCCCGTCCGTGTTCCGCCGCGGCACCATCGCCTGCACCGGCATTGAATACTGCAAGCTGGCGATCGTTGAAACCAAGGTCACGGCCGCCACCGCCGTCGCGGACCTGGAACGCCGCCTGGCAGACCTCGCGGAGTCCGGCGAACTGCCGCATGCGCTGTCCCTGCACATCAACGGCTGCCCCAACTCCTGCGCCCGCATCCAGACCGCGGACATCGGCCTTAAGGGCATGATGCTGCCAACGCCCGACGGCGACCCTTCCCCGGGTTTCCAGGTCCACCTGGGCGGCGGGCTGGCTTCCAACAGCCGCGAAGAGGCAGGTTTGGGACGCACCGTCCGCGGCCTGAAGGTGTACGTCGAGGACCTGCCGGACTACGTGGAACGCGTCGTGCGCACGTTCGTGGCTAAGCGCGCCGAAGGCCAGACCTTCGCTGAGTGGGCCCACGCAGCAGACGAGGAGGCCCTCCAGTGAGCAAGCATGCACTCGGAGTCGACCCGGTGGTTGAGCCTGGGCCCACGGCCGCAGGGTTCCCTGGCCGAGCTAGCGAGGTTAGGGAGCGGTTGGGGAGCGAGACCCCGGTCTCGGCAGCCCCTGCCAAGCTCCGCACGCACGACGAACTGAAGGTCATCGCCGAGTCCGGCGCCGCCGAGCTCGGCTGGGATGCGCCCGCCCGCGACGTCATCGCCTGGGTGGAGCGCAACTTCGACCTGTCCGCGGTGGCCGTCGCGTGCTCCATGGCCGACGCCGTCCTGCCGGCCCTGGTCGCGGACCAGCTGCCCGGCGTTGACGTCCTGTTCCTGGAGACCGGCTACCACTTCCCGGAAACCTACGCCACGCGTGACGAGGTGGCCGCGAACCTCCGCGTCAACGTGGTGGACGTGCTCCCGGAGAGCACCGTGGAACAGCAGGACCGGCTCCTGGGCAAGGACCTCTTTGCCCGCGATGCCGCACAGTGCTGCGCCCTCCGCAAAGTGGCCCCGCTGCGCCGCACCTTGGCCGGCTACGAACTGTGGTTCACCGGCGTCCGCCGCGACGAAGCCCCCACCCGGACGAACACCCCGCTGGTGACCTGGGACGAAATCAACGGCCTGGTCAAGGTCAACCCGGTGGCCGCATGGACGTTCGACCAGCTGGTCCAGTACTCCGATGACAACCTCCTGCCCGTCAACCCGCTGCTTTCCCAGGGTTACCCCTCCATTGGCTGCCAGCCCTGCACCCGCAAGGTTGCGCCCGGCGATGACCCCCGCGCCGGCCGCTGGGCAGGCACCGACAAGACAGAATGCGGACTACACGTATGAGCACCCAAATCACCAACGAGGACCTGGAGTTGTCTGTGCTGGAACTTGACGCTGATTCTCCGAAAGCGGCGCATCGCGCGAGCGAGGAACGAGTGAGTGTGTCTAAGCCGCGTGGAGAAGCAGCTTCAAGGCTTTCCAGCCTGGACGCCCTCGAGTCCGAAGCGATCCACATCATCCGCGAAGTCGTGGCCGAGTTCGAGAAGCCTGCGCTGCTGTTCTCCGGCGGTAAGGACTCCGTGGTGATGCTGCACCTGGCCACCAAGGCGTTCTGGCCGGGCAAGGTCCCGTTCCCCGTGCTGCACGTGGACACCGGCCACAACTTCCCCGAGGTCATCGACTTCCGCGACCGGACGGTGGAGCGGCTGGGACTTAAGCTCGTCGTCGGAAGTGTCCAGGAGTTCATCGACCGCGGCGAATTGGCCGAACGTGCCGACGGCACCCGCAACCCGCTGCAGACCGTCCCGCTGCTGGACGCCATCCAGCAGAACAAATTCGACGCTGTCTTCGGCGGCGGCCGCCGTGACGAGGACAAAGCCCGCGCCAAGGAGCGCATCCTGAGCCTCCGGGACGAGTTCGGCCAGTGGGACCCGCGCAACCAGCGCCCCGAGCTGTGGAACCTCTACAACGGCCGCCACACCGTTGGCCAGCACGTCCGCGCGTTCCCCATCAGCAACTGGACCGAGCTGGACATCTGGCGCTACATCGAACGCGAGAACATCGAGCTGCCGGGCCTGTACTACGCCCACGACCGTGAAGTGTTTGCCCGCGACGGCATGTGGCGTGCCGTGGGCGAGGTTTCCCAGCCGTTGCCGCACGAGGAAGTCATCGTCAAAACCGTCCGCTACCGCACCGTGGGCGACATGTCCTGCACCGGTGCCGTTGAATCGGACGCAGCCACCGTGAGCGACGTTGTGATCGAAGTTGCCGCCTCCACCATCACCGAACGTGGCGCCACCCGTGCAGATGACCGCATCTCCGAGGCTGCCATGGAAGACCGCAAGAAGGATGGGTACTTCTAAATGAGCACGAACGCAATTTTGCACGGAACCGCCGCCGAACTGGAAACGGCCCTGCCCACCACCCTTTTCCGGTTCGCCACCGCTGGATCGGTCGACGACGGGAAGTCCACTTTGGTGGGCCGCCTCCTGCACGACTCCAAGGCGATTCTTGCTGACACGCTCGACGCCGTTGCCCGCACCTCCGCGGACCGGGGCTTCGGCGGCGCGGGTGCCACCGGCACCCAGGCAATCGACCTGGCCCTCCTGACCGACGGCCTGCGCGCCGAGCGCGAGCAGGGCATCACCATCGACGTGGCCTACCGCTACTTCGCCACGGACCAGCGCAGCTTTATCCTGGCCGACTGCCCCGGGCACGTTCAGTACACCAAGAACACGGTGACCGGCGCGTCCACGGCGGATGCCGTCGTCGTACTCATTGACGCCCGTAAGGGTGTCCTGGAGCAGACGCGCCGGCACCTGTCCGTGCTGCAGCTGCTGCGCGTGGCGCACGTGGTCGTGGCTGTCAACAAGATCGACCTGGTGGACTTCAGCGAGTCGGTGTTCCGCGAGATCCAGGCCGACGTGCAGCAGGTGGCCCGCGAACTGGGCATCGGCTCGGCCGAGCTGGGCACCGCGGACCACATCGATGACCTGCTGGTGATCCCCGTGTCCGCCCTCGACGGCGACAACGTGGTGGACCGTTCCGAGCGCACCCCCTGGTACGACGGCCCGGCCCTGCTGGAGGTCCTCGAGACCCTGCCCGCCGCCGACGAGATCGACACGCAGCTGGAGAGCTTCCGTTTCCCCGTGCAGCTGGTCATCCGGCCGCAGGGTGCGCTGGCTCCCGATGCAGTTGCTGGTGGCCTGGACGTTGAAGCCTTCCGTGACTACCGCGCATACGCCGGCCAGATCACCGAAGGTTCCGTGAAGGTAGGGGATTCCGTGTCAGTGCTGACCCCCGGCCAGGCTGCCCGCACCACCACGGTGACCGGCATTGATTTCGCCGGTGAGTCACTGCAGGAAGCATTCGCCCCGCAGTCCGTGGCGATCCGCCTGGCGGAGGAATTCGACGTCGCCCGCGGTGACACCATTGCCGCCGCCGGAACCTTCCCGGAGTCCACTGCCGACCTCTACGCCGCGCTGTGCTGGCTCTCGCCCAAGCCGCTGCGGGAAGGTGCCAAGGTGCTGGTGAAGCACGGCACCCGTACCGTCCAGGCGCTGGTCCGCAGTGTCAGCGGCAAGCTGGACCTGGCCACGTTCAAGCTCGAAGGTGCGTCCAGCCTGGAGCTGAACGACATCGGCCACGCGCAGCTCAGGCTTGCCGCGCCGTTGCCGCTGGAGAACTACCTGCACCACCGCCGCACGGGCGCGTTCCTGGTGATCGATCCGCTGGACGGCAACACGCTGGCCGCGGGCCTGGTCAAGGACCACCCGGGCGACCATGAGGACGAGCGCTACTCCATCTGAGCCTCAGGAACCGCGGCTTGTCCGCGTATCCGGACCTTCACGGGCCGGATACGCGAACAAGCCGCGGTTTCGTCGTTTCGTATCCTTAACAGTGGGAGGCGAAGCGTGGAACGCATCAACAGCAAACTCATCAGCTGGGCCTCGATCTTGGATGACAAGACCCGCGAGCAGGCGCAGGCCACGTCCACGCTGCCGTTCATCTACCCGCACCTGGTCCTGATGCCGGACGCGCACCTGGGCAAGGGCGCCACGGTGGGGTCGGTGATCCCCACCCTGCACGCGATCCTCCCGGCCGCCGTGGGGGTGGACATCGGCTGCGGCATGATCGCCGTGCGGACCCAGTACACGGTCAAGGACCTGCCCCGGGACCGCAAACGGCTGCGCGAGGACATCGAACGGGCCATTCCCTTGTCTGCCGGGCACAACAACCGGCGGGTCATGGACACTGCCGAACCGCGCCTTGCCGAGCTCCGGAAGCTGGCGGCGCAGACCGGCTTCAACCCTGCCCAGTATCTGGCCAAGTGGGAACTTCAGCTGGGCTCGCTGGGATCGGGCAACCACTTCATCGAGGTCTCCGCCGACGAGACCGACGCCGTCTGGCTGTTCCTCCACTCCGGCTCGCGGGGCGTCGGCAACAAGATCGCGCAGCACCACATCGGCGTCGCCCAGCAGGTGACCCGGAAGCGCGGGACCAGGCTGCCCGACCCGGACCTCGCCTACCTGGAGGAGGGCACGAGCGAGTTCACCCGGTACATCAAGGAACTCCGCTGGGCGCAACACTTCGCCCTCCTGAACCGCGAGGAAATGATGGACCGCGTCATCGCGCAGTTCGCGCACTGGGTGGGCGGCCATGTCAACAAGCGCGAGCGGATCAACTGCCACCACAACTTCACGCAGCTGGAGACCCATTACGGCAAGTCCGTGTGGGTGTCGCGTAAGGGCGCCATCAAGGCCGAGCCAGGGGACCCTGGCCTGATCCCGGGCTCCATGGGCACCGCGTCCTATGTAGTGGAGGGACTTGGCAACCGTGTGGCGCTCAATTCCTCCCCGCATGGTGCGGGCCGCGAGTACTCCCGGACGGCTGCCCGCAAGACCTTCTCCCTGGCCGAGCTGAAGACGGCCATGCAGGGCATCGAGTTCCGCGCCACTGAGGCGTTCATCGACGAGATTCCGGCGGCGTACAAACCAATCGATGTGGTGATGAGGGACGCGGGGGACCTGGTCACGGTGCGCCACAAACTGCGGCAGCTGATCAACGTCAAAGGCAACTGAACCATCCGCCAGTTCGCTGGGAAGCCTGCCGGCTCGCAGGGGCGCAAACGGCGTGTCCGCAGCCTTCCGGCCACGTCAGCGAACTCCGTCCCGCCAGCACGCGAATGTGACGCTAGATGAACGCGCGTGACCCCCCGTTGCTGCTTCGTTGAACGGGTTTATGACACTCCCTATGGTGAAACAATGACTAGTTCCAAGCCCGGGATGACCCGGATCGTGGCCGGTGAAAACGCGGTGCCCAAGCGCAAGCGTGCCATCGAGGCTGCGCTGGCCATCGGACTGGTCCTGCTGATCGCTGTGGGGGCCGTGGTGGCTTCCAGCGTTTCGCGTAACACTGACGCGCAGGCGGCAGCCCCTGCACCCACCCCCGCCGCCGAGCTGAAACTGGGCTACTTCGGAAACATCACACACGCGGCGGCGCTGGTGGGCGTCAACCAGGGCTTCCTTGCCGGGGAGCTGGGCGGCACCAAGCTCAGCACAGAGACTTTCAACGCGGGGCCTGCTGCGATCGAGGCCCTGAACGCCGGCGCCATCGACGCCGCCTACATCGGCCCCAACCCCGCCATCAACTCCTTCGTCAAGAGCAAGGGCGAGTCCGTCAGCGTCATCGCGGGAGCGGCCTCCGGCGGGGCGCAGCTGGTGGTCCGGCCGGGCATCAATTCGGCTGCGGACCTCAAGGGCAAGACCCTCGCATCTCCGCAGCTCGGCGGCACGCAGGACGTCGCGCTGCGCGCCTGGCTCTCATCAAATGGCTACAAGACCAAGGTGGATGGCAGCGGCGATGTGGCCATCAACCCCACGGAAAACGCCCAGACCCTGAAGCTCTTCCAGGATGGAAAGCTCGACGGCGCGTGGTTGCCCGAGCCGTGGGCCTCGCGCCTGGTGCTCCAGGCCGGAGCCAAGGTCCTGGTGGACGAGAAGGACCTGTGGGACGGCGCCGCAACCGGCAAGCCGGGCGAGTTCCCCACCACCATCCTGATTGTGAACAGGACCTTCGCCGCGGAGCACCCGGACACCGTGAAGGCGCTGCTGAAGGGCCACGCGAAGTCCGTGGCCTGGCTCAATGACACGCCGTCGGCGGAGAAGGCAGCCGTCATCAACGCCGCGCTGAAGGAGTCAGCGGGCGCTGCCCTTCCGGCCGACGTCATCGAGAGGTCGCTGAACAACATCACCTTCACCGTGGACCCGCTGGCCGGAACCTATCCCAAGCTCCTGCAGGACGGAGTGGACGCCGGTACCACCAAGCAGGCCGACATCAGCGGCCTCTTTGACCTCCGGGCGCTGAACGAAGTCACCGGCAAATCCATCTCCGCTGCCGGGCTCGGCCAGGACTGACGCCGCTTCATCGCCAACTCCACCACCACAGCATCACCTACCTAAGGACGGGACCATGCCAGTCGTACTGGAAAACCTGGGCAAGCGCTTCGGCGACGGCGCCCCGGTGCTGGACGACGTCAACGCCAACATCGGGAAGGGCGAGTTCGTCGCCCTCCTCGGTGCGTCCGGCTGCGGCAAATCCACCCTGCTGAACATCATGGCGGGACTGGAGCTCCCGACGTCGGGCGCCCTGGAAGTCCCCAGCGATGGCGCTGCCTTTATGTTCCAGGACGCCGCCCTGTTCCCGTGGCTCAACGCACGGGAGAACATCGAGCTGGCCCTGCAGCTGCGCGGTGTGGGCAAGGCCGAGCGCCGCGTCAAAGCCAATGAGCTGCTGGAGCTGGTGCACCTGGGCGGTGCGGGGGACAAACGCCCGCACGAGCTGTCCGGCGGCATGCGCCAGCGCGTTGCTTTGGCCCGTTCCCTGGCCCAGGACCGGCAGCTGCTGCTGATGGACGAGCCGTTCGCGGCCCTGGACGCCATCACCCGCGACCTCCTCCACGACGAGCTGGAACGTATCTGGAAAGAGACCGGACGGACCATCGTTTTTGTCACGCACAACGTCCGCGAGGCTGTGCGGCTTGGCCAGCGCGTGCTGCTGCTGTCCTCCCGCCCCGGCCGTGTGGTCCAGGAATGGGACGTCACCGAGGAACACCGAACCGACGCCGGCCTGGCCGGACAGCTGACCGGGGTCATCACTGCCCGGCTGCGGGAGGAGATTCGCCGTCATGCCAAATAACCCCGCCCCGCTTGCCGAGGCCCCGTCAACGGAGCCCACGGAGGCACGGCACATCACCGCGGCCCTGACCAGGACCTCCACCGGGCACGAGGACCTGCGACAGCTCGAATCCGGCCTTGACTCCCTGCAGTCGGACGCCGACCGCAAGGACCGCATCGACTGGAGCCGCATCCTGCTTCCGGTGGCTGCCCTGGTGGTCCTGGTTTTGGCCTGGCAGTTCTATGTGTCGCTTGGCCTGAAGCGCCGGGACCTGGTGCCCGGCCCGCTCGACGTGCTGGGACAGATCGGCGTGCTGTGGGGCGAGGGCAAGCTCCAGGAAGCGGTGTGGACGTCGCTGCAGCGCGGGCTGGTTGGATTCCTGATCAGCGTTGCCATCGCCACGCCCGTGGGCCTTCTGCTGTCACAGGTGGCGCCGTTGCGGCGCGCGTTCGGTCCGCTCATCTCGGGGCTGCAGGTGCTGCCGTCCGTGGCGTGGGTGCCCGCCGCCATCATCTGGTTCGGCCTGACCGACGCCACTGTCTACTTTGTGGTGTTCATGGGCGCCATCCCGTCCATCATCAACGGGCTGATCTCCGGCGTGGACCAGATCCCGCCGCAGTACCGCCGGGTGGGCACGGTCCTGGGCGCATCGAGGTTGCAGATGGCGCTGCAGATCATCCTTCCCGCGGCGCTTCCCGGCTACCTCGGCGGGCTCAAGCAGGGCTGGGCGTTCTCCTGGCGGTCCCTGATGGCCGCGGAAATCATCGCCGTGGGCGGCACCATCGGCTTCGGCCTGGGCTCGCTGCTGGACCAGGGCCGGATCCTGTCCGACATGTCCGTGGTGATGTCGGCCATCCTGCTGATCCTGGCCGTTGGCATCCTGATCGAACTGCTCGTCTTCGGCCCCATCGAGAAGCGCCTCCTCCGCAGCCGCGGCCTCCTCTCCGGCAGCACCCGCTAACCACGCGGGCCGGCCGGCCACAGCAAGACCAACGGGCAGACTCCGACGGCGAGTCCCGCCGTCGGGCTCTGCTGTTCTGTTCAAAAGGCAACCAACTACGCCGGCAGCCCACCAGGGAGTCTGGCAGACTGGCGCCATGACCGTCAGCTTCGTGAGCCGCACCGAGTCCGCCTTGACCCCGGAGCGCCTGTTCGACCTCGCGCGCAGCGTGGACGCCCACGTGGACTCGCAGCGGGGCGCGGGGGAACGGGCCGTAGGCGGGGTCACGTCCGGGCTGATCGGCGAGGGGCAAGAGGTGACCTGGCAGGCCCGGCATTTCGGCCTCCCACTGAGGATGACCAGCCGCATCACCGCACTGGAGTTCCCCGACAGCTTCACGGACGAGCAGATCAGGGGCCCGTTCAAGTTCTTCCGCCACGTCCACGAGTTCCAGGCCACGGCCACCGGCAGCATCATGATAGACCGCGTGGAGTTCGCCGCGCCGCTCGGCATCCTGGGGCGGGTGGTGGAGGATTTGGTCCTTCGCCGTTACCTGCAACGCCTCATCGCGCACCGTGCCCGGTTCCTGGCAAACCCCTAGGCTTATGCCGCCGGGAACGGCGGCGGCCCCAGGATCTCGATGCCGCCGTTCAGTCGCCCTGATTCGCGGATACGCTCAAAGTCCACCACTCCGGTCCCCAGGTCCCCGCTCAGCGGTTCGCTGGCGCCGAAGTAAAACGCCTGGGCGCCGCCCGGAGTGTGCAGGCACAGCACGCGGGTCCCCTCCTGGAGGACCTTGAACGCGTGCGGGACACCGCGCGGGGCGATGGTCACCCCGCCCGCTGCGACGTGATGCTCCGTGCCGTCCATATTCATGAGGATCTCCCCGGCGAGGATATATAGGGTTTCGTCGGAGTCCGGATGGGTGTGCACGGGAGTGACCTTGTTGAGGGCCATCTCAACTTCAAAGAGCAGGAACGCCCCCGCGGATTGAGGGGACCGGCATCGGCTTCATTCCCCCGCTTTGGGAGCCAGCGGAGGTGGATGCGATTGAACAAGTCTCATCCGACGAAGCGATGGCGATGAGCCGGCGGCTCGCCCGCGAGGAAGGCATCTTCGCCGGCACCTCCTCCGGAGGAAATGTCGTGGCCGCGCTGCGCGTGGCCGAACAGCTCGGTCCAGACGCAACCGTTGTCACCGTCATAGTCGACTCCGGCTTCCGCTATCTCAGTACCGGTCTGTACGGGCAGTAGCCGGGACGTGCACCGCGAGGCGTCAGCGGAATCCCATCGTCCCGGCGCACCCTTGTTCTGGTCCGGGTATCTTCCTAGACTCTGGCATAGGCCGGCAGGCGGCCGATTCCGCGGATGTTCTTGAGGAGACTGCAATGGCGCTTAACTTTGGAGTACTGGCACTGGTCGAGGCCAAGCCGGGCAAGGAGCAGGACGTCTGGGACTTCCTCAGCGGAGCCCGTGACATCGTGGCCACCGAGCCGGGCACTAAGACCTGGTACGCCTTCCGCGTCGACGAAAACACCTTCGGCATCTTCGACACCTTCGAGACCGAGGAAGCGCGGCAGGAGCATCTCAACGGTGCCATCCCGGCGGCGCTCGGCGAACACGGCCCAAGCCTCCTGGCCAGGGATCCCAACATCCGGCTGGTCGAGCTCATCGCCGTGAAGTAGACCAGAACCGGGACAGCACCGAATGTGACGCCCCGTTACCTTACGTGAACTGGTGTTTCCGCCGCCGTTGTTGGGGAATGTGACGCGGCCCTATCGTCGATCTATGGCAATTCAGGATATCTACCCCACAGCACTGCGGTTGTTGGGCCGCCCCGTGCTGGTGGTGGGCGGCGGCCCCGTGGCTGCCCGCCGCGCCAAGGGCCTGCTCGACGCCGGTGCCCGGGTCACCGTCGTGGCTCCCGCTGCCTCCGCCGCGCTCCGCGAACTGGCCGACGCCGGCCTGCTCACCTGGCAGCCGCGCACTTACGTTCCGTCCGACGTCGACGGCGTCTGGTTCATCCAGACGGCCACCGGCGATTCCGCCGTGGACACCAAAGTTTCCGCTGACGCCGAGGCGCAGCGCATCTGGTGCGTCAACGCCTCCGACCACGAAGCCTCAGCCGCGTGGACGCCCGCCGTCGCCGTGGTTGATGACGTGCAGATCGCCGTGAACGCCGGGGGAGACCCGCGCCGCGCCATGGCCCTGCGTGACGCCGTCGCCACCGCACTGGAAACCGGCGACCTCCCGCTGCGCCGCCGCCGTGCGTCTGCGGGCTCCGTGGCCCTCGTGGGTGGCGGCCCGGGCGATACCGGCCTCATCACCGTCCGCGGCCGCCGGCTCCTGGGCCAGGCCGACGTCGTGGTGGCTGACCGCCTGGGCCCGCGCGAACTGCTGAACGAACTCGCCCCGGACGTCCGAGTCATCGAGGTGGGCAAGACCCCCGGCCACCATCCGGTGCCGCAGGCCGAGATCAACCGCATCCTCGTCGACGAGGCGCTCGCCGGGCACCGCGTGGTCCGGCTCAAGGGCGGCGATCCGTACGTCCTGGGTCGAGGCGGCGAGGAAGCCGAATACTGCCGGCAGCACGGCGTCGAGGTTGAAGTGGTCTCCGGCGTCACGTCCGCGATCTCTGTTCCGGCCGCCGCCGGCATCCCCGTGACGCACCGCGGCCTGGCCAAGGGCTTCAGCGTTGTTACTGGCCATGAGGAGTTGTCCGAGGTCCCGGCCCGCGCGGACCACACGATTGTGCTGCTGATGGGAGTGGCCGCACTTCGCGACTCCGCCGCTGCCCTGGCGGGCGCCGGTTTGCCTCAGGACACTCCAGTTGGCATCGTTGAGAACGGCTATCTGCCGAATCAGCGCGTGACGATCGGCACGCTCGGTTCCATCGCCGACCAGGCGGAAGCCACCGGCGTCGCAAATCCTGCCGTGATTGTGATCGGCGACGTGGTCCGCGTCAGCCCGTTCGCGCCGTCGCACTTCAAGACAGCGGACTACAGCACCACCACCCCGAACAGCCCCCGCACCACAGCAAGAGCCCTCACCACCTAGCCCCCCAGCCGGAACGAACCAAAGGAACACAGCCGTGTCATCAAGCACCTCCGTAGGATCTGCAGAGCGTCCGCTGCGAGTCGCCGTCGTGGGCTCCGGCCCGGCCGGCGTTTACGCCGCGGACATCCTCACAAAGAGCGAAGCCGTCAAGAGCGGCGAACTGACCGTGAGCATTGACCTCTTTGACCGCTACCCGGCACCCTACGGCCTGATCCGCTACGGCGTGGCTCCGGACCACCCGCGCATCAAGGGCATCGTCAACGCCCTGCACAAGGTCCTGGACCGCGGCGACATCCGCTTCTTCGGCAACGTGGACTACGGCACCGACATCTCCATCGAGGACCTCCGCACCCACTACGACGCCGTCATCTTCGCCACCGGCGCCATCAAGGACGCGGACCTGAACATCCCGGGCATCGAGCTGGACGGCTCCTACGGCGGCGCGGACTTCGTCTCCTGGTACGACGGTCACCCGGACGTGTCCCGCGAATGGCCGCTGGACGCCAAGGAAATCGCCGTGATCGGCAACGGCAACGTGGCCCTGGACGTGGCCCGGGTCCTCTCCAAGCACGCCGACGACCTGCTGGTCTCCGAAATCCCGGACAACGTCTACGCCGGGCTGAAGAACTCGCCCGTCACGGACGTGCACGTCTTCGGCCGCCGCGGCCCGGCCCAGGTGAAGTTCACCCCGCTGGAGCTCCGCGAGCTGTCCCACTCCAAGGACGTGGACATCATCCTCTACGCCGAGGACTTCGAGTTCGACGAGGAATCGGACCGCCAGATCCAGAGCAACAACCAGACCAAGACCATGGTGGGCACCCTCACCAACTGGATCGCCGAGCAGCCCGAGGACCTCTCCGAGCTCACCGCCTCCCGCCGTCTGCACCTGCACTTCCTGCACAGCCCGGTTGAGATCTATGACGACGCCGCGACGCCGGGCAAGGTTGCCGGCATGAAGTTCGAGCGCACCGAGCTGGACGGCACGGGCAACGCCCGCGGCACGGGCGAGTTCGTGGACTATCCCGTCCAGGCCGTCTACCGCTCGATCGGCTACTTCGGCTCGGCGCTGCCGGAGATCGAGTTCGACCACAAGAAGGGCGTCGTACCGAACGACGGCGGTCGCGTCGTGGATGCCGCCGGCACCCACGTGCCGGGCATCTACGCCACGGGCTGGATCAAGCGCGGACCGGTCGGCCTCATCGGCCACACCAAGGGCGACGCCCTCGAGACCGTGACGTACCTGCTGGAAGACCGCGAAAACCTTCCGGTCGCCGCTGTTCCCGAGGCGGACGCCGTCGTCGAACTCCTCGACGCCCGCGGCGTGAAGTTCACCAGCTGGGAAGGGTGGCTGGCACTGGACGCGCACGAACTGGCGCTCGGTGCCGCCGCCACGGAGGCCGGCGGATCGCACGGCGTTGAGGTCAAGCGTGAGCGCATCAAGGTGGTGCCGCGCGAGGACATGGTTGCCATCTCCCGCGACGGCGTAGCAGCCAACGTCTAGCTCCCGACTGTTAGTTCCCCTGCACTACAGCGCGAACTGGCAGCTGATGACCGCAAACCCCAAGTTTGAGGTCATCAGCTGCCGGTTCGCGCTTTCTCTTTAAATGTCCGGGGCTTAACTCCCCGCCCCACCGGCCGCCATGAGTTCCAGCCGGTCGAGTGTTTCGCGGTTTCGGGCGCCGATCATTGCGGCGCGCAGCGCCTTGGGGACCAGCTTGCCCGGTCCGCGGATGGCGTCCTCGGCGATGGAAACCCGGCACTGTGTTCCCAAATCCTCCAGCGTGATCACCACTTTGGCCTCGCCCAGCGGCCAGCCGCGCGCCACGAGTTCCAGGGTGCGACCGGGCTCGACGGCGGACACCCGTGTGCTGTCGTTGATCACCAGCGGCCAGGCGCCCACGGAGTGGTGCAGCCGTGAACCGGTTTCAGGCCAGTGTGCGTCGACGGCGCGGATGCGGGAGGCGCCCACTACCCAGCCGGAGTAGAGCCACCCGTCGGCGATCACCTTCCAGACGTCGTCGGCTGGGGAATTGAACAGTTGGCTCACGGTTGACATGGCTTCCTTCCTTTGATGGTTACATCCTGCCAAAGCGGGCACGGACCAGCGCGAACGCGCCGTAGCAGATGAAGCCCGCCCCGATCGCGACCAGCAGGTACGGGCCGAACGGATGGTCGCGGAGCGCCTTGAGGCTTCCGTCCAGCCCGGTGGACTCCTCGGGACTTTGTTTCCCGGCGGCGATGACAAACAGCAGCCCGGCCAGGTTCAGCGCGATTCCCTTGGCCACGTGCCCGGTGACGCCCAAGGAGTCGATGAGCTTGCCGCGGCGGGTGCCGTCAAACCGGAAGAGCTCCTTCTTGAACCCACGCCGCAGCCCCTTGACCACGAAATAGACGCCGACGCCTATGATGGTCAGGCCCACCGCCACCAGCACAGGCAGCCCGAACGGTGCGTCCAGGAGGGCGCTGCTGAAATCCCGGGTAGTGTCGCCGGAGTCCCCGCGCATGCCGACGGCGAATCCGGCGAAGCTGAGCCCCACGCTTCCGTAGGCAATGGTCAAGCACCCCGAAGAGATCAGTTTTCCCAAACGCTGAGCGCGGGGCAGGTGCCGGGCACGGAGCGTGGCCTCACTGAGTTGCCAGGCCGCAAGGCCGGTGCACGCCACCACGCACGTCCAGAGCACGGCCGGTCCCCAGGGGTTGGCGCCCAGCTGCTCGATGGCACCGGTGGCTTCCGCCTGTCCCGGCTGACCGAAGGCCAGGGCGATGGCAATGACGCCAACAATGATGTGGACCAGGGCCATCACGGCGAATCCGGAGCGCGCAACAACGTCCAGCGCCGTGGTGTCTGACGCTTCCTCGACGGCGTCGGCCGCCTCGCTGATGCTGGATTCCCCGTCTGCCATGGCTTAGCCGTTCAGGGGTCCCTCTGCGTGCAGCTTTTCCGCGCCCGGGCCTTCAACGTGGACCGTGCATCGGACCACCAGCTTGCCCGGAGCATGATCCAGCTCCACGGACCTGTCATTTGAACTCAGTGAGGTGACGACCTCAGAGCCGTTGACGACTGCGACGCCCTTGGCCGCAGCCGTCTCCCTGGCGTTCTCCAAGGCTTGCTTCTCAAGGCCTGCTATGTATGTATCGTCATCTTCGCGGGCGGGGTCTCCGAATGCCCAGCCGAATAATGTCCCTGTTTCCATGCCGACGATATTACGCGTTTCGGCTGTACAAGACGGGGTTCCGTAACGTTAGTAAGTGTGCTTACCATGGTGGGACCGTGATCCTGATGGGACATGGACCCCAAAGACCGCACCAGCGGCATTCCGGTACCAGTTTCGACGTGAGGAAAACACATCATGGCAGGAAATCTTGTTGCCCGGTCCGTTCACGATCTGACCGCAGCGGCCTGGTTCGGCGGTTCGCTGATGGGTGCAATAGGTCTGAACGGCGCGGCTGCGGAAGCCAAGGACCCGGCTGAACGTACGCGGCTCTCCAGCGCGGGCTGGATGAAATGGGCGCCCCTCCAGACCGCGGCATTCGCCTCGCACCTGGTGGCCGACCTCGCCATTGCCTGGGAGAACAAAGGGCGCATCGCCAAGCAGGACGGCGTGGCCCGGGACACGGTGATCAAGACGGCGGTGACCGTGGCCGGCGCCGCTGTGACACTGTACGCCGGCATCCTCGGCAAGAAGGTGGACAAGCTCGCGGACCAGGGCGGCGAGGGTGCCACCGAGCCCAGGCCGGGGGCCTCCGACGAGCTGAAGTCGGCGCAGCAGCAGCTCAAGTTGCTGCAGTGGGCCATTCCGGCCTTCGCAGGCGCAGTAATCATCCTTGGTGCCAAGCACGGCGAGATGCAGCGACCCAGGAACGTGTTCGAGGGACTCCGCTCCTAACCCGGCTGACCCCGGCAGCGGCACAGCGCACCAACGCCCGGCGGCGCGCAAATCTTCCTGCGACGCCCAAAAAATCTGGCGCACCCGATATTTCGGTTGCGCCAGATTCTTTGCGCGTCGAAATTGGCTGGGCGCGTCGAAACAGGCTGGGCACGTCGGGAGGATTTACGCCCGCAGCCACTCCGCGCAGGTGTTCAGGTTCTGGTTGACGCTGGCCACTGCGGCGTCGGCATCGTGGGCCTCGATCGCGTCCACCAGGGCGCCATGGCCCTCATAGGTGAGACCGTCCAGCCGGCCCTTGCGTTGCTGCTTGAGCAGGTCCTGGTGGAACAGGTCACCAAAGCTGACGTAGAGCTCGTGCAGCAGCGGGTTCCCGGACGCCTGGGCAACGCGCGCGTGGAAGTCCCAGTCCGCCCGGGCCCAACCCTCGAAGTCTGCGGCGTTCCAGGCGACTTCCCGGGTGGCGAGCACGGCACGCAGGGCGGCGACGTCGGCGGCCGTTGCAGTCCGGGCGGCGAGGCGCGCGGCCTGGGTATCCAGGCCCAGCCTGACCTCGAGGATGTGTTCGTCCGTGTGGTCCTGGTACATACGCCGGGCGGCGCCGGACATCTCGCTGGTGGCGCGGACGTAGGTGCCGTCGCCCCGGCGGACCTCCAGCATCCCGCTGTGGGCCAGGGCCTTGATGGCTTCGCGCAATGTGCCGCGCGAGACGCCCAGGCGCTGCATCAGTTCCGGTTCAGAGGGGATGCGCTGGTCCAAGGGCCACTCGCCGGAGTGGATCATCTGCCGGAGTTTGGCGGTGACCTCGTCGGCGAGAGGCTGGCGTTGTGAGGTGCTCAGGGTCATGGCGTCCTACTTCTTCAGGCCGGACAAGGGGGCACCCGAGATCAGGTGGGCCACCGCCACTTGGACCACGGCGAGGCTTAGCAGCAGTGCCAGTGGCAGGGTCCAGCTGCCGGTGGCGCCGTACAGCAGGCCGGTGCCGAAAGGGCCCGCCGTGGCCAGCAGGTATCCGGTGGACTGCGCCAGGGTGGACAGGGCAGTGGTCTCGGCCGTGCTGGTCCCGCTCCGGCTGATCATCACCATCACCAGCGGGAAAATACCCAGGCCGAAGCCGAGCAGGACAGCGGGAATGACGGCCAGGCCCACCGGCAGGAACAGCAGCGACGCCATCCCGGCCACCATCATGAGGCTGACCAGATACAGCGCGGGGCGGAGCATCCGGGGCCGGGAGCCGATGGCGATCACCAGCATGCCGGCGGGCACGGAGGTCAGCTGCATCAGCCCGTACATCAGGCCACTGTCCGCCGAGTTGAGCCCCATGCTGATCAGGATGGAAGGGAACCAGCTGATAAGCGCGTACGCGAGCAGCGACTGGAGAGCGAAGATGGCCGTGAGCAGCTGGCCCTTCCGGGTGCGGAGCAAAGGCCACGGGGAGATGCGGACAGCCGTGCTCCGGACGCTGTTGCGGTGCGCATGCAGAACGACGGGCAGGAAGCCCAGGAAGGCAGCCACGGCCAGGAATCCGATTGCGCCCACCGCGGCGGACGGCGAGCCGAGCGCCAGGGCCAGCGGGACCACGGCGACCGCGGTGACAGTGGCGCCGGTGGTCATGGTGACTGTGTACAGCGCGGTCATCGCTGAGGTCCGGTGGGCGAAATGCTCGCGGATGAACGACGGCATGGCCACATTGCAGACCGCCAGGCCGGACATTCCCACTACGGTGCCCGCCACCAGCATGCCCGTTGCCGGGATCCCGCGGAGCAGCAACCCGCCGGCCAGGAATCCAAGTGCCAGCAGGATTGCCTTCTCGACGCCGAGCCGTCCGGTCAGCCACGACGTCGCCGCCCCCGCCACCGCAAAGCAGAGCGTGGGGATGGACGGGATGATCGCCGCCACTAGGGGCCCGTAGCCCAGGACCTGCTGAAAATCATGGAGGAGGGCAGACGCGCCCGCGATCCCCGCCCGCAGGTTCAGCCCGATGAGCACCAGCGCAATGACTCCGAATACGACGGCGGTGCGCGGCTTGGGCGGCGCGTCGGAGAGCGTCAGGGCATCGGATGAGGCAGCAGTCATGTCTTAACATTAGACGTTAGACGTTTGATGTCTAGGGTTCTGTGGTGAACCTCTCCCGGCTATGAATGTTGCGGGCATAGACTCGGGCCAGCACAGTCTGTTCGGCTCCGGACGTAGCAGCGAAGATTTGGCGCCCATGAACGTGGAAGGACGGCTGGTCATGGCTTCCCAGAAGTTTGAGGTCGAAATGAAGTACGACGTCGGTGATGGCGCCGAGGTGCCTTCGCTCGCGGAGATCCCCGGGGTAGCCAGGGTGGGGGAGCCTCACGTGGATACCCTGGAAGCGGTGTACTTCGACACGGCAGGTCACGCGCTCGCCTCCCGCGATATCACCCTCCGCCGCCGCACCGGCGGAGTCGACGCCGGCTGGCACCTGAAGCTGACCGCGGAGGGCCCCCAATCCGGGGGCCGGAAGTCGGATGAACTTGGGACCTCGGGCACTGGAACTGGCGGCGGCTCCGGCCCGGAACCCCAGCGGCGCCGCGAGCTGCACGCCCCGCTGGGCCAGCCCGGCGTCGTCCCTGACAGCCTGTTGGCGCACGTGCTGGTGTACCTCCGCGGCGAGGATGCCGCCCCAGTGGTCAGGCTGGAAACCCGGCGCACCACTTATCCGTTGTATGGCGAAGACGGCGTCCACCTGGCGGACCTGGCGGATGACTGCGTCAGCGCAGAGCTGATTGGCGCTGCCGGGGGGGCTGCAGACGGCGCGGACACGCCCGACGGGGAGGCCGCCACCGTCAGGGACGCCCGGACGCGGCAATGGCGCGAATGGGAACTCGAACTGGTGCACGGGAGTCCTGACCTGTTCCCGGCCGCAGCGGAAATTCTGGCCGCCGCCGGGGCGCGCCCGGCCAAGCACGGCTCCAAGCTGGCAAAAGTCCTGGCGCTGCCTGCCATGGAGCCCGGTGCAGCTGCCGGACCAAGTAGTCCGGGCAAGAGTCCCGGCAAGAAGGGGCCGGTGTCGGACCTCCTGTCCGATTACCTGGCTGCGCAGATCCGCGAGATCCTGGCGCATGATCCTGGCGTCCGCCTGGAGGAACCAGAGGCTGTGCACGATCTGCGGTCGGCCACCCGCCGGGCCCGTTCCGCGCTCGCAGCGTACCGCCGGCTGTACAGCGCCGTGGCCGGGCGGCGCCTCCGGGACGAGCTGAAGTGGCTCGGCAGCGTGCTGGGATCGCCGCGCGACGCCGAAGTGATGCTGGCTCGCCTGCTCGGGCACACGGCCGAACTGCACCCGGGGCTGGCCTCGGCGGTGAAGGACCGGCTGGACGATGAACTCGGCAACAGATTGAACACTGCCTACCGGAAACTCCAGAAGGCCCTGCTTTCCGAACGGTACTTCAGGCTCCTGGATGACCTGGAAGCCTTCCGCGACCATCCGCCGGTCCGGCCGGAGGGCGCAGCCCCGGCCCGCAAGGCGGCGGGCAAGCTGGCGGCCAAGGCCGCCAAACGCCTGCAGCGCGCAGCCAGGGCGGCCAAACGCTCACGCCGGGGGGCGGAGCACGAGACAGCCCTCCACGAGGTGCGCAAGGACGCCAAACGGCTGCGGCACGTGGCGGAGTCCGCAGGGCCCGTTCACGGCAAGCGCGCCGCGAAGGTCGCCAAGGCCGCGCACCGCCAGCAGAAGGTCCTGGGCGATTTCCACGACAGTGTTGTGGCCCGGGACGTGCTGGCCAAGTTGGCGGCGGCGCCGGACCTGCCCGAGGCCGTCGCGTCGGCCTACGTCACGCTCCATACCCGGCAGGTGCAGCTCGCGGCCGACGCCGAAGCCGCGTACCGGAAAGAACGGAAAAAGTCCCGCAAGGTCCTCCGGGGGACGGTCATTTAGGGCAGCCGGCCGGAACCAAACACGTCGGACAGGGCGAGCTGGTCCGGCGGCAGCCCGGAGCCCGCTGACACGGCAGCCCGGTAACCCGCCGGCGCAGGGACCGGGCTGACCGTCAACCCGTGCACCTCGGGGCGTCCGGGGCAATCGGCCAGGAGCAGGGTGCCGCCAGCCGGGGTGAGGTGGACGGCGGAGGGCTCAACCGCCAGGCCCAGCCCGGCGGCCTTAAGTACGGCTTCCTTGGCAACCCACAGCCGCAAGCGGCCGGGAATCCCCTTGGATCGGAGCTGCCCGCGCTCGCCGGGTGCTGCCACGAAGTCGTCGAATCCGTTGAACAGCCCGTCCGGAACCAGTTCGATGTCCGCGCCGACCGGTGCTCCGGCAGGTCCGGCGGCGGCCATCACGGCTCCGTGGCTGCGGGACAGGCTGAGGCTCACTCCGGCCACCGCCGGTTTCCCATGCTGGCTGCTGCCGCAGCCGATGCAGTACCGCGTCACACCCAAGCCGGCGGCGTCGAGCGGAGGCAGGCCCAACCACCGCGCCGCCAGCAGCCTGAACAGGACATGGGACGCGGCGTAGTCCAGACGGTCCTCCGCGCGCCGAAACCGGCCGGCGGAGCTCACTTCCGCGGGAGACAGGAACGTTCGAAGGCCGCCCGCCGGCGCGCACGCCGACTCCAGGTTCCTGGTCAGGACTGCCAGGAGAACGACGCCGGAGAGTGGGCCGCCGTCGTCGGCCGTCACCGTTTGCTGATGCGCCGGTATTGGGCGATCGCCAACGGGGCGAAGACGGCAATGATTCCAAAACTGCACAGTACCGAGTACAGCACGGCATTTTCCGCGGGCCAGCCGCTCGGCACGCCGAAACCGGCCGGGGCAGGATTGCCGAACAGCTCGCGGGCGGCTGCTGCCACGGCGGTGACGGGGTTCCACTCGGCGATGGTGCGCAGCGGGCCGGGCAGCGAGTTCACGGACACAAAGGCGCCGGAAACGAAGGTGACCGGGAACAGCCAGACGAGGCCCAGGCTCTGCGCCACCTCCACGCTCCGGGCGGTCAGGGCAATCACGGCCCCGATCCACGACACGGCGAAGGCAAACAGCAGCAGCAGAGCCAGCGCCGCCAGTGCCGGGGCCGGGCCTGTGGTGATCCGCCAGCCGATGGCCAGGCCGCAGATCAGTGTCACCAGCACGGACAGCACGCTCGTGAACAGATCGGAGGAGGTACGGCCCAGGATGACGGCCACGCGGGACATCGGCAGGGACCGGAACCGGTCGATCAGCCCGAGCTGCAGGTCCTTGGCCAGGTACACGGCCGTAAAGGAGGCATTGAAGGTCAGGGTCTGCGCCAGGATGCCGCCGATCAGGAAGCTGCGGTACTGGTCCCCGCCCAGGGTGCCGCCGAAGACGAACCCCAGCAGCAGCACAAACATGACAGGCTGCACGATTCCTGTGACCAGCGCGCCGGGTGTGCGAAGAACGTTGAGGAGGTTTCGCCGGGCAATGACGGAACTGTCCCGGGCTGCCGCGGTGATGGCGCTCATGCGGGCACCCCTTCCTTCTCGGTGGCCGCTTCGTTCTCGGCGGCCGCGTGACCGGTGAGCTGCAGGAACACATCGTCCAGGGTGGGGCGGCGCAGGGATGCCTCTTCCACCGGCAGCGCGCGGGCGTCAAGTTCCGAGAGGATCCGGACCAAGAGGTGGTGGCCGCCGGACGCGGCGACGGAGACGCGCAGGTTCTGCGGATCCAGTTCGGGACGGCAATCCGGCCCGGCCGCCTGCTCCAGGACGGCGGCGGCAGCGGTGAGGTCCGCCGAGTTGCGCATCACGACGTCGATCCGTTCCGAACCGGCGTTTTGCTTCAGTTCCATGGAGGTCCCCTCCGCAATGACGCGGCCGTGGTTGATGACGGCGATGTGGTCTGCCAGCCGGTCCGCTTCCTCAAGGTACTGGGTGGTCAGCAGCACGGTGGTGCCGTCCGCCACGAGGCGGGACACAACGTCCCAGGTGTCCAGCCGGCCGCGCGGGTCCAGCCCGGTGGTGGGCTCATCCAGGACCACCACCTTGGGCCGGGCCACGATGGCCCCTGCAAGGTCCAGCCGCCGGCGCATGCCGCCGGAAAAGGTTCCGGAACGTTTGCCGGAGACTTCGGTCAGCCGGAAGTTTTCCAGCAGTTCGTTCGCCCGGGCCGAGGCGTTGCGCCTGTTCATGCCATAGAGCCTGCCCACCATGTGCAGGTTTTCGAAGGCGGTGAGTTTCTCGTCCACCGCCGCGTACTGGCCGGACAGGCCCAGGTTCCGGCGCACCAGGTCCGGGTCAGCCAGCACGGAGTGGCCGGCCACCCGCGCGTCGCCGCCGTCCGGGGAGAGCAGCGTGGTGAGGACTTTGACGGTGGTGGTTTTGCCCGAGCCGTTGGGTCCAAGCAGGCCCAGGACGGTCCCCTCCCGGGCGTGCAGGGAGAGGCCGTCCAGGGCCTTGAAGCTGCCGAAACTCTTGGTGACGTTCTCGACCCGGATCAATGCGCGGCGGCGAGCTCGGCGACCTTGCGCGGAGCCATGTCCGTCCAGGTGCGGGACACGTAGTCGAGGCAGGCCTCACGGTTGTCCGGGCCGAACATGGTGACCCAGCCCTGCGGAACGGCAGCGAAGGCCGGCCAGAGGGAGTGCTGCTGATAGTCGTTGACGAGGACGGAGAACGTAGCGGACTTGTCATCGAATGGATTCGTCATGGTGACTTTCCTGTCTGTTCTGGCGGGTGGATTGACTCCCCTTGTGCAACAGGAGCATCACTGGCTATTCGGCTCCGCTGCCCAACCGGATGGCCAACGCGGGCATTATTGTGCCGAGAGCCCGGTCACTTAAGAGCTCTGAATGGCGCGTGTCCACTGCGACATCGGTGATGGTTCCGGTGACGTAGGGCGCCCACGCCGCGCTCCCTGGCGTGCCGTCCGGCACCTCGTCGGTGGCCCGGAAGAACAGCAGGTCGCCAGCGAACACCTGGGGCTGATCCTGGCGGATCAGCTTGGCCAGTGCGGGGAAGTTGCCCGCCATGGCCTGGACCGAATCCAGCGGAACGTTGCCCAGCGGATTGTGGTTTTCGCGCAGGATTTCCTGGGTACGTGCGCCGCCCAGGGCCTGCAGGTCCTCGCCGGACAGATCGTAGCCCTGCGCGTCGAGGTAGCTGGCCCAGAGCGCCGGTCCCGTTCCGACGTCGGCGTTGTCCTGCTGGCCGGGAAAAGCATCCAGGATGGCCAGGAACGCCACCTCCTCGCCGAGCTCCTGCAGTCTGGTGGCAAGCCGGTGGACCAGGCACCCGCCGAACGAGTAGCCCATCAGGTGATAGGGCCCCTCGGGCTGCACGGAGCGGATCTGCGCGATGTAGTCATCGGCCAGTCCGGTCAGCGTTGCCGCCTGGACCGGATGGGTCCTGCCCGGCTCCATCCCGGGCATCTGCAGCCCGATCAGGGGGCGTTCGGGATCCAGCCGGCCCAGCATCGAGGCATAGCCCCAGCTGATGCCGGATGCCGGGTGCACCGCAAAAAGAGGTTGCCGGGTTCCCGTGGTGCGCAGCGGCAGCAGCTGCCGGAGGCTGTCCGCGGCGCTCTCGTCAGCCCCCTTCGACGCCTCCAGGAGCAGCCCTTCCACCGTGGGGGCCCGGAACAGCGACTGGACCTGCAGGTCCGTCCCCAGCGCGGCGTTGACCCTGGCAATAAGCGGCTGCGCCAGGAACGAGTGGCCGCCGAGCTCGAAGAACGATTCGTCCACTCCGGCGCGGTCCAGGGACAGCACGTCGGCGAAGATGCCGGCCACCGTCACTTCCCGCGGGGTCCGCGGACTCCGCCCGACGCTGCGGGTTGCGGTGCCGGGGTCAGGGAGCGCGGTCGTGTCCACCTTTCCGTGCGGGGTCAGCGGCACGTCAGCGATGACCACGACGGCGGCGGGCACCATATAGTCCGGCAGCAGTCCCCGCACGTGATGACGGACGACGTCGGGCAGGGCACCGCTGGTGGGCTCCTCACCGGCCGCCGGCACAACATAGGCGATCAGGCGAAGGCCGCCGTCGTCGTCGTTTCCGACAGCACGGACCACTGCCTCGCCGACGCCGGGCGCGCTGCGCAGTGCGTTCTCCACCTCGCCGGGTTCCACACGGAAGCCACGGATCTTCAGCTGGTCATCGTTGCGGCCGGCAAACACGAGCCGGCCGTCGGCGTGCCGGTAGGCCACGTCGCCGGTGCGGTACATGCGTTCGCCGCCGCCCGAGAAGGGGTCCGCCACAAACCGCTCGGCGGTCAGCCCGGGCATGCCGCGGTAGCCGCGGGCCAGCTGGCGGCCGGCGATGTACAGCTCACCGGCGGCGCCGGGCAGCGTGTGCTGCAGCCTGGCGTCGAGGACGTAAAGCCGCGTTCCCGCGGTTGGCCTGCCCAGGACGGGTGCTTCCGTGTCACCCACCTGCGCCACCACGGTGTCAACGGTGGCTTCGGTGGGTCCGTACAGGTTCCACGCCCGGACGCCCGGGTGCGCCGCAACGGTTTCCCAGAGCCGGGCGTCGAACGCTTCCCCGCCGAGGGCCAGGCTGAAGGCGTTCGTGCCGCCGGCGTGTCTGTCCAGGAGACCGGTGAACTCCGGTTCGGTGAGGAGCTGGCGCAGGTAGCCGGGGGTGGTTTCCCAGGCGTTGATGCGGTGCCCGGCGAAGTAGGCGGCGAGCTGCCGGGAGTCCCGGCGCGTGTTGTCGGAGATCAGGTGCAGTTCGTGGCCGGCCACCATCCACAGGATCGGATCCCAGGAGGCGTCGAAGCCGACGCCCGTGGTGTGTGCCACGCGCCGGCGGCCAACGCCTGAGAGCAGCGTCTCCCTATGTGAGGCGAGCAGCGCCGCCAAGGCTCCGTGGCTGACTTCCACGCCCTTGGGCCGGCCCGTGGAGCCCGAGGTAAATATCACGTAGGCTAGCTCGCGCGGGTCCGGGCTGTGGACCGGGACCTCGCGGTCGTTCCGCTCGCCTGCCAGGCCGGCGGTCGCGGATTCGTCTTCCAGCTCTTCGAGGAGGAGGACGCGGGGCGGGACAGCGAGGCCGTCAAGGATCTGCGCCACCCTGCCGGCCAGCGCCGCGGTGGTCAGGATTGCCCGCGGTGCGGCATCCTCAAGGATGGCCGCGGCGCGCTCGTCCGGGTACTCGGTATCGATGGGGTTGTAGACGGCCCCGGCGGACAGCACACCCAGCAGGCTTTGAACTGTTCCCAGCGAGCGCGGCAGCATGACGGAGACCACGTCGCCGCGGTTGACTTCCGCGGCGGTTAGCCCGGCAGCGATCCGGGACGCCGAAGCGGCCAGACCCGCGAAACTCAAGGACCCGCCGTCGGCGCCTTCCCCGGTACGCTCCAATTCCGCAATGCCCGTTCCCGCAGCGACGAGCGCGGTGGCGTCGGGCGTTTCCCTGACCGTCGCGGCGAAGGCCGCCAGGATTCCGGTTTCGTCTTCCCAGACGGCAGCGGTGGCGCCGGAGTCCGAGCGGGCCCCGGCCGTGGCGGCCATGAGCCGGGCCGCTTCCGCTTTCCCGACCAGCGGGAGGGCAGCGACGGGGGTGTCGGGGGACGCGGACGCGAGGTCCAGCAGCCGGCCGAAGTCTTCAGCGAGCCGTTGGGCGGTTTCCGTGCTGAACATGGCGGCGTTGTAGTCAACGGTGGCGGCCAGGCCGCCGTCGTCCTCGGGCCGGAAGGTGAAGGACAGATCGAACTTGGCCTCGCCCGACGCGGTTTCCGGCTCCGGGGTTACGGTGACGCCGGGCAGCGGCGGGACGGACGGCGCCTCGCTGTCCACCGTAAGCATGGTCTGGAACAGGGGGTGCCGGCCGAGTTCCCGCTCCGGGTTCACGGCTTCGACGAGCCGCTCGAAAGGCACGTCATCGTGGTCGAAGGCATCAAGGATGCTCTCCCTCGACCGGCTGAGCATGGTCCGGAGGCTCGGATCCCCGGCGGCACTGACCCGGAGCGGGAGGGTGTTCACGAAGAACCCCACAAGCTGGGCCAGGGCAGGATCCGTCCTTCCGGCGGTGGGGGAGCCGATCACCAGATCGTCGCCGGCGCCGGTGCGGTGCAGGAAGGAAGCCAGCCCGGCGTGGAGCGCCATAAAGAGGGACGCGTTCGACGCCGAGGCCAGGCTGTTGAGGGCGGTGACGCTGGCGGGACTGATCCGGAACCCCAACTGCCGGCCGGGTTGGCGCGATTCGCGGGGGCGACGGTGGTCAGCGGGCAGCGTCAGTTCGGCCGGGATCCCGGCCAGCGTGTGCTGCCAGTGCTCCAGCCTGGCCGTGAGGGCTTTCCCGTCGAGCTGCTGTCGCTGCCACGTGCTGAAGTCCGCGTACTGCAGGGGAAGCGGGGCAGGTTCGGCCGCCGGACCCGTGCCGAGCGCGGCCTCGTAGGCGGTTGTGAGATCGCGCGCCAGCGGGGCGAGGGAGGCTCCGTCGCTGGCGATGTGGTGCATCACCAGGTGGAGGACCCACTGGGCTGATCCGCCGTCGGACGCGGGGCGGATCAGCCGGGCACGGAGCGGGAGGTTGGTGCGCACATCGAAGCCGCGTTCGGCGTCCTCCCGCAGGAGCCGCCGGACGTCGTGGTCCGAGGTCGCGGTGCTGACGGCGAGGCCCATGCCGGCGGCGTTGGCACCGGTTTCCGGGTTGAGGATCAGCTGCTCGGGAACGCCGTTGGTCTCCGGGTAGACGGTCCGGAGGACTTCGTGCCGCTGGAACAAGGACGCGACGGCGGAGGCCAGGGCCGGCTCGTTGAGCTCGCCGGACAGGCGGACCGCGAGCGAGATGTTGTAGTCGGCGGAGCCCGGATCCAGCTGGTTCAGGAACCACATCCGGGATTGGGCGTAGGACAGTTCCAGGCGGCCTGGGCGGATGGCGTCGGGGCCGGCGAGCCACTCCGGGAGTGGAGTGGGCAGGTCCTGCCCTTCACGTGAGCTTGCCGTCGGCACGGACGCTGCGGACACTGCGGACGCTGCGGTCCGCAGGGGCCCCTGCATGGCATCCAGCAGCCCCGCCGGGGTGGGCTGGTCAAAGAGGGTGCGCAGCGGCAACTCGGTGCCGAACTCAGCCCTGATCCGGCCCATCATGGTGATGGCCAGCAGCGAGTGACCGCCCAGGACGAAGAAGTCGTCCGTCACGGAGACATTCTCCACGCCCAGGATTTCGGCGAAGATCCCGCACATGATGCGTTCGTCAGGGGTGGCCGGAGCCATGCCCAGGCCGCTGCCGGCGGCCACCGGGGCGGGCAGGGCCTTGCGGTCCAGCTTGCCGTGCGGCGTCAGCGGCATCGCCGGGATGTGCATCAGGACGGCGGGGACCATGTAGTCCGGCAGCCTGTCCGCAGCCAGGCGGCGGAGGTCCTCGGGAGTGACGGTTCCTGTGTAGTAGGCCACCACGCGGTGGGCCGGTTTGCCGTCGGGAAGGGCAACGGCCCGCTCAACGCCGGGGTGCGAGGACAGTACCGCTGCAATCTCGCCGGGTTCAATCCGGAACCCGCGGACTTTGACTTGCTCGTCCGTGCGTGAGAGAAATTCCAGCGAGCCGTCGTGGGCGCGCCGGACCAGGTCTCCGGTGCGGTACATCCGGCCGCCGTCGGCCGCGAACGGATTGGCGACAAAGCGGGACGCCGTTTCGCCGGGCCGAAGATCGTAGCCGCGTGCCATGCCCGGTCCGGCCAGGTACAGCTCACCGGGGATGCCGGCCGGAACCAGTGCCAGGTACTGGTCCAGCACAAAAGTATCCGTATTGGCGATGCCGCGGCCGATGGTGGGTGAGCCGCCCGTGACTTTGGCCGTGAGGGAATCCACAGTGAATTCGGTGGGCCCATAGAAGTTGTGGGCCTCCACCTGCGGCGTGGACGTCAGTAGGGTCCAGAGCTCCGCCGGGACCGCTTCGCCGCCGAGGGCCAGCAGCAGCGGCTGGTCCCTCCGGGCATCCAGCAGGCCGCTCTGCAGCAGCTGGCCGGCGTAGGACGGGGTTGTCTCGAGCACGTCAATGGAGTGGTCTCGGCAGTATCCACTGAGCGCTTCCGCATCGCCGCGGATCTCATCCGCCACCATGTGGAGTTCAGCCCCGGCCACCAGCCAGAGCATCGGATCCCAGGCGGCGTCGAAGCCCAGGCCGGCGATGTGCGCCACGGACACCGGGGCAGTGCCCGCTGCCTGGAACCGCGGGGCGTACAGGGTGCGGTGGTGGTGGAAGTAGAGGTTGGCCAAGGCACTGTGTTCCACGGCCACGCCTTTGGGGCGCCCGGTGGAACCCGACGTGTAGAGCACGTAGGCCAGGTCCTCGGCTGCCGGGAGCCGCTGTTCCAGCACCGCGTCCGGGACGTCCGTGCCGGCGTCGTGCAGCATCTGCATGCTGAAGGTCCGCTGCCCGCCGGAACCAAAGGCTTCCGGTCCTGCGGCGTCAGTTCCTGCGGCGTCAGGCGCGGCGATCACCACGGCCGGGGCGCCGTCGTCCAGGATCATTCCGATCCGTTCGGCCGGATAGCTCAGGTCCACCGGGATGTAGACGGCCCCGGCGGCCAGGACGGCTAGGGCTGCAACAACCACGTCGGCGGTGCGGGGCAGCAAAACGGCAACGCGGTCGCCGGGTTCCACGCCCGATGCCACGAGGCCCTTGGCGGCGGATGCCACCCGGCCGTGGAGGTCATCGAAGCTGCTGCCGTGGTCCTGCCCTGACGCGTCGATGAGCGCCGACGCCCGGGGTGTCCGTGCCACCGTGGCAAAGAACGCACCAACTACGGTCCCGGGTTGTTCGGCCTCCGTGCCGGGGGCATTGGGGATGCCGGTGCGGAGGCTCTGCTCCAAGGCGAGTTGCTGCTTGTCGGGCGACTGGATCCGGAGGCGGTCCAGCGTGATGCCGGGATCAGCGGCGAACTGCTCGACGACGGCGAGGTAGCCTTCCGCCAGCTGCTCGGCGGTGGTGCGGGTGAACAGTGCCGGGTTGTAGGCGAGGGAGCCCTGGATTGCCGAGGATGCTTCTTCTTCAGCAGCGCCTTCTTCAGCAAGGTCCAGGAGCAGGTCGAACTTGGCCCCGCCGGGCTCCTGGCTGAGGTCCGCGGTGGCCTCCAGCCCGTCCATGGCGAGTCCGGCCGCGGCGGTGTTCTGCAGGGTGAGCATGACCTGGAAGAGCGGGTGACGGTGCTGGGACCGGGCCGGGTTGAGCTCCTCAACCACACGTTCAAAGGGCGCATCCTGGTTGGCGTAGGCGTGCAGGTTGGTGTACCGGACGCTCTCCACCAGCTCGGCGGCCGTGGGGTTGCCGGACGTGTTCGTGCGCAGTACCAGGGTGTTGACGAAGAAGCCTACGAGTTCGTTCAGCTGGGTGTCCGTCCGGCCGGCCACGGGGGTGCCCAGCGGGATGTCGCCACCGGCGCCGGACTTGGCCAGCAGGGCCGCGAGCGCGGCCTGCAGGACCATAAAAAGACTGGCGTTGTGCTGCCGGGCCAGGGCGTTGAGCCCGGCGCTGGTTTCCGGCGGGATGGCCAGGGAAACGGACGACGCCGGCCCTGCTGCGCCGTGCGCGCCCCGGCTGTAGTCGAACGGGAGCCGGAGTTCCTCGGGGGCGCCGCGCAGTTCGCGGGTCCAGAAGTCGAGCTGCCGGGAGATGGCACTTTCCGGATCATCCTCGTTGCCCAGTTCGGCGCGCTGCCAGAGGGTGTAGTCGGCGTATTGGACCGGCAGGGGAGCTGGCGGGATGTCCCGGCCGGAGGCCAGTCCGTTGTAGGCCACTGAGAGGTCCCGTGCCAGCGGGGCAAGGGACCAGCCGTCGGCGGCAATATGGTGCAGGGTTATCGCCAGCACGTGGTGGTCGGGGGCCAGCTGGAACAGGACGGCGCGGAGCGGAAGATCCCGGCTGAGGTCAAATCCGCGGTTGGTTTCGGCCTCGAGGGCACCGGCCAGGACATCCGCGGTGCACTGCACAGCCAGCATTCCCGGCGGGCGCTCGCCGCCGGGCAGGATCTGCTGGACGGGTTCGCCGTCCACCAGCGGGAAGATGGTCCGCAGGGTCTCGTGGCGGCCGGCCACGCGGCCGATGGCAGCTCCCAGCGCAGTCACGTCCAGGGACCCCTTGAGGTCCAGCACCACCGGGATGTTGTAGGCGCCGGATTCTGGGTCGAACCGGTTCAGGAACCACAGACGCCGCTGGGCGAAGGACAGTGGCACTACGGCCGGGCGTTCCGCCGGTTCGAGGGGATGGGCATTTCCGGCGCCCAGCTCGAGCGACTCGGCGAGGGCGGCAACAGTGGGCTTTTCAAACACGGTGCGGAGCGCCGGTGCCACCCCTGTCCTGTCCCGGAGGAGCGCCACGAGCCGGGTGGCCAGCAGCGAGTGCCCGCCGAGCTCAAAGAAGTCATCATCCAGCCCCACGGCCTGGAGCCCCAGGATTTCCTTAAAGGCGTCGGCCACGATCCGTTCACGGCGGTTCCGTGGTTCGGTGGCGGCGGATTCCCGGGCCGGCGCGGGCAGTGCGCGGGTGTCCAGTTTGCCGTTTGGCGTCAAAGGGATGGCCGGGACCTGCTGGATCGACGCAGGCACCATGTAGTCCGGCAGTTGCCGGCGCGCCTGCTTGCGGAGTTCCACCGTGTCCATTGGGGTTCCGGTTTCGCCGTCAGCTGCGCCGTCAGCTGCGCCGCCAGCCGTTGCCGTAACGACGGCGGCGGTGACGTAGCCCAGCAGTTGGTCGTAGCCGGCGCGGTTTTTGCCCACCGCAACGGCCGCATGTTCCACACCGTCCAGGCCACGGAGGACCTCTTCGATTTCGGCGAGCTCGATGCGGAAGCCGCGGATCTTGACCTGGGCATCCATGCGCCCCCGGAACTCAAGGGTGCCGTCGGGGAGGCGGCGGACGACGTCGCCAGTTCGGTACATGCGCGAGCCGTCCAGCGCGAACGGGTCGGCCACAAAACGTTCCGCGCTGAGCCCAGGCTGGTCGAGGTAGCCGCGGGCCAGGTTGACGCCGGCGACGTACAGTTCCCCGACGGCGCTGACGGGCACGGGGTTCAGGCCGGAGTCCAGGATGTAGTGGCGGCTGTTGTTGACCGAGCCGCCCAGGGTTGGTTCGGTGCCGGGCTCCATCACGGCGGTAAGGGAATCCACGGTGGTCTCGGTGGGGCCATAGAAGTTGTAGGCCACCACCCCGTCCTTCTCGGCCAGGGCGCTCCAAAGCTGGGCATCCACGGCCTCGCCGCCGAGGGCCACCACTGACGGGTGGGTGTCCTGGTTGAACAGGCCACCGGCCAGCAGCACCTTGGCGAAGGACGGTGTGGTTTCGATCGAGTCGATGCCGGTGCCGGCCAGGTAGCTGCTGAGCGCTTCGGGATCGCGGCGGGTCTGGTTGTCCACAAGATGGAGTTCGTGCCCGGCGATGAGCCACAGGATGGGGTCCCAGGAGGCGTCGAAGGACAGCCCGGCGGTGTGCGCCACCCGCAGTTTCCGGCCCAGCCGCGCTTCCGCCGGGAGGAAGATGCTGTCCCGGTGGGAGGTGTAGAGGTTCAGCAGGGCGAGGTGTTCGACGCCGACGCCCTTGGGCCGCCCGGTGGAACCGGACGTGAAGATCACGTAGGCAAGGTCCTGCTGGCCGGCTGTGGGGACAACCGCGGAGGCGTCCTTGCCGGCCAGGCAGGTGGCCATGAGTGCCGAGTCCAGGACGGTGACGGGAACGCCGGTGGTTAGTTCTTCGTGGCTGGAGCCCTCGCGGGTGAACGCGGAGGTGGTCAGCAGGCGGACCGGGGCGGCGTCGTCGAGCATGCCCTCAACCCGGCCGGCAGGGTAGTCCGGGTCCAGCGGAAGGTACGCGGCACCTGACTTCAGGATCGCCAAGATGGCGACCGGCAGCAGGACACCGCGGTCCAGCCGGACAGCAACGGTGCTTCCCGGGCCCGCGCCGTGACCGCGGAGGAACCTGGCGAGCTGGTTGGAACGCGCCTCCAGTTCGCCGAAGCTGAGCTCGCCGTCGGGAGCCACCACGGCGGTCCGGGCGCCGCCCAGTGCGGCGTTGAGCTGGAACTCCTCCACGATGGTGTGCCGGGGAAGGGCCAGGTCTGCCGCTTCCCCGGCGGCCAGCAGCGCGCGTTCCTCCGACTCGGTGGTTACTGCCAGATCGGCCAGGCGGGCGTCCGGCTGGGTGGCCACGTGCTCCAGGAGCCGGATAAACCGGTCCAAGTGGTCCTCGAGCCGGTGGGTGCCGTAGAGGGCGGCGTTCCCTTCGAACTGGACTGTCGCCTGCCCGGCGCTTGCGCCCGTTCCGTCGCCTGCGCTGCTGGCGCCAAGTCCGTGGATAACGATCGACAGGTCATCGATGGGTCCCGTGGAGAGGATGTGCATGGTGCCCCGGGCCGCGCCGAAGCTGATGTCATCAAGGACCGGCAGGATGTTCACCGACGGCCCAAGGTAGCCTCCCTGGGAGCCGAGGTCTTCATAGCGGAAGCGCTGGTGGACGAGGGCGCCGCGCAACCTTGCGCCGACTGCCTCGATGGTTCCCCGCACCGTCGCCCCGGGATCCACGCCCAGCCTGACCGGCACGATGTTGGACAGCATGGACGGCGTAGACTTAGCCAGTTTTCCGCGTCGCGCGGTCACCGGCAGGGCCACGGAGACGTCGCGTTCGCCGGTGATCCGGTGCAGGTAGAGTGCAGCCGCTGTGAGGACCAACGCGGGTGCGCTGCCGGCCGCCGACGCCAGGGCGGCAGCAGCTGATGCGGGCAACGCCCTGGTGGCGCGCACCAGTGAGGTGGCGGCGGCCTCGGGCCTGCCGGCCAACCCGGCAGCTGGCGGGGCATCAGCCAGCTGCGCGTCCCAATACGTGCGGTCAGCCCCGGCGGCGGCGGATTCCGGGTAGCTGCCTTCGGCGGTGAGAAGTTCATTCAGCGGCCCGAAGCTGGGTTCGCCGTCTGTGCTCCCGGTCCGGGGACCGGCCAGTTGTGCGTTGTCCAGCAGTGAGTTGTAGAGCCCGGCCACACGCTTGAGTACCAGCACGGCCGAGTAGCCGTCCAGCACCAGGTGGTGCACGCGCTGATAGAAGAAGTGGCGTTCCGCCGAAAGCCTGATCAGCTCGGTGTGCAGCAACTCATCCGTGGCGGCGTTGCGGGGGAGACCCAGATCGGAGTCCATCAGGGACCTGGCCTCGGCCTCCGGGTCCTTGGCCTTGCCCAGATCGGTGGCCTCCAGTGCCGCCGCTTTGCGCTGGGGGTACTGGAACGGCCCGCCGTCATCCTCGGCGAAGGCCATGTTGAGGGCGTCGGTTTCGGACACAGCCTGGTGCAGCGCGTCGGCCAGCACCGCCACGTCCAAGGGCCCGACGATCTCGATGAACTGGCCAATCTGGAACATCGGGTTCTCCGGTGCCAGCTGCTGGGCATACCAGATGCCGCGCTGGGCCGGGGTCAGTTCCAGCCTTGCCGCGGCGTCGTGGGCGGGGGAGTTCAAGGAGTTCGGGGACATATTCCTTCTCGGGTATCTCGAGGGGATGGCGGGCTGACCGGATCGCAGGGATGCGGGCGGCCCGGCAGCAGGGAAGGGATCCGGGAATGGCAAACATCCGGGCATGCCAAATGGACCCGCACTGCGGGGTCGGGCATGAAGGGACTCCCGTGGACCGGCCGTCTCGGCCGGTCCACGGGAGGATCAGGACAGGACTGTCAGCTGACGATTACTGGAACTGGCCGAACTGGAACGGGCCGGTGTCGCCCAGGTCCACCAAGGGGCCATCAACGACGGGGCCGTTCACCACACCACCATTGAGGAGCCCGCCGTTGAACAGGCCGCCGTCAACCAGCGGTCCGAAAGTGAACTCGTTCCCGGCGGCCGGCTCGTTGACCGCGGTGGCGGTGTCCGGAGTCCCGGCGGCCTGGGCAGGCAGTGACGTCACGGCGAAGGCAGAGAATGCCAGTGCTGATCCTGCGGCGATCCGTGTTGCGGTCTTAAAGGTCTTGTTCACGGTCATCTCCAGTTAGGTAGCCAAATAGTTTCCACGCACCACGAAGGTGTCAAAGGAGTATTCGCACCTGTTCGCAGTCCGGATGGGAACGGCCGCCAGCCCGGCCAAGCCGTGCGGGCATAGCCTCCGGCCACGCCGTGCGAGCATGCAGGCCGGCAACGGGCCTACCTGGCCTGCCGCGCTCCGAGCCGCGACACGGCGAGCGCCAGCCACAGCTGCACACGGTCCGCCGTGACCGAAGGATCGTAGCCGGTCAGCTCGGTGATCTGCGCCAGCCGGTACCGCACGGTGTTCCGGTGCAGGGTCAGGGCTTCGGCGACGGCGGCCACGGAACCGTTGTTGTTCAGGTAGCTTTCCAGGGTGGTCACCAGTTCCGCACCGTGGGCGGCGTCGAACGCGCGCAGCGGGTTCAGCGACTCATGGGCCATGTCGGCCAGGGGAACGTCTTCGCTGGCCAGCAACAGTGAGGTCAGGCTCAGGCGTTCCGGCTCGTTCACCGGCAGCCCGTGGCTGGCCGCATCGCGCGCCTCGAAGTAGCTCCAGCGCAGGCCGTTCGGCTTGGTGTACGCGCCGCCGATCCCTATCGTCGCGTGGATCCCCGCCTCAGCCAGGTGGTCGCTGAGGTTCCGGGCCAGCGCAGGGGCCGCGCCGCCGTCGTCGTTAATCACCATCACCAGGTCCTTCCCGACGACGGCGGCCACCGCGTTCTCCAGCGGCTGCGGTACGGAGGTGCTCACCAGGGCCTTGTGATGGGCGGCGGACACCGCCAGCAGCACCACGTTTTTCCGCGTGCTGTTCAGGCCAACACCGGCGAGGCGCCGCTGGGCCTCGCTGGTCTCCAGGGCGCCGTGGATGACGTCCTCCAGCACCTGGCCGCACAGGGCGCGTTGGGCTTGGCGCTGCTTGACCATGTTGTTCAGCTCTACGCTGATCAGGTTCTGGGCGTAGCCGATAATGCCGGAATCCTCGAAAGGCTGGCGGACCCACAGAGTGCAGGCATCGCGGCGGCCCGTGGGGATGGGGTAGGAGGCCCACGTGTCAGCGAAGGGGAGCTCGGCGCTGCTGTTGTACAGGTGGGCGGTGAACTGGGTGAGGGCAATCTCTGTCCTCAGCATGCCGCCCAAGTGCTTCAGGAGCTGGGTGAGGCCGCCGCCGGTGAGGAGGGCGCGTGCCAGGATCTGATGGCCCGCGATCAGGCGCTCCAGCTTGGCGACATGATCAGCTGCCTGCGCTTCCGCCACCAGTTTGCCGATGGCAATAAACGGAGTCTCGTAAGGCACCTGGACGATCGGCAGCCCCCAGCGGTTGGCCTCGGCAATCAGGGCCGGCGGGACGGCGTCGTGCGTCAGTCCTGTCCCGAACCCGATGCCCACGGCTCCGGCGCGCTGGACCTGCCGGACGAACCGCCGCTGCTCGGGCGCGGACCGCAGGCGCATTCCCGTGGTGAGTACCAGTTCGCCGCCGTTGAGGAAGCGCTGCGGGTCCTCCAATTCCGTGACGGCAACCCAGTTGATGTCCTCGTGCCAGGTGGTCTCGGCAAGGCCAGCATTGGACAGATGGAGGGAGTGCACGCCGAGCAAGGTGGCGAGGGAAATGGCCATGGCTCAAGGATAGACGGCCGCTGGTCAACCGCACTAAACATTGCGGCCAAGGGTGTGCAGGTGGCTATTCCCCGGGGTGAAGGTGCTGGCATAGGCTCAAGGCAGTCGCAACCATCGGCTTCGCTGCTGATGTCCCCTATGAAAGAGGTTGTACACCGTGGTTCAAACCTTGCAGAACTTCATCAACGGTGCGTTCGTCACGCCCGCGGGCAAGGACGTGCTGGACATCGTCAATCCCACCAACGGCGAGGTAGTGGCGCAGTCTCCCGTGTCCATCCAGGCCGACGTCGATGCTGCCATGACCGCGGCCAAGGACGCCTTCAAGACTTGGAAGCACGTCACCCCCGGGCAGCGCCAGCTTATGCTCCTCAAGTTGGCCGACGCCGTTGAGGCCAACAGCGACGAACTGGTGGAGGCGCAGCACCGTAACACCGGGCAGGTGCGCTCGCTCATCGCGTCCGAGGAAGTTGCCGCCGGCGCCGACCAGCTCCGCTTCTTCGCCGGTGCCGCGCGCATCCTGGAAGGCAAGTCCGCCGGCGAGTACTTCGAAGGCCACACCTCCTACGTGCGCCGCGAACCCATCGGTGTGGTGGCCCAGGTTGCACCGTGGAACTACCCGTTCCTGATGGCCATCTGGAAGATCGGCCCCGCGCTCGCCGCCGGCAACACCGTGGTCCTCAAGCCGTCCGACACCACGCCGGAATCCACGCTGGTGCTGGCCCGCCTGGCCGGCGAAATCCTGCCCGCCGGCGTCCTGAATGTGGTGCTGGGAACGGGCGAAACCGGCGCCATGATGGTGGAACACCGGGTCCCCGGCCTGGTGTCCATCACGGGTTCGGTCCGCGCCGGCATTGCCGTGGCCTCCGGAGCTGCGAAGGGCCTCAAGCGCGCCCACCTGGAGCTCGGCGGCAAGGCCCCGGCCATCGTGTTCAAGGATGCCGACATAAAGAAGAGCGCCGCGGCCATCGCCGAGTTCGCCTTCTTCAACGCCGGCCAGGACTGCACCGCCATCACCCGCGTGCTGGTGGAGGATTCGGTCCACGACGACGTGGTGGCGGCCATGGTGGAGCACACCCGGACGCTGCACACCGGCTCGCAGAACGATGAGGACAACTACTTCGGCCCGCTGAACAACGTGAACCACTTCAACGCCGTCACCTCCGTGGTGGAGCACCTCCCGGAGAACTGCAAGGTTGTCACGGGCGGGCACCGTGCTGGGGACAAGGGCTTTTTCTTCGAACCCACCATCGTCACCGGTGCCAAGCAGACGGACGACATCGTCCAGAAGGAAACCTTCGGCCCGGTCATCACGGTGCAGACGTTCTCATCCGAGGCAGAGGCCCTCGAGCTGGCGAACGACGTCGAATACGCCCTCGCGTCCAGCGTCTGGACCAGCGACCACGGCACTGCCATGCGGATGAGCCGGGACCTGGATTTCGGTGCGGTCTGGATCAACACCCACATCCTCCTCACCGCCGAAATGCCCCACGGCGGCTTCAAGCAGTCCGGCTACGGCAAGGACCTCTCCATGTACGGCGTCGAGGACTACACGCGCATCAAGCACGTCATGAGCGCACTCGACGCCTAGCAACTCTCCCGGTGGTCGAGCCTCCCCACCGGCGCCCTAACCTCGCTTCGCTTCGGCCAGGGAACCCTGCCGGCGTGGGCCCATTCCGTAAAGAAAGAAGTCCCCCATGAGCACCACAGCAAGTGAAATCACCTTCCGCCTGGAACAGAAGCGCCGTGTCCAGGCCGACTTCCCGGGCCCCAAGTCCATCGCCCTGACCGAGCGCCGCAAGGCAGTTGTCGCCGCCGGCGTCGCCTCCGCCGTTCCGGTCTACGTTGCAGACGCCGACGGCGGCATCATCCACGACGTCGACGGCAACTCCTTCATCGACCTCGGCTCGGGCATCGCGGTGACCAGCGTCGGCGCGTCCGATCCCGCCGTCGTCGGGGCCGTGAAGGAAGCCGTGGAGCATTTCACCCACACATGCTTCATGGTCACCCCGTACGAAAGCTACGTGGCCCTCGCCGAGCAGCTCAACCGCCTGACCCCGGGCGACCACGAGAAGCGGACCGTGCTGTTCAACTCCGGCGCCGAGGCCGTGGAGAACGCCGTCAAGGTGGCCCGCCTCGCCACGGGGCGTGACGCTGTCGTCGCCTTTGACCATGCCTACCACGGCCGCACCAACCTGACCATGGCGCTGACCGCCAAGGCTATGCCGTACAAGACCAACTTCGGCCCGTTCGCGCCCGAGGTCTACCGCATGCCCATGAGCTACCCGTACCGCGAGGAGAACCCCTCGATCACGGGTGCGGAGGCTGCCAAGCGCGCCATCACCATGATCGAGAAGCAGATCGGCGGCGACCAGGTTGCCGCAATCATCATCGAACCCATCCAGGGCGAGGGCGGCTTCATTGTCCCCGCCGAGGGCTTCCTCCCCGCGCTGGCCGCCTGGGCCAAGGCCAACGGCGTGGTGTTCATCGCCGACGAGGTCCAGTCCGGCTTCTGCCGCACCGGCGAGTGGTTCGCGGTAGACCACGAGGGCGTTGTCCCGGACATCCTCACCATGGCCAAGGGCATCGCCGGCGGCATGCCGCTGTCCGCGATCACCGGACGCGCGGACCTGCTCGACGCCGTCCACCCGGGCGGCCTGGGCGGCACCTACGGCGGCAACCCGGTGGCGTGCGCCGCAGCGCTTGCCGCGATCGGGTCCATGGAGGAATACAACCTCGCCGGACGTGCGCGCCACATTGAGCAGCTCGCTACGGGTCGCCTGCAGGAACTTCAGGCGGAGCTGGCCGGCGCCGGGAAGTCCGTGATCGGCGACATCCGCGGCCGCGGCGCGATGCTGGCCGTCGAACTGGTCCAGGCCGGCTCCAAGGAACCCAACCCCGAGCTGACCAAGGCCGTGGCCGCCGCCTGCCTCAAGGAGGGCGTCATCATCCTCACCTGCGGCACCTACGGCAACGTCATCCGCCTGCTGCCCCCGCTGGTCATCACCGACGAACTGCTGAACGACGGCCTGGACGTCCTGGCCGCAGCCATCAAGGCCAACGCTTAGGACCAACCCTCACCCCAAACCCACCACACATAGCGCGAACTGGCAGCAGATGACGTCAAATCCCGGATTTGAGGTCATCTGCTGCCAGTTCGCGCTTGTTTTAGGTGCGGGCCAGTTTCCTCGCCACCGCGTTCTTGCGGGCCGTGTGAAGCATGTCCACAGTGAGCACCAGGAGGGCCAGCCACACCACGCCGAACCCGATCCAGCGGTCCGGCGTCATGGCCTCCCGGAACACCACGAGCGCCACAATGAACTGAAGCACGGGCGCGAAGTACTGCAGCAGCCCGATGGTGGTCATCGGCAAACGTCGTGCGGATGCCCCGAAGAACAGCAGCGGCACCGCCGTGATCACGCCGGAGGCAACCAGGAGCCAGAAGTGCCCGGCACCCTCGCTGGCCAGCGTGGCCGCGCCACTGACCCCCAGCCACACCATGGTGGCCGCCGCCAGCGGCGCCAGGACCATCGTCTCCACGCTGAGGCTGGTGACGGCGTCGACCTTCGGTCCAACGTGCTTCTTCACAAAGCCGTACAGGCCAAAGCTCACGGCCAGCGTCAGGGCGATCCACGGTAGCTTGCCGTAGGACACCGTCAGCACGCCCACGGCAATGAAACCGATTCCGACGGCGGCCCACTGGAGCGGACGCAGCCTTTCCTTCAGGACGAACACGCCCAGCAGGACGGAGACCAGCGGGTTGATGAAGTAGCCCAGGGAGGCCTCAACAGCCTGGCCGGTGGTCACGCCGTACGTATAGGTCAGCCAGTTCACGGCGATGAGGACGGCGGCGATGGCGAGGGTGCCGAAGACCGAGCTGTCGCGGAATGCTCCGGCGAGGGCCCGCCACGAGCGGGTGACCGTGATGAGGAGCGTGCAGAACAGCAGCGACCACACAACGCGGTTGGCCACGATCTCCACCGCTGCGGCGGGCTGGAGCGCGAAGAAGTACAGGGGGAGCAGCCCCCACAGGCCGTAAGCCCCGATGCCGAAGATGACTCCCGCCGTCGTCTCCTTGTCCACCGCCTTGGGGCCGGCCGGCTTGGCGTCGCGCACGGGACCGCTGCCTTTCCCCGCGCGGGTGTTCCCCGCATCGGCAGCGGCTGCCGGGGGCAGCGTCGCGGAGGGGGCTTCGGCGGCAGGGGAGGAGTCGGATCCGTCGGGAGTAGGCACGCAACCCATAACACCACGTGCCGGGCCGGTATTCCATCGAATGGACGGCTGGGTCCGGCACCGGATTCGCATTCACGGGCCAGGTAGTCAGTATGCTTTCCTTTGTGACAAGGGTGAACTCGCAGGATCCCGCCCCATGAGGCTCCGCCGCAGCAACGCCTCCGGCCGTGGCTACCGCCGCGTGGCCGCCGGAACGGGCTTCAGCTACCGGGACCTGGACGGCTCCACGCTGCCCCCGGGACCCGTCAGGGACCGCCTGGAAAGCATAGGCATTCCGCCGGCCTGGACGGACGTCTGGATCGCGCCGTTCGACAACGGGCATATCCAGGCCACGGGGCTGGACGCCGTGGGCCGGCGGCAGTACATCTACCACCCGGCATGGCGCGAGCGGAAGGACCGGCTGAAGTTCGACCGTGCGCTCCAGCTGGCTGAATCACTACCCACGGCCCGGCGGCTGGTCACCCGGGACCTGCGCAGCGACGGCGTGTCCCGGGAGCGCGTCCTGGCGGCGGCGTTCAGGATGCTGGACAGCGGGTCCCTGCGGGTGGGATCGGAGCGCTACACCAATGAGAACGGCAGCCACGGCCTGGCCACGCTCCTGTGTGCGCATGTCCACGTCCGGACGGAGTGCCTGGAGCTGAGCTTTCCGGCCAAGAGCGGCAAGGACTGGGAATCGGAAATCCACGACGCCGACCTCGCCGCCCTGGTGCGGACGCTCCAGCGCCGCGGTGGAAATACCAGGCTGCTGGCGTTCAGGGACGGCCGGACCTGGCGGCCCGTCACCAGCGCGGACATCAACGCCTACGTTAAGGAGCGGACGGGCCTGGACTTCACCGCCAAGGACTTCCGGACGCTGCACGGGACCGTGGCGGCCGCCGTCAGCCTGGCACGCAGCGGCCCGCAACCCACTGTCGCGGCCCGGAAGGGCGCCATCAGCGTGGCCATGCTGGAGGCCGCAGCAGTGCTGGGGAACACGCCGTCTATCGCCCGCAAGAGCTATGTTGATCCCCGGCTGCTTGACCACTTTGCCGCCGGGGAGACCATCGACCCCAAACGCCTGGACTCCGCGGAAGCCGAGCTGCGGGCCCTGCTGTACCGGGAAAGCGACGTGGTGCCGCTGCAACACATTTAGAATGGGGACACTGTGCGCTACCTGTCCGGCGCACCCTCCTCGTTCCAGAAGGGCTCCCGGTGTCCAACCCAGGCGAAACCACCTCCAATCGTCCCCTCCGCGTTGCCATTGTGGGCGCGGGGCCGGCAGGTGTTTATGCTGCGGACATCCTCACCAAGTCCAACGAGGTGAAGGATGGCGACTTCGAGGTCAGCATCGATCTGTTCGAGGCCTACCCTGCGCCGTACGGCCTGATCCGCTACGGCGTGGCTCCGGACCACCCCCGCATCAAGGGGATCGTGAACGCGCTGCACAAGGTCCTGGACCGCGGCGACATCCGCTTCCTGGGGAACGTCACCTATGGCCGGGACCTCACGCTGCACGATTTCCGCGCCTTCTACGACGCCGTGATCTTCTCCACCGGTGCCATCAAGGACGCGGACCTGAACATCCCGGGCATTGACCTGGAGGGGTCCTTCGGCGGCGCGGACTTTGTCTCCTGGTACGACGGCCACCCCGATGTACCCCGCGACTGGCGCCTCGATGCCAGGGAAATAGCGGTGATCGGCAACGGGAACGTGGCGCTGGACGTGGCGCGGATGCTGGTCAAGCACGCCGAAGAACTCCTCACCACCGAAATCCCAGACAACGTCTACCAGGGCCTGAAGAACTCACCTGTCACGGACGTCCACGTGTTCGGCCGCCGCGGCCCGGCGCAGGTCAAGTTCACGCCGCTGGAACTGCGCGAGCTGAGCCACATGAACGACGTGGACATTGTCCTGTACCCGGAGGACTTCGAGTTCGACGAAGCCTCCGATGACGCCATCCGCAGCAACAACCAGATCAAGACCATGGTGAACACGCTGACGAACTGGCTCGTGGAGGAGCACGCCGAATCGGAAGAACCGTCCTCACGCCGCCTGCACCTGCACTTCCTGCACAGCCCGGTTGAGGTCTACGGGAACCCCGACGACGGCGGGTCCGGCCAGGTGGCCGGCATCAAGTTTGAGCGCATGGAGCTGGACGGCACCGGCAACGTCAAGGGCACGGGCGAGTTTGTGGACTACCCCGTCCAGGCCGTGTACCGCGCCATCGGCTACCACGGCTCGCCGCTGGATGAGCTGGAATACGATGCCAGGCGCGGAGTGGTCCCGAACGAGGGCGGCCGCGTGCTGGACGCCGCCGGCAACCCTGTCCCCGGAATCTACGCCACCGGCTGGATCAAGCGCGGGCCGGTCGGCCTGATCGGGCACACCAAGGGCGACGCCCTGGAGACCATCGGCTTCCTGCTGGAGGACCGGCTGACGCTGCCTCCGGCGCGGAACCCGGATCCGCAGGCCATCATTGATCTCCTGCAAGAGCGCGGCATCGAGTTCACCACGTGGGAGGGCTGGATCAAGCTGGACGCGCACGAAGCAGCCCTCGGCGCGGAATGGGTTGGCTCCGACGTGACCGCCGACGTCGTGCGTGAACGCATCAAAGTAGTTCCGCGCGAGGAAATGATCAACATCTCCCGCGCCTGACCCCGTTCCTCCCTCCCGAGTTTTTGTCCACTTATCGTGACTTCCACGCCCCGGAAGCCGGAATAAGTGGACAAAAACTCCAGCCCTAGGCTCGTGTGCGGGGCGGCGTTAGACTGGGCTACACCCAGGCTGGCCGCGATGTGTCGCGCCTGCACGCCAAGCGCAAGTGGGAGTTCGATGAGGAACCTGATCCACCCGGCGGATCCCGGTATCGACTCCGAGAGGCTGCTGCAGCGGAGTGCCTTGGCAGGCCATGAACTGCTCGACGGTGTGGCACGGCTTCCCGGAGACGGCCGCGACTTCCCGGGCACCCAGGAAATCCCCGGGCTGCGCAGGCTGATTCGGGAATCCTGGCAGCGGTCCGCGCGGTTGAAGGCCAACCCTGACAACCCCGAAGCGCCCCTTGCACTGGACACGGACGAGCTGGCGGAATACCGCCGGCAGCACCCCCTGGCCAGCATTATGCCGGTGATCCACAAGCTCCTGGTCCAGCCCAGCCACGACAGCGGCCTGCTCGTTGCCGTGGGTGACGAAGTGGGCCGGCTGCTCTGGGTGGAAGGGGATCCGGCCCTGCAGCGCCGTGCCGAAGGCATGATGTTCGTGCCCGGCGCCGACTGGTCAGAGGCCACAGTGGGAACCAGTGCTCCCGGAACTGCCCTGGCCTTGGGCCGCGGGATCCAGATTTCCGGGGCGGAGCATTACCAGCGGTCCGTGCACGCGTGGAGCTGCACCGCCGTCCCGTTCCACGATCCGGATTCCGGCGCGCTGCTCGGCGTTGTGGACATCACGGGCAAGGCCACCGCGGTGGCGCCCCACACGCTCTCACTCGTCGAGGCGACCGTCGCTGCCGCTCAGGCGCAGCTTCGTGTTGAGCGGCTCCAGTTGGCGGCGACCCTTGCCAGCCGGCCGGCCCGACGGCGGAACGCCAGTTCGGCGGCCAGACCGGATTCGGCGCGGGCCGGGAGAGCGGGCGCCGGCAGCGCCAAGGAAGGCAGCCTGTACCGCAATAGCCTGCAGCTTCTGGGCCGCGACCAGGCGTTGCTCAGCATCGAAGGCAAAACGGTGGCGCTGTCCGCACGGCACAGTGAAATTCTCGCCCTGCTCAGCACCCACCCGGACGGGCTGAGCGCCGAGGAGCTCAGTGTCCTGCTCTACCCAGGCGACGGCCCCACTATGACTCTCCGCGCGGAAATGGTTCGGCTGCGCAAGATCCTCCAGCAGCTCAACCCGGCCGCCGTCCCGGAATCCCGGCCGTACAAACTCACCATGGACCTGGTCCCGGACAGCGGGCAGGTGCTGAACTGCCTGCAGCGCGGCGCCCACCGCATTGCGCTGGAAATCTACCGCGGCGGGGTGCTGCCGCGCTCCGAAGCGCCGGGCATCATCGACCTCCGCGACAGGGTCTCCTCGCTCATGCGCGAAGCGGTGTTGACGGACGGCAGTGCCGAGACGCTGCTCAAGTATGCTGCCCTTCCGGAGGCGAGGGACGACGTCGACGTCCGGGCTGCCGCCCTGAAGCTGCTGCCGCCGCGCTCGCCCAAGCGGGCCGCCGTCGTCGCGGACCTTGAGCGGCTGGAAGCCGAACTCAGCGCCTGACTGCCGCGTCCGGGATTTCGACAAGCTCAATCACCGATCCCGCTGGGGACCGGCCGTGAGCTGGCTCACACCCGCGCAACCTGACTGCAACCTTCACCCTCCTACGCTGAAACCAACGGCGGCCGCCAGCATCAGGCGCCACCTTTCATGCACAGCAAAGGAGCTAGCAATGACTGTCTACGCACAGCCCGGTACCGAGGGTTCGAAGGTCACGTTCAAGGACCGCTACGAGAACTGGATCGGCGGCGAGTGGGTTGCCCCCGTCAAGGGCCAGTACTTCGAGAACATCACACCCGTCACCGGCAAGGTCTTCTGCGAAGTGGCCCGCGGAACCGCCGAGGACATTGAACTCGCCCTGGACGCCGCCCACAAGATTGCGCCCTCCTGGGGCAAGACCTCCGTCGCGGAACGTGCCGCCATCCTGAACAAGATCGCAGACCGCATCGACGAAAACCTCGAAATGCTGGCCGTCGCCGAATCCTGGGACAACGGCAAGCCCATCCGAGAGACCCTGAACGCGGACATCCCGCTCGCCGCGGACCACTTCCGCTACTTCGCCTCGGCCGTCCGCGCCCAGGAAGGCCGGCTCTCCCAGCTCGACGACGACACCACCGCCTACCACTACCACGAGCCCCTCGGCGTCGTCGGCCAGATCATCCCGTGGAACTTCCCCATCCTGATGGCCATCTGGAAGCTGGCGCCGGCACTCGCCGCCGGCAACGCCGTGGTCCTCAAGCCCGCCGAGCAGACGCCGTCGTCCATTCTGGTCCTGATGGAACTCATCGGTGACCTGCTGCCGGCCGGTGTGCTCAACGTGGTCAACGGCTTCGGCGTCGAGGCCGGCAAGCCGCTGGCGTCCAGCCCGCGGATCCGCAAGATCGCCTTCACCGGCGAGACGTCCACCGGGCGCCTGATCAGCCAGTACGCCAGCCAGAACCTGATCCCCGTCACCCTGGAGCTCGGCGGCAAGAGCCCGAACATCTTCTTCAACGATGTTGCCGAGTCCAACGACGCGTTCTACGACAAGGCGCAGGAGGGCTTCACGCTCTTTGCCTTCAACCAGGGCGAGGTCTGTACCTGCCCGTCCCGCGCCCTGGTCCAGGAGGACATCTACGATTCCTTCATGGCTGACGCCGTGGCCCGGGTGGAGAAGATCATCCAGGGCAACCCGCTGGACACCGAAACACAGCTCGGTGCACAGGCCTCCAACGACCAGCTGGAAAAGATTCTTTCCTACATCGACATCGGCAAGCAGGAAGGTGCGAAGGTGCTCACCGGCGGCGCCCGCGCCCAGCTGGAAGGCGACCTGGCCGGCGGCTATTACGTCCAGCCCACCGTCTTCGAGGGCCACAACAAGATGCGGATCTTCCAGGAGGAGATCTTCGGACCTGTCGTGTCTGTTTCCCGGTTCAGTGACTACAACGACGCGATGGAAATCGCCAACGACACCCTCTACGGGCTCGGCGCCGGCGTCTGGTCGCGGAACGGCAATGTCGCTTACCGTGCGGGCCGCGAGATCCAGGCCGGCCGCGTCTGGGTCAACAACTACCACGCCTACCCGGCCGGCGCCGCGTTCGGCGGGTACAAGTCCTCCGGCATCGGACGTGAAAACCACTCCATGATGCTGGACCACTACCAGCAGACCAAGAACCTCCTGGTCAGCTACAACGAGAACAAGCTCGGCTTCTTCTAAGCCGCCCTTAGCCCGGGCGGGGACGGATGAGCTCTAATTCGTCCCCGCCTGCACCACCCTGGCCACCCCTCAGGAAGGCAGCACCACCTCCACCGCACCACCGCTCCATCGACGCAAGGATTTCGCCAATGACGACGACAATGCAAGCAGCAGTAGTAACCGAGTTCGGCAAGGATCTTCAGATCCAGACCCTCCCGATTCCCACCCCGGGCCGGGGTGAGGCGCTGGTCAAGGTCATCACCACCGGCGTCTGCCACACAGACCTCCACGCGGCGGCGGGCGACTGGCCGGTCAAGCCGACACCACCGTTCATCCCCGGCCACGAAGGTGTAGGGGAAGTGGTTGCCTTGGGCGAGGGGGTAACTGACCTGGCTGTCGGAGACCTCGTCGGCAACGCCTGGCTATGGTCCGCCTGCGGCGACTGCCAGTACTGCCGCACCGGCTGGGAGACACTGTGTGAAGCGCAGAAGAATGCCGGCTACAGTGTGGACGGTTCCTTCGGGCAGTACATGCTCGTGGACACGCGCTTCGCCGCACGCATCCCGGCGGGCTCGGACCCCGTTGAAGTCGCCCCGGTGCTTTGCGCCGGCGTCACGGTCTACAAGGGCCTGAAAATGACCGAAGCCAAGCCCGGACAGTGGGTCACCATTTCCGGCATCGGCGGACTTGGACACATTGCCGTCCAGTACGCCGTGGCGATGGGCCTGCGGGTGGCTGCCGTGGATATCGCGGACGACAAACTCGCCCTGGCCAAGAAGCACGGTGCGGAGCTTACGGTCAACGCGCTGCACGAAGATCCCGCCGAAGTCATCCAACGTGAAACCGGAGGCTGCCATGGAGTCCTGGTCACCGCAGTGCACCCGTCGGCGTTCGGACAGGCGATCGGCATGGCCCGCCGGGGCGGGACGATCGTGTTCAACGGTCTGCCGCCGGGCGACTTCCCGGCACCGATCTTCGAGATTGTGCTCAAGGGCCTGACAGTCCGCGGCTCGATCGTGGGGACCCGGCAGGACCTGGAGGAAGCCCTTGAGTTCTACGCGGAGGGCAAGATCCACCCCACGGTTTCCACCCGGGAGCTCTCCGAGGTCAACGCCGTTCTTGACGAGATGAAGCACGCCAAGATCGACGGCCGCGTCGTCATCAAGTACTGATGATGGAGGCGGGGCTTGACGCGGCAGTGACGCTGCCCGGGGAGGACATCTCCCGCGTGGCTCTCACGGCCGAGGCCGTGGCGCTGCTCAGGAAGCTGTGGGGCCGGCACGGACCCCTCATGTTCCACCAGTCCGGCGGCTGCTGCGACGGCTCCTCGCCTATGTGTTATCCGGCCGGGGAGTTCATCACCGCGGAAGCGGACGTCCTTCTGGGCCTATTCGACATCGCCGACGGCGTCCCGCCGCAGGCCCTCGAGTTCTGGATGTCCAGGGAGCAGTTCAACTACTGGAGCCATACCCATCTGACCGTGGACGTGGTCCAGGGCCGGGGGAGCGGGTTCTCGGTTGAGTCGCCGGAAGGCAAGCGGTTCCTGATCCGGTCAAAGCTGATGGACTGGCCCGTCTAGGCAGCCCTGTCCAACAACCCGTCAGCCACACCAAAACACCAGCACCAACCACCAGCGCGAACGGACACTTGAGGCCCTCCCGGGAGGGCCTCAAGTGTCCGTTCGCGATTAACCGGGGCGGGCAGGCAGTCTCACCATGCGGGACAGGTGTGAGCGTCCAGTGCGTGGACAAGTATCGTTGATGAGTCTGTTTCCAACACAAATCAGGATTGTGGAACTCCTTATGAACCTTCTCCGGACCAAATCCATCGAGCAGTCCATTGCCGACGCCGATGAACCCGGACGCAAGCTCAAGCGGTCGCTCAGCAGCTGGGACCTGATGATCATGGGCGTCGCCGTCGCTGTCGGCGCCGGCATTTTCTCGGTGGGCGCCAAGGCTGCGGCCAACTTCTCCGGCCCGGCGGTGACGTTGTCCTTCGCCATTGCCGCCGTGACATGTGCCCTGGCCATCATGTGCTACGCCGAGTTTGCCACCGCCATTCCGGTCGCCGGGTCGGCCTACGTCTTTACGTACGCCACCATGGGTGAACTGCTTGCGTGGATCATCGGCTGGAACCTGATCCTGGAACTGTTCACCGCCGCGGCAGTGATCGCCAAGTACTGGGGCATTTACCTCAGCAAGGTGTTCGCGCTGATGGGGGCCGACGTGCCGCCGGCCCTGTCGCTCGGCGGCGTGGACCTCTACTGGGGCGCCTTCCTGATCGTTGCCGTCTTCACCGTGCTCCTGGTGCTGGGCACCAAGCTCTCCGCCCGCGTGGGCAACGTCTTCACCCTGATCAAGATCGCCGTTGTGCTTTTTGTGATCGTAGTGGGCTTCACGTACGTGAAGTTCGAGAACTACACGCCCTTCGTGCCCGCCGCGGAACCCACCGCCGGTGGCACCGCCGACGTCCTGAAGCAGTCATTCTTCGGCTTCCTCACCGGTGCCGCGCCTGCCCAGTACGGCACACTCGGCATCTTCGCCGGTGCGGCCCTGGTCTTCTTCGCCTTCATCGGCTTCGACGTCGTGGCCACCTCCGCGGAGGAAGTCAAGAACCCGCAGAAGACCCTGCCGCGCGGCATCTTCGGCGGCCTGGCCGTGGTGACTGTGCTCTACATCCTGGTGTCCCTCGCGCTCACCGGCATGGTGTCCTACACGGACCTCGCGGCAGCCGAGACGCCCACCCTCACCACCGCGTTCGAGGCCGTCGGCAACACCACCGCGGCCAAGGTCATCGCCTTCGGCTCCCTGATCGGCCTCACCACGGTCATCATGGTGCTGCTGATGGGGCTGTCCCGCGTGGTGCTGGCCATGAGCCGCGACGGACTGCTGCCCCGCGCGCTGTCCAAGACCAGTGAAAAGCGTTCGACGCCGGTCCGCCTCCAGGTCATCTGCGGCGCCGCAGTAGCACTTGTGGCCGGCCTGACCAACGTTGACCTGCTGGAAGAAATGATCAACATCGGCACGCTGTCAGCGTTTGTTGTGGTGAGCCTGGGCATCCTGGTGCTGCGCAAGAAGCGCCCGGACCTGAAGCCGTCCTTCCGCGTCCCATTCGGCAAGGTCCTCCCGGTGGTTTCCGCCGCCCTGTGCCTTTACCTGATGACGAACCTCGCCGTGGAGACGTGGATCTTCTTCGCTGGCTGGCTGGTCATCGGCGTCGTGATCTACTTCGCCTACGGCCAACGGCACTCCCGCCTGAACGAGAAGTTCGCCGAAGCAAAGTCCGCCGTGGACGCCACGGATTCCAGTGCAGACGCCGGCCTTGCCGGCAGTGATGCCGCAGTCGACAACGAGGCACTCACCCGCACGTAAGCCCGCAGCTGCCAAGGCTGAAAACCAAGTCAGAGGCACCCGTCCACCCCTTTGGTGGCAGGGTGCCTCTGCCGTTTAACCCGCCTGTCGTGATCTTGCCGAGAAGGGCCCATATAGTCATTCTTGTTTTCGGGATGCAGGCCCGATAATCGGAACGTGCTTCGACACCAAAGAGAGATGGTGAACTGTGGCTGAGAACGATGTTGTTCGCAGTAAATCGGCGGTCCTCGACCCCGAAGGCAGTCCGTCGTCAGGGGGCCGCGTGCCGGCCCACCCAGTCCACCAAGGGCCGCAGCTGGTCCCACAGCGCCGCGATTTCCTGCGCTGCGGCCGGTGAATCCACCCACTCCGGCTGGCCCAGCTCCATGCCGGCGGACAGCGACTTGTGCTTCAGCAGCTCCGCCCGGGGATGGTCCTTGTCGAAACCGCGCGGCACTGTCTTGAGCTTTTCGCCCTCCACCGCGAAGCCGGCAGCGGCAACGCCGTCCACGATGTGCCGCAGCGATTCGCCGGTCCCGGACGCGTCCACTGAGTTCCGGAAGCGGGCCACCTGGGCCGGCGTGTGGGAATGGTAGCCGCCGCCCACCAGCAGGCCGTCGGCGCTCACCTGAAGGTAATATCCCACGCCTTCCTGGGCCGACGCGAAGGCTCCCTGGGCCGTTTTGTAGGGTGTTTTGTCCTGGGAGAACCTGATGTCCCGGTTGGGCCGGAAGATCTTGCCCGGCCCGAACCGCGGCTCCAGCTCGGCCAGCAGCGCCGAAACCGGATCCCGCACCAGGGTGCTGTAGCTGTCCTTGTGCTCCAGCCACCACTCCCGGTTGTTGTTGTGCTCAAGTTCGGCATAGAACGCGAATGCCCCCGCGGGGATGCCCTGGGAAGTAGTCATGCAGTGATCCTAGGGACCGCAGGGCTGCCCCGGCCAGAGTGGCCGGCACCTATGTGGAAAGCGTGGCCACTAGCCTCCCCGAGGTGCAGCGCCGGGCGTCGTTCCACCATCCGGTACGCGCGTACCAGGAGGATAATGATGATCAGATCCGGTTGACCAAAGGCGTCCTCTGAACCAGACTTAATTCGAAAGTTTGTTCGGACACCGAACAAGCGGGGCTTGGGGGCGTCACACTCCCATGCCACTTCACAAAGGAGTGAACATGAAGCGTCGTAGTGTTATCGCTGTGCTTGCCGCAACCTCGGTCCTGGGCTTGTCAGCCTGTGGGTCCGGTTCGCCGAGTTCCACCGGCGATGGAACCGCCCCCGCCGGTGGAGCCGGGAGCGGAGAACTGACCAAGGTCAGTGTGGGCGTCATTCCGATCGGCGACTGCGCGCCGATCTACCTGGGCAATAAGCAGGGCTTCTTTAAGGACGAGGGCCTGCAGCTGGACATCCAGACGGCCACCGGCGGCGCTGCGATCGTCCCGGGCGTAGTCAGCGGCAGCTTCGACTTCGCGTTCTCCAACCTGATCTCTGTCATGGTCGCCAAGGACAAGGGACTTGACCTGAAGTTTGTCGCCAACGGCGCCTCCACCACCGGGGAGAAGGGCAAGGACATCGGCGGCGTCGTCGTCCCCGCCGGCTCGAGCATCAAGTCCGCTAAGGACCTCGCCGGTAAGACGGTCTCGGTGAACAACCTCTCCAACATCGGGGACACCACCATCAAGTCGGTCATCGAAAAGGACGGCGGCGATCCTAACGGCGTGAAGTTTGTTGAGGTGGCTTTCCCCGACGCCCCGGCGGCCCTAGCCAACAAGCAGGTGGACGCAGCGTGGATCCTGGAACCCTTCCTTTCCAAGGCTGTGGCCGAAGGCGGAACGATCGTTTCCTCGAACTTCGTCGAGATGAGCCCGGAACTGGACATCGCCGGCTATTTCACCAAGGCGGACACCATCAAGGGCAAGGCCGAGCTGACGGAGAAGTTCACCCGCGCCATGAACAAGTCCCTTGAGTACGCCCAGGAGCACCCGCAGGAGGTCCGGGACATCGTGGGCACTTATACCAAGATCGACGACGCCACCCGCGCCAAGATGATCCTGCCGCGCTACCGCGTTGAATTCAACAAGGACGCCTTCAAAACCCTCGGTGACGCCGCCGCCAAGTACGGCACGCTGACCAAGGCACCGAACGCCGGCGACCTCCTCCCGTGAGTTCCCAGGCTCCAGCTTCCAGCGGTCCCGCCCCAAGTGTGGGGCGGGACCGCAGGTCGGTCCGCAAGCTGCCGGTAAAACAGCTGCTCGGCTTCGCCGGAATCGTGGGATTCCTGGCCACGTGGGAGCTCATTCCCCGGCTGGGCATCATTGATGAACGCTTCCTCCCTCCGGCCAGCGAGGTCATCGTGGCGCTGGTTCGGGACTTCGGCCTGACGGCATTCTGGATCTCGGTCGGCGAAACCATGACGGCCTGGTTCCTGGGCCTCGTCATCGCCGTCGCCCTGGCTGTGGTGCTGGGCTTCGTCATCGGCTCAAGCGACTTCCTGCGGAAGGCGACCAACTCCACAGTGGAGTTTCTGCGGCCCATCCCCTCGGTAGCCCTGATCCCACTGGCGGTGCTGCTCTTCGGTGTGAAGATTGAATCGTCCCTCATGCTGATCACCTACGCTGCCTTCTGGCAGGTGCTGATCCAGGTCCTCTACGGTGTGGCCGACGTCGACATGGTGGCCAACAACACCGCGAAAACGTACGGTCTGGGCCGGATGGCGCGGATCCGCTACGTCGTTTTCCCCACCGCACTGCCCTACCTGATGACCGGCGTCCGGCTTGCCGCTACGGTGGCGCTGGTCCTGGCCATCACGGCGGAACTGGTGATCGGCTCGCCGGGCCTCGGCCGGGAAATTGCCCTCGCCCAGTCCGGCGGCGCGATCTCCGGCATGTATGCCCTCGTGCTGGCCACCGGCCTGATAGGCGTGCTGATCAACGTCCTCATGCGCTTCATCGAGAAGAAGACCCTGTCCTGGCACTCCTCCGTCCGTTCCGAGGTGATCGCGTGAAAGCCCTGGCAACCCTCGGCTACGTCCTGGCGCTGCCTGTCCTGCTGGTCCTGCTCTGGTGGGCTTTAACCCTCGGGGCGGTTAACTTCTTTGTCCCCACCCCGGGCACCCTGGTCGGGAAATTCGGCGAGGTCTGGTTCGGCCCCCGTTTCTTCTCCGATGTGCTGCCTAGCATCGGCCGGCTCCTGGTCGGCGTCGCCGCGGCGATCGTGATCGGCGTCGTCGGCGGGGTCCTGATCGGCTCGGTCAGGTGGCTCCGGGCGCTGCTGGAACCGGTGCTGGAGTTCTTCCGCGCCATCCCGCCGCCCGTCCTGGTGCCGGTCCTGATCCTGCTGATGGGCATCACGGACTCCATGAAGGTGGCGGTCATCATCTCCGGCTGCGTCTGGCCGGTGCTGCTGAACACCATCGAAGGGGTCCGTGCCGTCGACGGCGTCCTTTCGGATTCGGCCCACACCTACGGCATCAACGGCTGGGCCAGGATCAGGTATCTGGTGCTGCCGTCGGCCAGCCCGCAGATCATGGCCGGTGTGCGCCAGTCCATGTCCCTCGGGTTGATCCTGATGGTCATCTCCGAGATGTTCGCCTCGTCCTCAGGGCTTGGCTTCACCATCGTCCAGTTCCAGCGCTCCTTTGCCATTCCGGAAATGTGGTCCGGCATTGTGGTACTCGGTCTGCTGGGCGTGGGCTTGTCTTTCATCTTCCAATGGGCCGAGCGGAACATCCTGCGCTGGTACCACGGCCAGAAAGAGGTAGAAAATGCAGCTTGACACCACGCGCCCGGCCCAGGAGGCGATGCTCTCGGTCCGCGGTCTGAAGAAGGTGTACCAGACCGACGGCGGCGACATCGAAGCGGTGCGTAACCTCACCTTCGACCTGCGTGCCGGCGAACTGGCCTGTCTCGTGGGCCCCTCCGGCTCCGGCAAGACGACACTCCTGAAGTGCATCTCCGGGTTGATGGCCCCCACCGAGGGCGAGGTGCTCCTTGACGGCAAGCGCGTGTCCGGGCCGCCGAAGAAGATGGCCGTGGTGTTCCAGGAATATGGCCGGTCGCTGTTCCCCTGGATGCGGGTCCGGGAAAATGTGGAGCTGCCGCTGAAGAACCAGGGCGTGCCCAAGGCAGAACGCGACAGGCTCGTGGACGAGGCATTAGAGGCCGTGGGCCTGTCCCATGTTCCGCGGTCCTACCCCTGGCAGCTCTCCGGCGGCATGCAGCAGCGCGTGGCGATTGCCCGCGCCATTGCCTATCAGCCCGAGGTCCTGCTGATGGACGAGCCGTTCGCGGCCGTGGACGCACAGACCCGGGCGGACCTGGAGGACTTGATCCGGGTGGTCTGGAAGAAGCTCGGCGTAACCGTGCTCTTCGTCACCCACGACATCGACGAATCCATCTACCTCGGCGAACGGGTCATCATGCTGTCGTCCTCGCCCACAGTCGTCCAGGAGGACATCGTGATCGACCTCCCAGACGACCGGGACCAGCTCAACACCCGGGCACTGCCGCGCTTCACCGAGCTCCGCCACCACGTGTACGAGCAGATCCAACTCGCCAAGAAGGGCCACCGCCCCGCGGCGGCAGGCTCCAGGTCGGCAGGCCGTCCGGACGTCGCATAGCCCTGGCGGCAACAAACGAAACACCCCGCCACGAAAAATTCGTGGCGGGGTGTTTCGTGCAGTGGCTCAGGGCCGCGAGACCGAATTAGCCGATCTTGTTGGCAGCCTCAGCGTCGGAATCAGGGGAGCCCGCACCAAGGTTGGCGCGCAGTTTGGCGCCGAGTTCGGCGTCCACGTTGGTCCAGTACCCGATGGCGCGTTCCTTGATCTCGGCGTTCTTCACGCCGCCCACCGCGCCGGTGATGGTGTCCAGCAGGCGGGCCTTGGCGCCGTCGTCGAACACCTCGCGGTACAGGGTGCCGGCCTGGACGAAGTCGCCGTCCTCGGCGTGCAGGGAGTGTGCGGAGAGCGTGAGCTCGCCGTCGTTCTCCCAGCCGCCGGCCGGGGAAGCCGGCTCAACTGCAGCGGGGCCGTTGAAGGAGTTGGGGGCGTAAACCGGTACGGACGGGGCGTTGAAGTGGTAACGCCCGGCGCCGTCCTGGCTGTAGTTGTTGACCTGGTTCTTCGGCTGGTTCACCGGGATCTGCGCGTGGTTGGTGCCCACACGGTAACGGTGTGCGTCAGCGTAGGAGAAGATGCGGGCCTGCAACATCTTGTCCGGCGAAGCGGCGATGCCCGGCACGAAGTTCGACGGCGCGAAGGTGGCCTGCTCGATCTGCGCGAAGTAGTTCTCCGGGTTCTTGTTCAGCTCCATGGTGCCCACGTGGATCAGCGGGTAGTCCGAGTGCGGCCATACCTTGGTGAGGTCGAACGGGTTGAAGCGGTAGGCCTTGGCGTCTTCGTACGGCATGACCTGGACGTGCAGCTCCCAGGACGGGAAGTTGCCCTCGGCGATGTTGTCCTGCAGGTCGCGGATGTAGAAGTCCGCGTCCGAGCCGGCCAGCTCTTCAGCCTGGTCACCGGACATAGTCTTGACGCCCTGGTTGGACTGGAAGTGGTACTTGACCCAGAAGCGCTCGCCCTCGGCGTTGATCCACTGGTATGTGTGCGAGCCGTAGCCCTGCATTTCACGCCAGGATGCCGGCAGGCCGCGGTCGCCCATGAGCCAGGTGACCTGGTGCGCGGACTCGGGGGACAGGGTCCAGAAGTCCCACTGCATGTCGGCGTCGCGCAGGTGGGTGCCCGGGAGGCGCTTCTGGGAGTGGATAAAGTCCGGGAACTTGATGCCGTCGCGGATGAAGAAGACGGGGGTGTTGTTGCCCACGAGGTCGTAGTTGCCCTCGGAGGTGTAGAACTTGACGGCGAAACCGCGGGGGTCGCGCCAGGTGTCCGGGGAACCGCTCTCGCCCGCCACGGAGGAGAAGCGGATCAGCATCTCGGTCTCAACGCCCGGCTGCAGGAACGCGGCCTTCGTGTACTTGGAGATGTCCGAGGTGGCCTTGAACGTACCGAACGCGCCGCCGCCCTTGGCGTGCACTACGCGCTCCGGCACTCGCTCGCGGTTGAACTGGGCGAGCTTTTCGATCAGGTAGTGGTCCGTGAGGATGATGGCGCCGTCGGCACCGACGGACTGTGCGTGCGCGTCGGAAGTGACGGGCGCGCCGGACTGGGTTGTTGAGATGTTCGCAGTCATTTTTCTCCTATTTCTCGATTACTTGTGAGGGACGTTCAGAAGGAAGGTTTTGGGACTCTTGGCAGTCCTGGCAGATGCCCTGGTACATCACGTCGGCAATCTGGATGGTCATGGGCTTGGAGTTCTCATCCCAGTGCGGGGTGAGGCACGGCGCGTGCCCGACGGCGCATTCGACGTCCTCCACGCGGCCGCAGCTGGTGCAGATGGCGTGGTGGTGGTTGTCACCGACCCGGGTCTCATACAGGGCGGGGGAATGCGGCGGCTCGAAGCGGCGCAGCATGTGCAGGTCGGTCAGGTCGCCGAGTACCACGTAGACCGATTGTGCGGTCAGCTCGGGGAGCTCGGCGCGCGCGGCGGCCAGGATGGACTCCGCAGGGGAATGTGGGTGATGTTCGACGGCGGTCAGCACGGCGAGCCGCTGTTTGGTCACCCGGCGGCCGTGGGCGCGCAGGGCGGCAGCCCATGCGTCGTGGCCGCCAAAGTGATCCGTCATGCCTCTATTGAAGCACTTATTATGAGTCGATCACAATAAGGCTTGGCTTACTTTCGGTAAATCCAGGAATTCCTGCATGGGGTTGACCGATTCTCCTGCCGCGCGGCCCATGACATGGACTTCCAGCCCGTCGGTGCCGGGGTCCGGCACCACGCAGCTCAGCCCCGTCACGCCGGGGCGATCGGTCAGGCCCTGGACGGACGCGGCCAGCGCCAGCAGGTGGCCGGGTGTCAGGCCGGGTCCGCCCGACGCCGGAGCGAGCACTGTGTGGTGCGCACCGGCCTTGAACTGCGGGGCCCGGGAAGCGATTTCAGGGCCCAGATCCGCGAGATGGCATTTCGCGGCAGTGTCGCTGGTCAACATTGCCGCGAAATGCCATCTCGCGACTGCTTCGTGCTCCGCAGCCAGCCGGCGCAGGGCGGCGCGGAGACCGCCGTCGTACTCTTTGAGCTCTTCCGCTGCTGCCGGCACCCGGCGCTGAACGGGAAGGCGCAGCTGTTCGCCGGGCGTGACCGGCTCGGCGTCCCAGCGCCCGAACACGTGGAACGTGGGGGTGGAGGACTCCGCCTCCGGTTCGCCGATGGCCGCTCCGATAGGGTGCCACTGGTGCGCAAACACCACAGTGCAGCGGCTGGCACCCAGAACATCGGTGAGGGCCTGCCGGGCAATGTTGTGGCAGTGCAACCAGTCGGTGGCCGAGCGGAGATCGAACGCTATGGCCGGATTCGTGAGCCGAATCAGGAGATGGCCGGCGTTCAGGGCAGTCCGGGGCCGGGCAACCTCCCAGAAAGCCGAGGCAAAAAGCAGCCGCCTGGACACATTCATAAGCCAACTCCTTTCCCCCGCCTGAGGATACCAAGCGTGTGACAGAACAGGACACTGCTGCGCCACTAGGGTTGCAGGGTGGGGAAACTGCTGGCCGATATCACACCGCTCCGGGAGAGCCCGGCCTTCCGCCGGCTCTGGCTGGGTTCCGCCGTCTCGGCCGTGGGGAGCCAGCTCACGCTGGTGGCCGTGAGCCTGGAGGTGTACCGCCTTACGCACGACAGTTTCTATGTGGGCCTGCTGGGTGTGTTTGCGCTGGTGCCGCTGGTGTTCGGCGGCCTGCTGGGCGGGTCCATCGCCGACTCCCACAACCGCCGCACGGTGGCGCTCCTGGCAACCTCTGTCCTGTGGCTGACCACCGGCCTGATCGGGCTGCAGTCCTGGCTGCAGCTGGGAAACGTCTGGGTCCTCTATCTCCTGGTGGCGCTGCAAAGCGGCGCCCAGGCCATCAACCAGCCGGCACGCAGTGCCATCATCCCCACGCTTATCCGCAAGGAACTGCTTCCCGCGGCCAATGCGCTCAGCATGATTTCGTTCGGGCTGGCCATGACTGTGGGACCACTGCTGGCGGGTGTGCTGGTGGCGTGGGTGGGCTTCGGCTGGACCTACACCATCGACTTCATCAGCTTCGCGTTTGTGCTCTGGGCGGTCTTTAGGCTGCCGTCCATGCCGCCTTCGAGAAGCGCCGGACGGGCCGGAATCCGGTCTGTCATCGAAGGGTTCCGATTCCTGGGCACACGGCCCAACCTGCGGATGACCTTCATCATCGACCTCGTGGCCATGATCCTTGCCCAGCCCCGCGCGCTGATGCCCGCCATCGGTGCGCTGATGATCGGCGGCGGCGAAGCCACGGTGGGCATCCTGCTGGCGTCCACCGCAGTGGGCGCGTTCCTGGCCGGTCTCTTTTCCGGGCCGCTCGGCCATGTCCGGTGGCAGGGGAGTGCCGTGGTGTGGTCGGTGATGGGCTGGGGCGCTTCCATTGCGGGCTTTGGCGTGGTGGTGCTCCTGGCAGGACGGACGAACGACGGCGGGGCCACCCTTTGGCTGGTCCCGGCGGCTTTGTGCTGCGCCCTGGCCGGAATCGCAGACTCCATCAGCGCCGTCTTCCGCAACACCATCCTGCAGGCCGCTGCGCCGGACCACCTGCGGGGACGGCTCCAGGGGGTCTTCATTGTGGTGGTGGCCGGTGGGCCGCGCGTGGGTGACCTGCTGGCAGGCGGCGGGACTAAGATTTTGAGTGAGGGCTGGGTCCTGCTGTTGGGCGGGGTTTTGTGCGTCGCGGTGGCCTGGCTGGCGGCACAGCTGCAGCCGTGCTTCCGGAAGTACGATGCCCGCGACCCGGTGCCTTAGGACCATGCCTTGGCAAGGGTGATCTTATTTGGGGCGACGTGGAGGAGCGGACGTGCACAAGCATTACAACGGCCTGAAAACTGCGGCGCTCTTTGGCGTCCTGTGGGCGGTGCTCCTGGGCCTGGGCGGCCTGATCGGGATCAATACCCGCAGCTCGGCACCCATCTGGATCATGGCCTTGATCGGCGTGGCCACCACGGCGTACGGCTACTGGAACAGCGACAAGATCGCCATCCGCTCCATGCATGCCTACCCCGTCACGGAGGCTCAGGCGCCACAGCTGTACCAGATTATCCGTGAACTTTCGGTCCGGGCCAACCAGCCGATGCCGCGCATCTACCTCTCACCCACCATGAACCCGAACGCGTTCGCCACGGGCCGGAACCCCAAAAACGCCGCCGTGTGCTGCACCGAAGGGATCCTGCAGCTGCTGGATGCCCGCGAACTGCGGGGAGTCCTGGCGCACGAGCTGATGCACGTGTACAACCGGGACATCCTCACATCCTCGGTGGCGGCCGCGGTGGCCGGCGTCATCACGTCCGTGGGCCAGATGCTGCTGTTCTTCGGTGGTGACCGCCGCAACTCCAACCCGCTGGCAATGCTGGCGATGGCGCTTTTGGCACCGTTTGCCGCGTCCCTGATCCAGCTCGCCATCTCCCGGACCAGGGAGTACGACGCCGACGAGGACGGTTCGCTGCTCACTGGCGATCCGCTGGCGCTCGCCTCAGCCCTGCGCAAGATTGAGCAGGGGGTCAGGATCGCGCCGCTGCCGCAGGAGCAGAAGCTGGTCAACACCTCGCACCTGATGATCGCCAATCCGTTCCGCGGCGGGGCGATGACCAAGCTGTTCGCCACGCACCCGCCGCTGAAGGACAGGATTGCCCGGCTGGAACGGATTGCCGGCCGGCCGCTGAACTAGCGTCCCGCCGTCGCACTCCCTCATTTGGCGCCACTGAAAATCACCCGGGACACGCAAAGACGCCGGCGCTACCGGAATACAGGTAGCGCCGGCGTCTTTTGCCAGCGGCAGAATTTTTGCGCCTCGAAAACGAAGGTTTGGTGGTTAGCTAGCGGAAGTTGACGAACTGCAGGTCCGCCTCGTCGAAGCCCTTCAGCAGTGCCATGGTGGCCTGCAGGTCATCGCGGGACTTGGACGAGACACGGAGTTCGTCGCCCTGGATCTGGGACTTGACGCCCTTGGGCCCCTCATCGCGGATCAGCTTGTTGATCTTCTTGGCCAGGTCCTGCTCGATGCCTTCCTTGATGGAGGCTTCCAAGCGGAATTCCTTGCCGGATGGGTACGGCTCACCGGTGTCCAGGGACTTCAGGGAGATGCCGCGGCGGATCAGCTTGGACTGGAGCACGTCCAGCACGGCCAGGACGCGTTCCTCAGAGTTCGCCTTCATCAGGATCTTCTCACCGCTGAAGTCGACTTCGGCGCCGACGCCCTTGAAGTCGTAGCGCTGGACCAGTTCCTTCTGTGACTGGTTCAGCGCGTTGGCCACTTCCTGCTTGTCCACTTTGCTTACGACGTCGAACGTTGACTCGCCTGCCATGATGCTCCTTGTGCCGGTGGGTGCCCTGAAATTGGCTCTGCAGGGCGTGGATCTCTGCATTCCAGCCTAATACGGATGCCCGGCCGTGGCATTGTTGCGGATTCACAGTTCCCTCATAGCGGACGCACTGCGGGAACGAAGCCGGGCAGGCGAGAGTTGAACGAGTTGGAAGAAGCTCGAGAGGGAAGTCATGCAAGGCACCGCCATCCAGTACGTCACCCGAACCACCGCCGCAGCTGCCGGAGCGGTTGCCACCGCTGCCACGTCCGTTGCCGCCGCAGCCCTGGCAGGCTCCATCATCTTCAGCCCTGTCCCGGATGCCTCGGCCCGCATGGACGGTGTGAGCGAGGATCTGCTGCGGGCGGTCCAGCTGAACCAGATCACCGAGGAGCAGGCAGTGAAGTTCGAGGCAAGACTGGCCGGACGGATACTCGGCGAGGCCTAAGTCCCCGCGTTTTCCGCGGAATTGCGGGGCTTCTGGCAGCGTTTTCAGGGGTCTGCCACCTCGATTCGATTCTTCGGCAGAAGTTCTGTAAAGTTGTCTTGCCCGCGGTTACTGGAAGCGGAACGGCCCGGAAACGGACGTTCCGAACACTGCAGCCGGGGGTGATCTTCTTTTGAAGTTCGGCAGATTACCCGAGCGGCCAAAGGGGGCTGACTGTAAATCAGCTGGCAACGCCTACGGGGGTTCGAATCCCTCATCTGCCACCCAAGGAGAAGCCTCCGGAACCACCAGGTTCCGGAGGCTTTTTTGTGCCCTGAGGCCGGCTCTTGGAATGATGGCGGCAGCGCAAAAACAAGGGGAGGAACCGTCGTCGACAGCAGCGTTAGCCCCGGCGTAGGCTGGCAACATCGGCGCACGTGTCCCGATGCCCCGCGTCGATACATCAATCGATGAAGGAGAACCAATGAGCGTTGTACGTGAATTCATGACCACGGATGCACAGTGTATTAAGGAGCATCAGTCCCTCGCAGATGCCGCTCGGATGATGTTGGATCTGGACTGCGGATCGCTGCCGATCTGCGGTGATGACGGCAAGTTGAAGGGCATGATCACCGACCGTGACATCGTGCTCAAGTGCGTTGCTGCCGGCCGTGATGCCCGCGAGATGATGGCGCGCGACCTCGCCACAGGCAGCCCCCACTGGGTTGACGCCGATGCCAACGTTGATGCCGCCATCGACATCATGGAAAGGCACCAAATCCGGCGGCTCCCGGTCATCGCCGACCATAAGTTGGTCGGCATCATCAGCCAGGGCGACATCGCGCGCAACTACTCCGAGGAGCGCGTGGGCGAACTGGTGGAGCACATTTCGGAACGCCACCCGATGTCTGCATAGTCAGACAATTCCCGCATGGCCTTGTTCGCGGCTCCTTGCCTTGAAGGTTCGGAACCGCGAACAAGCTTCGGAAATGCTGGGCCGCGTACCCGGCTGGACCGGAGCCTAGTTCAGTGCGACCATCAGCATCTGGTTGGTCCCGGGGATGCAGGTCTGCAGGACGGCCCGGGGGAACCCGCCGAACACTGCGATGACATCGTTAGTGGTTCCCGGGTTGGGGACCTGGCCCCTCGCTGTCGCTGTGTACGTCCCGTAGCCCGGAATGCTGACGGTCTCGCCCACGCCGATGCCGGAGAAACGCGCCCACCCGCCGCAGAAATCGTGCTCCGTGATAAAGAGCGAGTAGCCGTCGTTTGGCGTGTAGTGGATTGGCCCGATGCAGGCGTCCACCATGGCCTGTCCGCCAGCGCCCGCGACATAGATGGTGCGGACAGCGGGCGCGGCCTGGACGGGCGCCGGGGCCGCAATCCCACCCACCGTATCGCCCTGAACCACTGTGTAGAGGTTGGGGTCGGCCGCGGGTGCCGGAGCTGGTGGTGGGGCAGCCTCGGCCGGAGCCGACGGGGGCACTGCAGCTGCGACCGGCGGCTGAGCGGTGCCAGCTCCTGCACTGCCAAACTCAACGGACCCGACATAGGGCGCATCCAGGGGCACCGCGGCCAAAGGCCGGGCAACCCGCACAACTGGAGACGCCGCCGTCGTCACCGCTTCCGGTGGCGTGGACACTTCCACCGTGGGGACGGGGCCGGCCAACGCGCCGACGCCGAAGGCGGAAATCACGGCGGCGGTGGCCATGCCTGCCCACAGCCTGTTGCTGATCGGCCGGCGGCCCGTCAGGAGATCGGCCCGCGGGACGTCGGTTTCGAAATTTCGGCGGGGTGGTTCGGAAGTCTTTGCGGTCAACTGGTACATGGGTGGCCCGTCGCAGGTGGGCCCCGCAGCTGTGGCGGGAAGGCCGCCGCGAACTCCACATGCGGGACGGATCGAGGTGTGATGCGCTGCGCGGTCCCGGTCGGAACCGCGCGGAAGCGCATGATGGGAGCGCCCGCATACTCAGAAGATACGGATGTTCCGCTATGAAGCGGCATCGTCCACCCCAGCTCGGAGGATGCGCCGGCAACTTTGTTTGGCCCTAGGAATTTCGAGTCTAGGAAGCTGCGACAGGAACTGCACGAGTAGGCGTTACCTGAATCTTTCCGCCCAATACTTGGCCCCGCGGCGGCATCTACTGGGGGTACTGGCGGCGACTACTCGGTGACCACGCCCAGCACGGCGATGCCGCTCATCATGAGGGCCGCGGAAACCCATCCGGCCGATCGGCGTCACGGGGTACATGTCGCCATACCCAACAGTGGTGATGGTGGTGATGGTCCACCAAAGGGCGTCGCCGAACGTCAGGACCTTGGCGTTCGGGGCGGACTGTTCAACGTTGAGCACCGCCAGCGCGCCGACAAATACCAGGAGCGCCGCTGACCGGGCCACGTACGTGACCACCCGCCCCCCTGGGTCTCGCCGACGGTTCGGTGCAGCACTGAAAGCAGCGTGACCAGCCGGAGCAGGCGCAGCGGCCGGAAGAACAGAAGGGCCACGATCAGAAGTTCGTGCAGGTTCCAGAGGAACCAGCGGCGGCGGTCCGTGGCCATACCGCGCCGCTGCCCTCGACGCGGCCGATCACCTGCCACGCATACGCCGCCAGGAACACCAGCGCCGTCGCCATCAGCCGCCACTCGGCGAGGTCCGGGAGCGTTGTTGCGTCATGGGCCACATCCTTCGTGGCTGCTCGGTCCTGCGGACTTGTAATCAAGTTACTGCCGGGTAACATTGGGGGATGCACCTGCTTCTGCGCACCCTCCTGATGCTGTTCACGTCCGCCCGCCGCTCCGCGCTGACCATCTGGGATACCTCGTCCCTGCCGCTGCGCGTCCTGCCCACCGACATCGACATCGCCATGCACGTCAACAACGGCATGTACTTTTCCCTCATGGACCTGGGCCGGTTCGACCTGATGGTCCGCAGTGGCGTGTGGAAGCGGATGCGCCGGCGCGGCTGGAGCCCGGTGGCTGCGGGGGAGACCATCGCCTTCCGGAAGTCGCTGCAGCTGTGGCAGCAGTACACCATCGAAACAAAGATCATCGGCCTGGATGACAAGGCCATCTACTTTGAGCAGCGCATGGTGTCCGACGGCGAGATTTACGCGCGTGCCTACATCGCCACCCGCCTAGTCAGCAAGGGTAGGCCGGTGAGCCAGGAGGAGATCCTGCGCGAGTTCGGGCAGCCTCCGGTGGACATGGTGCTGCCCGAATGGATCCACGAGTGGCGCGAGACCAACGCCCTGCCCGGCAGCCGGACGCCGGCGCCGCATCTTTGGGACAACCTCGCCCGGGAAACCAAGGCCTGACCGTCGGTCACCCGGAAAGCTACGTGCCGACGTCGCGCCTGTCCACCGCGAACGCGGCCACGGCCACCAGAGCTGCCGAAATTCCCGAGAGCCACCCGGCGGCTGCCCAGTCCGCGCCGTTGGCGACCGGTGAATTCCCGTAAGCCCAGTGGTAGGGGCTTAGGTTCAGCAGCCACTCCACGTCCTCGCTCTGCCGGCCCACGGCGTTGAAGACATAGCCAAGAACGCCGACGGCGGCGCCGGCGGCCAGCCCGTACGTCCGCCTGCCGGACACGGCCCCGGCGCATAGCGCGGCCGTTCCACTGAGCAATGCCAGCCCGGCAAACAGCACTGCTGCGCCGAAGAGGTTCTCGGGCCGGATGGCCAGCTGCGCCGGATCATTGAGCAGCCGGACCAGCACTAAGACCAGGACCGCGAGCAGCACCACGCGCAGGAACAGGGAAAGTGCGCGCTCCAACACCACCTGCACGCGGGTCACCCCGTGGGCGAGGGTCAGCTCCAGCTGGCCGGATTCCTCGTCGCCGCCCACCGCGGCCGCACCCCACCCCACAGAAGCGATGGTCATCAGCAGGAAGCCGATCAGCCCGAACAGCGTGGCCTGGGTATACCCGGGACCGGTGGCGATCTGGTCGTAGTTCAATGCCTTGGTCATCTCGGCCGGGAGGGCATCGATCATGTTCTGCATCTGCGCGCTCCCGCCGATGGACGGGTACAGCGGCAGGTAGAGGAACGTGGCGGCGGCCAGGCCGGCGGCCCACGCCACCGTGGAGCGCCAGGAATCAAAGAAGGCCCGGCGGAACAGCGGCAGGGTGGTACTCATCGCGCGGCCTCCCGCTGGTCCGTGTCTGCGGGACTTGAATACATCTTCAGCACAGCCTCCTCAAGATCCGGTTCCTCCAGCACCAGGTCCGTAAGCTCCAGGGCGCCAAGGGCCCTGACCAGCGGCTGGATGGCCCCCTCCACGGTGGCCGAAAGGGTGATGCTGCCGTCGGAATCCAGCACCTCTAAGTGCCCGACACCGGGCACCCCATCCAGCAGCGCGCCGGCGTCGTGCGCTGTTATTCCGTTCGCGGTGAACCGGACCCGGCGCACCGCACGTTTCCGAAGCCCACTCACGGACTCGACGGCGATGATCCGGCCATCCCGGAGAATCGCCACTGTGTCGGCCGTCTGCTGGACCTCGCTGAGGACATGAGAGCTGAGGAAGATGGTCTGGCCGTTGTGCTGCGCCTCGCGGACCATCGCGTGGAATTCCTGCTGGACCAGGGGATCCAGGCCACTGGTGGGCTCATCGAGGACCAGGAGCTCGGGATCGTGCATAAACGCCTGGACCAGGCCGAGCTTCTGCTTGTTGCCCTTGGACAGTTTGCGCGTGTGGCGGTCCAGGTCCAGCCCAAGCCGTTCGGCGAGGCCATCGATCCTGCCCGGGGCCACCGGACCGCTGATGGCCTGGTAGTGGGCCAGGAGTGTCCGGCCCGTGACACGGCCCTCGAGGAACAACTCGCCCGGAAGGTAACCGATCCGTCGGCGGAGCTCCGGGCCTCCAGCCCGCGGATCCTTGCCCAGGACGCGGACCTCCCCGGAGGTGGGGCGGATGATGTCCAGGAGGCAGCGCATGGTGGTGGTCTTGCCTGCGCCGTTGGGGCCGATCACACCGAACACGGAGCCCACCTCAACGCTGAAATCCACCCCTTGGAGCGCCTCGCGCGGGCCGAACTTCTTGGTGAGGGACCGGGTGGAGATAGCCTGGGCCATGAACCCTCCTGTGTGCGGCGGTCAGCGGCTGATGACCCCAAGGGTAGGCCGCGCAATGCCCGGTGTACACGGTCCGGCGCCGGATATTCCCGATGACGCGGGGAGCGAACAGGAGGCGCCGGGCCGGGACATCCGCCTTCGCCTCGCGTACCGTTGAAGACATGGCTACCCTTGACATCACCGGCGAACAGTTCGCATCGACCATCGAAGGCAACGACATCGTGCTCGTTGACTTCTGGGCCGAATGGTGTGGGCCCTGCAAGCAGTTCGGGCCCACGTATTCAGCCGTTTCCGAGAAGCACCCGGACGTCGCCTTCACCAAGGTGGACACCGAGGCCCAGCAGCAGCTCGCCGCCGAGGCCGGCATCACGTCCATCCCCACCCTGATGGCCTTCCGCGAAAAGGTGCTGGTCTTCTCCCAGCCGGGTGCGTTGAACGCCCAGCAGCTGGAGCAGGTCATCGACGCAGTCAAGGCGCTGGACATGGAAGAAGTGCATGCCCATGTGGCGCGCTCGCAGGCGGAGGCCGCCGCAGCCGCGGGCAGCAACCCGGCTACCGCCGGAAGGACGTCAGGCCCCCAGGACGGTACTCAAATCCCGGACGCCTGATCCTTCCCTAAACTCCGAAGCGGGGCCTCTCAGTGAGAGGCCCCGCTTCGCTTTAACCGCTTCTTGACTGGGGGTCAGAGGCGCTCGATCTTGACGGGCTCGGCCAGCAGCGCGCTCAGCGATTCATTCATGTCCTGGACGGCCGTGCCCTTGGAGTGCTTGTCGAGATCCTCCTCGGACGCCCACTGCTCCGTCAGGACCAGCCTCTCCTCCGTGGCTTCCGTCAGTTCATAGCGGATGCAGCCGGGCTCGTTCACCACCTCGTCGATCGCGATTTCCAGGGCGAGTTTTACACGGAAAAACTCGCCCTCGTTGGGGGTGATCGTTGTCTGAAGGTAGATGGGTGCACTCATGGATTTCACAATACCGGGCCGATGCAGGCAGTTCGTCCTGTTTACACCGGACACCCACTGTTGCGCTTCTCTTGTGCTTTCTTTGCTGAAGGCCAGTTGGTAGCGTGCCATCATGCGCGCATACACAGCCGGGGACACTGACGTCCCGCTGCTCGAGGAAACCATCGGCCAGAACTTTGAGCGGGTGGTGGCCCGGTTACCCTTCCACGACGCGCTGATTGAGGCCGCGGCGGTTCCGGGCGCCGACGCCCGCCGCTGGAGCTACACCAAGATGAACGACGACGTCGACCGCCTGGCCCGTGCCCTCCTCGCCCTGGGCGTCGCCCAGGGGGACAGGGTGGGCATCTGGAGCCCCAACTGCGCCGAATGGACCCTCCTGCAGTACGCCTCTGCCAAGGCCGGCGCCATCCTGGTGAACGTGAATCCGGCGTACCGCAGCCACGAGCTTGAGTTCGTGGTGAAACAGAACGGCATGCGCATGCTGGTGGCGGCACCGTCTGACCGGAGCAGCGACTATGTGGGCATGGCCCGCCAGGCGCTCGCCGCATGCCCGGATCTCCGCGAACTCGTTTTCCTGCCGGATTCCGGCGTGGACGGGCTCGACGCCGGCGTTTCCCAAAACGACGCAGAGCTGACGTACGCCGAGCTGCTCAAGCGGGCTGACGACGTCGGGCATTCAGGCCTGAAGGCGCGGATGGCAGAGCTGGACCCGCACGATCCCATCAACCTGCAGTACACCTCCGGAACCACCGGATTCCCCAAGGGTGCCACCCTGACCCACCACAACATCCTGAACAACGGGTACTCGATCGGGGAGCTGCTGGGCTATACGGAGCATGACCGGGTGGTGATTCCGGTGCCGTTCTACCACTGCTTCGGAATGGTGATCGGCAACCTGAACGCGCTCAGCCGCGGTGCAGCCACCATCATCCCTGGACGCGGCTTCACCCCGGCCGCCGCTTTGGAGGCCGTGCAGGACTTCGGCGGGACGTCACTCTACGGCGTGCCCACCATGTTCATCGCCGAGCTCGCCCTGCCGGACTTCGCCTCCTACGACCTGTCCACGCTCCGGACCGGGGTCATGGCGGGCTCGCCCTGCCCCATCGAGGTGATGCACCGGGTTATTTCGGAGATGAACATGAAGGATGTGGCCATCTGCTACGGCATGACGGAAACGTCCCCGGTGTCCACCATGACGCGCAGGGGGGACACGATGGAGCAGCGTACCGGGACAGTGGGCCGCACCATGCCGCGGCTGGAAAGCCAGATCGTGGATCCCACCTCCGGTGAGGTGCTGGAGCGCGGGCAGATCGGCGAGCTGTGCACCCGCGGCTACGCGGTGATGCAGGCCTACTGGGACCAGCCGGAGAAGACCGGCGAAGCGATTGACCCTGACGGCTGGATGCACACCGGCGACCTTGCCCGGATGGATGAGAGCGGCTACGTGGTGATCGAAGGCCGGATCAAGGACATGGTGATCCGCGGCGGCGAGAACATCTACCCGCGCGAGATCGAGGAGTTCCTGTACACCCACCCTGCCATCCAGGACGTCCAGGTGATCGGTGTACCGGACGCCAAATACGGTGAGGAACTGATGGCCTGCCTTATCCTCAAGCCCGGCGCGGAGCCGCTGGACACGGCCGCCGTCGCCGACTTCTGCCGAGGGAAGCTGGCACACTACAAGATCCCGCGCTACGTGGACGTCCGCGAAAGCTTCCCGATGACCGTCTCCGGGAAGATCCGCAAAGTGGAGATGCGCGAGGAAGCGGTGGCGCGCCTGGGCCTCTGACAGCAACGCGGGGTCACTTTCCGCCCGATAGTTCGACTTCTTTGGGCAAGGAGTGACCCCGCGTTGCTGGGTGTGCGCGTGCCCTGTGGATAACTTCAGACGCTGTTCCTTCCGGGGGCGCACAATTGGTGCCATGGTTACTGCGAAGCCGCTCCCCGAGGATCTCGCCAAGGTTCCTTTCACGGTCTATCAGGCACGGGACCTGGGTGTTGGACCAAAGCGTTTGCATGCGAAGGACCTGGTTGGCGCAGGGCGGCTGATCCGGGCACACGCCGGCCGGGACGTTTCCCTGATTGATCGGGTGCGAGTGCTTTGCGCTGCTACCCCGGACGCCTGGGTGTCCCACGAGACAGCGGCTATTTTCTTCGATTTGGGCCTTCCTCCCTGGCTGGGCCAGGAGCCGCGCGTCCACCTCAGCAAGCCGCACGGATTGCCCAGGGTTCGGCGGGCCGGCGTCATCGGTCATCGCGTGCACGTGATTCCGGGTGAGGTCGTGGAGATTGATGGGATCAGGGTTAGCGGGCCGCCTCGGACGTGGCTTGACCTGGCACAACAGCTACCGCTGCGATATCTCGTGGCCTTGGGAGACCAACTGATCCGCATGCCACGGCCGGCGTTGGAGTTCCGTAGCGTGCCGTTTGCCTATAAAGAAGGACTGCGCCTGTTGATCCGGCAGCATCCCAACATGCAAGGCGTTGAAAAGGCGGGGCTGGCGCTGGATGAGATGCGGGTTGGGTCGGACTCGTTCCCCGAAACGTTCCTTCGGCTGGCGCTCCTGGACGCGCACTTGCCTAAACCCGAATTGCAGCTCCGTCTTGATCCCGACAATCCGAGGTCGCCCGCAGCCGACCTTGGCTACCGAAAGCACCGGATCGCGGTGCAGTACGACGGCGCGCATCACCGAACGAGGGAGCAGCAGTCGCGGGATAACCGCCGCGACGAATTTTTCATCAGCGCCGGCTGGTCCTATTTCAAGCCGAACGCAGACGACCTCGCCGACGGTTTTCGGGAGCTCATCGCCAGAATCAAACGAGCACACCGCTCCCACTAAATCCCGGGGTCACTTTTGGCCCGATAATCGAGGTTTATCGGGCCAGAAGTGACCCCGCGTTGCATCGGCTTCAGTTGAGGTTGCGGTTGATGGTCCGGATGCCAATCACCAGCCCGACGGCGGTAGTCACCGATGCGGCGAGGAGGCCAAGGAGCGTGTCGGTCCCGACGCTGCCAGCGAATAGTTCCCGCTCGGCATTTACCAGGTAGGTCAGGGGGTTGAAGAGGCTGGCGGTTTTCATCCAGTCCGGCCCGGCCTCGATGGGCAGCATGATGCCGGACAAGATCATCAGCGGGAAGAGCAACGTCTGCTGCACACCCCAGAAGATCCACTCCTTGCTCTGTGATACGAGGGCCAGAGCGTAGGAGAGTGCGCCGAGTCCGATGCCGAAGATTCCGAGGATGACCAGGCCGAACAGCACGTGCAGCGGATAGAAGACAAAGCCGAACGGGATGCAGACCAAAGCGATCAGCAATCCCTGCACCACCAGCGGCGCCCATTCTTTCAGCGCACGCCCGATCATCAGCGACGAACGGGACAGGGGCGTGGCCAGGATCCGCTCGTACGAACCAGTCATCAGCTCGTACTGCAGGTTGGAGCCGGTCATGGAGGTGCCAAAGAGGGCAATCATGACCACGACGCCGGGCAGGAACCACTGGAGCGTGGACTGGCCGCCGAATGCCGGTGCGCCCACGGCCGCGCCGAGCAACGGGCCGAACAGGCCCAGGAACACGAGGGGCTGGAGCAGTGAAAAGACCAGCGAAAACGGGTCCCGCAGCGGCAGCAGCATCTCCCGCCAAAACACGAACCGCGTGTCGTGGAGGACCTGGCCCAGGCCCGGTTTCTTCAGGACATCCAGGGTGGTCTGAACGCTCATCATCGGGCTGCTCCTTCCCGCAGGTTGCGGCCGGTCAGTTCCAGGAACACGTCGTCCAGGGTTGGTGGTTTCAGCTCGAGGGACTGGGCGGGAGCGCCGGCGTCGTTCATTTGTTGCAGCAGCGCCGGCGCCAGCCGTGCGCCTTCGGTGAGCCGCAGGCGGAAGCGGACCACGCCGTCGTACGAGTTTTCGTTGACCTCACCGCCCGCGGCAGCCCGCCCCAGCAGCCCACGCACACCCGAAGCGGAATCCGCCGCAACTTCGACGGCGAGCAGGTCACCGGCGAGGTTGGACTTCAGCCGTGCCGCTGTGTCGTCGGCGATGATCTGGCCGTGGTCAATCACAATCACGCGCTCGGACATCGAGTCGGCCTCGTCCATGTAGTGCGTGGTCAGGACGATGGTGGTGCCGTGCTCGGCGCGCATCCGCATGATGTGCTCCCACAGGTTGGCCCGGTTCTGCGGGTCCATGCCGGTGGACGGTTCATCCAGGAACAGCAGCCGCGGGGAATGCATGAGCCCCAGCGCGACGTCCATTCGACGCCGCTGCCCGCCGGACAGTTTGATGACGGTGCGCTTGGCGAGATCCGCCAGGTCCAGGGATTTGAGCAGCTCCTGCGCCCGGGCGGCAGCGTCCGTGGAATTCATGCCATAGAACCGGCCCTGCATCACCAGTTCGTCGATGACCCGGAAGCTGTGGCCGCCGCCGTTGCCCTGGCCGATGTAACCGATCCGGGCGCGTACCCCCGCCGGGTCCGCTGCGACGTCCACACCCGCGACGGTCGCCGTGCCGGAAGTGGGCCGGAGCAGCGTGGTGAGCATGCGGAGGGTGGTGGATTTGCCCGCGCCGTTCGGGCCGAGGAAAGCCACAAGCTCGCCCGGGGCAACATCGATGTCGACTCCCTTGACGGCTTCTACCGTTTCCTTCTTGACGACAAAAGTTTTGGTCAGCTTGTCAGTGTGGATCATGGGTGACTCCAGAGAATGCGGTATTCCGGGGCTCTGGTGCGGGCTCCATGCCGCCACGCTATACCCATCCGGCGGCCCGAGTCCACGGTAAATGAGGGCGTGAAAACGATGCCCCAATCCCTGCGCGAACGGGCATTTGGGGCCCCGGCCCGGTGCTTAGTGCCGGCGGTGGTCCTGGATGGTCATCCGCGGCCCGAACGTCGGTTTGCGGAAGCCGCTCAGCCCGATCATCCGGACCACCCGCTGCCGGTGCCCGGTCCACGGCTCAAGCAGGGCCAGCATGCCCGCGTCATCCGTACGGTGGCCGGTAAGGGCGGCGCCCACATAGGCGGCGAGGTGGTAGTCGCCCACCGCGATGGAATCCGGACAGCCGTGGGTACGCTGCACCACTTCGGCCGCGGTCCACACTCCGATACCGGGAATCACCTGCAGCTTTGCTGCCGCCTCCGCAGCAGGCAGGGCCGCCAGCCGTTCAAGGGCGACGGCGGATCGCAGGGCCCGCATGACGGTCCCCGAACGCTGGGGTCCCACCCCAGCCTGGTGCCATTCCCAGGAGGGGATGCGCAGCCACTGCTCCGGGGTGGGCTGGAGGCGGAGCCCTTCCGGCGCGGCGTGTCCGGCCGCCGGAGCAGGTGAGCCGAACCGGTACATCAGATACCGGTAGCCGCGGCGGGCCTCAATGACGGTGACCTTCTGCTCGAGGATAGTGGGCACGAGGCAATCAACCACCCGCCCGGTGGACGGCAGCCGGACAGCCAGGTTCCGGCGTCGGGCGTCACGGACCATCCGGGGGAGCGTGGCATGGAAGGCGGGTTCGTCAAACGCCGACCAATCGTCCTCCGCGCCCAGGAGCCGGGGTACGCCGGCGAGTCCGGCGGTGGAACCTGGACCCCATGCTTGGGCATCAACAGCCCCATCCGCAGCAGCAGTGAGGCGCAGCGTGACAGGGCCATCGGGCGTCGTAAAGGCAGTCCACAGCCCGTCCGGCTGGAACGAAAACGATGGATCCCCGGTGCCCCGCAGGAGCGTGCCCAAGGTCTGGTTCAGGCTGTAAGGGCCGTCCGGATGCCACCGCAGGGACGCATCCGCGGCGGCGGCCAGCCGGGCGGGTGCGTCAGCAATGGTCATGTATTCATCGTCCCACGGTGGGCTGACAACGTAGCTTCCGGAGCCCCTTACAGAGCGAAGATGCCAGGACTAGACTCCATCGTGTGGCGCGGGGCGTCCGCGCCTTCCCTTCCGCATTCAAAGGAGCATGCAGTGGCTGGAGTTGTGCATTTTGAGATCCCCACGGAAAACAAAGAACGCGCCAATACCTTCTACCAAACCGCGTTTAATTGGAACCTGATCCCCATGCAGGAGATGGACTACACCAGCGCCATCACCACGCCGTCGGACGAAAAAACGGGCATGCCAAGCGCGCCAGGGGCCATCAACGGCGCCCTGTTCCACCGCACGGACAACCTCAAGACCCCCATCATCACCATCGATGTGGAGGACGTGGACGCCGTACTGGGGCAGATCGAATCCGCCGGAGGTTCCGTGGCCCAGGCCAAGGACGTCGTCCCCGGGATGGGCTACTTTGCCTATTTCAAGGACACCGAAGGCAATATCTTGGGCCTCTGGCAGACAGATTCCTCGGCAGGGAGCTGAGCCCCGGGCAGGACCTGTGGCGGCAGGCGGTAACTTTGTACCTATGAAGTACGCGCAGTCCGTCCTGGACCTCATCGGAAACACGCCGCTCATCAAGCTCAACCACGTCACGGAAGGCCTCAAAGCCACTGTCCTGGTCAAGCTGGAATACATCAATCCAGGCGGCTCCATCAAGGACCGCATCGCGGTGAAAATGATCGAAGAGGCCGAACGGACCGGCAAGCTCCTGCCCGGCGGGACCATCGTTGAGCCGACGTCGGGCAACACCGGCGTGGGTCTGGCGCTTGTGGCCCAGCAAAAGGGCTACAAATGCATCTTTGTGGTGCCGGACAAGGTGGGCGAGGACAAGCGCGCGGTGCTTCAGGCTTATGGCGCCGAAGTAGTGGTCACGCCCACGTCCGTGGCCCCGGACAGCCCGCAGAGTTACTACAGCGTCTCGGACCGCCTGGTCACGGAAATTCCGGGCGCCTATAAGCCTGACCAGTTCTCCAACCCGGCCGCCCCCGGCAGCCACTACGACACCACGGGACCGGAAATCTGGCAGGATACGGACGGCCTGGTGACGCACTGCGTGATCGGCGCCGGCACCGGCGGCACCATCACCGGCACCGGCCGTTTCCTCAAGGAGATCTCGGCGGACCGTCCGGAGGCCGACGGTGGCCTGGTCAGGATCATCGGTGCGGACCCCGAAGGTTCGGTCTATTCCGGCGGCACCGGGCGCCCGTACTTCGTGGAGGGCGTGGGCGAGGACATGTGGCCGGCCAACTACGACAAATCCGTCCCTGACGACGTCATCGCCGTCACCGACGCCGATTCCTTCGCCATGACCCGGCGGCTGGCCCGCGAGGAAGGGCTGCTGGTGGGCGGCTCGTCCGGCATGGCGGTGGTGGCTGCGCTGCAGACCGCCCGCGACCTCCCCGAAAGCGCCGTGGTGGTGGTCATCCTGCCCGACTCCGGCCGCGGCTACCTGGCCAAGATCTTCAACGACCAGTGGATGCGTTCCTACGGCTTCCTCTCCGGCGGCGAAGAAGCGTCCGTGGGCGAGGTCATCAAGACCAAGAATGGCGAGCTGCCGGACCTGGTGCACATCCACCCGAACGAGACCGTCCGCGACGTCATCAACATCATGAACGAGTACGGTGTCAGCCACATCCCGGTCCTCTCGCAGGAACCGCCCGTGGTGATGGGCGAGGTCCTCGGCGCCGTGGATGAGCGCACCCTGACCTCCAAGCTGTTCCGCGGCGAGGCCAAGCTGACGGACAAGATCTCCGAGCACATGGGGCCCCGCCTGCCGGTCATCGGCTCGCTGGAAAGCATCTCCGCAGCCCGCGAGCTGCTTTCCGACGTGGACACCGTGATGGTGACGTTCGTCGGCGCCCCCGTGGGAATCCTCACCCGCCACGACCTCCTCGCCTACCTCAGCAACTAGCTAAAGGAACTCCATGTCTGTTTCTGAAAACCAGGGTTTCAACACGCGCGCCGTCCACGCCGGCCAGGCCTTCGAACCCCGCACCGGCGCTGTGGTTCCGCCCGTGCACTTCAGCTCCACCTACGCCCAGGACGGCATCGGCGGGCTCCGCGACGGCTACGAATACGGCCGCGGCACCAACCCCACCCGTGACGCCCTGCAGGAGCAGCTCGCGGCCCTCGAAGGCGGAAGCCACGCCTACTCCTTCAGCTCCGGCCTCGCGGCGGAGGACTCCCTGATCCGGGCGCTGACCCGGCCGGGCGACCACATCGTGCTCGGCAACGACGCCTACGGCGGCACGTACCGGCTCATCAGCCGCGTGCTCGGCGACTGGGGGATCGGCAACACCCCCGTGGACATGGCGGACCTGGACGCGGTGCGCAAAGCTGTGGCCGCGCACAAGACCCGCTTCGTCTGGGTGGAGACCCCTTCCAACCCGCTGATGAAGATCACCGATATTGAGGCGCTCGCCGCGGTAGCGCACGACGCCGGGGCCCTCCTCGTGGTGGACAACACCTTCGCGTCGCCCTACCTGCAGAACCCGCTCGCCTTGGGTGCCGACGTCGTGGTCCACTCCACCACCAAGTACATCGGCGGACACTCCGATGTGGTGGGCGGCGCCATTGTGGTCAACGACGCGGAACTCGCGGAGAAGATCGGCTTTGTACAGTTCGCCGTGGGTGCGGTGTCCGGCCCCATGGACGCGTTCCTCACCACTCGCGGCCTGAAGACGCTCGGCGTGCGCATGGACCGGCACAGCGACAACGGCCAGGCCGTGGCCGAATGGCTGCTCGAGCGCCCCGAGGTGGAAGCCGTCCTGTACCCGGGCCTGCCGTCCCACCCCGGCCATGAGCTGGCTAAGAAACAGATGAAGAAGTTCGGCGGCATGGTGTCCGTCCAGTTCAAGGGCGGCGAGGCGGCGGCCCGCACGGTCGCGGAAAACACGTCGGTGTTCACCTTGGCTGAGTCCTTGGGCGGCATCGAATCGCTGATGAACTACCCCTCGGAGATGACCCACGCATCGGTCAAGGGCACGGAACTGGCTGTTCCCGTGAACCTGATCCGGCTCTCGTGCGGCATCGAAGACGTGGAAGACCTCATCGCCGACCTGGAGCGGGCCTTCACGTTCCTCAAGTAGCACCGCGCTCTCCGGCAAGGGGCACCCTGGCTTTCTTCAAGAAAGTTAGCTAGGGTGCCTTTATGGTACTCCGCTCCGACTGGTCCCAGCGCAACTGCAGCATGGCACGCGGTCTCGACATTCTGGGTGACCCCTGGAGCATGCTTGTGCTCCGCGAGGTCTTTTTCGGCAACGGGCGCTTCGACGCCATGAAGTCCCGGCTCGCCGTCGCGGACTCGGTGCTCACCAGGCGCCTGGCGGGTCTCGTGGAGTCGGGGCTGCTTGAGAAGAAGGCGTACGACGACGGCGGGCGCGTCCGCCTCGAGTACGTCCTGACTCCGAAGGGTGAGGACGCTCTTCCGGTTCTGAACGCCGTGGTTATGTGGGCGGAAAAGCACCTCCCGGCGCCCTCGGACCAGGCCCACATGTTCGTGATCCATTCCGGCTGCGGCCAGCGGACCAGCTCCGCGGACACCTGCACCGGCTGCGGGGAACGGCTCACGGCCGCCAACACGAGCTGGCACAGCCTCACCCGGACGGACGCGCCCGTGCAACTGGCCACCGCCGCATGAGCGCCACCGAAACCACCCGACGGCCACGCCTGCACCCCGCGTGGACCGTCGCGGCCGTCGCCTTCCTGGCCCTTGTGGGAGCCGCCGGATTCCGTGCTGCACCCGGTGTGCTGATGGTGCCCCTGCAGCAGGAGTTCGGCTGGTCCACTACCGTTCTGTCCGCAGCTGTCAGCATCAACCTGGTGCTGTTTGGCCTGACCGCGCCCTTCGCCGCGGCCCTGATGGAACGGTTCGGGATCCGGGCCGTCACCGCCACCGCCCTGGTGATGATCGGCGCCGGCAGCGCGCTCACGGTGCTGGTCAACCAGTCCTGGCAGATCCTCCTGACCTGGGGACTGTTGATTGGGTTGGGCACAGGCTCCATGGCCCTCGTCTTCGCCGCCACCATCGCCAACACCTGGTTCTCCCAGAGCCGGGGCCTGGTGATCGGCATCCTGACCGCCGGCAGCGCCGCGGGCCAGCTGGTGTTCCTGCCGTTCATCGCCATGCTGGCCCAGGACCCCGGCTGGCGGCAGGCATCGCTGCTGATCGCCGCCGGCGCACTGGCGGTGGTTCCGCTGGTGCTGAAGTTCCTCAAGAACTCACCGGCCGACGTCGGCGCCTTGCCTTACGGTGAAACGGCACCTGAGGAGGGAACGGCTGCGCCCCCTGCTGCGGCAGCGGACCCCGTGGAAAGCGGGCGGAGCAGCAATGCGGCAGTGCGCGCCCTCCAAGTGCTCAAGCGGGCCAGCAAAGTGCGGACCTTCTGGGCGCTGGTGGCGGGATTTGCGATCTGCGGGGCCACAACGAACGGGCTGATCGGCACCCATTTCATCCCCTCCGCCCACGACCACGGCATGCCCGAAACCACCGCGGCCGGCCTGCTCGCCGTCGTCGGGATCTTTGACATCCTGGGCACCATCGCCTCCGGCTGGCTGACCGACCGCTACAACCCCAAAATCCTGCTGGCCGTCTATTACCAGTTCCGGGGGATCGGCCTGCTGGTGCTGCCGCTGCTCCTGAGCGCCACCGTCCAGCCGAGCATGATCGTTTTTGTGGTGATCTACGGCCTGGACTGGGTGGCTACGGTGCCGCCCACCGCGGCAATCTGCCGGAAAACGTTCGGCGCGGACGGCAGCGTGGTGTTCGGCTGGGTGTTCGCGGCCCACCAGCTGGGCGCGGCCGCCGCTGCCCTCGGCGCCGGTGCCATCCGGGACGCCACCGGCCAGTACACCTATGCCTGGTTTGGCGCGGCCGCCATGTGCTCCATTGCCGCCGTGATCAGCGCGACCATCCGGAAGGACAAGCCGGCCAGGGAACCCGTCCCGGCAGGGGTTGCGTAGCCACTACCGGAACGCGCCGAGGCCCGTGATGTGCTGACCCAGCACCAGCATGTGGACCTCATCGGTGCCCTCATAGGTGCGGACTGACTCCAGGTTGGCAGCGTGCCGGAGCGGCGAATAGTCCAGCGTGATGCCGTTGCCGCCGAGGATGGAACGGGCTTCCCGGGCGATCTTGATGGCCTCACGAACGTTGTTCAGCTTGCCCAGCGAGATCTGCTCGGGCCGCAGTTTGTGCTCGTCTTTGAGGCGCCCAAGGTAGAAGGCCAGCATGGTGCCCTTCTGGATCTCCAGCAGCATGTTCACGAGCTTTTCCTGCGTCAGCTGGTACCCGGCCAGCGGCTTGCCGAACTGCAGCCGGTCTTGGGAATAGGCCAGGGCGGCTTCGTAGGAATCACGCGCGGCGCCCATGGCACCCCAGATGATCCCGTAGCGGGCCTCGTTCAGGCAGGTAAAGGGCCCGCGCATGCCCAGCGCAGCCGGCAGCATGGCCTCCGGTCCCAGCCGGACGCCGTCGAACACCACATCGCACTGGATGGAAGCGCGCATGGAGAGTTTCTGTGCGATGGGCGTGGCGGTCACGCCCGGCGTTCCGGCCGGCACCAGGAAGCCGCGGACGCCGTCGTCGGTTTTTGCCCACACCACCATCACGCCGGCCACGGAGGCCAGCCCGATCCAGCGCTTGGCACCGTCAAGCACCCAGCCGGCGTTGTCCCCGGTACCGTCCCGGCGGGCGAAAGTGGTCATGGAGGACGGGTCGGAGCCCGCCGTGGGTTCGGTCAGGGCGAAGCAGCCGATGACCTCGCCGGCGGCCATCCGGGGGAGCCACTCCTGCTTCTGGTCCTCGGAACCCCATTTGTGGATGGCCGTCATGGCCAAGGACCCCTGCACCGAGACGAAAGTCCGGATCCCGGAATCGCCCGCCTCCAGTTCCATCGCGGCCAGGCCGTATTCGACGGCGGAACGGCCTGGGCAGCCGTACCCTTCCAGGTGCATCCCCAGGACGCCCAGCTCGCCGAGTTCGGGAGCGAGCTCCAGCGGAAAGACGGCGTCGTCATACCAGCGGGCGATGTTTGGTTTGATCCGCTGGTCAGTGAAGTCGCGGATTCGCTGCTGGAGTGCCCGCTCTTCAGCGCTCAGCAGCGCATTAAGGGCCAGGACATCGGACGGGTCCGGTGCAGGGGGCACGTCGGCAGTGACTTCAGCGTCGCTCATCTGAGTATCTTAGGCCGACGCCGAACCGGCGGCCGCCGCCGCCGGCTTCCCGGTGAAGTACTCTCGCGTTGACGGCAGGAACCGGCAGGCAACGGCCAGGACGACGCCCAGCGCCAGGAGCACAACCCCGCTGACAAACGCCCCGCCGACCCCGAAGATCTGCGTGTCGCCGTACGCCGGATCCCACATCTGGACTGCGGAAATGAAGAACGCGGCCGTCAGCAGAAGAGCCCCGAGCAGCGGAAGGATGCCGCGGAACCACAGGTTGCGGGCCGATTCCCGGAAGGTCCCGCGGAAATACCAGAAACACGAGAAGCCCGTCAGCGCGTAGTAGAAGGCGATGAACAGGCTGATGGCGCTGATGGAATCGGAGAGCAGGTTTTCGCTGAGGAAACTCATGGCCACGTAGTACACCACGGCCGCTGCGCCCATGACCTGGGTGGAGAATCCGGGGGTCTGGTTGCGCGAGTGCACTTCGCCGAACTTCGGCGGCAGCGCGCCGTGCACGCCCATCGACAGTGTGCCGCGGGCCGTGGGCAGGATGGTGGTCTGCGTGGACGAGAGCACCGAAGCCAGTACCGCAACCACCATGAGCCAGCCCCACGGACCCAGGACCACGTCCTTCATGGCCAGGAAGACGTCGCTCTGGTTCGCTTCGTTGCCCAGGCCGATCCCGTCGGTGCCCACGGTGGCGTACATCATCACCAGCAGGGCAACGGAGACGTAGATGGCCACCAGGACAAAGGCCGAAATCACGGCGCCACGCCCCGGCGTGATGGACGGGTTCTCGGTCTCCTCGTTCACCGCGAGGCAGGTATCCCAGCCCCAGTAGATGAACAGGGCAAGCAGCGCACCGTGCACCACGGCGCCCGGATCAGCAAAGGCCCCGGCCGGGTTGAACCACTCGAAATCGAAAGCCTGAATGGTTGTGGCTTCGCCGGATGCCCCGCCCGCGATCCGCACAACGATGGCCAGCGCGAAGATGCCCAGCGAGACATACTGCACGTAGGTCAGGACGCGCTGGACATGCTCGCCCAGCCGGATGCCCCGGTAATTCACCAGGGTCATAAAGACAATGAACAGCACGCCGGTGGCCGTTACCACCACCTTGTTTTCGGCCAGCGAGCCATCGCCGATCAGCAGCCACAGGTACTGGCCTGCCACCTGTGCAAGGTTGGCCAGGACCACGATGCCGGCCAGGGCAACACCCCAGCCGCCCAGCCAGCCGGCCCAGGGGCCGAACGCCCGGCGGGACCAGGTGAACGTGGTGCCGCAGTCCGGCATGGCGCTGTTGAGCTCCCGGAAGGCGTAGGCGATGAACAGGACAGGGATGAACCCGAGGATCAGAATCAGGGGAGTGTAGTTTCCGTTGACGGCCACGATCAGGCCCAGCGTGGCGGCCAGCGAATACACGGGCGCCGTGGACGCGAGGCCCAGCATGACCGAGTCGCCGAGGTCCAGGATTCCCGCACGGAGCCCCTTGGCGGGGACGGCACCGCCGGAGGGTCCGCCGGAAGCGCCGCCCGCCGTCGTCGTCTCTGCGCTCATACTGGCACCGGGCTCGGGAAAATCAGAGGGCTCATAGTGCGATACCTGCCTTGCTGGAGTGGGCCTGCGCTGAAAGCGGCGCCGGGGCGTCGATGGTGTTGGGCACAAAACGGCAGAAGTAGTCGGTGATGGGGCCGTTCGATTCCCGTATCCCGCAGCCCACGGATTCGCCGTCCACCACCCAGAGGCCAAGGACGGGGTGGTTGCCGTCGAAATCGGGCAGCGAATGGAACTGCTGGTAGCACCAGCCCTCACGGCCGTACCCGCCGGGCTGCTCCAGGCTGATGCCCGGGGCATGGATCCTGATATTGTCGCCTTCGCGTCCGTGCAGCGGCTTGGCCACCCATTCCTTCAGGGGTCCGGGCTCGTTGAGGTAGGCGGGCAGCAGGTTGGGGTGGTCCGGGTACAGGTGCCACAGCGCAGCCAGCAAGGCCTTGTTGGAGAGCAGCATCTTCCACGCAGGCTCCACCCAGCGGGGATTGTGTGCGCGCTGCAGCAGCCGGTGCCCGAACGGCTCCTTCATCATCAGCTCCCAGGGGTACAGCTTGAACATGGTGCTGATCATGAAGTTGTCCAGGTCCACAAAGCGGTTCAGGTTGGGATCCCAGCCGATATCGGACATGTTGATGCCGATGGTGGTCCAGCCCGCCTGGCTGGCCACGTCCCGCATGTAGGCGGCCGTCATCCAGTCCTCGCCAGACTCCTCAGCCTCGGAATGGGCGATGTGGAGCGTGCTCATGCCGGTGCGGTACTGCATTTGCTTCCACTGCCGGATCAGGGCCTCGTGGATGCCGTTCCACTGGTCCCTTTCCGGGAACACGTCCTGCAGCCAGAACCATTGCGCGACCGCGGCCTCGATCAGGCCGGTAGGGGTGTCGGCGTTGTACTCCAGCATCTTGGCGGGTCCGCCCTGGCCGTCATAGATAAAGTCGAAGCGCCCGTAGACATCCATGTCCGCGGCCTGCAAAGACTCAGCCGCGAGCTCCAATGCCTGCGGGCCGATGCCGATGTTCCCCATGGCGCCGGTGGCCAGGAACTTGGCTGCCTCCAGGCACATCTTGTGCATGTCCTCGGCCGTGACCTCCAGCGTCTCCACCTCGTCCATGGTGAATTCGTAGTAGGCCGCCTCGTTCCAGTATTCAATCTTCCGGCCGTCGGGCATGGTGGTGGTGGAGAAGACCAGGCCCTGCTCTTCGATCTTCTGCTTCCAGTCAGGCCTGGGCTCCGATAACAACCGCTTCACGCTAGCCCCCCGTGCTTCCGCCCTTGGAGCTGCTGCCAAAGCCGCCCCTGCTGACCGTTCCGCCCCTGGTGCTGTACCCGGTGGAAGCCTTGGCGCCGCTGGGGATGGTGCTGGTGTAGCTCGGGTACGAGGACCGGTTCTGGCCCACCCCGGGAACGCTGGCGCCGCGGGAGTAGAAGTACCACGCGTAGAGTGCACCGCTGCGGCCGGCCGAACTGTTGCACTGCGTGTCCTCCACGCGCTCGCCGGTTTCGTCGTTGAAGCAGACCTGGGCGTAGTCGGCCTCATCCTGGTTGCTGGCCACGACGGCGGTGATGGTGCCGGCGAGGAGTGCCGTGACTCCCAGCCCCACCACAACGGTCCGCCGCTGGGAACGCTTCTTGCGCGCGGCGGCATCCTGGCCCTGGCGTTTGTGCTCCCGGGCAAAGGGATCAACCGTGGGAAGGGGTTCATTCAGGAGTTCAGGCCGCAGCTCCGGCTTCGGAACCTGCCACGGCGGCGGCTTCGGCGCCCCCGGGTCCTTGCCTTGACCGTTGCCTTGGTCCTTGGCATGGTCTTTGTCCGGACCGTTGCCTTGGTCCTTTTTCGGGTCCATGACGTCCCCCTTGGTAGTCCATGCTGAATGTGGGCGCAGCTGTGCGCCGGAAGCTCAATCCTGACTTCAGCCTAGCCGCTGCCCCCGCCGGCTGCGAGAGGAGACCGTGGGAGAAGTCCCCACCCTGCCGCCCAGTCCCAAAGCGTGCCCGGGAACCTACACTGGAGCCATGGAAACCGCATCTGTGCTTGCCATCTGCCGCGTCCACCAACTCCTCGCCGACGAGGGGAACGTGGGCGTCACGGCCATCGACAAGCGCCCGGTGGAGGGCCCGGTACGTGTCCACAAACTCGGCCTCCACGGTGACGTCCAGGCGAGCCGGGTCCACCATGGCGGGGAGGACCAGGCCATCTACGCCTACTCCCAGGATGATGCCGACTACTGGGCGAAGGAGCTTCAGCGCGACGTCCCGCCCGGGATCTTCGGCGAGAACCTCCGTGTTGCGGGCATCGAAACCACCGGGGCAGTGATCGGGGAACGCTGGAAGATCGGGCTCGACGTCGAAGTTGAAGTCACCTCGCCGCGCGTCCCGTGCGCCGCCTTCCAGCGTCGGATGGGGGAGCCGCAATGGGTCAAGCGCTTCACGGAAGCGGGCCGGGTTGGTACCTACCTGCGCGTGATCCGCACCGGTACCGTCCAGGCCGGCGACCACATCCACCGGCTTTTCGTGCCGACCCACGGCATCACCATCGGAAAGTGGTTCAGCGAACCTGACCTTGAGTCTATGGAAGCATTGAGGGATGCCGACGCCGACGGTGAGATCCGCCTCCAGCCCGAGTACCACGACACCTTTGAGGCGCTATTGCGGCGGCTGGGACGGTAGCGTTACGGCCTCAGCCGTATGGAACCGACGGCCGTGTGCGCAAGCTCACCGCCGCCGTCGTACGTTCAATTAGCCGCAAAGCGGATCCGTACCTTACACTTGAAACATCCCCCACTCCGGAAATCCCTTATTCCTGCCCAATTTTTGAGGCAGGACTGGCAAGTGTTGGGGCCCGCTATTGTGATGCGGGCATTTTCATAGGGAGAGCCGGCTAAAGAAAACGCTGTACAGACTGCTGGGATAGCAGCCAAGAGATGCAGCGGGAAGTCCTGCCACGGGATTGCGAAAGCGCCGGACTTCTAAGTGACCGGCCGGTCAATGTATGCCCGGCACCCACGGCACACGTACTGCGGCTCCGCTCACCTCGGGTTGTGCCGCCTGGCCCCCTATGGATGAGGAAATTTCCCTATGCCCGAAAATCAAAACGACTCCACCGCCGAAGCAGTAACTGCCGAGACCGTCGCCGTCGAATTCACCGAGGCCGTTGCCCCCGCAGCAGAGCCCGCCGTCACTGAAGCTGAAGCCCCCACCGCTCCCGCTGAAGAAGCCCCCGCCAAGGTCGAAGAAGCGCCTGCCGCTCAGACCGAGGCGCCTGCCGCCAAGGTCGAAGAGGCTCCCGCAGCTAAGGCTGAGGAAGCCCCCGTCAAGGCCGAGGAAGCCGAAGAAGAGGGCGTCAAGTTCGCCGATCTCGGCATCGACCCCCGCGTCCTCGCCGCCCTGCAGGATGTCGGCTACGAAAAGCCTTCCCCCATCCAGGCAGCAACCATCCCGCTGCTGCTTGAAGGCCGCGACGTCGTGGGCCTCGCCCAGACCGGCACCGGTAAGACTGCAGCATTCGCAGTACCGGCACTGTCCCGCCTGGCCGAACTCCACGACCTCAACGGCCCGTCCCGCAAGACCCAGGCCCTGGTCCTGGCCCCGACCCGCGAGCTGGCGCTCCAGGTTGCCGAGGCCTTCACCTCGTACGCCAAGCACATCGATGACTTCACCGTCCTCCCCGTCTACGGCGGCTCCGCCTACGGCCCCCAGCTCGCCGGCCTGCGCCGCGGTGCCCAGGTTGTCGTCGGTACGCCCGGCCGTGTGATCGACCACATCTCCAAGGGTTCCCTGGACCTGTCCGAGCTCCAGTACCTGGTGCTGGACGAGGCCGACGAAATGCTGCGCATGGGCTTCGCCGAAGACGTGGAGCAGATCTTCCAGCAGACCCCGTCGGACCGCCAGGTGGCACTGTTCTCGGCCACCATGCCGAGCCAGATCCGCCGCATGTCCAAGCAGTACCTGAACAACCCGGCCGAGATCTCGGTCAAGTCCAAGACCACCACCGGCGCCAACACCCGCCAGCGGTACCTGCAGGTTATGGGCCCGCACAAGCTTGACGCCCTGACCCGCATCCTCGAGGTTGAAGAGTTCGACGGCGTTATCGCCTTCGTGCGCACCAAGATGGCGACCGAGGACCTGGCTGACAAGCTGAAGGCCCGCGGCTTCCAGGCTGCCGCCATCAACGGCGACATCCCGCAGCAGCAGCGCGAACGCACAGTCGAGGCGCTGAAGGAAGGCCGCATCGATATCCTGGTGGCCACCGACGTCGCGGCCCGCGGCCTTGACGTTGAGCGCATCAGCCACGTGGTCAACTACGACATCCCGCATGACACCGAGTCCTACGTCCACCGCATTGGCCGCACCGGCCGTGCAGGCCGTTCCGGCGACGCCATCCTGTTCATGACGCCGCGGGAGAAGTACCTGCTGCGTTCCATCGAAAAGGCAACACGCCAGCCGGTGGAGCAGATGCACCTGCCCACGGCCGAGACCGTCAACACGCTGCGCCTGGGCAAGTTCGCCGAGCGCATCACGGAGACCCTCGAGTCCGAGGACGTTGCGGCGTTCCGCGACCTCATCTCCTCCTATGAGGAAGAGCACAACGTGCCGGCCTCGGAGATCGCTGCTGCGCTGGCCGTGATGGCCCAGGGCGGTCAGCCGCTGCTGGTCAAGGAACTGGCCGCAGCTCCCGATTTCCAGAAGCGCGAGCGCTCCAAGGACGGCTTCGGCTCACGTGGCCCGACCCGTACGCTGACCGAAGGCAATGCCACCTACCGGATCGCCGTCGGACGCCGCCAGCGCGTCATGCCGGGTTCCATCGTTGGCGCCATTGCCAACGAGGGCGGCATCTCCTCGGCCAACATTGGCGGCATCGACATCCGTGCGGACCACTCCCTCGTGGAGCTCCCGGCGGACCTCAGCGCCGACCAGCTGAAGGCGCTGTCCCGCACCCGGATCGGTGGCGAGCTGATCCACCTCGAGCTGGATAACGGCCGCAAGCCCTCCGGTGACGGCGAGCGTGGCGGCTACCAGGGCAGCCGTGGCGGCGAGCGTGGCGGCTACCAGGGCAACCGTGGCGGTGGCGACCGCGGTGGTTACTCCGGCGGTGGCGACCGTGGTGGTTACTCCGGCGGTGGCGCCGGTGGCGGCGACCGTGGCGGCAACTTCAAGGGCAACGGCGGGTTCAAGAAGGAATTCCGCAAGACCGACGGCGAGCGTAGCTCCGCTGACCGCGGCGGCCGCTCCTTCAGCGACCGCAACGAGCGCAGCGTGGGCACCGACGCGGCACGCAAGCCGCGCACCGAAGGCGGCTTCAAGCCCCGAAACAAGTGGTAACCACTGCTTCCTAAGGTGAATTGAGAACGGGCCGGCTTTCTGCCGGCCCGTTCTGCTTTAAGTTTGGTGCTTAAGTTCGCTTCGTCACATCCTCTCCGGGATCCGTTCCCGGGCCCGTTTATGGGCCGTCCGAAGGCCCCAGGGGCCCGGATTTCCGGCATTTTTGGCGCCGCCGGCGTCGTTCTGGAGCCGATTTGTTGGTGGCCAAATCTTCCGGTAGAGTATTTACTCGTTGCCCCCCTAGCTCAGTGGTAGAGCGCGTTCTTGGTAAGAACGAGGTCACCGGATCGATTCCGGTGGGGGGCTCTGGATGAGGGCCTGTGTCAAGGCGGTTTTTGACCGGCTTGGCGCAGGTTTTTCTCATTCGTGGCGGTGTAGCTCAGTTGGTTAGAGCGCACGACTCATAATCGTGAGGTCGGGAGATCGAGCCTCCCCACCGCTACAGGCTAAGCCCCCGGGATCCCAGGATTTCGGGGGCTTTTCTGTTTTTTCAGGAAGAATTCCTGGCTTGGCTGGCCTGCTCCCGGAGGAAGTCGCTCGCGGACCTGGGGTTGATCCCGCGCTGACGCAAGGGCCTGTCGTCCCAAGTGGCCTCGCAAGTGTCCTGATGCACCCCGGCGCCGAACACAGAGGCGAGGGCATCGTTGCGGCGGCCCAGTAGCCTGCTCGCAACGCGCGCGACGAGGCGGGGCATGCGCTGCACTTTCATTCGGCGACCGGTGAGGTCCTCGGCGATGGCGATGGCCTCATTCTTCGTGAGCGGCTCGGGACCGCCGAACTCGAGCAGCGCCGGCGGGTTGGGCTCGAGTGCCAACGCTGCCAGGAGGGCTGCGACGTCCTCGATGGCCACCCAGCGCCGCCCGGTGTCCCCCCTGCCGATGACTGATACTTTTCCGGCGGCTATGTCGAAACGCGCCATGGGGGAGAGGTGGACTTCCTGGAACGCGTCTGAGCGGGCGATGACAGTCTGCATCACGGAGTTGGCCAGGTGCTTTTCGGTGGCAATCTTGGCGCGTTCCAACGGCGTGCCGATGCCGGCGTCAGCTCCGGCGAAGGAAATGTAGACGAAGCGGCGTACGCCCGCAGCCTCGGCAGCGTCCACCAGCGAGCGCGTACCGTCCTCGTCGGCAGACCGTATGGTCGCGGGGTAGGTCCCTGCGAGACGTCGGGTGATCGCCGTCGCGGTGGCAATCACGGTATCGACGCCCTGGCATGCAGCTGCGAGGGTGGCCGGTTCGGTGAGGTCCCCGCGTGCGATGTCCGCGCCGATCCCGCGCAATCCGGCGTCGTCGCTGTGCCGCCTGACGAGGCAGCGGACGTCCTGGCCGTCAGAGCGCAGAAGCCTGGCAACGCGGCCGCCGAGATCGCCGGTGGCGCCGACCACGAGGATCATGGCTGTGATCCTTGCGAATCGAGGCCTGCAACAGCCCGAATGGCCGCGTCGACGTCCCCGGATTCGTGCTCCACGGGTTCGAGGTAGAACCGGATGGCGGAGAGCCGGTCCCCGCTCACGGTGAAGATTGCGACGCCGGCCTGCTCGACCGGAACCCCGTCGCGGCGCGTACCGCGGGATGCCCACTCCACCCAGACCTTGCCGCCGGCAGCCGATGCCGCGTCCAGGACCTCGAGTGTGAGATCGGGGATGCCGGCGAAGAGCCCGGACCAGTTGGACCGCACTTGGGCGCTTCCGGTGAAGCTGCGGCCGGGATGGATGGGGGTGATGTTGACGTAGTCGTCGGTGAACTCGGCGACCATGGCGTCGATGTTGTGCTGCCGGGCCGCGGTGAACATGCGGCGCACGGCTCCTTCGGGGATGCGGTCCACACCGTCAGGCGTGTCCATGTTGGTGGCTCCTTAGTGCCTCGAGCACGAGGAAGAGACTAGGATCTGCTAGATTTGTTTTAAATAAAGCTAACTGTATTGATTGGAGTTTAGGACCGTATGCCTGACCGCGTCAATCCTTCATCGACTCCCGCGCGCAAACGGGCTTATGACGCGAGCCGCCGCCGGGAGCTTGCCGAGGAGTCGCTGCGCACGGTGCTCGCCCGGGCACGCGATTTGTTCCTCGCGCAAGGGTTCGGGGCCACCACCATCGCGGAGATCGCGAGCACGGCCGGGGTGTCTCCCGAGTCGGTGTACAAGAATTTCGGCGGGAAACCCGGGCTCGTGAGGGCAATATACGAGGCGAGCCTCCTGGGCGGGGGCGGACTGCCTGCGGAGCAGCGTTCCGATCACGCTCAGCTGACAGCCACGGATCCGCTCGCCCTCATGCAGCAGTTTGGCCGCTTCACTACCGAGGTCAGCCCAATCGGTGCTCCGATCTTTCTGCTTATACGCGAGGCGGCGGCGAGCGGCGACGTGACCATGGCAGCGTTGTTGTGCGAGGTCGATGACAGCCGCTCCCGGCGGATGCTTCACAATGCGCGGCAGTTGGCGGTCCGGGGGTTCCTTCGCCAGGGCATGAGTGACCAAGAGGCCGCGGACGTGATGTTCACGTGCACCACCGCGGAGCTCTACGAGAGCCTCGTCATCAAGCGGGGCTGGTCGGCCGAGCGATACGGTTCTTTCGTCGCCAGGACGCTCGCGGCCAACTTGCTGTAAGAGCCCGCGAAGGTTCATCTAGGCGTGACCTCACGGCGTTCAGGGCCGGGATAAGCGCCGCGATGTCGCACCTCACCGCGGCCGGCGCCTTTCCGGTGGCGCCTTTCCAACGGTGGCCGACAGCGGCACAATGGGCGCATGGGCCAGCTCATCTACTCAGGCATCGCATCCCTCGACGGGTATATGGCGGACCGGGACGGCAACTTCAGCTGGAGTGAGCCGGACGAGGAAGTCCATACCTTCATCAACAACCTCGAACGCGACGTGGGCACCTACCTCTTTGGGCGCCGCATGTACCAGGTGATGTCGGTCTGGGAAACCCTCGGCGGCAGCGGCGAACCGGACGTTATCCAGGACTATGCCCGGATCTGGCAGGGGGCAGACAAAGTTGTCTACTCGACGTCGCTGCCAGCCGCTGCTACAGCCCGCACCAGGATTGAGCGGACGTTCGACGCCGACGCCATCCGAACACTGAAGAGCAGCACGAGCGGCAATATCAGCATCGGCGGACCCACTCTGGCCGCGGCCGCGATAGGGGCCGGCCTGGTGGATGAGTACCAGCTGTTCCTCAACCCTGTGGCCGTGGGTGGGGGCCTGCGCTTTCTGCCGGACGGCCTGACCCTGCGCCTTGAATTCCTGGAGGAGCGCACTTTCGGCAACGGTGTGGTCTATCTCCGCTACCGCACCCGGGACTGAAGGCCCCCATGACGGCGGGCTCCGTTGGATCGGCGGCGGTGTGTACTCGGGGGATTTCGACTCATCCTCCGTCACGTCCAACACACCCAGCAAGCCGGCGCGGAAAAACACGCCGGTTCCGTGTGCTGCCACGTTCCGACGGCCGCCGACGCTGATCCCTTACGAGACCGACAGGGACCCAGTCGGGCAGCTGTTCGCGAAGTATTCGCTGTCCCAAAAGCTCGTACGTCTTGCCGGTTCTGGTCCACGACCTGCGCTTCACGGCCGCAACCGGGGAGCCCGCCGCACTGTCAGCGGCAGTGGACGAGGAAGGAACCGTCGCGGACGCCCTGGGAAACTAAGCCACCACGTTGCAAGTACTGCAGCGGGTGCGGGCGAGCGCTGAAGTGGTACAGAATGGGGACATGACCAGCATCGCCATCATCGGCGGCCACGGCAAAGTGGCCCTCCACCTGTCCGCGCTCCTCGCCGCAGAAGGCCACATCGTCACCTCGATCATTCGCAACCCGGACCATGCGACCGATGTCGCTGCAACCGGAGCGACGCCGTCGGTCCTGGACGTAGAAAATTCGACGACGACGGAAATCGCCAACGCCCTCAGGGGCCATGACGCCGTGGTCTGGTCGGCCGGGGCCGGCGGAGGAAGTCCGGAACGAACTTATGCGGTGGACCGGGACGCGGCCATCCGGTCGATGGACGCGGCGGCGGAGGCCGGCGTCGGACGTTATGTGATGGTCTCCTATCTGGGCGCGGGGCCGGACCATGGCGTCCCGGCGGAGAACAGCTTCTTTGCCTACGCGGACGCCAAAGCCGCGGCGGATGAATACCTGCGCGGCACCGAACTGGCCTGGACCGTCCTGGGCCCGGGGATGCTGACGGACCAGCCGGGGACAGGGCTTATCGAAGCGGACCCCGGCCGGGACGGCAGCGGGGCAACCTCGCGCAGTAACACGGCCAGTGTGGCAGCAGCCGTGCTGGACCTGCCCGAAACGGCGGGGAGGACCATCGAATTCCGCGACGGCACGCTGCCTATCGCGGCGGCGCTGGAGCCGCGGCCGTAGCGGAGGGGACCGGGGCAGGCTGCTGGCCCCGATAAGCTGAAACAGTCGGTAGGCGCCTCCAGCTGGGCGGCGGGACAGCCGCCCAGCTGGGGAAGCAGGTACATGGATCAGTTGGCACTCATCATCGGACTTTGCTGGCCACGGTAGTGGCTGTCGGGCTGGGGGACCGGTTGTGCCTGCCGTATCCCGTCCTGATGCTCCTCCTGGCAGTAGGTCTCACCTTCATCGCGGATTCCTTGACCTGGACATCGCCCCTGAGCTGATCCTGCCCATCTTTTTGCCGCCCCTGCTGTTCGCCACTGCCCAGCACAGCTCCTGGGCAGTCTTCCGGGTCCGCTGGCCGACGCTGATCATGCTGGCAGTCGCGCTGGTGGTCATCACCACGGCCGCTGTGGCGGGCGCTGCCTGGCACATGATTCCGGGGATCGGGATTCCCGCTGCCATCGTCCTGGGGGCCATGGTGGCGTCGCCGGACCCGGCTGCCGTGGAGTCTGTGGCGGGCCAAGTCCATATGCCCCGCCGGCTCATCACCGTGCTGCAAAGCGAGGGACTCTTCAACGACGCCGCTGCCATTGTCATCTTCCAGGCAGCGGTGGCCGCCGCAGTGGGAGGCACCAAGATAGGGCCCGACGTCGTCCTCAAGTTTGTCATCGGCGCTGCTGTGGCCGTGGTGGTCGGCGTAGCCATGGGCTGGCTCACTGCCATCATCACCAGGTTGGTGGCCTCGATGGTTGCGCGCAGCGCGGTGACCCTCGTGGTGCCGTTCGCTGCCTACATCCTGGCCGAGGAAGTGCACGCCTCCGGTGTGATCGCCGTGGTGGTTACGGCCCTGGAGATGCAGCGGCATTCCCGGCCGCAGGACGCAGCAGAACGTGTTACCCGGACGGCCTTCTGGGATGTGGTGGAACTGCTGGTCACGGGCCTGGCCCTTGGGCTGGTGGGCCTGGAAATCAGGCATGTCATCCGCGACGAGGGCGCGGACATCTTCGACATGCTTGGCGTGGCGGCAGTGGTGCACGACCTGATGAAGGACATGCCGCCCGAAAAAGTGGCACTGGTGAAAGAGAAAATGGGCCGCCTGCACGCCGAGCTCCTGGACGGTAGTCTGCGGAACGAGAGCGTGGCTGATCTCCGCGTCCGGGGCCGGGGTCTGGCCATCGCAGTCCAGACCATCGCCCTGGATGCAACACGGCAGGAAGTGGTGCTGGCCCGCAATGAACCTGACATGGACCATGATCATGCCCGAATAGCGCCGCCGTTGCCCACCCTGGTGGTTTACATCCTGGCCCAACGTTGGGTACTGTCCGGAGTCATGCGCGGGGCCGTTAAATAGCCAGATCAATCCACCCAGCAACAACAATCCAACAAAGAGAAAAGGATCATCCTTTGCCCACCACCGCCACTCTGGCAACCCTGTCCGACTCTGACCGCTTGAGCGATCCCAACTGGTGGCGCCAGGCCGCGGTGTACCAGATCTATCCGCGCAGTTTCTCCGATTCCAACGGCGACGGACTGGGTGACATCAAGGGCATCACCGCTAAGGTCCCGTACCTGAAAGCATTGGGGATCGACGCCGTGTGGCTCAGCCCGTTCTATCCGTCGGCCCTGGCCGACGGCGGCTACGATGTGGACGACTACCGCGATGTGGACCCCAAGCTCGGCACCCTGGCAGACTTCGACGAGATGGCCGCGGCACTGCACGCCGCCGGCATCAAGCTGATCGCCGACATCGTCCCCAACCACTCCTCGAACCGGCACGAATGGTTCAAGGAAGCCCTCGCCTCGCCGAAGGGATCCGCCGCCCGCGGCCGCTACATCTTCCGTGACGGCAAGGGACCCAACGGCGAATTCCCGCCGTCGGACTGGGATTCCGTCTTCGGCGGCCCTGCCTGGGAGCGCGTCACCGAACCTGACGGAACGCCTGGCCAGTGGTACATGCACATCTTCGCGAAGGAGCAGCCGGACCTGAACTGGGCCAGCCGGGAGGTCCGTGATGACTTCCTCAAGACCCTGCGTTTCTGGTCCGACCGCGGCGTGGACGGCTTCCGGGTGGACGTTGCCCACGCCCTCACCAAGGACCTCACCGAGCCGCTTCTCTCAAAGCTGGAGCTGAGCGCGGCCAACACCGGCACCGACGGGTTCGACGACGGTTCGCACCCCTTCTGGGACCGGGACGACGTCCACGACATTTACCTTGAATGGCGCGAAGTCTTCAACGAATACAACCCGCCGCGCACCGCCGTCGCCGAGGCATGGGTGCACGCCACCCGCCGCGCCCGCTACGCCAGCCCTGAGGGCTTGGGCCAGGCCTTCAACTTCGACCTGCTCCAGGCCGACTTCAATGCCGAGGATTTCCGCGAAATCATCACCCGCAACCTCGCCGAGGCGGCTGCGACCGGTGCGTCCTCCACCTGGGTATTCTCCAACCACGACGTCGTCCGGCATGCCACGCGCTACGGCCTGCCCAAGGCGTCCAAGGGCAAGAAGCACGCCAAGGGCCAGGACGGCAAGGGCTGGCTGCTGGCCGGTGGCCCCAAGGAGGAGCTCGATGTAGAGCTTGGCGAGCGCCGTGCCCGCGCCGCAACCCTGCTCATGCTCGCTGTGCCCGGTTCGGCCTACCTTTACCAGGGCGAGGAGCTGGGCCTGCAGGAAGTGGCGGAGATTCCGGACTCCGAACGCCAGGACCCCGCGTTCTTCCGGAACAAGGGTGTTGAGGTGGGCCGCGACGGCTGCCGCGTGCCCCTGCCGTGGAATGTTGAGGGAACCTCGTTCGGTTTCGGCAACGGCGGCGCGCACCTGCCGCAGCCGGACTGGTTCAGCAAGTACGCGGTTGAAGCACAGGACGGCACCAAAAACTCCACCTTGGAGCTTTACCGCTCAGCCCTGAAGCTGCGCCGGGAACTGCAGGCCGGGGAAAAGCTGGAATGGGTGGAGACCGGTATCCCCGCCGTCCTGCACTTCCGCCGCCCCGGCGGCTGGCAGTCCGTTACCAACTTCGGGGACACCGCCGTCGAGCTGCCGGCAGGGACCGTACTGGTCAGCAGTTCCCCGCTGGAGGACGGCAGACTGGCCGCCAACAGCACGGTCTGGCTGCGCTGACCTAACTCAATATCAAGCACAGGTGGCGGGGCCCGGCCGGGCCCCGCCACCTGTGCGCCTGCCGCGACTCATGAAAGAGTGAAGCAATGACTGAACCCAACGTTCCTTCGTCCGCGCAGGAACTCATCTATGGATGCATGGGCCTGGGCGGCAGCTGGTCCGACGTGCCGCATGGCAGCGACCATGTGAACGAGGCCGCTGCCGCCGTCGAGGCGGCGCTGGCTGCCGGAATCACGCTGTTCGACCACGCCGATATCTACCGCAGCGGCAAGTCCGAAACGGTGTTCGGGGAGGTGCTCGCGGCAACGCCCGGGCTGCGTGACCGGATACGGCTGCAGACCAAGTGCGGGATCCGGCTCAACGAACGCGGGCTGGCCACGCACTATGACCTCAGCCGGGAATCCATCCTGGAGCGGGTCGACGGCAGCCTGAAGAGGCTACAGACGGACTTCGTGGACGTGCTCCTGCTGCACCGCCCCGATCCGCTGACGGACGTTGCGGAGGTGGCGGCCGCCGTCAGGCAACTGCTGGCCGACGGCAAGGTGCGGAATATCGGTGTTTCCAACATGTCCGGCGCCCAGATCGAGGCGTTGCAGGACCGGCTGGAGGTGCCTGTGGTAGCCAACCAGCTGGAGATGAGCCTGCTGAAGCGGGCCTGGCTGGAGAGCCAGGTTCTGGTGAACCATCCGGAGTCGGTGGATTACAGCTTCCCGCACGGGACCCTGGAATACTGCAGCAGCAACGGCGTCACCCTCCAGGCCTATGGTGCGCTGGCCCGCGGGCTGTACACCGGTGCGGGTCCGGATGATCCGACGGCGGCGGAAGCTGCCACTGCCGTGCTGGTGGGGGAGCTGGCACGGGAGCACAACACCACGGGGGAGGCGGTCCTCCTGGGCTGGCTAATGAAGCACCCCGCGGGGATCGCGCCGGTGATCGGGACCGTGAATCCCGCAAGGATCGCTGCCTGCGCGGACGCCGCACGGGTGGCAGAAGCCCTGACGCGGGCCGAGTGGTACGGGCTGTGGATTACTGCGCGGGGCAGCAATATCCCCTGAGACGATCAGAGGGTTGTGAGAAGCCCGGCCACGTCGTCAAGTGCTCCTGGAACCAAGGAGTAATAGGCCCAGGTTCCGCGCTTTTCGCGGTGCAACAGACCTGAGTCCACGAGGATTTTCAGGTGGTGGGAGACCGTGGGCTGGCCTAGGTCCAGTGACGCTGTCAGGTCGCACACGCAGGACTCACCGGAGGACTCGGCCTTAACCATGGACAGCAGCCGCAGCCGGTTCGGGTCGGCCAGGGCTTTGAAGACCAGGGACTTCTGCTTGGCCTCATCCGCTCCCAGTGCGGGTTGTCCTGCCGGTGTACAGCAGGCTTCTTCCGTACTCGGCTCAAGGGTGGGGAGCGCGTTCATGTACCCATTATGCCTGAATATTGACCAGCATCAATGTATGGGCTCCGCGTTCCCGGCCCGTCAGTGCGGGCGACGCTTATGAGCTGGTCCTCCCCAGGGCGTGCGGAAGAACGACGTCGTCCGCGGTTCGCGCGGCGGAGGGGAAGAGGATGGCGAGTAGCCCCACGCCTACCGCCGCTCCGATCAGCTGCGCCAGGACGAAGCCGGGAACGGAAGCAGGTGCGATGCCGGCGAACGTGTCACTGAAAATGCGGCCGACGGTCACTGCCGGGTTCGCGAACGAAGCCGATGACGTGAACCAGCACGCGGCTCCGATGTAGGCACCTACGGCCGGCGCGGCGAGCGCGCCCCGGTTGGTGGCGGCGAGGGCGAAGATCAGCAGGACGAGTCCTGCGGTGGCGACGATTTCGCCCAGCAGGTGCCCCGTGGTGGCGCGGTCTGTGACCGAGATGGAGGTTGCCACCTCAAACATGGCGTTCGCGACGACGCTGCCGCCGATCGCCCCGACCGTCTGCGCTATCACATAGGTGCCAAGCTCCCGCAGGGTCAGCCCGGTTCCGCTGCGCCGGCCCAGGACCCAGCCCACGAGCGAGACCACAGGATTGAAGTGCGCGCCGCTGACGGGTCCGAACATGAGGATCAGCACCGTCAGGCCGAGCACTGTGGCGGTACTGTTCTGGAGCAGTTGCAGGCCAACATCGTCGGGGGAGAGCTGCTGCGCGGCGATCCCGGAACCGACGACGATGGTCACGAGAAGGCTGGTGCCGATCAGTTCGGCGACGGCGCGGCGCCACAACGGCGGCTGGTTCGAAGTCATGCCAACAGCTTGACTCAAGAAATTAACTCAGTCAAAATTGAACCAATGATTACTGAGCCAGCTGAAGCTTTTCAGGCGCGGGTCGCAAAGCATGCCGCCCTCGCAGATCCTGCGCGGCTGCGCATTGTGGACCTGCTGACATTGGGCGACCTTTCCCCCATGGAACTGCAGGCCGAGCTCGGGATGCCGTCGAACCTGCTGTCCCACCATCTGCGCACCCTGGAAGGGGCGGGTCTGGCGACCCGGCATCGTTCAGAGGCAGACAGGCGGCGCAGCTACGTCCGGCTCGCTGCGGGGGCGCTTGAAGGGCTGGCGCCGGGGGCTGAACACGAAGCCCGCCGCGTCCTCTTCGTCTGCACGCGGAACAGTGCGCGGTCCCAACTCGCCGCCGCACTCTGGACGCAGATCAGCAACATCCCCTCGACCTCGGCAGGAACCCACCCCGCGGACCGCATGGCCCAGGGGGCTATCGATGTCGCCCGCCGCCACGGCGTCGAACTCGGAGACCTCTTCCCGCGCCGGCTGGACCAGGTGGCGCACGCTGAAGACTTTGTCGTGACCGTGTGCGACAACGCCCATGAGGAACTCGCCGGCCTTCGGAGTGTTCACTGGTCTGTTCCCGATCCACTGCGACTGAACACTGACGAAGCCTTCGAGGACGCCTTCACTGATATTTCGCACCGCATCGACGACCTGTGGCCCCGCCTGCGCGCCGCTTAACCCCTACTGATTAACCCCGACTTCTGCGAATATTGACAATCATCAATGTATTGTTCGATACTGCATAGATCGACAAGCATCAATATCCACTCAGTCAGGCGGTTCGGGCACGAGGGCCTCAACCAGACCGTTCCACACCCAACTGATTCCAGGAGAAACCCGTGAGCACAGAAACTGCCAAGAAGCCCTCCGTCCTGTTCGTCTGCGTCCACAACGCCGGCCGTTCCCAGATGGCCGCCGCTTTCCTCACCACGCTGTCCAAGGGCGGCATTGAGGTCCGTTCCGCAGGCTCCCAGCCCGCAGACAAGGTCAACCCGGCCGCCGTGGAGGCCATGGCGGAACTGGGCATCGACGTGTCTGCAGAGATCCCCAAGGTCCTCACCACCGAGGCCGTCAAGGAGTCCGACGTCGTCATCACCATGGGCTGCGGCGACGAATGTCCGTACTTCCCCGGCAAGCGTTACGAGGACTGGGTCCTGGAGGACCCTGCCGGGCAGGGCGTGGACGCGGTCCGCCCCATCCGTGACGAGATCAAAACCCGCATCCAAGGACTCATCGAGTCCCTGATCCCGGCCGCCAAGTAACCCGCCCCCACGCATTTTCAAGCATCAGGAGAGACCTTCGTGAGCACCGACGCCAGCACCGAACAGTTGATCATCATTGGGTCCGGCCCTGCCGGTTACACGGCCGCCATCTACGCCGCCCGCGCGGGGCTCAGCCCGCTGGTCCTGGCCGGATCGGTCACGGCAGGCGGCGCCTTGATGAACACCACCGAAGTGGAGAACTTCCCGGGCTTCCCGGGCGGTGTCCAAGGCCCCGAGCTCATGGACGGGCTGCAGGAGCAGGCCGAAAAATTTGGCGCACAGGTGAAGTTCGACGACGTCACTGACGTCACGCTGACCGGTCACCTCAAGCGCGTGGTGACCGGAGCCGGCGACGCTTACGAGGCTCCTGCCGTCATCCTCGCCACCGGCTCCGCCTACAAGGAACTGGGCCTGCCCGAAGAGAAGAAACTCAGCGGACACGGAGTGTCCTGGTGCGCCACCTGCGACGGCTTCTTCTTCCGCGAGCAGGACATCATCGTGGTCGGCGGCGGCGACTCCGCCATGGAGGAAGCGACCTTCCTGACCCGCTTCGGAAAATCCGTGACCGTCGTCGTCCGCAAGGGCGAGCTGCGCGCCTCCCGCATCATGGCCCAGCGGGCCAAGGACAACCCGAAAATCAGCTTCGCCTGGAACTCAGCCATCACCGCCATCCACGGCGATTCCAAAGTCACCGGCGTCACCCTCACCGACACCCGCACGGGCGAAACACGAGAACAGGCCGCCACCGGGATCTTCGTGGCCATCGGTCACCTGCCGCGCACGGAACTCGTGGCCGGGCAGGTCGATCTGGACGACGAGGGCTACATCAAAGTCGACTCACCCACCACCGTCACCAACCTCACCGGCGTTTTCGCGTGCGGCGACTCGGTGGACCACCGCTACCGCCAGGCGATCACAGCCGCCGGCACCGGATGCGCCGCCGCCCTGGACGCCGAACGCTACCTCGCCGCCCTGGACGATGCTGACAGCATCGCCACGGCCCTGGTCGAAGAACCAACACACGCCTGACTACCTGGAAGGGAGAGGGGGTGATCTGGATGGACACCGGATGCTGCACCGATACGGGCTGCTGCGACGAGGAGGATCTGGACTGCTGCTAGCCACCGCGCCCCGGCCTGCCGGTCCCACGAGGATCCGGCAGGCCCCACCCCGGCCCTCCACAGCAACGGATGAAACAGAGGACAGCATGGATTCAGTGAAGAACCTTCCCGTGGCCATCATCGGCGCCGGCCCCGTCGGTCTCGCCACGGCTGCCCACCTCCTCGAACGCGGCCTCAAGTTCGTGATCTTCGAAGCCGGCCCGACCGCCGGGTCTGCCATCGAAGAGTGGCGTCACATCCGGCTGTTCTCACCGTGGCGGTTCAACCTCGACGCCGCCGCCGTCCGCCTACTCGAAGCCTCCGGCTGGGACTCGCCCCGGCCCACGGCACTGCCCTACGGCGGGGAACTCGTCGACAACTATCTGGCCCTATTGGCTGCGCTCCCGGCCATCAGCTCGCAGCTGCAGACCGGCGCCAGGGTCATCGCCGTGACCCGCGCCGGCATGGACAAGACCCACACCCGCAACCGCGAGAACACACCCTTTATCGTCCGGGTCGAACACACCGGCGGCGAGGTCCGCGACCACACGGTCGCGGCGGTCATTGACGCGTCCGGCACCTGGTCCACCCGGAACCCGCTCGGCACTTCCGGCCTGCCCGCCATCGGCGAAAGCGCGGCCGCGGACCGGATCTCACCGCCCCTGCCGGACGTCACCGGACGGGACCGGGCGTCCTTCGCGGGCCGCCGCGTCCTGGTTATCGGAGCCGGGCACTCGGCCGCGAATACCCTGATCAACCTCGCGGACCTCAGCAAGGAAGAACCCGGAACCACCATCCTGTGGGCCGTCCGCGGGCCCTCGGCGGAGAAGGTCTACGGCGGCGGGGACGCCGACGGACTGCCCGCCCGGGGCCAGCTCGGCTCCAGGCTCCGCCGACTCGTTGAGGCAGGGACCATCGACCTGCACACCGGCTTCGGTATCTCCTCGCTGAAGACCCTGGACACCCACGTGAGTATCGAAGCCGTCGACGGACGGACCCTGGACGCCGACGTCATCGTGCCCTGCACCGGGTTCCGGCCCGACCTGGACATCCTGCGCGAGCTGCGCCTGAACCTGGACGCCGCCGTCGAAGCACCTGTTGAGCTCGGCCCGCTGATCGACCCCGAATTCCACTCCTGCGGCACGGTCCAGCCGCACGGCGCCAGGCTGCTGGCCCACCCGGAGAAGGACTTCTACATGGTCGGCATGAAGTCATACGGCCGCGCTCCGACCTTCCTGCTGGCCACCGGCTACGAACAGGTCCGCTCCGTCGCAGCAGCCCTCGCCGGCGACCGCGAAGCCGCGGACACCGTCCACCTCGAACTCCCCGAAACAGGAGTCTGTTCCGCCGTGCCGGAACCGGTCCTCGTTGGATTCCCCACCGGCCAGGCTCACGGCCGCTCCGGCGAACAATGACCACAACCACCACAACGATCACCGCCGTTCCGGACGCGCTCAAGGCGGTACAGCCATGACCGAACACCGAGAAACGAAGCTGGGGCTGCAGGACAACACTGAAATCCTGCACCGGATCAGCAACCGCCTCGCCGACCGTTTCACCGGGATATTCGCCACCGAAACCGTCGAACGCTACGTCGTCGAGTCCTACAGTGCCTTGGCCAGGACAGCGAAGATCAGCGCCTACCTGCCCGCCACCACCGAGCACTTCGCCAACGAGCGGCTGGCCGCCCTGGCCAAATCCAAAGGGTCCGTCGTCTCCGGGGTTCTGCGATGTCCGAAATGGGCTTGGACCTGGCCAACGTCTATCCGACGCCGCTCACGGACGATGTCGTTCGCGCATCCGATGTCGTCATCACCATGGAAGCACCCTAAGCCTGTCACTGCCGAGGTGCTCGACGCCGTCGACGTCGTTATCGTTCTGGGCACCGAAGCCAAACTCGAACCCCGCGAAGGCACCCGCTTCGAAACCTGGGAAACCGACGAACCTTCCACCCAGGGCATCGAAGGCACGGAACGCATGCGCCTCGTCCGCGACGGCATCAACACCCGCGTCCGAAAGCTCTATGCGGAACTCACAGGCAACTGAGCCTGGGCCCACGGCCGCCGGGTTCCCTGGCCGAGCTTGCGAGGTCAGGGAGCGGGTGGGGAGCGTAACCCGGTCGTATCTGTATTGTTCGGCACGTCCGGCGCCATGGCTTAGCGCTGGCGGTGCCCGGGCAGATACGGTAGTAGCATGACGTCACCCACCGCCACCGAGACCTTACGCCCCAAACGCAACATCCCAGCAGAAATCGCCCGTTCGTGGCTTCTGGTCAACGCCATGAAAACCGACCTGTTTGACCAGTCGGCTGTTTCGCGCGCTGACTCGATCATCCTGGACATCGAGGACGCCGTGGACCCGTCGCAAAAGGACGAGGCGCGCGGACACGTGATTGATTGGCTCAGCGGCGGCGGCCAGGCCTGGGTTCGCATCAACGATGCCACCAGCCCGTTCTGGGCCGATGACCTTGCAGGGCTGCGCGGTACCCCGGGCCTGCTCGGCGTGATGCTCGCCAAGACCGAATCAGCCGACCAGGTGACCGAAAGCTTCCACCGGATGGACGGCAAGACGCCCGTCATCCCGCTCGTGGAGTCGGCGCTCGGCATCGAGGAAGCCAACCACATCGCCAAGGCCCAGGGCGCCTTCCGCCTTGCGTTCGGCTCCGGCGACTTCCGCCGCGACACCGGCATGGCGGCCACCCCGGAGGCCATGGCCTACCCGCGCGCGAAACTGGTGGTTGCCAGCCGCGTCGGCAACCTGCCGGGCCCCATCGACGGCCCCACCGTCGGCACCAACCACCCCATCCTGCGCGAGCAGACCGGCATCACCGTGATGATGGGCATGACCGGCAAGCTGTGCCTGGCCATCGATCAGACGAACGTCATCAACGAAGTCATCAGCCCCACCCCGTCGGACGTCGCCTGGGCCACGGACTTTATGTCCGACTTCGAAGCCAACGGCCGCGTCATCCGCGACGGCTCGGACCTGCCCCGCTTGGGCCGCGCCGAAAAGATCATGAAGCTCGCGGTAGCGTTCGGCGTGCAGCCGGCGCTGTAGCGCCACCCGTTTACCCAAAGCACAGGAGACCCCGTGACCGAAACTCGCTATCTGGTTCACGGGGTCTTTTGGGACGGCGTCCCGGCGCAGTCGGTAGGGCACGACGGCGGCAGCCCGGTTCTGCGCCTCCAGTCACCGTCCGGGGATCTCCGCGACGTCAGCCTCGAGGCGGGCGCCAGGCTCGGTTTCGCGGTGGCCGATCACGGCAGGTTCTGCCTGGGGCACCACAAGGTCCACTCAGCCAGCAGCCGCGACCACATCCTGTGCCCCACAAGCGCCCCCGCAGTGAAGGGCAAGCAGTGCGAACGCTGCTTTGTGGTGGACGATTCCCGCCTCATCCACGATTTTCACCGGGGCGGCCGCGTCCCAACCGGGCTGCGCACATACCTTCTACAGGATCACTGGCTCTACGTTGCCACGTTCGCGGGCGGCGCCAGCAAGGTGGGCACGGCGTCCCACCTGCGGAAATGGAACCGGCTCGCGGAACAGGGAGCGGTGGTGGCGCGGTACGTTGCCAGGGCGGAGGACGGCCGGGTGGTGCGGCTCCTCGAGGACATGGTGACCAGGGAGTCCGGGCTGGCGCAGCAGGTCCGCTCCGCCGCCAAGGCCGAAGCCCTCGCGGGGCCGTTGCCAAGCGCTGCACTGGACGGCATCAACAGCGCCCACGCGGCAGCGGTCCGCACACTGCTGGGCCAGGCCGCCGTCGAAGGTTTCAGCATTGTGGACGAAGGGTGGGTGCGGCCGGCGCAGGCGGCGGGGCTCTGTGCCCCAACGGCGCGCCACGCCTACCCCCATCCGTTGGAACAGGGAAAGCACGGCTTCGGAATCACCGCTCTGAGCGGGACCAACGCCCTCGCCAGCCTGGCCGGAACGGACGCGGCGTTTGTGGTGAACCTTGGCCGTCTGACTGCCCGTACCATCGTCCTGGGGGACTTCGCCTCGGAAGTGCCGGCCGTGCAGGAATCGCTGTTCTGAACGTGCTCGGTAGACTGTCACAGTGCTCAAAGAATTCTGGGAGTCAGCGCCCACCTCGTACAAAGTCCTGGTATTCGGCGCCATGGGCCTCATCGCCGTCGGGATTATCCTGAACCTGGTGGGCAACAACACCAACAACCGTGACCTCGCCATGGCGTCCCTTGCGGTCATCGGCCTGGGCCTGGTCCTGCACATCGCCGGGATTGTGGTGCGGGGCCAGACCATCCGGAAGAACCTCAAGCGGTAGCGGCAGCGTTCCGGAGCACGTGGCTGCGGGCGTGCTCCACAGCCTAGGGCAGGGAAGTGAACAGGTGCTTGTGGTGCCGCAGCGAGCGGACTACCCCGACGTTGGTCACGAGCTCGAGGTGTTGCTGCCGGACGCCCTTCAGCAGGACTGTTACGCCGCGCAGCTCCAGCGCCGCGATAACCTCCACCAGCATGTGGGCCCCGGTGGCGTCCAGCATCAGCACCTGTGACAGCCGGACTATTGCCACCGAGATGTCCCGGACCTGGCTGATTTCCTGCAGGACGCGTTCCGCGGCGCCGAAGAACATTGCCCCGTCCAGCCTGAAGACGGCGACGTGCTCGTCCCCCTCCTCGCGCGGCCCCGGAATCTCCTCACGCTTCACGCCGCTGAGCGTGGCCAACTTCCGCAGCGTGAAGAGGGCCGCGGCGATAAGCCCGCTCTCGACGGCCACGATCAGGTCGAAGGCCACGGTGATGAGCGCCGTCAGGACGAACACGAAGGCGTCGGCGCGGGTGGAGCGCATGATGGCGGTGACCGTGTGCCTTGAAACCATGCGGGTTGCCGTGACCATCAGGATCCCGGCCAGGACCGCCAGCGGGATCTTCCCTACCAGACCGGCTGCCAGGTAGATGATGGCCAGCAGCACGAGCGCGTGAGTGCGGACAGGGAATGTGGCAGGGCGCCGATCCGTGGAATGTCCACGTGCAGCAGCTCGGCCGCCACGGTGGCCAGCAGCACTGCGATCAGGCTCGCGGGCAGGGCTTTGTTCAGCTTCGGGAGCAGGAGCATCACGGCGGCCACACCCACTACGACGCCGAGCATCTGAATAACCGCGCGGGCAAGGTGGCCTGGGAGGCGCTCTCGAAGGCGGCCAGCAGTGTGTTGTGGCCCGGTATCCCCGGGGGGCCTGCTGGAGGAAAATGATCGCGGCGTTGCCGAGCGTGAAGCCCTCCACCACCGGCCACGGGATGACGGCAACGGCCCGGCCCGGCTTCGGCGCGGGCGCCCGGACGCGTGACGCTAGGCTTGAACCCATGACTATCAATCCGGACCTGCAGGGCCGCAGCTACCCTGCCGCAGAGGTTTACGACGTCGGCCGCGAGAAGATCCGCGAGTTCGCCCGCGCGGTCAAGGCCACGCACCCAGCCCATTTCGACGTTGAGGCCGCCAAGGCCCTGGGGCACAAAGACCTGGTGGCGCCACCTACGTTCGCCATCATCATCGCCCAGCGCGCCGATGCCCAGCTGATCGAGGATCCGGATGCCGGCATCGACTTCTCCCGCGTGGTCCACGCCGACCAGCGCTTCATTCACCACCGCCCCATCTTTGCCGGCGACCGCCTCGTTGCCGAACTGCACGTTGACGGCGTCCGCGCCATGGGCGGCGGGGCCATGATCACCACCCGCCAGGAAATCTTTGCCCTGACCGACGGCGGCAACGAGTCGCGCGAGGCAGTCGCCACCACCACGTCATCCATCCTCGTCCGCGGAGAGGGACAGTAACCATGAGCCCCAGCTTCCACGAACTTAGCGCCGGCCAGGACATCGGCAGCCGGACCATCGAGGTCACCCGCACCGACCTGGTCAAGTACGCCGGCGCGTCCGGCGATTTTAACCCCATCCACTGGAACGAAGCCTTCGCCACCGGAGTGGAACTGCCCGGCGTCATCGCCCACGGCATGTTCACCATGGGTGCCGCCGTGCAGCTGGTGACCGACTGGGCAGGCGACCCTGCCGCCGTCGTCGACTTCCAGACCCGCTTCACCAAACCGGTCCTGGTCACGGACACCACGGGAACCACGGACCCCGGGGCCACCATCGAGGTCAGCGGCGCCATTGGAAAGCTCGACGCCGATGCCGGCACCGCCCGCGTTGATCTCACCGTGGTGGCTGCCGGCCAGAAAGTGCTGATGAAGGCCCAGGCCGTCGTCAGGCTCTCCTGAGCCGCCATGATCCTTTGACCGTCAACACAACTGCGGCTGCCGAGGTCACTGCCTGACGCAATGCCGTGGTGGTGGCTTACGGCGGCAGCGGACTTGCCTTCGCATCGTGGGTTTCCCGCCTCCCGGCGATCCGCGACGGGCTGGACCTGACCCCGGGCACTGTCGGTTTGCTGTTGCTTTGCATGACTCTGGGATCGTTCGTCTCGGTGTCCGCGTCGGGTCTGATCGTGCTCCGTCTGGGCTCCAAACGGACCATCCGCGCCGGCGCCATCATGGTGGGCTGCGGCATGGCCGTCGCCGGATTTGGAACGTCGGTCCTGGTCACGCCGGTCGCGGTGGCTGTGGGTCTTGCCGTCATCGGGCTGGGATCCGCCAGCTGGAGTACGGCCTCCAACGTCGAGGGTGCCTCGGTGGAACGCGCGGTGGGCCGACACATCATGCCCAGGCTCCACGGCGCGTTCAGCCTCGGCACCGTGGCAGGTGCCGGCCTTGGTGCGTGGGCCGCAGCTGCCTCCGTCCCGGTTTTTTGGCACCTGGCGGCGGCCGGCGTTGTGGTGGCCATCTCGGTGACGACGGCGGCAGCCTGGTTCCGTGCGGATGTCACCCCGGTCGCGCGGGAGCGGAAGTATGTACCGGACAACTTCGAGGACCCGTTCACGGGCCCGATCCCCATTGTCACCGCCGGGGCGCCGGCTGACGGTTCCGGTGCCCCACTGGACAACAAGCGCAAGATCGCGGAGGCCTGGCGCGACCGGCGCACCCTGCTGCTCGGAGTCATGGTCCTTGGTCTGGCCTTGGCCGAAGGCGCAGCAGGGGACTGGGTGGCCCTGGCCCTCGCCGACGGGCACGGCCAGACCGACGCTGCCGGAGCCGCCGGCTAAGGGCTCTTCGTCACCTTCATGACCATCGGACGCTTCGCCGGCACGGTGGTCCTGGACCGCTTCGGACGCGTCCCGGTGATGCGCTGGTGCGCCGCGCTGGCGGTCTTCGGGCTCGGCCTGTTTGTGTTTGCCCCCGTTCCCTGGCTCGCCTTTGTGGCCCTGGCCATCTGGGGACTCGGCGCATCCCTCGGGTTCCCGGTGGGCATGTCTGCCGCGGCGGACGATCCCGCCAAAGCTGCAGCCCGCGTCTCCGTGGTCTCCACCATCGGCTACGGCGCTTTCCTGTGCGGGCCGCCGCTGTTGGGGCTGCTGGCCGAACACGTGGGCATCCTGCACTCGCTGCTGGCCGTGATGGTGATGCTGATGGTCACCTTCCTGCTCACACCGGTGGCCCGGAAAGTTTCATAGCCTTCCCTAAGTTAGGGTGGATAAGTGACTTCCACACTGCTTTCTGCCCTGACCTCGGCCGCCGTCGGAGGCCCCGCCCGCAAGTATGTTGAGGCCAGAACCGAGGCGGAGATCATCGACGCGGTCCGCACGGCCGACGCCGCGGGGGAGCAGGTCCTCATCATCGGCGGCGGATCCAACCTCCTGATTTCCGACGACGGATTCCCCGGCACTGTGGTCAGGATCGCCTCGGAAGGGTTCACCGTCAACGCCGAGGACTCCTGCGGCGGCGTGGCCGTAGTGGTCCAGGCCGGCCACAACTGGGATGCCCTGGTGGAGCACGCCGTGCTGCATGCCTGGTCCGGCATTGAGGCCCTCGCAGGCATCCCGGGCGCCACGGGCGCCACGCCGGTGCAGAACGTCGGGGCCTACGGATCTGATGTCGCCCAGACCATCGCGGCGGTGCGCACCTGGGACCGGACCCGGAACGCGGTCCAGACCTTCACCAACTCCGAGCTGAAGTTCGGCTACCGCAATTCCATCCTCAAACAGACCACTGTCGAGGGCTCACCCCGCTATGTGGTGCTGACCGTGGAATTCCAGCTCCCGCTGGGCCGGATGAGCGCGCCCATCCGCTACGCCGAGCTGGCACGCTCACTGGGCGTGGAGCCAGGCAAACGTGCCTACTCCAACGATGTCCGCCGGGAGGTCCTCCGGTTGCGGGCTTCCAAGGGCATGGTCCTGGACCCGGCCGACCGGGACACCTATTCCACCGGGTCCTTCTTCACCAACCCGATAGTCCCCGTGGACGTGGCGGCAGGGCTGCCGGAGTCCGCACCGCAGTATCCCGCCGGGGCGGACGGGCTGGTGAAGCTGTCCGCCGCCTGGCTGATTGACCAGGCAGGGTTCGGCAAGGGCTATGGCCTGGAGGAGGGCAGCGCCTCCGGCGGGCGGGCGTCACTGTCCACGAAACATACGCTGGCCATCACCAACCGCGGCTCCGCCAGCGCCAAGGACATACTGGCCATCGCGCGCGAGGTGCGCGCCGGCGTCGTCGAACGCTTTGGCATTGAACTGCACCCGGAACCGCTGCTCATCGGCCTGGCGCTCTAGCGTCAGCCTGCTCGAGTGGCCGACGCCGGGCGCCCGTCCACGGCCCCGGTCAGCCGGACGTTCGCGGCCATGCCCAGCAGGGCGGCGGCCCAGCCGGTCAGCGCCAAGTATGGACCCATAAACAGCCAGACCAGGAGTCCCGGAACCGCCGGGTTGGTGGCGGCAGCGAGGACGCAGGCCACCAAACCGATCACGGCGGTGGCATGGGCGAAGATCCAGAGCAGCCGGCCGCTGACGGGATAGAACTTCCAGTCGCGCACAATGTGGACCTTATCGCGGCCCACCCGGATACCGGGAAACAGTACTGCGTACCCTCCGCCCAGCGACAGGAACAGAGAAGGCAATAGGAGTTCCAGGGGTGCCTCGCCGCCGAAGCCCGTGAGCTGGAAACCAATGGCGGGAGCCAGCCCGATGGCCACGCCGGCCAGGACCGAAACGGTCCCTGACACCAGCCATATCTGTGTTCCGCGCGCGAACAATTGCCACAAACTCCCCAAAGTCATGCTTCTACCCTAACGGGCCAGGTTCTACGATGAGGACATGGCAGCGAACCGCGTAAACCGCAAGGTGATGGGCAGGCTCCGGCTTGCCTCCCAAGGATTACTTGGCTCAGCGCTTGGCTCAGTTCCAGATGCCGTCCGCTGGATGACGGCCACGCAGGCTCAGGACCTGAGGGCAGCGCTCTGGGCCATCGGCCTCCGCGTACCGGGCGCAGGGTTGGCTGACGTGCGCGCCGCACTCCACAGCGGCAGTGTGGTCCGGTCCTGGCCGATGCGCGGCACGCTGCACTTCGTGGCTCCGGAGGATCTGCGCTGGATGCTGGGTCTGACCACCGAGCGTCTCACCCGCACCACTGCCGGCCGGCACCGCGAACTGGACATCACGTGGGCGGACATCGAAAAGTGCCGCGACGTTGCCCTGGAGCGGATTGCGGCCGGCGGTCCCGTGAACAGGACCGACCTCTTCGAGGTGTTTGAGGCGGCCGGGCAGCCAACGACCGGCCAGCGGGGGATCCACATCTTGGGGACACTGTGCCGGCACGCCTGGTTGGTTCAGGGCCCATTGGCCGGGAACCAGCAGTTGCTGGTGGCGTTCGATGACTGGATCCCGGTGTCGAAGGACCTTGAACAGCAGGAAGCGATCGCCGAGTTCATGCTGCGCTACTTCCGCAGCCACGGCCCTGCCACCGTCCGCGACTTTGCCTGGTGGACGCAGATTCCCCTGACCGACGTGCGGGCAGCGTTTGAGCTGGTCAGCGGGCAGCTGGTGGAGCTGGAATTCGGGGGTGCCAGCTATTGGATGTCACCGGAGACTGCGTCAATGCTCGACGACGGTGTGCCCGGCCAGCGGTCCGTCCTCCTCCTGCCGGGCTTCGACGAGTTTGTGCTGGGCTACATGGACCGGAGCCTTGTGCTGGCCCCGGAGCACGCCAACAAGATCGTCCCGGGCGGCAACGGGGTGTTCAAGAAGACCGTCGTGGCAGGGGGAGAGGTGATCGGCACGTGGGGGCGGGCCGGAACGACCCGGAGCGCCGCCGTCGTGCCTGAACTCTTTGACGAACCCAAACCACCCGGACCCGCTGCGCAGGCAGCGTTCAGCAAAGCCGCCGAACAGTACCTCGCATTCCTGGACAGCTAAGACCCGCCCTAACGCAATTGCGGCCCTGCCCCGCAAAAGCGGCCTGAGCTGCGGTTGGTGCGGGAACGGTTCTTTCACACCTCGGCATCAGCCAACGGAGGTTGACGTCACGTCCGTTTCGGTGTTTTGGAATCACGATCCGGAGGTAAAGACCAGCATCCAGGCAATTCTGTTCTTGGCCCGGCGACGACTGAACGTGGTGTGGGCCATGCTCCGGGACGGAACGATACTTTGAGTATCGTTCCCGGGCCCCTGTCACCGTGTAACAACGGCCGTGGTGGGTGGGGTTGACGGAGTGGGGTCCGGATCGGGCAGGGTGAGGGTGACGGTGGTTCCGTTTCCGGGACTGCTCGCCAGGCCAATGGTTCCGCCGTGGTTTTCGATGAGGGTTTTGGTGATTGGCAGGCCCAGGCCCGCCCCGGGGATGGCTGCAGTATGGGAGCGTTCGGCGCGGAAGAAACGGGTGAAGGCCTGAGCTTGTTCTTCCTCGTTCATGCCGACGCCCGTGTCGGCGACCTGGCATTCGAGGCTGTTGCCGTTGCGGCGGGCGCGAACGGTGACGGCGCCGCCGTCCGCGGTGTATTTGATGGCGTTGGAGAGCAGATTGTCCAGCGCCTGGCCGATCCGCGCGGGATCGAAGACGCCGGGCAGCGGCCCGGTCGGATCCCATTGGATGGTGATTCCCGCGTCGTTGGCATGTGGCTTGGCATCTTCGATGCGGCTGGTGATGATGTCGGTCAGGTCTGTGGGGCCGGGGTTGATGGTCAGAGTGTCCGACGCGATGGAGAGCAGGTCCGTCACGAGCTTGAGCAGGCGTTCGGCGTTGCGCTGGGCGACGGTGAGGTACTGGACGAGGTCGGCGTCCAGATCAGGGTACTCGTCCAAGGCCAGGCCCAGATAGCCCAGGATTGAGGTCAGGGGAGTCCGCAGCTCGTGGGAGACAGTTGCCACGAACTGGTCCTTGGCTGCGAGGGCGGAGACCATGGCCGTCACGTCGGTCAGGGCCAGGACGGCCCCGGCAGGCCGGCCGGATCCGTCTTTGATCAGCCGGCAGCTCGCGGAGTAGGCACGCTGGGCGGCACCACTGTCGATCCGGAGAAGTTCGTCGGCGAACGGTTCGCCCCTGGCCGCGCGCTGAAGGGGATGCTGGCCAGTTGGCAAGGGGCGGCTCCCGGCCATCGAGTACACCGGAATATCATTGTCCCCGGGCGGCTTCTGGCCGTCGCTGGTGGTGCCCACGAGAGCCGCGTGATGCCGGCGGTTCGCCAAGATCTCCCGGCCCTGTTCATCCAATGCGCAGACACCGACGCCGACGGTATCGACGACTGTGTTCAGCAACCGTTCCCGCTTTTCGCTCGCGGTGAGCAGCTTCTGCAGGTCTTCTTCTTGCCGTTCCAGATCCATGCGCTGGCGAATGACGGCCTTGGAGACCGTGTGGGCCGTCACCGCGATGGCACCGACAATGATCGGCAGCAGCACGATCCGAATCAGGGAGGGCCCGGTGAAACCTGTTCCGAGGACGAGCGGCGGTAGGAGCGCGCTCAGAACAGTTCCCAAAACCGCAATGATCACGCCGCTGCGCTGGCGGCCGATGGAGAGCCATACGACAGGGAAAACAAGCAGGTACGCGAGCACGGTGAGGTAAGAATCGGCCGCATCACGTGAGAACCCGATGGCCAGGCAGTCCAGAAAAGGAATCACGGCGAAGGCCCGGTCCGGCAGCCGCTCCCACGGAACCAACGCGCAGGCGGCCAGAAGAACCAGATGTGCCGGCAGGCTGTACAGGAACGGTCCGGGCCGCAAGACACCCGGATGGAATACCTCCGTCAGGATAATGACCAGCACCATCGTCACCGACAACGGCAACTGGCACATCACGACCCTGCCCCGCAGGCTCTTCCCACGGAAGACCATATCGATCGGAATGAAAGGCTTAACGTCGCGCATCCATGCTCCTTTCCAGCTCGCGCCCCCGCACTTAGGTGTCCGGGACCGCTGCGATGGCCAAGCCACATCTGCATCCTACTGTGAGACCGACGGCGTGCCCCGAACCTGTGAATGGTGCCGACCCGTACCAATGCCGTCGCCGTCGCGCCGGGACAACGGCCTCGCCGGGCTCGGGCGGCACAAGCATTTTTCTTTTCTTTTTTGCTGCTGTCCTTATGGTGTTGTCGGGTGGTTCCGTGGCCGTTGTAGGGTCGTGGCTCCCCGGGGGAGGCGGGTATGGCCTTGTCTGCTGTGCCGAACGGACTCCTTTTGTGACGGCTTCGCAGGATTGGCCGCCCGCACTCTCCGCGATGACCCGACCGCTGATTGAGAAACGCGACATGATCGCCGGATAAGGACACGACGGCGCGGTTTTCTGCAGGGCACATATAACCAAGGGACTGGAGGCTGTTTTGGTGCACCTATGGGCCGGTATCGATGCCGGCAAAGCCATCATCTCTGCGTCGTGATCGACGTCGACGGAAACCGTCTGCTCTCGCAGAAAATCCCCAACGACGAACCAGCCCTGCTGGACCTCATCGCCAGCGTCCTCAAACTCGGGGACGGGGATGAGGTGGTCTGGGCGACGGACCTGAACCACGGCGGGCCGGCGCTGCTGATCGCCCTGCTCGTCGCCCACGGCCAGAGCATCCTCTACATCCCGGGCCGGATCGTCCATCACGCCTCCAAGCTCTACCGCGGCGAAGGCAAAACGGACGCGAAAGACGCCTTCGTGATTGCTGACCAGTCACGGATGCGGAAGGACCTGCAGCCCCTGCGGGCGGGGGACGAGATCAGCACCGGGCTGCGGATCCTCACCTCCCGGCGAGCCGACAAATCCGCGGACCGGGTCCGGGCGATCAACCGCCTGCAGGCCCAGCTGCTCGAGTACTTCCCGGTTTTGGAGCGGGCCTTTGACTACAGCCGCTCCAAAGCCGCCCTGCTGCTGCTCACCAGGCACCGGACCCCGGACGGGATCCGTCGCCACGCCCAGGAAATCGTCACCCTGGACAAGGAACTCGCCGAACTGGATGCGCTGATCGGCGAACGGCTCGCCGAACACCGGCACGCCCAGACCCTGCTGAGCATGCCCGGCTTCGGGCCCGTCCTCGCCCCCGCACCCCGGGACTCCGGCAGGATCACCGGTAACCACCACCGCCCCCGGCGCTACGACCGCAAACTCACCGAAGGCAAAACCCACACCCAGGCCATGCTCTCTCTGGCACGGCGCCGACTGAACGTCCTCTGGGCACCCGTGTGAACTGCAGCCGCCGGGGGCGCGGATGTCCTACAGCTGGGTGCCGTAGATGAATGCCTTCGCGTGGTCTACGGCCTTTCTGAAGGCATCGTTGCGGAGGGTGATCTGTTCTTCGGTGTTCGTCTTGCCTGACTCGGTGTAGGCGGTGTGCCCGGGGCGCAGTACCCAGATGTCCCCGGCGGGCGGAAGGTAGAAGACGCCGAAGGAGCGGTGCCGGGGGTCTTCGGCCCAGATGGGCACCACGGCCACTGCAGCGCCGGTGTCCGGGTTGATCCATTGGGCCCGCGGCAGGTGTTGTTCGTGGACTTCGGGGTCCAGGAACGGGGCCGTTCCCTTGCCCCAGCGTTGTTCAAACCGTTCGTAAAACGCTGGCAGCAGCTGGTCATCGTAGGGGTGCCAGGCGCTCATGGCAGTTTCCTTTCCAGTCGGGGTGGTGGCGGTGCGGCAGGGGCCAGGCCGTGTCGGATTCATCGGTGGATCCACAAGAGCATCCGGGACCCGCCTGGGGCGGCGGGTGGTTCAGTCAATGCCCCGATCAGGGTCGAGCGGGACGGATTCGGCGGGCCGCTGGCCTGCTGTCCGTGGGCCGGCGCGGAGGGGCTTTCCCATCGCACCGGGCCGATGATCAGGGCGGCGCCGGAGGATTCGTGGAGTCGGTGCGGCGGTCCAGGCTCCGGCAATGGATGCCTCTGCCGCTGCCGGTCGTGGGCGGCCCGCTTTACGGGGTCGCCCAGGACGGCATAGGCGGCCATGATGTCGTGCAGTTCCTGTGCCCTGGACTCCCGTTCTGCGGGCACGGCTTCGGGCCGGGTGGTGTCGGGATGGTGGGTGCGAATCAGAGCCCGGTAGGCGCGTGTTACGTCACCGGCCGTCGCTGTAGGACCCAGATGGAGAACCTCGTATGGATCCGGGCTGTGTTCTGTCATGGTCCGGGTTTTTCGTCTGCTGTTCGTTTCCTGTTCGCGCCCAAGGCCCCGGCAGGGCAGGGTGCTGAGGTGTGGGGATGGTCCCCGGCCGTGGGGCCGGGGACCATCGGTGCGGGAGGCATCGTCGGGGGCCGCTTTTTTCGGTGCGCAACTGGCGCGGCGGCGTGGCTACTCTGTGCATCGCCCTTTTACTCTTACGGCGGCCGGTCCAATGCTCCCGGTCCTGCGGGCCTGACCCTGAGGATCAGGCGTTGATTTCCTGGCGCTGGTTCTTGTCCGAGGCGATCTCGATACGGCGCGGTTTGGCTTTTTCGGCCACGGGGATCCGCAGCGTCAGCACCCCGGCGTCGTAGCTGGCCTTCACGGCGTCGGCATCCAGGGCGTCTCCCAAAATGAGCTGGCGGCTGAAGACCCCGCGGGGCCGCTCGGCGGCGATCAGCTCCGTCTTTTCACCGGCCGGGTCCGTGCGCTCGGCCTTCACCGTCAGGACGTTGCGTTCGATGTCGATGTCCACCGAATCGACGGCAACGCCGGGCAAGTCGAACGCGACGACGAATTCTTCCCCCTCCTGCCAGGCGTCCATGGGCATGGCCGCCGGCCGGGCTGTGGTGCCCTGCCAGGCGTCCATGGGCATGGCCGCCGGCCGGGCTGTGGTGCCGAGGACCTGCTGGGCGAGCCTGTCGAGCTCGCGGAACGGGTCGGTACGCATCAGCATGGTTTCCTCACTCCTTACAGATCGTTCCATATTATTCAGTCCCAGCCGCTTATCTGTTGTGGCTGGTATAGATTTTTTATATCACTGGTGTGAAACTGGAGCAAGGGGTTTTTCAGGGTTTTGAGGAGGATCTGATGGAGCCAAACACCGGGAGAAGCGCGGCGGTGTATGCCATCTCGGTGGCCGCCGAGCTGGTGGGGACAGGTCAGCAGAACCTCCGGCTGTATGAGCGCAAAGGCCTGCTGGAACCCGGGCGGACAGGCGGGGGAACACGCCGCTACAGTGAACAGGATCTGGACACCCTGCGCCGGATCAGCGCGCTGCTCGCGGACGGCCTCAACCTGGCCGGCATCCGCGTCGTCCTTAAACTCGAAGCTGCCAACAGGCGCCTGCAAAACCAATTGGCTGCCGCCCGGCACCCACGGGGCTAGGCAGCGGCGGTCCCGGCCGGGCCCCGGAACCGGAGGTATGCGCGTCCGGCGTGATGTTCCTTCCGCAGCGGTCCCGCCCGAACCCGGGGATCGGCCCCGCACGCCTCCACTTACAGCCCCGTTGCGCCCTTCCGTGTGATTCATCGCTGCACCGGTACTGGCGGACGACACCTTGTCCATCGGGTGCCTGTGGTTCTGCCGAGTCCGCGTCCCTACGGGAGGAAAAGTGCGCGAGATACGAATGTGGGCAGCTAACGCGCCGCCCGCGGCTCGGCCGTTTACGGGCCGCTTCGAGGGCGTCTATGGCCCGAGCGTCGGGTCTTGCCGCAGCAGATCTGAACGTGGCAGGCCTACAAGCTTCGGAGGCTTGGCCGGGGGCTGGCCTAACAGTCGCCGCCAAGGCCAGAGACGGAGCTCGCTGCGCTCGGGCAGCACAAGCATTTTCTCTTTGCTTTTTGCTGCTGTCCGGTGGATCGTACGTGCCCGCTCCACCGGCTCAACCGTCATGCGGACAGCCGCGCAGCGGAGGGGTTGTGTTCGGCGCTGCGCTTATTTCCTCACCCAACCTAATGAACACAGGAATCATGACGCACACGACCACCGGTGACACCGCGGAACCGGTCACCGCCCCTGCCCTTCCCTCCGACGGCAGGGCAGGGGACGGGTACGACTGGATGGCCACCCTCGAAGGCACCGCCTGTTCGGTCCTGCCGGACTGGGGCAGTGAGGCTGCGACGGCGGATCCTCGCCCTACCACATCGTCGCCGTCGCCCGCATCCGTGACGGGAACGGGGAATTGTTCGGCTATGGAACTTACGTCGAAGGCGACACCTCCACGCACTGTTCCGGTCCTAGGAAGCCTGCTTCGAAGCGATCACCGCCGAGGTGTTCTTCCCCTGGAACTCCGGCCAGTCCCACAGCCCGCACAACCTCCCCGAAACCCCCGCGGACCTGCCGGATCAGAACCGGAAACCCTACCCCGGCTGGACGGATTAGAAGCCCCTGACGTGCCCCGGCCTCGATCCGGGCCGGGGCACCAGCGCGGCACGCCATATCCGTTGACAACATCATTGAGATTCCATCGGCTTGAATGGAAACAACTGGCGTACCCCGCAGAAGTGCGGCGCCGGCTGCTGGCCATGATGGACCGGTCCCGGAGCTTGCGTGGGTCAGGCCTGGCCAGCTGAACGCAAAGACGGCCCCTGAACGCAAAGACGGCCCTGCTCCGCAGGAGCGGTGCAGGTCAGCACCGTTCCTGCAGGGCAGGGCCGCTCAAGTGGCGGGGGAGTTACAGGTTCCCGGTGGCGATGTTGAGCATGCGGCGCAACGGCTCGGCGGCGCCCCAGAGCAGCTGGTCACCCACGGTGAAGGCGCTGATGTATTCCGGGCCCATTTCCATCTTGCGGATGCGGCCCACAGGGATGTCCAGCGTGCCGGACGCGGCCACGGGGGTCAGGCCTGCCATGGATTCTTCCTTGGTGTTCGGGATGACCTTGGCCCACTCGTTGTCCTCGGCGAGGAGTTTCTCGATCTCGGCCACGGAGAGGTCCTCGCGGAGCTTGAGCGTCAGCGCCTGCGAGTGCGAACGCATGGCGCCGATCCGGATGCACAGGCCGTCCATGATGATCCGGTTTTCGTCCGAGGTGCCCAGGATCTTGTTGGTTTCAACCCCGGCCTTCCACTCTTCCTTGGACTGTCCGTTGCCCAGGTCCGCATCGATCCACGGGATCAGGGAGCCGGCCAGCGGCACACCGAACTGGGTGGCGTCGATGTCGGAGCGCTGGTGGGCCAGGACCTTGCGGTCAATTTCCAGGATGGCCGACGCCGGGTCGTCCAGTTCCGAGCTGACTTCGGCGTTGAGTGTGCCGAACTGGCTGAGCAGTTCGCGCATGTGGCGGGCGCCGCCGCCGGAGGCAGCCTGGTAGGTCATGGACGTGCCCCATTCGACGAGGCCGTTCTTGAACAGCCCACCGAGGCCCATGAGCATGCAGGAAACGGTGCAGTTGCCGCCGATGAAGTCTTTGGTGCCGTTGACCAGGCCCTTGTCGATAACGTCGCGGTTGATCGGGTCCAGCACGATGATCGAGTCGTCGTTCATGCGCAGCGTGGAGGCGGCGTCGATCCAGAGGCCGTCCCAGCCGCGGCTACGCAGCTCGGTGTGCACGCGCTTGGTGTAGTCCCCGCCCTGGGCGGTGACAATAATGGGCAGCTTCGCCAGCGTGTCGACGTCGAACGCGTCCTCGAGCTTGCCGGCCCCATCAGCTATCGACGGGGCGGCACCACCCGCGTTTGACGTGGAGAAGAACACCGGGTTGATGTTGGCGAAGTCGCCTTCATCCTGCATGCGCTGCATCAGGACGGAGCCGACCATGCCGCGCCATCCGACCAGGCCGACGGAGGGGGTAGCTGCTGTAGTCATTCGTCCAGTTTAGACATTGGAACCGACACGGCGCAGTCGGTTACGTCACTACCACCGGTACGACGACGGCTGATGGCAGACAGTCGGGCAACCGTGGAAACTATTCAACCGGCCGCGGCAGGTTCCGGGACTTGCGCAGCTTCTCGGCCTTGCGTTCCTTGAAGTAGCTGGACCAGCCCGCAAAGAGGGGAACGAGGATCAGCAGGTACATCCACCAGATCTCACCCAGAATATGCCACTGATCAGTGACGGCCATTTGCACGATCCCATAAAGCATCCCGCCAAAAGCCAGACTGATCAGGACAGCGAGGAACAGCAGCCCCGCTGAGCTGTTCACGGGCTTCACCAGGCTAAGGCCGTCGTCCTTGCGGACGCCGTACTCCTCAGACGTATAACCCGCCAGCTTGCCGTTATCGGCGCGACGGTGGATCAGCTCGTCCTCAGAGGGCCCGGACGGCACATAGCCCGGGTCCTGGGGGACTCCCTCACTACGCCTAGCCACGCGCATCCTCAATCGCTGCCAGCAGACCGGCGTCGTCCAAGCCTGCGGTTTCGGTAACCTCGTCCTTGCCGAAGTCCGGGATTCCGGCGGTCCAGGTGTCGTCTTCACGCCGGACCAGCAGGTGTTGTTCCGAGCCTAAGGTCTTGAACACGAGATACGCGGAGCCGCCGTGGTTCTGCTCAACATGCTGCCGCACCACCCGAAGAGTCGCTTCCGCCGACGTGATGTCGGGGTCCTGGGCAAATACGAACCAGGTGCCGAGCAGCCGGGGTTGAAGCATCAGGGATACTCCGGGTGCTTCGAGGAGAGCCACGTTGTCCATGGCCTTGCCCGTCAGGAGTGCGATTTCCGTCCAACGGGTCGCCGTGCCGAGGGCCGTGGCGACTGCGGCTGCAACTCCGGTCACGCCCAGGTCGCCGTCCTCATCAACGGTGGCCATGTCCCGCGCCATCAGCGATGACGCGCCGGCGGTGGATAGAGTGACATCGTCCACCATTTCCTCGGCCCTGAAGACGCTGATGGATCGGTCCCGCGCCGGACCTTCGAACACATTCAGAAGATACGCAAACTCGCCGACTCCGAAGCCGATGACATCGACGCCGAGCCGGGGTTCGTGCTGGGTCTGGTCCTGAACAGTCATGCTAATCTCCTAATCGCCGAACCCGAGGAACCTGCCGACGGACTTGCCCGCGTCCACCAACGTATCTGTCGTATCGCGGACAAATTTTCCGGGGTCCTTAACGGCGTCGGCTATGCCTTCGCCGATGTTCTGTCCGACGCTGCTGATGGTGCCCCAGTTTTCGTAGATGGCCACTCCAACACTGGCGACCTGGCAGACAGTCCCGGCAGGTGGCGGGAGGAAACATCCCACCCCAAGTCCGGCTTTGAGGGCACTTCCCACACCGCCCTTGATATCGCCGTTAGCGAAGCTGCTCACCGAGTCGTAGGTGCTGAAGCCGATGCCTGCCCAGCCCAACCCGCGGGCGAGGCCGCTCTTACCCAGCCATTCCAGCTTGGTGCCCGCACCGATCAAGGGCTTTTCCTCCAGCAACGGGGCGAGCCTGGAAAGCGCTCCGTACTGATGCAGGTTCTTCAGTGAGGCAATGTCCGAAGCTTTGTCGATGATGCCGAGACCGCGGTTTGCCTTCGAAGAGTTCCTCAGAAGGTCCTCAAGAGCGGCATTCCCTTTGGTGGTCTGGAGCAAGCTGCGGCTATCGAAAACGGGGCCGCCGAGCCGGTGCCGGCCCTTCGTCAGTAACGCCTGAGCCAAATCCGCCCGCTGGTTCTTCAGCACCCAGCCGTACTGGCCTACGTGCTTGGCCAGGGTGAGGGGTGCCTTCATGAACTTCTGGGCTGTCAGGCCGGCCCTGAGCGCACCGATGCCGCCTAGCAGCACCCCGCCCAGTGCTCCTGCCAGCGTCCCGCCGGGGTCGCCAATGGTGTCCGGTCCACCGCCGGCGCTACTTGCACTCTCCTGCTCATTGGCGTTTTCGAGCAGTTTCCTGGATTCCTGCATTAGTGCCAGCGCGGTCTGCTGGATCCGTCCCCGATGGCTGCTGTTCCATTCAGACTTGAAGCGTTCACCGTCGGCACCCTGCCACGAACTGTTGGTGGTGTTGATTGCGTTGGTAAGAGACGTCGACTGCCGCAGCAAAGTGTCTGACGCTGTACCGAACTGCTGAGCCAACGTGCGTAGTTGGGCGACGTCGGCGCCCCACATGTTTCCTGCCACAAGGCATCATCCCCCAAATGTCTCTGCAGCGATCTTCCTCAGGCTGCCCGCACAACTCTAGTCTTGGAACCGGTGGGCTGCGATGGGGTGTCCTGCCCATGTGGCCCGACAGCGGCTACACGTGGTCGCGCTCCTCCAGCACGGCCTGCTTCCGGGCGCGCAGAGCGTAGAAGGCGCCGAAGGCGAACACCTGCGTCACCACCACCAGCACGATGGCGCCGGCGATTTTGTTGCCGCCCAGGATCATGGTCAGGCCAACGATCGCAGACAGCAGCGCGAGCAGCGGCAGCAGCATGTAGCCCAGTACAAACAGTGTTTCTGGTTTCTTCAACATCTCAGCCCTGCGTCCTAACCCATTTGGTAAACCTGTAGCGCGTTCCATTGGCTGCCGTCAGCCACCCGTCTGGCGGGACGGACGCCGCCGCCTCCCAGGTCTCATCGAGCTCCGGAGCGAAAGTATCGCCGTCGGCCTCCACATCGATGGTGGTGACCACGGCGACGTTGGCGAGTTTGGTGGACTGGCGGAAGACTTCCCCGCCGCCCAGGATCCACACGGTCCCGCCGCCGTCGACGAACTGCGACTCAAGGAGGGCATCATCCAAGGAGGGGACCACGACGGCGCCCTCCGCCTCAGGCGATCCACCCCAGTTTTTCTGCCGCGTGATCACAATGTTCGTCCGGCCGGGCAGGGGACGGTACTTGTCCGGGAAGGACAGCCACGTCTTGCGGCCCATGATCACCGGGTGCCCCATGGTGAGCCGGTTGAAGTGCTTCAGGTCCTCGGGCAGGCTCCACGGCATGTCGCCGTCCTTGCCGATCACACCCCCGGACGTCTGGGCCCACACCAGGCCGACGCCGGTCACGGAACCGGCAAGCTCATGCGTGAAGTCCTGGGGGTCTGCTGCGTTCTCGGTGCTCATACGGCGATCGGGGCCTTGATCGTGGGGTGGTGCCGGTAGCCCACCACGTCGAAGTCCTCGAGCGTGTAGTCGAAGATCGAGGCCGGCTTCCGGGTGATCCTCAGCTGCGGGTATTCATAGGGTTCCCTGTCCAGTTGCTTCAGGACCTGGTCCATGTGGTTCTCGTAGATGTGGACGTCGCCGCCTGTCCATACAAACTCGCCAGGCTCCAGCCCCACCTGCTGCGCAATCATGCAGGTGAGCAGGGCGTAGGAGGCGACGTTGAAGGGCACGCCCAGGAACATGTCCGCCGAACGCTGGTACAGCTGGCAGGACAATTTGCCGTCGGCCACGTAGAACTGGAAGAACGCGTGGCACGGGGGCAGTGCCATGTCCTTGAGCTCGGAGACGTTCCACGCAGAGACGATGTGCCGGCGCGAATCCGGGTTCGTTTTGAGGTTGTCCACCAGCTCGGCAATCTGGTCGATATGGCCGCCGTCAGGGGTGGGCCAGCTGCGCCACTGGACGCCGTATACGGGACCCAGTTCGCCTTCCGCGTCAGCCCACTCGTTCCAGATGCTCACGCCCTGGTCCTGCATCCACTTCACGTTCGATTCGCCGCGCAGGAACCACAAGAGCTCCACCGCCACGGACTTGAAATGCACGCGTTTTGTGGTGATCAGCGGGAAGCTCCGGCCAAGGTCAAAGCGCAGTTGACGGCCGAAGACGCTGGTGGTTCCGGTGCCCGTGCGGTCGGATTTGTGCGTGCCATGGGCCAGGACATCGCGCAGGAGGTCTTCATAAGGCGTCGGGATGCTCACGGCTAAAGTCTACCGGGCCAAGCTCGGCCAGCCCGCGTCGCACCCGGCGTTGACCGAAAACTCAGTCGTCGAAGGGCTTGAACTGCTCCACGGCCACGATGCGGTGCTTGTTGTCGACGGCTACGTGGCACACCACCATCTCGCCCGGGGACAGATAAGGGTCCGAGTCCGGCAGGAGCGCGCGCAAACGGCCTGGCATGTGCTTGCCCAGCTGGCCCAGGACTGTGGGCAGTGCAGGACGGTGCGTGCAGACGGCGACGGGCCGTGCCTTCTCCAGGAGGGACTCAATGATGGCAGCGGTTTTTTTGGGCGTCCTGGCGTGCTTGTGTTCTGTCAGCGCGTCCACAAGTTTGACCTTGGCCCCTGTTGCCCTCAGGTACGGCGCCACGGTTGACACGCAGCGCTGCCAGGGACTCGTCACCACGCGCGGCGGCTTCCAGGCCTGCAGCAGCCGCCCGACGGCCTGCGCCTGCCTGATTCCCGTCGCGGCCAAGGGCCGTTCACCCTCGGCTTTGGACCAGGACGAGCGCGGCTTGGCCTTTGCATGCCGCACCACGATCAGCGGCCACGTGTTCAGTTCACCGCGGTTATGGGCCGCCTGCAGGTGTTCCAGGGGAACGACGTCGGACGGGTTGGACAGCAGCCCCGCGGCCGTTTCAGGGGCGCACCACACCACGCGGTCCACCTCCTTGCCGTCGGGAACGAGGCGGGCGCCGTCGACGTGGACCGCCCAGTAGTGGACCACCTTCAGTCCGGACGGCACATGGTAGTGGATGGGCGGCAGCGGGATGCCCAGCGGCGCGGCAAGTCCGATCTCCTCCTGCACCTCACGTGCCGCGCATTCGGGAATGGTCTCGCCGGCGTCGATCTTGCCCTTGGGCCAGGACCAGTCGTCATACCGCGGACGGTGGATCAGCAGGACTTCAAGACCGTCCGAGTTGATACGCCAAGGCAGCGCCCCGGCCGCGACGACGGCGACCGCCTCGCCGGGATGGTCTGTCTGGTCTGCTACGAGGATGTCGCTCGCCAACGCCGTAGCCCTACCGCCGGCTCAGGCTGCGCTGGCGGGTGCGCGACGCCAGCAGCCAGGACTGGATGTCGTCGAGGTGGCTGCCGTCGTCGGCAATATGGTGCCGGTTCCACAGGCCCTGGTTATCCAGATGCCAGCTGGCTGTCTCCGGATCCATGTAGCGCCTCATCAGGTTAAGGACGTAACTGATGTCGTCGGGATTGGACAGCTGGACCAGCGCCTCGACCCTGCGGTCCAGGTTCCGGTGCATCATGTCAGCGGAGCCGATGTAAACCACAGGATCGCCGCCGTTGGCGAAGGCGAACACCCGGGAGTGTTCCAGGAAGCGGCCCAGCACCGAGCGGACGGTGATGTTGTCGCTGAGGCCCGGGACGCCGGGACGCAGCGAGCAGATGCCGCGCACAATGACGTCCACCATCACGCCGGCCTGGGAAGCGCGGTAAAGGGAGTCGATGATGGCTTCATCCACCATGGAGTTGACCTTGATCTGCACCCTGGCGGCCAGCCCCGCCCGGGCGTTGCGGATCTCGGTCTCGATGCGGTCGATCAGTCCGGAGCGGACGGAACGGGGAGCAACCAGGAGCCGCTTGAACGTGGACTTCGGCGCATAGCCGGAGAGCTGGTTGAACAGTTTGGAAAGGTCCTCGCCCACCTGGTCGTTGGCGGTCAGCAGGCCAAGGTCCTCGTAGTAGCGGGCCGTGCGGGGGTGGTAGTTGCCGGTGCCGATGTGGCAGTAGCGGCGCAGCCCGTCCACTTCCTGGCGGACCACCAGCGACAGCTTGCAGTGGGTTTTCAGGCCCACGATGCCGTAGACCACATGGACGCCCGCCTGTTCCAGCTTGCGGGCCCAGGAGATGTTGGCCTGCTCGTCGAACCTGGCCTTGATCTCCACGAGGGCCAGCACCTGCTTGCCGGCCTCGGCGGCGTCGATCAGGGCGTCAACGATGGGGGAGTCGCCCGACGTCCGGTACAGGGTCTGCTTGATGGCCTGGACCTTGGGGTCCGCGGCCGCCTGTTCCAGGAACGCCTGCACCGAGGTGGAGAAGGAATCGTACGGGTGGTGGAGCAGGATGTCGCGGCGGCGCATGGCCGAGAAAACGTTGGCGGCCTTGGACGTCTCGGACTCGTTGAGGAACCGGGACGTGTGCGGCAGGTGCTTGGGGTAATGAAGGTCGGCACGGTCAATGCCGGCAATGACGGACAGCCCGCGGAGGTCCAACGGAGCCGGGAGCGAGTACACCTCGGACTCTTCCACTCCGAGCTCACGGATGAGCAGGGCCCGGATGTTCGGGTTGATGTCGTGGGTGACCTCGAGGCGGACGGGCGGGCCGAACCGGCGGCGCAGCAGTTCCTTCTCCAGCGCCTGCAGGAGGTTCTCGGCGTCGTCCTCTTCCACTTCGAGGTCCTCGTTACGGGTGACGCGGAAGATGTGGTGTTCCAGAACTTCCATGCCGGCGAAGAGCTTGTCCAGGTGGACGGCGATGACTTCCTCCAGCGCGATAAAACGCGCCACGCGTCCCGCGACAGCCCCGGCCCGCGGACCGTCGATGGAGATCAGGCGGGGAAGCTGGTCCGGAACCTTGAGGCGGGCGAAGAGTTCCTTGTCGCTCACAGGGTTGCGCACCACCACGGCCAGGTTCAGGGACAGCCCCGAAATGTAGGGGAACGGGTGCGCCGGGTCCACGGCCAGCGGCGTCAGGATCGGGAAGACCTTTTCGGCGAACATGGCGCTGAGCTGCTGCTTGGCGGCGTCGTCCAGTTCGTCCCAGTGCATCAAGTGGATGTGCTCATAGGCCAAGGCGGGGCGGATCTGTTCGGCGTAGACCTGGGCATGGCGCTGCTGGAGGCGGTGGGCTTCGTCGCCGATCTTCTCCAGCACCTCCACAGGGCTGAGGCCGGCAGGGGAAGGCACGGCGAGGTTGGTGGCGATGCGCCGCTTCAGGCCTGCCACGCGGACCATAAAGAACTCGTCCAGATTGGACGCGAAGATGGACAGGAAAGCCACGCGTTCCAGGAGGTGGAGCGTGGGATCTTCGGCGAGTTCCAGGACGCGGGAGTTGAAAGCCAGCCAGCTGAGCTCGCGGTCCAGGAAACGGTCCGGCCGGATGTCCCCTTCGGGCACAAGGTTGGGCGCAAACTCGGGGATGTCGATCCGGTCCTGCGTTGCACGCGAGGCAGGGACTTCAGACGAGCCGAAGCGCGCGCGCACCGGCACTGAAGCGCCCTCGGACGTGACTGTTCCGGCGGGTTCCGGTTTCATGGTCTCTCCTCATACCTGGCGCTTGATGCTGGCCCTTGGCCGGCGCGGTTCTCTATCAACCTTACAATCAATCAGCGTCCACAAGCCCTAGGTTTCGGCCCATCCGAAGCCGTTAGTCATACGAGTGGGCTAACACACCCGGGTGCCACTAAGCGGAGGCCAGCGGGCCGTACATCACGTCCATATCCCAGCGTGTGAAGCCCAGGCCCCGGTAGAGGGCAACGGCCGCGGTGTTGTCGGCATCCGTGTAGAGCATGACGGCGTGAAGCCCCAGGCCCTGCAGATGCCTGATGCCAGCCACTGTGAGGGCCTTGCCCAGGCCCATACCCTGCGCTGCCGGTGTGACGCCCACCGCGTAGACCTCGCCGATCGCCGGGTGGGCGCCGTGGCGCGGATGCACCTTGGTCCAGTGGAATCCCAGCAGCCGGTCCTCGGCGTCCATCGCCAGGAGGAAGCCGGCGGGATCAAACCAGTCCTCGGTTATTCGGGCATCCAGGTCCGCGCGGGACATGGAGCCCTGCTCGGGGTGGTGGGCAAAGGCGGCGCGGTTCGCAGCCAGCCAGCGGTCCTCGTCCTTGCCCGGCACAAAGGCGCGGAGCGTGACGCCGTCCGGCAGGCCGACGTCGGGCAGTTCCGCATTGGCGGTGGTCAGCCTCATCTTCCAGAGTTCGCGCACCGGACCGTAGCCGTAGCGGGCTGCGAGGTCCGCTGCTGCCTCGTGGTTGCCGTGGGACCAGGCCTTCAGTCCGTCCAGGCCGCGCCCGGACTTGAGTGCGCCGACAAGGCGGTCCGCCACGCCTTGGTTGCGGTAGCTGGGATGGACTGCAATTTCCAGGACTCCGCTGCCGTCCGCGTCCTCCACAACAACCGCAAACCCGGCCAGGTCCTGACCGGAGGAGGGGTCGGAATCCTCGTCCGGCGCGTAGAGCGCAAGGGTCAGGAGGGAATGCTCTGCCGAGTCCCCGGCGCGGAGCGTCACCACTGTTTGCTCGGAAAGCGAGGGGTTGCCGTCAGACTCCTCGGCAGCTGCCAAGAGCGCCACACAGTCCTTCAGCAGTTGTTCTTCCACGCCGCCGTGGACAACAAGGACGGGCCATTTTTCCGGGTGCGCAGGACTCATGAGGCTAGGCTATACGCCCCGGCCGGACGGCGCTCCGATTTGAAGGCCCCGGGGGCAGGCACGTATAGTCGATATCTCACCCGCCGGTCACGGTGGGAACGAGGGGGATCCACCAGTGGGGTGGCCTCGATACGTTCGACCCGTATGTCCTCCACCAATAAAGCTTCGCTAATACAGGAACAGCCCCGGACCAATGGCCCGGGGCTGTTCCTGTCTGAACGATGTCAGGCTTCCGTCAGTTCGTCTTCCTGCTGCCGCACCAGGGTCAGGCGGTAGCCGACGTTCCGGACCGTGCTGATCAGGTTTTCGTGGTCGGCGCCGAGTTTGGCACGCAGCCGCCGGACATGGACATCCACGGTGCGCGTGCCGCCATAGTAGTCATAGCCCCACACCTCGGTGAGCAGCTGCTGGCGGGTGAACACACGGCCGGGGTGCTGGGCCAGGTATTTGAGGAGTTCGAATTCCTTGAACGTCAGGTTCAGGGGCGCACCGTTGACACGGGCCGTGTAGCTCGCTTCATCGATGACCACGCCTGCCGCCCGGATCTCCGTGGGGGCGTCATCCTTGTCCGGAACTGCCCGCGCCACGGAGAGCCTGATTCGGGCTTCCACTTCGGCGGGACCGGCTGAATCGAGCACGATGTCATCTACAGCCCAGGCCGAAGAAACGGCGGCCATGCCGCCTTCGGTCAGGATCAGGACCAAGGGTGCGCTCAGGCCGGTGGCTTTCAGCAACTGGGTGAGGGAGCGGGCGCCCACCAGGTCCTTACGGGCGTCCAGGAGCACAATATCGCAGGGATCTGTCTCCAGCAGGGCTGTGGGTTCCGCGGCGAGGATGTGCACGCGGTGGTTCAGTAATTCCAGGGCAGGCAGAATGTCTACCGAGGAACCGGTGCTGTTCGTCAATAAAAGGATGTGCGACATTGTTCCTCCAAGGGGCGTCCGCGCATCTTCGGGCGACTGAACCGGGTTTTCACCGGCCGGTACTATCTCACTGCAGCGGACTGGCCGACTAAGGATCTATCCGGCCGGCATCCGCAGCAGGAAGCGTAGCTGAACTTTGAGTATACCCACCGGCCTGCAAGACGGCATGGATTCCGCCCCTGCACACCTTCGTTTTGCGACATATCCGGGTCATATAAGGCAGGATTGAGCCGTGGGGCAGAACGCCCTGACGCGGGAGGCAGAGCCGCCGGGTCCACAGCCAGAATGGGATGCCACGAATTGAGTGCAGAGTCGAAGCCGCCGCGACCCGGCCAGCCGGGTCCCCGATGACCGCCGACGTGCGGGCCCCGGCAAAGTCACTGGGCTCCTGGGTCATCGGTGTTGTCGGGGTGGCGGGTCTCGTGGCGATCATCGCCGGCGTATACGTCTCACGCGAGGCACTTATCGGCGTCGCCGCGGTGATTGCTGTGGCGGTAGGCATCGGCTGGCCTCACTTCCTCCGCATCCCCGCGAAGAAGACCCTGGCTGCCGTCATTGCGCTGCCCGGCGTCGGATCGGCGCTCGCTGCCGGCTTCGTCCCGGCCCCGGGTTTCCTGGACTGGACGCCTGCCTTCATGGCGCTGGGAATGATGGCCGTGTTCGTGGTGCAGCTCATCCGAGGCACGGGCCAGGCCCAACGGCTTGAATCCACCCTCGGCTGCTGCGCAGGTGTGCTCCTCTCGTGCCTGGGAGCAGGCTGGATCGCCGGCGGGCGCTTCAACGGCGTGCGCGAGATGCTCCTGGTGGCAGCCATCAGCGCTGCCGTGGCACTGTTGGCCGGCCTGATCCGATGGCCGGACAGCATCGTGGCCCCCCTCGGCATCGTGATGGCAGGACTTGCCGGGCCGCTCGCTGGCCTGGTCTTCTCCGACATTGCCGTTCTGCCGGCGGCGATCTTCGGCGTTGTGGTGGGCGCCGTACTGGTCAGCTTCCGCCGCCTCGTAACACTCCGCGGCGGTCCGCTGAATCTTTTGGCTGCGGCTAGCATGGGGCTTGCGCCGGTTTCGGCCGTGGGCTCCCTGGCTTACTTCATAGACAAACTACTCATCTACTAACCGGTTAGGATGGCATCATGTCCGTACTTGCATTTGAAATCTTCTTCCTCGTCCTGCTCGGCATCGCCAGCCTGTCCATGGCCTGGTTCGCCGGCTTTGTGGTTTACCGCCTCTTCAAAGGCCAGAAGTAAACCCGTTCAACGAGCTAGCATTTTCCTGAGGTAATTGCCGTGCCGATAGAAATTCCTACAGACCTGACACCGGAACTTGTTCCGCTTTCCTGGCTCATTGGTGAGTGGGAAGGCAGCGGCCGGCTCGGCAGCGGGGACGAGGACTCGGAACACTTCCTCCAGCATGTGTCCTTCAGACATAATGGCCTGCCGTATCTTCAGTACCGCGCGGAGAGCTGGTTAACTGACGACGACGGCACGCGCCTGCGGCCGCTGACAGTTGAGACCGGTTTTTGGGCGCTGGAGCGCAAACAGCTTGATGCCGATGGCGGACCGGGCCTGATTCCGGCCGATATTGTTCCCGCACTCAAAAGCGCCGACGAAGTCGAAGCGCTGCGCAATAAAGACGGCGGGTTCGATATCTCGGTGTCCATCTCACATCCCGGCGGGATCTCCGAGCTCTACTACGGGCAGATCAAAGGCCCGCAGATCCAGCTCACCACCGACATGGTGATGCGCGGCAGCCATTCCAAGGACTACAGCGCGGCCACCCGGATCTTCGGCCTGGTGGACGGCAACCTGCTCTGGCGCTGGGACGTGGCCGCCGGCGGATCATCACAGCCCGGCAAGGGTCTGGAAGCGCACGCCTCGGCTTTCCTGAAAAAGGTTTACTGACGCCCCGCTGCTTCACTGATCCTCAGTAGACTTGGCATCCTGGGCTTCACCCACGAGTGAATCAAGGGAGCGTCATGGCTGCACCGCAGGACTCCACGGATTACAGCGACCTGAAGGCTGTGTTCTTCAACGGGACCCTTAAACGGTCGCCCGAGACCAGCAACACTGAGGGCCTGATCAATGTCAGCCGCCTCATCATGGAGAAGCAGGGCGTCAGCACGCGTGTGATCAGGACTGTCGACCACGACATCGCCAGCGGTGTCTACCCCGACATGACCGAGCACGGCTGGCCGTCCGATGACTGGCCGCAGCTGTACCCGGCCGTTGAAGAAGCCGACATTGTGGTGGTGGCCGGTCCCATCTGGCTGGGCGACAACTCCTCCCAGACCAAGAAGCTGATCGAACGGCTCTACGCCCATTCGGGGGAACTCAACCACAAGGGCCAATGGGTGTTCTACCCCAAGGTTGGCGGCTGCCTGATCACCGGCAACGAGGACGGCATCAAGCACTGTTCCATGAACGTGCTGTACAGCCTGCAGCACGTCGGCTTCACCATCCCTCCACAGGCCGACGCCGGGTGGATCGGCCCGGTGGGCCCCGGCCCGAGCTATCTCGACGAAGGTTCCGGCGGCCCCGAATCCGACTTCACCAACCGCAACACCACGTTTATGACCTGGAACCTGCTGCATTTCGCCCGGATGCTCAAGGACGCCGGCGGGATTCCCGCCTACGGCAACCTTCCTGAAGAATGGAAAGCCGGAACACGCTTCGACTTCGAGAACCCCGAATACCGCTGACGCCGCCCCCGGGTGGCCGACCCACGGTGGTCGAGCTAGTCGAGACCCGCTGTCCGAGACCGGAATACCTACTGACCTAAGGACGTTCCTCCAATATGACTACTCCCAGCCCCCTACTGTCGCGCCCTGGCGCCGTCGAGGCCACCGGTGCGGACGCCGGCGTCGCATCCCACTACGGTGAGCCGCTGCGTGAGCAGCGCGCCCTCGCAGCCGGTACTGCCGTCGTCGACCTCTCCCACCGCGGCGTGGTGACGGTCAGCGGTCCGGACCGGCTGACCTGGCTGAACACCCTCTCTTCCCAGCAGGTCACCGGCCTGCAGCCGGGGGAGTCCAGCGAGCTGCTGTTGCTGAGTATCCAGGGCCGGATTGAGTTTGACGCCCGCGTAGTGGACGACGGCGGGACCACCTGGCTGATTGTTGAGGCTGCCGAGGCTGCACCGCTGGCGGAGTGGCTGAACAAAATGAAGTTCATGCTGCGCGTCGAGATCACCGACGTCTCCGCCGACTGGGCCGTGCTCGGGTCCACAAGGGCTGTGGAGGAATGGTCCGGACTGCTGGCATGGCGGGATCCGTGGCCGCACGTCGGTACCGGCGGTTACTCCTACGCTGTGGTTCCGGAGGACGGGCACCCCGGGCTGGAGCGGCCCTGGATCGAGTACCTGGTGCCGGTCGCTGAACTTGAGGGAACTTTGGCGGACCGCCCACTCGCCGGTGTAATGGCGGCGGAAGCCCTCCGCATTGCTGCGTGGCGGCCCAGGCTGGGCGCGGAAACCGACGACAAAACCATTCCGCACGAACTGGACCTCCTCCGTACCGCCGTGCACCTGTCCAAGGGTTGCTACAAGGGCCAGGAGACCATCGCCCGCGTGCACAACCTGGGCCATCCGCCGCGGCGCCTGGTGTTCCTGCAGTTGGACGGATCGCAGCACACCATGCCCGCGCCTGGCAGCCAGGTCATGCTCGGCGAGCGGAAGGTCGGGACAGTAACGTCCGTTGCGCAGCACTACGAAATGGGCCCGGTGGCGCTGGCCGTCATCAAGCGGTCCGTCGCACCGGATGAGATGCTGACGGTGCTGGACGGCGAGGAGCCTTACATCGCTGCCCAGGAAGTAATTGTTGCTCCCGACGCCGGCCAGGTAGTGGGGCGCCAGACTGGATTCCTGAGGGGGACCCGCTGATGACCGAGAACACCGCACCCGACGCCGCTTCACCCGACGTCGCCAAAGCCGGCGCCACTGCGCCCGACGACGAGGCCGTGGCTTTGGCCCACCGGCTCTTCCAGGCTGCCCGGGAGGGGGACACCGGACTCCTGCGTACGTATCTGGACGCCGGGGCGCCCGCCACCATGACCAACACCGCGGGCGATTCCCTGCTGATGCTGGCCGCCTACCACGGCCACGCGGAGACGGTACAGCTGATCCTTGAGCACGGCGGAGAGGCCAATGCGGCCAACGACCGCGGCCAGACCCCCTTGGCCGGTGCAGCATTCAAGGGGTTTACGGACGTGTCCCGGGTATTGCTGGAAGCCGGTGCAGATCCCGACGCCGGCAGCCCCTCCGCCCGGGCTGCCGCGCAGATGTTCGCCCGCACGGACATCCTCGATCTGCTGGGAAACTGACGCTTGGAAAATGTAGCGCGGCCTTGGCCAGCACTCTGGTCGCTGGTCATCGGTTTCTTCATGATCCTGATCGACACCACCATCGTTTCGGTGGCCAACCCCAGCATCATGGATGGGCTGGGAACGGACATCAACGCCGTGATCTGGGTGACCAGTGCCTACCTGCTGGCCTACGCGGTGCCGCTGCTGATCACTGGCAGGCTCGGCGACCGCTTCGGGCCCAAGAAGCTTTACCTCTCCGGCCTGGTGGTCTTCACTCTCGCCTCCCTCTGGTGCGGGCTTGCCGGTGACGTCCAGACGCTGATCACCGCACGGATCTTCCAGGGGCTGGGCGCCGCCATCATGACCCCGCAGACCATGGCGGTGATCACCAGGATCTTCCCGCCGGACCGCCGGGGCGCCGCGATGGGCCTCTGGGGCGCCACCGCGGGCCTGGCAACGCTGGTGGGTCCAATCCTGGGCGGCCTGCTGGTGGACAGCCTTGGCTGGGAATGGATCTTCTTCATCAACGTGCCGGTTGGCATCATTGGATTTATCCTCGCCTGGCGCTTCGTTCCCATCCTCAGTACCCACCCCCACAAGTTCGACATCCCGGGCGTGCTGCTCAGCGCCGTCGGACTCTTCCTCCTGGTGTTCGGCATCCAAGAAGGCGAGACGTACAACTGGGGGACCATCATTGGCCCCATCAGCGTCTGGGGTCTCATCATCGCCGGGGTGGTGGTGCTTGGGGCGTTCATTCTCTGGCAGCGCTTCAACAAGGGCGAGCCGCTCCTGCCGCTGGACCTGTTCCGGGACCGGAACTTCTCCCTGGCAAACATCGGGATCACCACCGTTGGCTTCACCGTCACAGCCTTCGCGCTGCCGCTTATTTTCTACTACCAGCTGGTGCGGGGCATGACGCCCACCGAATCGGCGCTCATGATGGTTCCCATGGCCCTCATCTCCGGTGGCCTGGCCCCCGTGGTGGGCAAGATCATCGACCGGGTCGATCCGAAGTACATCACTGCCGGCGGGCTGGTCCTGATGGCTGTGGCGCTGTTCTGGAACTCGGCCCTTATGCACCCGGATACACCCATCCTGCTCTTCCTCCTGCCCAGTGCTGTCCTGGGGTTCGCGAATGCCGGCATCTGGGCGCCCCTGAGCTCCACGGCTACGCGCAATCTGCCGCCGCGACAGGCAGGGGCAGGCTCCGGGGTTTACAACACCACACGCCAGATCGGCGCTGTACTGGGAAGTGCGGCCATCGCCGTGCTCATCCAGGCGCGCCTGGCCGCCGAGCTTCCCGCACAAGGTCCCGGGGCGGGCGGAATGGAATTCTCCGGCCTGTTGCCCGAGGCGCTGCATGAGGGATTCTCGACGGCGATGGGCCAGTCCATCCTGCTTCCTGCCAGTGTGATCCTGGTGGGCGCAGCCGTGGCGCTGTTCTTCGCCAAGCCCAAAGCGGTGGCGGGCTGGGGCGGTCAGGCGGCGGCTCCTGCGGCTGCAGAGGGCGCCACCCGGGCATCCTAGGCTGCGTCAGCCTAGGTGCACGCTGGTCTGGATGCCACCGGCGGACAGGCCCAGCTGCCGCGCCAGGGCCACCGCCCCGGTGTTGCTGACTTCGGCGCGCCACTGGACCGTGAGGCCAGCCGCGAGGGCCTCGTGGGCGGCGATGGATGCGGCCACGGATCCCAGCCCGCGGCGCCGCCACTCGGGGTCCACCAGGACTCCCATCTGCGCCAGAAGCCCTTCCCATTCCCCGTAGGCGCCGCATGCCACCGGAAAACGCCGCCCGTCCACGTCGTGGAGGATCGTGTACCGGTTCTCAAGTTCTGACAAGTGCACTTCGTTGACGTCGTCCGGCGGGCACAGGCCTTCGAGCTCGATCGCCTCCGGATTTCCGTGGGACACGGTGAGCTCTTCGGGGGGCTGGCGCAGGGGCAGATCGTCGGCGAAGAACAACGCCGCCGAGCCCAGGCCGTGGCCTCCGTGGGACCGGGTCAGGGTCAGGAGGGTCACATGCTGGGCCATCTCCCCGTCCGGAATTCCAGCGGCGGCGTCAATGACCCATTGCGGTCCCACCAGTGCCGAGCTGCCGAACAGCCTGACGAACTCCACAGTCTCTGCAGCGTCGTCGGCCCTGACCATCCGATCGCCGGAACTCAGCGACGCAGCGAAAGCGCCGTCGTCGAGCCCCAGGTGCCGGGCCCAAGCGAGCTGGATGATGGCGGCGGAGCCGGGGTCAAGAGTCATATCCCCAGCCTACCCAGCACCTCAGCCGAACAGGACCGCTGCCTCGTCGTAGCGGTTCTGCGGAACGGTCTTCAGCTGGCCCAGGGCCTTATCGAAGCTCACGTGTTCAATATCGGTGCCCTTGAGCGCCACCATGGTGCCCCAGTAGCCCTCCACCACGGAGTCGATCGCGGCCATGCCGAGACGGGTGGCGAGCACACGGTCGAACGCGGACGGGACGCCGCCGCGCTGGATGTGCCCCAGGATGGTGGCACGGGTCTCGATGCCGGTGCGGGCTTCAATCTCGGGGGCGAGCCTGTCCGCGATGCCGCCCAGGCGCGGCCGGCCGAACGTGTCCAGGCCGCGCTCGGAGTGCGGGGATTCCATGTGGTCCGGAACAAAGCCCTCGGCCACAACAATCAGCGGCGCGCGGCCACGGTCGTGTGCTTCCTGGACCCATTCGGTGATCTGCTCGATACTGACCTTCTGCTCGGGGATCAGGATGGCGTGGGCACCGGCGGCCATGCCGGCGTGCAGCGCAATCCAGCCCACATGGCGGCCCATGACCTCGGCGATCATGCAGCGGTGGTGGGATTCGCCCGTGGTCCGGAGCCGGTCGATGGCCTCGGTGGCGATCTGGACGGCCGTGTCGAAACCGAAGGTGTAGTCGGTGGCGTCAAGATCGTTGTCCACGGTCTTGGGGACACCCACGATCTTGAGACCGACGTCGGTTAGGCGTTTCGCGGCCGCGAGGGTCCCTTCGCCGCCGATCGCGATGATGGCGTCGATGCCGAGGCGGTCCATGTGGGCCTTGATGACCTCCGGCCCGCCGCCGTTTTCAAAGGGGTTGGTGCGGGAGGTGCCCAGGATGGTGCCGCCCTGCTTGGCGATGCCGCGGACCATACTGCGGGGGATGTCGATGATGTCGCCTTCGACGACGCCGCGCCAGCCGTCCAGGAACCCCACGAATTCGTGGCCGTGGATGGCGATGCCCTTGAGGACGGCTCCGCGGATGACAGCGTTCAGTCCGGGGCAGTCGCCGCCGCTGGTAAGAATTCCAATTTTCATGTCTCGGCTCAAATCCTGGTGTGAGGGTTTACAGGCAGAGCGCCACGCTGAGCTCACCTAGATTGTAGTCGGCGGTGTGCGTTACGACACAAACCGGTTACAAAAGGCCCCGCTCCATGGCAAGGACCACGGCACGGGTCCTGTCGTCCACGTCCAGCTTGTTGAAGACCCGCAGCAGGTGGGTCTTGACCGTAGCTTCGGCAATGTGAAGCGCGGTGGCCACCTCGGGATTGCTCAATCCCTGTGCCACGCAGCGAAGGACCTCCACCTCCCGGGCCGTCAGTCGCGGCAGTTCAGGCGCCCGCATTCGCGAGACCAGACGTGCCGCCACCGGCGGAGCGAGAACTGTCTCGCCGCGCGCTGCAGCGCCGGTTGAACCTGTTGTCCACCGGCCGGTGGACAAGGAAAGCAGAAAGGCCCCCGCTCCCGGGACGATTCCGGGGGAGTGGGGGCCTTGCGGTCCTTGCCTGAGGTCACCTGATGGAGCGGCGGTCCAGGAAGTTCTGCAACGGGATGGAGTTCCGCTGGTCCGGAAGGACCAGCCAGGCCGCGATGTACAGGACGACGGCGGGGCCGGGAAGGAGGCAGAAGACCAGGAAAGCGATCCGCACGAATGCCACATCCACGTTGAGCTTTGCTGCAATTCCGCCGCACACACCGCCCAGCCAGCGTTCGGGTCCACGTTTCAGGCCGAAGCCCCTGACGATGCTGAAGAACTTGTCCATGGTTCAAGACTTCCCTGTTGTGGGTTCGTTGTCACGTTTCCGGGCCGAAAGCAGCCCGCCGATCACCAGTGCGGCGCCAGCGCCGATCATAAGGCCGATCAGTACGTACGTGCCGTTCAGGGTCACTACACCCAACTGGGCGATGATGATCAGGGCGGCCAGCGCCGTCACGATGAGGCCCCAGACCACGGTTCCGACGCGCGTGGCTGACTGTGTTGCGTCCGCCCCCGGGTGGCCGGCCGCCGTCGTGCCTTCCGGAGAGTACGGCTGGGGTGACGGATTCACGTTGCTCATTGTCAGTTCCCTTCCTGGATGGTGACGTTGCTGAAGGTGCCGTTGATCTCCACGATCAGCTTGGCGCCGGGCTTGTCGGTGTTGTAGCTGCTCTCCCGTGTGGAGATTCCGCTGCGGCGGTCGCTGCCTTCGGTGAGGTTGCCCATGGTCATGTCGGCTTTGACGTCTACGGGGACGTTGTCCGGGATGGCTACCGTGACGTTGCTGGCAGTGATGTCCAGGGGGACTACGACGTCGGACGCCAGCGGGGCGGTGACGTTCAGCGCCGTGAGGTCAACAGTCCCGCGGCCTGCGGTGACGTCGAAGCCGCCCCTCGCCTGTTCGATGCTGACGGGTGCCCAGTCGACCTGGGTGAAGCGCACCCTGTCGCCGTTGCCCACAACGTTGAAGATGCCGCCGATCACCAGGGCTACAACGGCGAAGAAGCCAAGGATTCCGGACGTCCTGCCGCGCAGGCCCGCGATGAGGATGCCCAGGCCCAGGACTGCTGCGCCGCTGGCCCAGACGATCGCGTTGGCGGCGTCACCGAGGTTGATGACGTTGCCGGCGTCCAGGGCTTTGAGGCCTCCACCCACCAGGAGTGCTGCTCCGGCTGTAATGGCTACTGCCGGGGCTCCGGGGCCGGAGGGGCGGACCTTGGGTGCCCGGGCCGGGCCCTGCGGTGGCTGGTAGCCACCGTAGGCACCGCCGTCGCTGCCGCCCCCGCCGTAGCTTCCGCCGCCGTAAGGCGGATTCACGCTCGACGGCGGGACCGGAAGGTAAGGTGCGCTGCCGGACGTGCCGGACGTGCCGGACGTGTGGGTCGAGGCGGAATCCGTGGCCGCAAACGGCGAGGCATAGGGGGCTGTGGGGTAGGCGGCCGAGTAACCGGAGTTTCCGCCGGCCGGTTGCGGTGTGGCGTTCATGGGAGCTCCATTCCGGGCCTTGTTGCGTTGGGTCAGGTAGTAGATGAAGTAGATGGCGCCGCCCACCCAGAAGACGGTCCAGAGGAATCCGCCGAAGCCGTTGCGGCTCCAGCCCCAGAATCCGCCGCCGAGCCCGGTAAGCCCCACCACGGTGGTGATCAGCGCGCCTGTCGTACCGCTGGACCAGCGGCCGGCGCCGGCTTCCTGGACGTGGATGCGCCCGTCGGGTTCGGGAAGGAATGCCCAAGCCAAGCCGTAGAGCAGGACGCCGATTCCGGCGAAGAGGGTAAGCACAATGAAGATGCCGCGGACAATCAGCGGGTCGATGCCCATCCGGTGCGCGATCCCGCTGGAGACACCGCCGATCCACCGGTCGCGTCCGCGCTGGATGCCGTGGCTTCGGATCCAGGTGAAGAAGTCACTGGACTGGCCCGGCGCTTTGGCGATGGCATACGGGCTTGCGTAGGGGCCGTCATAGGGACCGGCGGCCGCGGGTGTGTCCTGCGAAGAAGCCGGGGGCGGCAGCAGGGGTTCGGTTGGCTGGTCCGGGTCGCGTGGTGGGAGCGGTTCCGTGGGCTGGCCGTCATCGGGGGTGGGGGTCTGGGAGTTCATACTTCGATCCTGCCGTCCGGGGCGGCGGAGCTCTACTGGGGAACACCCTGACTCGCCCCTGAGTTACCCCCGGTTCCGGCCGGAATCGGGTCCGGGGAACCCTGATCCGTGCTTGGATTGACACATGACCACCGCCCTCACCCGCCCACCGCTTGTCCGCAGCAGCGACCGCGTCATCGCGGGCGTATGCGCCGGCCTCGCGGCGCATCTGGGCTGGCCGGTGAAAAACGTGAGGATCGGTATGGCGCTCGCAACCCTCGCCGGCGGCGCCGGGCTGGCCTTCTACGCGTGGCTGTGGATCATGGTCCCTACCGCCGACGAAAGCGCCCGGCGCAACGCCAAGCGCCCGGCGTCGCCCATTGCCCCGGGCGTCACCCTTGACCCGGCATTCAGCGCTGTGCCTCCGCCCGCGTCGCCGTCGCCGGGTCCGCCCGTGGCCGCTCCATGGTGGGGTAATCCCGACGCCGGTGCTTTCGCCCCGGGGGGTGTTTCCGGTGGCGGTCCCGGTGCCGGCTACCGGGACGCCGTGCGGCCGCCGTGGTTCCGGGGCCGCAGCATGCGCCACGGCAAGGAAATGCTGCTGGGCGCCGGCCTCCTCCTGGTGGCGGGCATCCTGATAGCCCAGCTCCTGGGCGTGGACGTGCCCCTGGGGACCCTCATCCCCGCCGCTGCCGTGCTGGGCGGTGCAGCCATCGCCTGGATGCAGCTCGACGAAACCCGCCGCGCGGGGCTCGTGGACAAAACCAAGGCCGATCAGGCAGGCGGCTGGGCGCGCCTGGCCGCCGGATTGGCGCTGGTGGTCGCCGGCGTGCTGGTGATGGTGTCCGGCTCCGGATCCTGGGAACAGACCTGGCTGGCGCTGCTGGCATCGGTGGCGGTGCTGGGCGGCGTGGTTCTGGTGCTTCTACCGTGGGCACTCAAATTCTGGCGGGACCTGGAAACGGAGCGTGCGGGCCGGATCCGCGAAACCGAGCGGGCCGAGATCGCGGCCCACCTGCACGACTCCGTCCTCCAGACTCTCGCCCTGATCCAGCGGCGGGCGGGGAACGAGCACGACGTGGTGCGGCTCGCCCGTGCCCAGGAACGCGAACTCAGGAGCTGGCTGTTCCAGGACCCAGGTAAGGAGGCGGGACAGCTTTCGGACCGTATCAAGGCGGTGGGTGCCGAGGTGGAAGACTCCCTGGGTAACGCCGTGGAGGTGGTGAGCGTCGGGGACACAGCCATGACCGAATCCCACGAGGCGCTGGTCCAGGCCAGCCGTGAGGCGATGCTCAATGCGTCCCGGCACGGCGGCGGGCCCGTCTCCGTCTACCTGGAAGTTTCCGATGGGCGCACAGAGATCTTCATCAAGGACAGGGGGCCGGGCTTCGACCTGCCGGATGTACCCGAAGACCGGCTAGGTGTCCGCGAATCGATCATCGGACGCATGAAACGCCACGGCGGGAGCGCCTCCATCACCAGCACGCCGGACGGCACCGAGGTGCGGCTGGGAATGCCGGCGCTCCAAACGGACAACGCGGAAGGGAAATCATGAACAACGTACAGGGGACCGGGCCCATCCGCCCCGCGCAGCCGGTCCGGGTGGTGATCGTGGACGACCACGCCATCTTCCGTTCGGGACTCAAAGCCGACCTCGATGAGAGCATCCACGTAGTCGGTGAAGCGGCCACGGTTGAGCAGGCCATCGCCGTGATCGCGCAGGAGCATCCGGAAGTGGTGCTCCTGGATGTGCACCTGCCGGGCGGCCTCGGCGGTGGTGGCCGGGAAGTCATCGCGGGTTCCGCGGCCCTCCTGGGCACCACCAAGTTCCTGGCCCTGAGCGTCTCCGACGCCGCCGAGGACGTGGTGTCGGTCATCCGCGCCGGCGCCCGGGGGTATGTCACCAAGACCATCTCCGGTGCCGAAATCACCGACGCCGTGTTCCGCGTGGCTGGGGGCGACGCCGTGTTCTCGCCCCGGCTGGCCGGCTTCGTACTGGACGCCTTCGGCACCGCTCCCGCCGACATTGCCGACGACGAGCTGGACAGGCTTTCCGCCCGTGAGCTCGAAGTGATGCGCCTAATCGCCCGCGGCTACAGCTACAAGGAGGTGGCCAAGGAGCTGTTCATCAGCATCAAAACCGTGGAAACGCACGTGTCGGCGGTGCTGCGCAAGCTCCAGCTCTCCAGCCGGCACGAGCTGACCAAGTGGGCAGCCGAACGCCGCCTGCTCTAGCCCAAAGATGCGCTATCACTTTGAGTCGTTAAACAGCATCCATAACGACTCAAAGTGATAGCGCATCCGGGTTAAGGGAGGGTTACTGGGCCTGGCCCAGGAAGTCCTGGAGCCGGGCGACGCCGGTGGCCAGGTCCTCGTCGCCCAGGGCGTAGGAGAGCCGCAGGTAGCCGGAGGGCCCGAACGCCTCGCCCGGCACTACGGCTACTTCAACCTCATCCAGGATCAAAGCAGCCAGTTCGGCGGAGGTAGACGGCGTTGCGGTGCCTGCCGCCGTCGGGAATTCCTTCCCCAGCAGCGCACGGACGTCCGCGTAGACGTAGAACGCACCCTTCGGCGTCGGGCATTCAACACCGTCGATCGCGTTCAGGCCGGCAACGATCGCCTTGCGGCGACGGTCAAACGCCACCTTCATCTCGTCGACGGCGGTCAGCGGTCCGGAGACGGCGGCGAGGGCTGCAATCTGCATGATGTTCGAGACGTTGGAGGTGGCGTGTGACTGCAGGTTGGTGGCTGCCTTGATGACGTCGGCGGGGCCGATCATCCAACCGACACGCCAACCAGTCATCGCGTACGTCTTGGCTACACCGTTCAGGATCACCACTTTGTCGCCCAGTTCCGGGGCTGCGGTGGCGATGGAGGTGAACGGGACGCCGTCGTAGGTCAGGTGCTCGTAGATCTCGTCGGTGACCACCCAGAGCCCCTTTGCGGCGGCCCACTTGCCGATCTCGGCCACCTGCTCCGGGCTGTAGACGGAGCCCGTGGGGTTGGACGGCGAGACAAACAGCAGGATCTTGCTCTTGTCTGTCACCGCGGCCTCAAGCTGCTCAATGGTGACCAGGTAGTCCTGCTCAGGTCCGGCGAACACTTCGACAGGGACACCGCCGGCGAGCCTGATGGCCTCCGGGTAGGTGGTCCAGAACGGCGTGGGAACAATCACTTCGTCGCCCGGATCCACCAGCGTGGCGAACGTGTTGTACACGGCTTGCTTGCCGCCGTTCGTCACCAGGACCTGGGACGGATCCACGGCGTAGCCGGAGTCGCGGAGAGTCTTCTCGGCGATGGCCTTTTTGAGCTCCGGCAGGCCGCCGGCGGGGGAGTAGCGGTGGTACTTGGGCTGGCTGGCGGCCTCAATGGACGCCTTGACGATGTAGTCCGGAGTGGGGAAGTCCGGTTCCCCTGCCCCGAAGCCAATAACCGGCCGGCCAGCTGCCTTCAGCGCCTTGGCCTTGGCATCAACAGCCAGGGTTGCGGATTCGGCAATTGCGGAAATGCGCTGGGAAACGCGGGCGGCAGACATGGCAGGGTCCGTTCTTCGCTTGCAGCCCGGAGGCTGAATGGTGGAATTCGACGTGATCTACTCTATGCTGTTCAGCGGATCGTTCGGGCTGCCGGCGTGGATGTGACTGCAGGTCAACGCACCCACCAGGGCGGATTGGACGCTCCGGAATGAGGCTGGTTCGACGTAGACGAAGTTGTTGCGTAGACTGGTTCTCCGGTGTTGAAAACACGGATGATGACGTGCGCCCCAGTGCAAACTGCGGAAGTTTGTCAGGATGCTGTTTTCGATCCATAGGGTAGTGGCGCAATTGGTAGCGCAGCGGTCTCCAAAACCGCAGGTTGCAGGTTCGAGTCCTGTCTGCCCTGCGCAAGCTGTTCCGGCGGAATGCCGGAGCAAGCGCAGCAACCATGGTTCTGATCAGGACCGGGTAATCCAACATTGCAAAGATGAGCGAGGACCAGGTGACCGAAACAGCTGCCAGCAGCTCCAAGGGCCGCCCAGCTAAGAAGGACGCCAAGGCAAACTTCTTCGCTCGTATTGCACTCTTCATTCGCCAGGTCATCGGCGAACTGAAGAAGGTTGTTGCACCAACCCGCAAGGAACTGATCAATTACACGCTCGTGGTGCTGGTGTTCGTGGCCATCATGATGGTGATCGTCAGCCTGCTGGACATCGGTTTTGGAACCGCGGTCAGCTGGGTCTTTGGCGGGATCGCTCCCACGGACCGCTAAGGCATATCGTCCGCAGGCCGCGTGGCCTTGTCCGGGTAACCGGAAGAATCCACGCGGTGTGCGGAATTGAGCCATTTAAATAGGCATGTTAGGCAATGAGGAAGCAGGAGACCAAGTGTCTGAGCAGGAGCTCGAGGTAACCGAGACTGAGCTGGAAGAGTCCACGGACAACACGGCGGCCCCCACGGCTGAAGCCGGTGAAGAGTCCGAGGTTGAGTCCGCTGCGCCCGAATCCGCCGACGCCGATTCCGCCGACGATTCAGACGATTCAGAGGATGCCGATTCAGAGGGTGACGCCGCAGAAGGCGAACCTGCTGAGGGCGACTCAGAGGGCAACGCTGATGCAGACGCACTGGCAGCTGCGGCCGCCCAGGCCGAGGTTGACCCCGCCGACGAATTCAAAGCCAAGCTGCGCCGCCAGGAGGGTGACTGGTACGTCATCCACTCCTACGCCGGCTACGAAAACCGCGTCAAGGCCAACCTTGAGACTCGCATCCAGACCCTGGACATGGAAGATTACATCTTCGAAATCCAGGTGCCCATGGAAGAGGTCGTTGAGATCAAGAACGCTCAGCGCAAGGTCATCAACCGCGTCCGGATCCCCGGCTACGTCCTGGTCCGCATGGACCTGACGGATGCCTCCTGGGGCGCCGTCCGCCACACTCCCGGTGTTACCGGCTTCGTGGGCAACGCCCACAACCCGGTGCCGCTGCGCCTTGACGAAGTCTTCTCCATGCTCGCGCCGGTCTTCGAAGAAGAGCAGGCCGAAAAGGGCAAGCCCGTCAAGCACGCCGCCGCCCAGGTTGACGTCGACTTCGAGGTCGGCGAATCGGTCATCGTCAAGGAAGGTCCGTTCGAGACCCTCCCCGCCACGATTTCCGAGATCAAGGTGGATTCCCAGACCCTCGTGGTGCTCGTGTCGATCTTCGAACGCGAAACGCCGGTCACGCTGGCATTCAACCAGGTCAGCAAGATCTAATAACCCGCACAGAATTCGTTCCGGACTGCCCGCTTAGCAGCCCCGGAACGGCCGGTCGCCTCGCCATGGCGGCCAAAAACCTGAGGCACGCTCCTGTGTCCCAGGAAGATATTGAGAGAAGGACCTTACATTGGCTCCCAAGAAGAAGGTCACCGGCCTCATCAAGCTGCAGATCCAGGCAGGCGCCGCTAACCCGGCCCCGCCGATCGGTCCTGCGCTTGGCCAGCACGGTGTCAACATCATGGAATTCTGCAAGGCGTACAACGCTGCCACAGAAGCCCAGCGCGGAAACGTTATCCCCGTGGAAATCACGGTCTACGAAGACCGTTCCTTCACGTTCATCACCAAGACCCCGCCGGCTGCAGAGCTCATCAAGAAGGCTGCAGGCGTTGCCAAGGGTTCACCCACCCCGCACACTGTCAAGGTTGCCAAGCTGACTCAGGCCCAGGTCAACGAGATCGCCACCACCAAGATGGAAGATCTCAACGCCACGAGCCTTGAAGGCGCAGCGAAGATCATCGCCGGTACCGCCCGCTCCATGGGTATCACCGTAGAAGGCTAACAGCCTTCATCGTCGGGAAACCGGCACCACTGAAACATTGAAATGTCGCAGGATCCATGCAGGATCCTCGGCTGTGGCAGGGCCCAGCGCGGTCCGCAGACCACAACTGCACAAGGAGAAATAAGCAGCATGGCAAAGCGCAGCAAAGCATATGAGGCAGCAGCCGCCAAGATCGACGCGGAGAACTTCTACGCGCCGTTCGAGGCAGTAACGCTCGCCAAGGACACCAACCCGTCAAAGTTCGACGCCACCGTTGAGGTTGCCTTCCGCCTGGGCGTTGACCCTCGCAAGGCTGACCAGATGGTCCGCGGCACCGTTATCCTGCCCCACGGCACCGGTAAGGTCTCCCGCGTTCTGGTCTTCGCAACGGGCGACAAGGCTGAGGCAGCAATCGCTGCCGGCGCCGACTTCGTTGGCTCCGATGACCTGATCGAAAAGATCGCAGCCGGCTGGACCGACTTCGATGCAGCCGTAGCCACCCCTGACCTCATGGGCAAGGTTGGCCGTCTTGGTAAGGTTCTGGGTCCCCGTAACCTGATGCCGAACCCGAAGACCGGCACCGTGACCGCAGATGTCGCCAAGGCTGTCAACGACATCAAGGGTGGCAAGATCGACTTCCGCGTTGACAAGCACTCGAACCTGCACTTCATCATCGGCAAGGTTTCCTTTGACGCCATCAAGCTGGCCGAGAACTACGCAGCAGCACTGGAAGAGGTGCTTCGTTTGAAGCCGTCCGCTTCCAAGGGCCGCTACATCCAGAAGGCCACCGTGGCCACCACGTTCGGTCCCGGCATCGCCGTCGACCCCAACGTCACGAAGGTCCTGACCGAGGTCTAGTCCTCAACAGCACTTCGGCCGGTTTATCCCGGCACACTAAAGGACCGTCCGGCACTGCGCCGGGCGGTCCCTTGGTTTAACCCCACGAAACCGTGCGACTGGTTAGGCTGGGGGCATGACCGGCCAGCAGCTGATAATCACCGCAGTCGCCATTCCTTCAGAGCTCGACGCCGGGACAGGCAACAGTGCCGGCGGCACCGGTTGCGTGATGGACTTCCACGAGTGCCACGCCTTGCGCGAGAAGCATGAGCTGGAGAAATGGGGCGACCTGGACCGCTGCCCCACGGCCATGGAGAGCCTGGAATACTGGCGCGGCAATGAGTACGAGGAACGCCGGCTCTTCATAGCACGGTTGGGCCAGCAAACCGTGGGAACCTGCTCCGTAACCTTGCCCCTTCGTGAAAACACGTCAACAGCAGGGATCCTTGTGGACGTGTCGGCAGCCTTCCGGCGGCGGGGATGGGGCCGCCAGCTGCTGGAGCACGCCGAGGCTGTGGCCGCGGACAGTGGCCGCATTTCCTTAGATGCCTACTGTGAGCTGCCGGCCGGGACGGTGGAGCAGGCGGCCCGGTTGATCCCCGCCAAATCGGGCGCGGGCGGGCTCCCCGCAGATGACCCTGCCGTGGCTTTTGCGGCCAGTGCGGGCTACGAACTCGAGCAGGTGGAGAAGTCCAGCCGCCTCACGCTGCCGGTCCACGCGAATCAACTTGACGCACGGGAGATGGAAGCGTCGTCACGGGCGGCCGGCTACGTCCTGGTGGGCTGGTCTGATACGTGTCCTGACGAACTCGTGGCTGAATACGCAGTCCTCAAGAACCGGATGAGCACGGATGTCCCTATTGCCGGCCTGGACTGGGAAGCCGAGGACTGGGACCCTGCCAGGGTCCGGCAGGAGGAGCAGTCGAACAGCCGCAGCGGCGTGCAGAGCCAGGTCGCAGCAGCGCTGCACAGGCCCACCGGCAAGCTCGTGGCCTACACGGTCCTGAACTGGCGGCCGGGCATTCCTGCGAGCATTACCCAGCAGGACACCCTGGTCTCTTCCGGGCACCGCGGGAAGAGGCTGGGATTGCTGATCAAGTCGGCGAACCTCCGCGCGGCCCAGCATCGATGGCCCGCGGCGCGATCGGTGCTGACATGGAACGCCGTGGAAAACCGGCATATGCTGGCGATAAATAATTTGCTTGGATTCAAACCTGCTGGTTATGAGGGCGAATGGCAGAAACGGCTGGGATGACGCACCTGATGGCAGAAGACGTACGGATCGAGCAGCTGTGGATCCCGGACACCTTGGACGCAACTGACGCAACGGATTTTCTGGCTGCCGTCGAAGTGGGCCGCAAGGTACGAATGCAGACGTGGGGCAGCGATGACCTCGCGTACTCACCGCTGGAGAAACTCCTGGAGCTGGCCGATCCCTTTGAGCGCCAGGTCATCCTGGTGGCCAAAGTCGGCGACCACATCATCGGTACGGTGGACATTGCCCTGCCGCTGACTGACAACCTGGACATGGCGGAGTTCACCCTGGACATCCTGCCGGAATTCCAGCGCCAGGGGGTGGGCCGCAAGCTGCTCCTCGCGGCCGAACATCTGGCGCGCAGCGAGGGCCGCACCTTGATCCTCGTTGACACCAACCATCCCGGCGCGTCCTTGCACGAGTTCGAGAAGGCCCAGCTGGTGCCGGGTTCAGGCCAGGGTTTTGTGCCGTTGGCCAGCCGGGAAGTCGAATTTGCGCGCCGGACCGGCTACACACTTCAACACATCGAACAGTTCAGCTCCTGTGCGCTGCCGCTGGACAGCAAGCTCGTGGCCGGCCTCCAGGCCGAGGCAGATGAAGCCAACAACGGGCGGTACCGGCTCCATCACTGGACGGACCGCTGCCCGGATGAGTGGCTGGAAGCCGTGGCGGTGCTCGAAAACCAGGCGGGCGCCGACGTCGACCCTTCCCTGGAGACTCCCGTCGACCAGGACATGGTGTTCGACGGCGGCATCCTCCGCGGGGCGGAAGAGGTCACCATCGCGCAGGGGAGGCGGACGGTGGTCACCGCCGTCGAGCATCTGGCCACCGGTGCGCTGGTGGGCCTAACCACCATCAGCGTCCTGGCCCACCGGCCCGATGTGGTGTTCCAGGACGACACCCTGGTTCTGCAGGAGCACCGCGGGAACAAGCTGGGGCTGCTGATCAAGGTTGCCAACATGGAGCGGCTCACCGAGCAGTTCCCCGATGCCCGGGTGATCTACACCTGGAACGCGCCGGAGAACAGGTACCTGCTGACGGTCAACCAGCAGCTCGGCTTCACCACGGCAGGCGTGACCGGCATCTGGCAGAAAGAGCTCCCGTACCTGGGGACCAGTAAGAGCTGAGGCCGATTTGGTGGTCCGGCTGCCCGTCCCGTAAGCTTGAAGTACCAAAGACCGTCGGTTGTTGGAAATCCATTCTCCTGAACGCAGCTCAACTCTGCAGTTGTGTGCGGGAGGCCAAATGTATTTCTGGACGAAGGACCCTGAACATAGGGCGGCCGGCGCAGGTGAACGAAGCAACGCTCCACAGTGAAAACCGTGTTGAGCCAAGCCCCGTGCATCTGCGCGGGGCGTTTTTTAGTTTTAGCTCACCTGAGCGGGGACCGTCGCATACCGGCACTATCCCCGGAAGGAGGGTTATGGCAACGCCTACAAAGGTTTCAGCAGTAGCTGAGATCGCTAACGATTTCAAGGAATCGAACGCCGCTGTCCTGACCGAATACCGTGGGCTCACCGTTGCACAGCTCAAGCAGCTGCGTGTTTCTCTCGGCCAGGACACCAAGTTCTCGGTCGTCAAGAACACCCTGACCGCCATTGCAGCCAAGGAAGCTGGTGTCGAAGCATTCGACGGCCAGCTTGCCGGCCCCACTGCAATTGCGTTCATCAAGGGTGACGCAGTTGCAGCTGCCAAGAGCCTGACGGATTTTGCCAAGGCCAACAAGCAGCTGGTCATCAAGACCGGTTACTTCGAGGGCAAGGCACTGAACGCCAGCGAAGTTTCTGCACTGGCAGCGCTCGAGTCCCGCGAGCTGCAGCTCGCCAAGGTTGCAGGCATCCTCAAGGCACCTGCTGCCGCCGCTGCACGCACCATTGACGCACTGCGCCTCAAGCTTGAAGAAGAGAACGGTGCACCGGCAGCCGCCGAGGCTCCCGCCGCTGAAGAAGCTCCGGCCGCAGACGAAGCCCCCGAAGCAGTTGCAGAAGCCCCGGCTGAAGCACCCGCTGCCGAAGAGAACTAGTTTCTCTTCACCCACCAGACTCCGGTGTGAAGGCAATGGCCCAGGCCGCCAAGCACCACCTATAGGAAGGACGCCACACCATGGCGAAGCTCACCAACGAAGAGCTCATTGAAGCTTTCAAGGAACTGACCATCATCGAGCTCTCCGAGTTCGTCAAGCTCTTCGAAGAGACCTTCGAAGTTACTGCAGCTGCAGTTGCTGTTGCTGGCCCCGCCGGTGGCGGCGCCGCTGAAGAGGCTGAAGAGCAGACTGAATTCGACGTTATCCTCGAATCAGCTGGCGAAAAGAAGATCGCAGTGATCAAGGAAGTTCGCGCAATCACTTCCCTGGGCCTCAAGGAAGCTAAGGACGTTGTTGACAGCGCTCCCAAGGCTGTTCTCGAAGGCGTCACCAAGGAAGCTGCCGAAAAGGCAGTGGAGCAGCTCCAGGCTGCCGGCGCAACCGTTACCCTCAAGTAACTCACGCCGCTTCATGGAAAACCCCGTCCACTTCGGTGGGCGGGGTTTTCCTGCATTTAACGGTGCGTGGCTAGTTCGGTTCGGAGATATCGGCGACGACGGCCCCCAAGGCTGCGGTAAGCGCGTCGGCGTCCACAAAGGCGCTGTAGCCGTGTTCGCCGGCGCCCATGGAGATGCGGCGGCCGGCGATGGTGGCGTCCGCGTATACCGGCCAGGCGGTGGTGCTGCCCAGCGGGGTGATGGTCCCGCGTTCGTAGCCGGTCGCACCGAGCGCCACGTCCGCAGCTGGCAACGAAAGTTTGTTGACGCCCACCAGGGTCCGCAGTTTCGGCCAGGAGATCTGCCGGTCGCCCGGAATCAGTGCGAACAGGAACGTCCCGTCCTTGTGCTTGACCACCAGGGACTTCACGATGTCCGCCGGCGTGATGCCCAGGATCCCGGCAGCCTCCTCGAGGCTCCGCGCGGCCAGGCGCTCCACGAGCTGCACGTCCAAGCCGCGCGCGGCGGCGTCAGCAAGGAAGCGCTGACGTCCGACGGCGGAGCTCCCGTTGTCGCCCTGCCCCACCATCAGTCCCTGCCCCACCATCAGTCCCGGTACAGCAGGAGCGCTTCGCCCTGACCGCCGCCGCCGCACAGGGAGACCGCGGCCTTCCCGGTACCCCGCCGTTTGAGTTCATGGGCCGCGTGCAGCGCCAACCGCGCACCGGACGCCCCGATCGGGTGGCCCAAGGCAATGGCACCGCCGTGGATGTTGCACTTATCCAGCGGGTAGTCCAAGTCCTTCAGCGACTGCACCGCGACCGAACCGAAGGCTTCGTTAATTTCGATGAAATCCAGGTCGGTGGTGCTCCATTCCGCCCGCTGCAGTGCGTTCATGATGGCGTGGGACGGCTGCGAATGCAGCGAATTATCCGGACCGGCAACCTGGCCGGGCTTCCCCACCACAGCCAGGTATTCCAGGCCGTGCTCCTCCGCGAACCGGCGCGATGCCAGCACCAGTGCGGAGGCGCCGTCGGACAGGGGAGAGGAGTTGCCGGCGGTGATGGTTCCGTCGCTGGCGAAGGCCGCCCGCAGCCCGGCCAGGGACTCGATGGACGTGTTCGGCCGTACGCCTTCATCGGTGGAGACAACGATGGGATCACCCTTGCGCTGCTTGACGCTGATGGGTGCGATCTCGTCGTCGAAGACGCCGTTCTTCGCCGCCAGCGCCGCACGCTGGTGCGAGTGGGCGGCCACGTTGTCCTGCGAGGTCCGGTCGATGCCCAGCGTCAGGTTCTTGGTCTCGGTGGACAATCCCATGGACTGGCCGTCGAACGCATCCGTGAGGCCGTCGTGCGCCGCGACATCCAACGCCTGGATGGCGCCGTACGTCCAGCCTTGGCGCGAACCCGGCAGCACGTGGGGCGCACGGGTCATGGATTCCTGGCCGCCGGCCACCACCACTGTGGCGTCGCCGCTGCGGATCATCCGGGCGGCGTCGATCACAGCGGTCAGCCCAGACAGGCACACCTTGTTGATGGTGACAGTGGGAACGTTCCAGCCGATTCCCGCGCCAATGGCGCTCTGGCGCGCTGGGTTCTGCCCGGCACCGGCCTGCAGCACCTGGCCCATGATGACGGCGTCAACCTGGCCGGCCTCCACTCCGCTCGCCGCAATCGCGGACCTGATCGCGTGCGCTCCGAGTTCGACGGCGGTGAAGCTCGCCAGTTGTCCGTTGAGCCGGCCCTGCGGCGTGCGCGCACCGGCCAGAATGACCACGTCCGTGTTGTCGTTGGAATTGCCCATTTTGATCTCTTCCGCTCTGAATCGATGTACTTCAAAGGCTACCGTGAGGCTTGTCACCTATTTATCCAAACGCTGAAGGGGTGCCGGAGATTCCGTTCGTGCCGGCCGTGGCCCACAGGGGAGAACTACCCATCTGCCGGATGTGCGCGTGGTCGCGGTGGTGCGTAGGGTGGACGGCGAAGACGAAAGCATCAGGGCAACGCAAAAACAGGGAGCAGCATCTTGAAGAAAATCCTTGCCGCGGCAGCCATGGCCAGCCTCGCCGGACTCACCGCCTGCAGCGTTGCCACTCCTGCCCCGGACAGCACCACCTCGACAGCAGCCCCCGCTGCGTCCACCACCGCACCTTCCACTGCGTCGCCGTCGCGCTCTTCCAGCCCGTCAGCCGCGCCCCAGGCCGGCGGCGTGAAAGTGGCGTGCGAGACGTTTAACTCCCTCTATACCGCCTACAAGGCGATCCAGAACGATTCGAACGCCTACGAGGACATCTATTTTGCCGCGGACGACGCCCAAGACACTGTGACTGGGAATCTGGTGGGTCTGTTCGCGTCGCTCAAGGTCCTCGCCATTGATCACTCGTCGGCAGTTAATAAAGGTGGCGCGCCCGAGCAGGAATCAAAGGACGCCGTGCGTGACGCGGTGTTCGCCAACGCAGGCGAATGCACCGCAGAGGGCGTAACGCTGCGCCTCTGAGGTCTCCTCCGGTGGTTGCCTGTCCGGTGGTTGAGCCTGGGCCCACGACCGCCGGGTACCCTGGCCGAGCTTGCGAGGTGAGGGGGCGGGTGGGGAGCGGAACCCGGGCTGGACGCCAAAAAACCAGTGCTTGCAATAAGTCCGGTTGTGGGGTAGACACGAAATTGGTTTTGCCGTATCGTAGATATTTGCGTCTTCCCTGTTTACCTTCAGCCTTCATATAGCGGTGGGCTTTGCCTGGCAGCTGACCATCAACGTGCCGTCAACAACGTCATTGTATGGAAAGCCCCGGCCCGGGTCATATAGCGGAACCGGATGGTAGCACTGCGGAGTCATTCCGCAGGGTGCACAGCGGGGGAGATCTGAAAACGCCTGAAGGTCTGTGGAAGGATCCCTCTTGGTCGCCTCGAGCACCTCTAATAACGAAACCGCTAACACCGCCGACAGCACTGATGGTGCCACTCGCCGGCTCTCATTCGCAAAGATTCACGAACCGCTGGACGTTCCGAATCTCCTTGCCCTGCAGACGGACAGCTTCGACTGGCTGGTCGGAAACGAACGCTGGCAGGCGCGCGTAGCGAAGGCCGTCGAAGAAAACGATCTCAGCGTCGCCACCTCGTCCGGACTGTCGGACATCTTTGAAGAGATCTCCCCGATCGAGGACTTCCAGGGCACCATGTCCCTGAGCTTCTCCGATCCGGAGTTCGCTGACCCGAAGTACACCATGGCCGAGTGCAAGGACCGGGACGCAACGTACTCGGCACCCCTGTACGTCAAGGCCGAGTTCATGAACAACAACACGGGCGAAATCAAGCAGCAGACCGTGTTCATGGGCGACTTCCCCCTCATGACGGAGAAGGGCACCTTCGTCGTCAACGGCACGGAGCGTGTCGTCGTCTCCCAGCTGGTCCGTTCACCGGGCGCCTACTTTGAGCGCACCGCCGACAAGACCAGTGACAAGGACATCTTCACTGCCAAGATCATCCCGTCCCGCGGTGCATGGTTTGAACTCGAGATCGACAAGCGCGACCAGGTCGGCGTTCGCCTCGACCGCAAGCGCAAGCAGTCCGTCACCGTTCTGCTGAAGGCCCTCGGCTGGACCGAAGGCCAGATCCTCGAAGAGTTCGGCCAGTACGACTCCATGCGCGCAACCCTGGAGAAGGACGCCACCGAGACGCGCGAAGACGCGTTGCTGGACATCTACCGGAAGCTGCGACCGGGCGAGCCGCCCACCGTCGAGGCTGCCCAGTCCCTCCTGGACAACCTTTACTTCAACTCCAAGCGCTACGATCTGGCCAAGGTTGGCCGTTACAAGATCAACCGCAAGCTTGGCATCGACCGCTCCCTTGGCGACAAGGAAGCTTCGGTCCTGCACGTCGAAGACATCGTGGCCATGATCAAGTTCCTGGTTGCCCTGCACGCCGGCGAGAAGACCCTTACGGGCAAGCGCGACGGCCAGGACCACGAACTGCGCGTTGAGATCGATGACATCGACCACTTCGGCAACCGTCGTATCCGCGCCGTCGGCGAGCTCATCGAGAACCAGGTCCGCACCGGCCTGTCCCGTATGGAGCGCGTCGTCCGCGAGCGGATGACCACCCAGGACGTCGAGGCCATCACGCCGCAGACACTGATCAACATCCGCCCTGTCGTTGCAGCCATCAAGGAGTTCTTCGGAACTTCCCAGCTGTCGCAGTTCATGGACCAGAACAACCCGCTTTCGGGTCTGACCCACAAGCGCCGTCTGTCTGCGCTTGGCCCGGGTGGTCTGTCCCGTGACCGCGCAGGCATGGAAGTTCGAGACGTTCACCCGTCCCACTACGGACGTATGTGCCCCATCGAAACCCCTGAAGGCCCGAACATTGGCCTGATCGGTTCGCTGGCATCCTACGGCCGCATCAACCCGTTCGGCTTCATCGAGACTCCTTACCGTCTCGTCGCTGAAGGCGTTGTCTCCGATGAGGTCCAGTACCTCACGGCCGACGACGAAGCGGAGGTCCTGATCGCTCAGGCCAACGCTCCGCTGGATGAGAACAAGAAGTTCGCCGAAGAGACCGTCCTGGTCCGCGCCCGTGGTGGTGGAGGCGAGCCTGTGCTCGTTCCCGCCGGCGAGGTCGAGTTCATGGACGTTTCCCCGCGCCAGATGGTATCCGTGGCTACGGCCCTGATCCCGTTCCTCGAGCATGACGATGCTAACCGCGCACTCATGGGTGCCAACATGCAGCGCCAGGCCGTGCCGCTGGTCCGTTCCGAGGCCCCGTTCGTGGGTACCGGCATGGAGCGCGCCGCCGCTGTCGACGCCGGTGATGTCACCATCGCGAAGAAGGCCGGTGTGGTTACCGAGGTCTCCGCTGAGCTCGTCATCATGCTCAACGACGACGGTACGGAAACCAACTACCGCATCAACAAGTTCGCACGCTCCAACCAGGGCAACTGCTACAACAACCGTGTCCTGGTGAACGAAGGCCAGCGCCTCGAGGTCGGCGGCATCATCGCCGACGGTCCGGCAACGGACCAAGGCGAACTCGCCCTCGGTAAGAACCTGCTCGTGGCATTCATGTCATGGGAAGGCCACAACTTCGAGGACGCCATCATCCTCTCGCAGCGCATTGTTGCCGAGGACGTTCTTTCCTCCATCCACATCGAGGAGCACGAGATCGATGCCCGCGACACCAAGCTTGGTGCCGAGGAAATCACCCGTGACATCCCCAACGTGTCCGAGGAAGTCCTGGCAGGCCTGGACGAGCGCGGCATCATCCACATCGGTGCCGAAGTTGAAGCCGGCGACATCCTGGTCGGAAAGGTCACCCCGAAGGGTGAAACTGAGCTGACCCCGGAAGAGCGCCTGCTGCGCGCCATCTTCGGTGAGAAGTCCCGCGAAGTGCGCGACACCTCCTTGAAGGTTCCGCACGGCGAGTCCGGCACCGTCATCGGCGTCCGCGTCTTCGACCGCGACAACGACGACGAACTGCCCCCGGGCGTGAACCAGCTGGTGCGCGTCTACGTGGCCGCCAAGCGCAAGATCACCGACGGCGACAAGCTCGCCGGCCGCCACGGCAACAAGGGTGTTATCTCCAAGATCCTCCCGATCGAGGACATGCCCTTCCTTGCCGACGGTACCCCCGTTGATATTGTCCTTAACCCGCTGGGTGTTCCGGGCCGTATGAACGTCGGCCAGGTGCTGGAAACGCACCTCGGCTGGGTTGCCAAGACCGGTTGGAAGATCGAAGGCGAGCCCGAGTGGATGAAGCAGCTGCCGAACCTGCCGCGCGAGAGTGGCTCCACCACTGTTGCAACGCCGGTGTTCGATGGCGCCCGTGAAGAGGAAATCACGGGTCTGCTGGACTCCACCAACGTCACCCGCGACGGCGACCGCCTGATCAACTCCTCAGGCAAGACCCGCCTCTTCGACGGCCGCTCCGGCGAGCCGTTCCCGGATCCGATCTCGGTCGGCTACATGTACATCCTGAAGCTCCACCACCTGGTGGACGACAAGATCCACGCCCGTTCCACTGGCCCGTACTCCATGATCACGCAGCAGCCGCTGGGTGGTAAGGCACAGTTCGGTGGCCAGCGCTTCGGTGAGATGGAAGTGTGGGCGCTGGAAGCTTATGGCGCCGCGTACACGCTCCAGGAACTCCTCACCATCAAGTCGGATGATATCCATGGTCGTGTCAAGGTCTACGAAGCAATCGTCAAGGGCGAGAACATCCCCGAGCCGGGCGTTCCTGAGTCCTTCAAGGTCTTGATCAAGGAAATGCAGTCGCTGTGCCTGAACGTGGAAGTACTCTCCACGGACGGAACCACAATTGAAATGCGTGACTCTGATGACGCAGTCTTCACGGCTGCGGAAGAACTGGGCATCGATCTGTCTCGTGCAGAGCCCAGTTCCGTAGAAGAGGTTTAGCAGGTTGATGTTCTGGGAAAAGCAGTCGGCCCGCCGCGCTGTCTTTTCCCAGGGCATCACCTCCCTCTTCCCGTAACCAAGACTTCAGAATTTAGAGAACAAGAGAGAACAGGGACCATATGTCCAGCGAATCCTCCTTCGGCCTCATGCAGATCGGCCTTGCCACCGCGGATGACATCCGTGGCTGGTCTTACGGCGAGGTTAAGAAGCCGGAAACCATCAACTACCGCACGCTCAAGCCCGAGAAGGACGGCCTCTTCTGCGAGAAGATCTTCGGCCCTTCCCGCGACTGGGAGTGCTACTGCGGCAAGTACAAGCGTGTGCGCTTCAAGGGCATCATCTGCGAGCGGTGTGGCGTTGAAGTCACCCGTGCGAAGGTCCGCCGTGAGCGCATGGGCCACATCGAGCTGGCCGCCCCGGTCACGCACATCTGGTACTTCAAGGGTGTTCCGTCCCGCCTGGGCTACCTCCTTGACCTGGCACCGAAGGACCTCGAAAAGGTCATCTACTTCGCTGCCTACATGATCACCAGCGTCGACGCCGACAGCCGCCACGAGGAACTGCCCAACCTGCAGGTTGAGCACGACATCGAGAAGAAGCAGCTGATCGACAACCGCGACTCCGACATCGCCACGATCGCCCGTGACCTCGAAAACGAGATCGCGCGCCTCGAAGGTGAAGGTGCCAAGGCTGCCGACAAGAAGAAGGCCCGCGACTCCGCGGACCGTCAGATGGCCAACGTGCGTAAGCGTGCCGACGCCGAGATCGAACGCCTCGAGCAGGTCTGGGACCGTTTCAAGAACCTGAAGGTCGCAGACCTCGAAGGCGACGAAGGCCTCTACCGCGAGCTGCGCGACCGCTACGGCATGTACTTCGAAGGCTCCATGGGTGCCGAAGCCATCAAGAAGCGTCTTGAGAACTTCGACATGCAGGCCGAGTCGGACCTGCTGCGCGACATCATTGCCAACGGCAAGGGCCAGCGTAAGACCCGTGCCCTGAAGCGCCTGAAGGTGGTCAACGCGTTCCTGACCACCAACAACAGCCCGCTCGGCATGGTTCTGGACGCCGTCCCGGTGATCCCGCCGGAGCTGCGCCCGATGGTCCAGCTGGACGGTGGCCGCTTCGCGACCTCCGACCTCAACGACCTCTACCGTCGTGTGATCAACCGCAACAACCGCCTCAAGCGCCTGCTTGACCTCGGTGCCCCGGAGATCATCGTCAACAACGAGAAGCGCATGCTTCAGGAAGCTGTTGACAGCCTCTTCGACAACGGCCGTCGCGGCCGTCCGGTCACCGGTCCTGGCAACCGTCCGCTGAAGTCCCTGAGCGACATGCTCAAGGGCAAGCAGGGCCGTTTCCGCCAGAACCTCCTCGGTAAGCGCGTTGACTACTCCGGCCGTTCGGTCATCGTCGTCGGCCCGCAGCTGAAGCTGCACCAGTGTGGCCTGCCCAAGCAGATGGCACTGGAGCTCTTCAAGCCGTTCGTGATGAAGCGCCTGGTTGACCTCAACCACGCACAGAACATCAAGTCGGCAAAGCGCATGGTTGAGCGTTACCGTCCGCAGGTCTGGGATGTGCTGGAAGAGATCATCACCGAACACCCGGTGCTGCTCAACCGTGCACCCACCCTGCACCGCCTTGGCATCCAGGCATTCGAACCGCAGCTTGTTGAAGGTAAGGCAATCCAGCTCCACCCGCTGGTTTGTGGCGCCTTCAACGCTGACTTCGACGGCGACCAGATGGCAGTCCACCTGCCGCTGAGCCCCGAAGCCCAGGCTGAGGCACGCATCCTGATGCTGTCCTCGAACAACATCCTGAAGCCGTCCGACGGCCGCCCGGTCACCCTGCCTTCGCAGGATATGATCATCGGTCTCTACCACCTGACCACCAAGCGTGTCGGTTCAGCTGGCGAAGGCCGCGTCTTCTCCTCGGTTGCCGAAGCCATCATGGCCTACGACCTCCGCGAGCTGCACTTGAACTCGCAGGTCAGGATCCGTCTCGAAGGCTTCGTTCCGTACGCGGGCTGGGAAGCTCCGGAAGGCTACGAGCCGGGTCAGACCGTGCTCGTCCAGACCTCCCTGGGCCAGGTCATCTTCAACCAGACGCTGCCGGCGGATTACCCCTGGGTTGAGAACGTTGCGGACAAGGGCGAACTGTCCACGATCGTCAACGATCTTGCCGAGCGCTACCCGAAGGTGATTACGGCGGCAACGCTGGACAACCTGAAGGATGCCGGTTTCTACTGGGCCACCCGCTCGGGCGTTACCGTCGCCATCTCGGACATCGAGGTACCCAAGGACAAGCCGAAGATCCTGGCCGGTTACGAAATCATGGCCGCCAAGATCCAGGGCCAGTACGACAAGGGCCTGATCGACGACGACGAGCGTCGCCAGGAACTGATCGAGATCTGGAACAAGGCAACGAACGAGATCGCCCAGGTGATGCGTGACAACCTGTCGCCGATGAACACCATCAACCGTATGGTGTCCTCCGGTGCACGTGGTAACTGGATGCAGGTTCGTCAGATCGCGGGTATCCGTGGCCTGGTGGCCAACCCTAAGGGTGAAATCATCCCGCGTCCCATCAAGTCCTCCTACCGCGAGGGCCTGTCGGTGCTGGAATACTTCATCGCCACGCACGGTGCCCGTAAGGGTCTGGCTGACACCGCGCTGCGTACCGCCAACTCGGGTTACCTGACCCGTCGTCTGGTGGACGTGTCGCAGGACGTCATCGTCCGCGAAGAGGACTGCGGGACCGAGCGCGGCCTGGTTACGCCAATCGCCGTGCCGGACGCCAACGGCGAGCTGGTCCTGGACGAAAACGTCGAGAACAGCGCCTACGCCCGTACGCTCGCTGTTGACGTTCTGGACTCTAAGGGCAATGTCCTTGCAGCCGGCGGCACCGACTGCGGCGACGTCGTTATCGCTGAGCTGTTCGCAGCCGGCATCACCGAGGTAAAGGTCCGCTCTGTACTCACTTGTGAGTCCAGCGTCGGCACCTGCGCCCTGTGCTACGGCCGTTCGCTGGCCACCGGCAAGACCGTGGACATCGGCGAGGCTGTCGGCATCATCGCCGCACAGTCCATCGGTGAGCCCGGTACCCAGCTGACCATGCGTACATTCCACACCGGTGGTGCTGTTTCCGCCACCGGTGGAGAAGACATCACCCAGGGTCTGCCGCGTATCCAGGAGCTCTTCGAAGCCCGTACTCCGAAGGGTGTCGCACCGATTGCTGAAGCAGCCGGCCGCATCGCCATCGAAGAGTCCGAGCGTCAGATGCGCCTGGTCATCACCCCGGATGACGGATCTGAAGAGATCGCCTACCCGGTACTGCGCCGTTCACGCCTCCTCATCGAGGATGGCGAGCACGTCACAGTAGGCCAGAAGCTCATCAACGGTCCGGTCGATCCCAAGCAGGTTCTGCGCATCATGGGTCCCCGTGCCGCGCAGAAGTTCCTGGTGGACGAGGTCCAGGGCGTGTACCGCAGCCAGGGCATCGGTATCCACGACAAGCACGTCGAGGTTATCGTCCGCCAGATGCTGCGCCGCGTCACGGTCATCGAGTCCGGCGAATCGGATCTGCTCCCCGGCGAGCTCGCCGAGCGCAGCCGCTTCGAGGAGGCCAACCGCCGCGTTGTGTCCGAGGGCAAGACTCCGGCTTCCGGACGTCCTGAGCTCATGGGCATCACCAAGGCGTCCCTGGCCACCGAGTCCTGGCTGTCGGCAGCTTCCTTCCAGGAGACCACCCGCGTCCTGACGCAGGCGGCCATGGAAGGCAAGAGCGACCCGCTGCTCGGCCTCAAGGAGAACGTCATCATCGGTAAGCTGATCCCGGCCGGCACGGGTCTCCCGCGCTACACCGAGGTCACCGTGGAGCCCACTGAGGAAGCGAAGGCCAACCTGTTCACCGGCCCCAGCGCATTCAGTGACTTCTCGTACGACTCCCTGGGTGGCGACGGAGCTCCTGAGTTCCACGCCATCCCGCTGGATGACTACGATCTCGGCAACGATTTCCGCTAGTCGATTGCGTTGAAAGGCCCCGTTTCCACTTGGTGGAGGCGGGGCCTTTCGTCTACACCCGATTAAGGGGCCGGGTCCAGCCGTGCTAAACTTTGTGTAATTGTTCTGTGTGGCAGTGGATGAAGGCCGCCGCAGCATCATTTTGGTTTTGTTCTCATGATGCTGGGTGGAGCTTGTTTCCGGGTTGCGGGTAAGGTGCGCAACGAATGCCACGCTTTTGCACGCCTACGCAAGTTTCCAGAGGCCGCAGCTGCAAGGAACAACGCCAAAACCATTGTGTTCAGGCTGGCGCCTGAGCGTGAAGGTAGAGATCAAACCAACGGAGAACACGAGAGTGCCTACGATTAACCAGCTGGTCCGCAAGGGCCGCACGCCTAAGGTCAAAAAGACCAAGGCTCCCGCGCTTAACGGCAGCCCGATGCGCCGCGGTGTCTGCACCCGCGTTTACACCACCACCCCCAAGAAGCCGAACTCGGCTCTTCGTAAGGTTGCACGTGTGCGCCTCAACGGTGGCGTTGAAGTTACCGCTTACATCCCCGGTGTAGGCCACAACCTGCAGGAGCACTCCATTGTGCTCGTTCGCGGCGGTCGTGTGAAGGACCTCCCCGGTGTCCGTTACAAGATCGTCCGTGGCGCCCTCGATACCCAGGGTGTGAAGAACCGTAAGCAGGCACGCAGCCGCTACGGCGCAAAGATGGAGAAGAAGTAATATGCCTCGCAAGGGTCCGGCCCCCAAGCGGCCGCTCGTACTAGATCCCGTTTACGGCTCCCCGCTGGTTACCCAGCTGATCAACAAGGTGCTGGTTGACGGTAAGAAGTCCACCGCAGAGCGCATTGTTTACGGTGCCCTCGAAGGCGCCCGCGCCAAGTCCGGCGGCGACCCCGTAGCAGCCCTCAAGAAGGCCATGGAGAACGTCAAGCCTTCCCTCGAGGTCCGCTCACGCCGCGTTGGTGGCGCTACCTACCAGGTTCCGGTTGAGGTCAAGCCGGGCCGCTCCACCGCCCTCGCCCTGCGTTGGCTGGTTGGCTACTCCAAGGCCCGCCGTGAAAAGACCATGACTGAGCGCCTCCAGAACGAAATCCTGGATGCCTCCAACGGTCTCGGTGCCGCTGTGAAGCGTCGCGAAGACACCCACAAGATGGCCGAGTCCAACAAGGCCTTCGCACACTACCGCTGGTAATACTTCCCGGACGCCGCCGGCTCGACTGAGCCGGCGGCGAACGCGTAGTCCATCCGAAAGGGAGACACCGTGGCACAGGACGTGCTTACAGACCTTAGTAAGGTCCGCAACATCGGCATCATGGCCCACATCGATGCTGGCAAGACCACCACCACCGAGCGCATTCTGTTCTACACAGGTGTGAACCACAAGATCGGCGAAACGCACGACGGTGCTTCGACGACTGACTGGATGGAACAGGAAAAGGAACGCGGCATCACCATCACGTCTGCCGCCGTGACCTGCTTCTGGGACAACAACCAGATCAACATCATTGACACCCCCGGCCACGTTGACTTCACTGTCGAGGTTGAGCGCTCACTGCGCGTCCTCGATGGCGCAGTTGCCGTGTTCGATGGTAAAGAAGGCGTCGAGCCCCAGTCTGAGACCGTATGGCGCCAGGCTGACAAGTACAACGTTCCGCGTATCTGCTTCGTCAACAAGATGGACAAGCTCGGCGCTGACTTCTACTACACGGTAGACACCATCATCAGCCGCCTCGGTGCCAAACCGCTCGTTATGCAGCTCCCGATCGGTGCCGAGAACGACTTCGTTGGCGTTGTCGACATCCTGGAAATGCGCGCGCTGGTCTGGCCGGGCGACTCCAAGGGTGACGTCACCATGGGTGCCAAGTACGAGGTCCAGGAGATCCCCGCGGATCTGCTGGAGAAGGCCAAGGAATACCGGGCTGCCCTCGTTGAGACGGTGGCTGACGCTACCGAAGAACTCATGGAGAAGTACCTCGAGGGTGAAGAACTCACCGTCGAGGAGCTCAAGGCCGGCATCCGCAAGATGACGATCAACTCTGAGCTCTACCCGGTCTTCTGTGGCTCCGCGTTCAAGAACCGCGGCGTTCAGCCGATGCTTGACGCCGTGGTCGACTACCTGCCCAACCCGCTCGACGTCCCGCCGATGATCGGTCACGATCCTCGCGACGAAGAGAAGGAACTCACGCGCGCGCCTTCCTCCGAGGAGCCGTTCTCGGCTCTGGCGTTCAAGATTGCTGCGCACCCCTTCTTCGGCCAGCTCACCTTCATCCGCGTGTACTCCGGTCACGTCGAAGCGGGTGCTCAGGTGGTCAACTCCACCAAGGGCAAGAAGGAGCGCATCGGCAAGCTGTTCCAGATGCACGCCAACAAGGAAATGCCCGTTGAGGGTGCTACCGCCGGCCACATCTACGCAGCGATCGGGCTGAAGGACACCACCACGGGCGACACCCTGTGTGACTCCAGCAACCAGATCGTCCTCGAGTCCATGAGCTTCCCGGAGCCCGTGATCTCGGTTGCCATCGAACCGAACACGAAGGGTGACCAGGAGAAGCTCTCACTGGCTATCCAGAAGCTCTCCGCTGAGGACCCGACCTTCCAGGTCTCCCTCAACGAGGACACCGGTCAGACCATCATCGCCGGCATGGGCGAGCTCCACTTGGACATCCTGGTGGACCGCATGCGCCGCGAGTTCAAGGTCGAGGCCAACGTCGGCAAGCCGCAGGTCGCTTACCGCGAAACCATCAAGAATGTTGTTGCGCGTCACGACTACACGCACAAGAAGCAGACCGGTGGTTCGGGCCAGTTCGCAAAGATCCAGATTGCGATCGGGCCGCTGGACACTTCCGAGGGCGAGCTGTACGAGTTCGAGAACAAGGTCACAGGTGGCCGTATTCCGCGCGAATACATCCCGTCGGTTGACGCCGGTATCCAGGATGCACTGAACGACGGCGTCCTGGCCGGTTACCCGGTTGTTGGCATCAAGGCGACGCTGATTGACGGCGCCTACCACGATGTTGACTCTTCGGAAATGGCGTTCAAGATCGCCGGCCGTATGGCTTTCAAGGAAGCCGCACGCAAGGCGAACCCCATCCTGCTCGAACCGCTGATGGATGTAGAGGTCCGCACCCCTGAGGAATACATGGGTGAAGTAATCGGTGACCTCAACTCCCGCCGTGGCCAGATGCAGTCCATGGAAGATGCACAGGGTGTCAAGGTCATCCGTGCGCACGTCCCGCTGTCCGGCATGTTCGGCTACATCGGTGACCTGCGTTCCAAGACCCAGGGCCGCGCTGTGTACTCCATGACGTTCCACAGCTACGCCGAGGTCCCGAAGGCATTTGCCGACGAGATCATCCAGAAGAACCGCGGCGAGTAGTCTTTCCGACTTTCGCAGCAAAAAAACTCGGGTGCGTTTCCGGTTGACGGAAGCTCACCTGGTGCAGGTGGCCGGGTCCCGGTTAGATGCAGTCCGGTCAAGCCGGGCCCCGGCCATCTGCACGAACAGGCTCGAGGGACTAGTATTAGTTCCTGAATCTGCAATTTCACCAATCCAAAGCCCCCCAAGTAGACTTGCCTGAGTTTCTGCCGCGATAAGCGCGGTTGAAGGGTAAGTCATTTGAAAACGTTCTAGGAGGAACCTGTGGCAAAGGCAAAGTTCGAGCGGACTAAGCCGCACGTTAACATCGGCACCATTGGTCACGTTGACCACGGTAAGACGACGTTGACTGCCGCCATTTCCAAGGTGCTGTACGACAAGTACCCGACTCTCAACGAGCAGCGCGACTTCGCGTCGATTGACTCTGCTCCGGAAGAGCGCCAGCGCGGCATTACCATCAACATTTCCCACGTTGAGTACCAGACCGAGAAGCGCCACTACGCACACGTAGACGCTCCGGGTCACGCTGACTACATCAAGAACATGATCACCGGTGCTGCCCAGATGGACGGTGCAATCCTCGTGGTTGCCGCCACTGACGGCCCGATGGCTCAGACCCGCGAGCACGTTCTGCTCGCCCGCCAGGTTGGCGTTCCCTACCTGCTGGTTGCGCTGAACAAGTCGGACATGGTTGACGACGAAGAGCTGCTGGACCTCGTTGAAATGGAAGTTCGCGAGCTGCTTTCGGCTCAGGGCTTCGATGGCGATGAGGCTCCCGTTGTTCGCGTTTCCGGCCTGAAGGCCCTCGAAGGCGACCCCATCTGGGTCAAGTCCGTTGAGGACCTCATGGCAGCCGTTGACGAGTCCGTTCCGGACCCCGTACGTGACCGTGACAAGCCGTTCCTGATGCCGATCGAAGACGTCTTCACGATCACCGGCCGTGGCACCGTTGTAACGGGCCGCGCCGAGCGTGGAACCCTCGCCATCAACTCCGAGGTCGAGATCGTCGGCATCCGCCCGGTCCAGAAGACCACGGTTACCGGTATCGAGATGTTCCACAAGCAGCTCGACGAAGCATGGGCCGGCGAGAACTGTGGCCTCCTGCTCCGCGGTCTGAAGCGTGATGACGTAGAGCGTGGCCAGGTTGTTGTCAAGCCGGGTTCCATCACCCCGCACACCGACTTTGAGGCCAACGTCTACATCCTCTCCAAGGATGAAGGCGGACGTCACAACCCGTTCTACTCGAACTACCGCCCGCAGTTCTACTTCCGCACCACGGACGTAACCGGCGTTATCACCCTGCCGGAAGGCACGGAAATGGTTATGCCCGGCGACAACACTGAGATGACCGTTGCGCTCATCCAGCCCATCGCCATGGAAGAGGGCCTCGGCTTCGCTATCCGCGAAGGCGGCCGCACCGTTGGTTCAGGACGCGTTACCAAGATCGTCAAGTAGTTACTTGTTGATTACGGAGCTGATGGCCGTCTGACGGCCTGACGTGAAGTTTGGAACAGCCCCGCTGCTAGTGCAGCGGGGCTGTTCTTTGCTACAATTAATCCAGTCAATGGATTAATTGTGCAGACAGGTCTGCCCTTTGGAAGGATCGCCGTGAGGGACGAATCTTATGAAGCGGGCTACCGCGCCGGTCACCTTCAGGGGTGGTTTGACGCCGTGGCCAAGCTTCAGGCTTCAGGCCAGCGGAGTCCGGGGGCCACGCAATCAACAAGTGCCGCCACCGACGACTCACCGCTGGGGGAGGGCCCGCCCCCGGGGGAGGGTACGACGTGGGCAGCCAGCAATGTGCCCACGCCAGCCGCGCCAGTGCCCGCCGATGTCAGCATCTCTCTGGTGCCGGCGTCGCCTTTGGCGAAAGTTTCGCCTGCACCGCCGGAGTCGTTGCCGGTATCACCTGCACAAATGATCATCCAAGCGGAGCCAGTTTCGGCGCCTTTTTCGCCTCCATCGCCCAGCGCGCCAGTGCGGCCGGGGATTCCGCCGCAGTCCCCGGCCACCTCGTTCCAGACATACCCGGAGACGCTGGCCCAGCGTCAGGCCCGGCGTGAAAAGCGGGACCGGCAGAACATCAACATCACGCTGTACGTGGCCAGCCTGCTGCTGGTGGCTGCCGCTGCCCTCTTCATCGGTACGAGCCTCCCGCCCATGTTGCGCTTTGCCGGAGTCTGCGCAGTCACGACGCTGTTCTATGGCGCGGGATTTGCGCTGCATGCCCGGGTCCCGCGGCTGAAGCCAGCCGCGGTGGCGTTCACCGGCACCGGGCTCGCCCTGGTTCCTGTGACTGGCCTGGCCCTGTACAACTTTGCGCTGCATCACGGCCCGGCCGCGTGGCTGATCACTTCGCTGATTGGCACCGCGGCCTATGTTGCGGCGGCGGTCCGGCTGGAGAGCAGGGTCCTCGTGTACCTTTCCCTCACGTTCGTGGCTTCCACAGCGTTCTCGGGCGTTTCAATCCTGGGTGGCGCGCTCGTCTGGTACTTCGTTGTACTCATAGCCGTGGCCGTGCTGCTGACGGCCCTTGCCCTCGCCCGGCCGCGCTGGCTGCCGCCGGTGTGTATCAGGCCGCTGATGGTCTTGCACCCCTTGGTGGTTCCCACCGTAGCGGTTGCTGCAACCTTCGTGCCGTTGCTCTTGGACAAAGCTGAGTACGCGCTGGTCATCGGGATGTGCGGTATCTATTTCGCCCTGATGGCGGCTGTTCCGGGGCGGTTCCGGCTGATCAACTTCTACGCGGCGCGGGCCGCCCTGACAGTAGCTGCCGCCGTCGAAATTTGGCACCTGACCGGCCGGGGGACCGACGCCCTGCTCGCCGCCGGCGTATTGTTCGCCGCCCAGGCAGCGGGGCTGGCCTTCTTGTCGGCCAGGCTGACCGACTGGTTCCCCCGGCAACAGGCAGTCTCGTCCGCCGCCGGCAGCAGCCCGAACGCCGCTGGAGAACGCTGGCGGATTGATGGCTCAGTGACCTTTGGCCTGCAACTCGCTGCCACCACGGCGTTCAGCGTTCAGGAGGCCGCTGCCGGCTTCTTCCGTGCAATTGACGGGTACGGTTCAGTCGAACCGGGCACGACGGTGCCGCTGTGGGTGCCGGTGGCCTTATCGCTGGCCACGGGCATGGTGCTGGCCGCCAGGTGGGCTGGCCGGGCCGAATGGGCGCCAGTGGCCGCACTGGCCTTGGCCGGCATCGTTTCTCCTTCGATGGGCGCGTGGCCGCTCGCCGGCATGCTGCTCGTGGCCGTCGGCTTCTGGGCCATCCGCGGGGCCTTCGCGGCGGGTGATTTCCGTGAACGGATGGTTCTCGGAGCCCGGTTGGGCCTCACATTTGCAGTCCCCGTCACGGTCGCGGCCGTGATGGCTGACGTTCCTGGGCGGGCCGGGTCGTCTGTGTTCGCACTGTTGCTGGCACTCGTGTTCCAACAGGTCGTTACGGCTTTCCTGGCGCGCTTCGGCGTGCGGACCTTAGCGCCGCAGCCCACCTTGGTGGTCTTCGGTGCGGGGGGTGCGCTGGTTTTGGTCGGGCTCCCGTTCATTGAGACTTCGCCTTACCACGGTCTGACGGCCGTCGGCCTGCTTATCCAGCTTGCTGCGGCATTTGTTATCGGAGCCCTGTTGGTTCCACGGCCGGCCACGGAACGGGACTGGGTTGCAACGGTGTGGGAGGCCTTGCCGCTGGGTATGTCCGTGGTGGCCGCGACGGTCGCGTTCCAGGCCGTTTCACAAGGCGCCGGAAACGTGGCGCTGCTGCTGGTGGTGTCGTATCTGCTCATCACGGCGACGGGTCTGCGCCTGCGCCAACACCGCTGGGCCTACTGGTGGTTCGCCAGGGCGGCAGCCGCAGTTCTTGCCCTGACAGCTTTTCACCAGCTAGAGCAGGACGGAGGTCCGGTGGTCATCGCGGACGAAGCGGTCCGTCCCGCTATGGTGCTCGTAACGGTGCTGGCACTTCAGCTGTGCCTTCCGCTGGGGGCTGCCATCCGCCGTCGTGCCCCCCGGGGGATTCTTGCTGACGCGGGCGCCTTGCTCCTTCTCCAGTTGGCGGGCAGCGCCAGCTTTGCGCAGGCAGGTTCCGCCGACTGGCAGGGAACTTCAGCTGCAGGACTTGTGGCACTCGGCGCCGCGGCCTCGGGGTACTTCCTCCGCCGGGAGGCGGGTGCGGTCTGGTTGGCCCCGTTTGCATTTGTAGTGCTGCTGGTTCTCGGCGAAGGCGATTTCCTTCGCGTTGAACTGATCCTGGGCATCTTCGCTGTGTACTCCACGCTGATGGTGGTGGCCGAGCCGCAGCGGGCCAGGAAGGGCTGGTACTTTGTGGCGGCCCGTGTGCTGACGGCAGGCCTCGCCCTGGTCCTCAGCTACGACATCACTGCCTCGCCCACTGTGGTGTCGGTGACCTTTGCCCTGGTGCTCGCGGCCCAGCACGCCGTCCGTTGGGTGATGCGCTCACGGCTTGCTGACATCCCCTTCCAGCAGGCTGCCGTCTGGATCACACTGACGGGGCAGGCGTTGCTGCCGCTGGCGTACGTGACGAGGCCGGGTGGCGTCGGGCTGCTGGCGCAGGACGACGACGGCGGACGCTGGGTAGCGCTGCTTGAACTGTTGATGCTCCTGGTCTCTGCTGTGGTGGCCAGGAGACTCTTCGGTGCCCGCGGAGCCCTTTACTTCGCTGTGTATGCGGCGCTGTTCGGAGTGCTCGCCTTGGGCCCGCTGTTCACGTTCGGTGGGACGATCCTAGCGTTCCCGGTCCTGAGCTACACCGGAACTGCGGTGGCTCTGCAGGGTGTCGCGCTGCTCGCTGTCGCTGCTGGCATCTTGCGACCGCGGCAGAACGCGGGCCGGCAGGACGGGCGCCGGCAGAACGCTGGGGCCGCGGACGTCGAACACTGGCTGTGGCTGGTTACCGCCGGCTCGTTTGCCGGTGTTGGGCTGCTGATCTCGCCGTTGGCGGCCGACTGGGTGACGGGAGCGGCTGTACTGGTCCTGTCAGCCGTGTGTTTTACCGCGTCGCACGTCGAGGATCTGCCGGTACTGTATCCGCTGGCAGCCCTGGCCGCGCTCGGCGGGTCCGTCGCCTTGGCGGCGGAGGCGTATCCGGAAGTCCCCGGCGTTTGGGGAGGATTCCTGCCATGGCTGACCGGCGCGGGCGTGGCTTCGGCTGCACTCTTTGTAGTGCGGCTCATGCGCAGCGTCCCGTTGCAGGCTGAGCCGGTGCGTCGTTGGTCGCTGGCTGGCGCGGCCTTCCTCGGCCTCGTCCTGGTGGTCTTCGTCGGAATCCGGCACGATGCAACGTCCTGGACGGCTGCGGCCGTATTGGCCGCCGCCGTCGGAATCTCCTACCGTGAGGCACTTCCACGGGCGCGACGGATCGCCCTGGAGGTGGGTGCGCTGCTCCTGACCGTGGCGGTTCAGCGTGCTGCCATCTTCGAGCTCGACGCGCCGGGTGGAAGCGCGGGCCGGCTATGGACCGACCTCCCGAGTCCGTTCTGGGTTGTTCAGTGGTACGTGGTCCTGGCCGCTGTCCTCGGCGGTTTGCGGTACTTCTCCGGCAACCAAGCTGCCGGCCGGTTCCAGGTGGGCGCGGCGTCTGTGTTGCTCTCCCTGAGCGGACTGGGCGTAGTGTTTGGCGGTGCCGGTGGGCAGCAGCTGTGGGTCCTCGTGCTTCTCGCCCTGTTGCTCACGGCAGGACTTGGCCTGGGGGAGCGGCTGTTTGTCTGGTGGGGCGCAGCAGGGGTGGCCGCCTGCATTCTGTGGGCAATGCGCCAGTACACGTTCCTGCTGTTGGCGTTCATCGCCGTGGGGCTGATCGTCTTTGCCATCTGGCGGTTGAACCGTGGAACGACCGCTCAGGTGCCGGACGCGGGGCCAGGGATGCCCTCGGGTCCTGAGTCCAACCCACAAGCCCGGGACGGCAGGGAACCGTCACGCCGGCACTGATACTGTTGCTGACAGCGAGAGGAGGTACATCATGGAATGGCTGATTTTTCTGATCATCGCGGTTGCCGTGGTCGCCGGAGTTTTCTGGGCCAAGAAGCATTTCCGCACCGAGATTGACCGCGCCAAGCGTATCAACCGGGCAAACAAGGACAAGTAGCAGGGCCAGCAGGCTTCAGCCGGGCGGGCCTTCGCCGGCCAGTGATTTCCGGGCCCGGCTGAGCGCCCGGTACCAGTAGAACGATTCCTTGGGTGTGCGCTCCAGTGTGTCGAAATCCACGTGCACAAGTCCGAAACGCTGTGAGTATCCTGCGGCCCATTCGAAGTTGTCCATCAGCGTCCAGACGTAATAACCGCGGAGGTCCACGTCGTGGGCAATTCCGCCCGGAGCCGTTGCTTCCAGCGCGTGCCGCAGGTGTTCCGAGATGTAATCGATCCGCTGCTGGTCGTGGACGGGGCCGGTGACATGCTCGGGCTCAGGGAAGCTGGCACCGCTTTCGGTGATGTAGATCGGCGGCAAGGCATCCCGGTAGCGGTCCTTCAGCTCGCGCAACAGGATGCCCAGATGCTCCGGAGCCACCGGCCAGCCGAAACCCGTGGTGCCGTATTCGGGAAACGTCTCCTGGTGGAACGGCACCCGCACCATGGCCTCGGCGGGACCCGTGGGGCTTTCGGCCGGACCCCGTCCGGCTGCCACCTTTGTCGGGTAGTAATAGTTGACGCCGTAGAAGTCCAGAGGCTGATGGATGGTGCGGAGGTCGGCGTCGGGGATTCTGCCGAACGACCGGAACCAGGGCTTGGCGATGAGCGGCGGGCGGGGGTACCGGCCCAGGAGGATCGGCTCGGCATATATGCGGTTGAGCATCAGGTCGAAAACCAGCGCGATGTATTTGTCCGTGAGTTTCCGCGTGGCCGGCCGGACGGGGGAGTGGAGGTTGGTCACGCCGATTCCGCCGTGGACCCCTGCTGCACGCAGCGCCTGGACGGCCATGCCATGGGCAAGCAGCTGGTTGTGGACAGCAGGAAACGCGTCAAAGAGGAGACCCCGTCCGGGGGCATGGACGCCCAGCGCATAGCCGTTGAGCACCACCGAGGCCGGTTCATTGAGGGTGACCCACTGGTCCACGCGATCACCAAAACGCTCGCCGGCCGCGCCTGCATACTCAGCGAAGCGTTCAGCGGTGGCCCTGTTCATCCAGCCGCCGCGGTGTTCCAAGGGCAGGGGTGTATCCCAGTGGTAGAGGGTGGCCATGGGGGAGATGCCGGCTTCGAGCAGTTGATCGATCAGGCGGTCGTAGAAGTCCAGGCCCTGCTTGTTGAACGCGCCGCGGCCGTCCGGCTGGATCCGCGGCCAAGAGATGGAAAAGCGGTAGGAATCCACGCCGAGGTCCCGCATCAGAGCCACATCTTCGGGCGAGCGGTTGTAGTGGTCGCAGGCCACTGCGGGGGAGCGTCCATCGATGATGGCGCCGGGTTTCTCCGCGAAGGCGTCCCAGCCGGAGGGGCCCCGCCCGTCAGCGGAGAGGGCGCCTTCTATCTGGAAGGCGGCCGCGGCAACTCCCAGGGTGAACGAGCTGGGCAGTAGGCCGGCCAGATCCTGGACGGAAACGTCATCTTCGACGGTCATTCCCCCATCATCCATTCGGATGTTGCCGAAGGCAATGACCCCAAGCGCCGCCAAGCCCAGATGCCCAGTGGGCAGGACGGGGAGGTGTCAGCCTGCAGATTCGCTTCTGGGCATAATATCCGGCATACTAGATGAGTTGTTCAAGCGCTTCTTCGTGTCCCGATCCGGATAATGCCGGGTGTCAGGGTCCAAGTGGGAGCCCAAACATAACCCACTCCCCATGGAACTGCGGATTTGTATGCGTGCTAAGCGCGACACGCCCGACCGCGGGGGTCGGTTACGTCGGCAGGTTGAGGAACCCGGATTCATCCGGATTCAGCTTGTGCGGCGGGTGGTAGTTCAGACTTCAAATGCTTCGGCAGCCACATGCAACAGGAAAGTGAACAGAGCAGCCCTCACCGGGAGCAGCACTAACTGAAAGAGAGTCAGGCGACATGGCGGGACAAAAAATCCGCATCCGGCTGAAGTCATATGACCACGAGGTCATTGACGTTTCAGCACGGAAGATCGTTGAGACGGTCACGCGCGCAGGCGCAACGGTAGTTGGCCCCGTGCCGCTGCCGACGGAGAAGAACATTTACTGTGTAATCCGCTCTCCGCACAAGTACAAGGACAGCCGCGAGCACTTTGAAATGCGCACGCACAAGCGTCTTATCGACATCATCGATCCCACGCCGAAGGCTGTTGATTCGCTTATGCGTCTCGACCTGCCGGCCGACGTGAACATCGAAATCAAGCTGTAGGGAGGTGCTGAGAGACTATGACCGCAACCCGTAACGTAAAGGGCCTGCTGGGCACGAAGCTCGGCATGACCCAGGTCTGGGACGAGAACAACAAGCTCATCCCCGTCACTGTGGTCCAGGCAGATTCGAACGTCATCACCCAGCTGCGCAACGCAGACACTGATGGCTACGTAGCTGTTCAGATCGGCTACGGCCAGATCGATCCCCGCAAGGTCACCAAGCCGCTGGCTGGTCACTTTGAAAAGGCAGGCGTCACGCCTCGCCGCCACGTCGTCGAACTGCGCACTGCAGATGCTGACACTTACGAGCTGGGCCAGGAGCTTTCTGTTGAGCTCTTCGAAGCCGGCCAGAAGATCGACGTTATTGGCACCACCAAGGGTAAGGGCTTCGCCGGTGTTATGAAGCGTCACGGCTTCCACGGTGCTCCCGCCTCACACGGTGCTCACAAGAACCACCGTAAGCCCGGTTCAATCGGTGGCGCATCCACCCCGAGCCGCGTCTTCAAGGGCATGAAAATGGCCGGCCGTATGGGCGCCGTTCGTCACACCACGCTGAACCTCACGGTTCACGCAGTTGACGTCGAGAAGTCGCTGCTCCTGATCAAGGGTGCCGTCCCCGGCGCCCGCGGCCAGGTCGTACTCGTACGCACCGCCGTGAAGGGAGCCTAGTTCAATGACTAGCACTGTCAAGGTTGACCTGCCTGCAGAGATCTTCGACGTTCAGACCAACGTGCCGCTGCTGCACCAGGTCGTCGTAGCCCAGCTCGCTGCTGCTCGCCAGGGTACCCACAAAACCAAGACCCGCGCCGAGGTTTCCGGTGCAGGTCGCAAGCCGTTCAAGCAGAAGGGCACCGGCCGCGCCCGTCAGGGTTCAATCCGTGCTCCTCACATGACCGGTGGTGGCGTAGTCCACGGTCCCACACCGCGTGACTACAGCCAGCGCACCCCCAAGAAGATGATTGCTGCTGCACTGCGCGGCGCACTCTCTGACCGGGCACGCAACGGACGCATCCACGTTGTTGCTGAACTGGTGGAGGGCACCAAGCCGTCCGTCAAGAACGCACTGGCAACGCTGCGCGGAATTTCCGAGCGCAAGAACCTGCTGGTTGTCATCGAGCGCGCCAACGATGTTGCAGCACTTTCCGTGCGCAACCTCGCCGGTGTTCACGTTCTGTACGCAGACCAGCTGAACACCTACGACGTACTCGTCTCTGACGACGTTGTCTTCACCAAGGCTGCCTATGAAGCATTCGTTGCTGACCGGGCAGTAGCAAAGAACGAGGAGGATGCCAAGTGAGTGCAGCCACCATCAAAGACCCGCGCGACGTCGTGCTTGCACCCGTCGTATCGGAAAAAAGCTACGGCCTGATCGATGAGGGCAAGTACACCTTCCTGGTGGACCCCCGCTCGAACAAGACCGAGATCAAGCTGGCCGTGGAGAAGATTTTCTCCGTCAAGGTCGAATCGATCAACACCATCAACCGTGCCGGTAAGCGCAAGCGCACCAAATTCGGATGGGGTACCCGCAAGAACACCAAGCGTGCAATTGTGAGCCTCAAAGAAGGCACCATCGACATCTTCGGCGGTCCGCTCTCGTAGCGGAGACCACTTTAACGAGGAAATAAATTATGGGAATCCGTAAATACAAGCCGACTACCCCGGGCCGTCGTGGCTCGAGCGTAGCGGACTTCACCGAAATCACGCGGTCGACGCCGGAAAAGTCGTTGGTACGTCCGCTGCCCAAAAAGGGCGGCCGTAACAACTCCGGTAAGATCACGACCCGTCACAAGGGTGGTGGCCACAAGCGCCAGTACCGTCTGATCGACTTCCGTCGCCACGACAAAGACGGCGTCAACGCCCGCGTTGCCGAAATCGAGTACGATCCGAACCGTACGGCTCGCATCGCCCTCCTGCACTACGTTGATGGCACCAAGCGTTACATCATCGCCCCGAACAAGCTCTCCCAGGGTGACGTCGTTGAGGCAGGTTCCGGTGCTGACATCAAGCCCGGTAACAACCTGCCGCTGCTCAACATCCCGGTTGGTACCGTAATCCACGCAGTTGAACTGCGTCCGGGCGGCGGCGCCAAGATGGGCCGCTCCGCCGGTGCATCGATCCAGCTTGTAGCCAAGGAAGGCCGCTTCGCCCAGCTGCGGCTGCCTTCCGGCGAAATCCGCAACGTTGACGTGCGCTGCCGCGCAACCGTCGGCGAGGTCGGCAACGCCGAGCAGTCGAACATCAACTGGGGTAAGGCCGGCCGCATGCGCTGGAAGGGCGTTCGCCCGACCGTCCGTGGTGTCGCGATGAACCCGGTTGACCACCCGCACGGTGGTGGCGAGGGTAAGACGTCCGGTGGACGTCACCCCGTCAACCCGAACGGTAAGCGGGAAGGCCGCACCCGGCGTCCCAACAAAGAGAGCGACAAGCTTATTGTTCGTCGCCGTCGTACTGGCAAGAACAAGCGATAGGAGCCTGGACACATGCCACGCAGCCTGAAAAAAGGTCCTTTCGTTGACCAGCACCTCTTTGTAAAGGTAGCCAGGGAAAACGATAAGGGCACCAAGAACGTCATCAAGACCTGGTCCCGCCGTTCGATGATCATCCCCGACATGCTCGGGCACACGATCGCCGTACACGACGGACGCAAGCACATTCCGGTGTTTGTCACCGAGTCGATGGTCGGGCACAAGCTCGGCGAATTCGCTCCCACGCGGACATTCCGCGGCCATGTCAAGGACGACCGTAAGGGCAAGCGCCGCTAGGCGCCTGCACTTACGTCAAAGACGAGAGAAGGAAAGCAATGGAAGCCAAGGCAATTGCGCGTCACATCCGCGTAACGCCTATGAAGGCCCGGCGCGTCGTCAACCTTGTTCGTGGTAAGCAAGCGAATGAGGCTCTGGCAATTCTGAAGTTTGCCCCCCAGGCAGCTTCGGAGCCGGTATTCAAGGTAGTTCAGTCGGCAATCGCAAACGCTCGGTCCCTCGCGGACCGCGACGGTGTTTCGTTTGACGAAAGCGACCTCATCATCAGCGAAATGTATGTTGATGAAGGCCCGACCATGAAGCGGTTCCAGCCGCGTGCTCAGGGTCGTGCATTTCAGATCAAGAAGCGCACCAGCCACATCACTGTGGTAGTCGCTACACCTGAGAAAGAGGAGGCTCGCTAAGTGGGACAGAAAGTTAACCCGCACGGGTTCCGACTCGGCATCACCACCGATCACGTATCGCACTGGTTCGCTGACAGCACCAAGCCCGGACAGCGGTATAAGGACTTCGTTCGCGAAGACATCCGTATCCGCCAGCTCATGTCAGTTGGCATGGAGCGCGCCGGTATCGCCAAGGTTGAAATCGAGCGCACCCGTGACCGTGTCCGCGTGGATATCCACACGGCACGTCCCGGCATCGTTATCGGCCGCCGCGGCGCTGAAGCAGACCGCATCCGCGGCGAGCTTGAGAAGCTGACGGGCAAGCAGGTCCAGCTGAACATCCTCGAGGTCAAGAACCCCGAGATGGAAGCACAGCTTGTTGCCCAGGGCGTTGCTGAGCAGCTGACTTCCCGCGTGGCTTTCCGCCGTGCGATGAAGAAGGCAATGCAGTCCGCTCAGCGTGCAGGTGCCAAGGGCATCCGTATCGCCTGCTCCGGTCGACTGGGTGGCGCAGAAATGTCCCGCTCGGAGTTCTACCGCGAAGGCCGTGTGCCCCTGCACACCCTCCGTGCGAACATCGACTACGGCTTCTACGAGGCCAAGACCACCTTTGGCCGCATCGGCGTGAAGGTCTGGATCTACAAGGGTGACGTCACCGCCAAGGAACTGGCTCAGCAGGCAGCTGCTGCTCCGTCCCGTGGCCGCGGTCCCAGCGACCGTCCGGGCCGCCCGGGTGGCGCCGGCGGCGCTGACCGTGGTGACCGCCGCCGTCGTACCGACCGTCCGGCAGCAGAGGCAGCTCCGGCGGCCGTTGCTCCGGCAGTTGAGGCTGCACCTGCTGCAGTAGAAGGAGGACAGGCTTAAATGCTTATCCCACGTCGAGTCAAGCACCGTAAGCAGCACCACCCGGGTCGTTCCGGCGCTGCTACGGGCGGCACCAAGGTCTCCTTCGGTGAGTGGGGTATCCAGGCACTGAGCCCGGCATACGTCACCAACCGTCAGATCGAGTCTGCCCGTATCGCGATGACCCGCCACATCAAGCGTGGCGGTAAGGTCTGGATCAACATTTACCCGGACCGTCCGATCACCAAGAAGCCTGCCGAAACCCGCATGGGTTCCGGTAAGGGTTCACCGGAATGGTGGGTCTCAAACGTCAAGCCGGGCCGGGTTCTCTTTGAGATCTCCGGCGTCGAGGAATCGGTAGCTCGCGAGGCCCTGCGCCTGGCAATCCACAAGCTCCCGTTGAAGGCACGCATTTTGCGTCGCGAAGGTGGTGAATAGAAATGGCAGTAGGATCCAAGGAACTTGCATCCGCACAGCTGGACACGTTCGACAACGAGCGCCTCGTTGAAGAACTCCGTAAGGCTAAGGAAGAGCTGTTCAACCTGCGTTTCCAGTCCGCCACCGGTCAGCTGGAGAACCACGGTCGTCTGCGCGCGGTAAAGAAGGACATCGCACGCATCTACACCGTTCTCCGTGAGCGCGAGCTGGGCATTCGTGCCGAGGTTGCCGCACCGGTTGTGGAAGCCAAGGAAGAGAAGAAGTCCAAGAAGGCTGCAACCAAGAAGGCCGAAACGGCTGAAACGGTTGAGGCCGAGGAGGATGCCAAGTGAGTGAAAAGGACGAGAACGTGACGGAAACTGTTTCCGCAGCAGCTACGGCTGGCGAACGCGGTGACCGTAAGACGAAGCGTGGCTACGTAGTCTCGGACAAGATGGAAAAGACCATCGTTGTCCAGGTAGAGGACCGCGTAAAGCACGCTTTGTACGGCAAAGTCATCCGCCGCAACACGAAGATCAAGGCTCACGACGAAGAGAACAGCGCCGGCATCGGCGACCTCGTTCTCCTCGCCGAGACCCGCCCGCTGTCCGCTACCAAGCGGTGGCGTCTGGTCGAGATCCTCGAAAAGGCCAAGTAACACCCCGCAGCCTGCTTGCAGGTACTGCACTGGAAACCCCCGTTCCCTTTTGGGAGCGGGGGTTTCCGCATTTCGTGGCGGTTGCGCTGCGGACGCCGCCGTGTGATATCGGAGATGGCCCCAACTGTGCTAGGATATTGAGTTTGTATGGCGCCCTCTGTGCGCCGTCATCAACCTCGTAAACAATCGTGCCACGGCATAGTGCCCCCTCGTGCTTCGGACCTGTCCGGATCCGCCTGGGAAGCAAATGTTTTTGGCACGGGAGTTTAGGCCTGGTCTGGCAAAATCCAGGCAGGTCAAGAGACACCCCGATCAACCGTTCCGCAAGGCTCATTCCGTAGGAAGATTTTCGGTCTGAGAACCGGCGCGACGCAAGGAGTAAATAGTGATTCAGCAGGAGTCGCGACTCAAGGTCGCCGACAACACGGGTGCTAAGGAAATCCTTACCATTCGCGTTCTCGGTGGATCTGGCCGTCGCTACGCAGGCATTGGCGACGTCATCGTCGCTACCGTCAAGGATGCAATTCCGGGCGGCAACGTAAAGAAGGGCGATGTTGTTAAGGCAGTCATCGTCCGTACCAAGAAGGAACGCCGCCGTGCGGATGGTTCCTACATCAAGTTTGACGAGAACGCAGCTGTGATCCTGAAGGCTGACGGTGACCCCCGCGGTACCCGTATCTTCGGGCCGGTTGGTCGTGAACTTCGTGACAAGAAGTTCATGAAGATCGTTTCTCTGGCTCCGGAGGTGCTCTAGTCCATGGCTAAGATCAAAAAGGGTGACCTCGTTCAGGTCATCACTGGCGCCAAGGCTGAGCGCGGCGGCGACAAAGGTAAGCAGGGCAAGGTTCTGCGCGTATTCCCGGAGACCAACCGCGTGTTGGTTGAAGGCATTAACCGCGTAACCAAGCACACCAAGGCCGGTCAGTCGCAGCGCGGCACCAAGACTGGTGGCATCGAGGTCGTAGAAGCTTCGGTCCACATCTCCAACGTGGCTCTGGTTGACCCGTCCACCAAGAAGCCCACCCGCGTGGGTTTCCGCACCGAGACCGTTGAGCGCAATGGCGTGAAGCGCGACGTGCGTGTCCGCGTGGCCAAGAGCTCCGGGAAGGACATCTAATGACTGAGACTCTCGAGACTCCGGCAACGAAGATCGTTCCTCGTCTGAAGACCAAGTACGCCGATTCCATCAAGAGCACGCTCGTTGAGGAATTCAAGTACAGCAACGTTAACCAGGTTCCCCGCCTGGTGAAGGTCGTTGTGAACATGGGTGTTGGAGATGCCGCTAAGGACTCCAAGCTGATCGACGGCGCTGTCCGCGATCTGACCCTGATCACCGGCCAGAAGCCGCAGGTAACCAAGGCCCGCAAGTCGATCGCACAGTTCAAGCTGCGCGAAGGCATGCCCATCGGCGCACACGCGACTCTGCGTGGAGACCGCATGTGGGAATTCCTGGATCGTCTGGTCACGCTGGCTCTGCCCCGTATCCGCGACTTCCGCGGCCTCAGTGGCAAGCAGTTCGACGGCAACGGCAACTACACCTTCGGTCTGACCGAGCAGGTTATGTTCCACGAAATCGACCAGGATTCCATCGACCGCGTACGCGGCATGGACATCACGGTTGTAACCACCGCCAAGACCAATGACGAAGGCCGCGCGCTGCTCAAGGCGCTTGGTTTCCCGTTCAAGGCCGAAGACTAATCTAACTACGTAACAGGTCCTTCGCTGATGCTTCACGCAGCAGTGAGGAAACCGTTATGAGGAAGGGCAAGAGCCCAAAATGACAATGACAGATCCTGTCGCAGACATGCTTACGCGTCTGCGCAATGCAAACTCGGCATACCACGATTCCGTGTCCATGCCGTACAGCAAGCTCAAGGCACGCGTTGCCGACATCCTGAAGGCTGAAGGTTACATCGCCTCCTGGAAAGAAGAAGAGGCTGAGGTTGGCAAGAAGCTGACCCTCGACCTTAAGTTCGGTCCGAACCGCGAGCGTTCAATCGCTGGCGTTCGTCGTATTTCCAAGCCGGGCCTGCGTGTTTACGCAAAGTCCACCAACCTCCCGCACGTGCTCGGTGGCCTGGGTGTCGCAATCCTGTCCACCTCTTCCGGCCTCTTGACTGATAAGCAAGCCGGCAAGAAGGGCGTGGGCGGCGAAGTCCTCGCCTACGTCTGGTAACGGGAAAGGAAGAGAATAATGTCACGTATTGGACGTCTCCCCATCACCGTTCCCGCCGGCGTTGAGGTCAAGGTTGACGGCTCTGTCGTCAGCGTCAAGGGTGCCAAAGGCGAGCTGAACCACACTGTGGCCAGCCCGATCGAGGTTTCCCTGGAAGCAGAGACCCTGACTGTCGCCCGCCCGAACGACGAGCGCGCCTCCCGTTCACTCCACGGCCTGACCCGCACCCTGATCTCCAACATGATCGAGGGCGTTACCAAGGGCTACGAGAAGAAGCTTGAAATCGTTGGTACTGGTTACCGCGTTCAGGCCAAGGGATCTGACCTTGAGTTCGCTCTCGGCTACAGCCACCCGGTAAATGTCACCGCACCGGACGGCATCACCTTTGCAGTTGAGACCCCGACCAAGCTCTCTGTTTCAGGTATCAACAAGCAGCAGGTCGGCGAGGTTGCTGCCAACATTCGCAAGCTGCGGAAGCCGGACCCCTACAAGGGCAAGGGCATCCGCTACGCAGGCGAAGTCATCCGCCGCAAGGTCGGAAAGGCTGGTAAGTAACCATGGCCATCTCAATTAACAAGAAGCGTACGAACAAGAGCAAGTCTGCTTCGCGCAGCCGCCGCCAGCTTCGTATCCGCAAGCGCATCTCCGGCACGGCTGTACGTCCTCGTCTGGTCGTCAACCGCTCCGCACGCCACGTATTCGTCCAGGTTGTCGATGACACCAAGGGCCTGACAGTAGCGAGCGCCTCCACACTGGAAGCCGACCTTCGTGCATTCGAAGGCGACAAGACTGCCAAAGCCAAGCGCGTTGGCGAGCTCGTTGCCGCTCGTGCCAAGGCTGCCGGTATCGAAGCTGTTGTCTTCGACCGCGGTGGTAACAAGTACCACGGCCGGATCGCCGCCGTCGCTGACGGTGCACGTGAAGGTGGGCTGTCACTGTGACGGAAGCAAACAAGGAAAAGGACACTGTGTCTGCAGATCAGAAGGCGACTGAAGCCGTAGCTGCTCCGGCCACTGAGACCACTGCGCCCGCAGCTGCTGCCGATGACCGCCGTGGTGGCGCTCGTCGTGGCGAGCGTGGCGACAAGGGCCAGGGCCAGGGCCGCGGAGACCGTGGTGGCCGTGGTGGCCGCGATGGTGGCCGTGAAGCCGAGAAGAGCCAGTTCATTGAACGCGTTGTCACCATCAACCGCGTTTCCAAGGTGGTCAAGGGTGGTCGTCGCTTCAGCTTCACCGCTCTGGTCGTCGTTGGTGACGGTAACGGCATGGTCGGCGTGGGCTACGGCAAGGCTAAGGAAGTTCCTGCCGCAATCGCGAAGGGCGTTGAAGAGGCCAAGAAGTCCTTCTTCCGCGTTCCTCGCATTGGCAACACCATCCCGCACCGCGTTCAGGGTGAGGCCGCTGCCGGCGTCGTAATGCTGCGTCCGGCTTCCGCCGGTACCGGTGTTATTGCCGGTGGTCCGGTCCGCGCCATCTTGGAGTGCGTGGGCATCCACGACATCCTCTCCAAGTCGCTGGGTTCCTCCAACGCCATCAACATCGTTCACGCGACGGTTGCTGCGCTGAAGCAGCTCGAAGAGCCGGCAGCAGTGGCAGCACGCCGCGGCCTGCCGCTGGACGAGGTTGCTCCGCCGGCAATGGTGAAGGCAATCCTGAACCAGAAGGCGGGTGTCTAAGCCATGGCTAAGAACCTGATTCCCTCCGACCTGCAGTTGGAGATCACTCAGATCAAGTCCGCCATTGGCGGCAAGCAGAACCAGCGCGACACCCTTCGGTCACTCGGCCTGAAGCGGATCGGACACACCGTTGTCCGCGCCGCCGACGCCGTGACTGTTGGAATGCTCAACACGGTTCCGCACCTGGTAAAGGTAGAGGAGGCGAAGTAAATGGCAGAGAAGAACACCGCCGAAAAGGCTCAGGGCGCCGCTGCTGAGAAGCAGAACGCACTGAAGGTTCACCACCTGCGTCCCGCCCCGGGTGCCAAGACCGCCAAGACCCGTGTTGGTCGTGGTGAAGGTTCCAAGGGTAAGACCGCTGGTCGCGGTACCAAGGGTACGAAGGCCCGCTACCAGATCAAGGCTGGCTTTGCCGGCGGCCAGCTGCCGCTGCACATGCGCCTGCCGAAGCTGCGCGGCTTCAAGAACCCGTTCCGGGTTGAGTTCCAGGTTGTAAACCTGGACAAGCTCAACGAGCTGTTCCCGGAAGGTGGCGCAGTCACCGTGGAGAACCTGGTCGAGAAGGGTGCCGTTCGCAAGAACCAGCCCGTCAAGGTGCTTGGCACCGGCGACATCACCGTCAAGGTTGACGTCACCGTCCACGCATTCTCGGCCAGCGCCGCAGAAAAGATCGCAGCAGCAGGCGGAAGCACCACCGCTCTCTAGCAGACGGTGGGCGAATGCCCGTTGTGAACTCCCGGTGTGCAAGGCCCCCAAGGCCGTGCACGCCGGGAGTTTTTTCACATCCGCCGGGCGACTATTTCCCCCCGTTCGCCGCATGCGCGCGTTCCCGGATTGTTCGCATGGCCAATCCACCCGTTAGACTCGGTTGTTGGGATTATTGACCCTCATCACACCACGCTTATAAACAACACAGGAGGACGCTTGCTTAGCGCATTTGGCCGGGCCTTTCGCACGCCTGATCTGCGACGCAAGTTGTTGTTCACGCTGGCAATCATCACAATCTTCCGCTTGGGTGCATTCATCCCCTCGCCTGGTGTGAACTACCAGAATGTCCAGCAATGCTTGCAGAACGGTCAGACCGCAGGCGGGCTCTATCAGCTCGTCAACCTGTTCAGCGGCGGTGCCTTGCTTCAGGTGTCCATCTTCGCGCTGGGCATCATGCCGTACATCACGGCAAGCATCATTGTGCAGCTGCTCCGGGTGGTCATTCCCCGGTTCCAGGAGCTGTACGAGGAGGGCGCCTCCGGGCAGTCCAAGCTCACCCAGTACACGCGGTACCTCACCATTGCCCTGGGCCTGCTGAACGCAACGACACTGGTGTCGCTGGCACGTTCAGGACAGCTGCTCCCGGGCTGTGCACTGCCGATCATTCCTGACAGCAGCATCATCACCACCATCCTGCTGATCATCACGCTCACCGCCGGTACCGGGCTCATCATGTGGATGGGCGAACTCGTCACCGAAAAGGGTGTCGGCAACGGCATGTCGCTGCTCATCTTCACCTCCATCGCGGCGCAGTTCCCCACCTCCCTCGGTGCCATCTGGACTTCACAGGGACCGGGTACGTTCTTTATGGTCCTGGTCATCGGCTTGGTGACCGTCGCCCTGGTGGTGTTTGTGGAGCAGTCCCAGCGCCGTATCCCGGTGCAGTATGCCAAGCGGATGATCGGACGCCGGACCGTCGGCGGCACCAGCACCTACATCCCCATCAAGGTGAACATGGCAGGCGTGATCCCCGTGATCTTCGCATCGTCCATGCTCTACCTGCCGGGACTGATTTCACAGTTCAACCAGCCCAAGAACGGCGAGCCGCTCCAGCCGTGGGTTGAGTGGATCAACAACAACCTGACCCGAGGAGACCACCCGATCTACATGGCGCTGTACTTCGCCATGATCGTGTTCTTCACCTACTTCTACGTCGCGATCACCTTCAACCCTGAAGAGGTCTCCGACAACATGAAGAAGTACGGCGGTTTCATCCCGGGTATCCGTGCCGGTAAACCGACCGCGGACTACCTGCAGTACGTACTCTCCCGGATCACGCTGCCCGGCGCCATGTACCTGGGCTTCGTGGCACTGATTCCGCTGGTGGCACTGGTACTGATCAACGCGAACCAGAACTTCCCGTTCGGTGGCACCTCGATCCTGATCATGGTGGGCGTTGGCCTTGAAACCGTCAAGCAAATAGATGCGCAGCTACAGCAACGTCACTACGAAGGGCTTTTGCGATGACGAAAATGTTGATTATTGGACCCCCCGGTTCCGGAAAAGGAACGCAAGCGGAACGCATTTCCGAGCGCCTCGGCGTCGTGGCGATTTCCACCGGTGATATCTTCCGCGCCAATGTGAAGGGCGAAACTCTTCTTGGCATCGAGGCCAAGAAGTACATGGACGCCGGCGACTTCGTTCCGGACAGCGTCACCAACAAGATGGTCCGCGACCGCCTCAGCGAGTCCGACGTCGAAAACGGTTTCCTCCTGGACGGCTACCCGCGCACCACGGCGCAGGTGGACTACCTGGACGGTATCCTCGCGAACAGCGAAGAGAAGCTCGACGTCGTCCTGCAGCTCACGGCCGACGACGAGGAACTCGTCTCCCGCCTGCTGGGCCGTGCCAAGGAAACCGGCCGGAGCGACGACAACGAAGCCGTGATCCGCCACCGCCTGGACCTGTACCACGAGCAGACCGAGGCCGTTGTGGCCAAGTATGCCGAACGCGGCATCCTGACCCGGGTGGACGGCGTCGGCGGCATCGACGAGGTTACCGACCGCGTGATGCAGGCGATCAAGGCAGCCCAGGCCGCCTGAGCCACGCAACAAGTTTTTTCGAGGCTCCTCCCGGCATCCGGGAGGAGCCTCAGCCATTGAGAGGACACACCATGGCCTTCGGCCAGCCCCGTATCGAATACAAGACCAACGCCCAGATGCGCATCATGCACGACGCCGGGCTGGTGCTGAACCGTGCGCTGGACGCCGCCGTGGCAGCTGCGGCTCCCGGCGTCACCACCAAACAGCTGGACGACGTCTTCGCCGCGGTGCTGAACGAGGCCGGCGCCAAGTCGAACTTCCTCGGTTACCATGGCTTCCCCGCCACCATCTGCACCTCGGTGAACGAGGAAGTGGTGCACGGCATCCCCGGTGGCAAGGTCCTCAACGACGGCGACATCATCTCGATCGACGGCGGCGCGATTGTTGACGGCTGGCATTCCGACTCGGCACGGACCGTCATCGTGGGCAATGTAGACCCCGAGGACCAGCGGCTCTCGGACGTCACGCAGGCTGCTATGTGGCGTGGCATCGCTGCGGTGGCCACGGGAACCCACGTGGGCGACATCGGCGCAGCCATCGACGACTACGTCTCGTCCGTGCCGGGCAAGCCGCTGGGCATCTTGGAGGACTATGTGGGCCACGGCATCGGCTCCGAGATGCATATGGCTCCGGACGTCCTGAACTACCGCACCAGCCACCGCGGCCCCAAGATCAAGCCCGGACTGTGCCTGGCCATCGAGCCCATGCTGGTCCGCGGCAGCATCGATACTGCCGTGCTGGAGGACGACTGGACAGTGGTGACCACCGACGGCAAGCGCTCCTGCCAATGGGAGCACTCGGTTGCCGTCCACGAAAAGGGGATCTGGGTACTCTCAGCCCCCGACGGCGGAGCGGAGCACCTGGTGCCCCTCGGCGTCGTACCGGTCCCCATCCCCTAGATAACGCCGGCGGCGGTCGAGCCTGTCGATATCCGCGCCGGTTTCGGACTTCCGCCCCTCGGACCTCGGGGGCGAAAGTCCGAAACCGCAGCGGATGTCCGTCGATGCCGCGCTATGGTTCGACAGGCCAACCGCCGGGGCTCAGGCCTTGAGCTTCGGCTTCACGTCTTTCGTGTAGATGCCTTCGAGGGTTTTCTTCAGTTCCGTCATCGTCGCTTTGACATCGCCCTGTTGGGTAAGGATCTTCGCGGCAGCTTTGGCCATCTCCTGGTCGGCGCCGGGAAGAAATACCCTGGCACGGTCCTGGACCTTGGTCACGGCCAGCTGGTCCATGGCTGTCTTGATTTGGGGCGTCTTTGCCAGCACCGCGGTCATGTCGGCGGAGGTGCGGGTAGGCATATAACCGGTGGCGGCAGAGAAGGCAGCGGTGTTTTCCGGCTCGGTCATGAACTTCAGGAAGGTTCCGGCGGCCAACTGTTCTTCCTTGCTGATTCCGCTTGGGATTCCCAGCCCGGCACCGCCGGTGGGGCACACCCCGCTCGCCGCCTTGGGTCCGCCGGGAAGGAATCCGACGCCGACGTTGAAAGTGGCAGACTTCAGGACACCCAGGAGCGAGCCGGTGGAGGAAATGGTGGAGGAGGTCAGCCCAGCCGAGAAATCGTCGGCGGCTTCCTTTGAGGAGACACCCGCCCAGTTGTGCTTGTAGATCGAGTCCTGGGCCCACTGCAAGGCTTCTACGGATTCGGGCGAATCGCACGTGATCTCCCAGTCCTTGGACCAGGCGCCGCCCCAGCCCCAGAGGTTGTTCTGTAGTGTCCAGCCGGCGTACCCGGCCAGGGCAGGATAGATGTAGGCGTACTGCGCACCGGAGGTCGCCTTCAGCTTGGGTGCCCACTCGGCAAATTCCTGCCACGTCGCCGGTGCCCGGTCCGGCAGGCCGGCGGCCTTGAAATGGTCCTTGTTGTAGTAGAACAGCGGCGTCGAACGCCCGTACGGAAGGGCCCACTGCTTCCCGTCGTACTTGTAGTCGTCCACGAGGGACTGGCGGAAATCGTCGACCTTGATGTCCAGTTCCTTGACGAGCCCGTCGACGGGAATGATGCTGCCGTTGGTCAAGTAGCGGAACCACCAGACATCGGACAGGACCACCACACCGGGTAGCCCAGATTTGGCTGCCTGTGAGGTCTGGAACTTCTGGGCGATTTCCTCGTAGTTCGCGCCGGCAGTCACCAGAGTGACCTTGATGTCGGGAAACTTCACGTGGAATTTCTCGATGATCGATTTCTCAACGTCTTGGGATTTTCCCGGGTGGTTGGTCCAGAAATCGATCTTCGCCGCCGGCTTGACGCCGCTGAAATCGATCTCCGCCGCTTTGCTGGCCGACGTAGTGCCGCCCGTGTCGGGGCCCCCGCAGGCGGAAAGGGCCGCCGCGCCGGCGCTCGCTCCGGCCAGTCCGAGGAAATGCCTCCGGTCAAGATTCGCTGCCATGATGGGTCCTTTCGGTTGTTGCGTTAATGGTCTTAGTGGTTCTGGTGGAAGAACGACGCCGGACGCGGGTCAGCCGGTAACGCTGCCTTGGGTGAGGCCGGCAACGATGTACCGCTGCAGTGCGGCGAAGACCACCAGGATGGGCACGATGACCAGCACGGCGCCAGCCATGAGGATGCCCCAGCCGGAGGCATTGCTTTCGGAGTTCTGCAGCAGCGTCAGGCCGACGGGCAAGGTCATGGTTTCCGGGCGGTCGGTGATGATGAGCGGCCAGATGTATTCGTTCCATTCGCTGACAACTGTCACCAGCGCCACGGTGGCAATGGAGGGAACGGACACCGGGGCCACGATCTGCCACAGTCGCCGCCAGTGGCCGGCGCCGTCGATTTCTGCGGATTCCAGGATCGATGCCGGCAGCGTCAGGAAATGTTGCCGAAGGAGGAACGTCCCGAATGCTGTTCCCAGCCCCGGCAGGATGATGCCCCAGAGAGTGTTCTTGCCGCCCATGCCAGCGATCAGGATGTAGTTGGGCAGGATGGACACCTGCGGCGGCACCATCAGGGCCACGAGAATCAGCATGAAGATGGCGTTTTTGAAGGGGAAGCGCACAAACACGAGTGCGTAGGCGGTCAGGATGGCGAGCAGCACCTTGATGGTGGCGCCGACCACCGTCACGATCGTGCTGTTGATGAAGAACTGGGCGAACGGCACTGTGGTCATCGCGATGTTGTAGTTCTCCAGGTTTACGCTGTCCGGCAGGATCTTGAGGTCCACGGTGATGATTTCCCCGGGCTGCTTGAAGGAGCTCAGGATCATCCACAGCAGAGGCAGGAAAACCACCAGGGTCGCAAGCATCAATGGAATGTATCCGCCGGCAATTGTCTGGACCAGGTTCCGGAGCGAGAAGGGCCGGTCCCGGGCTACGAACGGTTCGGATGCCGTGACGGCGGGAGCGGCAGGGTCGGGGTTGACCGGGGACAGGGAACTCATGAGTAATGCACCTTCCGTTCCACGAACCGGACCTGCAGAAGAGTGATGACCAAAAGGATGGCGAAGAGGATGACGGAGATCGAAGCAGAATAACCTGCCCTGTTGAACGCCCCGAAGGCCTGCAGGTAGGCCTCGTAGATCAGGGTGCTGGTACCGGTTCCCAGGGGGGTCATGATCCGGATCAGGTCGAACGCCTGGAGGGAGCTCAGCAGGCTGGTGATGAGGAGGAAGAACGTGGTGGGGGACAGGAGCGGAATGGACATGCTGAGGAAGCGCCTGAATCCATTCGCCCCATCCAGCGCAGCGGCCTCCATTACGTCCTGGGGCAACGATTGCAGGCCTGCCAGGTACACCACGGCGCAGTAGCCAAGGTTTTTCCAGACATAGACCAGAATGACCATGACCAGCGACAGCTGGGGATCGTTGATCCATTGCGGGCTCTGCTGGCCGATGCCCCGCAGCACCCAGGCAAGGACACCGTAGCCCGGATCAAAGATGAACAGCCAGACCAGACCAACCCCCACGCCGGAGAGCACGTAGGGAGCGAACACGGCAGAGCGGGCAAAGGTGGTTCCACGGACCGTGGCGTTCAGCGCCAAGGCGATGAGCAACCCCAGGAACATGGAGCCGCCGACCGTCACCAGCGTGAACACTGCCGTGGTGCCGAGCACTTTCGACGCGTCGTCGCTGCTGAAGAAGGTCACGTAATTGTCGAGTCCCACCACTGTGGCCGAAGCGGAACCCAGCGTCCAGTCAAGGGTCGAGTAGTAGATATTGCTGATGAGCGGGCGGTAGGTGAACACCGCGATCAGCACCAGGTTGGGAAGAGCCAAGGCAAGGAAGACGAAGAAGTCGCGCCGGGACCGGCCGGACCAGCGCCGAGGGCGTTGCTTCAGGGGCCGGCCAGGCGGATCCGGCGGCCTGGTAGACGGCGTGGAGGCGAGTTGACGAGTCATGGGGGTCTCTCACGGATCGGGGCCAACGTTTGGCAGGCCGACGGGCAGGGGATCTAGCCATACTTCACCACACGGTCGGTGGGCAGAACCCCTCATAAGCCCTCGTCAGAGGATTATTATTAAGGGCTTCATTGCCCGTTAACGCTGTGTTGCTTGCAGTATCGCACAGTGTCTGATTGCCGGGCCGGAGATGGCCGGTCCGCTATGGCGCAGAATGGAGCCCATGGGTGCCATTACAGACGTTCCGGGGATCAGGGTTGGCCACCAGCAGAAGTCCGACGGCGGGTGGCTGAGCGGCGTGACCGTGGTCCTGCCGCCGGCCGGGACCGTAGGGTCGGTGGACGTCCGGGGCGGGGGCCCGGGTACGCATGAGACGGACGCCCTGGATCCCACCACGATGGTGTCCACGGTGGACGCCGTCGTCCTCACCGGCGGCAGCGCGTACGGGCTCGTCTCGGCCCACGGCGCCCAACGCTGGTGCGAGGAACACGGCCGCGGCTTCGCCGTCACCGGGGGAGTGGTGCCGATCGTTCCCGCCGCCGCGATCTTCGACCTGGGCCGGGGAGGCGACTTCTCAGCGCGCCCGACGGCGGACATGGGCTACGCGGCGACCGTTACCGCGGCTGCCGAAAAGGAGGGGCACGACGTCGGACGCGGCAGTGTGGGCGCCGGCACCGGAGCGATGATCGGACGCGGACAGTTCAAAGGGGGAGTGGGGACGGCATCGGTCACACTCGAGAACGGCGTGGTTGTGGGGGCGTTGGCCGTGGTGAACGCACTGGGCTTCCCCGTGGAGGCCCTTCCGGGGAATCCCGAACCCTCCGCGCGCTCGGTCGTTCCGCCCCACGAGCCCCCTAACCTCGCAAGCTCGGCCAGGGAACCTGGCTCGCGTGGGCCCACCTTAGACGCGCGCTTCCGGGTTCCCAATTCCCCGTCAGCAGATGCGGGTCCGCCTGCGTTGAACACGACGCTGGTTGTTGTTGCTACGAACGCTGTCTTGGACCCCGCTGAGTGCTATCGGACTGCTTCTGCAGCGCATGCTGGATTGGCTCGGGCGCTGAGCCCTTCGCACACCCTTGCCGACGGGGATACTGTCTTCTGCCTCGCCACCGGCGACGTGGCACTGGACCGGAGTACCGAAACTGCCCGGCAGGTGAGCCTCATTACCCTGCAGAGTGCGGCAGCCGACGTCGTACGCTTGGCGATCCTCGACGGGATTTCGGCAAGCTCGATTTCCGGGTAGGGTGTGTGCTTTCATATTTAGTTTGGACTTTCTACCCACTTACAGTAAAGTGGTTTGTTGGTTGTCTGCCCAGCTGTGCCCTGTTTGGGGCCGGAGGCGATAACCGATCCAACAAAAACGTTCGTGGTCATGTCCGGTGCAATCCGGCAGGGCTGCGGCAACAACAGTTAGCGGAGGGTATGGCCAAGAAGGACGGGGTCATTGAGATCGAAGGCGTTGTGACTGAGGCGCTGCCTAACGCGATGTTTCGCGTTGAGCTGACCAATAAGCACATCGTACTCGCGCACATCTCAGGCAAGATGCGCCAGCACTACATCAGGATTCTCCCTGAGGACCGGGTAGTGGTGGAACTGAGCCCTTATGACCTCACTCGGGGTCGTATCGTCTACCGCTACAAGTAAATTCTGGGCGGCCTCAGCATGAGCTGACGGCTGCTCCAGTTGACCAACTGCCACACGCAAAGGAATGCCATGAAGGTCAAGCCGAGCGTCAAGCAGATCTGCGAAAAGTGCAAAGTGATCCGCCGTAATGGCCGGGTCATGGTGATCTGCGAGAACCCGCGCCACAAGCAGCGCCAGGGCTAATTTCCCTCCTGAGGGAAATCCTGGGTTGCTAACCCACGCAAGTAAATAAAAGGCAGCACAAGCTGAATTGGGACGTATGAGCCCGGACAGCTAACCCCCGGTCGGAGGCTGGGGCCGCACAGAACGTGCGGGTGTACTGCCTACGACCTCCGGTTTATTCAAGGAGCACTGCCACTATGGCTCGTCTCGCTGGCGTAGACATTCCCCGCGAAAAGCGGTTGGAAATTGCGCTTACTTACATCTACGGCGTGGGCAAGACCCGTGCACACGAAACCCTGGCTGCCACTGGCATCAGCGCTGACGTCCGCGTTAAGGACCTCACCGATGGCCAGCTGGTTGAGCTTCGTGACTACATTGAAGGCAACTACAAGGTTGAGGGTGACCTTCGCCGCGAAGTAGCAGCTGATATCCGCCGCAAGGTTGAAATCGGCAGCTACGAAGGTATTCGCCATCGCAAGGGCCTGCCAGTGCGCGGACAGCGTACGAAGACGAACGCACGTACCCGTAAGGGGCCGAAGCGCACCGTTGCAGGCAAGAAGAAGGCTCGTTAAATCCCTCGGGATTGACTCGTCTTCCCCCAATAACTTTCTGTAGGAGAAAAAATGCCCCCGAAGACTCGTGGCGCGGTTCGCAAGCCGCGTAAGAAGGACAAGAAGAACATCGCGCTTGGCCAGGCGCACATCAAGAGCACTTTCAACAACACCATCGTGTCCATCACGGACCCGAACGGCGCTGTTATCTCTTGGGCTTCCTCAGGTGAGGTTGGCTTCAAGGGCTCACGCAAGTCCACCCCGTTCGCAGCCCAGATGGCTGCCGAAGCTGCTGCCAAGCGTGCGCAGGAGCACGGCATGCGCAAGGTTGACGTTTTCGTCAAGGGACCGGGCTCCGGACGCGAGACCGCAATCCGCTCGCTGCAGGCCGCTGGCCTGGAGGTTGGCTCCATCCAGGACGTCACCCCCGCAGCGCACAACGGCTGCCGTCCGCCGAAGCGCCGCCGCGTCTAAGGCTTTTCCAGCAGCTTGAGCTTGCCCGGACCGTCAATGGTCCGGGCAAGCCCAGCCGCGTTAAGTCTTCAGACCGAATTTCCACCACCTGTGTTGCGTCATATAGCGGATGCTCGCCGAAAGGAAACCTAAGTGCTCATTGCACAGCGCCCCACCCTCTCCGAAGAGGTCGTCTCCGATAACCGCTCGCGTTTCATCATTGAACCGCTGGAACCGGGCTTCGGCTACACCCTCGGAAACTCCCTCCGCCGTACCCTGCTCTCCTCCATCCCCGGTGCCGCTGTAACCAGCATCCGGATCGATGGCGTGCTGCACGAGTTCACCACGGTTCCGGGTGTCAAGGAAGATGTCACTGAGATCATCCTGAACATCAAGAGCCTCTCGGTTTCCTCCGAGCACGACGAGCCGGTTGTGGCTTACCTGCGCAAGCAGGGCCCCGGAGTCGTCACCGCCGCGGACATCGCTCCGCCGGCCGGCGTCGAATTCCACAACCCGGATCTGCACATTGCCACGCTGAACTCGAAGGGCAAGTTCGAACTCGAACTGACCATCGAGCGCGGCCGCGGCTACGTTTCGGCAGCTCAGAACAAGTCCGGCGACTCCGAGATCGGCCGTATCCCGGTCGACTCGATCTACTCGCCGGTACTGAAGGTTACTTTCCGCGTGGAAGCAACCCGTGTTGAGCAGCGCACCGACTTCGACAAGCTCATTGTCGACGTCGAGACCAAGCAGGCCATCGCCCCGCGCGATGCTGTTGCTTCCGCAGGTACCACCTTGGTGGAACTCTTCGGTCTGGCCCGCGAGCTGAACACCGCAGCTGAAGGTATCGAGATTGGCCCGTCGCCGACGGATGCTGCCCTGGCAGCAGACATGGCACTGCCCATCGAGGATCTGGACCTCACCGTCCGTTCCTACAACTGCCTCAAGCGTGAGGGCATCCACACCGTGGGTGAACTCGTTGCACGCTCCGAGGCTGACCTCATGGACATCCGTAACTTCGGTGCGAAGTCCATTGACGAGGTCAAGGCAAAGCTGGTTGAACTGGGCCTGTCCCTCAAGGACTCGCCTCCCGGTTTTGACCTCGCAGCACGCGCCGCAGCAATTGAAGAGGACGACGCCGCCTTCGGCGACGACGAACTCTAACAAACAGATCTTGGCCGGCTGGCTGGATGCACCACGGTGTGCGCAGCCCACTGGCTTCCATATGAGGAGAAACTATTATGCCTACCCCCGCTAAGGGTCCGCGCCTCGGAGGCGGAGCGGCTCACGAGCGTCTTATGCTCGCGAACCTGTCCGCCGCACTGTTCGAGCACAAGCGGATCACCACCACGGTGACCAAGGCCAAGCGACTGAAGCCGTACGCCGAGCGTCTGGTGACTTTCGCCAAGCGTGGCGACCTGGCTTCCCGCCGCCGTGTACTCGGCCTGATCAGCAACAAGGGCATCGTCCACGAGCTGTTCACCGACATTGCACAGGCAGTGGAGAACCGCGACGGCGGCTACACCCGCATCACCAAGATCGGCAACCGCAAGGGCGACAACGCTCCCATGGCTGTCATCGAACTGGTTCTCGAGCCGGTGTCCGCCAAGCAGGCCGTTGTGGCTGAGGCTACCCAGGCGGCCGCTAAGGCTGCTCCGGTTGCTGAAGAAGCTACGGATGTTGAAGCTGCCGAGACCGAAGCTGCTGAAGCCAAGTACGCCGGCTCCAAGCCTGCTACGGCTGACAACGTTGCCCCTGAGGGCTTCGAGGTCAAGGGCAACGAGGACTCCATGAAGTACCACGTTCCCGGCTCGCGCTGGTACGACGCCACGACTGCTGAAGTCTGGTTCGACTCTGCCGAGTCCGCCGCAGCCGCAGGCTTCGTGCCTGCCGGCGGCGAGGCTGCACAGGCCGTCGAAGCTGAGTAATCAGGCTCTGACGCTCCAGTAGACTTATGTCTATGAACGACCAAAAACCCGCTGCCCCCGTTTTAGGGGGCGGCGGGTTTTTGCGTGTCCGGTTTGATTTATCGTACGACGGCGGCCCCTTCAATGGGTGGGCAGTGCAGCCGGGATTGCGGACAGTCCAGGGCATCCTGGAAGAGGCGCTGGCGTTGTTGATCCGCCGGCCCATCCGGGTCACCGTGGCGGGACGTACCGACGCCGGCGTGCACGCCCGCGGCCAGGTGGTCCACCTGGACCTGACCGAGGCCGAGTGGCTGAAGCTGCCGCGCGGGCACGAACTGGATCCCGCCGTCGCGCTCTTACGGCGGATCCGTGGCGCCCTCAGCCGGGGGCTGGGCGACCTGTCCGGGTCTATCGAAGTCCACCTGGTGTCCCTGGCGCCTGTGGGGTTCGACGCCCGGTTCTCAGCGCTGTGGCGGCGATACAGCTACCGCATCGCGGACGGACCCGCCCTGTGGGATCCGCTCGAACGGTACTTCACGCTCTGGCACCAAAGCCCCTTGGACGTGGACCTGTTGAATGCCGGTGCCGCGCAGTTGCTGGGGCTGCAGAACTTTTTGTCCTACTGCAAGCCGCGGGAGGGCGCCACCACCGTCCGCGAGCTGCAGCGGTTCGAGTTCCACCGCGGTGAGGACGGAGTTATTGTGGCCACCGTCCAGGCGGACGCGTTCTGCCACAACATGGTGCGCTCACTGGTTGGCTCGGCCCTGTTCGTGGGGGAGGGCATCGAGGAAACCGGCTGGCTGCATGAGCGGCTGCTGGCCAAGAAGCGGGACGCCAAGTCCGTCCTGGCCGCCCCGCACCCGCTGGTCCTTGAAGAAGTGGCCTACCCGTCCGACGACGAGATGCTGGCCCGCGCCGAGCTGACAAGGGCAGTCCGCAAACACTAGCCGTGGACGCCCTATCGGGCCTTGAAAAGGGCTCCTATGGAGCAATCGATGAGGGTGCCGGGGTTCGACGGGCCCAATTGCCGGGGCGGGCTCAACCACCGGATTCGACGGGCAGGGTCATGGTGAACGTGCTGCCGCCGCCCAGGGCGCTGGCGCAGGCAATAGCCCCGCCGTGGCGTTCCAGGATGGTCTTGGTGATGGACAGGCCCAGGCCCGCTCCCGGAATGGCCGCCTCCCGGGCCGAGTCGGCGCGGAAGAACCGGCGGAAAACCTTGGCCGCAACGTCCGGCGCCATGCCCATCCCGGTGTCCTGCACAACAAGCCTGACCCAGTCCTCGGTGCCGGCAGCGCTGATGGTCACCGTGCCGCCGTCCGGCGAGTACTTGATGGCGTTCGAGACAAGATTGTCCAGTGCCTGCCCGATCCGCAGCGGGTCGGCGTAGGCCCAGAGCGGGGAGGGTACGTCGGCCACCAGGGCCACAGAAGACCGCTCCGCCTGTGCCTGGGCCGAGCCGATGCTGGTTTCCACCAGGCCGGAGATGTCGGTCCGTTTCGGGTGGACTTTCAGCGCAGAGAAGGCCTCGAGCGTCAGGTCCGAGACAAGGGCCAGCAGCCGTTCGGAGTTGCGCTGCACCACTTCCAGGCGCCGGACCGTGAGGTCGGACAGCCCCTCTGCGTCTTCCAACACCAGGTCGATGTTGCCGAGGATGGAATTGAGCGGGGACCTGAACTCGTGGGAGACGTTGGAGACCAGTTCCTCGTTCGCGGCCATGGCCTCGACCATCCCGGTGACGTCGCTGAAGACGACCACCGCTCCGGTGAGGCGGCCGCCGTCGTTCATTAATGGCCTCGCAGCGGTGGACACTGCCCGCTGCTGCGGGCTCTCGCCGATCCACACCAGATAGTCCGCGAAGGTTTCGCCTTCGATGGCCCGCCTGAGGGGATACTTATTAGGCGGCAGTGGAGTCACTTTGTCCTGCGCAAAGATGAGATGGTGGTTTTCGTCCCCTGCTGCCGCACCAGCCGGGGTGGCAGCCTGCTGTAAACGCCGCTGCCGGTCGTTCGTCAGGAGCTCGTTGCCGTCGGCGTCAACGGCAACAATGCCGACGTCGGTGGCGTCCAAGATAGTCATCAGCAGCTTTTCGCGTTCGCGGCTCGCGGCGAGCAGCTCCCGCAGTTCCTCGCCCATGGCCTGCAGCTCGCGCTGCTGAACCCGCATGTTGACGCTGGCAAACCGGATGGCCAGTGAAACAGCGAACATGACAAGTGGGACAAGAACCAGCGGCGTGATGTCGGTCCCCGTGATATTCGGGAATTTACCGGCTGCGGAGGGGAGCATGATCAAGAAAGGGCCAACGGCGCTTAGAACCAAACTTGTTCTGACCAGAATTCCGGAAGCGGCCAGCCAGATGACCGGGAAAACGGCCAAAACTGCCAGTCCCGGAAGCTGTGCGAGTGCACTATTCCTCAGGAGCCCTATCGCGAGCAGATCCAGGACAGGAATGATCAGATAGGCGCTGGGTCGCAGCCGCTCCCACGGGGTCAGGAAACAGGCCAGGAAAAGAATGACGTTAAGGGCTATTCCTGCCAAGTAAAGGGGACTCGCCAGCAGCGATGGTGAGCTGAAGGGCGATATGACGCCAAGAACACCGACAATCAGGCTAAGCGGAAGCTGGCACAGTGCCACCTGGGTGCGGGGGCCAAGTCTCTTGAAATAGGGGGCCAATCCCCGAATCGAAGGCCGTGCAGCCATGAGGGTACTCCAAGTTTCCCGACGGCCCCATTCCGTTCTCAATGAATTTATGCGCACAAGATTTGCGGACGGCCGCTCGCTCAGCCCTTGAATCCTAATATGCGTGTGTTGTCATGATAATTGACTTTGCAAAACTAATCGCGGAGAGGAGTGTCATCTGCCGTTCATACTTGTAGCGTATAGAGAGTTGGAGTGGTTGAGGGGATTAGCGCTGGGCTGATGGGGGCCTCATCCACCTGGCAACAGGGATAGACATGGAAGATCTTGGGGTAGCAGTAGTAATTGAAGACGACGCCGATGTGCGGAACCTCCTGGAGGGGATCCTGCGTCAGGCGGGATTTGAGGTCCATACGGCCGCCGAGGGCCGGGCAGGCGTTGAGGTGGTGCGGCATAACAACGCCCAGGTGGTCACTCTGGACATCGGCCTTCCGGACATTGACGGTTTTGAGGTCCTGCGGCGGATCAGGAACTTCAGCGATGCCTATGTAGTCATGCTGACCGGCCGGACCGAGGAACCCGATCTGCTGTCGGCACTGAACGCGGGGGCAGACGACTACATCGCCAAGCCCTTCCGGCCGCGTGAACTCCGGGCCAGGGTGGCGGCCATGATGCGCAGGCCGCGGCATGAGGTCACCAGTCCACCCCAGGCTGCTTCATGGGCTTCACCTCCGGCCGAGCCGGCGCTCCTCACGCTCACAGGCGTTCTCCAGCACAACGGGCTCGTTCTGAACTACCGGACCCGCACGGTATTGATTGATGCCGTGAACCTTGGGCTCACACGCAGCGAGTTCGACCTCCTGCATACCCTGCTTCGTGGCGAGGGAGCAGTGTGCACGCGTTCCGATCTGGTGCGAGCGGTCCGTGGCGACCTCTATGAGCCCGATGCCTTTATCAGCGAGGCTGACGAGCGGGCCGTGGAAGTCCACGTGGGGAACCTTCGCCGCAAGCTCCGGGAAGATCCGCAGTCACCGCGCTGGCTCCAGACCGTGCGGGGAGTGGGCTACCGGCTCGCACCACAACGGACCGACCTGCAAGGCTGGCCGGACGCTGATCGCTGAAGGGCTAATCGTTTTTTAGGATGTAACTAGCCTGGAGCTCTGAGACGGTACTCACGCCGTGCTCGGACACGACAGTCAGCAGTGCCTGGCCATGGACGAAGTCGCTGCGGCGGATGGCGTCCTCGAGGGCTTGTGCCAGAACGGACAACCGGATCCCGCCCACCATGGCTGATGTGATCCGCAGGCTGATGACGGCGTCCAACGCCTCCGGGCGATCCTCGGCCTGGACGGCGGCAGTTAAGCGGCTGAAGCGCTGGTCCCACAGGGCGGCGTAATCACGGGCGAAGCCACGGGCAAGTTCGGGGCCGTCCAGTTCTGTTTCCAGCTCCGCCAGGATCTCCGGTTCAATCCAGCGTATGCGGTCCTCGACCATCTTCGGCAAGCCAGCGCCCACGCCCGCAGCCGGCGGGTCGGCAGGGACACCCCCGCTGCTGGAGGTGCGTCGTGGACTATCCATGCTTCGAGGCTACTTCCTGTAGTTACTTGGGAGTCCGTTTTCGGTAGATCCTGTGGAAACCTTGAGTCATCCTTGACTTTGCGTACCGCGCAGTCATTGCCCGCTGAAAGTGACAACCGTGTTGATAACCGCGGGACCCAGAATGGCGATGAAGAGCACGGGAAAGATAAAGAACAGCAGGGGGAAAAGGATCATCACGGGGAGTTTCATGGCCTTTTCCTCGGCACGCTGGCGGCGTTTTACGCGCATGACCTTAGCCTGGATCCGCAGCACCCGGCTGATGGCAATACCGTATGTGTCGGCCTGGACCACGGCCTGGACGAAGCTCCGCAGTTCCGGGATGCTGGTCCGCTCGGCCAGCGCCTGGTAAGACTCACGGCGGCTGCGGCCCACCTGCATGTCTTGGAGGGTGCGGACCAGCTCGTCGGCCAGCGGGCCCTTGCCGTTCTCGCCAGCGCGGGCCATCGCCCCTTCGAAACCGAGGCCCGCCTCCACCGAGATCAGCATCTGGTCCAGGGTGTTGGCCAGTTCCAGCTGCATGGTCTTCTGGCGCTCCAGGCCTTTGCTGTACAGCATGAGGTCCGGGATGAAATAGCCCAGGAAGAGGAGGAAGATGCCCGCGAGCTTCATCATGGGTGTGGTGCCGACGGCGCTCATGTAGAGGCCGAGGGATGCGCCGGCTATGCCGAGGGCTATTTTGGCGGCAAGGACCTTTTCCAGTGGCATCGACAGCGGCCTGCCGGCAAGTGACAGCAAGCGATCGAGTTTGCGGACATAGGCCGGGGGAGTCAGCCGATAACCGATCCCGGCCACAATGCCAGTCGGTTTCTTGTCAACCGTTTCAGGAGCTCGGTGGCCCCGGGTAAGGATGGCTACGGTGGCAGTCCGCGCCTTCCGGTCCACGGAGAGGATGGACCAGACTAGGTAGCCGATCGGCACGGAGACCAGCAGCAAGGAAAACAGCACAAGCGGGCTCACCATCGCCTCAAAACTTCAGGTCAATGATTTTGCGCATCCACAGGCTGCCTATCGTCATGAGCACAACGGACGCGCCGATCATGCCCCAGCCCAACGGATGGGTGAACATCGAGTTCATGTAGCCGGGGTTGACGGTCATCAGCATCAGGACGATGCCAAAAGGCATGGCAACGAGAATGTAGGCGGAGAACTTGCCCTCTGCGGCGAGTGACTTGATGTGCCCCTTGATCTCGCTGCGCTCGCGGATGGTTTCATTCACCTGGTCCAGCACCTCAGCCAGGTTTCCTCCCACCTCGCGGTTGATCTGGATGGCTTGAGCAATCCAAACGAAGTCTTCGTTCCTCATGCGTTCCGATGTGTCCGTCAAGGAGGCCAACAGATCGCGTCCCAGGCTGGTCTCGGTGACCACGCGGCGCATCTCTTCTGACGTTGGGCTTTGTGACTCGGTGGCGGCGGCATCGATGGCACGCAGTATGCTGTGTCCTGCGCGAAGCCCGCCGGAAAGCAGCTGCAAGGTGTCGCCAAGCTGGGCGTCAAACTTTGCCCGTCGCTTCCCGGCAAGGAAACCAAGCACAAGGTGCCCTACGAACGGTGCCAACACAACCAGCAGGACGGAGATCACGGGTAGGCCGATCACCATTCCCACGAGTGCTCCCACCGTTGCGCCAGCAATGACCAACACCATGTATTCGGTTTGGCTGAAGCGGACACCGGCGTTCTCCAGCGCCTCGCGGTTATAGAGCCGGACGTTCCTGGTTCCGAGGAAGCGGTCCAAGGCCCCTACCGTGGCGTCTGCTAGCCGGGTAAGGTTCGACGGCGGATCCGCCTGAAAGGGCCGGCGCCTGTCGAGCGCGATTTCGGGGGTACGCGGCAGCACCAGCGCCAGGCCCACCATGATGGGGGCGAGGAAAAGGAGAGCCGCTCCAATGATGATCAACATGCGGTCCTACGCCTTTCCGCTGCCGGTTGGGTTCGCACCTGCAGGACCCGCGCCAGCTGGGGTGGCGAAAACGGACGGCGAGACGTGGATTCCGAGGTCCTCGAAACGGTCGATGAAGCGTGGCCGGATGCCCGTTGCCACGGGCTTGCCCAGGAAGCGCCCATGCTGGTCAACGCCGGCGGAGTAATCGAAGACAAACGCGTCCTGTAGCGTCACGATGTCCCCTTCCATCCCTTGGACCTCGGTCACGTGGGTGATGCGGCGTGAGCCGTCGCGCAGGCGTGAAATCTGGACAATGAGGTTCACGGCGGAAGCGATCTGCTCGCGGATGGCGCGCAGCGGCAGGTCCATGCCGGCCATGAGCACAAGGGTCTCCAAGCGCGCGACGGCGTCGCGGGGCGAGTTGGAGTGCACGGTGGAGAGCGAGCCGTCGTGGCCGGTGTTCATGGCCTGCAGCATGTCCAGTGATTCGCCGCCACGTACCTCGCCCACCACGATGCGGTCAGGGCGCATACGCAAGGAGTTCCGGAGGAGCTCACGGATGGTGACTTCACCTTTGCCCTCGGTGTTGGGCGGGCGGCTTTCCAGCCGGACCACGTGGTCCTGCTGGATCTGGAGTTCCACCGCGTCCTCGATGGTCACGATCCGTTCATTTGCCGGCAGGAAAGAGGACAGCACATTCAGCAGGGTGGTTTTTCCGGTGCCCGTTCCGCCGGACACGATGATGTTGAGCTTGGCTTTGACACAGGCGTTCAGCAGTTCTGCCATCTCTGGAGTGAGTGTGCCGAAATCGATGAGGTTACGGACGGTGAGGGGCACCTTGCTGAACTTACGGATGGTCAGCGATGAGCCACCAACGGCCAAGGGAGGGATCACCGCATTGACACGGGAACCATCTTCCAAGCGGGCATCCACCAGGGGAGAGGACTCGTCAATGCGGCGTCCCACCTTCGAGACGATGCGTTCAATAACCTTGCGGAGGTGCTCCTCTGAGCTGAACCTGGAATCCGCCAGGGTCAGATGCCCTTTTCGTTCCACGTAGATCTGGTCCATGCGGTTGACCATGATTTCGGTAACCGCCGGATCGTCCAACAGCCGCTGAAGCGGGCCAAAGCCGAGAACATCATCGGCCACGTCCTGGACCAACCGTGTGCGCTCTTCGGCGGAGAGCGGGACCTGCTCTGCGTCGATGATCCGCGTGAGCTCTTCGCGGGCAGAGGACTTCAGTTCATGCTCCGTGATGGCGGAGTCGTTGAACCGGGCGCCCATATGTTCAAACAAGGCCTTCGCTGCCCGTTCCTTAAGGGCTGCGAAAACATCGACAGGCTTTTGGAGTTTCGGCTTCGTCTCTTCTAGATTTGTTTGCGCGGGGGCGACGGCAGGCGGTGCCGTCGTCGTCCGTTTTTGCTGGGTCTGTTCCGACCACTGCACGCGCTGAGGCTGAACCTCCGGCCGCGGGATATCGAGCGTAGGCGCTGAAGCCTTCGTAGAAGCAGGCTGGGCAGTTGGCTGAGACTTCGCCTGCGCGGCGCTGATGCGCTCTGACAGTTTCATTTAGACCACGACCCTTCGGTGCAGTTTGCGCTGGGATTTTGCCCGCCAGGCAGGATTGAAGCGCTCCACGAGTTGGTTGAGTCCCTTGACGGACGGGTCTTTCACCGGTTCTTGGAGCACTGGGATCCCGCGGTTTGTGGAGAGGGCCACCGCCCTGGAGCGTGGGATGCTCACATCAATGGGGGCCCCGATAGTTGATTCGAGGTCCTGGACGGTGAGGCCGTTCTTGGAGTCAGCCATGTTCAACACCACATGGCGGGTATCGGGAAAGATATCCAGCTGGCGAAGTATGTCGAGACCGGAACGCAGGCCACGCACGCTGGGAATGTCCATGCCACTGACCCAGACCACGTCGGTGCACTTTTCCATGGCTGCCAGCCCAATCTCGGGCAGCCCCGGCGCGGTATCCACCACCACGTATTGGAACTGTTCTGACAGCTGTTCGATCAGCCGGGTGATCTGGTCGGGCGTGATCTCGTCCGCATCGACGGGCGTGGGGGGAGCGCAAAGGGCGTAGATGCTGCCCGGATGCACCGTGAGGAACGCCTTGAGGACCAGGGAATCCTGGCTCGCGGCCGTGGATACGGCGTCCGTCACTGTGTGCTCCGGGTCCAGGTAGAGCCCTGAGGCTACGTCCCCGAATTGGAGGTCGAGGTCCACAATGACCACGCTCATGGGGGCGATCTTCCCCAGCCCGATGGCGATGTTGGTGGCGATGGTGGTTTTGCCCACGCCGCCCTTGGGGGAGAAGACGCCGATCACCAGGCCCTTGTTGCTTTCAGCCGCCTGCTGGGGCGCGAGTGTGCGGTGACGGCTGGCGAAGGACTGGCTGGCACGCTCCAAAAGGACCCGGAGCTGGGCGGCATCCGAATCGGGAGCCACGATGTCCTTGATGCCTGCGCGCATGGCGTGCAGGAGGAAGTCGGGCTCGGGTTCGGCGGCCACGATCACGCTGAGGCCCGGGAAGCTGACGTTCAGGACGGTGGCGAAGCGGAGTGCTTCATCCAAAGGGACTTCCGGTCCCAGGATCAGGACCTCGGGTTGCTCTTGGTCCAGGCTCGCGAAGAGTTGGTGAGGGTTAGCGGGCAGCACGCTGGTGGAGAAGGTCTGCACGCCGCCCTGGAGTCCGCCGGCGACTGCCTGGCGGAGGCGGGCGTCGAAGTCGGTGTCGGGCGTGATAAGGACGAAGCGGCTCATTTGTAGAGGTCCGATTTCAGCATGATGCGCGGCCCGCTGTCCGTGGCGTCAAGGGGTTCCCTGCTGAGCCAGATAGAGGCGTACTCGGCAGCGAACACGATCTTGTTCGCGTTGATGTCATCCACCGCAACGGTGACCATGAGCAACCCGGTGGGAAGGTTCACATCGCGGGGATCTGGGGCCGGTGCGTCGGTTGCCGAAGGTGCCGGCTTCGCGGCCGCACCTTCCGGCGCTCGCTGGACCGCGGTTACAAGAGCTTTGTGGATGGAGAGCTGGACGGTCTCCTTGTCGGACTTGGCTTCAATGCCACCGCTGGGCATCGAGATGAAGATGCCAACGTGGTCGCCGGGTGTCACGCGGCCGCCGACGACGCGCTGCGGCTCCAGCTGGAAGGAGATTTCCTGCAGGCCTGCCGGCACCGGCACGGAGCCGGAGGATTTCAGTTCCTCGGGGGAGACAAGGCGTTCGGCCAGAAGCTGCTCACCGGGGACAAGGTCCGCGGCAGTGACCTTGCCAACCGCTCCGTCCAGCGTGTTCAGGGCGGACTTCGCGACGGCGGTGCCGGGCAGTTGCTGCAGCGCCACGGCTGCCTTCAACGTTTCAACGGACGAGCCAGCCGGGACTGCCTTGCTGACCACGAGGACGCCTACCGGATCAAGGCCGCTCACTGCCCGCTGGTCGGCCCCTTGGGCATACGAGACAACGATGACCGCCCCCACGATGGCCAGCAGGACTGCCACCACTCCTGCCAACAAACGTGACTTCACTGACTGCTCCTGTAACTGTGGTTCTTGCTATGGGGTGAGCCGGACAATCGATGTCCCGTAGTTGGAGGCATTGCCCAGCTCCAGGGCTTGGGACAGTGAAACGAATTTGACGAAGTAGCCCCGGATAGTCTTGTTCTGGACGGTCCCTCCGGACGTCCAGCTGATGCTCGCAAAGTGGTAGCCGGTTACGTGAAAGGCCGCAAACCCCTTGACGTAGTACTTGCCAGCAGAACCGGTTCCCGTGGCGAGGTCGTAGAGCGGTAAAAGCACAGTTTGATCGTTCATCTGGCTGAAGTCAGCAGCCGTGCAAACTGTCGGAGCGGGGGCACCGGTGTCGCTGGCGAACCAAATTCCTGGATTGTTCGCGAGGCCTGCCGTTAACGTCACCGCACATTTCGTTCCGGAACCCGCTATCCACCCGAATCCGCCGGGAATCCCACCGCAACCATGTACGGCCTGCTCCAGCACCTGTACGGCGCCAGATGGTGAACCGGGCGTGAGATCCAGCTTGCAGTAGGCAATCGCCAGCGGCAGGATGACCGGTCCCTTGGAGGGCGTACCCCATTGGGCCGACGAGCTGGCCGTGACTTCTGCGGTGTTCATCCCAAGGACTCGGGCGAAGAACAGGGAAACTTCATTGGGGGAGTGCCCGGCCTCCTGCGCGCCCGCGGTAACCGTTAGAGTCCGGTTGGTTTTGTCGAGCAGAGTGAACTTGATGTGGCTGAGTCCGTCCGTGGCGTTGCCGTTGGTGAGGCCAGCGGCCAACGATGATGTGGTGGAGCAGTCCGGATCGCTGGCGCTCTTGGCGCACTTTTGGGCGATCGCCAGCGCGGCTGCATCAGCCCCGTTTCGAAGCTGCGTGCGTTCTGAGTAGAGCATGCCAACGTCGACAGCCATGGCTCCGAAGCCCAGTAGCGCAACCAGCATCAGGGCGACGATCACGCTCACGGCGCCGCGTTCGCCGTCGTTCCTTAACCTGGACCTACTTAGCCGCCGCATAACATTGCTCCTTTGCCCGTCATGGGGAACGGGCCGGCGATGCCCGTCATGGTGGACAGGCTGTAGGTGATGGTGATGGTCATACGATTGCCAGCTGCACAAATGGTGGTCCCGGTATCGAGATTCTTGAAGGCGATGTTTGTGTCCACGAGCCCCGGCTGCAGAGAAACCGCTGTGTTTTTGGCTGCTGTCTTGGCAGTTGCTGGGTTATTGGAGATGGCCATGACCCGGACCCCTTCACGGGCAGCGGCGGACAGTGAGGCCTGCGCGTTGTAGGCGCGGCTGAACTCCATGATGCCTAGGAGCAGCATGACGAGGAGCGGCGCCACGATCGCAAACTCGACCGCGACGGCTCCACGCTCGGATGCCCTGGACATGCGTGACGCCTTTCGGTCAGGCCGAGCTTGGTTTAGGAAAGCAAAAGTGGCGGCGGCTTGAATGCCGCCGCCACTTTTACGCCTGGTGGAGCGCCCGGCGCCTCAGGAGGTGAGCCGTTGCCTTACGCTACGGTTTGCAGGTTCCGGTGCCGGCAGCAGCGCCGGCTGCTGGGCCAGCGTAGGTGCCACTGCTGATGGAACAGGACGTTTGGGTGAACATGTCAGTCAAAGTTCCTCCGAGAAGGGTGACTGCAACGATGATCACCACGGCGATCAGAGCGACCATGATGCCGTATTCGACGGCGGTGGCGCCCTTTTCTTCGCTGCGAAGGCGGATCATGACGTTGGTGTAAAGAGAAAGCATGGGGACTCCTGAGCGAGTTTGGGTGGCTGGTCCTGCACCAGCTCAATCACGAAGTTAGCAACGCTTGATGCGACATTGATCGGATCTTGCAGAACCCTGCGACAAGACTTCTTCGGCCGCGCGTTTCCTGCGTTTTCCCTGCGCAAATCCTGTGCCGACACTTCGAAACGTTGATTTTCTGGGCACACAAACGGACCCCCTCGGTTCTGGGTTCCGAGGGGGTCCTGTCTTTGGGCGCCGGATGGCGCGGTGGGGTGCTGCTGGTGATCTCAGGCTACGGAATTCCGAGAGCCGTCTTGAGGGTGGTGGTCATACCCATGTAGTGGAGGTTGAGAGCCTGACCGAAGGCAGTCACGCCCAGGACGATTGCCAGAGCCAGGAACGAAAGCAGGATCCCGTACTCCGTGGCGGTGGCTCCGCGCTGGTCCTGCCCCAGGGCCACGAGGGCGCTGGCGAGCCGCGTGAACTGGAAGGTGAGCTGACGGAACATCGATCCCCCTAGGAAAAAGCGGCCATGATCTGGAGCATGGCTGGCCCCAGCAACACGATGAACAATGTGGGCAGGATGAAGAAGATCAATGGAAACAGCATCTTGACCGGCATCTTCATCGCATGCTCTTCCGCCCGCTGGCGCCGCTTGATGCGCATGTCCTTGGCTTGCATCTTGAGCACCCCCGCGATGGCAATGCCGTAGGTGTCTGCCTGGACAACAGCCCGGATGAAGCTGCGGACGTCAGGAACATCCACCCTCTCGGACAGTGCCAGATAGGCTTCCTTCCGGGACCGGCCAACCTGGATGTCCTGCAGCGTCCTGATCAGCTCATCGGCGAGCGGTCCCCGGCCGTTTTCACCGGCACGGCCCATGGCGGTCTCGAAGCCGAGGCCGGCCTGAACCGAAATCAGCATCTGGTCCAGTGCATTGGGCAGCTCCAACCTGATTTCCTCACGGCGCTTCTGCGCCCGGTTGCGAATGAGGATGTCCGGGACGAAGTAGCACAATGCGGCAGTACCGATGCAAAGCATGAATCGGCCGGAGGACGGGGCTCCCAGGAAGATGAGGAGGCCCACGATGACCCCTCCGAATGCGAGCATTGGTTTGACCATGACGATGCGGGCCAATGGCCATTGCTTCGGCCTCCCCGCGCCGGCCAGTTGCTTGTCCAACCATGCCGCATAGCTGTGGGGGGTCAGGCGGCGGGACAATGCAGCGATCTGCTGGTTGACATTTAATGACTGCCCGGCCTGGCTTGGCCGCCTGCCGAGGTTGGTTTGTATGTTGCGAAGTCCTGCACGGTCGCCCGTGAATGCAAGCCAGATCATTCCCGAAATCGGAAGAATGATGGCCAGGATTGCTGCGAGTGCGATGGGTTGCATCTCTTCTGCCCCTAGTACTTCGGTTTGATGATTCGGCTGAGCCAGAGCCCACCCACGGACAGGAGGACCACTGCTGCAGCCAGCATGGCAAAGCCGACGACGGTGGTCGTGAAGACCCTTGCGTAGAGGGGGTTGAAGAGCACCAAGCCGATGAACATCAGAATCGGCAATGCCATGAGGACCAAAGCCGATACTCGGCCCTCTGCGCTCAGGGCCCGCACCTGGCCTCGCACTTGATTGCGATCCCGAATGGTCTCGCCTACGTGATCCAGGACTTCGGCAAGGTCACCACCCACCTCACGGTGGATCTCGATGGCCTGCGCGATCCCGTAAAAGTCCTCGCTGGCCGTTCTGCTAGCAACATCGGCCAAGGACTCTCCCAGGTCGCGGCCGATTCTGGTCTCATTGACAATCCGGCTCAGCTCCTCGGCCATGGGGGCTTCGTTTTCCTGGGCCGCGGCGTCGATGGCCCGGAGAAGGCTGTGACCGGCGCGGAGACCTCCTGAAAACATCTGGATGGTATCCGGCACTTGCTCGTCGAACTGCCGGCGGCGCCGTGCAATAAGCAGGTTTACTAGCAGGTAGAGCACAAACGGGGACAGCAGGAAGAACAGGATGCTGACCCCCACGCCACCTAGGAAGAAACCCGACACCGCCGCTACGAGGGTGACTGCTCCGGCTATCAAAAGGTAGTCCCCCGGCTCCTTGTTGAGGCCGGCTTGTTCCAGCTTTTCACGGCTGAGCAAGCTTGTGGGCCTCTTCCTAAGACCCCGATTCAGAGCACCTACGGCATGGTCTGTCAGTCTGCTCAGGCCGGAGGAATAATGGATGGCATCAGGGCGCCGGCGTGAGAGCGGGACGCCCGCCTTGCCCTTCAAAACTACCCCGAACAGTAGGCCCATGGATAGGTAGACCAGGAACAGGCCGCCTACGAGCAGGCCGGCTGGCAGGTCGGCAGCCACTGCTACCGCCCCCGGACGGGTTGTGCCCCGAAGATGTGGGGCGAGATGTGAATACCAAGCTCAATAAACCTGTCCGTGAAGCGCGGCCTCACACCGGTGGGGATCGGCTTGCCGAGGAACCGGCCGTTGGCGTCCACACCAGCCGAATAGTCGAAGACGAAGGCATCCTGCAGGGTGACGATTTCACCTTCCATTCCTTGGACCTCTGTAATGTGAGTGACCCTTCGGGTTCCGTCACGGAGCCTCGAGATGTGCACGATGAGGTTCACTGCCGAGGCTACTTGTTCCCGCACCGCCCGGAGAGGAATATCCATGCCGGCCATGAGGACAAGCGTCTCCAGACGGGCAATGGCGTCCCTGGGGGAGTTGGCGTGGACGGTGGATAGCGATCCATCGTGGCCAGTGTTCATGGCCTGCAACATGTCAAGGCACTCTCCGCCACGGACTTCGCCGACTACGATGCGGTCAGGACGCATGCGGAGTGAGTTCCTCACGAGGTCGCGGATTGCAACTTCGCCTTTGCCTTCGATATTCGGCGGCCGGCTCTCCAACCGGACTACGTGGTCCTGCTGAAGCTGCAGTTCCACGGCATCCTCAATGGTCACGATGCGGTCGGAATCCGGAATAAAGGACGAGAGCGCGTTGAGGAGGGTTGTCTTACCCGTGCCGGTACCGCCCGAAACGATGATGTTCATGCGGGCCAGGACACATGCCTGAAGCAGCTCAGCCATCTCCGGCGAGAGACTGCCATAGGCGATCAGCTTCTGGATAGTCAGCGCATCGCGGCCGAATTTGCGAATCGTGAGGGCAGGTCCGTTGACAGCCAGCGGGGGGATGATGGCGTTGACGCGGGAGCCGTCTGCAAGGCGGGCATCCACCAGCGGGGACGATTCATCGATCCGCCTGCCGACCTTGGACACGATCCGTTCAATGACGCGCCGCAAAGCTTCGTCGGAAGCGAACTTGGTGTCCGTCATGAAGAGTTTGCCGTCGCGTTCCACATAAACCTGGTCAAAACGGTTGACCATGACCTCAGTGACTGACGGGTCATCAAGGAATCGCTGGATGGGTCCGTGGCCCAGCACGTCATCAATGATCTCGCGGATCAGTCTCTGGCGCTCGGCCGTGGTTAGTGGCACCTGCTCCTCGTCGACGACCGCCTTGAGCTCGTCCTTGACGTATTGATGCAGTTCGGCCTCCTCCAGCGAGGAATCGGTGATGCGCGCACCAAGGCGTTCATAAAGTGCCTGGCTTGCGCGCTCCTTGAGGGCCCTGAGCGCGCCGCTGGCCCCTGCTGCCGTCTGAGGGAGCTCGACAAGGTCCAGGGCGCTGGCCGCCTCTGCCGACTTGGCATCATGGATTCGCCCGAGAGTTGCCGGCCCTGCCGCGCCTCCCTGAGCAGTGAACGGGTTTGGCGGCACGGCTTCGATAAAGTCCGTCGTTGATTCCGTGCCCCGTACTTTTTCGAGCCTGCGTGAGAGGTTCACTGGACTACCGCCCTTCGGTGCAAACGCTTATGAGGTCTGGCTTCCCAGTTGGGTTTGAAACGGTCTACGAGCTGCCGGAGGCCCTTTGCGGCGGGGTCCCGGCCACCGTCCTGAAGGACAGGAACACCCTTGTTTGTCGAAAACGGAAGGTTGCGTGACCGCGGCAGCACCACATCGACGGGCGCGCCGATGGTTGCTTCCACATCCTGCAACGTCAAACCAGTCCGACGGTCGGCCATGTTGAGCACCACGTGCCGGCGCTCCGGCAGAAGGTTCAGCTCGGCCAGGATTTGGCTACCGGTTCGTAGGCCCCGGATGCTTGGAATATCCATACCGCATATCCACACCGCATCCGAGGCCAGGTCCAAGGTCGCAAGAACGTGTTCGCCCAGGCCCGGCGCCGTGTCTACAACCACGTACTGGAATTCCTGCCGCAACTGGTTGAGGAGGTGACTGACGTTTTCACCGGTGATCCGGTCCATTTCCACTGGGTTCTTCGGGGCACAGAGGGCATAGATTCCCGCCGGATGCACGCTCAGGTAGGTCTTGAGGACCATGGAATCCTGACTCGCGGCGCCTACCACGGCATCAGTGATTGTGTACTCAGGTTCCAGCATGAGGCCACTGGCAACATCGCCAAACTGGAGATCGAGATCCACGATGACCACGCCCATGGGTGCAAACTGTCCGAGCCCTACGGCAACGTTTGTTGCCACGGTGGTCTTGCCCACGCCGCCCTTGGGGGAGATGACCGCTATGATGCGTCCTCCTTCGGCATGTTCGTTGTGCTCGGAACTGCTCGGTGCCAGGCCGCGTCGTCGCCCAGCTGCCGCCAGGCTTGCCCGTTCTACGATGATCCGGATGTGATCCGATTCCGCGGAAGGGTCAAGGAGGTCCCGAACGCCGGCCCTCATCGCCTGGATGGCAACGTCTGAGGATTCCCCGGCCACCAAAATCATGCTGATTTCGGGGTACTGGAGGTCCATGACTGAGGCGAATTTCAAGGCGTCAGTCTCCGGCAAACCGGGACCCAGAATGAATACTTCCGGCGGTTCACCGAGAAGCTGCCTCAGGACTTCTTCCGGACCTGCCGGAAGGTAATCCGCCTGGAAATATTGGAGGGAACCCGGCATGCCTGCGGTTGCGATGCGGACACGGCGCTCGAAATCGGAGTTCGGAGTGATTAGAACAAAGCGGCTCATCGGAACACCTTCGTTTTGTCCACTACGCCGGCAGTTCCTTCGATTGCTGCGGCCGGTTCCTTGGACAGGTAGATTTTGCCGAATTCGATTGCATACACCAGTCGCTCGGCGTCGACTGAGTTTCTGGCGACAGTGATCAGGTAGGTACCGTCGCTTTGGTTGTTGTTGCTGGAATTCAGCGAACCCTGGGATTGCCCTTGTTGCGCGGCGTCGGGCTGAGCTGCCGTACCGTTGCTGAACTGGGCAGCTGTGACAAGGACTTTGTGGAAGGTGAGCTGCGTAGCTTCGGACTTTGCGGCTGTGTCTCCTGATCCTTCCTGCAGCGAGATAAAGACGCCCACAGCGTCGCCGGCATTGATCTTTCCGCCCGCAACCCGCTCTATTGGCAGCTTGATCGAGATTTCCTGCATACCGTCCGGTACGGCGACCCTCGAGGGCCCCAGGAACGAATCCGCGTCCACCATCCTGCTGGAAAGGAGCTGCTCGCCCGGAACCAGCGCAACAGCAGTAACCTTCGAACCCAGATCGGCCAGGTTGGTAACTGTTCCCTCAGTAAGGGTTGAATTCTGGATGGGTTTCTTGGCGACGGAATCGGTGAATCCGCTGACCGGCGTCCCGGCGGGAATGGCCTTTTGTACTACGAGGACCTCGGAGGTCTCCGTACCTGCCATTGCCCGTTGATCTGCGCTTTGTACATAGGTGATGAGAAGGACCGTGCCGATTATTGCAACGAGTAACGCGGCTATGCCTCCCAGTAGGCGTGTTTTCAATTTTTTCCCCTTAGCTATTTATTACTTGATGAGCCCGATGACAATGACGTTGCCGGTGGATGTGGTTGAGCCTCCGGTGAAGAGGCCCGGATCTGCGGAATATCCAACAAAGGTTCCGTAGAGGCCTTTCTCACTCCCGCCGAAGACGTTGGTCGGGTCATACTTGGCCTGACCGGTGAAGTTCCATGCCTGGATCTTGAATCCGGCCCACTTCTCGATGTAGTACTGGACGCTGCTGCCAATGCACGAGCCGAACTGTGCTGCAGGCATTCCCTTGCAGGTGTACTTGTACACCGGAAGGGCGACGGTCGAATTGGCAAGCGTGGGATTAATGGACGGGTTGAAGAGGTCCATGCAACCATTGGGAACTGCCCCGCCTGCGCTGGTGTAGCTCCACTGCCCAACTTCTGCGGTCACCTTGCAACCTACGTTTCCGTCAGGGTTCAGCCAGGCGAAACCGCCGGGAATGATCTGGTTCGACGGGTTAAGTCCATTGCAGTCCTTGGCGCCACCCCCTTGCGTGAGGATCTTGTGGGGGAGGCCGTCATCCTTGAACTCGCAAGCTGCGAAGGCCAAGGGGAGTACCGAAACGCCTTTGGTCGGATACAGCCACTTGGCGGTGGCAGTGGCGCCCACCGTAGCTGGCGGAGCATTCAGCACATTCGCGAACATCTTGGTGAGGAACCCGGCGTTCGTGGTGCCGTCTTTCGTAGAGGTGGTGACTGTCACTTGGCCGGCCACTGAAAGGTCCACGGACTGAACTGTCGACTTGGTGTCGTTGGAGTTGCTGTTAGCGAGCGCAGCCGCCAGGGCCTCCGCGTCGGTCTGCGTGCAGCCGCCCGCGTCTTTGCAAAGATCCATTCCGGCCAAGGCGCCGGCATCAGCAGCGTTCTGGAGCTGGGCCCGCTCGGCATAGATCTGCCCGACATCGACCGCCAGGGCGCCTGCCCCGATCATTGCCAGCATCATGAGCGCCACCAGGACGCCGGCCGCGCCACGTTCTGGCGATCCAGGGTCGGTCACTATCCGCCGCATCGCATGGCTCCTACTCCGGTAAGCGTCACAGAACTTCCAAACACCCCGGTCAGCGTTGTCGAGGTGTAGGTGATGGTTACTTTCATGTTGGTATTCGGGGTGCAAGCAGCGGGTGCAAATGCATAGCCGAAAGACCCAGTAAGGCCGGGAGCCCCCGCAACTGCCGCAGCCTTTGCCTCCGTTTGGTTGTTCTTGACGGCCATCGTGCGGGCTGCCTCGCGGGCCGCCTGCGTTACCGAGATCTGGGCGTTGTAGGCGTGAGCGAACTCGACGATTCCGGTGATCAGAGCCAGCAGCAGAGGCGCAACCAAGGCGAACTCGACGGCGACGGCGCCACGGCTCTTGTAGTCCGTGCTTTCCTTGCAGGTCTTCTTCAACGGATCCCCCGAGGATGGTTGGGTCTTGGGAGTATGCCGCGCCTACTGCGAGGCGCGGCATACTCCTGGGTGGTGTTCTGCTACCAGGTGCCCACACGGGACGCCAGCGTCGAGAACCAGTCGTTCAGCGCGTTTCCAAAGAGGGTGACGCCAGCGATGATAAGTAGGGCAATGAAAGCCACGAGGAGTGAATACTCTGTGGCTGTTGCGCCCTTTTCGGAAGTGAGTCGGTCCTTAACTCCGGTAACGAAGGCGAAGAACGAGACCATAAGAGAAGTCATTGTGAATTTCCTTAGTTAGGGTGGGGCTTCGTGGATGAGCTGAAGGCCTGTACCGCCCCATGCGGCGATCGAGGACTTCGCGTGGTAACCCTCCGAGATGTGCCGCGCCCTCAATGAACCGACGCGGCACTCGTCGCGGAGCGTATCTACCAGGTGCCGACCCGTGATGCGAGGGTTGAGAACCAGGCATTGAGTGCGTTGCCGAAGAGGGTGACGCCGGCGATGATGAGCAGTGCGATGAACGCAACGAGGAGTGAGTACTCCGTAGCCGTTGCACCCTTTTCGGAAGTGAAGCGGTCCTTGACTCCGGAAACAAAGGCAAGAACCGAGACCATGAGTGCAGTCATTTTGGATTCCTTAATTCGGTGAAATTGATGTGGATTATTTCAACGAATTTCCAGCGGCACCCATAATTCATTAGCTGCTGGACTTTCGCTAGCTAAAGAATTGCACTGCGTCTCATGGGCAACAATGCGTAGGGGTACTCGACTTTTTCGAGAGGACCGTCCCCGCGTACTCGAGACCTGATTTTGAGTACTCAGTTTTGGCGCAGCGGAGGACTTAGTGCTACGTGCAGCCAGGCGTGCCTGCCGTACGGAAAGTCAAACGCGGAGCAGCCTCGCCTCAGCCGGAAACCAGTGAGACGGCCACAACAGCCGCGAGCATCGAGGGTCCGAAAGCCACTTCGCTAGGCTTTTCAGCTTGGATCCGCAGCAACAGGGCTGACGCAATTCCACCGGCAATGAAGCCCAGCAGCCCGCCATAGAGGAGTTGGCTCCAGCCTAAGTACCCCAAGTAGAGGCCGGCCGGCGCTGCGAGCTTGACGTCGCCCATTCCCATGCCTCCGGGGGAGATTATGGCCAGAATGAGGTAGATGACGAAGAGAATTGCCGCTGCCGCCATGGCTCGAACGACATTGTCCCACTGCTGGGTGCCGAAAGTCGTCAGCAGAAAGCAGACAATACCGCCAAATAACAGGGATAAAACCAAAGAGTTGGGCAGCAAATGAAGCGAGATATCGATTCTTGCCAGCTGGACACCCAAAATTGAAAGAAGAATGAACGCCGGCAGTCCCGAATCGGTGCCAAACCTCAGCGCAAGCGCCGCGCAGACAATTGCGGCGACCGCCGCCGTCGTAATCCTGGTGCGGGTGGCAGGCAATCCACCGAGCCGGGGAAGGAGCCTGGTGATGAGCAGCTCGGCCATTGGTGCGAGGATGAAGCCCAGGAGGCCGATCCCCACGACAAACAGCGGTCCGGCTGAGCCAGCGTCGCCCCAAGAAGTCACTGCATCCCCTGCCTACGTCTGGCCGGCAGATTGATGGATGAGCGGCCGACTACCCCATTTTGACCCTGAGCCCCGGTTCAAGCTAACATTGGTAGTCGTTGTGCGTGTCCTTTCTCGATGATGCGTGCCCGCTTGAGAATCCGGTTGCAGGATGACTACTCAACGAGCACATTCGGGACTTCAGGATGACTGGTTACATGGAGCCCTCACCTCTGTTCCGGTAGCGCATAGATAGTAGGTGCACACGCTTGAGTGACACCTAAACAAGAACGCCAGAACAAGAACGAGGCAAAAACCGTGCGTACGTACACCCCGAAGCCCGGCGATATCAACCGCCAGTGGCACGTCATTGACGCCACAGACGTTGTCCTTGGTCGTCTCGCGAGCCAGACCGCAATCCTGCTGCGCGGCAAGCACAAGGCCACCTTTGCGTCCCACATGGACATGGGCGATTTCGTCATCATCATCAACGCCGAGAAGGTAGCCCTGACCGGCGCCAAGCTGGAGCAGAAGCGCGCATACCGCCACTCCGGCTACCCGGGCGGCCTGACCTCCGTCAACTACGCGGAACTCCTGGAATCCAACCCGGTCCGCGCCGTGGAGAAGGCCATCAAAGGCATGCTCCCCAAGAACTCCCTCGCTGCACAGCAGCTGGGCAAGCTGAAGGTGTACCGCGGTGCAGAGCACCCCCACGCCGCCCAGCAGCCCAAGACGTTCGAAATTTCCCAGGTCGCCCAGTAGTCCTGGCCACCAAACAACTTATCTATACAAGGAGAATCGTGGCTCAGAACGAAGAGACCACCGAGGCCATTGTGGCTGAGGAAAACCCGACCAGCTACACCTCGGAGAGCGGTCCTGCGGAAGCAGAAGCGCCCAAGAAGGAACGCCCGGCACTGACCGTTGCCGGCGCCGCAGTTGGCCGCCGCAAGGAAGCTGTTGCCCGCGTGCGCATCGTCCCCGGCACCGGCAAGTGGACCATCAACGGCCGCGCGCTGGACAACTACTTCCCGAACAAGCTGCACCAGCAGGACGTCAACGAGCCCTTCAAGATCCTCGATCTTGATGGAGCTTACGACGTCATTGCCCGCATCCACGGTGGCGGCATCTCCGGCCAGGCCGGTGCCCTGCGCCTCGGCATCGCCCGTTCCCTGAACGAGATCGACACCGAGAACAACCGCGCCACGCTGAAGAAGGCCGGTTACCTGCGCCGTGACGCACGCGTCATCGAGCGTAAGAAGGCCGGTCTCAAGAAGGCCCGTAAGGCTCAGCAGTACTCCAAGCGCTAAATCCGCTTACAAAGGAGCCCGTCCCGCCATTGGCGGGACGGGCTCCTTTTGGCGTGCGCCGACATGGGGTGCCGCTTTGTGATGGTACGGGCGCTCCGCGTACCCAGGCAGTGACAGTGCGGCCTATCTACGCAAGTCGTATACGGTGACACCGTCAATATGCTGCGGAGTGAAGTTATCTGAAACCCATTTCTGGATGGCCAAGAGTTCGCTGTTGAGGCCTGGCACTTTTAGTTGCTCGGGCTGTACAACCAAGTAGCAAAGTTGCCCCTTCTGGGCTATTTCCTTGAATTGTTCAAGGGTTGGCGTAGCGTCCAGGGCGGCAAAGCCGCCGAGCGGCATAACCGGCCTCCCCACCTCCAGTTGGAAGCGGGCAGCGGTCTGTCCTGGATAAGTGGCAGCGGCCCATGTGCAGCCCGGCGGAGCGTTTCTAATGTATACCGATAGGGCGGGGCTGGGTGTGACACCTATTGCCAAGCCAGTGGCCCATGCAGGGTCATTGCGCTTGACGCCGTCCAAGAATCGGCTGATGGTATTAGGGCTCCGGGAGAGACCGCCTGAGAGCGGATTGGAGCCCTGCTGAGGAGAAGTCAAAGTCAGCATGGAGCATACCAAGGGCCCAACTAGCAAAGCGCCGATACCGAGACTGGCGGCGACCGGCCTAACCCACTTGAAGGGGGCCGGCACCGAGAGCGCTGCCGCGCCGATCAGCCCAATCAGCAGCAAGGCCGTTCCCACAGCCTCAGGATAGGACGCACTGACCTGCCACATTGCGTGTGAGAATAGCGAACTGAGCACAATGGCCGCCGCGATCCCGATACGCTGTGGAATCGACTTAGCCGACGAAACTACCATCTGGCTTCCCAAGCCGATGCAAAGTGCCAAGGGGGCCGCTATTGAGGCCGTGTAGTACGAATGAATGCTATTGCCCATAAAGCTGAGCACGGCGTAAGTCGTGATCATCCAGGTTGCTGCGGCTACTGCAAATACGGGTCGACTGGCGTCATCTCGCCGACGGACGGCCTGAGCCGCAATAATGGCGCAAACAATTAGTGCTGGCAGCAGCAGCCAGCCTGACTCCTGACCATAATTGGAGTTGAATAAACGGAAAAAGCCGGCGTCCGTAGTGATGCTCTGGAATTCTTGAGGGGTCAGTGCTGCCGAAGGCCCGTCCCCCGCCTGGACAATTCTATCGATTCCGTTGTAACCAATAGTCAACTCGAGCATGCTATTAGTTGTTGAACCCCCCACGTATGGGCGGGAGTTAGCCGGCGTAAGGTCAACGGCTAGCGGCCATGCAAGAGCGCCAGCTGCTAAAAGCAGACCGGTCAGAACCAGCGAGACCCAGCGTTGCCACCAGCTCTTCTGGACATACAGGCAGAACACAATGGCGATAGCTGGTAAGACAAGAAACGCCTGAAGCTGTTTCGCGAGGAAGCCCAGAGCCAGAAATCCGGCCGCTAGGTAGAGATATCGGACCCGGCCTGACTCTGTTGCTCGGATACCTGCATAGATGGCCAATAGCATTAGGAGCACCATCAGTGGATCGGGGTTGTTGTAGCGTGCGAGAAGTACTGTGATGGGCGTGCTAGCGAAGACGGCGGCCGAAAGGAGGCCAGCATAGGGCGGCAGGTGCCGTCGGGCCAGACGGTAAATCAGCAGCGTACTACCCGCGGTCATAGCCGCCTGAGGGAGCAAAAGGGCCCATGTGTTCAGCCCGAAGAGTCTGACGGACAAGCCCATGATCCAAAGGCTGAGAGGCGGCTTATCCACTGTTATTGAGTTGCCCCAGTCCGCAGATCCAAAGAAGAATGCTGCCGGGTCATGAAGACCAGCTTGCACTGCCGCAGAGTAGTAGGGGTTAGCCCATCCATTCTCGGCTAATCCCCATACATACAGGATGGCGGCCCCAATCATGATTAGAACGAGTGTTAGAGGTTCCCACCAAGGTCTGCGGAGCGATAAATGAGAGTCACTGGAGGCGGCAGTATCTCTATTTCCCAAGGTCGTAGACTGTGACACCGTCAACTTCTTCTCCCGTGTAGTTAGCGTGGACCCACTCCGTGATGGCAGCAGCATCGGTTCCAAGCGGTACTCCGTCTAGGATTGGTTGTTGCCATATGAAGTAGCCGATCTTCTGCTTCTCGACCAGGCTCTTGAACTGTTCGATGTTAGGGGCGGGATCCTCACCTAGCCACCCTCCCAGCGCGATGACCGGCCGTTGAGAGGCCAGTTGATATTGGGCCGCATTCTGGGCGGTATAGGTGGCCGCAGCCCATTCAGCATTGCTGGTTTTTTTAAGAAGTGTTGTCACTGCATCTGATGGTGCAACCCCGTATCCGAGATGGCGTGCAAGGGGAGGATTCCCGAGGCGGGCTGCCTCAAGATGTGCCGCCAGTGCCTCAGGGTTGTTGGCCACCGGGCCCGACAGGGGATTGGTGCCCGTCTGGGGCCGAGTTAACGTAATAAGGTCAGTTGCCACTGGGGAAATCACCATGGATAAAACCACTAGAGCCATGACAGCGACGCGCGCGAGCGGCCTTGCTGCCAAGAGCCACCCCGCCGTGGCCAGACACGCGGCGCATGCCACGACGAGCGGCCACAGGCCCCAATCGTTGCTGTACTGGAAAATTCGGACTGCGATATAGCCGGTCCCGGACACAAGGACAGCGCCGATAAGGCGGGGAACTCCTCGATGCCTCAGATTCCACAGAAGCTGGATTCCCAAAGGAACCACGATGGCCACGGGAGCCGCGATGGAAAAAATATAGTACGTGTGTGTCATAGTGCCCATGTAGCTCAGGACAACGTAGACGGAGACCAGCCACACAACGCCAACGGTCATCAGACGCGAACCCTGTCTGCCGCTCCCTGACTGGCGCCACAGCACTAACAAAGCGAGGGCGCAAATCAACGCGGTGAAAAGTAGCCACGCTCCTTCGGGAGCAAAATTGGCGTTAAAGAGACGGCCAGGGCCGCCGTCGTAGTTCATATCGGACGGGACAGGGGCTTCCGCTTTTCCTAGCTGTGCGTCCGCACTGAAACGTAGGAAACGAGCCAGCCCGTTGTAGTCCAACGTTAGTTCGAGCATGCTATTTGACGCAGATCCGCCAACATAAGGCCGCTCGCCGGCGGGGGTCAAGTCAACTATGGTCATCCACCAGCCGCCGCTGATAACCATCGCGGCTAGCGTTCCTAGCAGCCGGAGCAGGCGCGACCTGACGGTTCCGACGCCAAGTAGAAGCAACGCGAGGAGGAGTGCGGGAATCACTAGGAAGGCCTGAATTTGCTTTGCCATAAACCCAAGGCCCAAGGCTGTTCCCATAAGCAAATACCAGGCCGAGCGGTTGTCTTCCATAGCCCGGAGTCCGTAGTAGACGGCGGCTACCGTCAGGAGTCCCATGAGTGGCTCGGGATTGTTGAAGCGCGACATCAGGAGAACCACGGGTGTCGTTGCGTAGATGAGACCGCCCAGTAAGGCTGTTGGGGCAGGCTGGCTGCGTCGGATGACTTTATAGATCAGCAAGGTCGTGGCCACGCCCATGAGGGCTTGGGGGGCCAAAATGGCCCAGGAGTTGAGGCCGAACAGCCGGACGGACAGTGAGATGATCCAGATGCTCAGCGGCGGTTTGTCGACGGTGATGACGTTGCCGGCGTCAAGGGAGCCATAGAAGAAGGCTTTCCAGTTCTGTGATCCGGCCTGAGCCGCTGCGGAGTAAAAGGGGTTCGCCCAGCCGTTGCGGTCCAGGCCCCAGAGGAACGCTGCCGCGGTGCCAGCGAGGAGGACCGCCAGACCGATTTGCTCCCACGGCAGGCGATGTCGGACAGTACCTTTCGTGCGAGCCGGGACTGGGCTCGCCTCCTTGATGCTCAACGGACAGACTGTCCGGCAGGCCGAAGCGCGAGCATTGAAGATCGTTCGTCACTACGGCGGACGCGGAACACCCAGATCCGGAGGAGCACAAACCTCATCAGCGTTGCGAAAACGTTGGCGGCCGTCAACGTGAGTAACTCCGTACTAGGTGCGGCATTGAGGTTGATCGAATGAAGGATCAGAAGCGAAGAGGACGTAATTCCCCAAGCCAGCAGGAAGACGATAAGGCCTTGCAATTGCTGCGTAAATAGCCGTCCGGGGCCGCTGATGCCGAAGGTGAACCGGCGGTTGGCCGCAGTGTTGCCGACAGTTGTCAGTAGCAGGGCCAGGAAGTTCGCTTCTTGAGAGGTGAATGGACCTTGGAGCACCAAGTAGAGCAGGGCGAAGGCGAGCGTCGAGACAGCACCCACCAGGCCAAACCGGATCACTTGCCCGAAGAAACTGGGCCGCCCGGGCGGAACGATAGGCCGCCGGCCAAGTTCGGCATAGATGGCCTGGACCGGAATTTTTCCCCTGACCAGGGAACCGGCTACGCGGACCATCCCGCGGAGATCGTCGTAAGCGGTCTTTTTAATATTCACCCGGCTGTCGGGATCGTCGATCCAGTCCACGGGAATTTCGTGGATGCGCAGTCCGGAACGTTCGGCAATAATGAGTAGTTCGGTGTCAAAGAACCAGTCGTTGTCCTCAACGTGCGGTAGCAATCGCTTTGCCACATCAGCTCGAATTGCCTTGAAACCGCACTGCGCATCGGAAAAACGCACCTGCATCGTCCGGCGAAGTAGGAAATTGTAGGAACGGGAAATGAATTCCCGCTTGGGACCGCGACTGACGCGCGAACTTTGACCCAACCGTGTGCCGATGGAAATATCAGAATGCCCTGACAAAAGCGGTGCCACCAGCGGCGGCAGAGCCGCGAGGTCAGTCGACAGATCTACATCTAGGTAGGCCAGGACTTTCGCCTCCGAAGCTCCCCAGGCATCCCGGAGAGCGTACCCCCGTCCTTTTGTTTCCAGACGGCGGTACTGAACGTTGGGCAACTGCTCGCTGAGCCGAGCGGCAATAACTGGCGTTCTGTCAGTGCTTGCATTGTCCGCAATCGTGATTTTCCACGTCGAAGGCATTTCGAGCGTCAGATATTCGGAGAGCTTCGTGATGCTGTTTTCGAGTACGGCTTCCTCATTGAAAACCGGTACTACAATTTCGAGCGCCAAGCCCCCATAGCTAGGTGTCATGAATGGATCGTAGGGGTGCAGAGATGCGGGTGGCGAGGGTTCCTTCAAAAGTCGAGTACTCAGACGCAAAAACCAAGTAGTGCGAGGGACGCCAGACCAACAAAGGGTTCGGCTACCTACTCACCCGGGTGGTGTACTTCAGCGGGTGTTGCCGGGGGCTTCATTTTAGAACCGCGACGAGATCGCAGCCATTTCTCCGCAGGTTTCTCGACGAACTCGTGCAGAAGTCCAGAAAGTGCAATGGATGCAACTATCAGGATGGCGGCGGCCGTCCAGGCATCCTCCACAGGCCGCTCGCCGATGAGGGGCCTGACCAGCCGTAGTACCAGCTCGTGAACGAGGTACAGCGCGAACGACCACTGACCGAGACGCGCCAGCGCCCTCGATGCGGGTCCGCCGCTAGTGCCCGATAGATCTCGACCTGCTGACGCAGAGATGACCGCAAGGAAACTGGGGATCATGACTAAGTTGGCGCAGATAACCGGCAGACCACCGGATGGCCCCATGAAGATCACCGACACCGTGGTCAAAACGACCATGGAAATCGCTGAAAGTCCAACCGCGTGCACAAGTCGAAACCGGGGGCGCCAGCCACGTTTCATCACCGTGGCCAGGCACATGCCGAGGATGAACTCTGCGAGGCGGTAAAGCGGCATGGTGCCCAAGAGATAATCCGCTACCGAAATCGATGTGAAGGCGGACAAGCTGAGACCCGCGAGGGCAAGAGCTGCAACAACGCCTCCAGCAATCCGGGCGACTGACCGATGACCGTCAAGCTTCCGAAAAAGGAGCGGAAACAGTAAATAGAAGAACGCTTCGCACGATAACGACCAGGAAACCCCGTTAAACGACGTCAGGAAAGGGCTGCCCGGGATCCACGCCTGGGTTAGCGTGACGACGAACGGCACCGCCGAGAAAGTAGCTGAAGTCGTCGCACTCAACAACGGAGTCCAGATCGATACGATCATGGTCAACACATGGAGGGGCCAGATCCGTGCGAACCGATTCCAGTAGAACCGCCCCGAGTGGACATCGGAACGGTGAGACCATGTGAGGACAAATCCGGATAGAACGAAGAAGAAACTTACACCCGTGAACCCGTACCCGAACACGGCAAGGCCGTCGCTGATCTGGGGGACGTAGATCCGCAAGTGGTAGAGCACCACCGCCATCGCTGCGAAAAAGCGAAGCCCCGTCAGACTGTTCAATTGAATGCGAATTGTCGGCACGCCCTACGTCCCCCTCGCCGCGGTTACCAACAGCTGCAGCGAGCATACTCGTATCACCGAGAATTCGGTCAGGTCCAGCCGGGGCGGCCGAGTTTAAGCGGGGCCGCAGGGCTCCGGTGGCGACATCTCGACGTCACTGCCGGCATCTTTGACGGCGACCGGTCTCAAGCAGACCAGTAACGCTCCGCAGAACTCCGAGGGCTAAATCCGCTACTCAGGAGCCCGCCTCACCATTGGTGGGGGCTCCTGCCATTGCACGTGATGACTGGGATGCTAGCGTTAAGACTCACAGCCACTTCGAGTGGAACCCCTGGACGCCACTGATGGGTGCCGCCCAACTGTGGATATGAGCCGCGCGTAGTCCTTCACGAAGGATTTCGTCCGATGGCAATCTGCAACAAGATCACCTATCCGACCGTCTGGCACGCAAACCAGGCGCTCCGAATTATCGTTCTCAAAAGCTCCTCATTGGGCGGCAAGCTGTCTGCCAGCGTCTACCCATGCGGAGGCTGCAAAGGATGGCACCGTACATCCAAGAGGGCAAACGGAAAAGCCGTGAAATGGCAGCTCAATACAATCGCGCCCGCAGCACCTACGGGGCCGAGCTGACCCGTCCCTGACCAGCATGTTCAGGCCTTCAGACGTCCGTCCCCTACACTTGACCCGATGTCTAGATTATTTGGAACAGATGGTGTCCGGGGCCTGGCTAACGGCCTGTTGACTGCCGAGTTGGCGATGAACCTGGCCCAGGCGGCCGCCGTCGTGCTGGGTCATGACCGCAATACCAACGGCTCACGGCCCCGCGCCGTTGTGGCGCGTGACCCCCGCGCCAGCGGGGAATTCATCGCCGCCGCCGTCGAGGCAGGGCTGTCCAGCTCTGGTATTGACGTCTACGACGCCGGTGTCCTCCCGACGCCCGCCGCGGCCTACCTCGTGGCAGACCTCGACGCCGACTTCGGCGTCATGATCTCGGCCTCCCACAATCCCGCGCCGGACAACGGCATCAAGTTCTTCGCCCGCGGCGGCCAGAAGCTCCCCGACGACGTCGAGAACGCCATCGAAGAACAGATGAGCAAGGAGCCCGTGCGGCCGCTCGGCAGCGACGTGGGCCGGATCCAGCGGTTCTCCGACGCCGAGGACCGCTACATCGTCCACCTCCTGCAGACACTCCCGCACCGCCTCGACGGCCTGAAGGTAGTGCTGGACTGCGCCCACGGTGCCGCCAGCGGCTGCTCACCCCAGGTCTTCAAGGACGCCGGCGCCGACGTGATAGTGATCGGCGCCGATCCGGACGGCCACAACATCAACGACGGCGTGGGCTCCACCCACCTCGGCCCCTTAAAGGCCGCCGTGGTCAAGCACGGCGCAGACCTGGGCATCGCCCATGACGGCGACGCCGACCGCTGCCTCGCCGTGGACCACGAAGGCACAGAGGTGGACGGCGACCAGATCATGGCGATCCTGGCTGTCGCTCTGAAAGCCTCGGGCAAGCTCAACGACGACGTCCTGGTGGCCACCGTGATGAGCAATCTTGGCCTCAAGATCGCTCTCCGCAAGGCCGGCATCAGCATCCGTGAAACGGCGGTGGGGGACCGCTACGTCTTGGAGGAAATGCGCGACGGCGGCTTCAACCTTGGTGGAGAGCAGTCCGGGCACGTGATCTTTGCCGACTATGCCACCACCGGCGACGGCGTCCTCACCGGGCTGCAGCTGGCCGCCCAGGTGGCCCTGACAGGCCGCCCGCTCAAGCAGCTGGCCACCGTGATGACGAAGCTCCCGCAGGTACTGATCAACGTCAAGGGCGTTGACCGCACACGCGTGGGAAGTTCCGAGGCGCTGGCACAGGCTGTGGTCGTGGCCGAAGCCGCACTGGGTGACACCGGACGTGTCCTGCTGCGGCCCTCCGGCACCGAACCCGTTGTCCGGGTCATGGTGGAGGCAGGCGATGAAGACACGGCCCAGTCGATCGCCGAGCGCCTGGCTCAGGTTGTCCGCACCGAGCTTGCGCTCGAGCTGGTGGCGGACTGACCCGAAAAGCACCCAAAAGAATGGCCCGTCTCCGTAGGACGGGTTCTAGCGGTCGTTGCAACACCCAGAAATTTTGGGAGTTGCAACGACCGTGTCGTTTTTAACGAAAGAAACCGCCGGCCGAAGGAAATACACGCCAGAGCAGAAGGACCAGTTCTTTTCGGTGTTGGACCGGTGTGGGAGTGTGAGAGAGGCCGCAGCGGAGCTCGGCTTCAATCAGATGACGTGCTACCAATGGGTCCATAAATCTCGGCTCCCTGAGCGGGTCCCACGGAATCGGGAAGCTGGGCAGAGGAAATACACGCCTGCCCAGAAAGCCGAGTTCTTCATCGTGTTCGACCGGCTCAAGAGCACGACGCACGCTGCACGGGAGCTGGGACTGAATCCCGCAACTTGCGCCGGTTGGGTTCGTCAAGCCGGGCTGAAAAGCCATGGCAAACGGGGACGGGTCCTCACCCAGGGCGGGACGAATACTTCCGGCTGCGCAAGACCGGCGTGAGCCGGCGGAAAGCGGCAGAGGCGGTCGGGATACATCTGCGGACCGCCGAAGAGTGGGACCAGGGAATCCGTAAGTCCGGTGGCCGACGCATTTACCCGGATGGCAGAATCGTCGACTACAAACGTGGTGTGACGACCATGACCCCTCCCGCCGGCACGACCGGAACGACCCTGGTCCCCGTACCGGTATCAGCATTGGAGAAATCTATCGATCCGCGGTTCCTGACCGTGCAGGAACGGGAGCTCATCCGGGATCTGCACACCGCCGGTTCCTCGGTCAGGTCGATGGCACACGCCCTCGGGCGATCGCCTTCAACTATCAGCCGAGAGCTGGGCCGAAATACCGATCCCCGGATGGGCTACCTGCCGCACGGGGCGCATCGGAAGGCCGCTGCCCGGCGGGCGCGGCCCAAGACGGCCAAGCTCGCTGGCGAGTCGGACCTGCGCGGCTACGTGAATGACAAGCTGCTCCTACGCTGGTCTCCGGAGCAGATCAGCTACACGCTGGTCGAAGAGTTCCCCGACAACCCGGAGATGCGTGTGAGCCCAGAGACGATTTATCAAGCCCTCTATGTCCAGGCCAGAGGCGGCCTCAAACGCGAGATACAGGCAGCGCTGCGCACCGGTCGGACCCGCCGCAAACCCCACCGCACCGGCGAGCAGCGCACCCCCCGATTCGTGGACCCGATGGTCATGATTTCCGAGCGCCCGCCCGAGATCGAGGACCGCGGCGTGCCAGGCCATTGGGAAGGGGACCTCATTACCGGCGCCTATAACCAGTCAGCGATCGCGACCCTGGTCGAACGGACCACCCGCTACGTGATGCTCGTCCACCTGCCGAATGACCACACCGCCGAAACCGTCCGCGACGGACTCGTCAAGACCATGGCAACCCTTCCGGAGCACCTGCGAGGCTCCCTGACCTGGGACCAAGGCGCGGAAATGGCCACCCACCGATCATTCACTCTTGCCACCGACATGCCCGTCTACTTCTGCGATCCAGCCAGCCCCTGGCAACGCGGCTCGAACGAAAACACCAACGGGCTGCTGCGCCAGTACTTCCCCAAGGGCACCGACCTGTCCGCCTACGGCCCTGAAGACCTCGAACACGTGGCCCAGGAACTCAACGGACGCCCACGCAAAACGCTCGGCTGGAGTACTCCAGCCGAGCGTCTACGTGATTTACTACTAACCACTTAACCAACAGGTGTTGCAACGACCCCTAGAATCCAAGTAGGAGACGGGCCATTTTGGCTTTACCGGCGTGCGTCGGCCTTCAGCGCATCCCGGATTTCGGTGAGCAGGGCGATCTGCGGGTCTTCCGCAGCCTCTTCCTTGACGTCCCGGTCAATGCCCAGCTTGCGGTTGCGCAGTTCGATCATGTGGTTCATCGGCATGATGACCACGAAGTAAATGGCGGCAGCCACGAGTACGAAGGAAATAATCGAGGAGATGACGGATCCGTACAGGAATCCCTCCCACTGCATTTCTTCAATCCCCTTGGCATTGAACAGGCGGCCGATCAGCGGTGTGAGCAGGCCCTCGACGATTGAGGTCACGACGGCGCCGAAAGCGGCACCCATCACGACGGCGACGGCAAGGTCTACAACGTTGCCCTTCATAATGAAATTCTTGAATCCAGTAAGCATAGGAACCAAGCTAGCGCAAGGTTGTGAACGGCGGATGACAACCGTGTAATCCTTTTGGCCGCGCCGAGAACTGGGGCTGTGTATGTGCTGCTTAGGAATACCCCGGCGCCGCTTCCACCCCGAAGTACTCCTCCACCGTGCTGATGCCCCGGTTCGCCATGTCGGTGGCGGCTTCCACGCCGATGTACCGCAGGTGCCACGCCTCGTAGTAGTAGCCGGTGATCGGGTGGAACATCCACGGATAGCGCACCACAAAACCGAAGCGGTGACCGTTCGCTTTCGCCCACACTGCCGCCGGCTGCTCGGCGAAGCAGGGCTGGAATCCGCACGCCCCGCCGCCGTCCCCAATGTCGAAGGACCAGCCGGTCTGGTGTTCCGAGTGACCGGGGCGGGCGCTGGCGGTGTCGGCATCGGCCTGGCCGCGGGCCGCAACATAGCCGTTGTAAGTTGCCACCTGGGTGCCGTAGGAGCGGTAACCGCTTGCCAGCGTCATGCTCACGCCGTCCTGCGCGGCCGCGGCGAACATCGCTTCCGCGGCAGCCGCCGTCGTGCTGTTCAGCAGCGCCGCCTCGCCGGAGACTGCCAGCTGAATGTTGGGCTGGACCAGGTCCGCCGGAACATAGTCCGGCGGCGACAGCGGGCGGCGCTTGTTGACCACCAGCCACGGGCTGGCCGGATCCGTCAGGGAAGACTGCCGGGGCAGCGCTGCCGACGGCGGTACGGGAACCTGCGGCGGCGGCTCAGCTGCCGCCGTCGTGCTTTCCACTGAGGGGACTGCCACGGGGGAGGAGGATGCGGAGGCCGCCGCCGGCGCGGGGGAGGACGACGACGGCGCCACCCCGGCCGGTGCCTCCGGCGTGCACGCTGCCAGGACCGTAAGCCCGGCGCCGGCGGCGAGGAAGCGGGCGAAGGACCGGCGGCTGGACCCCGGGGAGACACCGCCTGCCGCGCAGTTGTGGCACATGTGTGTTAAACCTTCCGCAGAAGCATGCGGCGGATGGAGTGGTCCGCGTCCTTGGTCAGGACCAGCTGGGCGCGGCCGCGGGTAGGGAGGACGTTTTCCTCCAGGTTGGGCTCGTTGATGCGTTTCCAGATATCCCGGGCCGTGCGCTCGGCTTCGGCGTCGGACAGTGTTGCGTAACGGTGGAAGTAGGACTCCGGCTGCGCGAACGCGGTGCTCTGGAGCTTGCGGAACCGCTCCACGTACCACTCCTCGATGTAGGAGGTCTTGGCGTCCACATAGATGGAGAAATCAAAGAAATCGCTCAGCGCCAGCCCCTGCTTGCCGTCATGGCGCGGGCGGGCCGGGGCCAGCACGTTCAGGCCCTCCACAATCAGCACGTCCGGGCGGCGGACCACCACTTCCTTGTCCGGCACGATGTCATAGGTGACATGGGAGTACCAGGGTGCCCGGACTTCCTCCGCGCCGCCCTTGATCTCGCTCACAAAACGCAGCAGCGCGCGGCGGTCGTAGGACTCGGGGAAGCCCTTGCGTTCCAGCAGCTGGCGGCGCTTGAGTTCGGCCAAGGGGTAGAGGAAGCCGTCGGTGGTGATCAGCTCAACGTTCGGCGTGCCGGGCCAGCGCCGCAGCATCTCCCGGAGCACACGGGCGATGGTGGACTTGCCCACGGCCACCGAGCCGGCCACGCCGATGACAAACGGAGTGCGCTGGGTCTGCTCACCCAGGAAGGTGGTGGTGGCCGAATGAAGCTGGCCCGCGGCCTCCACATAGAGGTGCAGGAGCCGGGACAGGGGCAGGTAGACCTCGCGGATCTCCTTCATGTCCAGGGGATCGCCGAGGCCACGCAGACGGACAATGTCCTCTTCGTTAAGGGGCTGCTCCATCTGGGCGGCGAGCCGGGACCAGGTCTGGCGGTCCAGCTCCACGAACGGGGAGACGCCCTCCCCGTTCGCTTCGTTGCGTTGCAAAGTCACTTTAGAGATTCTGCCCCGCGTACGGCCCAGAGCGAAATGCGGTGACCGGTTGTAACGACTTACCGTCAGGATGCTCGCAAAAGTGTTGTGCTGGCCTCAGGTATTTTTGCTTGCGCGGATGGTGCTGCTTTATGCCAAATAATCCATAATTATCTTGATTTTGCAATAATTACAGATAGGGTTGGATTCATGATTCTGAATACCCCTAACCCTTTCCGGCCCGGCGCGGGTCGGGTACCTCCTGAACTGGCTGGTCGCTCTGCTGTACTGGCTGATTTCATGGGCATGCTCGAAGGGGTAGCGGCCGACGGCGAGGGGGCGCGGCCATGGATCATCTCCGGCCTTCGGGGTGTTGGCAAGACCGTGCTGCTGAACCAATGCGCTCGAAACGCCGTTGATGCAGGCTGGATCGTCGTCAAGCTTGAAGCATCCGGCAGCCAGCCGCTGGCGGTTCAGCTGGCCAAAGAAATCTACGTCGCCCTACGCAAAGCGGCCACGGCCTCCGAGAAGGTCAAGCGGTCATTCCGTGAGGCCTTCGCCGTCTTCCGCTCCTTTCAGCTCAAAGTCGACCCGGCCGGCACGTACGGTTTCGGGTTCGACATCCAAGCCGCGGCAGGGAAGGCTGACAGCGGACAACTCTCAACAGACCTTGCCGAAATGCTGGAATCGCTGGGCCTCGCCGCTCGTGCCGCCGGAACGGGAGTTCTGCTGGCTGTCGATGAGCTGCAAGAAGCACCAAAGAAGGACCTGGAGGCGCTCAACGTCGCCTTGCACCAGCTCGGCCAAGATCCGCGTCCCGCGCCGCTCATGTTCCTTGGCACGGGCCTCCCGTCACTGCCTTCCGTCCTTGCCAAAGCTTCCACTTACGCAGAGCGCATGTATCTTTACCGAACTGTGGGGCTCCTCAGCGACGAGGACACCAAAGACGCCCTCGTAACACCATCGCAGCGGGAGCGCGTGACCTGGAGCGAAAATGCCTTGGTTGTTGTCCTGAAAGCATCCGGCGGGTACCCGTATTTCGTCCAGGCCTGCGGCAAGCACATCTGGGATGTTGCCGCTTCCCGGACAATCGACGCAGATGACGCACGCATAGGGATCGGCAGGGCCCGCGACGAAGTGGACGCCGGACTCTACAACTCACGCTGGGAAAGAGCGACCACTGCCCAGCAGGAGTTCATGGCGGCCATGGCCCAGGACAACGACGCCCCTTCACTGGTCAGCGACATCGCTACACGGCTGGGCAGGGTTCAAACTGCGGTGTCCGCAGCGAGGCAGTCACTAATCCACACGGGTCTCATCTACGCCCCACGCCGTGGCTATCTCGCCTTCACCGTTCCTGGGATGGCGGATTACATCAGCAGGTTTGGGCGTGAGTCTCGTCACGCGGTTTAAACCTGAACCCCGCTGCCGATAAGCTGGAGCCCATGTGTGGAATCGTTGGATATGTGGGCCATTCTGCTGGCCGTGGGAATACCGGTCACAGTGCGTTGGATGTAGTCCTTGAAGGATTGCGCCGCCTGGAGTACCGGGGTTACGACTCTGCGGGGGTGGCGGTGGTCTCCAAGGGGTTCATCGAATCCCGGAAGAAGTCCGGCAAGCTGAGCAACCTCCTGGCCGAGCTGGAGGAACATCCGCTGCCGGAGACGTTCACGGGCATCGGCCACACCCGCTGGGCCACGCACGGCGGCCCCACGGACCAGAACGCGCACCCGCACCTGGCCGACGGCGGCAAGCTGGCCCTGATCCATAACGGCATCATCGAGAACTTCGCTGAACTGAAGCTGGAGCTGGTGGCCAAGGGTTACACCTTCGAGTCCGAGACGGACACCGAAGTCGCCGCGGTGCTGCTGGGCGACATTTTCCGCACCAAGTTCAACGGTGACGTGTCCGACGGCGGCCTGACCACTGCGATGCAGCTCGCCTGCCAGCGCCTCGAGGGTGCGTTCACCCTCCTGGCCGTTCACGCTGACCAGCCGGACGTTGTGGTGGCTGCCCGCCGCAACTCGCCGCTGGTGGTTGGCCTGGGCGAAGGGGAGAACTTCCTGGGCTCGGATGTCTCCGGGTTCATTGACTACACCCGCCGCGCGGTGGAGCTGGGCCAGGACCAGATTGTCACCATCACCGCTGACTCGGTGGAGATCACCGACTTCTTCGGCGCCCCGGCCGAGGGCAAGGAATACCACGTTGACTGGGATCCGGAATCTGCGGAGAAGGGCGGTTTCCCGTCCTTTATGGAGAAGGAAATCCATGACCAGCCCGACGCCGTGGCCAAGACCCTGCTGGGCCGGTCGGACATCGACGGCAAGCTGACCCTTGATGAGCTGCGGATCGACCCGGAACTGCTCAAGAACGTCGACAAGATCATTGTGCTGGCTTGCGGCACGTCCGCGTACGCCGGGCAGGTGGCCAAGTACGCGATTGAGCGCTGGTGCCGGATCGCCACCGAAGTGGAGCTCTCCCACGAGTTCCGTTACCGGGACCCGATCGTGGACGCGAACACCCTGATCGTTTCGATCTCCCAGTCCGGCGAGACCATGGACACCCTGATGGCCGTCCGCTACGCCAAGGAACAGGGCGCCAAGACGGTTTCGATCTGCAACACCAATGGCTCCACCATCCCGCGTGAATCCGACGCCGTGCTCTACACGCACGCCGGCCCGGAAATCGCCGTTGCCTCCACCAAGGCGTTCCTGGCGCAGATCACCGCCGCGTACCTGCTGGGCCTGTACCTGGCGCAGCTGCGCGGGAACAAGTTCCAGGGGGAGATCAAGGACATCCTGGCGGACCTGAACAAAATCCCCGCCAAGATCCAGCGGATCCTGGACAACGAGGCGCAGATCAAGGAACTCGGCGCGTCCATGGCCGACGCGAAGTCTGTGCTGTTCCTGGGCCGCCACGTCGGCTTCCCTGTGGCCATGGAGGGTGCGCTCAAGCTCAAGGAGCTCGCCTACATCCACGCCGAAGGGTTCGCCGCCGGCGAGCTGAAGCACGGCCCCATCGCGCTGATCGAGGAAGGCCAGCCCGTGTTTGTGGTGGTCCCGTCCCCGCGCGGCCGCGACTCACTGCACGCCAAGGTTGTCTCGAACATCCAGGAAGTCCGGGCGCGCGGCGCCAAGACCATTGTGATCGCCGAAGAGGGCGACGAGGCCGTGAAGGCCTACGCCGAGCACGTCTTCTACATCCCGGAGACCGACACCCTGCTGGCCCCGCTGCTCAGCACGGTCCCGCTGCAGATCTTCGCCCTGGCCCTCGCCTCGGCCAAGGGCTACGACGTAGACCAGCCCCGCAACCTCGCCAAGAGCGTCACCGTAGAGTAACCGGCGGCTGACTGGCCCCGTGCCGGTTGGTGCTCAGCGAAACGGAAGCCCCGAGCCCTAGGCTCGGGGCTTCCGTTCCTGGTGCGCAGGCTCGACTGTCAGCTCCGCGGCGGCATGGCCGGTACTGGGCCCGGTGCGGCCAGGGACGGGTGCGCGCCGCCGATTCCGGCAGCCTTGCCGTCCAGAAGATTCCGTTTCCCGTGGCCGATGTACCGTGCCACTTCCTCCCCGACGGCGGATGCGTCGGCCTGTTCGAGGGAATGGGCCAGCTCTTCGAGCGTTCCGGTGACGGCGTGCCGTGCATGCCGTTCGTCGAGTCCCCAGGAGACGCCTTCGGTGACAAGGTCATCTACCGTCACTGACGGCTGACAGGCGGGGGAGTTGATCCGGAGGGACATGTTCAGTCCGAGAGCCTGGGCGCCTTCCTCCTGATGGATACGCTCTACGCTTCGACCGGCGACCCGGCGACCCGGCGATCGTAGCGTTCGAGGACAAGGACAGTCCGGCCGGCAAAGGTGCGCACGTCGCTGGCGAACGTGGTCAGCACGATCCGCCGCGAAAGCTCCAGGCAGAACGCTTCGGCGTGCAGGGCGTGCTCGTTCCCGGCAGCCACCGGCTTGATGATATGAGTGGATTCGGCGCCGACGACGTAATACTCGGCCGGTTGATAATCGCGCAGCGCGGTGCGCGGTGTGCGGCAGGTCCACGAGCGTCCCCGTAGAATAGCGCCATGATTGTTGGCATTGGCGTAGACGTTGTAGACATCGAGCGGTTCGGCCGCCAGCTTGAGCGCACCCCGGGCCTCCGGGACCGGCTGTTCGTGCCCGCGGAACGCGAGCTGAACACCCGCTCGCTGGCCGCGAGGTTCGCCGCCAAGGAGGCCGTGGCCAAGGTCCTCGGCGCGCCGGCCGGTATGAACTGGCAGGACTGCTGGATCGGCCTGGACCAGCACGGCCCCACCATCCAGGTCAAGGGCACCGTTCTCGCGGTGGCCGAGTCCAAGGGCGTCAAACGCTGGCACGTCTCCATGAGCCACGACGGCGGGATCGCCACCGCCACAGTACTGGCCGAAAGCTAACAGCGCCGAAGGCTGACGCGCCAACGGACCTGACACCATGATCAGCGCCTATACCGGAACCCAGATCAGGGCGGCCGAACAGCCGTTCCTGACTGCCGGGATGGGCGCTGTTCTGATGCAGAGAGCCTCCCATGGGCTCGCCAACGCTGTGGTCCACGAGCTGAAGGCACGCGGCCGGCGGCTTTACGGCGCCAGCGTGGCCGTCCTGGTGGGCAAAGGCAACAACGGGGGAGATGGACTCTTCGCCGCCTCGTTCCTAGCCGCCAGAGGAATGCGTACGACGGCGGTACTCACCGCCGGAACGGCCCACGCCGAGGCGCTGGCTGCTTTTGAGCGCGCCGGCGGGCGCGTGCACCTTCTCACTGATTTCAATTCCAGCCAGCTGGCGGCTCACGTGGCGAGTGCCGACGTCGTGATTGACGCAATCCTGGGGACGGGCGCCCACGGCGGCCTTCGGGGAGCGGCGGCCGACCTGGTGAGCGGCCTTTCGGGAGTGCGGCTGGCGTCCCAGGAGCCGGGAATTGTGGTGGCCTGCGATGTTCCGAGCGGCGTGGACGCCGACACCGGTGAGGCCCATGCGCCGGTGCTGTCCGCGGATGTGACCGTAACTTTCGCAGCAGCCAAAGTAGGGCTGCTGGCGGACCCCGGCGCCGATCACGCCGGCCGCGTCCACGTGGTGCCCATCGGCATCGAAGAGGAACTGCCTTGGCCGGCGCTGCGAAGGTTTGAGCCGGTGGACCTGGCCTGGCTCCTGCCGCAGCCCCGGAGTCGCTCGCACAAGTATTCCCGCGGCGTCCTGGGCGTGGTCGCCGGATCTGCAGATTATCCGGGCGCCGCCGTGCTGGCCTGCCGGGGTGCGCTGGCTGCCGGCGCGGGGATGGTCCGCTACCTGGGCCCGCCCGAGGTGGCCACCCTGGTGCGGCAGTCCTGCCCCGAGGTGGTCTGCAGCACGGGCTCCGTGGCGGACCTGCACGTCCAGGCGTGGCTGGTGGGTTCTGGGATGGGCCCGGGCGACACAGAACAGCTCCAGCGCGCCCGTGACGCGGTGGAATCCGGCCTGCCCGTGATCGCCGATGCCGGGGCGTTGCCGGCACTGCCCGCGGTCCTGGGCCCACAGGTGGTGCTCACCCCGCATGCCGGCGAACTAGCATCGCTCCTGGAGCGACTCGGCTCGTCCCCGGCCAGCCCGGACTTTGATCCTGCCCCTGACCGTCCCGCCGTCGAGGCTTCCACCCTCGGTGCTGCCCGGCATGCCGCCGTGCTTACCGAGGCCACCGTACTGCTCAAAGGCGCCACCACGCTGGTGGCCTCCCCCTTCCAGGATTTCTACAGCCAGGCGGACGGCACGGCGTGGCTCGCTACCGCCGGAAGCGGCGACGTCCTGGCCGGGATCATCGGTGCGCTGCTCGCCCAAGTGGGGTCCGACGTCGGGCGCTTCCGTGATGCGGGCATAGATCCGGACGAGCGCTGGGCGGCGATTGCCGCCCTTGGGGCCAGCCTCCACGGCTTCGCGGGGGCGGCCGCTTCCGGCGGTGGACCGCTGACGGCGGGCCGGATTGCGGACGCTGTACCAGACGTTTGGCATAAAGTCAGCCTGCTTGGTAAACCAGCGGGCCGGAAACGTAATAGTCAGACCCACCCGCTACCGTAGGCATAGGTTCTGCACAGGCAGGGGCGGTTTTGTGTCCACGCTCCCGCTGTCGAACAAACGATGAGGAGCACGCATGGAAATCTGGCCCGGAACGGCATATCCGCTTGGCGCCACTTTTGACGGGACCGGCACGAACTTCGCCGTGTTCAGCGAACGCGCCGAAAAGGTGGAGCTGTGCCTCTTCGATGACGACGGCGTCGAAACGCGGTTCAGGCTCGATGAAGTGGACGGCTACGTGTGGCACGGCTACATCCCGCAGGTCCAGCCGGGCCAGAAATACGGCTACCGCGTCCACGGGCCTTATGACCCGGACTCCGGCAACCGCTTCAACCCCAACAAGCTGCTCTTGGACCCCTACGCCAAGGCCGTGCACGGGCAGATGGACTGGGACCCGGCACTCTTCTCCTACAACCTGGGCGACCCGGACTCCATCAATAACGACGACTCCGCACCGCACATGATGATGGGCGTGGTCATCAACCCGTTCTTCGACTGGGACGGCGACCACAACCTGCGCATCCCGTACCACAAATCGGTCATTTACGAAGCCCACGTCAAGGGCCTCACGCAGCTCCATCCCGAGATACCCGAGGAGCAGCGCGGCACGTATGCCGGCGTGGCGCACCCGTCGGTCATCGCGCACCTGCAGAAACTGGGCATCACCGCCATCGAGCTGATGCCGGTGCACCAGTTCGTCAACGAGGGAACCCTGCAGGACCAAGGCCTGAGCAACTATTGGGGCTACAACACCATCGGCTTCTTCGCGCCGCAGAACACCTACAGCTCCACCGGCGACACCGGCCAGCAGGTCCAGGACTTCAAAGCCATGGTCCGCACGCTGCACCGCGCAGGCATCGAAGTGATCCTTGACGTGGTGTACAACCACACCGCCGAAGGCAACCACCTTGGCCCCACGCTGTCCTTCAAGGGCATCGACAACGCCTCCTACTACCGGCTGATGGAGGGCGACGAGAAGCACTACATGGATTACACGGGCACGGGCAACTCGCTCAATGTCCGCCAGCCGCACTCGCTGCAGCTGCTCATGGATTCCTTGCGGTACTGGGTCACCGAAATGCACGTGGATGGCTTCCGCTTCGACCTTGCTTCCACCCTGGCCCGCGAGTTCTACGACGTGGACAAGCTCTCCACCTTCTTCGAACTCATCCAGCAGGATCCGGTGGTGTCCCAGGTCAAGCTCATCGCCGAGCCCTGGGATGTGGGCCCCGGTGGCTACCAGGTGGGCAACTTCCCGCCGCAGTGGACGGAGTGGAACGGCCAGTACCGCGACACGGTCCGGGACTTCTGGCGCGGTGAACCGTCCACGCTGGGCGAATTTGCCTCCCGCCTCACCGGCTCCGCTGACCTGTATGAGCACTCGGGCCGCCGTCCCGTGGCATCCATCAACTTTGTCACTGCCCATGACGGCTTCACGCTGGCAGACCTGGTGTCCTACAACGAGAAGCACAACGACGCCAATGGCGAGGATAACAACGACGGCGAATCCCACAACCGGTCCTGGAACTGCGGAGCGGAAGGCCCCACCGATGATCCCGCTGTCCTCGGGCTGCGCGCCCGGCAGCAGCGGAACTTCATCGCATCGCTGCTGCTGTCCCAGGGTGTGCCCATGCTGCTGCACGGTGACGAAATGGGCCGCACGCAGCAGGGCAACAACAACGGTTACTGCCAGGATTCGGAACTGACCTGGATCAACTGGGAGAACATCGACCAGCCGCTCGTCGAATTCACGGCCGCCGTCAACGCGCTCCGTGCCAAGCACCCCACCTTCCGCCGGAGCAGATTCTTTGACGGCCGCCCCGTCCGCAGAGGTGAAGGCGAACGGCTGCCGGACATCGTATGGCTCGACGTTGAAGGCGACACCATGAAGCCGGAGGACTGGGACAGCGGCTTCGGCCGCTCGGTGGGCGTGTTCCTCAACGGCGACGGCATCCAGGGCAAAGATGTCCGTGGCCGCCGGATCACGGACGTGAACTTCCTGCTGTACTTCAACGCCCACGACGACACGGTGAAGTTCACCCTGCCGGCCGATGAGTACGCGCCGGCCTGGGACATCATCATCGATACGGCCGGTCATAACGCGGACACCGAGCCGGTCAAGGCCGGCGAGGCCCTGCCGGTGGACGCAAAGTCGCTGGTGGTGCTCCGTGCCCACACCGTGGAGGAGACCGAGCCGGACCATTCCGTGGCTGCGTCACTCGCCGCGCTGTCGCAGACTGCCACCAGCGAAACCGAGGCTCTCAGTGCGCCGATGGTGGCCGAACCCGGGAGAACCACGAAAGTCGGGGCCCGGAAGGACGCCGGTAAGTGAAAGTCCCGGCGTCCACCTACCGGCTCCAGATCCGCAGCAGCTTCACGCTCTTTGATGCTGCCGAGACGGTTCCGTACCTGAAATCACTGGGCGTTGATTGGGTCTACCTGTCTCCGATCCTGACGGCGGAACGCGGGTCCGATCACGGCTATGACGTGACAGATCCGTCGTCGGTGGATCCGGAGCGGGGTGGCCCGGAGGGGCTGCTGGCACTCTCTGCAGCCGCGCGGGAGCATGGCATGGGCGTGCTGGTGGACATCGTCCCCAACCATGTCGGCGTTGCCACGCCTGCCCAGAACCCGTGGTGGTGGTCGCTGCTGCAGGAAGGGCGCCGCTCGCCTTACGCGGAAGCGTTCGACGTCGACTGGGACTTTGGTGCCGGCCGGATCCGGATTCCCGTCCTGGGCAGTGATGACGACCTTGGGCTTCTCGAGGTGGCAGATGGCGAGCTCCATTACTACGGCCACCGGTTTCCGTTGGCCGCAGGTTCATGCTCCGACGGCGACTCTCCGCGGGCTGTGCATGACCGGCAGCATTACGAACTCGTCTCCTGGCGCCGGGCGGACAGCGAGCTGAACTACCGGCGGTTCTTCGCTGTCAACACCCTTGCGGGCCTCCGGGTGGAGGACCCTTGGGTCTTCGACCAGGCCCATGCCGAGGTGAAGCGCTGGTTCGACGACGGACTGGTTGACGGGCTGCGTGTGGACCACCCGGACGGCCTGGCGGATCCTGCCGGGTATCTTCGCTGGCTCAAGGACCTCAGCGGCGGAGCCTATGTCCTGGTAGAGAAAATCCTGGAGCCGGGGGAGGAGCTCCCGACGGAATTCGCCTGCGAGGGAACCACCGGCTACGACGCCCTGGCTGACCTGGACCGCCTGCTGGTGGACCCGGCCGGCGAGGCTGCGTTGGACGCGTTGGATGCACAGCTGCGCTCCGGCGAGCCTGCCGACTATGCGGCCATGATTCTGGGGACCAAGCGCGCCGTGGCGGACGGCATGCTCCGGTCCGAGATCCTGCGGCTGGCCCGCCTGGTCCATTTTGACGCGCGGCTGTCCGCTGACCTGTCTGTGGACGTCGCTGCTGATGCCCTGGCTCAGGTCATAGCGGCCTTCCCCGTGTACCGCACGTACCTGCCTACGGGTGAGGAGGTGCTGCGCGAGGCCTGCGCGGCCGCGGCTCGCCAGCGCCCTGACCTGGCCGAGGTCCTGGACGCGCTGCTGCCCCTGCTCCTGAAGCCCGGGACTGAACTGGGACTGCGGTTCCAGCAGACGTCCGGCATGGTGATGGCCAAAGGCGTTGAGGACACGGCGTTCTACCGCTACACCCGGCTGGGGACACTGACGGAAGTGGGAGCGGACCCGTCCCATTTCTCGCTCGCCCCGGACGAATTCCACCGGCGGATGGCCGGGCGGCAGAAATCCATGCCGCTGTCCATGACCACGCTGACCACCCATGACACCAAACGCAGTGAGGACACCCGGGCACGGATCTCCGTGATCGCCGAGCTGCCGGAGTGGGCAGCAACCCTGGACACCCTTCGCGGGCTCGCCCCGGTGCCCGACGGCCCGTTCGAGACCTTGCTGTGGCAGGCGGTCATCGGTGCGTGGCCGGCGTCGCGGGAACGGCTGCAGGCCTATGCGGAGAAGGCTGCCCGGGAGGCAGCCAACTCCACCACATGGACGGATCCGGACCAGAAGTTCGAATCACGCGTCAAGTCAGCTGTGGATGCTGCGTTCGACGATGCCCGGGTCACCACGGTGATCGAGGACATCGTCGCCAGGACGGATGCCTTTGCCGCCGCCAACTCGCTGTCCCTGAAGCTGCTCCAGCTGACCATGCCGGGGGTGCCTGATGTGTATCAGGGGACGGAATTCTGGGACCGGTCGCTGGCCGACCCGGACAATAGGCGGGCTGTTGACTTCGAATCCCGCGGAGCGTCCTTGGCCGCACTCGATGCCGGCACGATTCCGGCGGACTTCCGGGACGAGGCCACGAAACTGCTGCTGACCTCCCGGGCGCTCCGGCTCCGCCGGGACCGGCCGGAACTCTTCCAGGGCTACCGGCCCGTTCTTGCTTCCGGCGCAGCCGCGGACCACTTGGTGGCGTTCGACCGCGGGTCGGACAGCAACAGCACTGGAAGCACGCCCGGCGCCTTGACCCTTGCGACGAGGCTTCCCTTCGGACTGGAACGCGCGGGCGGGTGGCGGGACACCGTCGTCGAACTTTCCACCGCATTGCGGGACGAACTTACGGGCCGGACGCACGGCCCCGGCCCGGTGCCGGTGGCCGAGATCCTCCAGCCTTACCCTGTGGCGCTGCTCGCGCCCGTGAACGGAGACAACGCATGAGCCTGACGCACCACGGTTCCGGCCGGTTCGATGTCTGGGCCCCGGACGCCTCGGCCGTCTCGCTGCTCGCCAACGGTCAGCAGTACCCCATGAAGCAGGTGTCCGGAGGCCCCGGCCCAGATGGCTGGTGGTCCGCGCCGGACGCGCCGGCGGACGCAGACGTGGACTACGGCTACCTGCTCGACGGCGAGACGCACCCGCTGCCGGACCCCCGTTCGCGTCGCCTCCCGGACGGCGTCCATGCCCTGTCCCGCACGTACGATCCCGGTTCCTACGCCTGGCAGGACGCTGGCTGGCTGGGGAAGGAACTGCGCGGCTCGGTCATCTACGAACTCCACGTGGGAACGTTTACGCCCGAGGGAACCCTCGATGCAGCCGCGGATAAACTCGGCTACCTCGCGGACCTCGGCATCGATTTTGTGGAGCTGCTGCCGGTCAACGGATTCAACGGAACCCACAACTGGGGCTACGACGGCGTCCAGTGGTTCGCGGTCCACGAAGGCTACGGCGGCCCTGCGGCCTACCAGCGGTTTGTGGACGCCGCCCATGCAGCCAGGCTGGGCGTCATCCAGGACGTGGTCTACAACCACCTGGGACCCAGCGGTAACTATCTGCCCAAATTCGGCCCCTACCTCAAGCAAGGCGACGCCAACACGTGGGGCGATTCGGTCAACCTCGATGGCCCGGGGTCCGACGTCGTGCGTGAATACATCCTGGACAACGCGGCTCTCTGGCTTGGCGACTATCACGTGGACGGGCTGCGTCTGGATGCCGTCCACGCACTCCGCGACGAGCGGGCCGTGCACCTCCTGGAGGAGCTCGGCGCGCTGGGCGATTCGATCTCCGCGGAGACCGGGCTTCCCAAGACTCTCATCGCCGAATCGGACCTCAACAATCCGCGGCTGATCTACCCTCGCGATGTCAACGGCTATGGCCTCGCCGGGCAGTGGAGCGACGACTTCCATCACGCGGTCCACGTTAACGTCAGTGGCGAGACCGCCGGGTACTACGGCGACTTCGCGTCGCTCGGCGTGCTGGCCAAGGTCCTCAAGGACGGCTTCCTGCACGACGGCAGCTACTCCAGCTTCCGCTCACGCCATCACGGCCGGCCAATCAACACCTCGCTGGTCCACCCCGCGGCCCTGGTGGTGTGCAGCCAGAACCACGACCAGATCGGCAACCGGGCCATCGGGGACAGGCTGTCCCAGTCCCTGCCGTACGGCCCGCTGGCCGTGACCGCGGTGCTGACGCTGACCTCGCCCTTTACGCCCATGCTGTTTATGGGTGAGGAATTTGGCGCCTCCACGCCGTGGCAGTTCTTCACCTCGCATCCCGAGCCGGAGCTGGGCAAGGCGACGGCGGAGGGCAGGATCCGCGAGTTCGAACGCATGGGGTGGGATCCCGCCGTCGTACCCGATCCGCAGGATCCCGAAACATTCCGGCGCTCCAAACTCAACTGGGCGGAGGCCGCCGACGGCGACCACGCGCGCCTCCTGTCGCTTTATCAGTCGCTGACGGCCGTGCGGCGCGCTTACCCCGAGCTGGCGGGCCTGGGGTTCGCGGAAACGGACGTGACATTCGACGACGACGCCGGCTGGTTGCGCTTCCGCCGCGGGGCCGTGGAGGTGCTGCTGAACTTCTCGGCGTCGCCGGTTCGGCTTCCGGCATCGCTGGGCACGGTGCTGCTTTCGACGGACGAGGCGTCTTTGGTGGACGGCGACGCGTTCCTGCTGGCGGCACACAGTGGGGCGGTACTGACTACTGGGGCAGAAGTAGCTTCGAGTTAATGTAGACGCTGGTGTTGCCTGGGCGTACTAATCGCGTACTGACCAGCCGTAATAGGCGGCTCGGTGACTTGCGTACGGGCGATGGAGGCCGTCATGGATGGCAGCGTGGATAGCGCGTCGAAGGTTCCTGCCACGCTTGAACTCCGCATCCATGGCATCCGCAATACCCCGCCCCACGAGCTCCTCCGGTCCGGCAACCGGTCGCTTAAGCCCGACGACGTTGAGCTCGCCTGGGGTGACGAGCTCGCGGGCTTCTACCGGGCTAAGCCTGAGGCGGGCGCCGGGGCTGGAGCCGTCGCGTCCGGTACCGCAGGTAACGGTGGCAGCCCCCGCGTGGTGGAGGCCTATTCGTGGGGCCGGTTGGCGCGCTTCACGGGGGTAGGTATGGCCGGCAGGATCGCCGATGCCGCAGTCCGGACGGCGTGGTTCCTGCTGATGCCTTTCGGGCTGACCAATGCGGCCTACTGGAGCCGGCCGCTGCCCGCCGTGAAGCAGCAGGCCGGTGCCGATCCAATGTCCGGGCAGGCGGAACCGCGCATCGATTACGCAGTCGAGATGCCCCGCGGGCGCGACGGCGCGGGACGGATCAGGCTGTTCGCGCTGGTCCTGACCCTCTATTTTGTGGTGACGGCGGCCGTGGTCTCCATGGACCTGATCGCCGTCCAGTGTTTTCCGGCCGACGTTCCGGACCAGGAACGCCGCGTCTGCTCCGCGCTGCCGGCCTTCCTGGACGGCCTGGCCGGCTGGACCCGGGGCCAGCGCATCGTCCTGCTCGCCCTGATACCCGTCGTGGCGGTGGCCGTCCTGGCAGCCATCGCCTACCTGGCGCGGACACGGTTCCACCCTCGCCCGAACCTCGGTGACGGTGCTCCGATGGTGGCCGGCACAAGTGGCGAGGAAATATCAGCGCTCCCCACCCTGATGATCCGGAATCTCTGGGAAGCGCGGAAGGAGATCCGCTACAACGGGTGGCTGCACGTGTGGGCGTCGCTGGCCGCGGTTGGCGCCATCATCGCCTGGGACGGCCTCTGGACACGGATCGACGGCGTCGCCTGCGGAAGCGTGGGCACATTCTTCACGGAGTGCGTCCCGCTGGCGCCCGGGCGAATCGGCCTGGACGGGATCTTAATGATGGCCGCATGGCTGGTCGCGGCGGGTGCGGTGGTGCTTGCGGGGATTGAGACGGTCCGGAAGTCCTCGGACAATCCGGACATGCCCTCCCGGGACGGCTCATCACGGATGGGCGCGATTGCCGGCGGAGCCATCATCAGCGTCTTGGCGGCCGGGCTGGCCGCCGTTCTTTCAGGGGCTCCCGACGGCGGGGTCCCCGGCGCAGCGCGCATGCTGGGACTCGGCACTGCCCCGGCCGGGCTCATGTTCGTGATGCTGGTTCTGATCCTCACCATGAGCTGGCTCCGAAGGCAGGGCTATGACGAGCGGACCCTCGGCTGGCGGGGCAAAGGCTCGGCTGTCTTCTCCACCCTCGCATTGGGATCGGCGACTATCCTGAGCTGCGCGATTGTGGGGGCCGCTGCCACCGTGCTGCAGCGCAACCTCGAGCGGCGTGCTGCCACGGACGACGGGATGTGGCGGTTTGGGTCCGTGGCTGGCGACGTCCTGATACCGCCGTCGGTCTTCTCGCTGTTCAGCGGGCTGCTGCTGGCAGTGATCGTCGCGGGGGCCGTCGCATGGGGAGTTTGCACGTGGCGGGCATTGCGTTCGATGACGTGGAATACGCAGGAGGCCGCAGTGTCGGAACTGCTGTCCGCCTATGATGCTGTTCCGCCCTTGCCGCAACAGGAAGCAGCCGGCCGCAAACTGGTGGCGGCCCGGCGGACCGCTTCCCTCGCTCACCGGGCGGAGGCCGTGGTGTCGTTGCTGGCCATCCTCATTTTCCTGGGACTGCTGTCTGCCCTTATTCTGGGGACTTTCAAGGACTGGTGGAATACCGGCGCGGTGGCTGGGCTCTATGGGCTTATCGAAAGCATGGGAGTCCTGGGCCTGGCTGCGGCTGGCGCCACGATTGTTGCGCTCGCCGTGATGTCGGCCAAGCCGAACTCCCGGCCACTGGCACTCCTCTGGGATCTGATGTGCTTTATGCCCAAGACCGCCCATCCGTTCGGTCCTCCCAGCTACGGCGAGCGGGCGGTCCCCGAATTTGCCGCCAGGATCGCGGCCTGGCTGGATGGCGCCGACGGCGCACCTCAGCCTGCCAAGACAGGGATGGTGGCGATCTCGGCGCACAGCCTCGGGGCGGTTATCGCCGTCAGCGCGCTGTTCCATTTGAAGTCAACGCGGCCTGACCTGCCTTTCAACCGGATCGGATTGCTGACCTACGGAACCCAATTGAGATCCTACTTTGGCCGTTTCTTCCCTGAACTCCTGGGGCCGGCCGTCCTCGCCACCGCTCCGGTCGCGCGGATAAAACTCACCGCCGCAGGGAGCCCGGACGACGAGCGCATCGTCACGGGCGATCCGAGCGTTCAGTTCGAGGTGAACCTCAGCCACATCCTCGGCGCCGGCGCTCACCGGTGGGTGAACCTGTACCGCAAGACCGATTACCTCGGCTTTCCGGTGCTCTACCAGGGTCCGGGAGGTGCCGAGAACATTGGGACGGACCCTTACGCGCAGGAGATGGATCCGTTCACGTACCAGTTCCTCGTGGTGAGCCACAGCGACTACCTGCAGGCGCCCCAGTACGAAACGTCGATTGCCGCCGTCGTAAATTCCCTGCCGGCTCCGGGGCCGTAACGATGCCCCTTGCGGTCTGTCGCGTGGGTCACAGGTGGCAGGATGGAACGTATGACTTATTCACCCGCGGAAACCCGCTATGAATCCATGCCCTACCGCCGCGTCGGACACAGCGGATTGAAGCTGCCGGCCATTTCCCTGGGCCTGTGGCACAACTTCGGCGACGACAAGCCCTTCGAAGTGCAGCGCGCCATCCTGCGCCGCGCCTTCGATCTGGGCGTCACCCACTTCGATCTGGCCAACAACTACGGTCCGCCCTACGGCACCGCCGAGACCAACTTCGGCCGGCACTTCAAGGACGACTTCAGGCCGTACCGCGACGAACTCATCATCTCCAGCAAGGCCGGCTACGACATGTGGCCCGGGCCGTACGGCAACTGGGGCTCCCGCAAGTACCTGCTGGCCAGCCTGGACCAGTCCCTGCAGCGCATGGGCCTGGACTACGTGGACATCTTCTACAGCCACCGGCCGGACCCGGAAACGCCGATGGAAGAGACCATGGGCGCGCTGGACCAGGCCGTCCGCTCGGGCAAGGCCCTGTACGCCGGCATCTCGTCCTACACCCCGGAGCAGACCCTCGAAGCGGCCCGGATCCTGAAGGAAATGGGCACGCCGCTGCTGATCCACCAGCCCAGCTACTCCATGCTGAACCGCTGGACCGAGAACGGCAGCCCCAACCTTTACGAGGCCCTGGAGCAGGTGGGCGCCGGCTGCATCGCCTTCTCGCCGCTGGCCCAGGGGATGCTCACGGGCCGCTACCTCAACGGCGTGCCCGCAGATTCCAGGGCGGCACAGGACAAGTCCCTGGACTCAGCCATGATCACCGCCGAGAATCTGGACCGCGTGCGCGGGCTCCACCGGATCGCCGAGGGCCGGGGCCAGACCCTGGCGCAAATGGCCATTGCCTGGATTCTCCGCGAGCAGGGCAGGGGTTCCTCCGTGACATCCGCACTCGTCGGCGCTTCCAGCGTCCGACAGCTGGAAGACACCCTGTCCGCCATCAACAACCTGGACTTCACCGCCGACGAGGTTAATGCCATCGACGAGTTCGCCGTGGAATCGGACATCAACCTGTGGAAGCAGAAGTAGCCACGTAACGCTTCAACTGGCGGGGCCGGGAACAATCCCGTCCCCCGCTTGGTTGGGTAAGATGAAAAGGCGCCGAATGGCGCACTGCCAGCATGCCGCCGTCGTACTTTCCGGTACTGACCTCCCCGCGGCTGAAGTTGTCTTCGAAGGAGTTCCGTGTCTGCAAATCCGATTCGTGTTGCCATCGTTGGTGTGGGTAACTGCGCCGCCTCGCTCGTCCAGGGTGTGCACTACTACCGCGACGCCGATCCCCAGGCCACGATCCCGGGTCTGATGCACGTGGAGTTCGGCAAGTACCACGTCAACGATGTCCAGTTTGTTGCCGCTTTTGATGTGGACGGGAAGAAGGTGGGCGTGGACCTCGCCGACGCCATCCTGGCCAGCGAGAACAACACCATCAAGATCGCCGACGTGCCCCCCACAGGCGTGACCGTCCAGCGCGGCCACACCCTCGACGGGCTCGGCAAGTACTACCTCGAGACCATCGAGCAGTCCGCCGAAGAGCCCGTTGACATCGTCGCCGCGCTCCGCGAATCCAAGGCAGACGTTATGGTCTGCTACCTCCCGGTTGGCTCCGAGGATGCTGCCCACTTCTACGCGCAGGCTGCCATCGACGCCGGTGTGGCGTTCGTCAACGCCCTCCCCGTGTTCATCGCCGGCACCAAGGAATGGGCCGACAAGTTCACCGCGGCCGGCGTCCCGATCGTGGGCGATGACATCAAGAGCCAGATCGGTGCGACCATCACGCACCGCGTTATGGCCAAGCTCTTCGAAGACCGCGGCGTCACACTGGACCGCACCTACCAGCTGAACGTCGGCGGCAACATGGACTTCAAGAACATGCTGGAGCGCGACCGCCTCGAGTCCAAGAAGATCTCCAAGACACAGGCCGTGACGTCCAACGTTGAAGCCGACATTGCACCGCGCAACGTCCACATCGGCCCGTCCGACTACGTCCAGTGGCTCGACGACCGCAAGTGGGCCTTCGTCCGCCTCGAGGGCCGCAACTTCGGTGACGCACCCGTGTCACTGGAATACAAGCTCGAAGTATGGGACTCACCCAACTCCGCGGGCGTGATCATCGACGCCATCCGTGCTGCCAAGATCGGCCTCGACCGCGGCATCGGCGGCCCGCTGCTCTCCGCCTCGAGCTACTTCATGAAGTCCCCGCCGGAGCAGTTCAACGACGACCTCGCCCGTGAAAAGGTAGAGGCCTTCATCCGCGGAGACCTCGAGCGCTAACCACTTCCTTTCTGGTTGCTCTATCACTTTTGGTCCCCAAACCTCGGGTTTGGCGACCAAAAGTGATAGGGCAACTGGCTTTTAACGGGACTGGACCGCAATCCGGACCTGGACGACGGCACGGCGGAAGTTCTGCGCGAGATCGTCCGCGTTGAATTTGAAGTACCTCCAGCCGGCAGCATTGAATGATTCGTCGCGGCGATTATCGCGCGACTGCTGCTCGCGGGTCAGGTGCTGGCCGCCGTCGTACTGGATGGCGATCCGTTGTGCGCGATATCCCAGGTCTGCCGCCGGCGAATACGGGTCATCCTCCACAACCCGCAGTTGCAGTTCCGGTTCGGGAAGGCCTGCAGCAGTCAGGGCCAGGCGCAGAAAGGTCTCCGGTGCAGAATCTGAGCCGTGGCGGATGAGCTCTGCAGCCTCCCTGGCCTTCACGATGCCCTTAAGCTTCGGGTGCCTCTTCAGCATTTCGTGCAGCTCTGGAAGCGTTGACCAAGGCTCCAAGCGGTCTTCGAGGCCGGGCCGGGGCTGACGGACCAACTGGTCACCCACGGCTACCAGATCCTCCAGCGGGAGGATGCCGGCAAGGTCAAGCCAGGTCCGGGCCGGTGTGGAGATTCGCATCCCGTCCAGCTCCATGACCTCCTGGTCAAAGGCCAGGACGGTGTGGCCCACTACGCCCTTGCGCCGTACGGGCGGTAATGTCCTGGGCTTGCTCAGATGGAGTTCGCGGCAGTCTCGGAACCATGTCGGAAGCCAGAGTCCGAGCAAAACTGCGGCGGTCAGATGCGAGATCCATGCGCCCGGGGTGGCTGCCGAGAGCGCTCTGGCCAACTCCCGAATTTCAAAGTCCCAGCCAGTCGGCAGGTAGAGCAACCGTCCCTCCGAGGCAAGGTCTGACGAGCGGAGCCTGCCGTTGCTCAGACCCGCGGCCCGCGCCTCATGGACAGTGAACGGGACGGAAGAAAGATGAGTCGGCAGGGGCGAGGATGGGCGCATGTGCACCATTGTTGCCCGAAGCCGCTGCCGCCCGCAGAAGTTATCCACACCCCCTCTTGCGCTATCAGTTTTGGTCGCTAAACCGCCGGAATGAGAGCGAAAAGTGATAGAGCAAACCGCGGAAAGGGGAGTAGGAGGGAGGGTCAGGAGAGGCCTACTGGGTTGCCGGCGTCGTCCACGTCCATGCGCATTGCGGCGGGGGCGGCTGGAAGGCCTGGCATCGTCATGACGGCACCGGTCAGGGCCACGATGAAACCCGCGCCGGTCTTGGGGATGAGGTCGCGGACGTGCACGGTGAAGCCTTTGGGAGCCCCCAGCCGGGAGGCGTCATCCGTAAAGGAGTACTGGGTCTTGGCCATGCAGACCGGCAGCCCGGACCAGCCGTTCTTTTCGATGTCAGCCAGGCGCTTCAGGGCAGGGACAGAGAAGTCCACGCCGTCGGCCCCGTAGATCTCCTGCGCTATGGTCCGGATCTTCTCCTCCACAGGCAGGTCCAAGGGATACAGATGGTGGAAGCTGTTCGGCGCAGCAACCGCGGCCGCCACCTTCGCCGCCAGCTCGTCGCCGCCATCGCCGCCGCCGCCCCGGCCCCAGACGTCCGCCACCGCGGCCTGGACCCCCTCCGCGGCACACCATTCCAGCAGCCAGTCCAGCTCCTCTGCGGTGTCGGACGAAAACCTGTTGATGGCCACCACTGGCGCCACCCCGAACTTCTCCACGTTGTGCACGTGCCGCCGCAGATTCGCGACGCCGGCCTGCAGCGCCTCAAGGTCCGGCTCAGTCAGCCGGTCCTTGGGCACGCCGCCGTGCATCTTGAGCGCGCGGACGGTGGCCACAACCACGACGGCGGACGGCGCCACGTCAGCGATCCGCGCCTTGATGTCCATGTACTTCTCCGCGCCCAGGTCGGCGCCGAAGCCGGCCTCGGTGACCACGATGTCCGCGAGCCGCCGCGCCGTCTGGGTGGCTATCAGCGAATTGCAGCCGTGCGCGATATTGGCGAACGGGCCGCCGTGCACCAGCGCGGGAGTGCCGGCAATGGACTGCACCAGGTTGGGCTTGATGGCTTCCTTCAGGAGCAGGGTCAGGGCGCCCTGGACGCCGAGGTCCGCCACGGTGACCGGAACCCGGGAGTACGTGTAGCCGAACGTGATCCGGCCCAGGCGCTCGCGGAGGTCAGCCAGGCTGGTGGCCAGGCAGAAAACCGCCATGATCTCCGAAGCCACCGTGATGTCGAAGCCGTCCTGCCGGGGGACACCCTGGGTGGGCCCGCCGAGGCCGATGACGACCTCGCGGAGCGACCTGTCATTCATGTCCAGGACGCGTTTGAACGTCATCCGCCGGGGGTCGATGTTCAGCTCGTTGCCCTGATAGATGTGGTTGTCCACGAGCGCCATCAGGGCATTGTTCGCCGAAGTCACGGCATGGAAATCACCGGTGAAGTGCAGGTTGATCTCGTCCATGGGCAGCACCTGGGAGTAGCCGCCGCCGGTGGCGCCCCCCTTCATGCCGAGGATGGGGCCCAGTGAGGGTTCCCGCAGCGCGATCATCACCTTGTGCCCGGCCCGGGCCAGCGCATCAGCGAGCCCCACCGTGGTGGTGGACTTCCCCTCACCAGCGGGCGTGGGCGACATCGCCGAGACCAGCACCACTTTCCCGGCCGGCGCGGAAGCAGTCAGCCGTGCCGGATCAACTTTCGCCTTGTACCGCCCGTACAGTTCCAGCGCGGCGGCGTTGATGCCCGCGGCAGCTGCAATCTCCTCGATGGGCCTCATGGTGGCCTGCCGTGCGATCTCGAGGTCGCTGAGGGAATTCCGTTCAGACATCCTTGTCCTTTGGTTGGGGGCGGGTACTAAGGCCGACGGCGGCTGCCCGCCGCTTACGGTGCCGGGGCCGCCGGGATCAGCCGGTGGCCCAGATGCTGTTCGACGGTGGTGTGGTACGTTTCGAGCGTGATGGCGGCAGTGCGCTGCCAGCCCAGGTTCTCCGCCCGGATGGCCGCGGCCCGCCCCATGTCGGCCCGGGTGTCCGGATCGCCGTACAGGGCTTCGAGCGCGTCCGCCCAGTCCGAGGCGTGGTGCCCGTCCACCAGCAGCCCGGTCCGGCCATGGCAGATGGCGCGGGGCAGTCCGCCCACCCTGGTGCCCACCACGGGCGTCCCGCAGGCCTGCGCCTCAATGGCCACCAGCCCGAACGATTCGCTGTAGGAAGGCATCACCACAACGTCGGCCGCCCGGAACCAGGACGCCAGGTCAGCCGCGCTGACCGGGGGAAGGTGCGTGACGACGTCGTCCATTCCAGACTCCGCGATCAGGTGCCGGAGGTTGAAATCCTTGTTCCCGCTGAGGGCACCCAGGATGGTGAGCCGGAGATCGATCTCGGGGCGCCGGGTCCGCAGCAGGGCCGCGGCCTTGAGCAGGACCTGCGGGCCCTTCAGCCGCTGGATCCGGCCGGCGAAGACCAAATGGAACGTCTCCGGCGAAACACCCCGCTCCGCCCGGGACCGCGCCCGGAACGCGGGTGTGAAGGTGCTGAGGTCCACCCCCGGCGGCGCCACATCGATGCGGTCGTAATCGGCGCCGTAGTGGGACACCAGCTCTTCGGCCTCGGCGTTGGTGTTGGCGATCAGGCGGGCGGCGCCGTCGACGATCCGGTGCTCGCCCTCTTCGCGCCGCCGCGGCTCGGGCTGTTCGCCGGACTCCAGCAGGAGGTTTTTGACCTTGGCCATGGTGTGCATAGTGTGGACTAGCGGCACGCCCCAGAGCTCGGAGAGCTCCAGGCCGGCGATCCCGGACACCCAATAATGCGAATGGATGACGTCATAGCGGCCGTGCGGCTGGCGCCGGCGGATCTGCTCGATCTCGGCCACCATGCTGTGGAGCAGTGCCGGGAGTTCTTCCTTGGGGATCTTCCGCGGCGGCCCGGCCAGGACGTTGTGGACGCACACGCCGGGGTCCGGATGTTCGACGGCGGCCTGCTTGGCTGACGTGGAGCGCGTAAAGATCTCCACCTCCACGCCTGTCTCGGCGAGCGCAGAGGCCAGCTCCCGGATGTAGACGTTCATCCCGCCGGCGTCGCCGGAGCCTGGCTGCTCCATCGGGGAGGTATGGAGGGAGAGTAACGCGACCCTGCGGATCAATGTCATGGCTTCTCCTTCCCACCGCTGGCGCGGCGTGGGCCCCGCTGTTGCCCACTCGGTAAAACACTACTCCAGCCGCTCCCGGGCGGCCTCCCGGCACGTGACCTGCTGCTAACGTGGCGCGTGTGAACGCAGCCACCACTCGGCCCAGTTCCGCAGAATACCTGATCCGACACGCCACGGACGCCGACTGGCCCGGCATGTGGGCCCTGCTGGAGCCCGTCATCCGGTCCGGCTTGACGTTCGTGGCACGGGCACTGTGCGCCTACTCCCTGGCGGCGGCACGGGACGCGGGCTTCCGGGCCACGCAGTTCAACGCCGTGGTGGAAAGCAATGTCCGCGCGGTGGCTGCCTGGCAGGGCATCGGCTTCGAAATCCGTGCCACCATCCCCGAGGCGTTCAATCACCCCACGCTGGGATACGTGGGCCTGCACGTGATGTACCGGAAGCTCTAGCCGCGCCAAACCCCAGGCAGAGCAGGGAAGGCGCGCTCGTAACCGGCCAGCAACTCGGCGCCCAGGGCGGGGGAGTCCACCAGGGGATGCCGGCTGAAGGCGCCGACGGCGTCCGCCCGGTCTCCGTGCGTCGCTGCCCGGACAGTGAGCCGCTCCACCTCCTTGACGCGCCGGAGCAGGGTGAGTTGCTCCGGTCCCGGGGCTGACTGCGGAAGCGGCACCGCGCCGTCGGGCGATACCGTGCAGGGGACCTCGACGATGGCGTCCGCCGGCAGTCCCGGAATGGCCGGTTCCGGGGTGGTGCTTCCGGGGGTGGTCGCCCCGCCAGGATCGGACGGAAGCATGTTGGGGGTGTTGAGGATCAGCTGGGCATCCCCGGCCCCCGCCAATGCGCGCATCACGGCCAGAGCCACGCGTTCGTAGCCGCCGCCGGCGAGGTCGTCCTCGTCGCGCTGCTCGCCGTGGGTCCGTGCCTCCGCGAGGTAGCCTTCCTCCCGCGAGCGGCGGGCCGCGTCCCACAGTCTGTACGCATCCGCCCCTGCAGATGCGAGCCGCGGATACAGCTCGGCCTGCTGGTGGTGGATGGACTCACCGCGGGTCTGGGCCATGGCGCGCATGGCCGCTTCGGCGCTGTCCCGCCGGTAGTAGTAATAGAGGTATTCGTTGGGCAGGACGCCGAGATCCTTGAGGAACGGCTGCGGAAAGAGCCGGCCTTCCTCAAAAGTGCCTAGGGCGGCCGGGTCCGACAGCAGCGCGGGCAGCAGATCCCGGCCGCCGGACTCCAGCCGGTAGAGCCAGCCCAGGTGGTTGAGACCGAAGTAACCCACGCCGTCGAGCCTTCCGTCCGGCAGCGGCATGCCGGCCGCGCGGGCCGCCCGGTGCACCAGCCCGCCCGCGGAATCGCAGATCCCGATGACCTTCCGGCCGAGGACGGGCAGCAGGGCTTCGGTGACCATGCCGGCCGGGTTGGTGAAGTTGATCAGCCAGGCGTCCGGGCAGAGCTCCCGCATCTGACGTGCCAGGTGCAGCATCTCGGGGATGGTGCGCAGGGCGTAGGAAATGCCGCCCGCGCCGGTGGTTTCCTGGCCGAGCAGGCCAAGGTCCTGAGCCACGCGTTCGTCCTTGATCCGGCCGGCCGTGCCGCCGGGGCGGATCGCCGCGAACACCAGGTCTGCCCCGGCGAGGGCCTCCGGCAGGGACCTGGTGGTACGGACGGCGGGAGGTTGGGCACGCTCGTTGGCGCCGGCGGCAGCACCGCCGTCGGACTCCGGCATGGCGTCCAGAACCGCGGCGATGGCGCGGAGGCGGGCGGGATCGACGTCGAACAGCACCAGTTCGCTGACCAGCCCCGCAAACGCGCCGGACGCCAGCGCCCGGTAGACAAGCGGCACGCGGAATCCGCCGCCGCCGGCAATCATAAGCCGCATAGTCAGCAGTCTAGGGGGCCGCCGGGCGCGCCCCTACCGTGGGGCCGCGGCAGGGCGTAGTGTGCCGGACATGGACGCCATCCCGGACCGCCGCTTCGATCCGCTCTCAACCGTCCGCACACCGTCCGACGGCGGATTCGACCTGCTGCTGGCCGGCACGGTTTTCCAGGACATCATCTTCACCGGACTGCCGCACGCGCCCGAGCCGGGCACGGAAATCTGGAGCGAAGGCATGGGCAGCTGCCCGGGCGGCGTCGCGAACCAGGCCATTGCCGCGGCGAGGCTGGGACTGCGCACGGGACTGGCAGCCGCCTTCGGGGACGACGGCTACGGGGACTACAACTGGAAAATCCTGGCCGGGCAGGAACACGTGGACCTGAGCCTGTCGCGGCGCATCGCGGGGTGGCATTCCCCGGTCACCGTCTCGCTCAGCGTCCAGAACGACCGTTCCCTGGTGACGCATGGCCACCCGGCCCCCGTGACGTCGTCGGAACTGATCGGTTCGCCGCCGCCAGCGCTCGCCGGCATTGCCGAGCTGGACGATGAGGTTGAACCGTGGGCCGTGGCCGCGCAACAGGCCGGCGTCAAGCTGTTCGGGGACGTCGGCTGGGACCCCAGCGGGAAGTGGTCACCGGTCCGGCTCGAGAACCTGCAGTATTTCCACGCCTTCCTGCCCAACCAGCGCGAGGCGATGGCCTTCACGGGTAAGGATAATCCGTGGTCCGCGCTGTACGCGCTGGCGGACCGTGTGCCCGTGGCCGTGGTGACGCTCGGCGCGCAAGGTGCCATGGCCGTGGACTCGGAGACGGGGGAGGAGGAGTGGGTACCGTCTCTGCCGGTGACTGCCTTTGATCCCACCGGGGCCGGCGATTGCTTTGACGCGGCCTTCATCGTGGGCAGCCTGGCCGGCTGGCCGCTGGGCAACCGGCTCCGTTTCGCCAACCTCTGCGCCTCCCTGGCCGTGCAGGAGGTGGGCGGTTCGCTGGCGGCGCCAGGCTGGGGCGACATCGCCGACTGGTGGAAGCGGGCCAACTCCAGGCCGGAACGCCAGAGCAGCCAGTGGCTCCGCCGCTTCGGTTTCCTCGCCGACATTGTCAGCGACGTCCCGCTCGCGGCGCAGCGCCGCGCCACCGCCACCATCGCGCACCTGTCCGATGCCTGACGCCCTACGCCGGGGCGCCGGGAACGCGCGGAACGCAGCGCGATTATCCCGCCCTGATCGCCCGCACTAGAATCACTAAGGTGACTTATCCCGTAACAACCGGTGACTTCAGCGCGGCCTCAGGACCTGATCCTCTGTACGAGCGGTCCGCCGTCATCGACCTGGACGCCATCCGCCACAACGTGCGGCGGCTGGCGGACGCTGCCTCACCCGCCAAGGTCATGGCGGTGGTGAAAGCCGACGCTTACGGACACGGCGCGGTTCCGGTGGCCCGGGCCGCCCTCGAAGCCGGCGCATCCTGGCTGGGCGTCGCACATATCTCTGAGGCGCTGGCACTGCGGGCCGCGGGCATCGAGGCGCCGCTGCTGGCCTGGCTGCACACGGCCGAAAGCAACTTTGCCGCAGCGGTTGCCGCCGGCGTCGACATCGGCTGCTCCGGCTGGGAACTGGACCGGATTGTGGCTGCCGCGCGTGACCAAGAGCGTCCCGCGCGCATCCACCTGAAAGTGGACACAGGCCTGGGCCGGAACGGCGCAACGCTCGATGCCTGGGACCAGTTGTTGGGCGAAGCCATGGAGTACCAGGACCAGGGCCTCCTGCGGGTGGTGGGCATCTTCTCCCACCTGTCCGTGGCCGATGAACCCGAACGGCCGGAAACCGATGACCAGTTGGCGGCTTTCCGCGAGGTGCTGGCTCTGGCCGAGGACGCCGGCGTGGACCCCGAAGTCCGCCACCTGGCCAACACCCCGGCCACACTGTCCCGCCCCGATACGCACTTTGACCTGGTCCGTGTAGGGCTGGGCATTTACGGCCTCTCGCCCTTTGAAGGCCAGACGTCCGCCGAACTGGGCCTCCGCCCCGCGATGACGCTGCGCACCCTGGTATCCCAATGCAAGCAGGTCCCCGACGGGCAGGGTGTCTCCTATGGCCTGCGCTACCGCACCAGCGGCCCCAGCACCCTGGCGCTGATCCCGCTGGGATACGCCGACGGTGTGCCCCGCATCGCCACCGGTGGTCCGGTCCGGGTGGCTGGCCGGACCTACCCCGTGGTGGGCAGGATAGCCATGGACCAGATGGTCATCGACCTCGGCAACATCGGCCCCGCCGGCGCGGACCTCTTCGGCGCCGAGGCGGTGCTGTTCGGCAACGGGGACGACGGCGGGCCCACGGCGGACGACTGGGCGGTCGCCGCCGGCACCAACAACTACGAGATCGTGACCCGGATCAGCCCGCGGGTGCCGCGCCGGTTCATAAACGACAGTCCCGCCGTCGACTCTTCCGGCAGCAGCCCTGCCGGCGACGCTCCCGGCGCCGGGCAGGCAACACCGTGAGCGTGCCCCCGGCAGAGATGCCCCACTGGGAAGAGACGCTGAGAGTCACGACGGCGGACCAGACTCACGCGCTCGCAGCCGTTTTGGGGGCAGAGCTGCAGGCCGGGGACCTGTTGGTGCTGACCGGCGAGCTGGGTGCCGGGAAAACCACCTTCACGCAGGGGCTCGGCGAGGGCCTGGGCGTCCGCGCGGGCATCATCTCGCCCACCTTCGTCCTGGTCCGCATCCACCCCAACCTGCCCGACGGCCCGCGACCCGGTGGCCCGGATCTGGTGCACGTTGACGCGTACCGGCTGGGATCGGCGTCGGAAATCGACGATATTGACCTGGAAAACACGCTGGACTCGTCCGTGACTGTGGTGGAGTGGGGACGCGGCCGGGTGGAGCACCTGAGCGAGAGCCGGCTGGAAGTGGACCTGCACCGCGCGATCGGGCTGGACTCCACGGCACGGGAACCCAACCCCGCCCACGCCGAAATCCTGGACTTTGACACTGAGGACCTCGACGAACCCCGCACCATCGTGCTGCGCGGGTTTGGTCCCCGCTGGAGCACAAGGCCTGCCCTGGGCGACGCCATCGAAGGGACACCCTGATGCTCATTCTCGCCATCGACACCTCCGCCGTGGCCAGTGCCGCACTGGTCTCGGACGACGCCCTCGAAGGCGTGGTGGCCAGCTTCTCCACCGAGGACACCCGCAGCCACGCCGAAGTGCTGGCCCCCGGCATCGAGGACCTCCTTGCCTCTGCCGGCGTCACCGGCCGGGACATCGACGCAATCGTGACAGGCGTGGGCCCCGGCCCGTTCACCGGCCTGCGCTCCGGGATCGCAACCGCCAGGACGCTCGCCTTCGTCTGGGACAAGCCGCTGTACGGGCTGATGAGCCTGGACGCCGTGGCCCTGGAAGTGGCAGAGTCCACCGATGCTGCGGCCGAATTCCTGGTGGTCACGGACGCCCGGCGCAAGGAGGTCTACTGGGCGCGCTACAGCCTCGCCGAAGGCCAGTTGCCGCAGCTTGAGGACGGTCCGCATGTCAGTTTCGCCGCGGACCTGCCGGACCTCCCGGCCTACGGCGCCGGCGCCGGACTCTACAGTGATGTGCTGCGCGCAGACCCTGGCTTCAGCAATGAACAGCCGGACGCCCTCTACCTCGGACAGTTCGCCTTGGCCCGGCTCGCCGCCGGCGCGCAGTTGCTCGACTCCACGCCCCTGTACCTCCGGGAATCCGACGCCCAGGTGCCCGGCCCGCGAAAGCGGGCCCTGTGAGCATGCCGACCAGTGCTGACGGAGTGGTCTTTCGGGACATGACCCTGGAGGATGTGCCCGCTGTGGACGCTCTCGAACAGCGGCTGTTCCCGGCGGACGCTTGGCCGCTGCACATGTTCCTGTCCGAACTTTCCCAGCGCGAAACGCGCCGCTACCTGGTGGCGGAAAGCGGCGGGGACATTGTGGGCTACGCCGGCCTGATGTGCATCGAGCCCATCGCGGATGTCCAGACCATCGCCGTCGTGCCTGAATTCGAAGGCCGGGGCATCGGCTCAACGCTCCTGACCCGGCTGATTGAGGAAGCCCGGCACCGCGGGGCGGCGGACGTCCTCCTAGAGGTCCGTGCGGACAATCCCCGGGCGCAGCAGTTGTACGTGCGGTTCGGCTTCGAACAGATCCACGTCCGCCGGGGGTATTACCGCGACGGGGTTGACGCCCTGATCATGCGACTGCAGATGTTCCCCGAAGGCTCAGTGCCGGACCCCACACCAGCCGACTCCACACCAGCCCTTGATCGCTCAACAGAAGCAGGCCAGGCATGAACCGCTCGCAGCCCCTGGTGCTGGGCATCGAATCCTCCTGCGACGAAACCGGCGTCGGGATCGTCCGCGGCACCACGCTGCTCACCAACACTGTGTCTTCCTCAATGGACGAGCACGTTCGCTTTGGCGGAGTGATCCCCGAGATAGCCTCCCGCGCGCACCTTGATGCCTTTGTGCCCACCCTGCGCCAGGCCCTCGCCGAAGCCGCTGTGACGCTGGAGGACATCGACGCCATCGCCGTCACCTCCGGCCCGGGGCTCGCCGGCGCGCTGATGGTGGGGGTTTGCGCCGCGAAGGCATTGGCCGTGGCTACCGGAAAGCCGCTGTATGCCATCAACCACCTGGTGGCGCATGTCGGCGTCGGGCTGCTGGACGGAAACCCCGACGGCGGTGCTGGCGCCGGCCGTTCCGCCGCTCTTGCCTCAGGGCTCGGCCACGGCGGGCGTCTCCCGGAGAACCTGGGCGCCCTGCTGGTCTCCGGCGGGCACACCGAGATCCTGAAGATCAACAGCATCACCAGCGACGTCCAGCTCCTCGGCTCCACCATCGACGACGCTGCCGGCGAAGCCTACGACAAGGTGGCCCGCATCCTGGGCCTCGGCTACCCGGGCGGCCCGGCTATCGACAAATTGGCCCCCACTGGTAACCCCAAAGCCATCCGGTTCCCGCGCGGCCTCAGCCAGCCCAAGTACATGGGCACCGCCCAGGAACCGGGAAAGCACCGCTACGACTGGTCCTTCAGCGGCCTGAAGACGGCGGTGGCGAGGTGCGTCGAGCAGTTCGAGGCCCGTGGCGAGGAGGTGCCGGTGGCCGACATCGCCGCAGCCTTCCAGGAAGCGGTGGTGGATGTGATCACGTCCAAGGCGGTCCTGGCCTGCCGCGAGCAGGGCATCAAAGATGTGCTCTTGGGCGGGGGAGTGGCGGCCAACTCCAGGCTGCGGGAACTCACCGGTCAGCGCTGTGCGTTAGCCGGAATTAAACTCCACGTGCCGCCGCTGGACCTGTGTACAGACAACGGCGCCATGGTGGCAGCCCTCGGTGCTCAGCTGGTGATGGCCGGGATCAGGCCCAGCGGCATCCGCTTCGCCCCGGACTCCTCGATGCCGGTCACCGCGGTGTCACTCCCCGCCTGATCCGACGATTCATCCCATTTGCTCTATCATTTTTGGTCCCCAAACCACGGTTTTAGGGACCAAAACTGATAGAGCAACGGGGGGATTTAGCCCGTCGGGCCGTTCCGCATCTGCTTGACCAGGTCCAGCACCACGGCCTGCAGGTCGCCGCCGTGCTCGGCAGCGACGCGGCGCTGCCGCTGGTACCCGGCGCCGCGACGGATGATCTTTTCGACGTCGGCCAGTTCGTCCGGGCAGCCGAGCTTCGCGGCCACCGGCTCAAGCCGGTTCAAGGTCTCCAGGAGGTGGTCGGTGACCAGCTTTTCCCTGCCGGCGGCGTCGAGGATGATGATGGCCTCCATGCCGTAGCGGGCGGCACGCCACTTGTTTTCCTGGACATGCCACGGCGGCATGGTGGGGATGGTGCCGCCGTTGTCCAGCGTGGTGGAAAATTCATCCACCAGGCACTGGGTGAGCGCGGCAATGGCGCCCACCTCCTCAAGTGTGGCCAGGCCGTCGCAGATGCGCATTTCGATGGTGCCGAGGTTGGGAACGGGCCGGATGTCCCAGCGGATCTCGGACAGGGTGTCGATCACGCCGGTGGTGAACATGTCCTGGACGTAGGACTCGTACTCTGACCAGGACCGGAACTGGAAGGGCAGGCCCGCCGTCGGCAGCTGCTGGAACATCAGGGCGCGGTGCGATGCGTAGCCGGTGTCCTCGCCGCCCCAGAACGGGCTCGACGCCGAAAGCGCCTGGAAGTGCGGGAAGTAGTTGACCAGGCCGTCCAGCACGGGGAGCGCCTTTTCGCGCCGATCCAAGCCAACGTGGACGTGCACTCCGTAGATGACCATCTGCCGGCCCCACCACTGGGTGCGGTCGATCAACTTGGCATACCGGGCCTTGTCCGTCACGGGCTGCAGCTGCGGCGGGCTGAACGGGTGGCTGCCGGCGCAGAAAACCTCGACGCCCATGGGGTCGGTGATTTCGCGGACGGCGGCCAGGGACCGGCTGAGGTCTTCCTTGGCTTCGGCTGCAGTCTCGCAGATACCGGTGACCAGTTCCACCGTGTTGAGCAGCAGTTCCTGCTTGATGTGCGGGTGTTCGTCGTCTTCATTGAGTTCGGGGTGCTTGGCAACCACGCCGCTGAGCACTTCGTTGGCTACCGATGCCAGTTCGCCGGTCTGGCCGTCCACGAGGGCAAGCTCCCATTCCACACCAAGAGTTGATTGCTTCGATGAAGCGAAATCAATCTTCATGCGTTCCCCTAACTGTTCGGATATCCCTGGGCACGCGCCGCATTCAAGTCTAATGCAGGGGGTAGCATCGTCTTGATGGCCTTGTTCATGTGGACCCGTGAGTGTATTCACAAATCCACCCTCTTCTTTGCGGCTGCCGCCGTGGCCGCCATGACTGCTTGCACGGCGGTTCCCGCCACCGCCCCGGCGACTTCTGGCTCAGTGCCGGCCTCAACGCCGGAATCAGAGCGTCCGACGACGGCACCTCCGTCCGCTTCTCCCTCACCTGACGCCGGGCTGCGGCCGCTGGGCTGGGGCCCCGAACAGCGGGACCAGGATGCTGCCTCAGCCGCAGTGGCGGCGATGTCGGTCGAGGAGAAGGCCGGTCAGGTCCTGATGCCCGTGTACGCCGGGACCGACCCCGAAGCCCAGGCCGCGATCATTGAACGCTTCCATCTGGCCGGGTCTATCATCATGGGCGACAACGTCCCGCTCGACGCGCGCGGTCAAGCGGACACGGCAGCCATGACGGCGGTCAATGCCCGGCTCGCCCAGGCCGCCAAGGCCGACGGCAGGCCCTGGCCCGGTCTCATCGGCGTGGACCAGGAGGGCGGGTTTGTGGCGCGGCTCGGCGCGCCCCTGACCGAATGGCCGACCGCCCTGAGCTACGGGGCGGCCGGCAATGTGCCGCTCACCAAGGACGCCGGCCGGGCCTTGGCCGCGGAGATCGGGTCGCTGGGCTTCACCGTGGACTTCGCGCCCGTTGCAGACGTGACCATCGGCCCCGCAGATCCAACCGTCGGTGCCCGGTCAATGTCCGGCAGCCCGGACGCAGCGGGGGCGCTTGCCGTGGCGTTCTCCCAGGGCATGCAGGAGTCAGGCGTCCTGCCTGCCGTCAAGCATTTTCCGGGTCACGGCTCCGTCACCGTTGACTCGCACCAGGACCTCCCGGTGCAGCCCGCGGGCATCGCGGAGCTCGAGGCCCGGGACTGGAAGCCGTTCCGGGCAGCCATCGCAGCCGGTGTGCCCATGGTCATGACCGGGCACATCGCTGTACCGGCCCTGGAGCCAGGAGTCCCGGCGTCGTTGTCCGGCCCCACGTATGCTGCGCTGCGCGGCATGGGCTTCAAAGGCGTGGCCGTGACCGATGCCCTCAACATGGGTGCAGTCCAGAAGCAATACCCGGGCGGCTCCGCTGCAACGGCGGCGCTCGCTGCCGGGGCCGACCTGCTCCTGATGCCTACGGACGTGGGGCAGGCCCACGCAGCCATCGTGAGTGCGGTGGCCGCCGGAACCCTGCCCGCGGCACGCCTGGACGAAGCGGCCAACCGCGTGGCCACCATGATGACCTGGCGCGGCCGCATCGCCTCACCGCCGGGAGCCGCCCCTGCCAGCGCCGCCCCCGGCAGCGGCGGGGACATCTCGGCGCGGGTCTCCGCGGCCGCCGTCACAGTGCTGTCCGGACACTGCGGCGCTCCAATCGTCCAGGGAAGCCTCCGGATTGCCGGCGGATCAGCGCAGGACAGGGCGCGGTTTGAGGCGGCCGCAGCGAAGGCCGGGCTCGGCACAGGGGCGGGCCCCCTGGTCAGCCTCATCGGCTACGCCGGGCGGCCGGTCGAGGGCGATATCGCTGTGGCACTGGATGCGCCGTGGCCGCTGCAGGATTCCAGCGCGCCGGTGAAAATTGCGCTGTACGGCCGGACCCCGGGTGCCTTTGACGCCCTGGTTGCCGTGCTGGCAGGCACGGCGCCTGCCCCGGGAAAGCTGCCCGCCGCCGTCGGAAGTCATCCAGCCGGGACCGGCTGCCCGTAACGGAACGTACCCACCCCAACTAGGTAGCAGTAGGTGTCGTCGTGAGCGCTCATAACGACATCTACTGCGACCCAGTTGGGGAACGCGTTTAATGGACAGGTGCCCATTCTGAATAAAGACATGACCTTGTGTATTTCGCTGTCGGCCCGGCCCAGCAACAACGGGACCCGGTTCCACAACCACCTCTACGAGCAGCTGGACCTGAACTGGATCTACAAGGCCTTCGCCCCCACCGACCTGGCCCAGGCGATTGCCGGCGTCAGGGGCCTGGGCATCCGTGGCTGCGCCGTATCCATGCCGTACAAGGAGGACGTGATGGCCCTCGTGGATGAGCTGGATCCCTCCGCTAAAGCCATCGATTCGGTCAACACCATCGTCAACACCGACGGGCACCTGAAGGCCTACAACACCGACTACACCGCCATCGAGCATCTCCTCGCCGTCAACGCCGTGCCCACGGAGTACTCGGTGCTGGTCCAGGGCGCCGGCGGCATGGCCAAGGCCACCGTCGCGGCCCTGCGCGACGCCGGCTTCACGGACGTCACCGTCATCGCCCGGAACGAAGATACCGGACGGGCGCTCGCTGAGCAGTACGGGTTCCAGTGGAAGGCAACGCTCGACGGCGGCACCGCAGACCTGATCATCAACGTCACGCCTATCGGTATGGCAGGAGGTATGCAGGGCGGTCCGGAAGTGGATTCCCTGTCCTTCCCGGAAGATGCGATCGCCGCAGCCAAAGTGGTGTTCGATGTTGTGGCGCTGCCGGCCGAGACGCCACTGATCAAGGCGGCCCGCGCCGCCGGGAAACAGGTCATCACGGGCGCCGAAGTGGCAACCATCCAGGCGCTCGAGCAGTTTGTGCTATACACCGGCGTTCGTCCCACGGCGGAGCAGGTCCGGGCGGCCGAGGACTTTATGCGCGCCCAGTAAGGCCGGGTCTCCGAAGGGCGATGCCTCAGACCGGTTCCACCGAGATGGCCACCCGGTCCTCCCCGATGCGGGTCAGGACCAGGGTGGCTGTTTTGTGTCCGGCCTTCTTCCCGGCCCCTTTGCTTCCGGCGAACAGCTGCTTGCGCAGTTCCTCCGGGGTTACCGCGGTGCCGCGCTTTTTGATGTCCAGCACCGTGATGCCGTTCTCCTTCACCCAGGCCTTGAGCGCCTTGACGTTGTACGGCATCACTTCCAGGACCTTGTAGGCCCGCGCGAACGGCGTGTCCACCAGTTCCGGGGCGCAGATGTAGGCGATGTGCTCGTCCAGCAGGTGCCCGCCCAGTTGAAGCGCGACGTCGGCCACCAGGCCGGCGCGGATCACCGCACCGTCGGGCTCATACAGGTAGCCCGCCGCCGGACCCACCGGCGCGGCGGGACCGCCGTCGAAGTCTTCAGCGCTGGTCAGCTCGGCGGCACCCTGCGGGCCAAGCAGCAGGGCCGCCCGGCGGATTCCGGGCCGGCGCACGGAGTTGAACCATAGGGCCACCTCGGTGACGTCGCCGCCCACCGATACCCACTGCGCCTCGCAGCCGGCGGGAACTGACTCGTGCGGCATGCCGGGGCCCATTTTGACTCCAACGGCGCGCCCGGTGGCTGCGAGCGATTCCACGAAGGACAGCGGGGGCGAAAACGCCTCAGGATCCCAGATCCTTTTGGTACCCGACGTGGAGGTAACCCGGCGTGCGGGATCCAGCCAGACGCCGTCGACCCCGTCCAAAGGGACGGTGGTGGCGTCCGAATGCACCACGGTGGCATTGGGGAAGGGGATGAGGTTGACCGTGGCGCAGGCTGCAGTGGTTTCGTCCATTTCCACGGCCGTGACCGTGATGTCCATCGATGCCAGGGCGAGGGAGTCCGCGGCAAGGCCGCACCCGAGGTCGGCCACGTGGCGGACGCCGGCCTGCGCAAAGCGCTCGGCATGCCGGGCGGCAACAGTGAGACGCGTGGCCTGTTCCAGCCCGGCCTGAGTGAAGAGCATGCTCCGGGCGAACTCCCCGAACTTCAGCTCGGCCTTGGTGCGCAGCCGGGACTGGGTGAGGACGGCGGAGACCAGCGCGGGGGAGTGCCCGGCCTTGCGAAGGGCCGCGTTGAGCTCAAAGGCCTTGTCCTCGCGGTACGGGCCCAGGGACGCCAGCAGCTCCCAGCCTTCGCTCGTGAGCAGTGGGGCGATCTGGTCCTGCGGTGCTTGAGCCATGGGTTCAAGCCTAGTGGAGGTGGCCCCGCGGCCAGTTCCCGCTAGGGTTGAAGGCATGGAAGACAGTGCAGGCACCCAGCCGTCCGGACCACGCCAAGCCAGCAAACCGGACCTGGTGAAGTTCGCCCGTCCCGCGCTGATTGCAGGATCCGCAGTGGCCGTGGTCTGCGTCGCGCTGTTGGTGATCATCTTCTTCCTGGACACGTTCAACGCCACGGTCTACTCCGTGGGCGGCAACGACATCCAGGACGCCACGGACGAGGCACGGGACATCCGCGGCCTCTACAGCGGGGCACGCGTGGGCGGTATCATCCTGCTGGTGCTCTCGCTGCTGGCTGCCGTGGGCGGCGCCGTGGTGTTGTACCTGCGGCGGGGCACCGTCGATGAAGGGGACGACGGCGACGAGGACGTCGATCTTGAGGACCTCACCGACCGGTAAAGGCTGTTCGCCGGAGACATAATTCTGGCACTCGCCTTGACCGAGTGCTAACCAATACATAGAGTCATCATTAGCACTCTCCCTAGGAGGGTGCTAATACACGAAGAGCTGCCAGCCAGGCTGCTGCCGGCACCGCGACGACGGTTTGCCAGCCACGGCGAAGCAGCTCAACTGTCCATGAATTTGCTGACGTAGAAGGAGAGGTCCGAGTGTCGGTCTCTATTAAGCCTCTTGAGGATCGTATTGTTGTCCGCCCGCTCGAAGCCGAGCAGACCACGGCTTCCGGCCTGGTTATCCCGGACTCCGCACAGGAGAAGCCGCAGGAAGGCGAAGTTGTTGCAGTAGGCCCCGGCCGCTTTGAAGATGGCAACCGCGTTCCCGTCGACGTAGCCGTAGGCGACGTCGTTATCTACTCCAAGTACGGTGGAACTGAAGTCAAGACCGGTGGCACCGAGTACCTCGTGCTGTCCGCCCGCGACGTTCTGGCGATCGTCGTAAAGTAACTCTTTGGATCCCCGTGCTGCTGTTCCGTCACTGACTGAACAGCAGCGCGGGGTTCTGTCTTTGAAAGGACAAAACCATGGCAAAGCAGCTTGCGTTTAACGACGCTGCACGCCGGTCGCTTGAAGCCGGCATCGACAAGCTCGCCAACACTGTCAAGGTGACGCTCGGCCCCCGCGGCCGCAACGTCGTGCTCGACAAGAAGTGGGGCGCCCCCACGATCACCAACGACGGCGTCACCATTGCCCGCGAAATCGAGCTGGATGACCCGTACGAGAACCTTGGCGCGCAGCTGGCCAAGGAAGTAGCCACGAAGACCAACGATGTTGCCGGCGACGGCACCACCACGGCCACCGTGCTCGCCCAGGCCCTGGTCAAGGAAGGCCTGCGCAACGTTGCGGCTGGCGCCGCTCCGGGCCAGATCAAGCGTGGCATCGAGGTTTCCGTTGAAGCCGTTGCCGCCCGCCTGCTCGAGAACGCACGCCCGGTTGAAGGCACCCAGGTTGCCAGCGTGGCAGCCATCTCGGCCCAGAGCGACGAAATCGGCGAGCTCCTCGCCGAGGCATTCGGCAAGGTCGGCAAGGATGGTGTGATCACCATCGAGGAGTCCTCCACCACGCAGACCGAGCTGGTCCTCACCGAAGGCATGCAGTTCGACAAGGGCTACCTGTCCCCGTACTTCGTGACCGACACCGAACGTCAGGAAGCCGTCCTCGAGGACGCCCTCATCCTGATCAACCAGGGCAAGATCTCCTCCGTGCAGGACTTCCTGCCGCTCCTGGAGAAGGCGCTGCAGAGCTCCAAGCCGCTCTTCATCATTGCCGAAGACGTTGAGGGCGAGGCCCTGTCCACGCTGATCGTCAACCGCATCCGTGGCACCCTGAACGTGGTTGCCGTCAAGGCTCCGGGCTTCGGCGACCGCCGCAAGGCCATGCTGCAGGACATCGCCACCCTCACCGGTGCGCAGGTCATCTCCGCGGAACTGGGCCTGAGCCTGGATTCGGTTGGCCTTGAGGTGCTGGGTACCGCCCGCCGCATCACGGTCACCAAGGACAACACCACCATTGTTGACGGTGCCGGTTCCGCAGAAGACGTCGCAGCCCGGGTTTCCCAGCTGCGCGCCGAGCTGACCCGCACCGACTCCGACTGGGACCGCGAAAAGCTCCAGGAGCGCCTGGCCAAGCTGGCCGGCGGCATTGGTGTCATCAAGGTCGGCGCAGCCACCGAGGTTGAGCTCAAGGAAAAGAAGCACCGCATCGAAGATGCAGTGTCTTCCACCCGGGCCGCCCTCGAAGAAGGCATCGTGGCCGGTGGCGGTTCCGCACTGATCCACGCCCTGAAGGCCCTCGACGAGGATCCTGCAGTCAAGGCCCTCGAAGGCGACGCCGCCGCTGCTGTGGGCATCGTCCGCCGCGCACTGGTCCAGCCGCTTCGCTGGATCGCCCAGAACGCCGGTTTCGACGGCTACGTTGTCACCGCCAAGGTGGCCGAGCTCGAAACCAACACCGGCTTCAACGCCAAGACGGGCGAGTACGAGGACCTGATCGTCGCCGGTGTCATCGACCCGGTCAAGGTCACCCGTGCAGCCCTGCGCAACGCGGCATCCATCGCTGCGCTGGTTCTCACCACCGAGACCCTCGTCGTGGAGAAGCCCGCAAACGACGACGAGCACGCAGGCCACAGCCACTAGTCCCCACCGTCTCCCTCACCTCGCTTCGCTCGGTCAGGGAACCCTGACGGCGTGGGCCCAGAGCCTCTGCACAAAGAACCGGTCCAGCCTCCGCTGGGCCGGTTTTTTGTGCTCACAGGAGGGATCGCCGTCTGAGGCCGGCCCGGGCACGTTCCGCCCTATGCGCCCGGCATGTCCCGCGTTTCAACGTCGCCCGCACGCTCGTAGACCAGCGACACCGCCCCCTTCGGGAAGGTGCGCGCCGGCTCGGCGAGGCTGAAGGAGGCGGGGATAGTTCCGGCGTCGAAGAGGCGTTTGCCCTGCCCGAGGGTGATCGGATACAGCCAGAGGTGGAGGCGGTCGATTAAGTCTGCCGCGAGCAGTGAACGGATGAGGACGCCGCTGCCGAACATATGCACCTGGTCGTACTCCCCGCGGAGCCGACCCGCGGCCGCGGCATCCGGCAGTACCGTGGTGCCCGCCCAGCTCGGAGCGGTCAGGGTGCTGGAGACGACGAACTTGGGCACCCTGTTGAGCGTGCGGCCGATGTCGTCAGACTGGTGCGGCCAGTAGGCCGCGAAGATGTCATAGGTCTTCCGGCCGAGAAGCAGTGCGTCGATGAGGCCGATCTCGGCGCCGATGGCCGCGCCGGCCTCGTCATCGGACACCGGCGCCTGCCAGCCACCGAAGGCGAAGTCACCCTCGGTGTCCTCCTCGCGGCCGCCGGGCGCCTGATAGACGCCGTCGAGGGTGACAAACAGGTTCGCCACGATGATCCCCACGCGTCCATTCTGGAACAGCGTTCCGGCGCTGTCCAGCATCGGCTGGCGTGGCAGACTGGTGCCATGCTGCTCGACGAGCTCGTGAGAACCACGGATGCCGTCGCATCGACCCGCTCCCGACTCGCGAAGGTCGATGCACTGGCCGACCTACTGCGCCGGCTTGAGCCCGTGGACATCGCGACGGCCGTCGGCTTGCTCATCGCCAAGCCGCGACAGGGCCGCGTAGGGATCGGCTGGCGCGGCATGACAGCGGCCATGGGGGAGCCTGCCGCCGAGCCGAGTCTGACTGTGGCCGACCTCGACGCTGCGCTGGATCGGCTGCTCGTCACAGCAGGCGCTGGATCAGTCGCGGACCGCGCCGCGACCCTCCGGTTGCTCACGGGGGCAGCCACCGAGCGCGAGCAGGCCTTCATCGCCGGCGTGCTGCTCGGTGAATTGCGTACTGGCGCCCTCGAGGCGGTGCTGACGGATGCCGTTGCCCGCGCCGCCGATCGGCCCGTCAACGCCGTACGCCGCGCGGCGATGCTCTCCGGCGATCTCGGCGAGACGGCCATGCTGGCGATTACGGGCACGGCGGCCCAGCTTGACGACGTGGGCCTCGTCGTCGGCCGTCCCGTGCGGCCCATGCTCGCTGCAACCGCGGCCAGTGCTGGAGCGGCGCTGCTGGCCACGGGGGAGGCATCCGTGGAATACAAGCTCGACGGGGCGCGCATCCAGGTGCATCGCATCGGCGACGATGTTCGCATCTACACACGCACCCTGGCCGAGGTGACCCACCGGCTGCCTGAGGTGGTGGAGGTGGTGCGCGGACTGCCGGTGCGCGATGTGATCCTCGACGGCGAGACCCTCGCCCTCGACGAGGACGGCGGCCCGCGACCGTTCCAGGAGACCATGGCCCGGTTCGGGGCGAATGCGGCGCGCGCTACGGTGCTGCATCCGTGGTTCTTCGACGTGCTGCACATCGACGGGCGCGACCTGCTCGACGAGCCGCTGTCGACGCGCATCGGCGTGCTCAAGCGCATCGCCCCCGAGCACCGGATCCCGGGGGAGATCACAGCGGATGCGGCCGTGGCTGAGAGAGTGTCGCGCGATGCGCTCGCCGCGGGCCATGAGGGCGTGGTTGTGAAGGCCGTCGGATCGGCATATGCGGCCGGTCGGCGTGGTTCCAACTGGATCAAGGTGAAGCCGGTGCTCACCTACGACCTGGTGGTGCTCGCCTGCGAGTGGGGGTCCGGACGGCGCACTGGGCTGCTGTCGAACCTGCACCTCGGAGCCCTCGACCCGACCGGCGAGTTGGGCAAACCCGGCGGGTACGTGATGGTGGGCAAGACATTCAAGGGTCTCACCGACGCCCTGCTGCGCTGGCAGACCGAGAGGTTCCAAGAGCTCGAGGTGCGGCGCACGGCGGGTACCGTCTGGGTCGAGCCCGTCACCGTGGTCGAGGTCGCGATCGACGGCGTGCAGCGTTCCTCGCGCTATCCGGGTGGAATCGCGCTGCGGTTCGCACGCGTCAAGCGCTACCGCGACGACAAGTCGGCGGCGGAGGCCGACACCGTTCAGACGCTGCGCGCACTGCTGCGTTCGTAGTGGATGAAGGGGAATCCTTCGGGCCGGCCGCATTCGACGCGCCGCAGCTGACACCGGGATCAGGGCCACGAGGCACCTGCGGCCCGCTTGTGCCGGGAATGCCGCGGGCGTACCGTGGCGCTTAACCACCGTCACGCCCAGCGTGCGGCGGGCCACACCGGTTTGGCGGTGGTATCCGGAGGAGGCCAGGTGTCAGCTGAGACGGGCATTGACGAAGGCAGATCCGCCTTCCTGGAGCACCGGTGGACCGATGCTTTTGAAAACCTCCGTGACGCCGACGAGCGAGGGGGCCTGCCGCCGACGGACCTGGAACGGCTCGCCACGGCGGAACTACTGACGGGCAATACCACCGCCGGCCTGGATTCCCTGACGCGGGCGCACGAGGAGTTCTTGGTGGTGGGCGATGTCGCTGGTGCTGCCCGGTGCGCGGGCTGGATGGGCATGCAACTGATGTTCCTTGGGGAGCCGGCTCGGGCCGGAGGGTGGTTAGCCCGCGGCCAGCGGCTCGTGGATGAACTGGCCGAGCCTAGCGCCGTGCAGGGCCTCCTGCTCCTCCCGGAGGGCCTGGGAAAACTTTACGGCGGTGATCCGGCAGGCGCCCTGCAGGCTTTCTCCCGCGTTGGCGAATTCGGCCAGCGGTTCCACGACAAAGACCTGTCCGCGCTGGGCCTCCTCGGCACAGGCCAGGCCACCCTGATGCTTGGTCACCCTGACAAGGGACTCAAGATGTTCGACGAGGTCATGGTGGCTGTCACGGCAGGTGAACTCTCTCCGATCCCCTCGGGGATTATCTACTGCGCAGTAATCGGCAACTGCCACCTGGCCCTCGACCTGGAGAGGGCCCTGGAATGGACGACTGCCCTGGACCGCTGGTGCAGTTCACGCCCTGACATGGTGTCGTTCAGCGGCCAGTGCCAGTCACACCGCGCCGAACTCTTTATGCTCCACGGGGCCTGGGCCGAGGCGCTGATGGCGGCTGCGGCCGCCCAGGGACTTTCCGTAAAGGGTGATCCCCAGGCGCTTTACGGGGGCTACTACCAGCAGGGAGAGGTGGAACGGCTGAGTGGAAAACTGGACGACGCCGAAGCTTCCTACCGGCAGGCTGCACGATCTGGCTATGAGCCACAGCCTGGCCTCGCGCTGCTCTGGCTGGCCCGTAAAAATGCGCAGCAGGCACAAGCGATGATCCGTAGGGCAGCTGGCGCGGCAGACGTCGCTACCCGCCGGAACATGTTGCCGGCACTGGTGGAGATCGAGCTGGCTGCCTCCGACCTGGAAGCCGCGCGGCGAGGTGTTCAGGAGCTGGAAGCCCTGGCCCGTGAATGCCCTATGCCCATGGTCCGGGCCGTTGCCGGCCAGTCGGACGGCGCGGTCCGGCTGGCCGACGGCGACCCCTCCGCTGCCCTGAAGTCGCTCCGGGAGGCGTGGAGGCTGTGGCTGGAACTCGGTGTGCCCTACGAGGCCGCGCGCTGCAGGGCGCTGATCGGGAGTGCTTGCCACGCCCTTGGCGACGAAGCGTCCGCGCAGATGGATTTCGAGGCGGCGCATGCGGGGTTCCTGGAACTTGGTGCGGCTCCGGCTGCCGGCTGGGTCGCGTCACTGATGCGGGAAAGCGCCGGCGGCGCAACAGGACCACTGACACGCCGGGAAACCGAAGTGCTCCGGATGGTCGCGTCCGGCGAAGGAAACCGGGCCATTGCCGCCGAGCTCTACCTCAGTGAGAAGACGGTTGCGCGGCACATCAGCAACATCTTCCTGAAACTGGGCCTATCCTCCCGCGCCGCAGCCACGAGATATGCGTTCGAGCACGGGCTCGCCGGATAAGGCGGCCTACACAGAAATACCCATCGGGTGCCGGCCCAGAGTTGCATGATTTGGCCGATGCGGGCACCAGGGGCGCGGCCATAGCCTCAAAGCATGAACCTTCCAGTCCTCGCCGGCACACTTTCGACGGTGCTGTTCGCCGCCGGAATGCTGCCGATGCTGGTCAAGGCGGCCCGGACGAAGGACCTGGCTTCCTACAGCCTCGGGAACCTGTTGCTGACCAACGTTGCCAACGCCGTCCATTCCGTCTACGTCTTCAACCTCCCGGCCGGACCCATTTGGGCCCTGCACCTGGCCTACCTCCTGGCATCCGCGCTGATGCTGGCCTGGTGGCTCCGGTACCGGAAAGCGGGTCAGCCCACGGAAGCTTCAGCTATACCCATCCCCATGGACAACAAAGGAGATCAGCCATGAACAACAACGGTGTGACCGGCACGCTGGACACCATGATCATCGGTGGCGGGCAAGCAGGCCTGGCCCTCGGCCACTACCTGAAAGCGCAAAACCGGACGTTCCTCATCCTGGACGCAAGTCCCAGAACCGGTGACGCCTGGCGCCAGCGCTGGGATTCCCTCCGGGTCTTTACACCCGCAAAGTACGACGGACTCCCGGGCGTTCCGTTCCCGGCGGACCCGTTGTCCTTCCCGACTAAGGAAGACGTTGCCGGATACCTAGAGGGGTACGCCGCAAGGTTCGACCTGCCCATTCTTAACGGGGTCCGGATCGAACACCTGTGGCGGGAAGATGACCGTTTCGTGGCTGCTTCCAACGGCCGCCGCTGGGAGGCGCACAACGTCGTCGTCGCCACCGGCTGCAGCCAAGCGCCCAAAGTACCGGATTTCGCCGCGGAACTGAACCCCGCCGTCGTCCAGTTCCATTCCAGTGAATACCGGAACCTGGAGCAGCTGCAGGAAGGGCCCGTCCTGGTGGTCGGGTTGGGGAATTCGGGAGCGGAAATCGGCCTGGAAGTGTGCCGCACGCATCCCACTATCGTGGCCGGCAAGCCCGGCGGTGAGATTCCGGTCAAGCACGGCCCGACGGCGGCCCAGTACTTCCTGCCGGTGGTGCGGTTTGTCGGGCTCCACATCCTCACGCTCAACAACCCGATCGGCCGAAAGGCCGCGCCGTCGTTCAAAGCACACGCGGCGCCCCTGATCAGGACGAGGTCCAAGGATCTGGCGGCCGCAGGCGTGAAGTTCGTGCCGCGGGTGGCCGGGGTGGAGAGCGGGCTTCCTGTCCTCACGGACGGGACCCGGCTGGAGATTTCGAACGTGATCTGGTGCACGGGATTCCGGGATGACTTCGGCTGGATGGATCCGGCAATGCTCGACGGCGGCGCGCTGCCCAGGCAGCGGCGCGGCGTGGCACTGGATACCCCTGGATTGTTCTTCCTGGGCCAGGAATTCATGTACGCGGCGGCGTCGGCGACGCTGCCCGGGGCATGCCGTGATGCGCGCTATCTGGCGGGACGGATCCCTGTTCCGGCCCACCGCGAATCCGCACGCGCGCCGGCCTGAAGTGCCCTTCGGGACCGGATCCTGATTGGCCATCGGCCGCGCGGCTCCGTAGGCTTGATGCTTTGCGTACCCGCTTCGAGAGGTCTTCTGTGTCCAGTGCACCAGCCGAGGCTGCCCCGCACACTGCGCTGGACGCAAAGACCGGCACGCGGAAGGCCGCCCGGAAACCGACATTCCGCCCCGAAGTCCAAGGCCTCCGCGCCCTCGCTGTACTGATGGTGGTGACCTACCACGTATGGCTCGGCCGCGTGTCCGGCGGGGTGGATATCTTCCTCCTGATCTCGGCCTTCCTGCTGACGCTGTCCTTCGTCCGGAAGGTGGAAGCCGGCACCTCCCTCAATCTGCTGCGGCACTGGCTGCACCTCTTCAAGCGGCTGTTGCCGGCCGCCGTCGTGGTGATCCTCGGGGTCCTGGCAGGCACGTGGCTGATCCTCCCGCAAGGCCGCTGGCCCGTCATCCTGGACCAGGCCTGGGCGGCACTGCTGTACCGGCAGAACTGGTTACTGGCGGACACCGCCGTGGACTACTACGCCCAGGACCACGCCGCGGCGAGCCCCCTGCAGCACTTCTGGTCCCTGTCCATCCAGGGACAGGTATTTATTCTGTGGCCTCTCGTCTTCGCCGCTTCCGCTGTTGTGTGGCGGCTCCTCCGGCACCGGTACAACGCCAGCTATCGCGCGGTGGTGGCAGCCGTGTTCGCCGGCATCCTCGTTGCCTCGCTCGCGTTCTCGATTGACCAGACGGCCGCTAACCAGGCCTACGCCTACTTCGACACCCGGACACGGCTCTGGGAATTCGCACTGGGCTCGCTGCTGGCACTTAGCCTGCCGCACCTGAAACCGGGGAAATTCGTGCGTGTGGTGCTCGGCTGGGCCGGTCTGGTGGCCATGGTCTCCTGCGGTCTGTTGCTGACCGTGGACCGGGCGTTCCCCGGATTCGTGGCACTGTGGCCCACCCTGGCTGCCGCGGCGATCATCGTAGCCGGGCAGAGCGGGAGCCGGTTTGGTGTGGACCGCCTCCTGAGCTGGAAGCCGCTGGTCTCCCTGGGAGACAACTCCTACGCCCTCTATTTGTGGCACTGGCCCATCCTGGTGCTTGCGCTGGCCGCTACTGGCGTCGAGTCACCCAGCCTCATCCAAGGCGCCGCGATCATCGCCGCCTCGGTGGTCCTGGCCATCCTCACCACCCGCTTTGTGGAAAGTCCGCTTCGCGAGTGGCGCTGGCCGCAGGTGCGCACGTGGCGCACCGCCGTCGTCGTGGTTGCCTGCTGTGCCCTGCTGGCCGGACCGGTGGCGGTCTGGCAGACGAGCCTCACCGCGGAGGAAGCTGCCACTGCCGCGCAGCCCCGCGAGCTGTCGCCGGGAGCGGCACTATTGACCCCGGGCAACGCCGGAGCGCCGGCGCCGCAGGGGAGGATCATTCCCGGGCCCACCGCGCTGGACAACGACTGGGCCGGAATCCAAGGGCCCTGTGTCGGTCCGAATGCCACCGAGGACCCTGTCCTCGAAGGGTGCCAGCAGGCCGTCCCTGAAGGCGAAGCCACCAAACGAATCGTTGTGCTGGGCGACTCCCATGCCCAGCAGTATCTGGCCGCCTTGGCTCCCATCGCGGAAGCCCGCGGCTGGGAGCTGGTCACCCTGCTGATGCCGGCATGCCGTTTCGGGGCCGAATCCGAGGCCCGGAGTGCCGAGTGCAACGCCTACAACCGGGCCAGCGCAGCGTACGTGCTGGAACACCGGCCGGATGCCGTCTTCACCGTGGCCACCCTGACCCATGAGGAAGCCCCGTTCGAGACCGAGGTGCCGGCGTACCTCGAAGGCATCCAGCCCATCGCGGACGCCGGCATCGAGATCGTCGGCATCCGGGACAACCCGCGCTTCACCATCAACATGCCCGAGTGCGTCCAGCGCCACGGCGCGGACGCCCCGGCCTGCAACCCGCCGCTGAACGAATCGCTGGTGGAGCCATCACCGCTGGAAAGCTACCGCGGGAAGGTCGTCGGGCTGCACCTGATGGACCTGAGCGACTTCATCTGCGCCGGCGGTATCTGCCCGGCCGTGGTGGGCAACGTCTACGTGTACAAGGACGACAACCACCTCAGCCGGACGTATGTGGAAAGCATGATTCCCATGTTTGAGGAGCGGATGCTGGCGGCGACGGGCTGGAACTGACACGCCGGCAGTAGGGCCCACGCCCGCAGGGTTCCCTGGCCGTGGAGCCGCAGCGGCGAGTTTAGGGATCGGGTGGGGATCCGTGCCGTTGCTCACAATGGACTCCCGGAATAGGGGGATCGGCGTCGAGGTTCTAATATTTATTCAAAGCTTTCTGCACGGTGACCGCGCACGAGGCACCCGAATGTACTAAGGCCCTGCACGGACCAGTCCCGTAATGACGGGCTGGTCATTAGCTGCAACCCCTACCCGTGAACCCATAACCAAGGTAAGAGGCGCACTCATGACCCAGCCCGAGCACAATCCTTTCGGCTTCATCGGCCTGACGTACGACGACGTCCTGCTCCTTCCGGGCCACACGGACGTCATACCGTCCGAGGCTGACACGTCATCGCGGATTTCCAAGCGGATCACAGTCCACACACCGCTGCTGTCCGCCGCCATGGACACGGTCACCGAATCCCGGATGGCGATTGCCATGGCACGCCAGGGCGGCCTGGGTGTCATCCACCGCAACCTGTCCATCCAGGACCAGGCCGACCAGGTGGACCGCGTGAAGCGCAGCGAGTCCGGGATGATCACCAACCCGCTGACCATTGGCCCTGAGGCAACGCTGGCGGAACTGGATGAGATCTGTTCGCAGTACCGGGTTTCGGGCCTCCCCGTTGTGGACGAGGGCATGCGGCTCCTCGGTATTGTCACCAACCGCGACACCCGCTTTGTGCCAGAAGCCGATTTCCCGCTGCGGCTGGTCAGCGACGTGATGACCAAGATGCCGCTGATCACCGGGCATGTTGGCATCAGCCGTGAGGAAGCCTCCCACAAGCTGGCCACAAACAAGATTGAAAAGCTCCCGCTTGTTGACGAGCAGGGCCGGCTCAAGGGCCTCATCACCACTAAGGACTTCACCAAAGCCGAGCAGTACCCGCTGGCCACCAAGGATGACGAGGGCCGGCTCCGCGTAGGTGCAGCCATCGGCTTCTTCGGTGACGGCTGGGAACGCGCCATGGCACTGGTGGACGCCGGCGTGGACGCACTCTTCGTTGACACGGCCAATGGCCACTCCCAGGGTGTGCTGGACATGATCCGCCGCCTGAAGTCCGATCCCGTCACAGCGCATGTGGACATCATCGGTGGCCAGGCTGCCACCCGCGAAGGTGCGCAGGCCCTGATCGACGCCGGTGCCGACGGCATCAAGGTGGGCGTGGGCCCCGGCTCCATCTGCACCACCCGCGTGGTGGCAGGCGTGGGTGTCCCGCAGATCACCGCCATTTATGAGTCCGCCAAGGCAGCCATCCCTGCCGGCGTACCGTTGATCGCCGACGGCGGCCTGCAGTACTCGGGCGACATCGGCAAGGCGCTGGTTGCCGGCGCCGACACCGTTATGCTGGGTTCCCTCCTGGCCGGTTGCGATGAGTCCCCGGGCGAGCTGATCTTCGTCAACGGCAAGCAGTTCAAGAGCTACCGCGGCATGGGCTCGCTGGGCGCCATGCAGTCCCGCGGCAAGAACACGTCCTACTCCAAGGACCGTTACTTCCAGGCGGACGTCTCCGGTGACGACAAGCTCATCCCCGAGGGAATCGAAGGCCGCGTCGCCTACCGCGGCCCGCTCGCCTCAGTGGCCTACCAGCTGGTCGGCGGCCTCCGCCAGACCATGTTCTACACCGGCGCCCCCACCATCCCGGAGCTCAAGGCCCGCGGCAAGTTCGTCCGCATCACCCCGGCCGGCCTCAAGGAGTCGCACCCGCACGACATCCAAATGACCGTGGAGGCCCCGAACTACGGCTCGCGCTAATCCCCGGCGCCTCCCTGACCTTGCTTCGCTGCGGCCAGGGAACCCGGGCGCCGTGGGCCCCCCGCTGGTTCAGCCTGCGTCCGGCAGTTGATGGGGAGGCCTGCCCATCTCCAATCGGTCGCAGGCATTGTATATTCGATGGAGTAAATACTTGATCGAATATGGGGGAGCGACGTGTCGGACGGGTTCTATGGCGCAGACGTTGCCCAGCTGAGGCATCTGGCGACGGCGATGCGGTCTGCCGGAACCACGTTGCAGATGCAGCTAAGCAATTTCAGTTCAGGCATTGCGTCCACCCGGTGGCCAGGCCCGGATGCGGAGTACTTCCGGCAGGACTGGAAGTCCGGCCACAGCCGTGTCCTTCGGGATGCCGTGTCCTTTCTCAACAGCGCGGCCGCAGAGCTGAGCAGGAACGCCAACGAGCAGGATGCGGCGAGTTCGGCGGTGAGAGGACCAGTGTTCCCGCCGAGCTCCGCTGGCGTGTATGTGTGGAAGCCAGACCCGCTGGACCTTCAAGGCAAATCCGCGGCGCAGATTAAAAACTGGTGGGCAGGGCTTACGGAGCGCGAGCGGCAGCACTTTATCCGTGACCACCCCGTGGAGGCAGGCAACACTAACGGCATCCCCTTCGATACCCGCGTAGAGGCGAACCGCATCAATGCGCAAAACCGGATCGATTGGCTCAACCAGAACGACCCCGAGCCGTTGTTCAACCCGCTGCTCATGGATGCGGGCTATCCGCAACGGTTCACCGCCCAACACGAAGCGTGGGAAAGGCGCCAGTCATACCTGCAAAAAGTGGTGGACGGAGACATCAAGCTGGCCGCATACGACCCGGGCAAAAACTCCATAGTGGAGATGATCGGAGACTTCGACAGCGGCACGACCACGGGCGTGACGTACGTGCCGGGTACCTTGACGAACGAGGCCTCGTTCTACGGCGGGGGACTGCAGGACGTCCCGAGATATCTCGTTGAGTCCGACGGGACTGGCGGAACGGTGGCCTTTGTCTACAAGGGGTCGGAGTTTCCTGACGGAAACTACGGTGAGGCGTTCCTGGTGGAAGCCAAGAGCGATCATTTCGTTGCCGACAAGTCTCCCGCTCTCCGGGACTTTCAGGCAGCCGTGGACTTGGAGAAGCCGGCATCCGCCCTGACCGCGGCGATGGGCCACAGCTGGGGGTTCCGGCTGATAGCGGGCTCGGAGAATGACGGGGCACGTTATGACAAGGTCATCGCCTTGTCCGGTGCTGCAATGCCACCCGGCTGGAACCCAAATCAGGGAACCGAATACTCCACCTTCACGTATCCGGACGGCCTGCTGACCGCGGAACTCAGCGGTGTCGTTGGTGAAAACTACCCGATGAAAGAACCGGCTTTTGACAAGCACGTCTATGCCCCGCCCGGGGGCTGCGAATGGTCGGACGGCTTGAGCTTCGAGAACCACAGCCTCATTGCGACCACAGGTCCGGATAACGAGAAGGCGCTGGAAGATGTTGATAAGGAAATTCGTGGTAGATAACGGCAAAGCGCGCAGGACGGCATTGAACTGGCGCACGGCTGCAACTATATTCCTGTCCCTCACGCTGGCAGCGTGCGGTCAGGCGGAGAGCGGAAAAACGATGACAACGACACTCGAATCAGCCAAATCAAAGGTCACCTCGCTGCAGCAGGAAATCACGGTGATGGTTCCCGAAGATCTAGTGATCTCCCGTTTTGCCAATGACGTGTCGAGCCTGATGCGTTGCGATGGTGAGCAAAAGAAGTGGACTGGAGCCGCCGAAATTGAGCTCGCCCCCGGCATCGACCGAGAAGTCTTCCTGGACAAGGTGCGGGACTCGATTGCGGGCCGCGACGGGTGGAAGGTCTCCGACGACACGGATCAGGATGGAGGCCGCCGGGTGGACATACTCCATGACGATGGAACTCACCTGCTAGTTTCGTTCTACGATTCGCCTGAGACGCTGCGGGTGGCAGGCTTCAGCGCCTGTTTCGATTTCCCCGAGTACGAGTATGGGGAAAAGTACTAGCCGCAGGAGTCTGTAGCCAGGCATGGAACTAGGCTGAAGCCATGTCCGAACCACGCCACCCTGCCGAACTGAACCCGAAAAGGGATTCTCAGCGGCGTTTGGCGCTGAGGCCCTACGCGCGGGCTGTGGCGCAGGTGCTGCGGGTCAGCTTCCGGGCCTCGCCGGCCGCCGTCGTGATGAAAGTAGTCGGTTCGCTCATTTCGGCGACGCTGCCATTGGTGACCACATACTTCGCAGCGCTGACCACCACGGCGCTGGCGGCTGCTTACTCCGGTGATTCCGCAGCAGGCCAACAGGCCATTGTGTACGTCATCATCACGGCTGTCCTGGGGCTCTTCTGGGGCGGCTTCAGCAGCGTGGACCGTTACATCCAGCAGCTCATGAGCTTCAGGGTGGGCGCCATCGTGGGCGACCAGATGTACGAGCGCTTCTTGGCGCTGGAGTTCTGGCGCTATGACGACAAACAAACCGTGGACCTCTACGACAGGGCCAAACGGTTCTCTGATTCCTATGCCCGCGTACTGGACCGGATCGCGGCCATCTTCACCCAGCTGGTCTCCGTGATCCTGGCCGTGGGAGCCCTGCTGCTGGTCAGCTGGTGGATCGCGGTGATTGTCCTGCTGGCCATCGTGCCCAGCGTCTACCTGCAGTTCAAGCTCTCGCGCGAACAGATCGCCCACTGGAACACGCAGGTGGACTCCCGCCGGCAGCGGCGGATGATCGAGACCAACCTGCTCCGCCCGCAGCACATCGCCGAAATGCGCTTGTACGGGATCGTGGGCTACCTGATGGACCTCCGCTCCAGGCTGCGCGACGCGGATGAGCGGCGCCGCCTGGACTTCCAGAAGCGCTACATTCCTAAGCAGCTCGCCGCCGATGCCTTGCAGTACGGCGCCGAGGTGATCTCCCTGATCTGGGTGGTGGGCCAGATCATCGCCCGCGCCCAACCCGTTGGCCAGTTCCTCTATGTCCAGCAGATCGTCAGCCGCGCACTGTCCACGGCCAACAGCCTGGTGTCCTCCCTTAGTTCGATTGACGAGGATCTCGCCAACCTCAAGGACTACGAGCTGTTCATGGCAATGCCGGTGCATTCGGACCATTCGCCGCCGCTGCTACAGGCACCAAAAACCGTGGAACTTCGGGACATCCGCTTCACCTACACGGGCAGCGACATCGAGGTGATCCGCGGCATCAGCATGACCATCCGCGAGGGCCAGCACATCGCCGTCGTGGGTGAGAACGGCGCAGGGAAGTCCACCCTGATCCGGATCCTCGCCGGACTCTACCGGCCGGACTCAGGGCAGGTAATGCTCGACGGCGTTGACCTCGCCGCCGTCGACGTTAAGTCCTGGCACCGCCACCTGGCGGTGTTGAGCCAGGAATTCCTCAAGTACGAATTCGCCACTGCCGCCGACAACATCCGCTTTGGCGACGTCGATTCGCCCCGTGACGACGAACGGATCCGCCAGGCAGCCAGCGACGCCGAAGCGTTGGAGTTCATCAATAAGCTGCCCAACGGCCTGGACAACTACGTCAGCAACTGGATGGAGGATCCGCGCGGCCGTAAGGGGAGCGGGCTCTCCGGCGGCCAGTGGCAGCGGCTCGCAATGGCCCGGAATTTCTACCGCAACGTCACCTTCATGGTCATGGACGAGCCGACGTCCGCCATCGATGCACTGGCCGAGCACCGGATCTTCACCCGGCTTTTCGCGGACCGCAGCAGCACCATCATTGCCATCAGCCACCGGCTTGCCACCATTGAGAAGGCCGACATTGTCTACATGCTCGAGGACGGGCAGATTGTGGAACAGGGCACTCACAAGGAACTGGTGGCGCTGCGGGGCCGCTACTTCAGGATGTTCGAATCCCAGCTGACGGTGGAGGAGGCCGAGGGCGTCTGACGACGGCAGGGCCTAGTGTCACCCAGTCCACGCAGGAACCGCCGGCCGCGCTGCAAGGCGTGGCCGGCGGTCCCGGATTCGTGCGGCCCCGAGGCTAAGCCTCGATCCACCGGTCGGGTTTGATGGGGCGGGGTTGTTCTGATCTTTGTCCGGGTTTCGGTCGATGGGCATGACGGGGTTCCCGGCCTTGCTGCCGGTGGTGTTCCGTGGTCCTGGTTGCGCCG
>NZ_QMKP01000029.1 GCF_003287955.1 Arthrobacter sp. AQ5-06 | reverse complement strand
AGGACCCGATGGGCCGTGCGTTGGAAGCCCGCTTTGAACGCCTTCGCCATCACCTTCAGCGACCGATTCCCGGCAGCTGAAAACTACTAAAGGAAACCGCCGGATACACCGTTAATGAGATAGTCCCCAAAGCGTGCGTAAGCTTCCCGCCGGACACCGACTGACCGCGAAATTCCCGATCGGTGAGTGATCAGGTGCCCTGCCTTGGCGGTCGATTGTTGTTCTACCTTCTGCATGAAACACGAGCGTCGACGAAGTGGACGTCGTCTCAATGGGACGTCCATGCACGGTTCCCCGAAGGCCTTGGTCGCTGCCCAACGGTAAGCTAGTCCAATGCGAGAAGAATCAACGACCAACGGTCCATCGGCTGAATCACGGCCCCTGAAGGTTGCCATTGCCATGCTCACGCTCGTTCCTGGTGGCATGGGCGGCGGGGAAACTTACGCCCGAGGGCTACTTCGCGGCCTTTCGTCCACTCAGGGCGTTGCAGCGACAACCTATGTAAGTCGTGTGGCGGCAGGTTTTTCCGGTGGACTTCCCGAGGTTGTCTGCACGGAAGTATCAGGTGGAGCTTCGTCCAGCGACAGGATCCTCACGCTCCTAGCCGGGCTGACTAGGCGGAAATCGCTCGTGGCACGCATGGGCGGAAACGACGTCTTTCACGTTCCGTTTGCTGTAAATCTTCCGGTTCCACCCCGATCGATGCCCACCGTGCAGACGCTGTGCGATGTGCAGCACCGGGACCTTCCTCATTTGTTCAGCCGCGTTGAGCGGCTCTACCGGAGGCTCTTCTACGAACGTGCGGCACGTAAAGCCGATGCCATTGTGACAATCAGCCACTTCGCGAAGCAGACGATCGTTGAACACCTGAAGATTTCCCCGGAAAAGGTTTTCACTGCCCATCTGGCTGTCGATGTGGACCAGTTCACACCTAATCTCGGAACGCGTGAAGACTTCGTCTTCTATCCAGCACGCGGATGGGCGCACAAGAACCATGCCAAGTTGTTCGACGCAATGCGATTACTCAGAACTGAACGGCCCGAATTGCGCTTGGTACTCACTGGCGGCGGCTTGGAGCATCTCACAGACGTCCCCGAGAACGTCGAAGTGAAGGGGCTGGTACCTTTCTCCGAATTGCTTGATCTCTACCGCAAGGCGAAATGCCTCGTCTTTCCAAGCTTGTACGAAGGCTTCGGATTGCCTCCGCTGGAAGCTATGGCATCTGGATGCCCAGTTGCCGCGTCGACAGCAGGGTCTTTGCCGGAAGTTTGCGGCGACGCTGCAGTCATGTTCGATCCTAATTCGCCGCGTGCGATTGCAGACGGAATAATAGATGCAATCGCCCGAACCAATGAACTTCGAACCAAGGGATTTCAGCAGGTTAAGAAGTTCACGTGGGAAAACTGTGCAAAGGCCCACGAAGATGCCTACCGCTATGCTGCGAGCCAGCACGCGTAGCCCGTTACCTACCTCCAATCCGCTGTTACAGGCTGAGCACTATATAGTGGCTCTGCTTGACTCTTCGACCTAAAGGACAATATTCCCTATGCCTCGTGCGCTTATTACCGGCATCACCGGTCAGGACGGCCTTTACCTTGCAGAGCTGCTGCTTTCCAAGGGCTATGAAGTCTTTGGCCTGATCAGGGGCCAGAACAACCCCAAGTTTGAGCTCGTACAGCGAACAGTTCCTGGCGTGCAGCTGCTCACGGGGGACCTCACTGATGTTTCCTCGCTCGTGCGCGTGCTGGCAATTGCCCAACCTGACGAGATTTACAACCTTGGTGCGATTTCCTTCGTGGCCTACTCGTGGGAAAACGCATCTATGACATCGGATGTCACGGGCAAGGGAGTTCTAAACATCCTTGAGGCCACCAGGCTCTACGCTGGGGACGACCTGGGTAAAGTTCGCTTTTACCAGGCATCCTCCTCGGAGATGTTCGGCAAAGTCCAACAAGTCCCGCAGAGGGAGGAAACGTTGCTATGGCCGCGCTCCCCCTATGGCGTGGCGAAGGTCTTCGGTCACTACATGACCATCAACTACCGCGAGTCCTACGGAATGCACGCTTCAAGCGGAGTCCTTTTCAACCATGAGTCACCGCGCCGCGGCCCAGAGTTCGTTACGCGTAAGGTCTCTCAGGCTGTCGCCCGGATCAAGCTTGGGCTCCAGGATGAGATTGTGCTGGGTAACTTGGATGCCAAGCGGGACTGGGGCTTTGCCGGCGACTACGTCGAAGCTATGTGGCTGATGCTGCAGCAGCCCGAGGCGGACGACTACGTAATCTCCACGGGAGAGACCCACTCCATCGAGGAACTCCTAGTAGTAGCTTTCGAAGCCGCTGGACTCGATGATTGGCGCCGCTATGTTCGGCAGGATCCCAAGTTCATGCGGCCGGCTGAAGTGGATCTCCTCATTGGCGATTCGTCGAAGGCGCAGCGTGTTCTTGGATGGAAGCCCAAGGTCTCGTTCCATGAACTCGTAGCCATGATGGTCGAGAATGACCTGATGGAGCAGCGGCTGCTGGCAAAATGACGACGGCACCTGCGCGCGACCAGTACCAAGGTTCCCAGACAGCATTCATCACAGGAATTTCCGGTCAGGACGGGTCTTACCTTGCCGAGCACTTAGTCGGCGCTGGCTGGAGCGTGCATGGCATGATTCGGGATGGAGATGAAGCGCGGCAGCATCTTCCAGGCGTTGTGACGATCCATAACGGAGACTTGACGGACGCGCGGCGGCTTTTCCAACTGATCGACGAAGTTCAACCGGACGCAGTCTTCAATCTTGGGGGTATGAGTTCGGTCGCGAGGTCTTGGCAGGAACCGTATGAAGCCGCCCTAGCCACGGGCGCCGCTTCGATTGCCTTGCTCGAAGGTGCTTGGCTGCTTCAACAGCGAACGGGCCGCGAAGTTCGGTATCTGCAGGCTTCTAGTGCTGAGATCTTTGGCAATGCTGCCGAAGTACCCCAAAATGAGTCCACCCCCATCAGGCCGGTTACGCCATATGGAGCAGCGAAGGCCTTCGCGCACCATGCTGTAAGGACCTACAGGTCACGGGGGCTGTTCGCCGCCTCAGCAATTCTCTATAACCACGAATCGCTACGCCGACCACCGACTTTCGTCACGCGCCGGATCACTCTAGGCGTGGCAGCCATCGCCTTGGGGCTGAAAGATCGCATTCGTTTAGGAAATCTAAACGCTGTTCGAGACTTCGGCTGGGCTCCAGATTATGTGGATGCCTTGACTCGTATAACGACCGCACATCAGCCGGACGACTTCATAGTCGCTACTGGAGTGTCCCATAGTGTCAAGGAATTCGCGCAATGCGCCTTCGCGGCCGCGGGAATCCCCGACGGACTGTCGCGTGTGGACACTGATCCTAGGTTCCATCGGCCCGTTGAGGCCTTGGAGATGCGCGGCGACCCGAGCAAGATATCTGCAACTTTAGGCTGGACTGCCACGACTGATTTTCAACGTATTGTACAAATGATGGTGGATCACGACATCAGTATCGTGCGCCAGCATGGTCTCGCCGCGCTGCCAACGGACTAGAAAGTAATGCATCACGTGAAAGCCCCGAATTGACGGATATTTCCCAATCCTCCGAGTTTATTCCCGAACAGCCACCGACCGGCGGCGCGAGCATCTCAGCCAAGTCGGCCGCAGGCGTAGGTGGAGCCTCAGTCCTGGCGGCCGCCGCTGGCATCGTGATCCTCTTCATCACCAGTCATGCGTTGTCACCGGCCGACAATGCTGAGTTCCTGTCATTCTGGGCCGCAATCTTCTTTGTATGCGGCGTTCTGGGCGGGATCCAAGCAGAGACAACAAGGGCGGTCGGCACCGCTCGGGCTACAGTCGGCTCAGATGCCCCCAAGGGCGCTCCCGTGCTCGCTTCCGGACTCGTTGTTGGCATGTGTTCTGCGCTGGTTATCCTTCTCCTCTCCCCCCTCCTGGGCAACTATCTTTTTCCCCGAGACACCACAGCAATCGTCGGGGTTTTGGTCGCCACGGCCATCCTATTCTCCTGCCACGCCACACTGGCAGGAGCTGCCCAGGGGAATGACCAGTGGTCTTTGTTTGCAGGAATGGTCTCCCTCGAGGCGCTATTGCGCTTGGCCGCGATTGCCGTTGCTGCCGCGATTGCCGCGCCACTTTTGGGACTCGAGCTGGCCTGTCTCGCTGCCCTCGCGGCATGGCTCGTGGTGGCGCTGGTCTCACCCGCTGGCCGAGATTCGCTCAGATCCCGAGCAGATGTCGGGCTTGGAAGGCTCCTCCAGAACACCGGACATGCACTTCTCTCAGCGGCATCTTCTGCCTCTCTAATCGTTGCCTTTCCGATCTTGCTGAAGCTCACGACTCCACAGGCGGACTATGCATTGTCCGCGCCAATCCTCTTGGCCATTTCGCTCACTCGAGCTCCGATCATGGTCCCACTTCAAGCATTTCAGGGCGTGGCATTGACTGAGATCGTAAGAAATCCCCAAAACGGCTGGCGCGCGCTCAAGAAACCACTCGTAGCGCTCGTGGGTATTGGCGCTTTCGGCGCCCTCGCCGCATGGTTGGTTGGACCGCAGCTGATGCTCGTCTTCGGTCCCGATTACGAAGTGGAAGGGTGGGCCTTGGCCACACTGACACTTGCTGCCGTGCTCATGGCAGTTCTAACGTTGCTGGGCACCGTCGTCATCGGTTTGGGCAATCATCGTGCCTACTCAGCAGGTTGGGTGACCGCGACGGCGGTCGCAATTGGCCTTCTCCTGGTTCCTGCCAGCGTCGAGATCCGAAGCATATTGAGCTTGGGGCTGGGACCACTCGCCGGTATTACCGTTCATGCAGTGGCAATTGCACTGATCGTTCGTAAACGACGCGAATCCGCAGACTGAGTCCCTCTGCCCCGTACGACGTCACACCCTAGTTCTGTCCTGGCCCAAGACGAAATCTTTCAGCCTGCCGAGCACGATGCTTCGTTCAAGGTTGGCAAAGTGGTACGCTCTGCCCCGAGCGCCAAGCCCTTGGCGCTCCTTCTTCGTCATTCGGTACATGGTTCGGACATTATCGGCCAGCGCGTCGGAGTCGCCGGCAGGCCCAACGAGACCGCACTGAGCCTCATTTTCGACGAGATTACGAACCTCGCCATCCATAGCCAGGGCAAGCGGGCGGCCCGAAGCGATGTACGACATTACCTTCGCCGGTATGGTCGCTTCAAGCAACTCGCTTCGCACGAGGCAACCGACCAGCACGTCCGCCAGAGTCGTGTATTTGGGGATGTCGCCGACAGGATGGTGGCCTTCGAAGCTAAACACGCCTTCCAGTCCGCGTCGAGCGACTTCAAGTTCTACTTCGTTCCGACTCATGCCATCGCCGACAATCACCCACGTTATATCAGTAAGTCCCTCAGACTTAAGTTGCGTCGCCGCATCGATGATGGTAATGAAGGACTGCGCAGGGCTGATATTTCCGGTAAAGACAACTTTGAAGCCATCACCTAAATGCTCGGCTAAACGCGAATCGTGAATTTCCTTTTCATAGAGGCTTTCACACGCTTGGGGTATGACCGTAATTCTGTCGTCAGAAAGACCGGTAATGCCCTTCATCTTGGAACGCATTTGTTCGGAAAGAACGACGATTTTGTCAGGCTGGCGATAATGCCAATGAGAAATCATTTCAGCTAGACGGCGAAACGTCTTATTCTGAACATTCAGAACTGAGAATAAGTTCTCAGGCCATAGGTCCAACACGTACATCGTTGATTCGATTCTTCGAATTTTCGACAGAATAATACCCGTTATTGACATCATCACCGGCGAAAGTTGATACAGGAAAATTCTGTCATACTTACCAAAAAGTAGTCGCGGCAGATGAAAAAGACTCCCTATAGGAAAGGAGACGTAATTTAAGAAAATGCGAAAGCTAGAGTTGTCGCCCCGAGGTATTTCCGGGGCGCGGAATATCTTGATTCCGTTGCGCTCCTGCCGAAACGGGCCGAGGAATGAGTAGCCCGGGTAGAACTCACCACGCGGATAGTTAGGAAGCCCACACAGTACCTCCACGTCAACTTTGTTTTCGACAAAGTAGTCACAGATGTCATTTATGCGAAAACCCTCTGGCCAGAAATGTTGGCCGACTACCAAAATCCGTGGTGCTTTCCGTCCCACTACGATGCCGACGGGACTGAGGGAAGGAGCGACTGTATGTAGTCAGTAGTCTTGATCTTCGCGATGATCTCATTAACGGTCAGCTGGTGAGTGTTATGCGATGTGTACTCCTCCAACGACTCACTGACGATGTCCCCAGAGTCGACAAACTTCTCATAGTTCAAGTCGCGGGTATCAGCCGGGACCCGGAAGTAGCCGCCCAAATCCTCGGACTTCGCCCGTTCCTCACGAGTAAGAAGGGTCTCATGGGCCTTTTCACCGTGTCGCGTACCGATGACGTTTACATCGACGTCGGAATTGAAAAGGTGTTTCATCGCCATAGCTAGATCGCCCACTGTCGAGGCGTCCGCTTTTTGGACGAACAAGTCACCCTGGTTGGCGTTCTCGAACGCGAAAAGAACCAGATCGACTGCCTCGTCAAGGTTCATCAAAAAACGAGTCATGTGTGGGTCTGTAACAGTCAGGGGCTTTCCCTCGCGAATCTGATCGGCGAACAAGGGAATAACAGAACCTCGCGAAGCCATGACGTTTCCGTACCTCGTACACGAAATCAGCGTTTCTGCAGCATCGACGTTACGGGACTTGGCGATAACAACCTTTTCCATCATGGCCTTGGACGTGCCCATGGCATTGATCGGGTATGCAGCTTTGTCGGTGGAGAGACACACGACCTTCTTAACCCCTGCGTCAATGGCAGCGGTCAAAACGTTATCAGTCCCCAAGACGTTAGTTCGAACAGCTTCCATAGGGAAAAACTCGCATGAAGGCACCTGCTTAAGCGCAGCGGCGTGGAAGATGTAGTCCACTCCGCGCACCGCCTCGCGGACACTTTCAATGTTGCGTACATCACCTATATAGAATTTGAGTTTTTCGTTGCTGTACTGCTTGCGCATATCGTCCTGCTTCTTCTCATCCCTTGAGAAGATTCGAATCTCACGTATATCAGTGTGCAGGAAGTGCTTCAGCACAGCGTTCCCGAACGAACCAGTGCCTCCGGTAATCAAAAGTGTTTTGTTCTTGAACAATTTTTCTCCTTGGTCAGCAGGTGGCTACGTCAACGAACAGGGCTGCAACCGTTAGATGATATCAGCGAGTCCGTATATGGGCGCATGAGCGGCCCCCGATCCACCTCGGAGCTGAATTCGGATTGCAAGTGTTTCGGCGTAGAATCTCAAGCATGCTTAGCCCAGAATCCCGCCGAGTTCTAGTGATCATGCCAGCTTGGAACGAAGGGACAACTGTCGGTGACACGATTGCCGAGGTCAACCGCCTCAACGAAGGATATGACGTCCTGGTAGTCGATGATGGTTCGAAGGACGCAACAGCGGCGGTGGCGGCAGCTGCCGGCGCCACCGTCCTCCGTCTCCCCTTCAACATGGGCGTCGGCGGGGCCATGCGGACCGGCTTTAAATATGCGGACCGGCACGGCTACGACGCCGTCATCCAGGTGGATGCCGATGGCCAGCACGACCCTCGAGAAATTGCATCTGTTCTGGCAGGGCTGGATACAGCCGACATTTCCATCGGGGCCCGCTTTGCAGCCAAAGGGGACTACAAGGTTTCAGGTCCGCGCCACTGGGCCATGGTGTTCCTTGCCGCCGTCATATCACGACTGGCACGGACCAAGCTCACGGACGTGACTTCAGGGTTCCGCGCGGGAAACAAGAGAGCCATCGCACAGTACCTCGACCACTATCCGGCCGAGTACCTCGGCGACACGATTGATTCACTGGTAGTCGCAGTCAGGTCTGGCTGCAAGGTCACACAAATCCCGGTTGCGATGCGCCCCCGGCAAGGCGGAACCCCGAGTCACAATCCAGCGAAGGCGGCAATTTACCTGCTGCGATCCGTTTTCGCTCTGCTCTTCGCGGTGACCAGAAGCCGCTCCAAAATAGTTGTCCAGGAAGGTACGGTCTGATGGGGAACACGCTCGCTGCGTTTATTTTCGCCGCGGTCATGGTGGGGATAGTTCTGGAACTTGTGCGCCGGAAGACCTTTCGTGAGAAGTACGCCGCACTGTGGCTGATCATCGGTGCCAGCGCTTTGGTCCTGGCCGGATGGCCTGACCTCCTTGCCAGTGTTAGCAAGCTTGTTGGGATACAGGTTGCGTCGAATCTTCTATTCGCCCTGTGTATCATCCTGCTACTCGGAGTCTGTCTGCACCTATCTTGGGAACTCTCGGTGGTTGAAGACGAGAATCGATCGTTGGCCGAAGAAGTCGCGATCCTGCGCTCGTCGGTTGAGCGACTGGAGGCTGACTTCCAACGTATTCCTCATGTCCTGCAGACAGACCAACCAACACCCGTCCGGGGTGAGAGTCCACCTGCGCCCCGCCTTTCCGACGACTGAGCGCACCGGAGCGGGTGCTGGGTGGTGTCCCCTTTCGACGTAGAATTTGCGTTATCCAATTTCTTTCACCATGGAACCCTGTCGCAAGTGCCGGGTTGTGGGTAAACGAAGGTCGTGAACTTCGGGGGATAGCCGGCTGACCACGACCACTAAGGGAATCATGCTCAGCCCTGAGATTCACGCCAAAGAGTCGACCTCAGCACTAAAGGTCTCCGCTCGCCGTCGAAGACAACCACAGATCCGCTTTGACGCAACCGTTGGGATATCTCTCTTGACGGCCGCGGCTGCTGGACTAGCGTTTGTTGCAATCCTCATGATCCGGACCGCCGGAGGGTTAACTGGCTGGCGTTACGGACTCGCTCTCGGAGTCGTGCTTATCCTGCTCCCAACCTCGCGCAGCTTATCCCTACGAATCGTTGTCGCAGTCGTCGGACTTGCTGGCACAGCCCCGATCATGTGGTGGATCATGGGCCCCATCGCCGATTTGAACCGCGGTTCAGTGGTAATTGCTCTTGCGGCCGCCACCCTAACCGGCACCATAACGTATTGGCTCCTCAAGAGGCTGCCACTTCGATCATTCCTCCCCCAGCTTCATGCAGTCGACGGACTTCCTGTGCTCGCTGGGCTGGCTTCCCTATGGGCGGTGCAAAGCTTTCTTTCGGTCCGCTCATTTGAACAAGCGCTGCTCTTGCTCACACAGTCTTGGGATTTCGCGCCACACTTCAACATGTACAATATGATTCGCAACCATGGCGCGGTGATTGCGGTGCTCCCCGCCGCTCCCGACGGTGGACCTTGGTCTGCGGCAACCTATCCTCAGGGTTTTCACTCGTTAGTCGCCACACTTGCCGAAGTGGTAGCCGGTGGTCAAGCCGGCGACGCGGGCCAAGAAGTCGTGCTTTTTTGCCGGCTCATAGGGGTCGTCGGCGTTCTCTGCACACTACTCGCTGTCGCCGGCCTAACAGCGTTGCCGGTATTTCGCCGGAATTTCTTTGTCACCCTGCCGCTGGTCGCCATCGTTGCCACCGCCTGGATTGTGGGTCCCGGCGCCATCCCGGTGTTCGGTGCCTTTCCAAATTTTGGCCTTGGGGTAGCACTTTGCATTGCCTGCATTGCCATCGTTCAGTTGAGACGCGTCATTCACACAGCTCTCGCGTCATCGGTGCTGATGCTCGCATTGATCGGCGTGGCCCACGGATGGATTCTCCTCCTCGTGCTCTGTCTCCCTAGCGTTGTACTTTACGGCTGGCACCTTTTTCAGCACCGCATGCAAATCGGAAGAAGTCTGTTCGTCTTTCACGCTGTATTGGCTTCGCTTGGGGCTGCTGCCTTTATCGCTGCGATCTGGCAGGTGCGAAGTATGTCCGCAGGTGACGTTCTCACGACAACTGGGGGCATAGCCTTGGCAGACACGGGAGTGGCCGTTCTCTGCGTCATCGCCAACGCATTCGTGGCCTTGGCATTTTACTCCCGAAGAAATGTCGGTTCAGCTGAAGCCCGGCACGGAACTCTCACCTCCTTGCACGTCCTCGCTACTCCCCTCTTCGCGACCGCGCTGCTGGTCTGTCTGGCCATATTCCAGCTCACGCAGGCGGGCGTCGTAACTTACTATTTCCACAAGTCTTTCCTTGCCGTCGAGATTCTCGCCATCATCTGCACCGTCATCGGTGCTGCGGAACTCTGGTCACCGCTCCTTGTCGCAAGGAGTCACAGGAAGGCTTTTGTTGCAGCCTCCCTCCTGACATCCTTAGGGGCCACACATTTCTTCGGTCTGCCTTTTGATGGTCTGAGCAAGCAGGGCCTGAAGCCGACTGCACATGGGTCGAGTGCTCACTTACAGCAGAGCGCATCGCTGGCCGGCCCGATTCCGCCGTTGATCTCAAAAATGGTTCAGGTTGCACGGATCAAGCACGAGCGGACCTTCATCTACGTGGGCTTCAATGACTCTTTCGATCCCATGTTGGCAGCCCAGTGGTCGCTGACTTTGCAAGGTAAGTGGACGAATAAGGTCGAACCTGCGATTCCCGCGGTCCGGCCTATGTACCAGGGCCCCTCCAAGGTCCCTGACGCCATCATCGAAATCCTCGACACCATGCCACAACTGGACGTAGTCGTTGATCAGGGGCTAGTCCCCGAGTTGCGTGCAGCACTCCCCCAATATGCTTCCAGGATCATCACTTATTAGCGACTGCCCACCTTCGTGAAGCCCGTTAACTAATCACAAACCCCGAAGGGGACGGACTTCACCATCTTGGCCGGCTTACCGCGATGTCAATGGCCAATAGTTTGTGCCCACAGCGATAAGCATGCCTCTATACGTTTCGTGTCCCTCGGTGCCGGAAACTGCCGCAGCTTCTGTCTCGTCCCACGGCGGACGCAAATTGCCATTGACTAGCTGAGGGCCAAGCCGCCTTCTCCTCCCGAGGTAGCTCGTTTGAAAGCGATCCCATGCGGTGCGATATAGCAAAGGCCTTGCACTGCCGACGAGTCAGTGGTCCAGCGCCGTTGGCCCTCCGTGGGTGGGGAAAGTTTTTCTAGTCTTCCGTTCTGTTTCTGGCGGGCCGCTCGTGGCTGGCGGATCATGGAAGTGTCTGCCACGGTCGACGCCGATCCAACTTGGTGCCTCGAGTCCGTGCGCCCGTCAAGTTTGTGAGACAGCTTGATTGATTTTCTTCTTACGCTGCTATCTGGTTGATCTTGTTTTGGTATTCGGCCAGGGCGCGTGTCGGGGGCAGGCCCTGGTTGTTGGCATGGGGCCGGCGCCGGTTGTACCAGGATTCGATGTATTCCATCACCGCGGTCCTGGCCGCCATGTTGTCAGCCTATGTCCAGAGTCCTGAGCACCTGCAAGCGAATGCCCATGCTGGGCGTACACACACACGAAAGCCACTCCGGCCTGCGGAGTGGCTTTCGGCGTTGTCCAACGAGATCACCGATCGATGTTGACGAAAATTCCTGTGCGCTGGTGATGGGTGTGGGCTGTGGACCGTATGAAGTTCACAGCCCTCCTCGACGTGTCACTGATCTGGTAGTCAGCCGGGATAACAGGTCGGCCATCCGTCTCGTACTGGTCTAGAACCATATCGATGGCATCGACTATGGCTTCTGCCTTCACTCCGGTAGTGATAATGGCTGCTGTGTCCAAGGACTCAGGACGCTCTATTGCATCCCTCAGCGTCACTGCGGGGAAGCCCAAAAGCGAAGATTCTTCACTGATCGTGCCGCTGTCCGAAAGCACGAGTTTGGCTTCCTGCTGAAGCTTTACATAGTCGTTAAAGCCGAACGGCGGGTGGAAACGCAAGCCGCGCTTGAGTTCTTCCGGCTGGTCGTCCAACCGGTTGCGCGTCCGCGGATGCGTCGAGACGAGGACCGGAAGCCCGTGCCGCTCGCTGACCGACTGAAGCGCCTTGAGAATCTCCGTCAACCGCTCCGGACTGTCGACGTTTTCTTCACGGTGTACGCTTACCATGAAGTAGCCACCTGGAGTGAGATCCTGTTTTTCGAGAATGTCGCTGGCCGCGATGGCCTCGGCGTTACCGGATAGAACCTCCTTCATCGGAGACCCTGTGAGGAGAATCCGTGACGGATGGAGTCCCTCGGCAAGCAAATTCCTTCGAGCATGCTCGGTGTACACGAGGTTATAGTCGGCTACGTGATCGACCAACCGACGGTTCGTCTCTTCGGGGACATTTTCGTCGAAACAGCGGTTTCCTGCTTCCATGTGATACACAGGGATGCGCAGGCGCTTGGCCATGAGGGCCGATATACAGCTGTTAGTGTCGCCCAATACAAGCATGGCATCCGGCTTCTCGGCCAAGAGCACCTGCTCGGTCTTGGCAAGTATGGAACCGAGGACTGCCCCTAACGACGTTGTGTCCGCTTCAAGGAAGTGATCCGGCTTCCTTAGGCCCAGATCCTCAAAAAATACCTCGTTCAACTCATAGTCGTAATTCTGGCCTGTGTGTACGAGGACGTGATCGGTGCTCCGGTCAAGCCGCCGAATTGTAGCCGCCAACCGAATAATTTCTGGCCTTGTGCCTACTATGGTCAATACTTTTAGCCTACGGCCAGCGTCGGTCATACTTCCTCCGGGAAAGTGTCGGGAGAGGCTGGGTCAAATATTTCGTTGATCCAGAACATGGTGTAAAGCTTATCGGATCCGGTATTCGTGATCTTGTGTGACCACATTGTCGGCATATCAATGGCTACGGGATTCGTGCCTCCCACAGTGAACGTCAATACCTCATCGGAAAACAGCTTCCGCATAGAAATTTCGGCCGTCCCTGAGAGTACCGTGAACCGTTCAATTTTTCGCCGGTGGTAGTGCTGGCCTCTGGTCACGCCGGGCTCAGTTGTTGAAAATGAGGACTGTCCTTCCCCACCTGCGCTTCGGATTACTTCAAAAAAGGCCCCTCGAGCGTCTTCCTTCCGGTCCAGGGGGATGGGCAGACGATCGCCGATCAAGAATGAACGATAGGTGTTGAACAAATCGCGCTCAAAAGAGTTGGAAATATCTGGAATGGTTCCCTTGGAGTAAACGCTTGCCATTTCTTGAATGAGCGACGCGATCTCGCTCACACGCCGACTGGTTGCGAGCCGAAGGGAATCCTCGGGATCGTGCAGACCCAGGAGTACCTCGGCAGCCACCTGCGCGTGCAGAAGCAACAGGTCTTTGTCGTCCTGGACCTCGAGTGGTCTTCCATGGGCCGCGAGCTGGCAGAAAGTAGCAACCACCGAGTTGTAAAAAGGAACACCATGCTCGCCGAAGAGGTTCGGGAGCCTGACATCCACGAATCGGGAGTCGGCCTGCTCGGCTGCCCGCCTTAGAATTTCCTCGGCCTCTTGCTTGCCCTTGCCGTAAGGGCTGTCGTTACCCGCCTGAATGGAGTTGGCGTAAACCACCGTAGGCGGCTTCGTCGATGCCAAGTCCAATGCGGTGGCCAGTTGCTCAGCGAACCGAATATTGCCTTGTCTGACCTCATCGTCATCGCCCCGGTTCACTCCCGCCACGTGCACCAGAATCGTCGCCCGCTCCAGAGCTTCAACAGCGGAGCCGACGTCGAACTTGTCCCCAAGGGCCAACGCTTCAGTCTGCTCGCCGAGGCTCTCCGCCAGTACGCGCGTGTGCCATCCGAGGAAACCGTTGCTTCCTGTTAAGACGATCGTCATTCCTGAATCCCTTTCACCCTTGTGTAACTCACTGCCCACACGCAGTCAGTTTGTAAATTTTCGCCTGCCCTTCGGAATCCACGAGCGTGGCAACTCCTGCCTCCTCAAGGTTGTCCAGACCCCTGAAGCCGTTGTCCCCCCCGTGCACTTCGCGATGACCAAAATCGAGCACGTAGCTCAATTTAAGCCGCTCAACAATCGGGCAGACTGATGGATCTGTTGCAGCAGCATTCAAACCCGTATAGAGCTTCTCCGAGCCGGCACGCAACTCGCTGAGTATATGGAATTGGATGACGTCGCGGCCTGTAAACGCATAGGCCAAGGCGCTTCCATTCCATGGATTCCCAACAATTACCGCGTCTTCAGGAAGTTCGTTATTCATCCTCATAAGTAAGGCCATCTCATCCGCGGAGACCAAAGGCGACTCGTTCGTCAGTTGGTAGCCGCCAGAGGCGGAAATGGCGGCCTCACGGACGTTCGCCTGCTGCGTGCCCGCCACCAAAAGACCTGAAACAGCCAGTCCCGCAAGCACAGCAACATAGCGTGGCGTATCACAGGGTTTCTCCTCCACCGACGAGTTATTCGTAATCGGGAAGGAGGCAAACATTGGAACGACAAATCTGTCCCAGCCGCGGACCGCTCCTATAACGGCAAGAGGCAGGACAACTACAGGGAGCAGGGATGCAAGACGCGGTGGATCGTTATACCACACCCCGGTGAAGAACGTCCGCACCTCACCAAACGGGAACGACGCAACGACGACAAAGAGCCCGGAGATAACGACGTACATTCCCACGAGCCAGAGGTGGCTGCGCCGCAAGATCAACGACATGAGGCCAGCCACGGCCAGGACCATTACAACCCACGAAACCGGCCGCCCAATTGCGGAACTTGCAATCACCTCACCGATCGCTCTACCAGTCGTTTCGATTGGAGGCCAGAACGCCGCTATTTCGGGCGGTCTGATCGTCTTCCACAGGACCGCAACCGTGCCCAGTCCGATGAGAAGCGGCAAAATCATCCCCGGCACGACCAATGAGGGTCTGCTCGACCGCCGGGCCACGGTGGTTGTAAGTCTGATCCACAGGATCAACAACGGCGCCAGTAGCATCGCCACCAGCGCCATGGTGCTGCTCGGGTGGGCAAGGGATATCCCTGGAAGCACGGAAAGAAATAGAAGCCAGCGCACGGGCTTCGACTCGACGGCGCTGCTCGCCAACCCCATTGCCTGTATGGCAAGCCCAACTGCCACTGGCAACAGTGCGTTGCCCAGGAAGTTCGGGTAAAGGACACCGAAGTCCAACAGGAGCAAGGGAAATGCACCGAATCCTGCGGACAGGATACCGGCGGCAACGCTGACGACGACCCGGTTGCCAAGAGTCGTGTGAGCGAGGAAGATGCAGCCAAGCGGCCACACAAAAGCGCCGACGACGATGTTGACGACGTTCACGGAGACCGGGATTTCGGAGCCCGTTATGGAGGCAACGAGCGCGACGAGATCGTGCCAAGCTGCCGGATAAAATCCGCCGCCTGTCATTGAACTCACTGTAATGGAGGAGCCAGATCCAGTGTCGAGAATATAGCGGACTGCGTTTAGGTGAAAGACGTTGTCAAACGTCTGTGAGAACCCCTCCGGGCGGCCGAAGGCCGCAACAAGCCGTCGCCCGATGAGAAATGCGGCGGCAAGCAGCGCAAGCGCATGACCCACACCTACCCACCAATTGATGGAATGGAATCGATAGCGGGGGGCCTGGAACGTGCCGCCGAAACGGGAGGTTATGACCAAAGCAATGGCTGCAATCACCGCGGTTAGCAGCAGAACAGGCAGAAGTGACCATTTCATGTTTGCCAGCGGCGCGAGCAACGCCGAGACTGCGACAATCGACACCGTGATCGCCGGGGCAATGGCGACCAGCGCCATCCCGCGGACTCGACTTGCCCAAGCGACGAGCGCCCCAGGCACAAATAACAACCCCATCGCCACCACGACAAGCGGGCCTACTGACCACCACGACAAGGGAATCCTCCAACTGATCTTAATACACGAGTGCAACCGACAAATCACGTCAGTGTCATAGCCGCCCACCGAATCATACGCGACGCTTATAAACCAAGCCTGCGCGCAGGCGCATGGGCCACTTTCTTGGCGCGTCTAAATGGCCCCGTCTGACGACCTGGCGTAATGGCGTACGTAACCGCTCAGGCGCGCAGGAGGGCTACAGCCTCGTCAATCGGTCCGTCGAACATCAGGTTTCCGTGCTCCAGCAGAATTCCTCGGGCACAGATGCGGGAAACCAGGTCGAGATCGTGGCTGACCACCACGAGTGTCTTGCCGTTCCGTGCCAGTTCCTGGATCTTTTCGATGCATTTCCGTTGGAAAGGCTCGTCGCCGACGGCCAAGATCTCGTCGATGAGGAACACCTCCGGGTCGGTGTGGACCGCGACGGAGAATGCCAGCCTCAGATACATGCCAGAGGAGTAGAACTTGACCTCGGTGTCGATAAACTGGCCGATCTCAGAAAACTCGACAATATCGTCGAATCGGTCATTGACCTGTTGCTCAGTCATCCCCAAGATGGCGCCGTTAAGGTACACGTTGTCGCGGCCGGAAAGATCGGGGTGGAAACCAGCACCCACCTCAATAAGTCCAGCTACACGGCCCCGCGTCCTGACCGTACCGGAGTCCGGCAGCATAACGCCCGAGATGTGCTTCAGCAGTGTAGATTTCCCAGAACCGTTGAGCCCCAACAGCGCTACGGTTTCCCCTGACTTGACGTCCAAGGAAACATTTTTCAGGGCATGGAATTTCTGGGATATATCGCCTTTTCGCCCCTTGGCCAGCCACACAACGGCTTCCTTGATGGAACGCGTATGGCGAAGAACGAACTCCTTGCTGATGCCCGAGACCTCTATTGCATTAGTCACTCACAGCTCCTGAGCAAAGCGGCCCTCAAGCCGCCGAAAAGTGAATTGTCCCAAAACGAGAACCGCGAGGGAAACTACAAGCCCTACTGGCAACCACAACACGAACAAATTCGGGGGTATCGCCGATGAACCGTCAGTCGTCGGGAACCAGAAAGCGTAGTGGAACAGCTCGACGCCAATCGTGACCGGGTTTGCCTGATAGATGGCATAACCGACAGAGCCAAGCTTGTCGTGCACCATGGTCCATGCGTACATCACCGGTGACGCCCAGGTGGCCACCATGAGCAACATATCGACTATGTTCTCGGAGTCCCGGAAGTACACGTTGACGGCCCCGAACAGCAAGCCGAGCCCCGTAGCGAGTAACGCCACTACTAAGAATCCAAATAAAGCGGTGAGCAACTGAAAGGCATCCGGGCGCCAGCCCGCAAAGAGGCAAGCAGCCACCAGGACCACTAGCTGAGGGAAGAAATGAACGGCAGAAACCCATACCGATGCAACGGGAAACAACTCCCGCGGAAGGTAAATCTTCTTAATGAGATTGCCGTTATTGACTATGGACCGGGCCGCGTTCCCAAGCGCTTCCGAGAAGAAATTGATGAGAACAATGCCTGAAAACAGGTAGACGGCATAGTTCGCCAACCCTTCCGGATTTCTCGGGCTGCGTTCCAATCCGAGAAATACGCCAAGGGCCACGTAGAAGACAATGAACTGCACCCCGGGCTTTACGTACGACCAGAGGACGCCCAAGGCTGAACCCCGGTATCGAATTTTGAGTTCCTTGCGGACCAACAGTTTCAGCAGGAAGCCCGATTGGCGGATGTCGCGCAGGCCCCCACTCACCCCCGGCGCAGTCAGCCCCGTGGCACCGCTTCCGCTCACTTGATCTCGTTCTGAGTGTGCTGCTCGAAGGTCTTCCTCCAAGAATCAATGGACGTGAGGTCGTTCATCGCAGCCTTATAGGTCTTGCTGAGCACCGGCCACTCTTTGAGGAGCTCTGCGTGCAGGCGCGCGCTTTCCGCCAACATTTTCCGCATCTTTTTTGGATCGCGGCGGTACCACGAGGCTCCCGTCCCCTCGGCATTGGAAACTACAGCGCTGTCGTACTGGGACATGCGCCACCAGCGGTTGTCCTGGTGGGCGACCGTCGTCTGTGGACGTTGGGCGCTCAAGCCGCTCACTGGGGAAGCCAACTGACGGATGACAGTCTTAGCGGCCAACGGGAGGATTGAAATTTTGGACGGCTGCATAATACCGTGTCCCCGGCGCGGGGGCTTGTCCATTTTCGGAGCAGGAAAATCGTCAGGATCCGGGCGGAACACAGAGTCAGTGTAACCAGACATCATTTCCCTGATTTGCGGAAGTTTGGTCGGAAGCAGTTCCCGGAGCCCATCGGGGCCCTTCAGCACGTCTTCAAGCGCCCAGCGGCGGCCGTGAGCGGTCGCATACTGCATTGATACGAGGTGCTTTATATCTGCGTACTGCGATTCCCGCGGGACTCGGCCACCGAACTCGTAGGGGCTGTGCAGAAGCCCGACGATGAAGCGGTTGCGTGCGTGGAAGTAAGCCTGCCACCCGACCAAATCATCCTTGTCGATCCATGACACGTGCCAGACAGCAGAACCAGGCAGCGAGACCGTGGCATAGCCGTGCGCCTTCGCTCGAAGTCCATATTCAGAGTCGTCCCATTTGATGAATAGCGGAAGGGAAAGGCCAATTTCGCGAACGACCTTCGTTGGAATCAGGCACATCCACCAGCCGTTGTAGTCCACGTCGCAGCGCCGGTGCAGCCAGGAAGTCTGCCGAAGGTTCGAGGACATAAAATCGTGTCCGAGAATCATCTCGTCGTTGGGCAGCGACGGCTGGAAGCGGTATGGATTCACAGTTTCGCCGAACGTATGCAGAACAGTCCGGTTGTACAAGTCGAACATATGTCCGCCGACGATCGTCGGAGTCTTGCAGCGGTCGGCGAACGTCAGTAGCCGGGTGATGCTTTCAGGCTCGACGACGACGTCGTCATCCATCAGCAGGACGTAGTCACTGCCGTTTTCCACAGCTTCAAACATTCCCCGAGCAAAACCTCCCGAGCCCCCGAGGTTGGACTGGTTGATGATGCGAAGTTTCCCGCCCAAGGAATCCTTAACCTCCGCAAAACCTTCCGCGTCGGCAACTTTCTGGGATCCTTGGTCCACGATCAGAATTTCCTGAACGTGTTCAAGCGCTTCGCTGTTCTCAGCCAAGAGCCGCAGGTTATTGAGGCAGAAGTCGGTCTTGTTCAGCGTCGTGATCTGCAGTGTAACCGAACCGGGCTGGCTCTCGACCGCAGGCCCTTGCCATTCCGCGTCAAGCATGACGAGCGGTTCAGAGCCGGCTACGAGATCGAACCAGTACCATCCGCCGTCGCCGAACGGTGCCAGGGACAGATCGAAGAAGTTCTCCGAAATTCCCTCCACCCGGCGGGTGTCCACGCGCTGCAGCGAACCGCGCGCATTCGACTTGTAGACGATGACGGATCCGGCCCCTTGCGTGCGCACATGCAGGCGGATCTTCGCAACGCTGGTCCACCGGCGCCAGTAGCTGGCAGGAAAAGCGTTGAAGTAGCTACCGAAGGAAACCCGCTCCCCCGACCGCACGGACGTCGAGAAGCGCGACAGAAAGTCCTCAACGTGGGCTTCCTTCGTCGGGCTACTGAAGGCCTGGGTCTTGCTGGCTCTTCCGTCGCGGTCGCCGACGGTGGGCAGTTGGATTCCAGTGGCAGTGCCCATGTCCATGTACAGCGGCACCGTGTCCATTTGGCTTGAACTGGGCAGGATAACGCGCTGGAGCGTGTCCCAACGCTGTTCGGCCGCAGTCGGGCTCTCGGTGCCCTTCGGGCTTTCGGTTGAGACACTCATGCGTCTACGCCTCCGCTTTCAAGCTTGACTCCGGCCTCAAAATGCGGCCGAATCTGGTTGTCGAACATGGTCAGGGCCGAGCCGATGGCCATGTGCATGTCAAGGTACTTGTACGTGCCAAGCCGTCCGCCGAAGAGCACATCCTTCTCGGCAGCAGCCAGGTCGCGGTATTTGAGCAGGCGTTCCCGGTCCGTAGGGGTGTTGATGGGGTAGTAAGGCTCGTCGCCCTTTTCCGCGGCACGAGAGAATTCGCGCATGATGACGGTCTTCTCCGTCTGGTAGTCCCGCTCGGGGTGGAAGTGGCGCGGCTCTATAACGCGCGTGTACGCCACATCGGCGTCGTTGTAGTTCACCACCGACGTTCCCTGGAAGTCGGCGACGTCGATCACTTCTTCTTCGAAGTCGATCGTGCGCCAGGAAAGGTCGCCTTCGGCGAAGTCGAAGTAGCGGTCAACAGGCCCTGTGTAGATTACGGGGATGTTGCCGACAACTTTGTCCCTGCTGTACTCGTGCGACTCGTCGAAGAAGTCGGTGTTGAGCCGGACTTCGATGTTCGGGTGTTCCGCCATCTTTTCGATCCAGGCCGTGTAGCCGTTGGTGGGCAGGCCCTCGTACTTGTCATTGAAGTACCGGTTGTCGTAGTTGTAGCGCACCGGGAGCCGGGAGATGATGCCGGCGGGAAGGTCCTTGGGATCGGTCTGCCACTGCTTGCCCGTGTAGTGCTTGATGAACGCCTCATAAAGGGGCCGCCCGATGAGCTGGATGCCCTTGTCGTTCAGGTTCTGCGGATCAGTTCCGGCGAGTTCGCCGGCCTGTTCCTGGATCCGCGCCTGGGCCTGGGCCGGCGTCAGGTTGGCCCGGAAGAACTGGTTGATCGTGGCCAGGTTGATGGGCAGCGAGTAGACCTCGCCCTTGTGCACGCCGTAGACCTTATGGACGTAGTTCGTGAACGTGGTAAACCGGTTCACGTACTCCCACACACGCTCGTTCGAGGTGTGGAACAGGTGAGCGCCGTAACGGTGCACCTCGATCCCGGTCTGCTCTTCCTTTTCGCTGTACGCGTTTCCACCGATGTGGTGGCGGCGGTCGAGGACGACCACCTTCAAGCCGAGCTCGGTGGCGGCCTGTTCTGCGATTGTCAGGCCGAAAAAGCCAGACCCTACGATGACGAGGTCAGCGGTCACAAAATCTCCTGGTTCGAAAGCGGGCAGCGCAATGTTGCGCATTGTCTGCTGCACCAGCCTACCCGAGACCCCATCGTGACCTACTAATCCGGGGAGGCCGCCCCCATTCCGCCCAGCACAAAACGGCCGCTAATCCACCAACTCGCGCAGGCCGCCGTCGTGCTCCTCGGAGCGGTTGCCCGTGTGCGGGCACACCCACGATCCGTTGTCCTCATGCAGCGGAAGTCCCGCCTTACCCACCCAGCCAGTGCGTTTGGCAGGGACACCCGCTACCAAAGCGAAATCGGGCACATCGCGTGTCACAACAGCGCCGGCGGCAATGGTAGCCCAGGCGCCGATGATCACCAGGGCAATGCATACGGCCCGAGATCCGGTTGCGGCACCTCCGTTGATGGTGACGCCCACCTTGTCCCAGTCGTCCTCGGTCTTGACGGTCCCGTCGGCGTTGATGGCCCGTGGAAACACGTCATTTGTCAGCACCACCGCCGGTCCCATGAAGACACCCTCTCCAAGCACGGCAGGCTCGTAGACCATGGCGTAGTTCTGCACCTTGCAGTTGTTTCCCAGCTGCACGCCGGGACCGCGATGTGGGCGCCGCGGCCGATGATGCAGTTTTCCCCCAGTCTGGCCCCCTCGCGGACCTGCGCAAGGTGCCAGATCCTGGACCCCTTTTCGATCTCGGAGCTGGCTGAAACGTCGGCGCTTGCTTCCACTGAACTCACGGGAATCGCTCCTTCTGGTGGAGGGCTGGGACATTCCGTGCGGCGCAGTGCCACTGATCCTAACCGAGGCCCGCGGCCTACGGACACGAGCCGGCGGAGAAGCCCGGTGCCTTTATCCACATACGGCCAGCACCCCCGCGACACGCCCCAGCCTGACGGCTAGCTTGAAGGGACAAGCTGACCGTAAGGACTCTCACACTATGCCGCTGCACTGCACGCTCGTTCGAAGCCCGGGCGCAGCTCTTCAGGAACCACCCGTGGAGCTGACCATCGAGGCTTCAGACGGGGCTGCCGGTGCGGAACTGCAGGCCGCGCTGGCGGGCAAATTCGGGACCGGGATTGTGTCGGTCGACAGCCAGCGTGTCACTGAGCTCACGCTCGGGCAGCCCCCGCTGGTCAACGGGGCCACACTCGTCGATGGAGCTGACCTGACGGCGCGCAGGTCCCGGCAGCGCGCCTCCGAGGCTCCGGCGTCACTGGCATTGGCGGTCCACAGCGGTGCCGGCGCCGGGACCGTTGTGCCGCTGCGGCGGGGCACCTACACCATCGGCCGCAGCAATGCCGACATCCTCATCCCCGACGCCGACCTTTCGCGCGCCCACGCACGCCTCGTGGTCACCGAGACTGCCATCACAATTGTTGATCTGGGCAGCGCCAACGGCACCGACGTGGACGGCGAGCGCGTGCGGAACGCCGTGATTTCGACCGGCTCCACCATTCGATGCGGCAGCTCCACCATGTCATTGGTGTTCCTTGAGCGTTCCGGCGCCGGCCTGGGCGACGCGGGGATGGATGTCCATGAGCCGCTTGTTGTCAGCCGTCGAGACGATCCCCCGAACCGCGCGGCCCTGCTCCTGACAGCTGTGCTGCCGGTGGTCATCGGCGTGGGCCTTGCCGTCATGACCGGAATGTGGATGTTCCTGGCCTTCACCGCCGTCTCCGCAATCTCCATCCTGATGCCCGTGATCGGCGGGCGCCGGCAACGCCGCGAACTCGCTGCCGCAGTCCATGCCGCGCTCTCCCATGACCAGGAACGACGACGGCGGGCCGCGCCGCCGCTCTCGGACCTGATTATCGGGGGCACAACGGTGAAGGACCGGGCCGGGCCGGTCGCCAACGAGGGCATCTGGCTGCGGTTGGGCCAGGCCGTTCAGCCGGCCAACCTCCGGTTCGAGCCCACGGATCCGGGCCGCGCAGTTCCTTCGGCCGGTACACTGCCACTCACGCTCAGTCCGGCCAGGCCCCTCACCACCATCCGCGGACCACGCGCCGCCGTCGACGGGCTGGTGCGCTCAGTCCTGATGCAGCTCGCCGGCTATCCGCTGGGTCGGAATACCCGGGTGGTTATCCATGGCAAGGCGGAGCATCTCCCCCTCGCCGCACGCTTTCTGGACGGCGTCACGCTTTCCTGTCAGTTCAGTACCGTCGGGACCCTGCTCCAACAAGGCTTCGGGCCTGCGCATGGACACGGGCTGCTCCTTCTTGTGGACGGCACGGAGTCCGCGGCCAAGATCACCGCCACGGCATTGGAACACGGGTGGCAGGTCATTCATGCCCCCGAAGGCGCGACCGTGCTGACGACAGCCGACGTGGAACTCGGTGAACGCTCGTCCGTGTTCAACGCTGGTGACGAAAGCATCCGATTCGCCCCTGATCTGGCGCCAGTTGACGTCTTCAACAGGTTCTGCCACAGCATGGCGCGGGATGAGAACCGGCCCGGCGGCGCAGGACGGACCATCCCAGCGTCCTGCCGGCTGGCAGAGCTGCTCCCCCACTCCACGCCCGAAACATCCAGGCGATGGTCAGCAAACAGCATCCTGCCCGGGCTTGCCGTTCCCATCGGGCGCGGTCTTGAGGGTGTCCGGACACTCGATCTCCAAAACGACGGACCCCACCTGCTGGTCGCCGGCACCACCGGCTCAGGCAAATCCGAACTCCTGCGCAGCCTGACTGTTGCTCTCGCCCTCAGCTATGCGCCGGACCGCATCAACTTCCTGTTTGTGGATTTCAAGGGCGGCTCCGGACTCGGACCCCTGACCGGGCTCCCGCACTGTGTGGGAATGCTCACCGACCTGAGCAGCCATGAGCTCGAACGCGCCCTGCAGTCCCTCCGCGCCGAGATCAGGTTCCGGGAAGAGAGCCTTGCGGCAGTTCAGGCGCCGGATCTGACGTCATTCCGGACAACGCCGGCAGGCCTTGCCTCACCGCTCCCCTACCTCGTGATCGTGATCGATGAATTCCGGATGCTGGTGGAGGATGCCCCTGAATCACTCCGGGAACTCATGAGGATCGCCGCCATCGGCCGTTCCTTGGGCATCCACCTGATCATGGCCACGCAACGGCCCCAGGGCGCGCTGACGGCCGACATTCGCGCCAACGTCACCACCAGCATCGCGTTGCGCGTCCAGTCGGAGATGGAATCGTTGGACATCATCAATTCGAAAGCCGCGGCCGGGATCAGTGTGGATACGCCGGGCCGGGCTTTCCTGGCCCGTGCAACGGAGGCTCCTCTGGAGTTCCAGGCCGGATCGCTGACAGCCGGAGCCATCCGGTCCGAACCGGCCGGAGTCTCGGTATGGTTGGCCTCCGAGTACATTGATGCCCCTGCCGTACCGGAGGGGTCCGGATCCGCCGGCAGTGATCCGACTCCTGCCGAGGCAACTGCCCCGTTGATAGCTTCCATGTCCGGGTTGTGGGAGGCGATGAATGGTCCGGCCATCCGGAAGCCGATTGCTGCACCACTCCCCTGTCTCCTCCCCGAACCTGCAGGCTCGTCCACCTCCGAGACCGCTGGCGAGGACAGTGACTGTGCCCGTGATACGACCAAGGCCGACGGCGGTGGAGCCAGCTGGTCCGTAACGCTCGGCCTGATGGACCTGCCCGCCGCACAGCACACGGCACCTTTGATCTGGGAACCGGCCCGCCACGGACACCTTGCGCTCGTCGGCGGCCCGGAATCCGGGGTGCCCGAGGCAATCCGGCTGGCAGTCCTCCGTGTGGCATCCCACACCCGGGAATCGCACTTGTATGTGCTGGACCCGGACAGTTCGTTCGCGTGGTTGGCTTCCCACCGGCAGGTGGGCGCCAGGGCAGGACTGCAGGAGCTTCGCCGCGCCGTACGCATCCTGGAACGCCTGGCACGGGAGCAGTCGCTCCGGCTCGGACGTCCCGCCGCTGACGAGGACATACCGCTCGTGCTGGCGATCAGTGGCTGGGGATCCTGGCTCTCGGCCTTACGTGCCGGGCCGTTGGCGTGGGCCGAGGACGTTCTCCATGACCTTGTCCGTGATGGAAGCCGGGCCGGTATCACGGTGATCATCTCCGGACAGCGGGAACTGGTCACTTCCAGGTTCTTCGCGGCCGTTCCCAACCGTGTGTATTTCCCGACCGGATCCAGCGACGACAGCCGGATTGCCTGGCCGAAGCTGCCTCCGACAGCGCCCGTGGTGGGAAGGTGCGTGGCAGTTGGCGCACTGTCGGGTGGACGAACTGCAGTTTGCCAGTTCTACACCTCCGCCGGCGGTGAGGCAGAAGATCCGGTAGTCCAAGCGCAGCAGCCTTCCCTGCGGCGTCGACCATTCCGCGTGGAGCCCCTGCCGGCCGTGGTACCGGCGGCCCGGATTCTTGACAGTGCGGCCCCTCAGATCCCGGCTGGACTGAAAGCCAGGGTCACGCAGGGGCTGCGCGTCCTCCGCGTCGGCGTGGGCGGCGATGAACTTGAACCGGTATCCGTCCGGGTGCCGCCGGGCGGAGTGCTGGCCGTGCTGGGCGGGCCGTCGTCGGGCAAGTCATCATTTATCCGGCTCCTACCGATGCTCAACCCTGAAGCAGGACCGTGGCTTATTCCGGAGCAGGACACCGAACCGGGATCCTACTGGTCCGGGATCCTGCGCCAAGCGACAGCGGGCGGTCTGGAACGCAACTCGGTGGCATTGGTTGACGATGCGGACCTGTTGCCACAGGACGTCAACCGCGACCTTGCCGACCTCAACACGCTTGGAATCACGGTGGTGATAACTGGGGGGTACAGTCCGATACTCGCCCAGCGGGTGCCGCTGGCACTCCACGCCCGCAACCTGGGCTGCGGCATCCTGATCGCGCCGCGGACCTTCATGGACGGCGACCTCTTAGCCTCGATCCACCGGTCGGGTTTGATGGGGCGGGGTTGTTCTGATCTTTGTCCGGGTTTCGGTCGATGGGCATGACGGGGTTCCCGGCCTTGCTGCCGGTGGTGTTCCGTGGTCCTGGTTGCGCCG
>NZ_QMKP01000028.1 GCF_003287955.1 Arthrobacter sp. AQ5-06 | reverse complement strand
CTTGGTCAGCTGTTTGAGCAACCCGCCAGGACCGGTCAGGGACAATCCCCGTTCCCGGGCCATCCTCACCAGCTCACGGGCGGCCTCAGCCTCGGAAGTTTCGTTCAGTTTCGCAGTGGTGTCCGCACTCTTCACGGCATCCAGTGTCACCGTCATAACCAGCTCATTCCTGCCAGGCACACCGCCTGGCGTGTCGAGCCGGATACACCGTTAATTCCACAGTCCCGGCGGATCAGAAATGGACTTCTATGCAGGACTACTCCGATGCCAAGGGCAAAACGATCCGCGCCCTTCTGGCTCAATTCCGCTAGGGAACCATATTGTCGGGGGCTGTCCCTAGTGTTCCCGCTATGGAATATGTGGTGGTTAAGACGGATAGGGACGGCCGCGCGACGGCGGTGGTCAGCAGCGGCAGGGAATGGGCCGTCGGTGCAGACGCAGTGAGATGGTTTGAACGTGTGAGCTGGTGGGAGGCGCAGCGCCGTATGCCCAAAGGGCTGGGCCGCGTGGATGTTGAGGTGTTGCAGGTCCAGGTGCGGCTGGGTCGCAATCCGCACTCCGCACTGACCACCATGATGCTGGAGCGCGACGGCCTTGGTGGCGGCTGGAGGCTGAGGGAATCCGTGGTGGACGTCGCCTGAACCCGGCGGGATATGCCAACTCAACATTTTAGGCATTGGAAAACCCTCCACCGCGACTATTGGGGGATGCCGCGGTGGAGGGTCTGAAACGAATATACCGTGAACTTCCTGAAACAAACAAATGCCACGCCAACCGAGGTGCTTGGTGCGGCGGACCGCGCCTCGTCTTGGGCCCTGAATCGCCGCTAAGCCAAGCCTCTGCTACCGGAAGGCTGACGCTGAGCGACCTTGCCCGCGAGCTGGGGATCCCCAAGTTGTCCACCTCCAACCTGTTGCTGGCGTTGGAAGAAGCCAGGCTGATCAGCCGTCAGGGCGCCGAATTCACGGATCCTTCCGCTTCAACAACGAGATCGACGACGTCATCACCGCCCTCGCCGACGGCCCGCTGCACATCAGCCCCGTCATCACCCACGAATACCCCCTCAGCCAAGGACTGGAGGCCTTCGAAGTCGCCAGGAACTCCGCCGAATCCGGAAAAGTACTCCTCAACTTCCAACCGGAGTAGGGCTATTACGGACGGGCTGGTTCCGGGCGCGGTCAGTTCCGGCGGACCGGGATGAACACCCGGGGCTGGTCCGTCCACGTTCCGGACAGCCGGGAGGTGGTGCGGCGCATGATCTGTTCAGAAGCGTCCCGGGCCGTTGCGGCGTCCCCGGCGGCGACCGCTTCGGCCAGGTCGACGTGCCACTGGAGCGCCCCCTCATGGGGGTGGTCTGGCATCAGTCCGTGGACCGTGCGCCCCGTCAGGGTCTCCGCCACCTGCCCCATCAGGTTGGCGAACATTTCGTTGCCCGACCCGGAGAGCAGGACCGAGTGAAAAGCGATGTCCAGCTCCAGGAACTTCTGCGCGTCCCCGGTGTGGCCGGCGTCGCGCAGGGCATGGGCAATGTCCACCAGTTCACGCCGCAGCTGCGCCGGTGCATTGTTCGCGGCCAGCTCGGCAGCTGCGGGCTCGACGGCGGAACGCAGTTCGATCAGTGACCGCAGCTGGGCGCCGCGGGCATCGCTGGACAGCCGCCAGCGGATGACCTGCGGATCGAAGGGGTTCCAGCGGCTCGGCGGCAGCACGCGGATCCCCACCCGTTTGGTGGTTTCCACGAGGCCCAGGGACTGGAGAACCCGCACAGCCTCGCGGACCACGGAACGCGAAACCTTCAGTTCTTCCTCAAGGTGTTCGGCCAGCATGATGTGTCCGGTGGGCAGCTCGCCCGTGATGATCCGGGTGCCAAGGTTCTCAATGGCACGGTGGTGCAGGCTGGTCGACATGGACTCAAGCCTAAACTGGGATCGACTGGCCCCGTTCCACAAAGTGGGCACCGCTTCCCTCAAGCCGATTGAATATATATGCTTTATTAGGATCCATCGGTTCGTGACAGCGTGCTTCGCAGCGAACGCGGAGCCATCTGCACATCCATTGCACAACGAAATTGGAGTTTTGATGTCTGCACACATCGGTGTCACCGGCCTTGCGGTGATGGGCGCCAACCTGGCCCGCAACCTGGCCCGCAACGGCTTCACCGTTGCCCTGCACAACAGGTCCGTCGAAAAGACTGACACGCTGCTCGAAAAGCACGGCACGGACGGCGACTTCGTCCGCACCGAAACGCTGCAGGAACTCGTTGACTCCCTGGAGAAGCCCCGCCGTGTCCTGATCATGGTCAAGGCCGGCAAGCCGGTTGACTCGGTCATCGAGCAGCTTGAACCCCTGCTGGAAGCCGGCGACATCATCATCGACGCCGGAAACTCCCACTACGAGGACACCCGCCGCCGCGAAGCCGCGCTGGCGAAGAAGGACCTGCACTTCGTGGGCATCGGCGTCTCAGGCGGCGAGGAAGGTGCCCTGAACGGCCCGTCCATCATGCCCGGTGGCTCCAAGGAGTCTTACGACGCGCTCGGCCCGCTGCTGGAAAAGATCGCCGCGCATGTTGACGGCAAGCCCTGTTGCGCATGGATCGGCACCGACGGCGCCGGCCACTTCGTCAAGATGGTCCACAACGGCATCGAATACGCCGACATGCAGGTCATCGGCGAAGCATTCGACCTCCTCCGCTCCGGCGCCGGCATCGAGCCCGCAGACCAGGCCAAGATCTTCGAAGAGTGGAACAAGGGCGAGCTCGCCTCCTTCCTGATCGAAATCTCCGCCGAGGTCCTGGGGCACGTTGACACCCGCACCGGCAAGCCGTTCGTCGACGTTGTGGTGGATGCCGCAGGACAGAAGGGCACCGGACGCTGGACGGTCATCTCCGCGCTGGAGCTTGGTTCCCCGACGTCGGGCATCGCCGAGTCGGTCTTCGCCCGCGCCCTGTCATCGCAGGCCGAGCAGCGCAAGATCGCCCAGGAACTGCTCGCCGGTGAGGAAATCGCCGTCGACGTTCCGGACACCTTTGTTGAAGACGTCCGCCAGGCGCTGTACGCCTCCAAGCTGGTTTCCTACGCCCAGGGCCTGGACATGCTGACCTCCGCAGCCAAGGAATACGGGTGGGACCTCAAGCTGGACGAGATCGCTTCGCTGTGGCGCGGCGGCTGCATCATCCGTGCAGAGCTGCTCAAGGAAATCACCAAGGCCTACGCCGCCGAAGACAAGCCGGCCAATCTCCTGTTCGCCCCGGCGTTCACCAAGGCTATCGCCGATGTCCTGCCGGCATGGCGACGCGTGGTCTCCACCGCCGTCCAGCTCGGCATCCCCGTGCCGGTCTTCTCCTCTTCACTGGCCTACTACGACGGCCTGCGCCGCAAGCGCCTGCCGGCCGCAGTGATCCAGGGCCAGCGTGACCTCTTCGGCGCGCACACCTACGGCCGTGTCGACGCCGAGGGCACGTTCCACACCCTGTGGGGCGAGGACAAGTCCGAAATCGAAGCAGTGGACACGCACTAGTCGCCACGCTCTGATTGCATTAAGCTGCAAACCCTGCGGCCGGCACTTCCCGGATATTCTGGGAGCTGCCGGCCGTTGGCGTTTCCGGCAGCAGCCGCGGTGTCCGTCCATCCAAGGAGTCAGAATGCCCCAGCCAGTCGCATTTGTTACGGGAGCCTCCACGGGTATCGGCTTCGAGGCGGCGAAGAAGCTCAGCAGCCACGGCTTCATTGTCTACGCCGGCGCCCGCCGGGTGGACAGAATGGAGCCGCTGAAAGCGCTTGGCGTCCAGGTTCTGGCACTGGACGTGACGGACGATGATTCGATGCGTGCCGCCGTCGGCCGTGTCCTGGAAGAGCGCGGGCGGATAGACGTCCTGGTCAACAACGCCGGCTACGGGTCCTACGGTTCGCTGGAACAGGTGGATCTGGCCGAAGGCCGGCGCCAATTCGATGTGAACGTCTTTGGCCTTGCCAGGATGACCCAGCTGGTCCTGCCGGCCATGCGGAGCGCTGGGCGGGGCAGGATCATCAACATCTCGTCCATCGGCGGAAAATTCTACGAGCCCCTCGGCGCCTGGTACCACGCCACGAAGTTCGCCGTTGAGGGCATGAGTGACGCACTGCGGCTGGAACTCAAGCCGCACGGCATCGAGGTAGCCATCATTGAACCGGCAGGTACGCTGAGCGAATGGGGCAGGATCTCTGCCGACGGGCTGCTGGCCAGCAGCGGCGAGGGGCCGTATGCTGCCCAGGCCCGGCAGATGGCGGACGTCCTGGCCACTACCGATAGGCCCGAAACGTCAACGCCCCCGGCGGTGATTGCGGCGGCCGTGCTGCACGCGGCCAGAGCTGCGCGTCCCCGAACACGGTATCCGGTGGGCAGGGGAGCGGCAGCCATTGTCGGCCTTCGGCGCGTCCTGCCGGACCGGCTCTATGATGCGGTGGTCATGGCAGTCCTGAAGCGTGTTGCCGGGTAGAGGCAGCAGCGAAGGATCAGATCCGGTACTCGATGTCGTACTCGGCCGGATCCACTGCAGGCTTGGTTTCGCGCTGGGCATCGCGGTGGCGCCACTTGGCGGGCACTCCGGTAACAATCGATTCCGGCGGCGCGTCTTTGACCACAACGGCGTTCGCGCCCACGGCGCTGTCCCGGCCGATGGTGATGGGTCCCAGGATCTTGGCTCCGGCACCGATGGTCACCCGGTCCTCAATGGTGGGGTGGCGCTTGACCTTGGCCAGCGAGCGGCCGCCCAACGTGACGCCGTGGTAGATCATCACGTCTTCGCCGATTTCGGCGGTCTCGCCGATGACCACACCCATGCCGTGGTCGATGAAGAAGCGTCGGCCGATCGTGGCGCCGGGATGGATCTCGATTCCGGTCAGGAAGCGGCCCAGCTGCGACACCAGCCGCGCGGGGAACCGCAGCCCCGGGGTTTGCCACATACGGTGCGTCAGCCGGTGGATCCAGATGGCGTGCAGCCCCGAATAGGCGAAAAAGTTCTCAAAAGAACCTCGAGCCGCCGGGTCGTGTGACCGGGCGGCGTCGAGGTCTTCCTTCAGTCTTGCGAAAAATCCCACAAAGTTCTTTCTACAGGAAACGGGGCGACAACGGGCTGATCAGCCGCGGATGTCGTCATAGAGCACGGTGGAGATGTAACGCTCACCGAAGTCGCAGACAACCGCCACGATCAGCTTGCCGGCATTCTCCGGACGCTTGGCGAGTTCCAGGGCACCCCAAACGATGGCGCCGGAGGAGATGCCGCCGAGGATGCCTTCCTTTACGCCGAGTTCACGGGCTACGCGTACGGAATCTTCAAGGGTGGCGTCCAGGACCTCGTCGTAGACGTTGGTGTCCAGGATTTCCGGGATGAAGTTCGCACCGATGCCCTGGATCTTGTGCGGCCCGGGAGCGCCGCCGTTCAGGATGGCGGAGTCCTTTGGTTCGATGGCGACAATCTGGACTTCAGGCTTGCGTTCCTTCAGGACCTGGCCGACGCCGGTGACGGTTCCGCCGGTGCCGATGCCTGCCACGAAGATGTCCACCTTGCCGTCGGTGTCGGACCAGATTTCCTCAGCGGTGGTGGTGCGGTGGATCTCAGGGTTGGCCTCGTTGGCGAACTGCTGGGCCCAAATGGAGTTCTCCGTGTTGGCCACGATTTCCTGGGCCTTCTCCACGGCGCCTCGCATGCCCTCGGAACCCGGGGTCAGCACAATCTCGGCACCGAACGCCCGCAGCATTACGCGGCGTTCGGTGGACATGGTCTCGGGCATGGTCAGGATGACCTTGTAACCGCGGGCCGCGCCCACCATGGCCAGGGCGATGCCGGTGTTGCCGGATGTGCCTTCAACGATGGTGCCGCCGGGCTTGAGGGCGCCGGACTTCTCAGCGGCGTCAACGATGGCCACGCCGATGCGGTCCTTAACGCTGTTGGCCGGGTTGTAGTACTCAAGCTTGACGGCCACAGTGGCGCCCAGGCCCTCGGTCAGCCGGTTCAGGCGGACCAGCGGAGTGCCGCCGACCAACTGCGTTACATCGTCATAGATCCGTGCCATGTAGATATGCCTATCTCTCAAGTGTGAATACTGAGGTCAGCCTAACGATGGCTGAGCGGCCGCTGCTAAGCATTAAGCCATGCAGAGTAATATTTCCTGGCCTTGGCGAGCTTGGGATTGATGATCACCTGGCAGTAACCCTGCTCGGGATACTTGGCGTAGTAGTCCTGATGGACGTCCTCCGCGGCATGGAACCGTGGCAGCCGACTGACCTCGGTCACGATCGGGTGCGACCACAGCGCCTGGTTCCGTTCGATGGCTTCCTCGAAGAGAATCTTCTCCTCGGTGGACTCATAGAACATTGACGAGCGGTACTGCGTGCCCACGTCGTAGCCCTGGCGGTTGAGCGTGGTGGGATCGTGCAGCGCGAAGAACATGTCCAGGATGACCTCGGCCGGGATGATCGTCTCGTCAAAAGTGACTGCAACAACCTCCGCGTGGCCCGTAGTCCCGCCGCAGACGGAGTAATAGTCGGGCTGGGGGTCGTGGCCGCCTGTGTACCCGGAAATCACCGACGTGACGCCCTTGGTTTTTTGGTAGACAGCGTCCAGGCACCAGAAGCAGCCCCCGCCAAGAACAAAAGTTTTCATGACCTCTTCAATGGTTGAGCGCGCCCAATGATTCCCTGACCACCTTACGAGACTGTGACACATGCCGGCCAAACGGCCCGATGGGGTAAAACTGAGACTATGGAACCTGCAGACATCGGCGTGACACATGCGGACAAGCACGACGACGGCACGCACTTCGTCGAGGACGCTGCAGCGGATGGTCCGGCTGCTCCCACACTGGGGCAGGTGCTGCTGGCGGCAGAGGAACTCTGGCCCGAGTCGCTGGCCGAAAACTGGGACGAAGTCGGGCTTGTGGCAGGGCATCCCTCGGCGCCCGTTACCAAGGTGATGTTCGCCGTTGATCCCACGCTTACGGTGATCGAGGAAGCCGTGGAATGGGGTGCCGAGCTCCTGATTACCCACCACCCGTTGCTCCTCAAAGGCGTCACGTCAGTGGCGGCCACCACCGCCAAAGGGCAGGCCATCCACCGGCTCATCGAGTCTGGAACCGCACTCCTGACCGTTCACACCAACGGTGATTCCGCCGTCGGGGGCGTTTCCGACGTCCTGGCTGATGCGTTGGGACTGGAAGGCGTTGCCCCGCTGACGGTCGCCGCAAACGGACTGCCCGAAGAAGGCATCGGACGCGTGGGGGACCTGGCGGACGTGATGAGCCTGGGCGATTTCGCTGCCCGGGTGTTCGGCATCCTGCCGTCGGTGGCTGGGGGAGTCCGCGTGTCAGGTGACAGGGACGGCCTGGTGCGGCGCATTGCGGTGTGCGGCGGCGCGGGGGATTCCCTGTTCAGCGAGGTGCGGGCCAACAACGCCGACGTCTATGTCACCGCCGACCTCCGGCACCATCCGGTGTCCGAAGCCCGTGAAGCGGCAGTGAACGGCCGCCCGTACCTGATTGACGTCTCGCACTTCGCCAGCGAATGGCTGTGGCTACCCGCCGCGGCGTCGGCACTGGGCAATGTGCTTGCCGATCAGGGCCACGACGTCGAGATCCAGGTAAGCACCACCAACAGCGATCCGTGGGACTTCATTCTGACTCCGGGCGGGGACTAGAGTCTATAGAGCGCCGATACGGTGCCCGGCTTCGGCCGGATTGGATTTAGCGGAGGTAAATAGTGGCCAAGGCAGCACCGGCGGAACAGTTGAAGTTGCTCGAACTGCAGGGGCTGGACGCAAAGCTCAAGTCCCTGTCCAACCGCCGTCGCGCCCTGGAAACCGATCCCCGGATCGAGGACCTGCAATCTGCCCTGTCCGTCGCCAACGGTGAACTCGGCTCGGCCAAGGTGGCCGTCCATGACGCCGAAACCGAGCTGAAGCGCGCCGAGGCCGACGTCGAACAGGTCGCCTCCCGCATCGAACGCGACGAAGCCCGGCTCAACAGCGGAACGGGGCTGTCAAAGGACCTCGTGGCCCTGCAAAAGGATATTGCCTCCCTCAACAAGCGCCGCTCCGACCTTGAAGACGTGGAGCTGGAAGTCCTGGAACGCCTGGATTCGCTGCGCGAGCGGAGGGCTGCCCAGCAGCTCATCGTGGACAACGTCCAGGGCTCGTTCGGCGGCATCCGCGCCGAACTCGATGAAGCTTTGGCCGAAGTGGACGCTGAAGCGACCGTTGTCCGCGGCAAGCGTGCCGAATTCGCTGCAGTACTCGACGCCGGGATGCTGGCTGTTTACGAAAAGACGCTGGCAAAGCGGGGAGTGGGCGCCGCCCGGTTGTTCCACGGAACTTCTGAAGCCTCCGGAATGAAGCTGAGCCCCGGAGACCTCGCCGAGATCAAGGCCGCCGCCGAAGACGACATTGTGTTCTGCCCGGATTCGGGTGCCATCCTGGTGCGCTCCGCCGAGTGGAACACGCCCTCCCAACCCATGTAGGTCGCAGCAGATGTCGTTTTGGGCGCCCCTAACGACATCTGCTGGTACCTACTTGGGCAGGATGATGTTCAGGGCGTGCGGTTTACGGGCCGAACCATCAACCAACTCCGCATCCCATTTTTCGCGCGTGTCCTTCAGCAGGTCCGCCGGGGTCTGCGGGGCGTTGCTGCGGCGGGCCAGCAGGTGCCGCGCCAGCTCACCTCGGGTGTGCTTGGCGAAGTGGCTGACCACTTTGCGCACGCCGTTGACCTCCGTGAAAACGTTGACGGCCACCGTCTGAGCCGGCGGCGGTGCCCACGCGGCGGCATACGTGCTGGAGCGGCAATCCACGAGCAGATGCCCGGACACCGACTCCGCGAGGGCCTCCGAAAGCTGCGGCTTCCAGAACGAGGCGAGGCGGCCGACGTCGGGCAGTGCCGTTCCCATCGACAGCCGGTAGGCGGGCACACGGTCGGCGAAGCGAATGGCACCCCACAGTGCCGAGACCACCAGCACCGAAGCATCGGCCTTCCGGCGCTGCGCCGGCGTCAGGGTTTTGTAGCCGAGGGCGTCGTACAGAACGCCGGAATAGATCTGGTGCGCAGGGGCCGCCGGTTCGGCGTGGAGCCGGGTGTTGCGTTCGACGTCGTCCTGCAGCGATGCGCCGACGCCCAGCAGCGCGAGGGCATCCTTATGTGCGCTGACCGTCCCCAGCGCCTCCAGGACCTTGGCCCGGTAGGTGTTGAGTTCGGGAAAGCTCAGTGAAGGCCAGTCGACGGCGGACCCGCGGACTGCGGGGGTCTTGCCTTCGGAGGGGGGAAGCAGAATCAGCACCGTACGATCCTACCGGCGACGGCGGAGCCCCCTTCCGGCGGTAGACTTGGCTGCGGATGGGTTGACCAGGCGGCCGCGCGTCACGCAAGTGGCTCGAGGAACGTCCGGGCTCCGCAGGGCAGGGTGGTGGGTAACGCCCACTCGGGGTAACCCGCAGGCCAGTGCCACAGAGAACAGACCGCCTGCGTCTTCCGGCAACGGAAAGTCAGCAGGTAAGGGTGAAACGGTGGTGTAAGAGACCACCAGCTTCCCGGGTGACCGGGAAGGCTAGGTAAACCCCACCCGGAGCAAGGCCAGACAGGACACGTTTGAGGGCTGCCCGCCCGAGTGTCCGGGTAGGCCGCTGGAGGGCGTCGGCAACGGCGTCCGTAGATGGATGGCCGCTACTCCCGCGCTGGTAACGGCGCGGGAGCACAGAACCCGGCGTATCGGTCAACCCATCCACCTAATGAGGGCTTTTGCCTAGTGTTTACGCGTCCAGATCGCCCATATGGGCCGGTCAAATGCAAGTTGCGCTTGTCGCGCTATGACTGTGTTTAATCAGATTACGGTGGGGTGTTTTGCCATATTTTGCCCATGGAATCCGGCCCCTCAGAACGCCACGTACAGACCTTGCATTCACCCTCTGCCGGACGCCGGACATCGGCGGCCGGCACCCAGCAGTCGAAGTGCTGGATGTTCTCGTCATTCCAAACAACAGCCACCCATTCTTGGGTGTAGTGCGTCGCGTAGCCCTGCACCTCGACCGTCCCGCCGCTCGCCAGTGGGACTTGCGCGATCACGTGCGGCTCAGTGCCCGACACGTCCGGCCGTTGTCCCTATCAGCGGTCAGCAAGTGTCTCCGAACCCGGCGACAACACCCCCCGGATCATCAATGACAGGGCGAGAAAGTCATACCGGGTCCAGCGACCATGTCCCCCGGCCTTCAGGGACCCAATAAATGTAACGGGGTGGCCAGTTTGGGGGGCAGCGGAGAACCAAGCGTTACGGTACTTTACCGGCCCGGCAAGTTGCCTAAACGACGCGAGGGTTGACCGCGTAATTGGCGGCCCTAGTAGGTATCGTACCCGCAGTTAATCGGGTACCGCCTACGCATGTGGGCCGCCGTATCCCAGTGCTTGACTTCGTATCCTCATTCGGATTGGAGTTGCAGTGGGCATCAGACCATTGATTCACAGCACTACGGGAATGTTCGCCGCCGGCATTGTGTCGGCTGTTCTGCTCGTAGCCGGGAACCAGCCGATTCTCAACGCAGATATCGGCACTCAGGCGCTCCTGCCGACTGTCAGCCAAAACGATCTGCTGAACCCCAAAGCCGCTCCCTATAACGCAAAGGGTGACGGGGTCACGGACGACTCCGCAGCGCTCCAGACGTGGCTCAATGCGGGCGGCACCCGCCTCGCAAATGGAACCTACCGTATTGTCAAGGGACTTACCCTGAGCGGCAACAACCGCCGGTTCTACACCGAGAACGCCAAGATCCTCGCAGACGGCACCAACATCACTGCACTGACTGTGACGGGAAGCAACGCCAGTGTTAGCGCCGTTGTCGACGGGAAGAACAATGCAGCGTATGGCATCAAAGTCACCGGCGCCGGAGCCGTCCTTGAAAACGGCCGGTACGAGAATTTCCGCTCAACCACGCAGTCTGCACGCGGCATCGACGCGACCACCATGGGTGGCATCACCATCCGAAATAATATTGTCCGCAACGTGGTCAGTGTCGGTGACGCGACGCTGGGAAACGGCAATGGCGCCTCCCGAGGCATCGCCCTCAACGCCTCGGCAACAGCAGCCGCCGCGTCGGTCATCTCGGCCAACCACATCGAGAACATCACCGGTGAGGAAGGCGACGGCATCCAGGTGATATTCGCCGACAGCAATTCCAATCCCTACAACTCAGGCAAGGCGACAGTTTCCGACAATGACATCCGGAACGTCTCCCGCCGCTTCATCAAAATCCAGGCCTCAGACGTAACCGTAGAGCGCAACAAGCTCAACTTCGACCTCACGACGCGCCCAGCAAACCCAGCTTCGTCAATTGACATAATTCATGCGCAAAACGTTAAGGTCATCGCCAACGAAATCAACCCTAACCTGCTCGGCCCCTGCGTCATCGCTGTGAGCGGAACCTCTGGGGCGCCTCTTCGCGGCATTGAAATCCGCGGGAACACGATTCGACAAGCGGAGGCGAAGAAGTCAGTTGGCATCTATCTAACTTGGACTACCTCCCCGATCGTTCGGGACAACAGAATCTACATTGGCGGCACAGCCGTGCTAATGAGTTGGACTACGGGCGCGCTGCAGCAGGGGAATACACAATACGGTGGCGTCTGACCAAAAGGTGGGGCGGGGGTGGCTTGCCGGCGGCTGGTAGAGTGACGACCCATGAAGGATTGGGATGAAAGACATAGGGCCCCCATCGTCGTCTGGGAGTCAGTGTCCGCTCTCCGGGTCCAGGGACGGCAACGCCATATCGTCCAGCCTCCAGAGCACCACCACCTGACTCTGGACGTTCTGCTGCAGCCACGGGATTCGGACACGTTGATCGTGGCCCTCCACGGCGCGCTCGACCGGGGCATCTACACCCCGCCGCGTTTTGAATGGATGGGAACTTTAGCAGGACGCAGTGAGAGCATCCTGTACCTGTCCGACCCGACGATCACTCTTTCAGAAAGACTGCGCTTGGGTTGGTACGTGGGCAATGCGACCGACAACCTACCCGAGCGTTACGCGGCACTGATCCGTGCAACCGCGGAGCAGTGCGGCGCATCAAGGATCCTTTTCTTCGGGTTCTCCGGCGGCGGCTTCGCTGCCCTCGCACTCGCAGGGATAATGCCTGGAACCACAGGCATAGCATTCTCTCCGCAGACATCCATCGGCGGCTACTACCAACAGTTCGCCGACATGTTCGCGGAAGACGTATTCCCGGAGTGCCGAGATTACGCTGAGGTTGCGGCCAAATTCGAGGACAGGGTTTCGCTGCTGGCCCGGTATGCGGATCCTGCCCCAGGTACAAGCTTCCTTTACGTGCAAAACACTGGCGATACTCACCATATGAGCCGCCACTATGAGCCCTTCCGGTCACTGACGGAGGGCATGGAGGGCGCCCATTTCCGATTGCGCCACGACTCAGACGGTCATACTGTTCCGCCGAAAGAGTACCTGCTGGAAGTCCTTGATGAATGCGCGGCCAGTCCATTGCATGCCCGGAGCGCACTGGAAGAATCCTCAGCCCGCTAGCCGGCCATCAAAGATCCCACTGCGGCCTGAGCATCACCGCGGCCTGTAGGATCCTCCGGTGATGACTGATGAAGAAACTATCGCTTCTCTCCGCAAGCAGGTCGCTGACCTGACAACACTGGTCAAGGGGGTAGTGCCGCGGTCGGCGCTTTGGGTTCCCCCGGACACGGCCATTGGGCCTAACTGCAACATCGCCCCCTCGGTCCAGTTCATGTCGGCTGAGGATCGCCGGATCACCGTGGGTGCGCGGACGACGATCTACCGGGGCGCGGAGATCACCGGGCCGGTGTCTATCGGTTCCGGGTGTTTGGTGAACCGTGACGGCTACATCCGAAGCAACACCACCATCGGCGACAACGTGATGATCGGTCCCTTCGTTCGCCTAGTCACTGACTCTCATGAGCTCGGCCCCTCAGCGAAGCGGGGCGGCGCGAACAAATGGCCGCCCATCGTCATCGGGGACGGGACGTGGATCGGTGCGAGCGTAACCGTGCTTGGCGGCGTCACGATTGGGAAGGGCTGCGTCATCGCGGCCGGCGCCGTCGTTGTCCACGACATCCCGGATAATTCCCTGGCCGGTGGTGTCCCGGCAAAGGTCATCAAGAAACTGGTCAGCTAGAGAGTGGCTACGGGAAGAATCCCTCCGAATCTGGAGGCGTCCTTCCCGTAGCCAGCACCAGCCGTCTCTGGGGGTACACCTAGCCCCACGTTGCTTTGACTCCCCACGGCAATACACTGCCGAGTGGTTTCGTGTGTAGGATTTGCCGCATGGATATTGACGCCCAGATCGCCCAACTCGAAAACGACATCCGGAACCATGGGACCGACGATGCCCCGGTCATTCTCTTGCAGCGGCTTGAATCCCTCACCCTTAGTCGTCAGTAGCCCAGGTACTCGGCCTGGAACTGGACGTATGGTGCTGTTGTTTCAAGAGCCAAGTCCGCCCTGATGTCTGGTTGCATTCGACCTTAATCGTTTTTACGCTATCAAGGACGCTTACGCATTGGAGCTTCAGCGTAGTGCGGTTGGCGTTTCCGGGCGCTTCGGCTATATCGACAATCGTGCCCCCAACGTTCAGCCGGGCCATGCATCGGCCCGTGGCGTTCGGTGCGAACGTCACCGTGGCCATGATGCGCCAGCGTCCCGGGCGGGGCGTAAACTCGCCCGTACCGCTGCTGTAAGTAACCCTGCGCTGGACCGGCGCCGCCCATGTGGTGATGGCGGTCCAGATGTTGTTTGGGATTACCTGGCCGGAAGTGGTATTGGCGGACGAGTAGGCGCCTATAGGGTCGCGGATTTCGCCGCCGCCGAGGGTCCCGTCGAAGACTTCAATTATGTCTAGAGCCGCGTAGCCGCCTTCGATCTTGTTCCACTGCGCCGTGGAGCGGTAGCGGACACGCGGGCTCTGGCCTGACACATGCTCCCACGGGCAGTTGTAGAACTGGTTGTACCGCCCCGCCAAGTCCACCCGGTAGTAGGCTACGTTTTCACCATCAAAGGACGTGCCTATGAACGTATTGTTATTCGGGCCGCCCTCGGCGTTCACGCTCGCCGCGTAGATTTGGGATGCGTTCAGATCGTCCAAGGTGGCGCCCTTGGTCAGTGAGTGCTGCAACCGCCCGCCAAGAAAGGTGTTCTGGTTGGAGTACCCGTCAGCGGTGCAGCCTAGGACAAAGGTTCTTGTGATTCTCCCACAACGCCCCGAGATGATACGTGGGCGGGAGCGCCAGGCACGCGAAGACTTCGAACTATCAGGGGTGCGGTTCTGGCAGGAAGTCAACCGCCTAGCCAGCCAGCCGGAAGCGTACGCCTGGGACCCGCACATCATCGGGCAACTCATCGACCGCCGGGTCCAGCGTGACCGGCCGCGGCTCACCATGAGGATCATCTGTTGGCCAGGGTAGAAGACCTGTGGGTGCGGAAAGACAAGACCCGCACCCCCGTCTACGGGAAAGGCATGCGATACCGGGCCGAGTGGACCGAGGCCGGCGGGAAGAAGATCCGCAAGAGCTTCCCCACCAAAGCTGCGGCCATGGACTACCTCGCCGACCAAGTCTCAGCGATCAACGGCGGCACCTACATCACCCGCCGCAAGCAGGTCCTACTCAAGGACTATGCCAGGGTTTGGGAGGGGCACCAGCTGGACCAGCGCGCATCATCCCGGGAGCAGGTCGCAGCGAAGCTGAAGCTGTACATCATCCCCACTCTCGGAGACAAAGCCCTCGACGCCATACAGCGCATCGACGTGCAGGCCGCGGTGGGGGAGTGGTCCGCCACGTTGGCACCGTCCACCGTGAAGGTAACCTAAGGGTATCTGGCGGCGATGCTGAAGGCTGCCGTTCTGGACGGGAACCTTCCCAAGAGCCCCTGCGTGTGGATCCGGCTTCCGAAGATCGAACCTGATGCGGTGGTGCCGATCCGGACAGACGTCGTGCAGCAACTCGCGGACACGATCTGGCGCCCATACCGGGCCATGGTGGTTTTCGCTGCTGCCACCGGCATGCGTTCATCGGAACTGCGTGGGCTGACTTGGGATCGGGTTGACTTCGATACGTCGATGGTCAGCATCGACAGGCAGCTCATCGGGTACAGCTCGACCGAGCCCACGTGGGGGCCTCCCAAGACGGCATCCAGCCGCCGGCGCATACACATCGGGTCCAGCACTATGCAGCTGCTCAAAGATTTGCACGAGCGGACGCACGGGCCGGGCGGGATCATCTTCCATTCGGACGGCCGGGCGATCACCAGACACACCGCCGGGGAGGCGTGGCGGCACGTGCGCGAAAAGATCAAAGGTGTCGGCACGGGGTGGCGTGAGCTTCGCCACTACCACGCGTCCCAGCTCATCGCCGGAGGCATGTCCGTAGTGGCTTTCGCGCACCGGCTGGGGCACAAGGACGCCAGGGAGACGCTGAAGACTTATGCGCACCTGTGGCCCTCGGACGATACCCGGGCGGCTGCTCTCACGGATGGGCTGGTGCGGATGAATGCCCATGAATTGCCCATGGATGACGAAACTTCCCAGCACTGACGGGGAACTGCACAGAACCCGGCGTATCGGTCAACCCATCCAACATCACCAGCAGGGCACGGACCGCGCCGCGTGTGAGTGATTTCACGCTCGCGACGACGGTCCGCACGGCTGCTCCAGCCTAGAATGGAGAGCGAACGTAGGAGTTCTGCCGCCGGGTCTGCGTTCGCAGCCGGTGGCTTTTCTTTACGCTTCTCCACGGCACCCGGGATGGACCGCATCCTGCCGGTGCCAGAGCCCCTGGACAACATCAGGTGGCCGCCAACCGCGTACGACGACGTATGCGGCTGAACCGAGGAAGGTAGTTCTGTGAGCCAGACGTCAGATTCTTGTCTTGATACGTGGATGGGCCGGGAGGCTCTCGCCGAGGCCATGATTCCGGTGATTGGCCGGCTGTACCGCGAAAACAACGTGGTAACCAGCATTCACGGCCGGAGCCTGATCAACAAGTCCACCATGAACATCCTCAAGGCGCACCGTTTCGCCCGCCGTATGAGCAACACCGAGCTCCTGCTCGAAGAGACCGCACCGCTGCTGAACATCCTGGCGCAGTTGGAGCTTGGCGCAGCAGCCATCGACGTCGCCCGCCTGGCCGAGAAGTTCAAGGCGGAAGGCGACGGCGCCACCCTGGAAGAGTTCCTCCGCGCCGAGCTTGCCGAGGTAGTTGGCAAACGCGGCGGCGATGACCGCACCAGCACCGACGTCGTGCTGTATGGCTTTGGCCGCATCGGCCGCCTGCTGGCCCGCCTCCTCATCGAAAAGGCAGGCGGCGGCCACGGCCTGCGCCTGCGCGCCATCGTGGTGCGCCGGGGCTCGGACAAGGACCTCACCAAGCGGGCCAGCCTCCTGCGCCGCGACTCGGTCCACGGCTCCTTCGAGGGAACCATCCGTGTGGACGAGGCTGCCAACACCATCACGGCCAACGGTGTCCAGGTCCAGGTCATCTACTCGGACAACCCCGCCACGATCGACTACACCGCCTACGGCATCCACAACGCCCTGGTGGTTGACAACACGGGCCGCTGGCGCGACGCCGAAGGCCTGTCGCAGCACCTGCAGAGCAAAGGCGTTGCACGCGTTCTCCTGACCGCGCCGGGCAAGGGCGAACTTAAGAATATTGTGCACGGCATCAACCACGGCACCATCGAGGACACGGACCAGATCGTGTCCGCAGCCTCCTGCACCACCAACGCCATCACTCCGGTCCTGAAGGCGATCAACGACAAGTTCGGCGTGATCCACGGGCACGTGGAAACCGTCCATTCCTTCACCAATGACCAGAACCTGATCGACAACTTCCACAAGGGCGACCGCCGCGGCCGCTCCGCCGCGCTGAACATGGTGATCACGGAAACCGGTGCGGCCACCGCTGTGGCGAAGGCGCTGCCCGAGCTGCTGGGCAAGCTCACGGGAAGTTCCATCCGCGTCCCCACGCCGGACGTTTCGCTGGCCATCCTGAACCTGAGCCTGGAAAACGGCACCACCAAGGACGAGGTGAACGACTACCTGCGCCAGATGTCCCTGCATTCGGACCTGCGCAAGCAGATCGACTACATCGATTCGCCGGAGGTTGTTTCCACCGATTTCGTCGGGTCACGCCGTGCCGGCATCGTGGACGGCCTCGCCACCATCTCCAATGACAAGAACGTCATCCTCTACGTCTGGTACGACAACGAGTTCGGCTACAGCTGCCAGGTAGTCCGGGTTATGGAAGAGATGGCCGGAGTCAACCCGCCGTCCTTCCCTGCCAAGGAACCCGCTGCTGCCTTGGCCGCAATCGCCGTCTAGCGACGTCTACCGGGCCGGCTGCCCGACATTCCCGGCTGATTCGCTGGAATCAGCCGGGAATCGGGACCACACTTGTGGCATGGATAACGAAACTCTCCACGAGACCACCCTTGAACACGCCCTCGACGTCGCCAAGGCCAACCACAAAGAAGCCATCAGGCTCCTGGAGCAGGCGCGCGCGTCCCGGGCTTCCGGCGACGTAGGCGAGGACCGAGTGCGCCAGCTCGAAGGGCTCTTCCAGGTTGCCGAAGAAGATCTGCGCCGCGTAGCCCGGGAGCAATAGCCGGCCTAGCAGTAGGCGGCGTGCCCGGGCAACTATTCCTCCCCATTGTGGATATCCGCTTCGGTGTCAGCGGGGTGGCCTAGGCTCTTCTGGTGCATTACATTTCCGGAAGGCCTGGTTGCCCATGACCATTAGTTGGCGTGCCTACTGCCGTGCCCGCCGCCGTTCTAGGCAGGCCTGGGCTCTGCTGGCGATGCTGGCCCTGTCTGTAGTGGGCTCTGCGGTGTGGTTTTTCACTGCAGGCCAGTTTGCAGCGGCAGAACCAGCAATCGCAGGTCCCAGCGAGGCGCCTGTTTTCGACGGGACCTGGATGAAGCCCGTGGTCCCGGTTCACGCTGTACCGCAGGGGAGTGCCCTGGCCACCCTCGAGGGGCTGCCCGTCAAGGGACGGGCTCCCAAGGACAACTACCAGCGGGAGGCCTTCGGGCAGGCTTGGCTGGACGTGGACCGGAACGGCTGCGACACCCGTAATGACATCCTCCGCAGGGACCTGACCGGCGTAGGCTTCACGGAGGGCTCCAAATGCAGGGTAGCGTCAGGGGCCATCCAGGAGCCGTACACGGGGAAAGCCGTGGAGTTCCGGCGTGGCCCGGAAAGCAGCAAGGAAATCCAGATCGATCACGTCGTGGCGCTCAGTGACTCGTGGCAGAAGGGCGCACAGGGGTTGACCCCGCAGCAACGCCAGAGCCTGGCCAACGATCCGCTGAACCTCATCGCCGCGGACGGTCCCGCCAATCAGCAAAAGAGCGCTAGCGACGCTGCCACCTGGCTGCCGAAGAACAAGAACATCCGCTGCCATTATGTTGCCCGCCAGATCTCGGTGAAGGCGTCCTATGGGCTGTGGGTCACGCAGCCGGAGAAGGATGCGATGAAGCGCGTCCTGGACTCCTGCCCGGACCAGCCAACCATCAGCGCCCGGTAATGCGTGGCCTGCGTCGGCTCAGTGACCGAACGGGTCCGGATCTACGCCAGGCATCCAGGTCAGCCCGGGCACGCCCCAGCCGCTCTTCTTGGCTTGTTTCATGGCCTTCCGCGCATAGCGGTCCATGAGGCGGTTGACGTAAAGTTTTCCGTCGAGGTGGTCGTATTCGTGCTGGATCACCCGGGCGAACCAGCCCGTCGCTTCGAATTCAACCGGCTGCCCATAGCCGTCAAATCCTTCCACCCGTGCCCACTCAGCACGCTTGAGCGGGTACGAGCCGCCCGGGAACGAGAGGCAGCCCTCTTCCTCTTCCTCGGGGTCTGGCAGTGCGCCAGAGATCTTGGACAGGGTAAGTACCGGGTTAACCAGGACTCCAACGGGCGGAGCGCCGTCGTCATTGGCGTATTTGTAGATGAATATTCTCTTGCCAACACCAACCTGCGGCGCCGCCAGGCCCACGCCGTTGGCAGCGTCGTTGGTTTCAAACATGTCCGCGATCAGGGTGCGCAGGTCGTCGTCGAACACCTCCACCTCGGCGGCGCGGCGGTGCAGCACCGGTTCTCCCCAGACGGTGATTGGCAGAACTGTCATGTCCGGCGGCCCTTCGTGCGTGCGGCGTGGCGCCGGCATTTATGCAAAAAATGGAGGCCGCACCGGATATCCGGTACGGCCTCCAAATGGACGGCTGTTACTGCCGCCCCATGAGGGTGAGCTACGGGGGTTGAACCCGCGACCTCCTGGACCACAACCAGGCGCTCTGCCAACTGAGCTAAGCCCACCATGTGCCCGCAGATTTACCGGTGATCCGGTGTTCTGGAAAGGCAACTCAAATAGCTTACCTGCTGTTAGAGGGTGCTTGTGCCGTTTTTGGGGTTTTTGCGGAAAATTCCACCAAACGTGGTGCAGATTACTTTTTCGGGGTACCTGCTGTGCCGGGCGCGGCAGTGATGCGCTGGGCGACTTCGCGGGCCGTGGCGCTGTCAGGGCCGGGAGCCGGAACAAAGACGGCCTCGCGGTAGTAGCGGAGCTCGTCGATGGAATCCTGGATGTCCCCCAGGGCGCGGTGGCCGCCCTTCTTGGCGGGGGACTGGAAGTAAGCCCGGGCGAACCAGCGGCGGGAGAGTTCCTTGATGGTGCTCACGTCGATCACACGGTAATGCAGGTGTTCCACAACGGCCGGCATGTCGCGGGAGAGGAAGACGCGGTCGGTCCCCACGGAGTTGCCGCCCAGCGGTGCCTTGCGCGGGTCCGGCACCCACTTTTCGATGTATTCCATCACAGCGGCTTCGGCCTCGGCCATGGTCTTGCCGTGCGGCAGTTCCTTGAGCAGCCCGGACCGGGTGTGCATGTCCCTGACGAAGTCGTTCATCTGGGCCAGAGCAGCATCCTCGGGCTTGATCACCACGTCCACACCGTCGCCGAGAATGTTGAGCTCTGAGTCCGTCACCAGTGCCGCTACCTCGATCAGGGCGTCGTTCTTGATGTCCAGGCCGGTCATTTCGCAGTCGATCCAGACGATGCGTTCGTTAGATATAGGCACCGGACCAGCCTACCGTTTAGCTACGGCGCAACCGTCCGATGCTAGGATTTCGGGTACATGGGGGCGAGGATTTTGCCGCTGTGCTGTGCCTGCGCGGCCCGGGCGGCCACTGCCGCCCGCGGGGCTGAAGCGCCGAGTGTGAAGAGATTGGACGATCCTGAGATGACGGCGCCTGTGCCCGCAGCGGGGGAGATGGCCGCCAGCGTGATCCCGGAGTCCGCTGCGGCAGAAGTGGATAACGCCAGGTCCCCTATCCTTGCCGGTCTTGTCGGCTCGGTCCTTATGGTGATCGGATCCCTCGGCGTCGGCTGGCTGGCTCCTGTTTCGGAACTCCGCCGGGTACCGATCTTTATCTGGATGCGCACGGAGGCCATCGGCGTTGTCCTGGCCATCGTGCTGGTCGCGGTGGGCGGCATGCTCCTGGTCCGCTCCTGGCTGAGGCTCGGCCAGCGGATCCGCGTATGGGGTCCGGCGGCGCGAAAGGCAACGCTGCAGGCCATCGCAGCGTGGGGCCTTCCACTGATGTTCACCGTCCCGCTCTTCAGCCGTGACGTGTATGCCTACATTGGTCAGGGCAGGCTGATGGTGGAGGGGTTCAACCCCTACGAGAACGGCATCTCGGCGCTGTCCAACTATTTCCAGCTCGGCGCCGACAAACAATGGACTGAAGCTCCCGTGCCGTACGGCCAGCTGTTCCTGTGGATTGAACAGTTTGTGGTCTGGTCCACCAACGTCCAACCCGAGGCCAGCGTGATGCTTTTCAGACTGGTTGCGCTGATTGGTGTGGTCCTCTGCATCATCTATGTGCCCAAGCTGGCCGAGCTTCACGGCGTCAATCCGCACCGCGCCCTCTGGCTCACTGCGGCCAACCCCCTGTTCCTCACCAACTTCATCGCAAGTGTCCACAACGATGCCCTTATGATCGGGTTGGCCCTTGCCGGGCTGTACTACGCGGCCACCAGACGAGTGGTGCTGGGCATAGTCCTCGTCACCCTTTCCATCGCCGTCAAGCCCATCACCATCGTTTTCCTGCCGTTCATCGGCTTGATCTGGGCAGGCAAGAACGCCGGCTGGCCGCGGAAATTCCTGTTCTGGGGACTGACAGGAGGGCTGAGCCTGGCCATTCTGTATGGCCTGAGCCTGGTCAATGGTTTCGGCTTCGGCTGGATCAATGGGCTGTCCGCCCCTGGCAGCCTCTTCATCTGGTACGCGCCGGTGGGCCTGGTGGGGCTGGTGGTCGCTTCCGTTTCGAATGCCTTCGGCCTCGACGGGTGGACGCTCGCAGACTGGGTGTTCGACGCCGGCAAAATACTTGCCGTAGGCATCGTCGCCTTCCAGATCTTCAAGGGTGAGCATGAGCGGCTGATTCGCCGCCTCACCTTAGGCTTTGCGGCGGTGGTGGTGCTGGCGCCGATGATCCAGTCCTGGTATGTGGTGTGGCTCATCCCGCTGTTTGCGGTGACAGGCATCCGCAATGACTGGCAGGTCAAGGCTTTGTATTTCATCGTGTCGTTCTTCATGATCTACGCCATTTCTGACCAGTTGGAAGTATTTCCCTACCTCCAGACCGAGGACCTGGGACTTGCCCTGGTCCTGGCCCGCTTCGCGGCGGCGATTACCGGCCTGCTTTTTGCGATGTACCTGATCTTCATGGATCCAGGCACCAAACGGCTTTTCCGGAAGTCGGCCGAGCCGGTGACCGAACGCCCCGTTATCTAGTCTCCGCAGGCGCGGTTATCCGGCGCCGATGATTCCCGCCGTCGTGCCCTGTCCCAGATGCCGCGAGGCTTCCTTCCGGGACAGCGGACTCAACTGCGTGCCCTTTCCACCACGAAATTGCGCACCCAATCCGGGTCGGTCTTGGCGTATTCACGAAGCGTCCAGCCAATGGCCTTCCGGATGAAAAACTCCGGGTCCGCCAGGTTCGGCTCGATCACTGCCCGCAGCAGGTCCTGATCCGTGCGGGCTTTGGCCTTCAACTGCGAGGTGATGGCCGACCGCCTGATCCAGAAGTCCTGGTCTGTGCTCCAGGCGAGCAGCAATTCGGTCATCATGGGCCGGTGGGCCTGATGAAGCCCGAAGATACGATGCGATACCCCGTCCACAAAGTCCCACCATGCGCCGGTACGTATGATCTCCTCATAGACAGGGAGCACCAGCTGGTCACGGGCCACCACTCGGAGGCTCGTCAGGTCAATGGCCGCATAGCGTTCCTCGCGCACCGTGGAGCGGCGCCAGAGTTCGAGCGCCGTGGCCCGCAACGGGTCCGTCCGCTCCCGCAGCGCCGCGCGGACGGTGTCCAGCAGCTCGCGGTTCGGATTCCCCGTGGCCGGAGCTTCCGCGTCCGAAGGTTCCTTGTCCAGGGATTCCTCGTTCGGCGATAATCCGTCCTGGTGCAACTTTAGCGAGGCGCCGGCGACGTGACTGCCGGCCGGTCCATCCTCAGCGGGACGGCCCTAGAGTGGGACCAGACAAACCGCATGTTCCGTTGGACCGTGCCACCCGATGTCGGAGGTTCCCTGTATGTCCATGATCAAGACTCCCGAGCAGATTGCCCTCATGCGCGAGGCCGGGCGGGTGGTGGCCACTACGCTGGCGGCGGTGCGTGAGGCGGCCGGAGTGGGTGACACCCTGCGCGACCTCGATGCGCTGGCTGCCGAGACAATTGCCACGGCGGGAGCCACACCGGCCTTCCTGGACTACCATCCGCGCTGGGCCTCAGTTCCGTTTCCCGGAGTGATCTGTACCAGCGTGAATGACGCTGTCGTCCACGGGATCCCCGACGGATACAAACTCCAGGACGGTGACCTGCTCAGCGTGGACTGCGGGGCATTCCTGGACGGCTGGTGCGGTGATGCGGCCATAAGTTTCATCGTGGGAACACCCGATCCTGTGGACCAGGCCCTCATTGATGCCACGGATGCCGCCTTGGCACGCGGGATCGAGGCAGCCCGGATCGGCAACAAAATGGGCGATCTTGCCTACGCGATCGGCGGCGCCGCGCGGCGGGCGGGCTACGGTCTGCTGGCTGACCACGGCGGACACGGGATCGGCCGCACCATGCATGCCGAACCGCCGGTGCCCAACGACGGCAGGCCGGGACGGGGGATCAAGCTCACGGAGGGGCTGGTCATCGCCATCGAGCCCATGCTGATCCTGGGCCGCAAGGACGACTACTACCACGACGACGACGAATGGACGCTGCGCTCCGCCAACGGACGCCGGGCTGCCCACAGCGAACACACGGTGGCCATCACTGCCGATGGCCCGCTGATCCTTACGCTCCCTTAGGCCCGGTTAGGCTCAGGCGCAGCAGGGCGTCGGCCACGCCGCTCCGGCGGTGGCCGGCGGCGACCACAAAGCAGGTCACTGACCACACCCCGCCGGGCGCGTCGGGTGGTGCTGGTGCGGAATCGGGCCCTCCTGATGGTTCCGCCAGTCGGAGTACCCGGGAGGGGAGCACATGTGGGTAGCAGGTCCGGGGGCTCCAGCGCGGAGTTCTCCGGACCCGGTGAGGGCAAAGACCCTGCACTAGCAGCGGGACGGCTCGCCGGGGCGGCCGAACAGCCGCTCGACGCCGTTGCGCCGCGGCTGTCGTCAGGCCGGGGGGTGGCTGGCCCATCAGCCATACTGGTCAGGCCACCGACTCGGCGCTGCTCGGTTGTGCCACTTCGGTGCTGCGCCGGAGTATGACGTGGCCGGTTATCGGGGACGATCCGGCACCGTCGTAGGACAGGCCGGCTGCGCTGCGTGCGGCCTGCCGTCCGATCTCCTCCAGGGGAAGGTGCACCGTGGAGAGGGCCGGTCGGAAATCGCGCAGGGTCTCAATATCGTCGAAACCGGCAACGGCGGCGTCGCGCGGGATCCGCAGTTCCAGCGAGCGCAGCGCGGCGGCGGCCCCGATGGCCATGACATCGTTGACGGCAAAGATGCAGAGCCTTTTTGTCTCGCTCCCGGGTTGGGACGCTGTGATTCGTGCAGCCAGGGCAAGGCCGGCCTCGAAGCCGCCTGCACGGTTGAAGTCCGTGCGGATGACTTCCGCGGCAGGCAGGCCTGCGCTGGCAAGGCCGCGCTGGAACCCACGTATCCGGTCGTCGGACGTGAACAGCCCTTCCCGGCCGCCGACGATGACGAAGTCTTCTTCCCGCGACGCAGCCAGCCCAGTCGCTAACTGCGCGGCCAGCTCCTGATTGGGCACATTCACCACGTGGTAGCCCTCCGCTGCCGTGGCGCCCACAATCCCGTGGCCGATCACGCCCACGTGGCCGCCGTTGCGGCAGTAGCGGTCCAGTTCCGCAGCGAGTTCGGTGTTGCCCTCCCGGTCCTCGGTGCGGGATGTCCGCGATCCTGCGATCACGATGGAATCGGCGCGGCGCGCGGCGAATGCAGCCACGGCTTCTTTTTCACTCTCAGGAGCGCCCTCGGTGGTGGCCAGCAGCACCATCTTGTGCTGTTCCCTCGCGGCTTCCTGGACGCCGCGGGCAATGGCTGCAAAGTACGGATCGGCGATGTCGTGCACGGTCAGCCCTATCAGCCCGGAGCTGGACTTGGCCAGCCCCTGTGCCTGGGCGTTGGGAATGTAGCCGAGGGATTCGGCAGCCTGGCGCACCCGGTCCGCAATATCCTTGCCGGGTATCCGGGCGGAGCCGTTCAGCACGCGGGAGGCGGTGGCCGGCGAAACGCCCGCCAGCCGGGCCACCTCGGTGAGGGTACTTGCAGCCACAGCTTCTCCTGTTCGTACAGACTTGCAGCGCTAAGGGCGCCGACTTCAGTATGGCAGTTTGGAGATACCCGTGGAAAGCGCTTGCCAGTACGAAGGGCAGCACCCCATTTACGCAGCGGACCGCGCCGTCATCTCCACGCTTGGCCAGTCCCTGGATCTTGCAACATCGTTTGACGCGCAGGCGGTGGGCGTCGCCGTCGACACCTTCCACGCCTGGTGGGACCCGGAACTGAAGGCGCAGATTGAACGCGCCGGCAGGGAAGGGCGCATCGCCTCATACCAGGTGTGTGACTTGAACATGCCCATCGCGGCCGATCTGCTGCTGTCCCGGGGATTTATGGGCGACGGCGTGATCGACTTCGGCACGATCAGCACATGGGTCAGGGACGCCAGGTATACCGGGGACATCGAAGTTGAAATCTTCAACCGGGAGATCTGGGACGCCGACGGCGATGCGGTCTTTGAGACAGTCAAGGCGCGCTACACGGAACTCGTCCTGCCTTACGCCTGATTCACACCGCAGGTTCGTAACACTCACACAAAAAAACACCCCCGATCCGAAGACCGGGGGTGTTTTTCGCTGACCGGCGCATCCGTAAACGATGGCTCGATTCATCACGATGGTGCCCCAGGAGGGAATCGAACCCCCGACCGGCGGATTAGAAGGCCGCTGCTCTATCCCCTGAGCTACTGGGGCACGTGGCGCCACGACCAGAAATCCGGCGCATAAAAAGTCTACATTGCCCCGACGTGCAGCCGCGTCAGCGTAGCCCGCTACCTGCTCTTGTCCTCAACAAGGCGGTTTCAGGCAGGGTTGTGCACATACGCGAAGTTTTCCCTCGCGGCCCGAAGCCGTCCGCGCGAAGCTGGTTCTGCCGCTAAGGCACCACCTTTCGAGACAGGACAAGACGATGAGTGACTACCAAACATTCCGGGGATTCGTTGCCACGGATATCAAGACCTCCACAACTCCGGGCGGCGTGGGCACAGCCTCGTTCCGCCTCGGTTCCACGGCGCGGCGCTTTGACCGCGCTACCAGTACCTGGGTGGACACGCACACCAACTGGTTCAACGTCCAGGGCTACCGTCAGCTCGCTGGGAACATGGCCTGCAGCATCAAGAAGGGCCAGTGCGTCATCGTCGTTGGCCGGCTCAAGCTGCGCAGCTGGGAGAAGGACGGCAGGGTTTACCATTCGGCCGAAATCGATGCTGATTCCGTGGGGCACGACCTCAAGCGGGGTTCGGCCAACTACATCCGTACCAGCGACACCGGACTGCACGTCGCCTCAGACAACGGCGCGGCAGGGCAGGATGCGGCAGCGGCGGGCAGCGGCATCGGCGGCCCCGCCGATCCTGACGAGGACGGAGGAGACCCGGAGGAAGGGGAGCACGCTGACGACGACGCTGCAGCGTTGGCAGTCTTCCACGAGGATGCAGACGGGAACCACATCCCGGTGGACGCTAGAACAGGCGAGCTCGCCGGATCCACCGTCTGAAAGTGCTGGCGTTGGATACCGCACGGGAGGCGGGCGGTCCCGGTGCCGGCAGTCCGCCCGCGCCGGGACCGTTCCGTCCCGGGCTTGGCCACGTGGCAGAATGGCGGCATGAATCGCGCGACGGACAACCGGCAGGCAACCCCAATCACCAGCCGGACGACCCGTTCCCGGCGGTTTGGGTCACGTGCGGGACGGGCGCCCGCCGCGCTCGCCGGGAGCCTCCTGATGGTTCTCGCGCTTGTAGCCTGCACTGGCGGCTCCGCCACGGGATCCGGTCAGGGCGCTGCCGCGCCCGGCGAAGTGGCCACCCCCTCGGGGCTGGCCACCACGGGCTCCACCCAGCCGGCCGCCACGTCCCCGGCGGAGGACCCGGCCACGGCCGCGATGAAGCAGACGGTGACGGGTGCGCTGGGCAGGCTGGCCGCGGGGACACCAAAGCCAGCCACAGTCCAGGTGACCGATGCCCTGACCGTCGCCGGGATTTCCTCGGCCGCGCTTGAAGTGTCGGCTAGCCGGACGCCCACCGGGCTTGAAGCTGATGCCATTGAAGCCGCTGTTCTGGAGGGCACCGACTGTGTGGTGGGACAGGTCCGCGACGGCAACGTCACCGTCATCGTTCTGCCGGTCTTGGCCAGCGGCAAGTGCTTCGTGGGGGCGGCTGCCTGACGCCTCGAATGTGAGTTAAGCCCGCCAACCCACTAGATTTGGAACCATGGCGGAATTTATCTACACAATGACCAATGCCCGCAAGGCAGTTGGCGAAAAACTCATTCTTGACAACGTAAGCATGTCCTTCTTCCCGGGCGCCAAAATCGGTGTTGTTGGCCCGAACGGTGCCGGTAAGTCCACCATCCTGAAGATCATGGCCGGACTCGACATCCCGTCCAACGGTGAGGCCCGGCTCAGCCCCGGCTACACCGTGGGGATCCTGTTGCAGGAACCCCCACTGAACGAGGAAAAGACTGTCCTGGGCAACGTCCAGGAAGGTGTTGGCGAGATCTACGGCAAGATCCAGCGCTTCAACGAGATCTCCGAGGAAATGGCCAGCCCCGACGCTGACTTCGACGTCCTGCTCGAAGAAATGGGCCAGCTCCAGGAGGCCATTGACGCCGCGGAGGCCTGGGATCTCGACTCCCAGCTGGAGCAGGCCATGGACGCCCTCCGCTGCCCGCCTGCGGACGCCGACGTGACACTGCTCTCCGGCGGTGAGCGCCGCCGCGTGGCCCTCTGCAAGCTCCTGCTGCAGAAGCCCGACCTCCTCCTCCTGGATGAGCCCACCAACCACCTGGACGCCGAGAGCGTGCTGTGGCTTGAACAGCACCTCTCCAGCTACGCAGGCGCAGTCCTGGCCGTCACCCACGACCGGTACTTCCTTGACCACGTCGCGGAATGGATCGCAGAGGTTGACCGCGGCCACCTGTACCCCTACGAGGGCAACTACTCCACGTACCTGGAAAAGAAGCGTGCCCGCCTGGAAGTCCAGGGCAAGAAGGACGCCAAGCAGGCCAAGCGCCTCACCGAGGAACTCGAGTGGGTACGCTCCAACGCCAAGGGCCGCCAGACCAAGTCCAAGGCCCGTCTGGCCCGCTACGAGGAGATGGCAGCCGAGGCTGATCGCACCCGCAAGCTTGACTTCGAAGAGATCCAGATCCCGCCAGGCCCCCGCCTGGGCGGGCTGGTCCTGGAAGCCAGGAACCTGCAGAAGGGCTTCGACGACCGCACCCTGATCGACGGCCTGTCCTTCACGCTTCCCCGCAACGGCATCGTAGGCGTCATCGGCCCCAACGGCGTGGGCAAATCGACGCTGTTCAAAACCATCGTGGGCCTGGAGCCGCTCGACGCCGGCGAGCTGAAAATTGGCGACTCGGTCAAGATCTCCTACGCGGACCAGAGCCGCGGCGGCATCGACCCGAACAAGACCCTGTGGGAAGTTGTTTCGGACGGCCTCGATTACATCCAGGTGGGCCAGGTCGAAATGCCGTCCCGCGCCTATGTTGCCGCTTTCGGCTTCAAGGGTCCGGACCAGCAGAAGAAGGCCGGGGTGCTCTCCGGTGGTGAGCGCAACCGCCTTAACCTTGCGCTGACCCTGAAGCAGGGCGGTAACCTGCTGCTCCTTGACGAACCCACTAACGACCTCGACGTCGAGACCCTCAGCAGCCTTGAAAACGCGCTGCTGGAGTTCCCCGGCTGCGCCGTAGTGGTATCGCACGACCGCTGGTTCCTGGACCGGGTGGCCACGCACATCCTGGCCTACGAAGGCGACGAGGGAAACCCCGCCAAGTGGTACTGGTTCGAGGGCAACTTCGAATCCTACGAGGAGAACAAGGTAGAGCGGCTCGGACCCGATGCGGCCAAGCCGCACCGTGTGACGCACCGCCGCCTCACCCGCGACTGATCGCAAAGAAAAGGCCGGCACACCGTCAGCTTGGATTCTAGGGGTCGTTGCAACACCTGTTGGTTAGGTGGTTAGTAGTAAATCACGTAGACGCTCGGCTGGAGTATTCCAGCCGAGCGTTTTGCGTGGGCGTCCGTTGAGTTCCTGGGCCACGTGTTCGAGGTCTTCAGGGCCGTAGGCGGACAGGTCGGTGCCCTTGGGGAAGTACTGGCGCAGCAGCCCGTTGGTGTTTTC
>NZ_QMKP01000027.1 GCF_003287955.1 Arthrobacter sp. AQ5-06 | reverse complement strand
CCGAAAAGAACTGAGCCTTCTGCTCCGGCGTGTATTTCCTCCGGCTGGCAGCTTCCTTCGTTAAAGACGACACGGTCGTTGCAACTCCCAAAAATTCTGGGTGTTGCAACGACCGCTAGAACCCGCCAAGTATCCGCCGCCGGGCGCCCTGGTGCTGCAGGCCTTGTCAGCGCGGGGTGCTTCCGCTCGGCACTGTAGTTATTTCGCGTCGGGAGCCGTCACGCTGGCGGAGGCCTTCATGGTCTCGGCGTTCACCATCCACGCGTACTGCTCCAGCTTGGCGATGAATTCGTGGAGCAGGTCCGCGGTGGTGGGATCCTCTTCGTCCACTTCGTCATGGACCTTGCGCATGGTGCCCACGGCAGCCTCAAGCGCAGCAACGATCCGCTCGATGGCGTCCCTGGTGTTGATGAGGCCTTCCGGGAACTGGGCCAGGCTGGTGGATTTTGCCACGGTGGCACTGCGGCCATCGGGCAGGGCGTGGAGGGCGCGCATCCGCTCGGCCACATCGTCCGCGAACTGCCGGGCGGCATCCACGATTTCGTCCAGCTGCAGGTGAAGGTCCCGGAAGTTGGTCCCCACAATGTTCCAGTGGGCCTGCTTGCCCTGGATGTGCAGCTCGATCAGGTCCGCGAGTACGGCCTGCAGGTTGTTGGTCAGGGTCGGTGAAGCTTTCATGAATCCTCCTCGATTGGTCCAGTAGTCCCGACGCTATCAGCCACGGGATCGATCGCGGCAGGCCGGAAGCAAATTTCTCAGTGAGCTTACTAAGCCGACCGGAGCGACATAAAAGAATTGGATTCATTTAAACCATTGCGCGAAAGTCGTTCATCATCCATACTAAATGAACGTCATTCATTTAGTGACGGTCGTCTCACTGGAAGTAAGCCCATGATAGAAATTTCCTGCCTCGACTCACCCGCTTCCCTGGCCCGGACGACGCCGTCCGAACGCACCGCCCTTCGGGTGGGCGTGGTGCAGCACCGCTGGCATGCAGACACTGCCATCCTGCGGTCTGAACTCGATGAAGGAATCGGCCGGGCCGCCCGGCTCGGTGCCTCGGTCGTGTTCCTGCCCGAACTCACCCTCTCCCGCTACCCCGCGGACACGCGCCCGGAGAATGACACCTCCCGGCCTGGAGCGGTGCGGCCCCGGCCGTCGGACACCGCTGAGGACCTGCTCACCGGACCCACCTTCCGGTTTGCTGCCGAATCGGCCCGCCGCCACGGAGTGGCTGTCCATGCCTCGCTGTACCAGCGGGCGGAGAACCCGGACGGCAGCGACGACGGCCTGGGGCTGAACACAGCCATCTTGGTGTCGTCCGAGGGTGACCTGCTCGCCCGCACGCACAAGCTGCACATTCCGGTTACCGCCGGCTACTACGAAGACAAATTCTTCCGCCAGGGGCCGGCGGCCGAAGATGCCTATGAGGTCCACGCGCCGGCAGAACTGGGCGGCGCCCGGCTCGGCATGCCCACCTGCTGGGACGAATGGTTCCCGGAGGTAGCCCGGCTCTACTCCCTCGGTGGCGCCGAGATCCTGGTCTACCCCACCGCCATCGGCTCAGAGCCGGACCATCCGGATTTCGACACCCAGCCGCTGTGGCAGCAGGTGATTGTCGGCAACGGCATCGCCAACGGCCTGTTCATGGTGGCGCCCAACCGCTGGGGCGATGAAGGAACGCTGAACTTTTACGGCTCCTCCTTCATCTCCGATCCGTACGGCCGCGTCCTAGTGCAGGCCCCGCGTGACGCCTCCGCGGTGCTGGTGGCAGACCTCGACCTGGACCAGCGGCGGGACTGGCTGACGCTATTCCCCTTCCTGTCCACGCGCCGCCCCGATACCTACGGCCGGCTCACGGAACCTGGGCCCACAACCGCAGCGTTCCCTGGCCGAGCTCGCGAGGTTAGGGAGCGGTTGGGGAGCGAGACCGGGATTTCGACAAGCTCAATCACCCGTCAGCAGGTGACCACATGAGCACGTGGCGCATGCCTGCCGAAACCGCCCCACAGGAGCGGCTCTGGATGGCCTTCCCCACCGGCGGCTATACCCTGGGTGACACCGCCGACGACGCCCACGCTGCCCGGTCCACCTGGGCAGCGGTGGCCAACGCCGCCGTCGAATTTGAACCGGTCACCATAGTGGTGGACCCCGACGACGTCGGCACGGCCGCCCGCTATCTGCATCCCGACGTCGAGGTACTTTCCGCGCCGCTGAACGATGCATGGATGCGGGACATCGGCCCCACGTTTGTGCTTGATCAGCACGGGTGCCGCGGCGCCGTGGACTGGGTCTTCAATGGCTGGGGCGCCCAGGACTGGGCACGCTGGGACAAGGACGCCCTGATCGCCGCCGAAGTTACCGGCCGTTCGGGAGCCCACCACGTTGTGTCCCCGCTGGTGAACGAAGGCGGGGGCATCCACGTGGACGGTGAGGGAACGGTACTGGTCACTGAGACCGTGCAGCTTGATCCGGGGCGCAACCCCGGACTCAGCCGGGCGGATGTCGAGGCCGAGCTCGCCCGCACGATCGGCGCCACGAAAGTGATCTGGCTGCCCCGCGGACTGGCCAGGGATTCGGAACGGTTCGGGACCCGCGGGCATGTGGACATCGTGGCCGTAATCCCTTCCCCCGGCACACTGCTGGTGCATTCCCAGCGGGACCCCCGCCACCCGGATTTCCAGGTCTGCCGCGACATCATCAGTTTCCTGCGCACCACCACGGACGCCGCCGGCCGCGAGTGGACCATCATCGAAGTCCCGGCCCCTGCAACCCTGTGGGATGACGAAGGCTTTGTCGACTACAGCTACATCAACCACGTCGTGGTCAACGGCGGCGTCATCGCCTGTACCTTCGCCGACTCCAACGACGACAAGGCGCTGCAGATCCTGGCAGAGGCCTACCCCGGCCGGCGTGTGGTCGGCATTGACGCCCGTGAGCTCTTCGCCCGCGGCGGCGGTATCCACTGCATCACCCAACAGCAGCCTGCTGCCTCATAGAAAGCGCTGGACAATGACCCAAACCATCCGCAAGAGCACCCCTTCAGGCCAGCCGCCCGGGTCGGACACGGCCGGCTCGGCCCACGGCATCACCGCAAAAGGACTGAAAGGCGGGCAGCTGGGCCTCCTCGCCGTCGTCGTTCTTGGCATTTCCACCATCGCACCGGCCTACACGCTGACCAGCGCCCTTGGCCCCACGGTTAACGAGGCGGGGCTCCAGTTGCCCGTCATTTTCCTGATCGGGTTCATCCCCATGATCCTGGTGTCACTCGCCTACCGGGAACTCAACGCCGATTCCCCGGACAGCGGCACCACGTTCACGTGGGTCACCAAGGCGTTTGGTCCGTGGGTGGGCTGGATGGGCGGCTGGGGGCTCCTGGCCGCCAACATCATCGTCCTGTCCAACCTGGCGGGGGTGGCGGTGGACTTCTTCTACCTTTTCCTGTCCCAGCTGACGGGTGCACCTGAACTCGCGGACCTCGCGGCTAATAAGCCGTTGAACGTCCTGACGTGCTTTGTTTTCGTGGCCCTCGCCGTGTGGGTGAGCTACCGCGGCCTGCACACCACCAAGCTGGTCCAGTACGGACTCGTCGGATTCCAACTGCTGGTCCTGGGACTCTTCGTCGGCATGGCCTTCGCGAACTGGTCCACGTCGGAAACAGCCATCCCCTTCAGCTGGGAGTGGTTCGACGTCACCAAGATCGAGACGTTCGGGCAGATCGCTGCCGGCATCTCGCTGTCCATCTTTGTGTACTGGGGCTGGGACGTCTGCCTGACGGTGAACGAAGAAACCGCCAACGGCAAAAAGACCGCGGGTCTGGCCGGAACCTTGACCGCCATCATTGTCCTGGGTATCTACCTCTTGGTGAGCATCGCCACCATGATGTTCGCCGGCGTCGGGGATACCGGCAACGGGCTGAACAACGCGGAGAACCACGAGAACCTCTTCACAGCCCTGGCCTCGCCGATCATGGGACCGTTCGCCATTTTGATGTCCCTCGCCGTCCTTTCCAGTTCTGCGGCCTCCCTGCAGTCCACGTTCATGTCGCCGTCCCGCAGCCTCCTGGCCATGGCCCACTACGGCGCCCTGCCGGAGCCGTTCAGCCGCATGAGCAGGCGCTTCGCGACGCCGGGCTACGCTACCGTTGCCGCCGGCATCCTCTCCGCCGGGTTCTACGCAGTAATGCACGTCATCAGCGAGAACGTGCTGAACGACACCATCCTGGCGCTGGGCCTGATGATCTGCTTCTACTACGGCCTCACCGCCATCGCCTGCGCCTGGTACTTCCGGAACAGCGTGTTCAGCAGCGTCCGCAACTTCGTGCTGCGGCTCCTGTGCCCGATGCTGGGTGGCGTTGGGCTGTTTGTGGTGTTCGTGCAGACTGCTGTGGACAGCTGGGCGCCGGAGTTCGGCAGCGGCTCCGAGGTCTTCGGGGTTGGGCTGGTGTTTGTCCTGGGCATCGGGATCCTGGCGCTCGGGGCTGTGTTCATGGGCATCATGGCACGCCTCCGCCCGGGGTTCTTCCGCGGCGAAACCATCCGCCGGGACACTCCTGCGCTGGTGGTCCCGGAGTAACCCAAACCTTGTCAACAAAGCGGCGTCCTGTCCGGATCTTTCCGGGCAGGGCGCCGCTTTTTTGGATTCCTGTGCTTATCTCAATGCCAGTGCCGCAACGAACCGACGCTCACCAGAAGTGCGCTACATCGACCACCATGCGCGATCCGGATCCGGGGCCGTCCAGGGTGAAGACCCGGAACGGGAGCCGGGCACGGACGCCCAAGCCGATGCTGGTGTAGCCTTCAAAGCTGCCTGCGTAGGCCACCTGCCGGAAGGTCTGGTATCCCGAGACGTCGGAAAGTTCGGCTTTGGCCGCCGGACTGTAGGTGACGTTGTAATTGCTGTCGTAGGACGGTGCGTTCACAGTTACCTGGAGGAATGCCGAACCCAGCAGCGGGATTTCAAAACCTGAACCGTCCTGGACCACAGTCGGAACATACTGGACCGTGTAGCCGGCCACAGGGCCGTTGAGATCAACCACCATCCGGTCGAAGCAGTAGTGCTGCCCCGTCCTGACGTTGGTGACGGATGCGGTGCTCATGGCCGGGTCTGATTCAGCCAGTGATCCCCATACGAGCCCGCAATACGATGTGGTTGCCGAGGCGGGCCCCGGAGCCAGGAAACCCAATCCGACAGCCATCAAGATGACTGTCAGCCACGTATGAATCTTTTTCATTGTGGGCCACCCTTCGAGTGATTAGGTAGCTCAAGCGTAGGAGCCTCCGGGGCCGCTCAAAAGGGTTGTGTCCGCTTCGGCGCGGAACCGTTAATTCGTCCTGGTTCCGGTCACGCGGGCGTGATTCTGAAGCATCGAATCGGGCAAACGAAACGCAATTAACGCCGTTTCTGCACCCTGCCGTTATGCATAATAACGACGCCGGATCGGCTCAGCGGAGTGCCGGCGCCCGGCGTTCATCCTTCGCACTCGATGCAGTACTTCATGCCGTTCTTTTCGCGTGCAACCTGGGACCGGTGCCGGACCAGAAAGCAGGATGAGCAGGTGAACTCATCTGACTGTTCGGGAACAACAATGACGGTCAGCTCTTCGCCGGATAGATCGGCTCCGGGAAGGTCAATGCCTTCGGCGGTGTCGGTCTCGTCGACGTCGATGACTGCGGTCTGGACATTGCTGCTGCGGGATGCCTGCAGGGCCTCCAGCGACTCGGCAGAAGCCTCGTCGTCAGTCTTGCGTGGAGCGTCGTAATCGGTAGCCATGGCGTATTCACTTTCGTCGCTGCACGGCACCATTTCAGGCACCTCAGTGAAGCAGTTTAGGTCATTATGCCGCTAGTTGGGCAACAGTGTGGGCAACCAGACAGATTGACGCGTACTTGCTGGTCAGTGCGGGTCGGTGAAGCCGAGCAGCGCGTACAGTCGGCCAGCTCCTTGCTGCACCAGGTCGGCCCAACACTCCTCGGGACGCTGGTGCCAGTGGGCGGAGGACACCGAGGTGCTGATGGCGGCGACCACGGCAACGGATCCGTCGCGCACCGGCGCCGCCGCACAAAAGACATTGAGCGTTGATTCCTCACGCTCAAAGGCAACTCCGCGCGCCCGCACACGCTCGAACTCCTCCTGCAACACGGCCAGCGTTCGTATGCTGCGCTCCGCCATCGCCGGCAAGTCACCTGCGTTGGGATAGAGGTCCCGCACGGCAGCCGGCGAGACGTAGGCGAGCGCTTTCCCGAGCCCGGTGACGTGCGCCGGCGCCGCTGGCCGATGCTGGGCCGCTCTCGCTCCGAGGCCCGTAGCCCGCCCGGGCATGTGGCTCTGAAATCACCGGGGCACCGCTCATTGTGCTGGACCTGCCCAGGATCAGCCAGAACCGTATTGATGGAACCTTGACGGTATCCGGGGGCGAAATCAGAGAAGGCGCCTGCAGGATGGATTCGCAGGCCGCTGGGGTCTGCGAAGCCACCCGAGGAGGCCGCCGTGGACGCCGCACTTTCCCTGCCCCCGGCCGACGTGACGGGCTCGTCTATCGTTCATCCCACCCGGCGGGCAGCCCGCGTCGCATCCGATGCGGCCGATGCTACCCCAGCTTCATTTGGCCTGCGCGTGGTGGTGCTGGTGCCCGCTTACAACGAGGCCAGCTCGATCGGGGCAACCCTCGATGGCCTGATGCTCCAGTCCCGTCCCGCGGACCTCATCGTGGTCATCCCCAACGGATGCACCGATTCAACGGCCAGGGAAGCGCGGAAGTACCCGGTGGCCGTGATGGAGCTTCCACGATTGCAACACCGCAAATCCGAAGCCCTGAACCGGGCCTGGGCAAAGTACGCCGTCGACGCCGACGTGGTCATCTGCCTCGACGCGGATACGGTCCTACCCCCGAACGCCGTCGAAGCCTGGTCCCGGGAGTTCAGCGCCGAAAGGGGCGCGCGCATGGGTGGCTCGTCATCGAAATTCACGATGCAGGACCCCGGATTTCTGAGCCGGCTGCAGAAAGCTGAATTCGCGACGTGGACCGATACGGCCCTGAGGCGGGGCAGGACCAGCGTTCTGGCAGGAACCGGCTGCGCCATCAATAACGACGTCCTCCGGCAGATCGCGGCCCGGAACGACCGTGAAGGGCCCTGGGTCTACACCTCGCAGGTCGAGGACTTCGAACTGACCTATCGCATCCGTGAACTGGGCTTTATCTGCCAGGTATCCCCGGATGTCCGCGCCTACACCGACTCGATGAAGACAGTCAAAGCACTGTGGGGCCAGCGGATGAAATGGCAGGTCGGCACCGTGGAAGATCTGTTGGACCTTGGAATCAACCGGCTGACCCTGCGCGACTGGGGCCAGCAGGCCATGGGTCTGCTGGGCGTGTTCCTGAAGTTGCTGTGGATCGCAGTAATTATCCTCTCACTCTCGTTGGGAGTGTTTCACTTCGTCCTGTTCTGGTGGCTGGTGCCAATCCTGTTCGTGGCGCTGGACATCAAACGGGCGCTTCGGATTCCGCACCGCGACTGGAAGGACGTACTGATGGCAGCCACGTTCTTCCCGCAGGAATTGTTCATGTGGCTGCGGTCCGGGTGGTTCCTGGCCTCCTGGTGCGCCGTCCTGACCGCAAAGATCACCCGGCGGCGGATAGACCGCTGGGACGCGCAATACGCAGCAGAGGAAATCAACTAACAATGTACGGAATGAACACCGCCCTACCCGCTTCCGGAGCGGCTCTGTCCGCAACCGGGCTGGCGTACACCGGCCTGGACGTCGTGTCTGCACTGCTGACCGCGCTTGGCGTAATGCTCATAGGTGTGGCCCTACTGGGGCTGGTCCGCCGGGACAACAAGGCGCGTCCCTGAATACCGGAAAATCGTGTAGGCCGGCCAGCCTCGCCGTCAGCCACAGACCTGAGAAATCGGGTCTCGAGCCCTTGAGTCAGGAAGTCCGGCGCGCCTGCAACGCCGACTTGAACGCTGAGGCGGAGGTGGCGCTGCTGTTGATTCGCCAGTCGGTTTCTTTCTGGAGATGGAACCACACGAAGCCCACGACATCGGGCTGGGCCGCCAGATAAGACACGAGCTCAGTGTTCCAAACAGCCTTGTCGCCCCCTGCTTCGCTGGAAGCCGTCTCGCTGATCAGGATGGGAACTCCGGGTGCCAGAGCACGCAACTGGGCTATTCCCGGAGCGAAAAGATCCTGCGGCGATATCCAGCCGCTCCATGAGGCGGAGGTGCCCCAGTTGTACCCGTCGAGGGCTACAACATTCACGTATCCGACGCCGGGAAAGAGGCCGGCGAGATCGGTGGAACCGTAGTAGGGAACATTCGGGCTCCAGACCCAGGACACGTTGCCGGCACCAGTGGCAGCAACAATGTCGTGAACATGGCGCCAGGCTGTTACGTAGTCGCCGGGCTGATTGCCGTTTACGCCTTCGGCCCACGGGTACCAGTTTCCATTCATCTCGTGGGCGAATCTGAGCTGGACCGGCTGGCCCCAGGCAGTAAGTGCCTGGCCCCACTGCGTGATGTGGGCGTCAAAGTCGCCGGCGGCGATTCGGTCCAGGGAGTAGGCCGGCTGTTCCGTTCCACCGCCCCAGGCCCAAGGTTCCCAGGTTATGAGCGGGACGGCGCCTCGTGCCCGGACGGAGTCCATCTCGGCGATGGGGGGCGCTTGGAGGAAGTCCTTGTAGAAGAGAACGGTGGACGGGCTTTCGCCGGCCAGTTGCGCCACCTCATCCAATTCGCCGCTGGCCAGCGGGCCGCCGGCCGTGGCGACCCCGAACCGAAGCGCGGCTGTGCTGACCGGAGGGAGCGTCGGGACCGGTGCGGTCACGGTGAACACGGACGAGGCCTGGATGGAAGAGGTCTTGGCCGTGATGGTCAACGATCCCATGGCTGCGGAAGGGATGGTGATCGAGGTACTGAAAGCACCCGAGGCCGCCGTTTTGAAGGGAAAAGTCGTGGCACCGGCGATCACCGTCCCCGTGGTGGAGGCTTTGAATCCCGTTCCACTGACTGTGACGGCGGATCCTGCCGGTCCAGTGGACGGGCTGAGGGAAATCCGGCCGGTGGCAGGCGCTGCCTGGGCTGTCTGGGCCGGCATCAGTCCCAAAGCCAGACCCAGCCCAACAACTGCCGCAATAGATTTCAAAGTTCGGAGCATGGCGATCGGTCCCCGCAATCGGCAAGGCGGTTGGAATCCGCCGGTCAGGTGGTGCCTAGCGGCACTTTCCTGATCCTATGGGCTCGGCGCCGACCCGTCCGAATTTTTCGAATATTTTTTTGAAAGGAACTCGCGGCCACCCTGGTGGATCCAGCCGTCCTGGCCCACGTTCGCGAGCAACTCCGGCCGGGCTCCGGAGTTGTTGAGGTCTTTATCCACGGCTACATCGCATTGTTCCCCGGCGACCCACGGCCTTAATTCGGCGGTGGAATCTATGGACCCGTCCGCCCAGGCCGTCAGGGGCCCGTCCAGATGGTGTTCCTCGCGAACAGAGCCGATGCGACGACGCCGGGGATCCGCAGCGGCTCCAGCCGGTCAATGGCCAGGGCCAGCGGAGGCCGCGAATGCCTAAGATTGACCTCCACTCCAAGGTCGGTCGAACCCGCTACCAGCTTGGCCTCCGGAGTTTGCTGGAGAAGATCAAAAAGCTCCTCCATGGTCCGTGGCCTGACAAAACGTGCACCGGCGACGGCCGTCCGGTTGGTCGTGCGACGGGGGCCGCACTGCCCTGCCGGACCAATAAGAGGTCGCTCTCGTCAGGGGCCTTGAGTGAGTACGCTGCGTCCCGGATGGGCCGGTAGCCCGTGCACCGGCAGAGGTTGCCACTCAGGGCGTGCAGATCAGATCCGTTTGGGCCACTTTCATGGTCGGTCGCGCGCTCCTCCCCCACCTCCCCGATCCCGGTCCCGGTCTGCACCGCATCGAAGGTGAAAGCGGCCCGCTCAGGGCGGTAGTACTCAGCGGCCATGGAGCAGACGAAACCTGGAGTGCAATAACCGCATTGGGAGCCGCCGCGGTCAGCCATCTCCCGTTGGACAGGATGCAGGTCCTCAGCAGCGCAAGGACCTTGTGCTGTACCGAGACCTTCTGCGGTGATAATTTCTGGCCGTCAAACGCTAAAACAGGAGGCAGGCATGCATTCACTGATGTCCACCGGCTCCGTTCCGGTCCGTCCGCACGAGCGACCATCACGGCGCAGGCGCCGCACTCGCCCTCCGCACAACCTCCTCAATGCCCCTGGGAGGGACATTCACTAATAGTCAATTTCCTACCGCACCCAGCTCCGTTGCTGCCCCGATCCAGCCGGAAGAGGTGTGATTTACACCATAATGCAGTGCTGTGGGTGCAGCTTATACCCGCAAGACGGAAAATCAATTCCACGTTCCGGAAGTTCCGTCCCAGCTACCTGTGCCGCTGCTATACAACCCCGCCCTATTGACACGCTCTTGTGATCTCCGGCATACTCGTCCCAAATCGATTTGGGGTTAGCCAAGAGCGATCCCCGAACAGGTAAAGAAGCAGTTCCCTCGGGCGCAACGGACGACGTCAGTTGTTCGGGTCTTACCGGACCACTGCAGCTCGAACCCTGATTTCAGGCTCATCAGATGACAGACCATCTTCGAGAGAAGTTATTCATCATGGAACGTAAAGATCTTCATCCTGTGGACGAAATTCCACCCCTTCGACGCCTCATCCCCCTGGGATTGCAACATGTGATGGTTATGGTTGCAACTCCGCTGTCGGCAGTTTTCCTCGTCAGTCAGACACTCAAGCTATCCGACTCACTCACCACCAACTTGCTCAGTGCCACCTTCATCCTCTCCGGCTTGGGAACTCTTCTGCAGTCCTTCGGGCCATGGAAGATGGGCGCCAAGCTTCCATTCGTTATGCTCCCGGGCGGCGCGCCGATCATCATGTTCCTGATGATTGCCCAGGAACATGGCCTTCAGATGGCCACTGGTGCGGTGATCTTAACTGGTGTTTTCTATTTCCTGGTACTTCCGCTGTTCGCCCGGATGCTCAGATTCTTTCCAACCGTCGTCATCGGAACGATGATCGTCATCATCGGAATAAATCTGGTGAAACACTCGGCCTTTCTCATCACGGGTCAGCCCAAAGCTAACGACTTTGGGCGTCTTGACTATCTCGCTCTCGGAATCGCCACAATTGTCCTCATAGTGCTCTTTTACCGCTTCCTGCCCAAATCCTGGCGACCGGTTTCCGTCCTGCTGGGCATGGTGGGCGCGACTGCTTTGGCAGCGCCGATGGGGCTTGTGAATTTCACTGGCATCGGAGAAGGCAGCATTGTTGTTCTTCCCCAGTTCCTGCCTTTCGGCCCTCCTGAGTTCGATCTGCTGGCCTCGCTGCCCTTGCTGATCTTCAGTATCGCCTCGATGGCAGAGGCCACCGGGCAAACCGTACTCAACGGTGAAGTGGTGGGTAAGGAAGTCATCGCCAAACGAGATGCGCCGAAAACAATCCGGGGCGACGCGATCATGTCACTCATCGGTGGATTGTTCGGAACCTCGCTGATTGTCACGAGCGGCGAGAACATTGGCATCGTAAAGGCAACGGGGGTCCGTTCCCGTTTCGTCACCGTTGCTGCGGGTTTCATTCTCATCCTCATAGGACTACTTGCTCCCGTTGGGCAGGTCCTGGCTGCCATACCCACCGCAGTCGTTGGCGGCACAGCCGTCATCGTCTTCTCGATCATCCTGGCCATGGGCATCCAGATGCTGCGCCGGGTGGATTTCCAAGACCACCGCAACACAATGATCGCGGCCGTGGCATTATGCGCCGGCCTCATGCCCATCCTTGTGCCGGGCATGTACGACCAACTTGCGCCCAATGCCCGCATTCTGCTGGGCAGTGGCGTAGCCATGACAGCGTTCGTAGGCGTCATCATGAACATTCTCTTCCTGCATCTGGGAAAAAGATCCGCCGCTTCGGAGGAACCCAATGAAAACGAAATGTCCCCACTCCCCAATAACCAAGTGAAAGATTCCCTGTGAACACCCCGATAACCACAAAGCACCTCAACAGCGACACGATGCTACTCCTGCCGGAACTTCTTCTACTTTCCTCCGGACCTGTTCGGGATTATGGCGTCGTCGTGGCTGATGGGCTCTTCCGCGAGGTCGGTCCCGCCTCAAAGCTCATCGCGGATAACCCCACGCTCTCGCCGGTCCACCTCGAGCATCATCTCCTGATGCCCGGATTCGTGGACACCCATCACCACTTGACTCAAAGCTTCGGCAAATCCATGGTCTGCGGCGAACCATCTGAAATCTTCCGGCGCCTGTGGGTCCCGCTCGAGCAACACCTTGACGAAGAATCCGTCTACATCGCGTCAAAGCTCGCTGCCCTCGAATCCTTGCGCGGCGGCTTCACCACGGTCTGTGATGCGGGAACCCGGGCGAGCGTCGATGTTGCCACCGTCGCCGCTGCAACCCAGGATGCCGGGCTACGCTGTGTACTGGGCTACATATGCAACGATGTGGCACCGGACGGTTCCCTCATCGAGTACGGAACAGTCATTCGCGCCGCCGAGCGCCACCTTGGTCGCTGGAGCGCAGGATCCCTCGTGCACCCTTCACTGGCAGTATCAATTCCGGAAACAGCAAGCGACGTTGTGCTGCGGGACACGTCACGGCTCGCCTATGAGGCGGGTGCGGTGTTCCAGGTTCATCTGAACGAACATCTGGCGTCAGTTGAACGCTCCATTGAACGCTGCGGGCTTCGGCCCCTGGAATACATGGACTCAGTCGGGGCGCTAGGTCCCCAGACTCTGGCTGCCCATGCCACGCTTCTCACACCGTACGAACTCAGACGCTTGGAAGAAACGGATAGCGCAGTCAGCTACAACCCCGTCGCCAGCGCGTGGAAGGGAAACGCCGTCGCTCCAGCCCTGCATTTTGCAGACAGAATGATCAGATTTGGAATCGGCACCGACGGCACCAGAAGCGACGCCTTCCGTCTGCTCGACATCGCTGAACTGGCCCAGCGGCTGGCCTTTGGTCTGCAAACCGGTGATTCCTCCTGCGGCGGGGGCTGGACCTGGCTTCACCACGCTACACAGGGCGGTGCTGAAGCCGCAGGCCTCGGTACCGTCACCGGAGAGATAGCTGTCGGCAAATCAGCCGACTTCCTTGTCCTGGACTGGTCAGTGCCGGAGATGCAGCCGTCCTGGGACCCCACCTGGGAGCTTGTCCGATATGCCAACCGTGACCAGATCATGGCCGTTGTCGTCGCGGGCAAACTGCGGCTCTGGGAAGGATGGCCCGTGGACTGGGACGCACGTGCGTTCATCAAGGAAGCTCAGGAGGTCGCACACCGCGTCATGGCAAAGGCTCCTGTTCGACGCTTGCATCCCACCGCCACCGAGCACCAAGTACTGCGACAACGCCGCAAGCTGGACACGCCAACTCCCGTAGGCTAATCCGCCGCCCGTCACGAGGCGACTTCGTGGAGCAGCTTCTAGGGCCTGCTGCAAGACAATCAACTGAAGGAACATTTTGAGCACAGAGATATTCATCCTAGTAGCGGTAACGGTAGCCGTCGCTTCCCTGGTCCAGGGAAGCACGGGAATGGGATTCGCGCTAATCGTGGCTCCAGTCGTGGGATTCTTTGAACCCCAGCTGCTGCCGGTGCTGCTGCTGGTTCTCATGCTCCCACTCAACGCCTATGTTGTCTGGCGGGAACGCCATGCCCTCGACTTACATGGAGCGGGTTGGATCACAATCGGACGTGCGGCCGGAACCGTGGGCGGTTTTTGGGTCCTGACGGCAATTCCACCGTCGGGGTTGAGCCTGCTCATTGGAATATCAACTATCCTCGCCGCGCTCGTGTCGCTGATTGTGCCTTCCTTCAAGGCAGGCCGCAGCGCACTGCTCGCGGTAGGTACCGTAACCGGGATTACCGAAACCGCTACCGGCATCGGAGGACCTCCCCTGGTTCTCGCCTACCAGCACCATCACGCGTCCGTGCTCCGCTCAACTGTTGCATTCTGCTTCTTGGTCGGGGAGATCATGTCACTGGGGTTGCTCGCAGGAACCGGCAACGTCCGCATGGAACAGCTCCAGATGGCGTTGTACCTCCTGCCCGCGCTCATTATCGGCGCTTTGGCGAGTGCAGCGATCCATCAGCGACTCGGAGGCAAGCGCATGAGGACGATCGTGCTTACTTTCGCCCTGGTGTCAGGAGTGGCTGTCCTGTTCCAAGGATGAAGAATCAAGGCGCACGGAGGAGGCCCGAGGTATCAGCTCTGGGTCCGGGCACTGCACGACGTGCCGGGACCGATCACCTCTGCGGTGTTCCAAGAGAAGAGTCACAGCAAGATCAGCGGCAACGGCCAGATTGAGATTGACGGCTGTCAAAGGAGGCGAGCATGTCTGCGCTCTTAACCCGTTGTAGCGGGTGACCACTCTGACATCCTCAGGAACTTTCCGGCCCAGTTCATGAAGACCGCGGACCACCCCAACGGCGAAGGCATCCACCAAAGCGCAGATTCCGTCAACGCTAGGGTGCGATTTCAGGAGAGCGAGGCTGGCACGATATCCGCCGGCCTCGCCCTCCTCCTCGTTTAACCGAACGATCAGCGATTCAAGGCGGTACTCTGAAATGAAATCTGCATAAGCTCTGGCTACGTCAATGTATGAATGCCGGTGCTCGAAACCGATGAACAAGGCTATACGCCGTGCCCCCTGCTGGTAGAGATGTTCCAGCAGCAGTTTTCCAGTCTTATAGGACTGCATATCGATATAGGGGATCTCTGCCTCCGCACCAGGCTGGCGGCCCAGACTCACCACAGGAACTCCGAGAGCCCTCAGCCGGCCGGTGGCCGGATCGTTCTCCTCCGGCTCCACAACAATCGCACCGTCGATATCAAACTGATCCAGTTCCAGTTGCTGTTGCACGGGGGGCACCAGAATCATGGCGAAGCCGCTCATCAAGGCCGTTTCCGCCGCAGATGCCGCGACCTCCATAAAGAATCCCAGCTTCGAGGGACCGGCAGCCACGGAGGCAGGCATCGACGCCACAAGGCCAAGCGTCTGGGCGCTACCTGCTCGAAGCCGCTGTGCTCTGACGCTCGGCCGGTAGCCCAGTTCCTTCGCCGCCAGGTGAACTCTCGCCTTGGTACCGGGGTCGACATAGCCCCTGTCATTCAGCGCGTGCGAGACAGTTGTCCGGGACACGGCAGCCGCGCGTGCTACGTCAGAAATCGTAGGACGCTTTTCCGGACCCAATCTATCCCTCCCACACCGAGTTGTGCTCGAACATTACCACGCACAAGGTGAACGTCCCCGAACCAGCGGCGGTGGCACGGTCGTCGGCTGTACACGTCGGACCGGTGTTGGATGCGATGAACGACAGGATGTGCTTCTTTCGACATCGAGTGTGAACGGGACGTGGTAGTCGCCACGACGTGCAGTGTGCAGGCCCAGGAGTTCATTGGTCATGGGCTTGCTGAGCCCTGGAGGAACGTGGGTGAGAACTCCGGCGACGAATTCGACGACGGCTGCGGCAGCAGGCGAAAGCCCTTCAACCCGGGACATGGGACTTTGACTTCCACGGGGTCTTGGTCGTTCGATGGTGCTTCGCTCACCTTGGCGGCAATCCAAACGCGGCACAATCATCGCCGCTGGCTGTGTTGCTTTCTGCGATGTCGCGCCTGGTTTGCTCCGAATCCTCCCGGATGCCTGGTTGCGAGAGCCGCTGACGGATCCCGTGTCTGGTGATCTGGATGATCTCATCTCGCAGGTCCCCGGCAAGCCGGTTGACGACCCCGCTCCCCCCCCCCATCCGCGCCTGTCCTGGCGGGCGAGAATGTCCTTACCGAGTGACCAGTAGAGCTCGATGAGCAGGGTGTTGACGGTCCGCGGGGTTGAATTCTGGCGCCACTGACGCGGTTCTTCAGCGACTCCAACAGCTCCGCATAGTCTGCCGGCAGGTCGAGCTCTGAAGAAGTCGTGACTCCACCCTAGCGATCTGTATTTGTACCGCAGCTTGTGGCACAAATAAGAGTTTCATCCCGTTACTGGGTTGCCTGCCACGCCGCTCCCCCATACCCGGCCGTTGCAGATTACCGGCTGCGCTGAGCGGATTCGTCCGTAGGCTACTTTGTAGGCAGAACCATTTGGGGGTTCACCGTGACTGAGTTTCAAGATGAATTGACGCATGCGTGGCGCACCGACCGCACGGCGAGTGGGTGAATATGTACCGGCGGGGCATCCCGCCGCACAAAATCGCGGCTCTGGACGGCGCTGCGGTCACCACCGTCCGCTACCACCTGCAGATCGCGGCGAAGGAAAATCCGGAAATCCGTGGCGAGCACGCTGCCGCGCTACCCGTGAAGGCCCCGGGACCGGTCCGAGGCGGGTCTACGAAAAATGCAGGACATGACTGCCTTCTACCGGGCAGAGGGACAGCTGCCTTCCGCCCGCGCGAAGTCACCTCAGAAGCAGACCCTTGGCAGATGGCTTTACCGCCGTCGCCGGGAAGCAGCACAAGGAACCCTCTCCCCCGGCTTCCGGGACGGCCTGGACATAATCCCCGGCTGGGACCGGGCGTCCCCACGCAAGGCCGAGGACGAGGCCCGATGGCACAAGCGCCTGAAGGAAGTGAAAACCATACGGGATGCCGGCGGCGACTGGCCGCGCCACCAGAAAACCCGGGACGCGCAGGAACGCATTCTCGGTGTCTGGCTTCATATCCAGCGCATGAACTACAACCAAGGCAAACTCGCCCCGGCGAAGGAGTCTCTGCTGAACGGCGTCCTGCCGGGGTGGCGCGAAGGCAGGGCCCGCAGCGGCGGCCGCCACCGGAGGTCGTGAACGGCACGTAGCAATGCCGCTTCAGACGATGAGCGGAGCCGAAGTCGTTATAGGTCCAGAACCGATGGAACCGCTTCTTCTTAGCGACTGAGGTCCTTTTGTTTTTGCCTGGCAGCTCCGGGGATGCCGGTCGTTCGTGGGCCTTGGGTGCTTTGCTGTGGGTAGTTGCCAGGGCTGCTGTCGGTGGGGTTGCCTGGTCCCGGTCAGCACCGAGTCTGGCCTGCACAGCTTCCCTGTCTCCGATATGGTCAAGGCTCTTCGCCAGTGCTTCTCGGCGTTCAACGGAGTCGTAGGCGGCCGCGGCTCGGTCCTCCAGCTGCTCGGGCCGTGAATTGTCTGCTTCAACGTCGCCGCGGAGGGCTTGGTCTTCGCGTTCTGCTTTTGCCAGCAGTTGCGTTGCCTCGGCGTTTTCGCCTGCAGCTGTCGTGCGCTCGTCCTGCGCCTGGCTCTTTGCCTTTACGGCTTCTTTGAGTGAGGCGGCGGCGCTGGCACCCGTACCGAGAGCGGCGACATCGATTCCGTATCGGCGCTGTACCTGCTCGGCCACAGCGCCGCCGCTGACCTGGCCATTGGATCCTGGCCCGTCCATGCGGTGGCGGTTTCATGGACTCGGACAATGTCCTCCACCCTGGCGGAATCCCACCACCGGTTATCCAGTGCAGGAGCAAGCTGAGCGCGCGCTGCAACCCGCGCCGCCTCCAGGCGGGCCATCAGCTCGCGTCTCTTCTGGTCCTCCGCAGCCGCTGCTTCACGTGCTGTTTTTTCTTCTGAAGTCGGCCCTGGACTCCGAAGACGAAAGAACCAGCAGACCGCGCCTAAGCGTTTCGTCTAGCTGGGGCACACCCCAACCTGACGTCAGGGGCTGGCTCGGAGCCGTCAGAATAATGCGCAATTCTTCCTTCTCTGACGGAGACTCGTGAGGCTCTGAGACTCCATCCTGACGCTTTCGATCCGCTGTTTGGGACAATGAAGGGGCCGTGGGCCTGTACGATCCGTACGAATCATGCCGCCCCACTCCCCCCACCTCCATGAATGACCAGAAGCATCTTCGCTGTTTGTCATTCTGATCCCCATCATCGCTGGGCGGGTCCTCCGCGCAACCAGGGCGCTATGCGCCGGGATCGATCCATAATTTCGTTCGGCGCTCCTCCGTCGCTCATTTCCTAAATTGTGGACCGTTCCCGGTTCCCCAAGTTGCACTCCGGCCCCTCAAACCCAGCGGTGACTCCGATATCAGAACGACGCCGAAACTCTGACAGACACACCCGGTGCCCGCCCGCCGCTGAAGGAGAAGAAATCATGGGAACCGCTCACCATCAAAACCCCGCCGACATCCTCAGTTTCATCGGGCACACCCTCGGGTTCTGGCCCCACGAAAGCCTCGTCTGCATCAAACTGGACGCCAACCGCGTCGGAGCCACGCTCCGGGTCGACCGCCCCGGGCGCGGAGGCGAACTCACCTACGCCCGCACCGTCGCCGACTACCTCGCGCACGACACCAACGCAGCCAGCGTGCTGTTCGCCGTCTACACCTTAGAACCCCTGAAGCCCGGGCAGGCCCAGCCACACGCGGCAACCATCGCGGCACTGACCGGCGCACTCGCCGAGCGCGGACTCACCATCCGGGAAGGACTCCTCGTCGGAGACCAGACCGTGTCACAGTACGACGGCGACCCCAGAACGGCGTCAGGCTCCCCTGAGTGCCACCCAATCCAGCAAGATCAACGCCGAATTCGTCTACCGCGGCAGCACCATCGAACCATCAAGCCGAATCACCCTGCCTGCCTCGACCAAAGAAACCCTCACTGCTGTCGCCGTCGACTGCAGATCCCCGAGCAGACTTTCTACCAGTGGCGCACAAAGCACGTAGGGCCGCCGGCGTATCGCATTGGCAGACACCTGCGAATCAGCCACAGCGACTTCGTTGCTTGGCTTTCGCAGCACGCGGAGCACTAGCCGCTCCAGCAAGCGCTGGAAAATGAGCAAGTATCCCCTGCCTTTAGGAACGTGAGGGCAGATCAATACCGATCGCGCCACTGCAAAAAGCTGGCGGGCGCGAGCAAAGTATCGAGACCTCGACGGCCAGACCCGCCAAGTTGAGTCCAGGGCCCCGTCCGCAGCCGCAGCCCGGCGAAACCTTCAGATCAAGCTTCAAAACCGGCAGACGCCACGGAACGCCCTCGTCACCGCAACCAACAAAATCAGCCACTTGGCCGATGTCTTCCTGGTGGAACTGGAACGGTCGGACAAAGCATCAAGGACAAAGGACAAGTACGCGTTCAGCGTCAAGAAATACATCTCGCCCGGAATCGGCTCCGTCCGCGTCGGGGAGGCCACGCGCGGCGTTATTGATCACTTCATCCGAAATGTCGTCGATGCCTCTGGCCCTGCCACCGCTCGAACATGCGGGGCCGTGTTGTCATGGATGTTCAAAATTGCACTTCGCCATGACGCAGTCAGTATTAATCCCGTGCTCGGAATCTCCATTCCCAGAAGTCAGGCCGCCAAGCCACAGGCACTAGACCCGGAACAGTTCCTGGATCTGAGAACAAAGCTAATCGCGTGGGAGAAGGAACCCGTGCTTGGACGCACAAGATCCCAGGACCTCCATGAAATCGCCGATTTCCTCGTCAACACCGGACTGCGTGCAGGCGAAGTGTTCGCCTTGGGCTGGTCGGACATGGACCTCGATGCCGACAAAGTCCCCTTTCGGGTCCAAAACTGAAAGGGGTGAGTAAAAGGTGAGTTCATGGCCTTAAAGTTCAAAAGGCCCAGAACCTCGGTATCAAAACCGCAGGTCAGGGCCTTTCTGGAGCCTCCTGTCGGATTCGAACCGACGACCCCCGCTTTACAAGAGCGGTGCTCTGGCCAACTGAGCTAAGGAGGCGCGCCCCACTGGGGCGTGCGCCGCAACGGCGCTAGATAAGGTTAGCCCAAGTCTGCCCGCTCGTAAAAATGAGGCCCCTCAAGCCAAAAAACAAATGGCCCGGCCCCGGAGTGAATCCGGAACCGGGCCATCGCGGCAAATTCGACAGGCTAAGCAGATCAGCCCTTGGCGGTGATCGCTGCCTGCAGGAAGTCCGGGAATTGGGTCTGGGCGCTGGCACCCTTGCCCCATTGCTGGCCGTCCACGAACACGGTGGGCGTACCGGTGACGCCGATGGCGGCGGCCTGCTTGGTTGCGAACTTCACGAACGGACGGTAGGTCTTCTCGTCGATGCAGGTGTCAATGTTCTTGGCGCCGATGTCCGTGGCCATGGTCTTGAGCTTGTCATCAGAAAGGCCGGCGCTGCCTTCGGCAGGCTGGTTGGCGAACAACGAGTCAACAAACTCGGCGTACTTTTCCGGGGACTCGTTCACAACACAAGCGGCGGCGTTGGCTGCACGCGAGGAGTAGTTCGTGGAGGACCGGCTGTCCAGGAACCCGAGGTTCCGGTATTCCACCGAGATCTTGCCCTCGTTGCGCAGCGCCGTCAGCTGCTCGTTGTACTGTGCCTCGAAGTTCTTGCAAACCGGGCAGATGAAGTCAACGTACAGGACCACCTTGACCGGCTTGCCGGCCTCAGCCTCGGCACCAGGGGCAACCACTTCAGCCGGTGCGGTTTCCGGGGGCTCCCCCACGGAGGCAGCGTCTACGGTGGCCGGTTCCAGCTTCGTAACGTCGGTATTGGCCAGCAAGGTGATGCCACCGTTGACGTTTCCGTTGGCCGGCGTCGGGCCCTGGTCAGCGATGGGGGCGTTCTGCCGCATCGTGGTGGTCACCACAACTGCCACCACCGCAAGGATGGCCACCACGGCCACCACAATGCCCCAGCCGATCAGCAGTTTGTTGCGCTTGTCCTTCTTCAGCTGCGCCTCACGGATCAGGCGTGCCTTCTCGCGCGCCTCCGAGGTTCGCTCAGCCTTGGACTTGCGTATTTCATTTGCGGGGCTCATGTGTTCCTTGGGTCGATCGACATAGGGGGACCACTCTGTGGCGACTCCACCATTTTAGGGGACAAACCTGAGAGCTTGCGCTTTCAAGTGTTTTGCCCGTATAACCAACGGACGAATAGCCCCGAAGATTCCATCCTATTAAGGTGGCCTAAAGGCACAAGCAACCCCAGGGGGCCGCAATGCAAACACCCGTCCAAGAAAAACCAACAGCTGTACCTGCCACCGGCGCCGCCGCACGCAACCACAGCACGGTGGCCACGTACGACTTTATGGTTGTGTCCAACAGGCTGCCGGTTGACCGCTGCGCGCCGGGTGAGAGCGGCGACGACGGCTCCGGCTGGCGCCGCTCCCCCGGAGGCCTGGTGACTGCCCTCGCTCCCATGATGACCAAGACCGACGGCGCGTGGGTGGGCTGGCACGGCGCCCCGGACGAAACCGTCGAGCCCTTCGGCCACGGAGGCATGGACCTGGTCCCCGTCCAGCTGAGCAACGACGACGTTGAGCTCTACTACGAGGGTTTCTCCAACGCCACCCTGTGGCCGCTGTACCACGACGTCATCGCCCCGCCGGAGTTCCACCGGACCTGGTGGGACGCCTACCGCAGGGTCAACCAAAGATTCGCCGACGCCGTCGTACGCCATGCCGGCCAGGGCGCCACGGTGTGGGTCCAGGACTACCAGCTGCAGCTGGTGCCGCGGCTGCTGCGCGAAGCTCGGCCGGACCTGCGGATCGGTTTCTTCAACCACATCCCCTTCCCCCCGCCGGAAATCTTCGCGCAGTTGCCGTGGCGACAGGCCATCATCGACGGGCTGATGGGCGCAGACCTGGTGGGCTTCCAGCGCCCCAGCGACGCCGGAAACTTCATGCGCTCAGCCCGGCGGTTCCTGGGCGCCAGCGTTAAGCAGCAGCAAGTGCATGTGAAAGGTAAAGACGGCGCAATCACGCATATCGCCAGGGCCCAGGCCTTCCCCATCTCCATCGACGTGGCCCAGATCAGCGAACTGGCCCACAACCCCGAGATCATCGAGCGTGCGCGCCAGATCCGCCAGGACCTCGGCAACCCCAAGACCATCCTCTTGGGCGTGGACCGGCTCGATTACACCAAGGGCATCCGCCACCGGCTCAAAGCCTTCGAAGAACTCCTGAACGAAGGCAAGCTGACGGTCGGCGATGCAACACTGATCCAGGTTGCCAGCCCCAGCCGCGAACGGGTTGAGCAATACCGCCTCCTGCGCGAGGAAATCGAAGGTACCGTCGGCCACATCAATGGAACCTACGACACCATCCAGAACACCGCCGTCCGATACCTGCACCACAGCTACCCCGTGGAGGAGATGGTGGCGCTGTACCTCGCCGCCGATGTCATGCTCGTGACGGCGCTCCGGGACGGGATGAACCTCGTGGCCAAGGAATACGTTACGGCCCGCAAGGACAACGACGGCGCCCTGGTCCTCAGCGAGTTCGCCGGCGCCGCAGACCAGCTGAAGCAGGCGCTGCTGATGAACCCACACGATATCGACGGCCTCAAGGACACCATTATGCGGGCCGTCAATTTGCCTCCCAAAGACGCCGCGCGCCGCATGCGGTCCATGCGCAAGCAGATCCTGGAGCACGACGTCGACCACTGGTCAGCCGACTTCCTGGCCGCCCTGAACGAGAAAGTTGTGCGCGATGACTCCTGACGCCCGCCCCGCCAAGGGCCCGCTCACTTTGTCCCCCGAACTCCGGCAGGCCGCCCGGCGCATCGCCCAGACGGAACACCTGCTGGTGGCCATGGACTTCGACGGCACCATCTCCCCGCTTGTTGACCGCGCGGACGACGCCCGGCCGCTTCCGCGCTCGGCCGCCGCTTTCGCCGGGCTCGCCGCCCTTCCGCGGACGACGACGGCACTCATCTCGGGACGGGCCCTCGCCAGCCTGCGCGCGGTCGCTTCGCCTCCGGTGGACACTCTGCTTATCGGCAGCCACGGCGCCGAAGCGTGGCTGGGCCCCGGGTCCACGGAGCTGACACTGGACGAGGCCCAGCGCCTGCTGCTGGCCGAAGTCCGCGGTGTCCTCGAAGAGATCGTTGAGCAGGCACCGGGCACGCTGCTCGAAGACAAACCCGCAGGCGTAGTCCTGCATACCCGGCTGGCCGCGGACGATGTTGCCGAGGACGCGGTGGCTGCGGCCCGTTCAGTTCTCCAGGACCGCAAGGGCGTTTTCCTGAAGAACGGCAACCGGGTCCTGGAAACATCGGTAGTCAACGCCTCCAAGGGTGAGGGCCTGACGTTCCTGCGCCAGATCACGGGGGCCACTGCGGTCCTCTTCGCCGGTGACGACATCACGGACGAGGATGCCCTTGCGCGCCTGGAATCCGGCGATGTTGGCGTCAAGGTGGGCCCGGACTTCACCCAGGCCGAGTTCCGGGTGGAAGCGCCGACCCACGTGGCGGAACTGCTCGAAGCAGTCCTGCAGGAACGGAGCCTGGTAGTGGCCGAAGAAGAGCCCCGCACTGACTGAAGCTCGGGGCATGTCCAAGCTCACGTGTGACCTCCGTAACATTTACACCAATACGCCATTCGTCTGACATACTCTTGGTTGTGATGTTGCGCACAGGAACCGTGCGGCGTCACGCGATACTCCTCGGCTTCGGCCGGGGAGTACACGGCTGAAATGCCGTGAATAACTGAATTACATGAACCATTCACAACGGATCGTCCGGCACGTACCTGCCGGTGAAGGGATTGATAACTGTGGCTACAGTTACTTTTGATAACGCTACGCGTCTGTACCCGGGCACAGATAAGCCCGCTGTTGACAAGCTCAGCATTGAAGTCGCCGATGGCGAGTTCCTGGTCCTCGTTGGACCCTCCGGTTGCGGCAAGTCCACCTCCCTGCGGATGCTCGCAGGTCTTGAGGATGTCAACTCCGGCCGTATCCTGATCGGCGACCGCGATGTCACCGATGTTCCTCCCAAGGATCGCGACATCGCCATGGTTTTCCAGAACTACGCCCTGTACCCGCACATGACGGTGGCCGACAACATGGGCTTCGCCCTGAAGATCGCCGGCGTCAATAAGGAAGAGCGCGCCGAGCGCGTCCGTGAAGCCGCCAAGCTCCTGGACCTCGAGCCGTACCTGGACCGCAAGCCGAAGGCACTCTCCGGCGGCCAGCGCCAGCGTGTCGCCATGGGCCGCGCCATCGTGCGTAACCCGCAGGTGTTCCTCATGGATGAGCCACTCTCCAACCTTGACGCCAAGCTCCGTGTCCAGACCCGCACCCAGATCGCATCCCTCACCCGCAGGCTGGGCGTCACCACCGTTTACGTGACGCACGACCAGGTCGAAGCAATGACCATGGGCGACCGCGTTGCAGTCCTCAAGGACGGCCTGCTGATGCAGGTTGACACTCCGCGCAACCTGTACGACAGGCCCAAGAACGTGTTTGTCGCCGGCTTCATCGGCTCCCCCGCCATGAACCTCCTCGAACTCCCGGTCGTCGACGGCGGCGTCCAGTTCGGCGGAACGGTTTACCCCGTGCCGCGCAACGTCCTGGAAGAGGCCCACGGCAGCACCGTCACCCTGGGCAGCCGTCCGGAAGACCTTGAGACTGCCCCGCAGGGTGAAGGCCTCCAGGTCGAGGTTGACGTCGTTGAAGAGCTGGGAGCCGACGCTTACGTGTACGGCCACACCACGCTCGACGGCAAGGACCACGACATCGTGGCACGCGTCGACGGTCGCCGCCCTCCAATGAAGGGCGAAATCATCTACGTCCGTCCGCAGTCGGGCCACGTGCACCTGTTCGACACCAAGACCGGATTGCGTCTGGGCGACTAATCCCAATCCGGTGATCGAGCCTGGCCCGGTGATCGAAACATCCCCGGTGACCGATCCTGTCGAGATCTAACCGACGGCGGCCCTCCTGACTGGACGGGCCGCCGTCGGCGTTTAAGCCCGATGTTTAGGCCAGCCGCCCCTCTGTACGAAAGAATTGATCCATGACCGATGAAAACAGCGCACAGTGGCACGACGAGCCCACGGACTACGCGCAGGTCGGCAAACTGCCGCGCTTCGAGGCAGCGAGCGCCAAGGACGACAAGGTCCTCGCCGTCTCCAGCTCGCTCAACATCACCGCGGCGGCGGCGGATCCGGAACTGCTGGACCTCCCCTGGCACATCGCCCTGGAGGATTGGCCGGCGGAGAACCTGGCAGCGCTCCCCCGGGGTATATCGCGGCACGTCGTGCGTTTCGCCCACCTCGGCGGCTCCGTCATCGCCATCAAGGAAACGTCCGAACACGTGGCCCGCCACGAGTACCACATGCTCCGCAAGCTGGCCCGTCTGGACGTTCCTTGCGTTGTCCCGGTGGCAGTCATTACGGGCCGCACCACACTGGACGGGCGGCCGCTGAACCCCGTGCTGGTCACACGCCACCTGAAGTTCTCCATGCCGTACCGTGCCCTGTTCTCGCAGATGCTGCGCAAGGACACCCTGACCCGGCTCATCGATGCCCAGGCCCTGCTGATGGTCCGGCTGCACCTCATCGGCTTCTACTGGGGCGACGTCTCGCTCTCCAACACGCTGTTCCGCCGTGACGCGGGCGCGTTCGCCGCCTACCTGGTGGACGCCGAAACCGGTGAGCTTTATCCCGATCTTTCCACCGGCCAGCGCGAGTACGATCTCGAGATTGCCCGGGTCAACATCGCCGGTGAGCTGATGGACCTCCTGGACGGCGGCCTGATCGAGGAGAAGGTGGACCCGGTGGCCACCAGCGAACTCATCATGGAGAGCTACCGGCGCCTGTGGGCGGAGCTGACGGAGAAGGAATCCTTCGAGCTCGGCGAACGGTGGCGCGTGGGCGCCCGTATCCGCAGGCTCAACGAGCTGGGCTTCGACGTCGAGGAATACGCCATCAAGACCACCCAGAACGGTTCCACCATCCAGCTCCAGCCCAAGGTGGTGGACGCCGGCCATCACCAGCGCCGGCTGCTGCGCCTGACCGGACTGGACGCCCAGGAGAACCAGGCCCGGCGCCTGCTCAATGACATGGACTCCTTCCGGGCGGACAACAACCCGGGGATGGACGAGGAATACAGCGCGCACCTCTGGGTGAGCCAGGTCTTCGAACCGATCGTGCGTTCGATCCCCCGTGACCTGTCCCGCAAGCTTGAGCCAGCGGAGGCTGTGCACGAGGTGCTGGAGCACCGTTGGTACATGTCCGAGGAGCAGGCCCGCCACATTCCGCTCGCCGAGGCTGTGCAGTCCTACATCGAGTCCGTCCTGCGCCACCGCCGGGACGAGGCCGCCATCATGCTTAACCCGGACACTGCGATGCTGAAGATCCTCGAAGTGGAAACCGAGGAGTCCCGCTACGGTGCCGACGAATCCATCGAAGAGTACCCGGACGTCGATGACTGAGCGCTCGGAAACGGACGCTTAGGCGCTAAATGGCCTTGCCCGGATTCAGGATGCCGGCCGGGTCAAAGAGTTCCTTGATCCTGCGCTGGAGCTCCCTGACGGGTGCCGGCTGCTCCAGCCCCAGCCAGCGCAGTTTGTACTGCCCGATCCCGTGCTCCCCGGTGATGGTGCCGCCCATTTCGAGCGCCGCCTCGATCGAGGCGTCCAGGGCAAGGTTCAGCCGGCCCAAGGCGTCAGCGTCCACCGCATTGTTCTGGCGGTCAATCCAGAACGTGGGGTGCAGGTTGCCGTCGCCGGCGTGCGCCACAACCTTCAGGCTCACACCATGCGTTGCCGCGAGGTCTTCCAAGGCCGCAACGTAATCCACCAGGCGTGAGCGCGGCACGGCCACATCCTCGCCCACGCGGTATTCGTGATCCACCTCCACGCCCCGGCTGTTCCGGCGGAGCTCCACGAGCTGCTCGGCTTCCGCCGTGGATTCCGTACTCACCGTTGCCCCGCCGGCGGCGAGAACGGAACGCACAACGTCAGCCTCCGCCGCTGCGCCGAACCCGTCAGTCTGGATCAGGAGCAGCGAACGGCCACGCGAACTCAGGTCGGAGCCGTGGAGGTCATCCAGCTGGGCCAGCGTGCCGCCGTCGAGCAGTTCCATGATGGCCGGCTGCACGCGCGCCCGGCCCACCGCCAGGACACCCGCAGCGGCCTGCCTGAAGTCCGGGTAGAACGCGGCGATGGTGTGGACGTCTCGGGGCAGGTACTTGAGCCGGACGGTCGCCCCCACCACGATCCCCAGAGTGCCCTCTGAACCGACAAAAAGACCCGTGAGGTCGTAACCGGCAACGCCTTTGAACGTCTGGTGGCCGGTGTGGATGAGGGACCCGTCGGCCAGGACCACATCCAGCGCCAGCACCGAGTCCCTGGTAACGCCGTACTTTGCGCAGCGCAGTCCGCCGGCATTCGTGGCAACGTTGCCGCCGATCGTTGAGGAACGGAAGCTCGCGGGATCCGGCGCGTACATCAGGCCATGCTCTGCGGCGGCTTCATTGAGGGCGGCGTTGACCACGCCGGGTTCGACGACGGCGGTCTCGTCGTCCGGGTTGAGGTCAAGAATGCGGTTCATGCGTTCCAGGGAAAGGACTACGCAGTTCCTGCTCGCGTGCGCGCCGCCGGAGACGCCCGTCCCTGCTCCGCGGGCCACAACGGCGACGTTGTGGGCGGCACACCGTCTGACTACGGCCTGCACGTCCGAGACCGACGCGGCAAAGACCACAGCTTCGGGTAGCTGGAAATCCAGGACGGGAGCCTGGTCCACGGCATACTTCGCGAGCAATACCGCCTCGATGCTGACCTGCCCTGCGCCGAGGGCGCCCACCAGCTCTTCAACCAAGCTGCCCACGCAGCCTCCCGTCCCGTCGTCGTTCTCCCCAGTCTAGGGCGGTGGCCCTGATCGGCTCGCCATCCGACTATCGACTGTAAGCGTTTCCAGCCTAAGTGGATTGCCAGCAACCTACCTATCAATAGGCATAGTAATTCTCGACTGGAAACGTTTGCAGTTTCCCGCCGGTTAGGGTCTAAGCTGTCCTCCATGTCTGTAGATACAGCGTTCACCGCCACCGCCCCGCTGATGGGCCGGCTGTCCCTTATCCACGATGCCGACAACGCCCCCGGCTGGTGGCGCTCGGCTGTCATCTACCAGGTGTACCCGCGATCCTTCAGGGACCTCAACGGCGACGGCATCGGCGACCTCGCCGGGATCACGGCGGAACTGCCGCAGCTGGCCGAGCTGGAAGTGGACGCCGTCTGGCTGTCCCCTTTCTACAAATCGCCGCAGCGCGATGCCGGCTACGACGTCAGCGATTACTGCGACGTGGATCCGATCTTCGGCACCCTGGGCGACTTCGACGTCATGATCGCCGAGGCCAACCGCCTGGGGCTGCGGGTCATCGTGGACCTTGTTCCGAACCACTGCTCAGACCAGCACGTGGCATTCCAGGCAGCCCTCGCCTCCCCTGCAGGCAGCCCGGAACGCGACATGTTCATCTTCCGGGACGGCACCGGGCCCGAAGGCCACGAACCGCCCAACAACTGGCAGTCCCACTTTGGCGGCCCGGCCTGGACCCGGGTCACCGGTCCTGACGGCCAGCCGGACCAGTGGTACCTGCACCTGTTTGATTCCTCCCAGCCGGATTTCAACTGGGACAACCCGCCCGTGCACGCAGAATTTGAGCGGGTGCTCCGTTTCTGGCTGGATCGCGGTGTCTCCGGCTTCCGGGTGGACGTCGCCCACGCTTTGGTCAAAGCACCGGGACTGCCTGCCTGGGGCGGCCGGGCCGACGGCGGCAGCTCGGACGGCTTCCCCAGCCACGAGGCCCCGATGTTCGGCCAGCCCGCCCTGCACGACATCTTCCGGGCCTGGCGCCTGATCCTGGACGGGTACGGCCCGGACCGCATCCTGTGCGCCGAAGCCAACGTGGACCCGCTCCCCCGGCTCGCCGACTGGGTCCGATCCGATGAAATGCACCAGGCCTTCAACTTCCCCTACCTCCACGCCGGGCTGGACGTTTACCGGCTGCGCAGTGTTATTACGGACTCGCTGACTGCCTTGGACGCAGTAGGAGCCCCCAGCACGTGGGTGCTGTCCAACCACGATGTGGTCCGCCATTCCAGCCGCTTTGGTTACAACGGGTCCGGTCCGCGCGATGGCGACGGCATCGGTCCGGCCGATCCGCAGCCAGACACAGCCCTTGGCCGCCGGCGTGCAGCCGCCGCCTCCTTGTTCATGCTGGGACTGCCCGGCGCCGCCTACCTGTACCAGGGTGAGGAGCTCGGGCCACCGGACGGCATCGATATTCCGGAGCACCTGCGGCAGGACCCTACGTTCGCGCGAACCGGGGGCGCCCGGCTGGGCCGCGACGGCTGCCGGGTTCCCCTCCCATGGCGCAGCGCAGAACGGCACCTGGGCTTCGGCTCCGGCGAGGATCCTTGGCTCCCCGTACCGGCGGGCTTCATGGAACTGGCACGGGACGCACAGGCCGCATCGCCGTCGTCGCACCTTTCCCTGTACCGGAACATGCTGGCCCTGCGCCGTGAATTGGGCCTGGGCCGGGGGTCACTGGCTTGGGCCGAGGACTGGTGCAGCGGTTCATCCCTGGCGTACGTCAACGGCGATACGCTGGTACTTATGAATCTCAACCACGAACCCCTGGAGATGCCGGCAGGCCGCGTCCTCGTCCGCAGTGCTGACCCTGACTCGGACTCAGCCCGCTTCCTGGCTTCCGGCGAAACCGCGTGGCTGACGATTGTCGGAGGCGACGCACAGTAGTGGGACTTGCGGGCATCAAGGACGTTGCCGACCGCGCCGGACTATCGATCGCCACTGTGTCGCGGGCGCTCAGCGGCAAAGCGAATGTGTCAGCCAAGAGCCGGCAACTGGCGAAGGCTGCAGCCGATGAACTGGGCTTTATCCCGTCCTACCATGCGTCCAGCCTGGCCACAGGCCGGAACCACAACGTGGGGCTGGTGGTCCCTTCCATCCACCGGTGGTACTTTTCGTCCGTGGTGGAGGGCGTGTCCGGCACCTTGCTCGACGCCGGCTACGACCTCACCCTCTACAACGTTGGTGACCGGCCGGAACGCCGCCGCAGCGTCCTGAACGATTTCCTGCTACGTAAGCGGCTGGATGGGGTCATCGCTGTGGCGCTGGTCCTGAGCGAGTCAGAAATCAAACAGCTCCTGGCAATCCACCGTCCGATCGTCGGCATTGGCGGCGCCCTCGCCGGTGCGTCCACCATCAGGATTGATGACGCCCGCCTCGCCCGGACAGCCACTGAGCACCTCCTCGGGCTGGGCCACACCCGGATCGCCCACATCACCGGCGATGCCGAACTCAACCAGGACTTTAAACTGCCCGGGATTCGCCGGACCGGCTTTGAGGCAGCGATGCAGGCTGCCGGGCATGCTGTTCGCCCCGAATGGGTGGTGTCAGCGGACTTCACCATCCAAGGCGCCTACGCGAGTGCCCGCAATCTCCTGGCCTCCGCGGCCGGGCGGCCCACTGCAGTTTTTGCCGCCTCCGATGAGATGGCCATCGGGGCCATCCTGGCCGCCCGCGACTTCGGCCTGCGCGTGCCGCAGGATCTCTCGGTGATCGGCATGGACGGGCACGAACTTGGCGAGGTCTTTGGGCTGACCACCATCAACCAGGATGCGCGCGGCCAAGGCGCCGTGGCGGCCCGCATGCTGTTGGAAACGCTCGACGCCGGCGCGAAACGGCCTGCCAAGGGCCCGTCACCGTCAGCGGCGGCCACTGACCGGGAGTTCCCTACAGAGTTTCTGGTCCGGAACAGCACGGCTGTACCGCCGGCCTGACCCTGCCTCGCAGTCCATTCTGAGCTCGCTTTCAGGCCTGAGCTTCCCCGCCCATGAACCTCACGAAACGGTCCAGCACGTTCGGCCAGCCGGCAGCATAGGCGGCACGCGTAGCGGCAGGATCCTCCGCACCTTCCCAGCCGTTGTGGGCCAGGCGCAGTTCGGTCCCGGACTCCACCGCCCTGAAGGCGACGCGCAACTCAGTGGACCAGAGAGCGGTGGTCCCGGGGTGCCAGGACGCGTGGAAGGAAAGGGGCGGCTGCCAGTCGTCTATGGAGCCCCAGACGGCGGTCCTGCCGTCGTCAGCCGTTTCCACGATGAGGTTCTCTTCAAACTCAACGTATGATCCTGCCCCGTACACACCGTGTGAATCCAGTGGCCACCACAAGTGCGTGTGATCCGTGAACCCGGCGAACGCCTGCGCCACCGGCCCCGGCAGCGTGACCGTGCAGATGACAGGTTCCAGGTTCGCTGCGGGCTCAACAGAGGCGGGTAGGGCGTCATCCGCGTGGCTGAAAAGATTATCCATGGACGTCAACTCTACGCGGCTCCAATGGTGGCGGTGTTTTGGGTGTGGTGGTTAAAGTGGGAGAGCCTCCAGACGTGTGTCTGGAGGCTCTCGACCGTAATGATGTTCCGGCGGTGACCTACTCTCCCACACCCTCCCGGGTGCAGTACCATCGGCGCTGTGGGTCTT
>NZ_QMKP01000026.1 GCF_003287955.1 Arthrobacter sp. AQ5-06 | reverse complement strand
CGGCGTACGCGATGACCAGCGACGGGCCCGCGGCGTTGAGCCGGCCGCCGGCGCCCAGGAACAGGCCGGTGCCGATCGCGCCGCCGATGGCGATCATCTGGATCTGCCGCGGCTTGAGGTTCTTGTGATAACCCGTGTCCTCCGCGTGCAGGGCATTTTCGGTGGCGTGCGCCTGGGGCGGGACCGTGTGGTCCGTGATGGCGGAATTTGTCATGAGTGGTGTCCTTTTGGTTTCCGGGAGTGCTTATTTGCTGAGGTTGGCCAGGCGTTCGGGGCTGAGGAGTTCCTGGAGCTGGGTGGCGGTGAGCAGGCCGTGTTCAAGCACGAGCTCGGCGACGCCTTTGCCTGTGGCGAGTGCTTCCTGGGCGATGGCGGTGGCGGTGGCGTAGCCGAGGTGGGGATTAAGGGCTGTGACCAGGCCGATTGACTGTTCCACGGTGAGGCGGAGGTGTTCGGTGTTGGCGGTGATGCCCCGGACGCAGCGTGCTGTGAGGGTGCGGCAGGCTGCTTCGAGGTGGGAGATGCTCTTGTGGAGGCTGTGGACAATGATGGGTTCGAAGGCGTTGAGCTGGAGCTGCCCGGCTTCGGCGGCCATGGTGATGGTGACGTCGTTGCCGATGACCTCGTAGGCCACCTGGCTGACCACTTCCGGGATTACCGGGTTGATCTTGCCGGGCATGATGGAGGAGCCGGACTGGACGGCCGGCAGGTTGATCTCGCCGAAGCCCGCGCGCGGGCCGGAGGAGAGCAGGCGGAGGTCGTTGCAGATCTTGGAGAGCTTCACGGCCACGCGCTTGAGCACGCCGGACAGGTGCACGAAGGCGCCCACGTCCTGGGTGGCTTCGATGAGGTCGACGGCGGTGACCAGGGGGAGGCCTGTGACCTCGGCCAGGTGCCGGCAGGCTGCCTCGGCGTAGCCGGCGGGGGCGTTCAGGCCGGTGCCGATGGCTGTGGCGCCGAGGTTGATTTCGTGGATGAGCAGTTCCGCCTCTGCCAGGCGCAGCCGGTCCTCGCCGATGGTGATGGCGTAGGTGCCAAACTCCTGGCCCAGCGTCATGGGGACGGCGTCCTGCAGTTGGGTGCGGCCCATCTTCACCACGGTGCGGAATTCCAGTGCTTTGGCGGCGAAGGCCTCTTCGAGTTCGGCCAGTGCGTCAAGCAGTTCCCGGCCGGCGAAGATGGTGCCCAGCTTCACGGCGGTGGGGTACACGTCGTTGGTGGACTGGCTGAGGTTTACGTGGTCGTTGGGGTGCAGGCGGGCGTAGTCGCCTTTGGGGTGGCCGAGGATTTCAAGGGCCCGGTTGGCGATGACCTCATTCGCGTTCATGTTCGACGAGGTTCCGGCGCCGCCCTGGATCACGTCCACCACGAACTGGTCGCTGAGCTGGCCGTTCATGACGTCGGTGCAGGCCTGTTCGATCGCCTGGCCACGTTCGGCATCCAGCAGTCCCAGTTCGCGGTTGGTGCGGGCGGCGGCAAGCTTCACGGCGCCCAGTCCCCGGACCAGGTGCATGTTCGAGGACAGCGGCTGCCCTGTGATGGGGAAGTTTTCCACCGCGCGGAGCGTGTGGACGCCCCAGTAAGCGTCGAACGGGACGTCCCGGTCACCCAGGAGGTCGTGCTCGGACCGGGTTTTCGGTACAGCATCCACGGTGCTCAGGTTGGTGCTCAGGTTGGTCATGAGGGTCCTCACAGGGCTACGTTGACGGGCGTGGACAGGAAATCTGTAGGCTGCAGCAGACCGATTTTGTGGCCGCCGCCCAGGACGGGGGCGGTGCCGACGCCAGCCAGCGGCGCGGTGTCCACACCGAGGGATTTGAGTACGTGGACAGTAGCGGGCATCCGGGCGCGGTCCCCGCCGTCGGAAATCTTCACGGCAACTGCGCGGCCATCCGGCAGGCCTACCAGCTGCACACCTTCAAAGCCGTCCTTCGCCACCGCCCCCGGGAGTCGCCGCATCAGCTCGGTGACGTCACGGCGCTCACCGGCCACCATGTCAGGGTGTTGCCGCATGGCGAGTCCGACGGCGGCTTCCGCGAGGAGCGGGGCGGTCCCGCCGTCGTCGGAGGTGCTGATTGGGGCCGCGGCGGCCGCGATGGTGCCGAAGGCGCGGGCCATGCCGCGGAGGGTGAGGGCGAAGAGCGGTGTGCCGCAGCCATCCGTGCTGCGGGCGAAGGGCTCCTCGCCGGTCAGCTCGGCGACGGTGGTCGCGATCAGCTGCTGCAGAGGGTGGGACGGGTCGAGATAACCCTTGACCGGCCAGCCGTTGATGACGCACGTGGCGGCCATGGCGGCGTGCTTGCCGGAGCAGTTCTGGGTCAACTGCGTGGCGTGGAAGCCGGCGCGCAGCCAGTCCTCGCGTTCGCTGGTGCCGTAGGGCAGGTCGGTGCTGTTCTCGAGGTCGCCCACGTTAAGCCCGTGCATGGTGAGGATGCGCTGGGTGCCGCCGCGGTGTTTGGCTCCGCCGGAGTGGCTGGCTGCGGTCAGGGCGAGCAGGTCCGCAGGGAGGTTCAGGCCGGCGCGGACCATGGCCACAGCCTGCAGGGGCTTGAGGGAGGAGCGCGGGTAGAACGGGGCCAGGGGGTCGCCAGCAGTCGCCAGGATCGAGCCGTCCGCTGCCGTGGCGATGGCCGAGCCGTAGTGGACACTTTCCACCAACCTGTCGCGGGTGGCGAGCACCAGGGGTGCGTGCCGGGGGAGCGTCCCGGATTCGGTTGCGGTCCGGGAGCCGCTTGCGGCGGTGCCGGTGGCAGCGGTCTGGGCAGCGGAAAGGGCAGGGGCTGGCATGGAGTCCTAGGGCTACTTGTTAAGGATGGAATCGAGGGCAACGCCCACGGCGCGCAGGTGTTCGGCCATGGCCAGGCTGGCGGCCTCGGCGGAGCCGGCTTCGATGGCTGCGAGGATCTGCTGGTGTTCGGTGTCCGACGCGTCCTGGCGGTCGGCCACCATGTTCAGGGTTTCTGACTGGAAGGCCAAGGCTCCCCGAATGTCTGCCACCACGCTGGCGAACACTTTGTTGCCGCTGGCGCGGGCGATGGCGGCGTGGAAGCTGGAGTCGAGGGCAACCCAGGATTCGGGGTCCGTTTCCGTGGTCATGGCGGCGACGATGTGCCGCAGCGTCTCGAGTTCCTCATCGGTCCGGCGCTGCGCGGCCAGTCCTGCTGCCGGAACCTCGATGTGCGGGCGGGCCTCGGTGAGGTCCCGGGCGGAGTACTGACCCAGGGTCAGGTCATTGGCAATCTTGTCGGCGACCACAAACGTGCCCTTGCCGGTTTTGGTGACGGTCAGGCCCAGGGCGGTGCAGGAGCGGAGGGCTTCGCGGATGACCGAGCGGCTGACGCCGTACTGCTGCGCGAGCATCGCCTCGGAGCTGAGTTTGCCGCCCACGGCCGCGGTGCCGGACTCGATGTCGGTGCGGATGGCGTTGAATACTGCTTCCGCCGCGCTGAGCCGGGCCAATGGCCGGGCTTCGGACGGCTGGGCTCCGGGGGACTGCTCGCCGGGGGACTGCGTAGCCTGTCCTGCTGTCTGGCTGTCTGACAGGTTCATGCTTCAAATATGGCACGGGTCACACCGGCTGTCAATCGGGCACGGGACGGAGTTTCCATGGCGCAGGCTGACTCCAGGATCACGGGCTGCGGGAGCGACGCCTCTGTCCAGCCTCTAGGGCGCATCCGGGGCTGCCGGATAAGCTGTGCGTGGGGAGGCCCGTCCGGCCGACCGGGTGCGCGGCTGCGAAGGCCGCCAACGTTTGCTGGGGGCAGAAATGGAACAAGCAGTCAAGGGAAACGATCCTGCGGATTTCTACCAGGAGCTGGTCGAGGCGGCGCCGGATGCACTGCTAAGGGTCAGTGCGGACGGTTCTATTGTCTTCGTCAATACCCAGACGGAACAGCTCTTTGGTTACCGGCGGGACGAGTTGCTGGACAGGCATTACGGGATGCTCCTGCCCGTGCGGTTCGAAGGCCAGTTCGCCGGCACCAGTGATGATTTCGCGTCCGGGCAGCGGATACTCCGGATCGGGACCGGTCTGGGCCTCTTCGGCCTGCACCGCGACGGGACCGAGTTCCCCATCGAAATCAGCGCCGCCGCTCTCGGGGACGGTCCGGGCGCGGACGTCGTCGCCTCCGTCCGGGACGTGAGCGAACGCCGCCGCACCGACAACGAGCTGAGGGATGCCCTTTCGTTGCTCGGCGCCACCTTGGAATCCACCGCCGACGGCATCCTGGTGGTGACTGCCGACGGGAGGATTGCCGGTTCCAATGAACGGTTCGCCGCGTTGTGGGGCATCCCGTCGGATCTGCTGGATTCCCATGACGACGGCAAACTGATCGGTTTCGTCGTGGACCAGCTCTCAGATCCGGGCAGCTTCATGCGCAAGGTCCAAGAGCTGTATGCCGATCCGGGAGCGGAGAGCCTGGATGTGCTGGAATTCCGTGATGGCCGGACGTTTGAGCGCTACTCCCGGCCCCAACGGGTGGGGGATGACATTGTCGGCCGGGTCTGGAGCTTCCGTGATATCACGGCCCGCCAGCGTGCACAGGACCGGGCAAGTGAAGCCATCGCAGAGCTGGAGGGTCTCGGCGCGATCGTTAATTCCTCGGCCGATGCGATCATTGGCATAACCCCGGAGGGTGTGATCACCAGCTGGAATAAGGGCGCCGAACGGCTGCACGGGTATAAAGCGGACGAGGTGACAGGCCGGGACGTCCAGTTCCTGATTCCGGATCATCTCCGCCGGAGCGAGGAGGCGCTGCTCGCTGATGTCCGGGAGCGCGGGGTCGCGCGGAGTTTCGAGGCGGAGCGGGTGCGCAAAGACGGGACGACGGTCCCCGTTTCCGTGACCATTTCACCTATCCGGGCCGAAGGTGGGGGCGTGCGGGGGATGGCGAAGATCGTCCGCGACGTCACCGGACAGCGGCTCGCAGCGGCAGAGCTCCTGGCCGCGCGGGAGGCGGCGCTTGAATCGAGCCGGTTGAAGTCCGAATTCCTGGCGACGATGAGCCATGAGATCCGGACACCGATGAACGGCGTCATCGGCCTGACCGCTTTGTTGCTGGGGACCCCGCTGGATGAGACGCAGCGTCGGTATGCCGAAGGGGTCAGGGGTGCGGGCGAGGTGCTGCTGGCCCTGATCAACGACATATTGGATCTGTCCAAGCTAGAGGCCGGGAAGGTCGATTTGGAGATCGCAGCCTTTGACCCGCGGCTTCTGGTGGAGGAGGTGGCGGGCCTGCTGGGCGAGTCTGCCCGCGCCAAAGGTCTGGAACTCATCGCCTACTGCCGCCCGGAGGTGCCGGTGCTGCTGTCCGGAGACGCCGGACGCATCCGGCAGGTCCTGCTCAATCTGGCGTCCAACGCCGTGAAGTTCACTCCTTCCGGGGAAGTGTCCGTTCGCGTGCATCCCGTTGACCTTCACCCCGGCGGGCCTGCGGTGCGGTTTGAAGTCCGTGACACGGGGATCGGGATTGAGCCGGAAGATCATCGGCGCCTGTTCGAGTCCTTTTCCCAGGCCGATTCCTCCACCACGCGCCGGTACGGCGGGACCGGTTTGGGGCTGGCGGTCTCGCGGCGGCTGACCGAGGTGATGGGCGGGGAAATCGGGCTGACCAGCGCTCCGGGTGAGGGCAGCACCTTCTGGTTTGTGCTCCCGTTGCAGCCAGCGGAGGCCTCCGGGGGCATCGACGAGGCGGCGGTCCGCTCCCCGGATCTGCTGGCCGGAGTCAGGGTCCTGGTGGTGGATGACAACGCGACCAACAGGCTGGTGCTGGAATCCCAGCTCAGGACGTGGAACATGGACCCGGACACCGTCGGCGATGCGCGCGCTGCCCTGGACCGGTGCCGGGATGCGGTCTTCGCCGGACGGCCCTTCGACGTCGTCGTACTGGATATGTGCATGCCGGAGATGGACGGGATGGAGCTGGCGCGGGCCATCAGCGCCGACGGAGTTCTGGCTCCTACCTCCCTGATTATGCTGACGTCAACGCCGCAGATGGATCCGGCTGAGCTGGCAGCTGCGGGTGTCCGTGAATGGTTGATGAAACCGGTGCGCAGTTCTGAACTCTACGACCGTCTTCTGCGGCTGAGGGGAGGGACGCAGCCGGCCGAACGGCTTGCGGCCCGTGGTGTGCCGGAGAAGCAGGGCATCCCCTCCCGGGGGCGCATTCTGGTGGTGGAGGACAACGAGGTGAACCAGCTCGTTGCCCGGGAGATGGTGAAAAGACTGGGCTACCTGGCTGACGTTGTGCCTGACGGCGCTGAAGCCGTCTCTGCCGTTGCAGCCGTCTCCTACGCGGCCGTGCTCATGGACTGCCATATGCCGGTCATGGACGGTTTTGAGGCCACAAGGACCATCCGCACGGAGGAGGGTGCGCGGCATCTGCCCATCATTGCCATGACCGCCGGCGCCCTTGACGAAGACCGTGAGCGGTGCCTCGCTGCCGGGATGGACGACTATCTCACCAAGCCCGTCGATCTTGCCGCGCTGGAGGCAGCTCTGGACCGCTGGGTTTCCCCGGCCCCTATCGAGGAACGGCGCAAGGCGAGTGCCGACGGGTGACGGTGGGCCCTGGCTCGCCTTGCGGTACGTTCGTTCCGACATTGCTATTTGATGCGACGAGTTTCCCCCCTAGAATGGGAATGCGGATAAAACGGCACGATCGTACCTACTGGAGGTGCCCATGGCGGATGCATTCGGGGACCGGCTCGCAGGCGAAGTCCGCACCCGCAGGGCAGCCCTTGGCCTCACCCAGCAGGACCTCGCCGACATGGCCGGGGTCTCGGAACGCTTCGTCAGGTTCGTTGAGCAGGGCAAACCAAGCGTCCAGCTGGATTCCCTGTTGGCGGTCCTGGACACGCTGGGCCTGGAGCTCCGGATCACCACCACGACCAGCAAAGGTGCACGCGCGCTCGCAGGCCACGCCAGCGGTCAGGAACCACAGCGATGAAGCACCGCATCGCCGACATCTATAAGGCGGGCGTGCTCGCCGCGCGGCTTGAACGGCAGGACGGCGGCACCCGGTTCAGCTACGTGGCGGCGTACCTCGCGAGCGGGGGACCCGCCGTCGCCAGTTCCCTTCCGCTCACCGCCGCCCCCGTCGATTCAGCGGCGGGGGCGGCGCCGCCCTATTTCACCGGCCTCCTGCCGGAAGGCCGCCGGCTCAACGCGCTGCGGCGGTCCATCAAGACCAGCGCCGACGATGACCTGTCCCTGCTCATCGCCGCCGGCGGGAATCCGGTGGGCGACGTCCAGATCGTGGGCCACGGCGAAGCGTTGGACCCGGACGAGCACGCAGTCGAGCTGGATCCCAAGCTGACCGTGGACTTCGACAAGTTGCTCGGCGACCCGGATCTGATCGATCCCGTGGCCCTGGCCGGAGTGCAGGACAAGCTGTCCGCCGGAATGATCTCGCTGCCTGTTGCCAGTGCCGGCAGGCGGTTCATCCTCAAACTCAATGCCCCGGAATTCCCACACGTGGTGGAGAACGAGCTGGTGATGTTCCGGTACGCGGCCAAACTGCGGATTCCTGTGAGCCGGGTCCGGCTGATCCGGGATGTCGCGGGCCGGCCGGGGCTTCTGGTGGAACGCTTCGACAGGGTGCCCATCTCCGGCGGCGGGCCGGACGACGTCCGGCGGCTGGCGGTGGAGGACGGGGCCCAGGTCCTGAAGCTCTACCCGGCGGACAAGTACAACGTGGCTTATGGCCAGGTCTGCCATGCTCTGGCCGACTACTGCTCGGCGCCGCTCCCGGCACTCCGGAACCTGGCCATCCAGGGGGCGTTTGCGTGGCTGAGCGGCAACGGGGACCTGCACGCCAAGAACGTTTCCATGGTCCAGCAGCCGCACGGGGAGTGGACCATCGCCCCCGTCTACGACATTCCCTCCACCGTGGTCTACGGGGACAAGACCCTTGCGCTGACCCTGAACGGAAAGCGGAGCGGGATCTCGCGCCGCCACTTTCTGGGCTGGGCCAAGGACCTGGGGCTCACCGATCGCACTGCCGCCCAGGTGGTGGAGCTCGCACTGAAAGCGTCAGGTCCGCTGATCGCCGGCCTTGAGGCGGGCACCGCATTCGCCGGGCTCAGTGATCCGGGCAAGAACGACGACGGCGGCTCGCCATTTCCGGACATGGTCACCAGGGCGTGGGTGAAGGAGCTCAAGCACCGCAGGCGCTTGCTGGAAGGCTGAGGCGCCCGCGGTGACTACCGCCGTCGTGCGTGGCTAGAGGTGCTGGATGCCGGCCCGCTGCATGGCGTCTTTGTAGACGTCCACGCTCTTGGCGAGGAGATCCTCCTGTTTTGCTTCAGAAACAGCAAAGGCCCGCCCGCCGAGCGCGCTGGCCTTGTAGATCTTGATGCCGCTGTTCTTCAGGGAAGAATGGTAGGTCTTCTCGAAGAGGGTGAGGAACGTGGAGGCGTCCGTGCCGTGGGCGATGACTGCGGAGACACGGCGGTTGATCTTGAGGAACTGCCGGAAGGGCCGCAGACCGTCAGTCTTCTCCTGGACGTTCAGCGCCGACGGAAGCTCCGGATCCCGCAGCCACGGGTACGCATTCCACGGCATCACATAGCGCGGATCAAGCTCCGCATGTTCGTAAATCTGGGTGGCGCGGCGGGCGGCTTCGTCGTCGTTGAAATGGGAGACGAAGCCGGATTCGGTGCCCTTGCCGGGACTGACGTGAAGGCTGACGATCCGGCATTCGTCCTCGTCGTGCACGGGGTCGATGTAGGGGACGACGGACCCTGGCTTCTTTTCCATCAGTTCATCGCAGAGCTGCGTTACCGCCGCGATGTTTGGTTCCTGTAGCAGGGCCTTTTTTTCGTCCCAGTCAATCGTCACGATCTCTCCCTCAGCAGCACGGCGTCCAGAAACAGGCGTCTGAACCCACTCTACGCTTTTGGACGTTTAGGTGCGCAGTGCAAGTTAGCTCCGGACCGGCTCCTGGCCGGGTAACGTCGTCATGATGAACAGGAAAACGCTCAAGTCCGACGGCTTTGCCGGCTTCCGGAGCTTCGACAGCCTTGAGATCATCAGGGTTCCGCAGGGCACCGGCGTGTTCGCCGTTCTTCGGCCAAACGAGTTCGAGCCGCACTTCCTGAAGATCAGCACCGCCGGGACCTTCAAGAAAAAGAATCCCACCCTGCCGGCGGCAGCCATTCTGGCGGAATGGGTGGACGGCGCGGACATTCTCTACGTTGGCAAAGCCGGGCCGGGAAGCAAGGGCAACCGCGGCCTCCGGAATCAGATCAAGGAGTTCATGGATTTTGGCCGAGGCAGGCCGCCGGGCCATTGGGACGGCCGGCTCATCTGGCAGCTGACGCACACGGATGAACTGATCATCGCGTGGAAAGAGGTGCCCGCCGAAGAAGTGAACCAAACCGAGGCCGCGTATCACGCAGCCTTCGTCGCGGACCACGGCCGGCTGCCGTTCGCGAATCTCGTCCAGGCCAAAGTGCGGAACTAAGAGCCCTTGAGCCGTTCCATCTCACGGCGGTCTTTCTTGGTAGGACGCCCCGCGCCACGGTCCCGCTGAGGGAGCCCCAGCGCAGGTGCCACTGGCCTTGGCGGCGTGTGGTCGGTGAAGCAGTGCGACGCGGCCTCTGCCCCTACGCGTTTGGCGATCAGGCGGCGGACTTCGAGGGTGCGTTCGAAGCCGGACATCCGCACAGTCACCGTATCGCCAGTGACCAGCGTGGCCGAGGCCTTCGACGGGCTGCCGTTCAGCCGGACATGCCCGGCCCGGCACGAAGCGGTGGCTGCCGAGCGGGTCTTGTAGGCGCGGATCGCCCATAGCCACGCATCAATGCGGACGCTGGCGGGGGAGGACGGAAGGCTGGTCATGGCTGGCACCGAGTATACGGCGTCGCGTTCTCGGAAAGCTGCTCTTGCAGGCCTCAACGCGCAGGAACACTATAAAGGGACTTACCACTACCGAAAGGTAGCAAGGCCATGGCACACCAAGACGGCAGCACCACCGGGCTTCTCCGCGGCAAGACTGCCCTGATTTACGGCGCCGGCGGGCCGGTCGGGGGCGCCGTCGCCCGGACATTCGCAGCCGAAGGCGCCAGCGTCCATCTTGCCGGCCGCACCCAAGGCAAACTGGACAAAGTGGCGCGGGACATCGGTGAAGCGGGCGGCATCGCCCATACCGCCGTCGTCGACGCCCTGGACGAAACGCAGGTGGATTCCTTCGTGGACGCGGTGGCCAGGAAAGCCAAGCGCGTTGATATCTCGTTCAACCTGATCGCCTACGGCGACGTGCAGCTGCCATTGATGGAGCTCTCGGCTGATGACTTCGCCCGGCCCATCAGCAACGCCGTCCGCACCCACTTCCTCACCACCCGCGCTGCCGCCCGGCATATGCTCAGGCAGCGCTCAGGCGTGGTGCTGATGTTCGGTGGTTCCGGTCCGCAGACCTTCCAAGGGCTGGGCGGTTTCAAGATCGCGCTGGATGCGATGGAGGGGCTCCGCCGTCAATGGGCGGTGGAGCTGGGGAAATCCGGCATCCGCGTGGTCACGATTGTCACCGGCGGCATCATCGAAACCATCCCGTGGCAGATGGAGGGGCGCGACGACGTCATTGCGAGCATCAGCGCCGCCGCACACCTCAACCGCACCGCCACCCTGGAGGACGTGGGAAACGCCGCGGCCTGGGTCGCCTCGGACAAGGCAGGAGCCATCACGGACGCCACCGTCAACATCTCCAGCGGCATGGTCGTCGACTACTGAGTACGCACCCTTAGCCCCAGCTCACCCACCCCGGCCTGGAGTTTTTGTCCAGATAATGGGGCTATAGGTGCGTTTCCCGGCCATTATCTGGACAAAAACTCCAGCAGGAGCTCCTACGCTTCGCGCGTGGCGGGGGACTTGGTCTGCGCCGGATCGCGTTCCGCCAGCGAGCCGATGGCGTCGTCGATCTTCTTCTTCATGGTCTGCGGCTCCAGCGTCACACCCGCGGCGGTCACAGTGTCCGCTATCTGCTCCGGGCGGAACGCACCCACGATGGCCGAGGCTACGTTCGGGTTCTGCAGGACCCAGGCTACCGCGAGCTGCGGCATGGACAGGCCGGCTTCCGCGGCGATCGGCTTGAGCTCCTGGACGCCGGCCAGGACGTCGTCACGCATCCAGCGCTCGATCATCTTGGCGCCGCCCTTGTCGTCGGTGGCGCGGCTGCCTTCAGGAGCAGGCTGGCCCGGTAGGTATTTTCCGCTCAGCACGCCCTGCGCCATGGGTGACCAGACGATCTGGGACACGCCCAGCTCCTCCGACGCCGGCACAACCTCGGCCTCGATGACCCGCCACAGCATGGAGTACTGCGGCTGGTTGGAGATCAGCTGGAAGCCCAGTTCCTTGGACAGTGCGTGGCCTTCGCGGAGCTGCCCGGCGGTCCACTCGCTGACGCCGATGTACAGCGCCTTGCCCTGCCGCACGATGTCCGCGAACGCCTGCATGGTCTCTTCCAGCGGAGTCTCGAAGTCGTAGCGGTGGGCCTGGTAAAGGTCCACGTAATCCGTCTGCAGCCTGCTGAGCGAGCCGTTGATCGAGTCCATGATGTGCTTGCGGGACAGGCCCAGATCGTTCTTGCCCTTGGGGCCGGTGGGGCCGTAGACCTTGGTGAAGATCTCCAGGGACTCGCGGCGTTCGCCCTTCAACGCCTCCCCGAGGACGGTTTCCGCTGCGGTGTTGGCGTAGACGTCCGCCGTGTCAAAGGTGCTGATGCCGGCGTCGAGCGCTGCCCGCACGCACTGCGTGGCGACGTCGTTCTCCACCTGCGAGCCTCAGCCAGTTGCCGAACGTGATTTCCGAGACTTTAAGGCCGCTGTTTCCGAGATATCTGAATTCCATGGGTTCCACGCTAGCCGAGATGGTTGCTCAGGGTAAGGGCTTCCCGGAATGCGCGACGGCGGAGTTCCGCGTACTCCAGGGACGGCACTATTGCGCCGGCGTCGCGCTCCACGAAGTCGTCCCGGGCGGCACCAATTCGTCGATCGCATCCAGTACGGACTCGCCCAGGAGGGTGTCCGCGGCCTTGAGGTAGGCCCGGAGGTGCTCTTCTGTGCGCGGACCGATGATCACGCTGCTGACGGCGGGGTGGTTCAGCGCGAACCCGATGGACAGTTCCACGAGTGAGATCTCCAGCTTGTCGGCCAGCCGTGCCAGCGCATCCGCGGCAAGCAGCTTCCGTTCGCTGGAAGGCCCGGAAATGTCGTAGCGTCCCGGGAGTGAATGCACTCTTGTTGGCGGTTTCCCGGCGTCCAAGACTAACTCACGAGTTGCGCCGGGGTCAACACCGTCATAGCACGGGGTAATGCGGACCGGAGCAGTGCGGTTTGTGACGCCCGGGTGACACCCTGTTCTCAGCGCCGGTCGGCAGGCAGCTTGGCTTTGAGGACGTTCGCGTGGCCGGACAGCGACACCAGCGAGCCGGTGTCCAGCAGGGAGAGCGGCGCGGGGGCGGGCGGCTTCGTGAAGGAACGGGCAGCCCCAAGGGCAGTGTTCTCATGGCTGGCGTTGTCGCGCCCAGGATTGTCCTGATGCAGCGCCGACTCCACCAACGGAGCCACCGCTTCCACTTTTGCCGCGGGGACGGAGGGGCCGGGAAGGTCGCGGACTGTGACCTTGATTTCCGGGGTAGCGGCACGGGCGCGCGCCATGGCCCGGGCATCCGCCTCGGCCACCGCGGTAGCCCAGTCCTCGGCGAGCACCGGCGGCTCCTTGCGGGCCGCTGTGAGCAGCGGGTGATGCTCCACCGCATCGAGGAAGCGCGGCCGGAGTTCGGATGGTTTCAGGAAGTTGCGGCCGTCTCGAAGGGCCTGGCGCCAGTCGCGCGGCGAGCACACTACGGCCACGGCAGCCACACTGCGGGCGCGAACAATGGACAGGGCTGCGCCTGCCATCGTCCGCAGCGGGCCGGCTTTCGCGCCCAGCACCCCGGCGCGGGCCGGCTTTCCGGGAGTGGGGGCGGCAGCGCCGTCGTCGTGCGTTGCATCGGGGGCGTCCGACGGCGGCCCGGGCTCCCCGGGTAGCCGGACCAGGGGGAGGGTTTCGTTTTTCGGGAGCCGCCCGAAGAGGGCCATCACGGTCAGCACAAAGAGCCGCCCGACGCCGGCAAGCAGCAAGGTGATGACCACCAGCAGGACCAGGCCCAGGAACATCAGGAGCGCCAGGCCGAGCGTGCCGAAAAAAGTCAGGTTGAGAGCGATCGTCGTCGAATCTCCCACGTCACCTCTCCTCTCTGCCGGCGGCGGAGTCCGTCCCGGCACCCATCACCACGGGCAACAGCCCTCCACCACCATACGGACTATTTTCCGGTCCTGCCCCCGCGGGGCGGGGTGCGCGTGAGGTTGTTTCGAAGCTGTTACCGGATATGACAACGGCGCCTGCGCTTATAGTCGGAAGGGATCCACGAGGCCGCCGGAAAGCGGTCCGGACAACCCGCGACAGGAGCACCATGACCGAGAATCCGATCAACGCCGGCCCCTGCCTTTGCCTGTCCGGCGAGTCTTACGCGGACTGCTGCGGGCGCTTCCACAACGGCGGGGCCGAAGCCGCCACGGCGGAGCAGCTGATGCGCTCCCGCTACAGCGCGTTTGCCCTGCTCAACGCCGAATACCTCCGGAAAACCTGGCATCCGGATACTGCGCCTGCGGAACTGGAACTGGACCCGGCCATGGAGTGGCGCCGCCTGGACATCCTGTCCACGAACCGCGGCGGCCCGCTGGATACTGAAGGGACCGTGGAGTTCAAAGCCCACTTCCGGCACAACGGCGAACGCGGAGTCCACCACGAAACCAGCCGTTTTGTCCGTGAGAACCGGCGCTGGTACTACGTCGACGCCGCCATGCTCGCCTAGCTCCCGTTGTACGTTTCGTCCGGGGTGAAGCCGGCGCGGTCCACCTTGCGGTGGAAGTGCATGCCCGCCAGGCCGCCGAGCACGGCACCCGCCAGCGCGACCAGGGCAACCACGACGGCGGCAATGATGCTGGTGAGCGTCAGTTCGCCTTCGTTGATGGGGATTCGGGGGAAGCTGTTCAGGTTGGCCAGGACGTTGAATTGCTGGCCGGCGACGATGCCCAGCAGCGCAATCACAACCGCAGCGATCAGCGCCCAGATCCACACCATGAAACCCTGCCTGGCGCCGTTGAACCGTGCCATCCGGCCGGCGACGTAGCCGCCGGAATAGTAGGAGATGAACAGGACCACCAGCAGGACAATGATGCCCACCAGCCCGACGGCGCCGTTTGTCGTCACCTGGTTGACGGCCTCGTTCACGTCGGTGTTGTTCGCCAGCCCCACCGCGGTTCCCGCTGCGGCCACAAAGGCTGTGAGCAGGACGGCCATGCCGGTGGCGGCGAGCCAGCCGAAAAAGGCCGAGCCCACCTTGATGCCGCCGAACTGTTCCTTCTCCCTGGCTACGGCCGTTTGCTGGTCGGTCAGGCGCGCATCCGTCAGGCGTGGATCCAACACCGGAGCGTCGGTCACCGGCGCCTGGGCGACCGGGGCATAGCTCTGCTCGGCAAAGCCCTCCTCGGCATAGGGCGCCGGCGTCTGATCGAAGGCGCGCGTGGGCTCGTCACTGGCGAAGGTTTGGTCACGAGCAGTTTCATTCCGTAGATTCTCGTTCCGCGTCGTCGGCGGAAATCTGTCCTCTGGATCCGTTTGGTTGCTCATGGGTCAACTCAACCACTGCTGACCAGCGATAACAAGGATGCTTAGCAGTCGCTAGCGGTAGTTCCGGTGCAGGTTTTCCTTGGTGGACGCCCCCGGTGTGGCATCGGCGATCCACGGGCCGGTGCCCTCCGACGGATCCAGTACGCCCGCCTCGAGCCAGGTGTAGTCCCCGGCAAGGACCTTGCGCGAAACGATGTGGTCGCCGTCGTCCGTGTTCCGCCACAGCTGGTCAAAATACTCGTCAATGCGGACGCGGGCCTGCTCGCAGTATGCCTCAGCCAGTTCGTAGGCACTGGCGGCACGTTCCGGCGTGGTGCGAAGGATCATTTCGGCCCGTGAACAGCATGCGGCCATGGCGAACAGTTCGGCGCCGATGTCCACCACCCGGCCCAGGAACGCCTGCTTGTACTCCAGCTTCGCCTGCCAGCGCCCCATGCCGTAGAACGTCTGGCGGGCCAACCGGCGCGAGGACCGTTCCACAAAGCGCAGCTGCTTGGCCAGCCTGCCGAAGTCGCTGAAGGACCTGGGGTCCATTCCAGCGCCGGCCACGAGTTTGGGCAGCCATCGGGCGTAGAAACCTGAAGCCCCGACGGCGGCCCTCGCCTTGTCCTGGAGGCTCGCGTCCGCGGACGCAAGGTCGCCGGCGGCGGCAAGGTGCGCGTCCACCGCTTCACGGGCGATGAGGAGCTTCATGATCTCCGAGGATCCCTCGAAGATCCGGTTGATCCGGAGATCGCGCAGCTGCTGCTCGGCCGGAACCGCGCGTTCCCCCCGGGCCTCGAGTGATTCTGCCGTCTCGAAGCCGCGGCCGCCGCGGATCTGCACCAGCTCATCGGCAATCCGGCAGCTGATCTCCGTGGACCACAGCTTGGCCAGGGCAGCCTCGATCCGGACGTCCTTCTGCCCGGCATCGGCAAGTTCAGCTGACAGTTCGAATACTGCATCGAGGGCAAAGGCGGATGCCGCGATGAAGGCGATCTTCTTGCCCACGGCCTCATGCTTGCCTACGGGCTGGCCCCACTGCGTGCGGGCGTTGGACCATTCGCGGGCAATCTTCAGGCTCCAGCGGCCTGACGCCACACACAGCGCCGGGATGGAGAGCCGTCCCGTGTTCAGGGTGGTCAGCGCGATCTTCAGGCCCTGGCCCTCACGGCCCAGCCGGTTCGCGGCCGGGACCCTGACCTGATGGAACCGGGTGACGCCGTTTTCGATGCCACGCAGTCCCATGAACGTGTTGCGGTTCTCCACGGTGATGCCGGGGGAGTCCATTTCCACCACAAAGGCGCTGATGCCGCCCTTATGCTCGGTGCCGTCCGCATCGGTGTGGGCCGGCACCACGGCCATCACCACCACAAGTTCGGCAATCACACCGTTGGTGGTCCAAAGCTTCACGCCGTCCAAGACGTAAGTCCCGCCGTCGTCCGTGGGAACGGCGGTGCTGCCCATCCGCGCGGGATCGCTGCCTACGTCCGGTTCCGTCAGGAGGAAAGCTGTAATGGCCCCGGCGGCGCAGCGCGGCAGGTACCCGCGTTTCTGCTCCGCCGTGCCAAAGACCTTCACCGGTTCCGGAACGCCGATTGACTGGTGCGCGGAGATCAGGGCGCCGATGCTCGGGTGGACACTGCCGAGCAACGCCAGAGCCCTGCCGTAGTAGACCAGGGATAAGCCGAGTCCGCCGTACTCCTGCGGGATCTTCATGCCAAAGACGCCAAGGCCCGCCAGGCCCTGGAGGTACTCGTCCGGGATCCTGGCCTCGCGTTCGATCACGCGGCCGGACATGGTGCGGGCGTACTCGGTGAGGCGTTCCATAAAGGCCTCACCGCGTTCCACGTCATCGGCCCTTGCCTTCGGCCAGGGATGGATGAGGCTGAGGTCGAAATTCCCCAGGTACAGTCCCTTGGCAAAGCTAGGCCGGTCCCAGTCGATCTCGCGGGAGGCTTCAGCAAGTGCCCGGGCGTCCGCTGCTGTGGCTTCGGGCCCGATATTGGCCGCGGCGACGGGGACTTCGGCGTCCGGGGCGTCGATTGCTGGAACTTCGGTGGCAGGCGGGTTCGTGGCGGGACTGTCAGTGGCGGAGCTCATGGGGTATCTCCTCTGACCGGTGTGGCCGGTTCAAGCCATGGATCCGCCGGGTTGGAGAACCCTTCAGCTGTCTCTCAACATTACCCGCGGGTAGCTTCCAGTGCTAGGGGATGGCTGGCCCTGGAAGTCCCCGGGGATCTCCACGGTGGAGGCGTGGTGGACCAGCCTGTCCCAGCCGTGGTTGATCCCGTGGACCACCGTCAACAGCGTGGTGGAGGCGAGGAACCATGCGAACTTGCCTACCCCCACCATGACCAGGGCCAGGAAGCCCGCTGTCAGGACGAAGGCCACCAGGACCAAGGCAAACACCAAGGTTCCGACGAACACCATGGTGGCGGTCTCCACTGCACTTAAGTCGAACTGCATTCTTCCCCCTGCTGCGCCGTTGCTTCGGTTGAGATCAGTAGCATGAGCGTAGGGGGTCGCCGCAGGAATCAGCCAGACCCGGCGCACCTCGGGAGCGGGTCGATATGGGATTGAAATGCTACCGGGACGTAGGTCACGAAGCGGTCGCGGCGACCTCGCGTTGCTTGGGGAGGGTCTGCGTTAACCTTGTAGTTGGCAGTTTCGCGATCCGCGCTGCCCAACGATCCCCCAGCAGCTGAAGGAGAGTGCGTGCCCCGCTCTGCCAGGTCATCCGCTGACGCGATCAGTGCCCGGCTCCGGGACCTCGAACTCCTCACAAAGGGACCCGCCTGGGCCCTGACGCGCTCGGCGCCCTGGGTGATCGCGGTGCTGCAGGCATCCTTTACCCGCACGCGTCCGCAGCTTCCGCTCGAGGAGTTCCACGCCGACGTCGACTCCTTCCTTGAGCAGCTCCGGCGCCAAGAACCCGGGCCGGGTGGTGCCGCCATCGGAACGTCGTCCGGCAGGAACTATGCGGACGAGTGGACACGCAAGCATTTCCTGACCCGCCGCAACCAGTCGGGGCAGATCGTTTACGAGGTCACCGAGCCGGCCGCCCGCGTGCTCGCATTCCTGGACAGCCTCTCCAGCGAGCGTTCCACGCTGAACGGTTCCCGGCTGGGCACCCTCCTGGGCGACGTGGAGAAGCTCGCCAATGAGACCAATCCGGACCAAAGTGCCCGGCTGGAATCCCTTGAGGACGAGATCGGGGAACGGCAGCAGCTGATCCAGGACATCAGCTCCGGCGATTTTGACGGCCTGCTGGACGACGATGAAGCCGTGGAAGCCGCCGGGAACATCCTGGACCTCGCCGCCAGCCTGCCCGCCGACTACAAAAAGATGCGCGACCGCATCGAGGAACTGGTGGGCGAACTGCGCAACCAGATCATCGAGGAGTCGCTCAGCAAAGGTGCCACCATGGCGCAGGTGCTCGACGCGGACAAGCGGCTGCGGCAGAGCCCCGAGGGCCGGACCTTCCGCTCCTTTACCGCTTTCCTCGAAGACCCGCAGCAGCAGCTCCGGTTCCGTTCGGCCATCGGCGAAGTCCTCAGCCGGCAGTTCGCCGACGACCTTTCGCCAGAGGACCGCGAGACCCTCAAGAACCTGGTGGCCGAGCTCCGCCACCAGCACAGCCAGATCCAGCGGATCTACGGCAAGCTCAGCGAAAGCCTGAACACATACGTCCAGAGCGACGACTTCCGGCAGTCCGTCCGCCTCCGGAAGGTCCTGCGCGAGGCCGAGCAGGCCATCAGGTCCCTGCCGTATGAACGCGAACGGCCGGGCCTGGTCTGCGGTCCGGTGCTGTTCAACGCCGGGTTCGAATCGTTGGCCATGGTCAAGCTCTACGACCCGGACGAGTTCGCCGTCCCGCCCAAGCTGGCTGACCCCATCGCCTTCAGCGACTCAGACCGCGTGCGCTCGCCGAGAACGGGCAAGGCGCGCCCGGACGCCATCCGGGCCGCCGTGGCCGGCGCGTCCACCCTGGCCGAGGCCTGGGTCCAGCTGCCGCCGGAGGAGCAGCACATCAACTCCATTCGCGGACTCCTCTCGTACGCCCTCCAGGATGGCGCGGCCTTTGACCGCGACGCCTGGGATGGCTTGGACTACGAACAGATCGACGGCACCACCCGCACGGCGTACCTGCCGGTGGTCACCCTCAAGAAGGACTGACGATGACTGAAGAAATTACGACGGCGGCACACCCGGTGGTCGAGCGCAGCGGCGGAGTCACGCCCCGCGACACGTTTGTGGACGGCGCGGCACTGTTTCCCGGCGATACCGGCGTTCTCTCGATGAAGGTGCGCCAGGCGCTGGTCAAGCTGCTCAAGGGTCCGTACGTTGACGGCGGCCGCGACGAGAAGCTGTGGACCACGCTGCTGGACAACCAGATCATCCTGCGCAGCCGCCTGTCCGAGCTGTTCCTGACCCTGCAGCTGGACCACGAGCGCAAGATCGCCGTCCTGCGTCCGGTGGATCCTGAGGCCATCGGCGGCAGTAGCCGATCGAGCATCCTGCGCCAACAGCGTGCGCTGAGCCGGGTGGAGACCATCGTGCTGCTCCGCCTGCGGATGCTGTTGGACCGCCACGTCACGGCTCAGACCGATGCCACCATCACCCGCGAGGAAATCGCTGACCTCGTGGCCCACTACCAGCCCGCCGGACAGCAGGACGCGCTGCGGGATTCCGACGTGGTCACCCGTGCCATCACCAAGCTCCTGGCCCGCCAACTGCTCCTCACCACGGGCCTGGATGATGTCTACACCATCTCCAACGCCCTCCCGATGGCCCTCCCCTTCGAAAACATCGGCGACATCCCCGCCCAAATCGAGGCCCTGGTGGCAGCCACCACAGACCCCACGGGCACTGAAGCCCTGATAGAACTCGACGGCGACACTTCGCCAGAGGACGCTGGCGGCGCGATAGCCGATGACACCGAAGCGGAGGAAGAAAAGTGAGCATCGCAACCATGCTGCCGATGGGCGATCTCACGAATCCCGGCCAGATGCGCCTTGCCTTGGTGCAGGTGGTCAACTGGGGCACGTTCCACGGGGCCCACACGATGCACGTGGACCGGAACGGAACGCTGCTGACGGGCAACTCGGGCGTGGGCAAGTCCACGCTGTTTGATGCCATGCTGAGGGTGTTTGATGCCCGGCCGCGCTCCAACGAGGCCGCGGCCCAGCGTGCCGGCGGTGCCGTGGAGGACAAGAGGACCACGTTCACCTACATGCGCGGCAAGGTGGGCGACAAAGCGGTGGGCGAAGGCTCGGCCAGCGCGTTCCAGCGCTCCGGTGCCACGTGGTCCGCCGTCGCACTGACGTTCGATAACGCCGCGGGCACCCGCATCACGGTGTCCGCCCTGTTTGACCTGCCCAAAAACGGCACGGAGTCCAGCGTCGGGCGCTTCTACCTGATCGACAGCAAGCCGCTGGACCTGCCGGCCATTGAGGACATTGCGGAGAAGCGCTTCACCAAAGCCGCGGTGGAAACGATCTTCCCGGACGCCCAGATCTTCGATGTCCACAAGGCCTTTGCGGAGCGTTTCCGCAGGCTCCTCGGCATCAGCTCGGACCAGGCACTGCCCCTGCTCCGCGTGATCCAGGCCGGCAAGGGCCTGGGCGGCAGCGTCAATACCTTCTTCCGCGACCAGGTCCTGGACGCCCCCGCCACGCTCGCCGCGGCCGATGACGTGGTGGAGGAATTCAGCAACCTCATGTCCATCCGGCAGCGGCTGGAGGACGTGCGGCAGCAGCGGGACCAGCTGGCCCCCGTGCCCGGGCTGAACAAGGAATACGCACAGTCGCTCCTGGACGCGAACCGGCTCCGTGAGCTGTCGGGCGAGGAGTTCGAAGCCTACAAGCAGCAGCTCGCGGTCACGGTCCACCAGAAGACCCTTGCCCGGTTCAAGGAGCTGGCCCAGGTGAAAGCCAAGGAGCTGGGCGCGGAACGCTCGGTCCGTGACGGGCTGGCAAAGGAACTGCGCCAGCTGGAGACCGACTACAACAACCAGGGCGGCAACGCGATCTCCGCGATCGAGCAGTCGCTGGACAACGCCAAGGTGGGGCTGCGGCTCCGCGAGCAGGTGGAGGAAGCGGCCCGAAAGGCGCTGTCCGACGCCGGCTTGCATCTGGAGTGGACCGCTGAGGGTTGGGAACAGGCCCACGAGCAGGCTGCCGCCAGGTCGGCCGAGCTCAAGGATGACTCGCAGGCCCTGCAGGAGCTCCGCTTCGAAGCCTTCGACGGCCACGCCACCAAGAAGCGTGAGTTGGCGTCAGCCCAGCAGGAGCTGCTGTCTCTGAAGACGCGCAAGTCCCTGCTGCCGCCGTCGAGCATTGAAAACCGTGCGGCAATCGCTGCGGCCACCGGCGTTCCTGAAGACCGGATGCCGTTCGGCGGCGAGCTGATGGACCTCGCCAAAGGGGAGGAACAGTGGCGGCCGGCGGCGGAGCGCGCCCTCCGGAACCTCGCCACCACGTTGCTGGTCCCCGGCGAACATTTCGCCGCGGTGACCCGCTACCTGAACGACAACAAGGTACGCGGCGCCTTGCGCGCGGTGGACGTGTCCAAGCCGCTCGCGGGCGGCGCCCTCGCCGTGGAGGACGCGCGCGACGGCGACCTGCTCGCCAAGCTGGACATCCTCGCCAGCGGCGCGGTGACGGACGCGGGGGAATGGATCCGGGAGCGGATCGCCCTCGATTTCGCCTATCCGTGCGTCGAGGACCTCAACGAGCTGGCCACCCTGGACAAGGGCCTGAGCCTGGGCGGTGTTGTCAAACGCAACCGGCACACGGTGGAGAAGGACGACCGTTTCACCAGCCGCCAGGACTACGTGCTCGGGTTCGACAACGCCGCCAAGCTGGAGCTCGTCGCCGCCCGGGTGGAGGACCTGCAGCAGGAGCTGGCCAAGGCCGCCGAGCTGGCCCAGAGCCGTGAAGAGTCGCACCAGGGCATGAGCCGGCAGCTCGATGCCCTCCGGCGAATCGCGGAGGACCACCGGCCCTGGGAACAGGTCTCAGCTGCCGTCGCAGCCGATGAACTCGCCAGGATTGAACAGCGGCTCAAGGATGCGCTCGCGGCCCAAGCCGACCTGGAACCGCTGCGGGCCAACATCGAATCGGTGCGGCAGAAACACCAGGCCAGCACGGAATCCGCGGCGGTCCTGCAAAGCGAATACAAGGCACTGGACCGGCAGCTGAGCGCCGCCGATTCGCTGCTGGAAGCCGTGCGTGCCCGCCTGGAGCAGGCGCCGCCGTCGGACTCCACCGTCACCGCGCTGGAACCGTACTTCACCGACTTCGGTGACGTCAGCGAGATGCATGAGCTGGACAACCTGGCCAACCGCGTCCGGACGGCGCTGCTCGGGGAGCTGCACGCCGCCGAGACGCGCGGGCAGGCAACCGCGGAGCGGCTGACCCGGATCTTCGAGGGTTTTGTGCGCGAGTGGGGCTCCGCGATCTCCGCGGACCACGGCACCTCAATCGGTGCGGCAGGGGAGTTCGAAGGCCGCTACCACGCCATCATCAGCGACGGCCTTCCCGCCCAGGAGGCCGAGTTCCGGCAGTTCTTCAACCAGCGCACGCATGAATCCTTCAGCACGCTGCTGCACCTGCTGGACGAGGAGCGGCGGTCCATCACCAGCCGCATCCTGCCGCTCAACGGCATCCTGTCCGAGGTCAACTTCCATGAGGGCAGCTTCCTGGAACTGGACATCAAGCAGACCCTGCCGGCCACGGCCAAGCAGTTCAAGGACGCTATCCAGAACGCGCTGAAGGCCCGGCACACGCGGCCCGCCCGCGCGGGTTCCGGCCCGGAAACCGGGGGAGGCGACGACGCCGAGCTCACCGCCCGGTACAAGACCCTCGAAACGCTCGTAAAACGGCTCGGATCACCCACCCCGGAGGACCGGCGCTGGCGCGCCGAAGTGCTGGACGTCCGCGGGCACCTGTTCATCCAGTGCAAGGAGCACCGGGAGGTGACGGGGCCGGCGTCGGGTAAGAAGGGCGGCGGCAAGCGGACCGACGTTTACATGCACGCAGACACCGGCTCCATGTCCGGCGGCGAGCGGCAGCGCTTCACGGCGTTCATCATGGCCGCGGCGCTGAGCTACCAGCTGGGTATCGCCGAGCAGGGGTTCACCACTTACGGCACCGTGATGATGGATGAGGCATTTGTGCTGGCCTCGGAGGAGTTCGCCGGCGCCGGGATCAAGGCGCTGCACGAGTTCGGATTCCAGCTGTTGCTGGCCGCCCCGGAGAACGTGATCGACCTGTCCCGGCACCTGGGCTCCGTGACGGAGATCCTGCGGGACAAGCGCACCAACCGCTCCGGCGTGCTGACCGCACCGGTGATCCGGCCCAGGCCCGGCGCGGAAGGTCAGTGGCGGTCCGAGGCGAACCCCGTGGACATCGTGCTCCGCTGACCCGGGCGCTCTCTCACCTGTGGGGTTTTGGGCCAAAAGTGAGAGAGGGTTTAGTCGGCGGCCGTGCAGGCGTCGATCTGTGCCTGGACGATTGCGCCGTAGTGTCCCACCAGTTCGTCAAAGTCCCAGCCGTCGAAGAGGCCCAGGGTGCGGACGGTCTCGCCGAATCCGGTCATCAGAGCCACCACGGAGGAGGCGAACCGGCGATCCGGTGTGGTGTCTCCGATGAGGCGGGCAATGGCGGCGACGTAGCGTTCACGGATGTCCACCCGCGCAGCATCGGGGTCGGGCGAGTCCAGCACGGCGAACGGGATGATGGCCCACGGCTCCTGCGCTCCGCGTTCCCTGCGCATCAACACGCGGAACACGAGGGCCCTGCCGAGTTCCGTCGTCGGGACCTCCAGTTCGGCGAGCTGCGACTCGTCGGGCCGGACAGCGGCATAGAGCTTTTCCTTGGAGACGAAGAGTTTCATAACCAGGGCCGCCGAAACGCCCGCCTCGCCGGCGATGTCCCGCACCGTGACGGCACGGTAGCCGCGTTCACCGAAAAGGCGTCCGGCGGCGCTGAAGATCGCGTCGTGGCTGGGGCTGCTCATGCGCTCACCGGCTCCGTGGACTTTTCCTCCACACGCGGCGCCGCGAGATCAATGGTGACGGAGCGGTTGTCCACCGCGAGTTTCCGCGCCATGGCCTGATGCGTGTCCGGAATAACCATGGTCACGATGTAGCGGCCGGCGAGGGGCAGCGGAAACGCATACGCGCCGTCGTCGTCTGAAAGGGTGGTGGCCAGGTAACCGCCGCTTGCCTCAAGGAGTGTCACCACCGCGCCGGCCACAGCCTCGCTGCCGGCGGTGACCAGCCCGCTGATCTCCAGCCGGTCCCGAAGCAGGAAGTTCTGGTGCCGGGTGCGGCCGTCGAAGTCGAAGACCTCTGCCATCGGCGCCCAGCCTGCTGCATTGGTGACCATGACGTACTTTCCGGCGCCCGGGAGGGCCACTGAATAGTTGCCTTCCGTATCCACCCGGCTCCAGTCCACCGGCTCGCCCGCGGTCTGGAGCACGGTCACGACGGCGGGAGTGACGGGGCGGCTGTCAGGTGCAAGGACGCGCCCCTGCACCACGATTTCGGCTGTATTGACGGACGCGGCGGTGTCAGATGCGGATGGGCGGTGGGCTGCTGTGGCCTTAGGGATAAAGACGGTGGCCACCACCGATGCTGCCGCTGCCAGCGCGGCCAGCCAGAATACGTCCTTGAAAGCCTCGAACGACGGAAGGTGCACGGCCCCGACCGTCATGCTGACTGAGGTGAGGACCGCGGCAACCGCGGCGCTCGACGTCGACGTGCCGATGGACCGGACCAGGCTGTTCAGCCCGTTGGCCGAGGCCGTCTCGGTGATCGGCACCACGCCCATGATCAGTGTGGGCATGGCGGCGTAGGCGATGGCTGTGCCGACGCTGACCACGGTTGAACCGATGATGACCCACGCAATGGAGTCGTAGAAGAAGACGCGGCTCACGTAGCCCACAATCATCACGATGGCGCCGGCGATCAGGGCGGACTTGCCGCCGAAGACCCGGATGATGCGACCGGAAACAGGCGCGAAAACCACCATGGCGAGCCCGGACGGGACCATGCACAGCCCTGCTGTAATGACGTTCAGCCCGAAACCGTAGCCCGTGGCGGTAGGCAGCTGGAGCTGCTGCGTGGTGAGGAGCATGTTGGCGAACATGGCGAAGCCGATGAGCAGCGAGGCCACGTTGGTCATGAGTACCGGTCTGCGGCCCGATGTCCGCAGGTCAACCATCGGCTGGCTGACTTTCAGCTCATACGGGACCCAAGCGGCCAGGAGTATTGCGGCTGTGAGAAACAGCAGCAGAACTGGCTCCGAGCCCCAGCCCCAGGCGCCGCCCTTGGAGATCGCCAGCAGCAGGGCAGCCAGGGCTGCGGAGAGCACCAGCGCTCCCGCGTAGTCGAAGCGCCCGGGCGTGCGGACCTTGGATTCCGGGACCACCAGGGCCACGGCAACAAGCAGCAGTGCGCCGGCGGCAGCGGACACCCAGAAGATCGAGGCCCACCCCAGGCTCTCGTACAGCACTCCCGCGAGTGGCAGGCCCATGGCGCTGCCGATACCCAGGGTGGCGCTCATCAAGGCAACCGCGGAGCCCATCTTCTCCTTGGGCAGCTCATCGCGCATGATGCTGATGCCCACCGGAATCAGAGCCGACGCGAAGCCTTGGAGCGTCCTGCCGATGACCAGCCACAGGAAGGATCCGCCAACCGCGGCAATGACCGAACCGGCCACCATGATCGCCAGGCAAACCACCATCATCTTGCGTTTGCCGTACATATCCGCGCTGCGGGACACAACGGGCGTTGCCACGGCGCTGGCCAGCAGGGTGGCGGTCACCAGCCAGGAGGCATCGTCGGCGGTGATACCCAGGATCCGGGGGAAATCCGGAAGGAGCGGCACCACCAGTGTTTGCATGAGGGCCACCACCGTGCCGCTAAGGGCCAGGACGGCGGTGATGGCGGAGGGGGACGGGCCCCGGTTGGTGTTCAGGGCGTTGGAACGCGGCATCAGGTGCTTTCAGGTGTGGACTGGGAAGGGGAGCGGCGCGGTGAACGCGCGTTTACCCCCTAAAGAGTGAACCACCGTTCACCCCTGCCGGCAATAACCTGTCGCTATTCGTTGCGTCACATAATTAATTACGCAACACAATGCTTTTCTAATTATGAGCAGGCTAGGCTACCCTTACTTAGGTTCGCATCATTTCACCTAAGGAGTTCCGTGACTTCCCCCCTCTTCTCCGGCCCGAGCGCCACCCGCCGCACGCTGTTCAAGTCAGCCGGTAAGGCAACGGCAGTTCTGGCCGCCGCGGCACTCACACTGTCCGCCTGCTCCACCGGCCCCGCATCCTCCACGTCAGACGCCGGCGCCTCCAGCTCCAGCAGCTCGCAGTTCCCGGTCACCATCAAGCACGTCTTCGGTGAAACCACCGTCAAGGAACAGCCCAAGCGCGTAGTCACCGTTTCCTGGGTCAACGACGACGTTGCCCTTGCCCTCGGCGTTGTCCCGGTGGGCGTCCCCAAGAACGAATGGGGCGGCAACGAGCAGGGCTCCACTCCGTGGAAGGACGCGGCGCTGAAAGAACTCGGCGCCGGCTTCGGTTCCGACAAGGCTCCGGTCCAGTTCTCCGAGGCTGACGGCATCAACTTCACCGAGATCGCCAAGCTCACCCCTGACGTCATCCTGGCCGCCTACTCCGGCCTGACCGAAGAGGACTACAAAAAGCTCAGCGAAATCGCGCCGGTGGTGGCCCACCCCGAGGTTGCCTACGGAACCTCATGGCAGGATTCAACCTCCATCATCGGCAAGGCCCTGGGCAAGGAGGCTGAGGCTACCAAGCTCATCGCCGATACTGAGGCCACCGTCAAGGCAGAAGCTGCCAAGTACCCGCAGATCGCCGGCAAGAGCTTCATCTACGGATACACCGATCCCTCGGACCTCACCGCCACGGGCTTCTACACCGCCAATGACAACCGTCCTAAGTTCCTGTCAGCCATCGGGATGAAACTGGCCCCGGTCGTCGAGAAGGCTTCCGCGGGCTCCAAGGACTTCTTCGTGCCGTGGTCCGCCGAGAAGGCCAACGAACTTGAGGCCGATGTCTTCCTGAGCTCCGTTGAGGATGCCGCGACCGCTGCGGCCGTCAAGAGCGACCCCCTGCTGGGCCAGGTTCCGGCCATCAAGAACGGCGCGTTCGTTGCCGATGCGGACAAGAGCCTGGTCCTGGCAATCTCCGCCTCCTCGCCCCTGAGCCTGCCCTGGGCGCTGGACACGTTCCTCCCGCAGCTGGCCACCGCTGTGGATGCAGTGAAGTAAGCACCGTTCCATGACGGAAAGTACGACGACCGCACCCGCCGGACAGCGCGAACGGACACTTGGGGCCCCGATCGGGTCGCAACGAGGGCCTCAAGTGTCCTTTCGCGCCGGGCGATTGGCTGGCGCCGCTCGATTGGCTGGCGCCGGCGGGAAGGCCAGAACCAGGCAGGCTGCCTGGCTGCTGGCCGCCGTCGTCGTACTTTCCTTGTTAGCCGCCGCTTCCTTGGCCATCGGCGCCAGGGGCCTTTCCCTGGTCACTGTGTGGCAGGCGCTCACCCAGTTCGACGCCGTCAACGGGGACCACGCCGTGGTCCATGCGCGCATCCCCCGCACCGTCCTGGGACTGCTCGCCGGCGGCGCCCTGGGCCTGGCCGGCGCCGCTATGCAGGGCGTTGCCCGCAATCCGCTGGCAGATCCCGGCATCATGGGTGTCAATGCCGGAGCCGCGCTGGCCGTGGTCACCGGCATCTACCTTTTCGGCGTCACCTCCCTGAGCGGCTACATCTGGTTCGCTTTCATCGGCGCCGGAGCCGCCGCCGTCGTGGTTTACCTCGTTGCGTCCATGGGCAGGGACGGTGCGACGCCGGTCAAGCTCGCCCTCGCCGGAGCCGCGCTCAGCGCCGGGCTCTATTCCCTGATGAGTGTCATTCTCGTCTCCAGCCAGGACACGCTGGACCGCTTCCGCTTCTGGCAGGTGGGCGGAATCGCCGGCCGCGACTGGGCAGAGGTGCTCCCGGGCCTCCCGTTCCTGGCCGTCGGGGCGCTTATTGTTCTTGGCACCGGCCGCATCCTCAACAGCCTGGCTTTGGGTGATGACATCGCCCGCGGCCTGGGCCAGAGTGTGGGCCTGACACGTGGAGTGACTGCCTTGGGCATCGTGCTGCTGTGCGGTTCCGCGACGGCATTGGCAGGGCCGATCGGTTTTGTTGGCCTGGTCATTCCCCACGCGGTCCGGTCACTCACCGGCCCCGACTACCGCTGGATCCTGCCGTTCTCCCTGGTCCTCGCACCGGCACTTTTGCTCGGCGCGGACATTATCGGCCGCGTAGTGCTGCTTCCCGGCGAGGTTCCGGCCGGGATCATGACGGCACTCGTTGGCGCGCCGGTCTTCGTCTGGCTCATCCGCCGCGGAAAGGCGGCCGGGCTGTGATCACCTCCACCGGGCGCGAACTGGCAGATAAACCCCTCAAAACCGCGAAAACAGGGGATTATCTGCCAGTTCGCGCACCCCTGATGGGCCGGACCATCCTGAACCGGACCGCCGCCCTGGCCCTCGGCGTCGTGATCATGTTCTCGGTGTACGTGCTCCTGGGCAGCTACACCGTGACTATCCCGGACTTTTTCAAGATCCTCATCGGACACCTGACCGGCGGCGAGAGAATCCCCGGCGCAAGCTTCATTGTCATGGAGAACAAGCTGCCCCGGGCCGTCATCGGCGTGATGATCGGTGCCGCGTTCGGCCTCTCCGGCGGCCTGTTCCAGAGCATGCTCCGCAACCCGCTGGCCAGCCCGGACGTGATCGGTATCAGCTACGGTGCGAGCGCGGCCGCGGTCACCGCCATCGTGATCTTCGGCGCCACCGGGCCGGCCGTGTCCGGAGCGGCACTTGGCGGCGCCCTGGGCATCGCAGCGCTGATCTACGCCATCTCCCGCGGCGGATCCCTGGGATCCGGCGGCGGGAACCGCGGCAATGCCGCCGGCAACCGCCTCATCCTGGCGGGTGTGGGCATCGCCGCCGCCCTGCACGCCGTGGTCAGCTTCCTCATGACCCGCGCGGACATCCGCACGGCAGCCGACGCACTCGTCTGGCTCAACGGCTCCCTCAACTCCGCCAACTGGGACCGGGCGGGCATGCTCGCACTGGCGCTGCTGGTCCTGGTCCCCGCCGTCATCGCCCTTGCCGGGCCGCTGCGCATCCTGGAACTCGGCGACGACGCCGCGGCCGGGCTGGGCGTCCGTGTCGGGTTCAGCCGCCTCGCTGTGGTGGTCACCGCCGTCGCACTCGCCGCGGTGGCGACGGCGGCTGCCGGGCCCGTCTCGTTCGTCGCCTTCCTGGCTGGCCCGATCGCCCGGCGCTTCACCCGTAAAGCCAGCCTCCCGGCGTCGGCCCTGGTGGGTGCGCTGATTGTCCTCACCGCCGACTACGCCGCGGCCAACCTCGCCCCCTTGCTGCTGGACGGCACCGTGCTGCCCGTCGGCGTTATCACCGGCGCGCTCGGTGCCCCGTTCCTGCTGTGGCTTCTGATCACGGCCAACCGAAAGGATGCCTGACATGGCCGTTCTCAGCGCCCAGGACCTCACACTCAAATACGACCAGCGCTGCGTGGTGGACGGCCTCACGGCGGATATCCCCGAGGGCAAGGTGACCATGATTGTGGGCGCCAACGCCTGCGGTAAATCCACGCTCCTCCGCGGACTGTCCCGCCTCCTCAAACCGGCAGCCGGCGTGGTCACGCTGGACGGCAAGGACATCCACGCCCGCCCGGCCCGGGAACTGGCGCGCACCCTGGGCCTCCTCCCGCAGCACCCCACCGCGCCGGACGGCATCGCTGTCCGCGACCTCGTGGGCCGCGGGCGGTATCCGCACCAGGGCTTCTTCCTCAGCTGGAGCACCGAGGACGACGCCGCCGTGCAGCGCGCGCTCGAAGCGACTGAAACGCTGGAACTCGCTGAGCGGAACGTCGATGAACTGTCCGGCGGCCAGCGCCAGCGCGTCTGGATCGCCATGGCGCTGGCCCAGGAAACCGAAGTGCTCCTGCTGGACGAACCCACCACTTACCTGGACCTGGCGCACCAGGTTGAAGTCCTGGACCTGGTCACGGATCTGAACCGCAAGCGCGGCACCACCGTGGCCATCGTCCTGCACGACCTGAACCTGGCGGCACGCTACGCGGACCATGTCATCGCCATGAAGGGCGGCGAGATCGTGGCCCTGGGCGACCCCGTGACTGTTGTCACCGAAAGGCTGGTCCGTGACGTCTTCGGCCTTGAGTCCCGGGTGATTCCCGATCCCGTCTCGGGCACGCCCCTGATTATCCCCATCGGCCGCCACCACGCCACTGCACCCGAACTGGAGCTCGTTTCATGAACACCCGCGACATCGCCGCCACCCAGCCCATGACCCTGGCTTTTGAGGTGACCGTTTCCTCGGTGCAGGAGCTGAGCTGCAACTTCCGCCGGATCACCTTCGGCGGGTACTCTCTGCGGGACTTTGGCGTTAACGGCGACACCCTTGACCTGCGGATCAAACTGATGATCCCTTCCCTGGCAGAGGACGGCACGCAACTGCCCCTGCCGGTCTTCGAAATGGCGCAGGCCGGCTGGTACCGGGAGTGGCTTGCCATGGACCCCGCCGTGCGCGGCTCCATGCGCACCTACACGGTCCGCCAGTCCCGGCTTGATGCCGTTTATCCGGAAATTGATGTTGACTTTGTGATGCATTTCGACGCCGACGGCCACGGCGGTCCGGCCGCGAACTGGGCCCAGAACGCCAAACCGGGCGACGCCATCACCATCATCGGCCCCAACAGCCGTGCCGCCCAGTGCTCCACCGCCGAGGCCTACGGCGGCATCGAATGGCGGCCCGGAATGGCGCAGCGCGTCCTGCTCGCCGGCGACGAAACCGCCATCCCGGCCATCTCCGCCATCCTCGAAAGCCTGCCGCCCTACATGAGCGGCCACGCCTTCCTGGAAGTCCCGGAGGCCGGTGACTTCCTCGACCTCAAGACGGACGCCGACATCGACATCACCTGGCTTCCCCGCGGTGCCGCCATCGGCCGCTCACGCCCGCACGGCGAACTGCTGCAGCAGGCAGTGCGCACGGCCGTCCCCGTTCCCGGCTGGGTGGGCATCAAAGCGTCCGACGCCGACGCCGGCGCGGGCCCGGAGCCCGAAGACGTCAACGTGGACGTGGACATCCTCTGGGAGACGCCCGCGCGGATGGAGACAGCCGAAATCGAGGCCACCAAGAACCCCGCCATGCCCGCCGGCGCCATGCCCTTCTACGCCTGGATCGCCGGCGAGGCTGCCGTTATCAAGGACATGCGGCGGTACCTCGTGCGCGACGTCGGGATCGACCGCAAGCAGGTGGCGTTCATGGGGTACTGGCGCCAGGGCAAGTCCGAGCTCTAAGCCCTTCCGTCGTTCGTGGCGGTGCGGTGAGCCGCAACCGCCGCCTTGCCGTCGCTTAGCGGTTGGACCCTTCCCAAACTTCGCAAGCTCAGTTCGGGGCCCTCGGGTCCGCCCTTCCTTTCCTTCGCTACTTTCGGCCGCGGGCGGCCTTGCTCCGCTCTGGTCGGCGATGCGCTCCTACGCAAGACACCGGCTGCGGCTCGTTGGGCCGCTCATCGTCGAACGCTCTCTCACCTTTGGCGGGTTCTTGGCGGGACGCTCTCTCACTTGCTGTTGTTTGGCGTTAACCCTGGCGTTGCCTTTGATGTTTAGTGTGGTCGCGTGGATCTCCCTCCCTTACTGCCTGCGCGTGAGGGGCGGCGTGTCTTTGTTGCCCTGGGGGATTCCTTTACTGAGGGCGTGGGCGACCGGGATGAGCGCCTGCCTAACGGCGTTCGGGGATGGGCTGACCGGGTGGCGGAGAAGCTGGCCCGGGCTGAGCCAGGCTGGGAATATGCCAATCTTGCTATCCGGAGCAAGCGCCTGCGCCACGTCATCAGCGAGCAGTTGGAGCCGGCCCTCGCCATGAAGCCCGCGCTGATCACCCTCTACGCCGGCGGGAACGACATCCTTGACATCGGCACGGACATGGCCGCCCTGATGGACGAGTACGAAAAACTCGTGGCGCGGCTTGCTGGGAGTGGGGCTACGGTGGTCCTGTTCACCGGCTTCGACGTCAAGGTTTCAGCGGTTCTGGAGCTGCTGAAGAAACGGAATACTGTCTACAACGAGCTGGTCCGTGAGATCTCCGCGAAGTACGGGACGGTCCTTGTGGATTACTGGTGCCTGGACGCCTTCCATGACCGGCGGATGTGGGACTCGGACCGCCTCCACATGTCCAAGGCAGGCCACAAATACCTCGCCGGGCAGGTGCTGGACCAGCTCGGGGTGCCGCACAAGATCCGCCCGAAGGACTGGGACCCGCCGGCGCGGCTCAGCCCGCGGGAGTGGGAGCAGCGGCAACGGCGTTGGGTCAATGACTGGGTGCTGCCGCTTTTCGGCCGCAAAATCAGGGGCGTCACGCTTGGCGATACGCTGGCGCCGCGCTGGCCGGAACCGGTCAGGGTGCCGCGGAAGCGCGGGCTGAAGAAGCTGGCGGGCAAAACCAGGGCAGAGGCGGAGAAGTCCTAGGTGTCCAGCAGGTTCTCGAAGCCCGGCGCCACCCTGTTGGCCGCGAACTCCATGATTTCGAATTCAGCCACTCCATTCGCGTAAAACGGGTCGTTGGCCAGGCTCGCCTCCAACGTTGGACGGTCCGCCCTGGACAGCAGCAGCCCGCCCGTCCGGGGAACCTTGCGCCCGGCGGCGACAAATACGCCGTCGTCAAAGGCCTTCTTCAGCCATTCAACGTGGCCGTCCAGATGGAACTCCACAATGTCTTCGGGCACCCTGTAGGTCAGCGACACAACATACATAGGGTCAGCCTACTCGGATGGGTCCACGGGAACTGGTGCGTCACTTGAACTCTCAACCACGCTCTGCTTCTAGAATGGACCCATGACCGAACCGCGCTGGCTCAACGCCGACGAACGCCGTGCCTGGCTGGCACTCCTGAGCATCAACACGCTGCTGCCGGCTGCCCTGGACAACCAGCTCCACACCGCCGGCAAGGTGTCCCTGTTCGATTACAACGTCATGGCCATGCTGTCCGAAGCTGAGGGGCGTTTCCTGCCGATGAGCCAGTTGGCCGCCCGCACCAGTTCGTCGCTGTCCCGGCTCTCGCACGTGGTTGCCAAACTGGAGAAGCGCGGATGGCTGGAGCGGCGTCCGCACCCCCGTGATGCCCGCGTCACCACAGCACACCTGTCCGACGTCGGGATGACCACTTTGGAGGCACTCGCACCGGGGCACGTGGAGACAGTCCGCACCAAGTTCCTGGACGCCCTGACGGAGCGCGACATCCACGATCTGGCACGCATCGGCGAGAAGATCGTGGCCGGCCTGGACGATGACCACTGGATCCTCCGCGACACCGAAAGCCGGCCATAGGCCGTCGCCCTGACAGAGCCCCGTCTTGGTTGCTCCCGGCAACAGATGAAAGACTGACGCCATGGACTTTTCGACCCGGTATGTAGCGCTCGGCGACTCTTTCACGGAGGGGGTCGGGGATGCCGATCCCAGCCGACCCAACAGCGTGCGGGGCTGGGCGGACCGCGTGGCGGAGCAGCTGGGCGCGTCGGATCCCGGCTTCGGCTACGCCAACCTGGCCATCCGCGGCAGGAAACTCCGCCAGATCATGGCAGAGCAGGTGGACGCCGCCGTCGACCTCAACCCCACCCTGGTGACCATTTACGCAGGCGCCAACGACATTCTGCGGCCCAAGATCGACATCGACGATCTGCTGGCGGAGTACGACGCCGGCATCCGCAAGCTGGCTGCGACCGGAGCCACCGTGGTGATGTTCACCGGCTTCGACGCGCGAGGCTCCAAGGTTTTCAGCACCATGCGCGGCCGCACCGCCATCTACAACGAACTGGTCCGAGGCATCGCGGGGGATCATGGAGCGCTGCTGGTGGATTACTGGCGCTTCAACGAGTACTACGACTGGGGCATGTGGGCCCAGGATCGAATGCACATGTCCGCCGCCGGGCACACCAACATGGCCAAACGCGTCCTCACCGTCCTGGAGCACGACCACTCGATCGAAGTCCCGCCCATGACCCCGGTGCCCGAGCTGAAGCGGGCCGAAGCCGTCCGCGCCAACGCCCGCTGGGTCCGCGAATTCGCCGGCCCGTGGGTGGCCCGCCGCGTCACCGGCAAATCCTCCGGCGACGGCCTGGCGCCCAAGTACGCCCAGCCCACCCGCCTCTGACGCAACGCCCCCTTATACACCGCCCGGGCCCGGATTGGTCTTTAATTGCGTGAACTCGTAGACTTGGTTAGCGCTAAGTGCGCGGAGCGTGCGCAATTGCTCCGGTGGCCCGGTAATTTTCTCCAGGGTAGCCGGTAGTTAGGGGCTCAAGTTGCGTGACTAACCGTTCACCCTGATCACTATGGGTCGCACTTAACCGCATGATCCTGCAGCAGATATGCGGATCATTACATTCAATTCTTGAGGAGAAGTCATGGCAGCACACTGCCAAGTGACCGGAGCCGAGCCGGGCTTTGGGCACAGCATTTCGCACTCGCACCGTCGCAACAAGCGTCGGTTCGATCCGAACATTCAGAAGAAGCGCTACTGGGTTCCGTCCCTGCGCCGTAACGTCACTCTGCAGGTTTCTGCTCGTGGCATCAAGACCATCGACGTACGCGGCATCGACGTAGTCGTCGCCGCCATCCTTGCTCGGGGAGTGAAGCTCTAATGGCTAAGGACAAGGACGTACGTCCGATCATCAAGCTCAAGTCGACTGCGGGCACGGGTTACACCTACGTGACGCGGAAGAACCGTCGTAACGACCCGGACCGTATGGTTCTGAAGAAGTACGATCCCAAGATCCGTCAGCACGTCGAATTCCGAGAGGAGCGCTAAACACATGGCTAAGAAGTCAATGATCGCAAAGAACGAACAGCGTAAAGTCATCGTTGAGCGTTACGCTGCAAAGCGCCTCGAACTGAAGAAGGCTCTGGTTGACCCCAACTCGACCGACGAAGTTCGCGAAGCAGCACGCCTCGGCCTGCAGAAGCTTCCCCGCAACGCGTCGCCCGTCCGTCTGCGTAACCGCGACATCATCGACGGCCGTCCGCGCGGTACCTTCCAGAAGTTTGGTATCTCCCGTGTTCGCTTCCGCGACATGGCTCACCGCGGTGAGCTCCCGGGCATCACCAAGTCTTCCTGGTAATCCAGCACCGCTGATTCCAGCTGCTTGAGAAGGGCCGGCAACCGTTTGGTTGCCGGCCCTTCTTCGCTTAACAGCTGTTACGGCGAGCGGTCTCGGCGGGTGTGCTGCAGCACACAGAAGTCACGTACGACGGCGGCGCCCGGTTTTGGGTGCCGATGCCGGCTGTGGGCCCGGAACGGCGGGGTTTTGGGCCCTCGTGGGGGTGGATTTGCGGTGGGGGTTGGGTGGGTGTATTGTTTTCTAAGTCGCCGCGAGGGAGACAGCGAAGAGCTGGTTACCGCGGGCGGCCAAACCCCCGAATTCAAGACCAAATTTTGGTAGTTCTTTTGAGCGCCTCGGTTTGGTGGGGGTGAGTTTCTTGCTGATGGGAATCCTGGAATACGGATTTGCATCGGGGCGGGAAACCGGGTAAGTTTGAAAAGTTGCTCCGGAGCGATCCACGGCCGATGATTGGTTGTGGTGGTGCCGGGTGTGTCTGTTGTTTGAGAACTCAATAGTGTGCCAAGTTTGTTGATACCAATTGTTTTATTGATTGGTTGTTTTGGCCAGGTCCGCCACCCCGTGGTTGGGTCTGGTTTTTACAGCTGGTTTCAAATT
>NZ_QMKP01000025.1 GCF_003287955.1 Arthrobacter sp. AQ5-06 | reverse complement strand
AGGACCCGATGGGCCGTGCGTTGGAAGCCCGCTTTGAACGCCTTCGCCATCACCTTCAGCGACCGATTCCCGGCAGCTGAAAACTACTAAAGGAAACCGCCGGATACACCGTTAATGAGATAGTCCCCTCCGCGGGAAACAACCGAAGCTCTCGGCCAAGCAAGAAACCCACCTCGTCGAACTGCACGCCGCCGGCGAGCACACCATGAGCGAACTGGCCGAGCTGTTCTCCGTCGGCCGGTCCACCGTCTACCGGGCCATTGAACGCGCACAGCGCAAGAAAACCGGTGCAATCACCCCCTGACCTCCGCATGCTCACCTTCGAAAGATGGCATCCGGTTCTCAATATCCCCGGTTCTCTTTTTTCCTTCGTTATCGAGAGGAACACCAATGCCCCGTCGTTCGATCCTGTCTGCCGCTGAGCGTGAGAGTCTGCTCGCGCTGCCCGATGCTGCGGACGAGGTGATCCGGCAGTACACGTTCAGCGAATCCGACCTGGCAATGATCCGCCAGAGGCGCGGGGCAGCGAACCGTTTAGGCGTTGCTGCGCAGTTGTGTTTGCTGCGCTTCCCCGGACAAGGACTATCGGCCGAGACCGACGTCCCTGCAGCGCTGTTGCACTGGATCGGACGAGAACTTGGCATCGACCCGGCCTGTTGGCCGGATTATGCCGCACGGGAAGAAACGCGCCGCGAGCATCTGATTGAGCTGCGCACTTACCCTGGCATGGAGCCTTTCGGTCTCGCCGACTACCGGAAGTCCGTGCATTCGGCCACGGAGCTGGCCCTGCAGTCTGACAAGGGCATCGTGCTGGCCGGCAGCGTGCTTGACGCGCTGCGCCGTCGGCACGTCGTTATTCCGGCCTTGGACGTCATCGAGCGCATCTGCGCCGAAGCCATCACCCCGGCCAACCGCCGCATCTACGCCGCCTTGACGGATGCCCTGTCCGCCGACCACCGACGGCGTTTGGACGATCTGCTCAAACGCCGGGAAGAAGGAAAGTCCACCCGGCTTGCCTGGTTGCGCCAGTCACCGGTGAAACCTAACTCACGGCACATGCTTGAACACATTGAGCGGCTCAAAGCCTGGCAGGCGCTCGACCTGCCTGCCGGCATCGAACGCCAGATCCATCAGAACCGTCTGCTCAGGATCGCCCGTGAGGGAGGGCAGATGACGCCCGCCGATCTGGCCAAGTTCGAGCCGCACCGCCGCTATGCCACTTTGGTGGCGGTGGCCGTAGAAAGCACGGCCACCGTTTACCGATGAAATCATCGATCTGCACGACCGCATCATCGGCAAGATCTTCAATACAGCCAAGAACCGGCACCAGCAACAATTCCAGGCTTCCGGCAAGGCGATCAACGACAAGGTCCGCCTCTACGGGCGCATCGGCAAGGCGCTGATGGAAGCGAAGGAAAACGGCGCCGACCCCTTCGCTGCCATCGAATCGGTCCTGCCGTGGGACGCCCTCACGACCAGCGTGACCGAGGCACAAAAGCTCGCCCAACCCGAGGGCTTCGATTTCCTGCACCACATCGGCGAAAGCTACACCACGCTGCGCCGCTACGCCCCCGCATTCCTGGCCGTGCTCAAACTGCGGGCAGCACCGGCCGCCAAGGACGTGCTCGAGGCCATCGAGGTGCTGCGTGCCATGAACACCGACACCGCCCGCAAAGTGCCGGCAGATGCGCCGAGAAGTTCCGTCAAGCCTCGCTGGGTGAGACTCGTCTTCACCAATGATGGGATCGACCGGCGTTATTACGAGCTGTGTGCGCTGTCGGAGCTGAAGAACTCGCTACGCTCAGGCGATATCTGGGTGCACGGCTCGCGCCAGTTCAAGGACTTCGACGTATACCTCGTCCCGGCGGAAACATTCGCCGACCTGAATGTTGCCGGTGACTTACCAGTGGCCGTGGCCACGGACTGCGACCTGTACCTGCGCGACCGGCTTTCACCGCTGGAGCAGCAGTTGACGATGGTCAACCGTATGGCCGCAGCCAACGGCCTGCCCGACGCCATCATCACCGGGTCCGGGTTGAAGATCACCCCGCTCGACGCGGCGGTGCCCGAGGCCGCGCAAACACTGATTGATCAGACGGCGGTGCAGCTGCCGCACGTCAAGATCACCGAAATGCTGATGGAGGTGGACAGGCCACGTCAATCCCAAGTACGTTTACGGAGCCGGGGCGGATGTTCTATACCCACGTCTCCGACCAGTACTCTCCCTTCAGCGCCAAGGTCGTCAACGTCGGAGTGCGCGACTCGACGTATGTTCTGGATGGCTTGCTGTATCACGAGTCGGATCTGCGGATCGAAGAGCACTACACCGACACGAATGGGTTCACCGATCACGTTTTCGGTCTGATGCATCTGCTGGGATTCCGCTTCGCGCCAAGGATCCGCGACCTGGGCGAGACCAGGCTGTACGTCGCCAAAGGGGACACCGTTTATGACGCACTCAAGCCCCTGATCGGTGGCACCCTCAACGTCAAAGCCATCCGCACCCACTGGGACGAGATCCTGCGGCTGTCCACCTCCATCAAGCAAGGCACCGTGACAGCATCTCTGATGCTCCGCAAGCTCGGCAGCTACCCACGCCAGAACGGCCTGGCCGTGGCCTTGCGCGAGCTGGGCCGCATCGAACGCACCGTTTTCATCCTGGACTGGCTCCAGAGCGTCGAGCTGCGCCGCCGGGTCAATGCCGGACTGAACAAGGGTGAGCACGAAACGCACTCGCCCGAGCAGTGTTCTTCAATCGCCTCGGCGAAATCCGGGACCGCGGATTCGAGCAGCAACGCTACCGCGCGAGCGGCCTCAGCCTCCTCACCGCAGCCATCGTGCTCTGGAACACCATCCACCTCGAACGAGCCGCAAACACTCTGCAAAGCGAGGACCCGGAAACCCAGGACGCGCTCCTGCAATACCTCTCACCCCTGGGCTGGGAACACATCAACCTCACCGGGGACTACCTCTGGTGCAACAGCGCCAAGCCCGGCACAGGCAAATTCAGACCACTGCGCCCTGCCTGCCGGCCTTAGCGTACGATTTTTTCCGTTTTCTGAAACGACCCCCCATACGGCCAAGCATGCGGAGCGACTCGGCGCCGTCGTCCTGGGGCAGGACGATACCGAGTGGACGCGCGCCGTCCTGATCCGGGATCCCTGCGGAGCCGTATTCACCGCGAGCCAGTTCACGCCGCCGACGGGCTGAGTGAACCCGGCTGATTCGACCCGGCCCACGGAACCGAGTCGGCGTAGCTTCAAACCCCGGCGATGTGGCGCACCGCGTCGAGGTACGGCATGTTGATGGCGGAGTCCGCAACGGCCCGGACCGCAGGTTTGGCATTGAACGCCACCCCGATCCCGGCAGCCCCGAGCATGTCCAGGTCGTTGGCACCGTCGCCCACGGCAATGGTGTGTTCCATAGCGATGCCTTCGGCGGCCGCCCACTCGCGCAGGTACTTTTCCTTCGCCGCACGGTCGATGACGGCACCGAGCACCTTGCCGGTCAGGGCCCCGTCCACAATTTCAAGCTCGTTCGCCAGCCAGTAGTCCAGTCCCAGATCCTCCGCGATGGGACGCAGGATCTGGTTGAACCCGCCGGACACCACGGCCACCACGTGGCCCGCAGCCTTGAACGCCGCAACCAGCTCAGCGGCACCTTCGCTCAGCTTCACTTCTGCCCGGACGGAATCGACGACGGAGGCCGGCAGCGCTGCGAGCACGGCCACCCGCGCGTGGAGGCTCTGCGCAAAGTCCAGTTCACCGCGCATCGCGGCTTCGGTGACTGCCGCCACTTCCTCCCGCTTGCCCGCATAGGCCGCCAGGAGCTCAATGACTTCCTGCTGGATCAGCGTCGAATCAACGTCCATGATCAGCAGCTTCCGCGGAGCCGCACGCAAACTTACGGGAACGATGGCTGTGTCCAGGCCTTCCTGGGCCGCCTCAGCCACCGCCCTGCGGAGGGCGGAAAGACCGGCGTCCGTGCCATCGGCGATGGCGAGCTCAGCAGTGTGGACCTCAAACCGGCTGTCCCCGCCCCTTGATTCGGATTGGAGCGTGGCGCCACTGCCCGTCAGGGCGGAGCGCAGCTTGTCAAGCCCGGAGGCAGTCAGTTTTGGGCCATAGCTGACCGCAGTCACGTTCGAAGTCATGGCTGCAATCTTAGTCAGCGGGGGAGAGCCACCCGAATTGATTGCGCCACGTTGATGGCGAACATCGCGGGGGCAGCCAGCAGACGGGGCGATGACCGTGACTGTGACGAGTGTCGCTGTCCAAGTATCGGTTATCAGTCCGCCCCTGTTTTGTCCTAGTGTCTACTCCTATGAGTGATGTTCTTGAATTGGCCGCCGTCAGCGTTGTCCGTGGGGCTAAGACGCTCCTGAACAAGGTGGACTGGCAGGTCAAGGAGGGCGAACGCTGGGTCATCCTTGGACCCAACGGTGCAGGCAAGACCACTCTCCTGCAGATTGCTGCTGCCCGTCTGCACCCCACCAGCGGCATGGCAGGCATCCTGGAGGAAATCCTGGGTTCCGTGGACGTGTTTGAACTCCGTCCGCGCATCGGGCTGTCCTCCGCCGCCTTGGCCAACCAGATTCCCGGGCACGAAACGGTCCTCAATGTTGTTGTCACCGCTGCGTACGGCGTCACTGGGCGCTGGCGTGAGGGCTATGAGAAGGCTGACGAACGCCGGGCCTTCAGACTGCTGAATGACTGGGGCATGGGTCCGTTCCTGAACAGGGCTTTCGCGTCCCTGTCTGAGGGTGAGCGCAAGCGGGTGCAGATTGCCCGTGCCCTGATGACTGATCCGGAACTCCTCCTGCTGGACGAACCCGCCGCCGGCCTGGACCTGGGTGGGCGCGAGGATCTGGTGCACCGCCTCAGCGAACTGGCCCGTGATGAGGCCGCTCCGGCTATCGTCCTGGTCACCCACCACCTCGAAGAAGTGCCGCCGGGCTTCACCCACGCGATGTTGCTCCGTGACTCCAACGTGATGGCGGCCGGACCCCTCGACGGCGTGCTGACGGCGGAGCATCTCAGCAAGACCTTCGGGGTGGATCTCGATGTCAGCGTCAACGGTGGCCGCTACACCGCCACCGCCCGCCGCTACACCGCCACCGCCCGCCGCTAGGCCGCGGCGCCGCCAACCGTGGATCTTCTCGGCAGCATCTTTGTGTTTTTTGCCGGCCTGTGGGCCGGCACCATCAACGCCGTTGTGGGCTCCGGCACCCTTGTCACCTTCCCGGTCCTGATCGCCCTCGGCGTTACTCCCGTGGTGGCTTCCATGAGCAACGCGATGGGCCTTGTGGCCGGCACCGCAGCAGGGGCTTGGGGGTACCGCCGCGAGCTTAAGGGCCGGGGGAGGCAGTTGCTGAAGCTCCTGCCGGCGTCGTTGCTGGGCGGCATCACCGGAGCCTGGCTGCTGCTGCACCTGCCGGACAAGGTCTTCCACTACGTTGCGCCGGTCCTCCTGGTGCTTGCCCTCCTGATGGTGGTGTTCCAGCCGCGGCTGCAGGCCTGGGTCCGTAAACGCGAGGAGAATCCCGAGCATGCCGTACGCGACAAAGGGCACGGCGTTCTCCTGATAGTGCTGGTGTACCTGGCGGGCGTCTACGGGGGCTACTTCGTGGCCGCCCAGGGCATCCTCCTGGTCGGCATCCTGGGCGTGTTCCTCACCGGCACCATCCAGAACGCCAATGCCATGAAGAACATCCTGGTCCTCGGCGTGAACCTCGTGGCCGCAGTGTCCTACCTGCTCTTCGCCTTTGACCGGATCAACTGGCTGGTGGTGTTCCTGATCGCCGTGAGCTCCACGATCGGCGGCCTCCTCGGTTCCAAGGTGGGGCGGCGGCTGTCCCCGGCTGTGCTGCGGACTGTCATCTTTGCGCTCGGCCTGATGGCGCTGGGCTTTATGATCGCCAACCTGCTGAAATAATCAGCCGGTGACAATCCACTATCTTGAATCCGCCGGGGACCCCCGCGTGTCCGACTACACGCAGCTGACGGATGTGCACCTGCGGAAGCTCCGCGAACCGGCTGAAGGAATGTACATCGCCGAATCCTCGCGGGTCCTGCGCCGGGCGTTGGCGGCCGGCCACCGGCCAAGGTCGTTCTTCCTGGCGGAGAAATGGCTTGCTGGCCTGGAGGATGTCCTCAGTGCCTATCCGGACGTTCCCGCATTCATTGGCAGCGCCGCCCTGCTCGAAGAGATCACCGGATTCCACCTCCACCGCGGCGCCATGGCAGCCATGCAGCGGCCGGAACCGGTGCCGCTCCACGAGCTGCTTGCCGGCGCGCGCCGGGTCGCGGTCCTGGAGGACATCGTGGACCACACCAACGTGGGCGCCATCTTCCGGTCGGCCGCGGCCCTGGACATCGATGCCGTCCTGATTTCGCCGCGCTGCGGCGATCCGCTCTACCGCCGCAGCGTCCGGGTCAGCATGGGAACGGTCTTCCAGGTGCCCTGGGCGCGGCTGGAGTCCTGGCCGCAGGACCTGTCGCTGCTCAAGGAAGCCGGCTTCACGGTGGCCGCGCTGGAACTCACCGAAGACGCCGTGGACGTGGACGGGCTCGCCGCGCGCAATCCGGACCGGCTGGCCCTGGTGCTCGGCACCGAAGGCGCAGGCATGAGCGCAGAGACGCTTGCCGCCGTCGATCTCGCCGTGAAAATCCCTATGCGCACCGGCGTGGACTCCCTCAATGTGGCGGCGGCCTCCGCCGTGGCGTTCTGGGAACTCCGGCCCCGCGGTTCGCAGGGTCCGGATTGATCAGCTATTATTAACAGCTGGCTGTCCTGCGCTTCTTGCCTTGCGGCATTGAAGCAGACACCAGCCATCCCATTCATACCTGGCAGCTGGCAAAATCCAGTTGTGCGAACAAAGGCCCCATTATGAAGTCTGATATCCACCCGAAGTACGAAGCTGTTGTTTTCAACGACCTGGCTTCCGGCGTCAGTTTCCTGACCAAGTCCACTGTGTCTTCCAAGAAGACCATCGAGTGGGAAGACGGAAACACCTACCCGGTTATCGACGTCGAAATCTCCTCCGAGTCCCACCCGTTCTACACGGGCAAGCAGCGCATCATGGACTCTGCAGGCCGCGTCGAGCGCTTCAACGCTCGCTTCAAGGGCTTCGGCGGCGCGAAGTAATTCACTTCACCCCCAAGGTTCTTTGGAAAGCCCGCACCGGCAACGGTGCGGGCTTTTTGCGTTTCGGGAGGCGCTGATCGTGGGGCAGGATGGATGGCATGACTGCCTCACCATTTGCCGCTGAAGACCGCCCCCGCAGCCACCACGGTGAGTACAAAGTCCCGGGTGGAAAACTTGTGGTGGTGGACTTCGACGTTCTAGGCGGCGTCCTCGCCGGCGTCTCCCTCAGCGGCGACTTCTTCCTCGAACCCGATGAGGCGCTGCCGGCTATCAACCGGGCGCTCACCGGCCTCCCGGAGAGCGCGACGGCGGCGGAGCTTTCCGCGGCGGTCACCGGTTCGCTGCCTTCCGGCGCTGTCCTGTTCGGCTTTTCGGCCGATGCCGTGGCCGTCACTGTCCGCCGCGCCTTGGCGAGGGCAACGTCCTGGACTGATCACCACTGGAACATCATTGCCCCCACGGTGCTGCCTACGTATGTCAACGTGGCCCTGGACGAGGTGCTGACCGAAGAGGTGGGCGCAGGCCGTCGCAACCCCACCCTGCGGTTCTGGGACTGGGAGGAGCCGTCTGTGGTGATCGGCAGCTTCCAGTCCTTTCGGAACGAGTTGGATCCCGACGGCGTGGCCCGGCACGGCATCAGTGCGGTCCGCCGGATCAGCGGCGGCGGAGCGATGTTCATGGAGGCCGGCAACTGCATCACCTACTCCTTGTACCTGCCGCAGACGCTGGTGGACGGGATCAGCTTCGCGGACTCATACGCGTTCCTGGACGCCTGGGTGATGGCCGCCCTCGAGAAAATCGGGGTGACGGCGTTTTACGTACCCCTGAACGACATCGCCACTGACCAGGGCAAGATCGGCGGAGCTGCGCAGAAGCGCCTCGCCAACGGGGGCATGCTGCACCACGTCACCATGAGTTACGACATCGACGCCGACAAGATGGTGGAGGTGCTGCGCATCGGTAAGGAGAAACTCTCGGACAAGGGGACGCGCAGCGCCAAGAAGCGGGTTGATCCGCTGCGCAGGCAGACCGGGCTGGCCCGCACGGAGATCATCGCGGCCATGATGGACGTGTTCAGCGAACGGTACGCCGCCACCCCGTCGGAACTCACCGCCGCCGAACTCACTGCCGCCAGGGACCGGGTGGCCACCAAGTTCGGCACCGAGCAGTGGCTGCACCGTGTCCCTTGACGCGGGTTTGTGCGGGCACGCCACGCTGGATCTGCCAATAGGATCGTGAGAGTGAATCGGCAACCATGGCACCGTTTGCTTGCCTGGGTGATCGACTGGATTTGCACACTCGCCTTCGTACCGACGTGCGCTCGTCCGCCAACACGCTGAAGATAGCCGTTCTTTGGACGACAGGACATGCAGCCGTCTTCGCTATCGTTGCGTCGAGCGCGTAAGGTGCCGTGCCTCCCGGGATCTGGGTGGCCACGGCGTTCGCCTACGTATTGCCGGTCGCTTACGTCGCGTCACTATTTTTCGGCACGGGCCGGACACCCTAAGACCGAATTTCCGGCACATCCGTCACCCTGCATTCCCCGTAGCGGTTTACAGGACCGGGCGGCCAGCTTCCGGCGCCGGAACGGACTGCTGCTGTGCGGTGAGCGCCCGCAGCAGGTGGCTCCGCTGTTCCACAATGATCCGGCGCAGCGCCCGGGGCGCGTCAGTGTTACCCGTCAGCCAGGCATCCGTGCGGAGCGCCACGGGGTGCCCCGCAGGCAGCGTCCCCGCCGGCAGATCCTGCGCCAAGGGATACAGCCCCCGGACGATCCGGCTGGCGATTTCAATGCTCCGGTTGTCCCAGACACCGCGGAGGCACTCGAAATACGGCTCCACATAGGGTTCCAGGAGGGCAGCGGGAGCGGTGGTAAATCCAACGATGGTGGCGCTGAGAAGCTGGTTCGACAGCTCCGTCCCCTCCACGGCGTCCTGCCAGGCGGCGGCCTTGACATCAGGCTCCGGACGGGCGGCCAGCGCCGTGGCGTGGCCCGCCCGGCCCGAGGCCGTGGTGTCCCGTTCGAGCTCTGCGTCCAGCTCTTCGGAGGTGGCCTGCCCGTTGGCCGCCAGAGCGTGCCAGAGGCTCCAGCGCAGCTCGGCGTCCACGGCCAGGCCGTCCACCACCACCGTGCCGTCCAGAAGGCCCCTGAGCCGGGGGAGGAGGGCAGCGTCGTGACGGCTGACAGCGGAGATGGTCCGCGCCCAGGCCAGCTGGTGGTCCGAGCCCGGCGCTGCCTTACCCAGCTGGGCGTCGGCCGCCGCCAGGAAGGAGCCACGCACCGCGTCGCGTCGGGCCAAGGGGGTGTAGCGCTCGACGGCGGTGGAGGCGTTCTCGAGGATGTTCAGCAACACGCCGACTCCCGTTTCGGACGGTCCGAACGACGTCACGGCCCCCACATAGCGGGAGGCCGGGCTTTCCCCGTCGCGGGCGGAGTTCCACAGCGCTGTCCAGCAGAGGGCGCGGGCCATGGGATCGGTGATCCGGTCCAGGGATGCCAACACTGTCGCCTCCGACACCGCGTCCAGCCGCACCTTGGCATAGGTGAGGTCATCATCGTTAACGAGCAGGAGGGCAGGCCGCGGCTGGCCGGCCAGCTCCGGGACGTCCGTCCGCGCTCCGGCAACGTCCGTTTCGACACTGCCGGTGCGGACCAGCGCGCCGTCGGCGTCGAAGTTGTAGGAGCCCACGCGCAGCCGGTGCGGGCGCAGTTCCTCCCGTCCGGTAACGGGGTCCACGGCATCCTGGACGATCGTCGCGGCGCCAAGGACGCCGTCGTGCGTGTCCGTCTCCAGCGACAGTGTGGAGATGCCGGAGGTCTGCAGCCAGGCGGCAGCCCAGCCGGCAAGGTCGCGGCCAGAGGCAGCACTGAGCGCCTTCAGGAGGTCCGCCAGGGTGGTGTTTCCATAGGCGTGGTCGCGGAAGTACTGCCGTGAGCCGGCGATAAACGCGTCAAACCCCACGTACGCCACCAGCTGCTTCAGAACGGAAGCCCCCTTGGCGTAGGTGATGCCGTCGAAGTTCTGTTTGGCCGCCTCGAGGTCCGGGATGTCGGCAACGATCGGATGGGTGGTGGGCAGCTGGTCCTGGATATAGGCCCACGCCTTGCGCTTGTTGGCGAAGTTGACCCAGGCTGTCTCCCAGTCCGTGGCGCGGTCCACCCCGAGGGTGCCCATGTAGTCCGCGAAGGACTCCTTCAGCCACAGGTCGTCCCACCACTGCATCGTGACGAGGTCGCCGAACCACATGTGCGCCATCTCGTGCATCAGCGTGTTCGCGCGGGCCTGGTACTGCGCGTCGGTGGCGCGGGATGTGAACACATAGCTTTCGGTGAACGTGACCAGCCCCGGGTTTTCCATCGCGCCCAGGTTATATTCGGGGACAAAGGCCTGGTCGTATTTCCCCCAGGGGTACGGGAAGTCGAAAAGCCGGTTGAAGAAGTCCAGCCCGTTTTTGGTCAGGCGAAAGAGCTCCGCAGCATCGAACGATTCCGCCATGGAAGCCCTGCAGTACAGGGCCAGCGGCACCTCCAGCGGCGTGCCGTCGTCGAGCGTTGCGCTCCAGTGGTCCCGGGCTTTGAAGTACGGCCCGGCAAGCACTGTGGTGATGTATGTGGACATCGGGCGGGTGGCGGCGAAGTCCCAGCGGCTGGTGGCCGGATCGCTGGTCAGCTGCGTGCGGGCAGCTTCAACTCCGTTGGAGGCGACCTCCCAGCCTGACGGTGCCATGACGTGGAACGTGTACTCGGCTTTGAGATCGGGCTGTTCAAAGTTGGCGAACACGCGCCGGGCGTCGGCGGGCTCGTACTGCGTGTAGAGGTAGCACTGGCCGTCGGCCGGATCCACAAAGCGGTGCATGCCCTCACCGGACCGGCTGTACAGGGCGGTGCCGGTGACCGTTACCTGGTTCTCTGCCTGCAGGTTGTCCAGGCGGATCCGGGAACCGTCCACAACGTCGGCCACGGGGAGCCCTTTGCCGTTGAGGAACACACTGTGGACTTCGCCGGCGATGAAATCCAGAAATGTAGACGCTACCTGCCCCTGGCCCGGCTCGGCGGCGGAGAAGTTGATAACGCTTCGGCTGGTGTAGCCCGCTACGTCCGGGTCCGCTGCCTGCCGCACATCCAGCGAGACATCGTAACTGTGGGTGCTTATCAGGGCTGACCGTTCAGCGGCTTCATCGCGCTGCAGATTCTCATGTGACACTCAGCTATCTAATCACGGGACCCGGGCCCGCAGCTCACCATCCCGGCCCCGGCCTAGGCGGTCATCAGCAGGGCCGCTGCCAGGCCCAGCAGCGCGATCAGCAGCCACGCCGCCAGCGCCGCGAGAAGTGCCCTAGCTCCGGTGTGCAGCAGGGTGCGGATCCGCACGGCAGACCCGAGCCCGAACAGCGCCGCCCCCAGGAGAATGTCCTGCAGTCCGGCACCGGCGTCAAGCCAACCTTCGGAGAGCCAGCCCGTGGACCGAAGCGCCACCATGGCCACAAATCCCACTACAAACAGGGGCACCAACGGCGGCAGTGCGTGTTGTCCTGAAGTGCTCAGGCGGTGGTGCACGCCCGCCACAGCAACCACCGGTGCCAGGAGCAGCACTCGGGTGAGCTTGACGACGACGGCGATGCCCAGTGCCGCGGTGCCGGCAGTTTGCGCCGTGGCCACCACCTGGCCGACGTCGTGCACCGACGCACCTGTCCAGGCGCCGAAAGCGAGGGGGCTCAATTGCAGGGGATGCATCAGCAGCGGAAGGATGCCGATCGCCAAGGTGCCGCACAGTGTCACCAGCGCCACCGGCAGGACGGTATCCGCATGCCGGATCCGGCGCACCGCCGCCATGGCTCCGATGGCGGACGCCCCGCAGATCGAAAAGCCGGTTGCCACCAGCAGCGCGGTCTCACGCGGAAGCCGGAACAGCCGCACCAGCATGTACGTGCCGCCGAAACTCAGAAGAACCACTCCAGTGATCAGGACCATGGCCAGCCAGCCCAGGCCCAGGATGTCCATGATGCTTACTTTGAGGCCCAGTAGGACGATGCCGCCCCGCATCAGGTGCTTGCCCGCGAAGTCCAGGCCCGGACGCGCCCGGCAAGCGATCCAGACGGCCGTGCCCGGCAGGTTTGCGGCGAGCAGGCCCAGCGCAACCGCAATGGTCATGGCCGGCAGTGCCGGCACCACGGCATGTACAGCGAAAGCAACGGCCAGGGCGGGGGTGGCCGTCAGGAGGCCGGGCAGGAGCCTGCGGGAAGGCATTGTCACACCACGAAGGCGGGCCCGCAGTCCGCTGCGGCGGCCGCTGTTCCCGCCGTCTCCGGAGCTCCCGGGATTACTTGTCTCTGGCACTCACTAACCTTGCCGGATAGAACACGGATTCAACGAACCGCCGTTGCCTCCGGCAACACGCCACAATGGACGGCAGTAATGATTTCGAAACAAAAAGATGGTTGGCTAAAGGACATGTCAGACCTATTTCAGGAGTACTCCGAGGCCGCCGGGCGCACGGGCGCCTACGACGAGATGTTCACCCCCAACCAGGAGGCCCGCGATTCGTACACGGAGGTGGCGGACGCGCTCCGCAAGCTCTCCCTCGCCGACGTCAGCGCCCGGGCGGATTCCATGGCACGGACCTTTCTGGACCGCGGTGTGACCTTTGACTTCGCGGGGGAGGAGCGGCCGTTTCCGCTCGACATCGTCCCCCGCGTTATCCCCGCTGATGAGTGGACCGTGCTGGAAAAGGGCGTGGCGCAGCGCGTCCGGGCCCTGGAAGCCTTCCTCAACGATGTCTACGACAAAATGAACGTGGTGGCCGACGGCGTCATCCCGCGCCAACTCGTCACCACCAGCGCCCACTTCCACCGCCAGGTGCACGGCTTCGAGCCGGCCGGCGGAGTCCGCGTCCACATCTCCGGCATCGATGTGGTGCGCGACGCAGCGGGCACCTTCCGTGTCCTGGAAGACAATGTGCGGGTGCCGTCCGGCGTCAGCTACGTTCTGGAAAACCGGCGTGCCATGGCCAAGGGCCTGCCCGAAGCATTTGGCCAGCAGCTCATTCGGCCCGTGGAAGAGTACCCCCGCCGGCTGCTGTCCGCCCTGCGTAAAACGGCGCCCGGCGGCGTCGACGATCCCACGGTAGTGGTGCTGACCCCCGGTGTCTTTAACAGCGCCTACTTTGAACACACACTGCTGGCCGGCCTGATGGGCGTGGAGCTCGTCGAAGGCCGCGACCTCATCTGCCGCGGCAACCGCGTCTACATGCGCACCACGGCCGGTGAGCAGCGCGTGGACGTGATCTACAAACGCATCGACGACGAGTTCCTTGACCCCCTGCAGTTCCGCTCGGATTCCATGCTCGGCTGCCCGGGGCTGGTCAACGCCGCCAGGGCGGGCGGCGTGACCATCGCCAACGCCGTGGGCAACGGCGTGGCCGACGACAAGCTTGTCTACAGCTACGTTCCGGACCTCATCCGCTACTACCTCAGCGAGGAGCCCGTCATCGCGAACGTGGATACGTTCCGGCTGGAGGAGAAGGAAGCCCGGGAATATGTCCTGGACAACCTGGCTGAGCTTGTGGTGAAGCCCGTGGACGGCTCCGGCGGCAAGGGCCTGGTCATCGGGCCGGACGCCTCCAAGGATGAACTCGAGGCCCTGCGCAAGCGGGTCGTCGCTGACCCGCGGGGCTGGATCGCACAGCCGGTCCTGCAGCTTTCCACGGTGCCCACCCTCGGCGGGGACAAATTCGGCCCGCGGCACGTGGACCTGCGCCCCTTTGCTGTCAACGACGGCGACGACGTCTGGGTGCTTCCCGGAGGACTCACCAGGGTGGCGCTCAAGGAAGGCTCCCTCATTGTGAACTCCAGCCAGGGCGGCGGCTCGAAAGACACGTGGGTACTGGCAAACTCACCGCAGGTGCCGGTGGAAACTGTTCCTCGGCCCACCATTTCCATCCGTGAGCGGGTATCCGTCTGGCCAGTGGAGAGCAACTGGCGCGACCGCCAATCGGAGCAGCAGCAGTGAGCCGGGCCATGGTACCGGCACAAATGTTCATGGGTTCATCCCCACAGATTTCGGACGCGCAGGAGGTCACCGCGAATGCTTAGCCGTATAGCTGAGTCCCTATTTTGGATCGGACGCTATGTGGAGCGGGCCGACGGCACCGCCCGCATCCTGGACGTGCACCTTGAACGCCTGAACCACCTCCCCATGGACGAACGACGCAGGGTGGCCCAGGAACTGCTCGCAGTGATGGGCGCCCGGCCGCAGAGCGAAGACTTCGGCCTGCCCGAACTCCTCCACGCCCTGGCGTACGACAAGACCAGTGCAACGTCCATCGCCGGGTCGTTGGGAGCCGCGCGCGAGAATGCCCGCCGTGCCCGCGAGACCGTGTCCTCGGGCCTGTGGGAAAGCCTCAACACCACCTACTACGGGCTGAGCCAGCACCGCAAGGACGTGGTGGGGACGTACCGCTTCTGCAACTGGACGCTGGAACGGACGGCCATGGTCAGTGGCCTGGCCGACACTACGGTGAGCCATGACGAAAGCTGGCTGTTCCTGGTGTTGGGCCGGTCCCTGGAGCGCGCGGACATGACCGCGCGGATGCTCTCCACCCGGGATGTCCTCTCTGCAGGCATGTCCTGGGTCAACATGCTGCGGTGCGCGGGGGCCTATGAGTCGTTCCTGCGTACGCGCCGGGCCGCCTTCGGGGACCAGCACGCCGCCGAGTTCCTCCTGCTTGACCGGTTGTTCCCGCGGTCCATTGTCTACGCCCTGCGGGACGCCGATGAGTGCCTCGCCAAGCTGGACCCTTCAGCGCAGCGCGTGGGCTTCATCAACGACGCCCGCCGGATTGTGGGCCAGGCCCGCACCTTCCTCGAGTTCCACCGGACGGACGATCTGATGTCCGAACTGCCAGAGCACATGGAACGCGTGCAGAAGGCCGTTGCCCAGGCCTCGGACGCCATTTCCCGTAAATACTTCAATCAGGCAGACGAGCTGGCCTGGGTGGGAGAAGTTTCATGACCCGGCTGAGCATCATCCACACCACGGCCTACAAGTACAACAAGCGCGTCACGCTCTCATACAACGAGGCCCGCATGACGCCCCTGACCGATCCCCAGCAGGTGGTTCTTGAATCCGTACTCAAGGTCTCGCCGTCGCAGGCGGCGGTGAGCAACTACCGGGACTACTGGGGCACACGGGTCACAGCCTTCGACATGCAGATGCCGCACGACCACCTAGAAGTCGTTTCCAACATCACCGTTGAAGTTCACCGGGCTGAAAAAATCCCCGCCGACGCTGACATTGCGGACTGGGACGTCCTGGCGTCGGAGGTGTCGCTGAACACGTTCAGCGACTGGCTGCCGCAGTCCCAGCTGAGCGGTCCCGGCGACGAGGTCTTGGGAATCATTCCAGATGTCGTAGAGGGCAAGAACCCGCACGAGGCAGCCATGGCCATCTTCGAATGGATGCGCGGCGAGATGACGTACATGTCCGGTTCCACCGCGGTCACCACCAACGCCGAGGAAGCGTGGGGCCAGCGGCAGGGCGTCTGCCAGGACCTCGCGCACCTCGCCATCGGCGCGCTGCGCAGCTGTGGCATTCCCGCCCGGTACGTCTCCGGTTACCTGCACCCGAGGTCGACGGCGGCCATCGGAGAGACAGTCGCCGGCCAGTCACATGCGTGGCTGGAGTTCTGGGACGGGGACTGGCGCAGCTGGGATCCCACAAACCACAAGCCGGCAGGCGATTACCACGTCACCGTGGCCAGAGGCCGGGACTACCGGGACGTTCCGCCGCTAAAAGGTATCCTGTCTGGCGGTGGAGGATCGGCGCTCAGCGTGAGCGTGGAAATCACCCGCCTCGCCTAGGCGGGAGGGGACGTTTCCTCTTCCGGCCAGTGCTGCTACTCCGGGGCCGTCTTGGCCACCCCGCTGAGCTGGGTCCACCAGTTCATGGGCGCAGTGACTTTGAACCGGCGCCCGGTCACAGTGCCCGGGCTTACCCGGACAAACGTGTCCTTCTTCCCGGCCTGCCATGGGAAGAGATACAGGGCCGCGGAGTCCAGGATGCCCTCGGTTCCTGTAATGGCCTTAGCCGGTCCCTTGACCACCACGCTCCAGGCCAAGCCGCTGTCGGCATCCACGCCGTCGGCCTCCAACGCTACAGCGGCACCTCCCGAGGCGGCGGCCAGCTTGGTTCCTGCGCCGGTGCGGAAGACTAGAGTTCCGCCATCCACCGTGTAGTTGATGGGGAAGATATCAGGCTGGCCGTCCACCAGGACGGCCAGCCTGCCTACGGAGACCGTCCGCAACAGTGCCCAGCATTCGTGGTGTTCCAGGTTCTGAACCTGGGGCGTTGACTCGCTGGACGTTGGTTCGCTGGACGTTGACCCGGTGGACGTTGCTTCGCTGCTCATGCCGCCGAGCCTACGCCCAACACCCCGGCCAGGACAGCGTCCGTCCTACCAGGGGCTGGGCTTGTAGTCCTTCAGGAAGACCCCGTACTGGTCCTCGCCGTTTTCGCCCATCACGATCGGATCGTAGACGCGGGCGGCGCCGTCCACCAGGTCCAGGGGTGCGTGGAAGCCCTCCTCCATGAGCCGGACCTTGGTGAAGTGCGGGCGTTCGTCGGTGATCCAGCCGGTGTCCACTGCGGTCATCAGGATCCCGTCGGCGTCCAGCATTTCCTGGGCGCTGGTCCGGGTCATCATGTTCAGGGCTGCCTTGGCCATGTTGGTGTGCGGATGTCCGGGGCCTTTGTAGGCGCGGGAGAACTGGCCTTCCATGGCGGAGACGTTGACAATGTACTTCCGGTGCGCCGTGGAGCGTTTCATGGCGTCCCGGAGCCTGCTGACCAGCAGGAACGGGGCCGTGACGTTGCAGAGTTGGACTTCCAGCATTTCCAGGGGGTCAACCTCGTCCACCACCTGGGTCCAGCTGTTGATGTCGGCCAGGTCCGGAACGAGCCCACCGGCGTCGATCGCAGTACCAGAGGCGATCCGCTCCAGCGAGGCCGAGCCGGTGGAGAGCGCCAGTGAGGTGATGGCGTCGCCGGCCAGCACCGGGTGATCGGTGACACTGCTCGCCAGGGCGAGGGGGTGTTTGTCGTGGGCGTGGCCGAACGTCACCAGTTCCGGTCCGCCGTTGGCCGGCTCCAGCGCGGCGGGCAACGGCTCGTCTTCGGCGTCAACCAGGGGTTTGTAGGCGTTGCCGGATCGGCGCACGGTCTGGGCGGCGTTGTTGATAATGACGTCCAGGGGGCCCGCGGCGTTGAGCGAATCCGTCAGGGCCATCACCTGTGACGGGTCGCGCAGGTCGATGCCCACAATCCGGAGCCGGTGCAGCCAGTCGCCGCTGTCCTCCATGGCCGCGAAACGGCGCGCGGCGTCTTTGGGGAACCGGGTGGTGATGGTGGTGTGGGCGCCGTCCCGGAGCAGGCGCAGCGCGATGTACATGCCGATTTTGGCGCGCCCGCCGGTGAGCAGCGCACTCCGGCCTGTCAGGTCGGTGCGGGCATCCCGCTTGCTGTGGCTGAAGGCGGCGCATTCCGGACAGAGCTGATGATAGAAAGCGTCCACCTGCGTGTAGTGCTTCTTGCAGATATAGCAGGGGCGGGAACGGATCAGGTGCCCGGCCACCTTGCCCGTCGCCGAGGTCTCCAGCTTGTTGCCCCGCGTCTCGTCGTCGATGCGGTCCGGTGCTGCGGTGGCCGTCTGGGCCAGGACCGCCCGGTCGGCTTCGGAGATCAGGTCACGTTTGGTGACACGGCGGTGACGCTTCACGGCCTTGAACATTTTTCCAGTGGCACGGCGCACCGAAACATAGTCCGGGTGTTCCTCGTCGTAGACGTGGATGGTGTTCAGAACCTTGAGGCAGGCCTGGATTTCCTCAGGCGTCAGTCCGGCTGACAGATCGGGGGAGCTCATTGCCCCAATTTTACAGCCTACGGAGAGCCCGGCCCGACGGCGCCGGGCGCTACGCCCTGGTTGACCGTGAGCCCGGGATTGTCACGCCGACGGCGGCGGCCTGGACTTCGGCAACCTTGTCTACCGACTCCTGCAACTCGGGCCACATTTCCGTGGCGGCCCTGACTGCATCCGGCACAAGGATGAGGTTGGCAGCCGACAGGGCGCGCTCGGCGTCCTCCGGTTCGGGGACTACCTGCCCCTTCGACAGCACGGTGATGCCTGAGTCGGTGACCTTGAAGCCGCGGGACCGGTCAAGCTCAGCATCGAGGCCGATCGCGGCGCCCGGCGGGACCTTGACGTATTTGTCGATGATGGCGCGCTTTACGACGGCACCTTCGCCGATGTTGACCTTGTCCATCAGCACTGAGTCGAGCACGCGGCTGGATCTGCCGACAAAGACGTCATTGGAGAGGACGGAACCCTCCACTATGCCTCCGGAGATCACGGTCCCGCTCGCAACGATCGAATCCAATGCCGAGCCGACTGTGTTGCCCTCGCCGCGGACGAACTTAGCAGGCGGCGAGATGCTCTGCCGCGTGTAGATGGGCCATTCCGAGTTGTACAGATTAAAAATCGGCACGGGCGAGATCAGGTCCATGTGTGCGTCGTAGAACGAGTCGATGGTGCCGACATCGCGCCAGTAGTTGCGGTCACGTTCGGTGGAACCGGGTATGTCGTTGAGGGTGAAGTCGTAGACTCCCGCCTCACCCTGGCTGACGAAGTAGGGAATGATATCCCCACCCATGTCGTGCTTGGTGTCGAGCCGTTCGGCGTCAACGTGAAGGGCATCCACCAACGCGTCGGCGTCAAAAACGTAGTTGCCCATGGAGGCGAGGAACTGGGAGGGATCAGCGGCGAGCCCAGGAGTGGTGGCGGGCTTCTCCACAAACGCGGCGATCTTCTGCGGGTCCTCCTGGTCCACCTCGATCACACCGAACTGGTTGGCCATGTTCAACGGTTGGCGCACTGCGGCCACGGTGGCCTTGGCGCCGCTGAGCACGTGCTGCTCCACCATCTGGGCGAAGTCCATGCGGTACACGTGGTCCGCGCCAACAACGACGACGATGTCGGGGTTGGCGTCATGGATCAGGTTCAGGGACTGGTAGATGGCATTGGCGCTGCCGAGGAACCAACTCTTGCCAACGCGCTGCTGCGCCGGCACGGACGCCACATAATTGCCCAGCTGTGTGGACATCCGCCAGGTCTCGGAAATATGGCGGTCAAGGCTGTGGGACTTGTACTGGGTCAGGACCACGATCTGCAAGTAGCGTGAATTCACCAGGTTGGACAGCGCAAAGTCGATCAGCCGGTAACTGCCGGCAAAAGGCACCGCAGGTTTCGCCCGGTCTGCCGTCAGTGGCATTAGCCGGTTTCCCTCGCCGCCCGCGAGGACAATGGCCAGGACTCTTTTATTCAACGGCATGGTAGTAGCTCCTGTACGCCTTCGTAACTCCCCAAACAGTCCGGCACGCCCGGACTCCTTCACACTAGAACAGATAGTGCGGAAGGACTACCTTGGGTAACGTGCGAATAGACATTGTGACTAAAGAGTTCCCGCCGGAGATTTACGGAGGCGCCGGAGTACACGTGGCCGAATTGAGCAGGGTGCTTAGTAAGCATGTTGACCTGCAGGTTCGTGCCTTCGGGGCGCCCCGCGACGCCGATTACCACGGTGCCGGGGTGACGTCCTATTCTGTCCCCGAAGACCTGGGATCGGCCAACGCCGCTGTCCAGACGCTCGGGGTGGACCTGCGTATTGTGCCGGACGTAGCAGGCGCCGATCTGGTCCATTCGCACACCTGGTATGCGAACATGGCCGGCCATTTGGCGTCCCTGCTCCACGGCATCCCGCACGTATTGAGCGCCCACAGCCTGGAGCCCTTGAGGCCGTGGAAGGCCGAGCAGCTTGGCGGCGGCTACGCGTTGTCCTCCTGGGTTGAGAAGACTGCCTATGAGGCAGCAGCGGCGATCATCGCCGTTTCGGAAGGCATGCGCCAGGACATCCTCCGCAGCTACCCCGACGTTGACCCTGCCAAGGTCAGGGTGGTCCACAACGGCATCGACGTCGAACTGTGGCAGCGGGATGAAAGCCAGGACGCCGTTCGCGCCCTGGGCATTGACCCGGACAAGCCCAGCGTGGTGTTTGTCGGTCGCAACACGCGTCAGAAGGGTGTGCCGTACCTGCTGCGTGCCGCTGCGAAGCTTCCGGCCGATGTCCAGCTGGTGCTGTGCCTTGGGGCGGCGGATACCCCCGAGCTCGCAGCAGAGACTGCACGCCTTATCGAGGAACTGCAGAGCCAGCGGACCGGCGTCGTCCTGATTGAACGGATGCTGCCGCGGAACGAACTCATCCAGGTCCTCAGCCACGCCACAGCGTTCGCCTGCCCGTCCATCTATGAACCGCTGGGCATCGTCAACCTTGAGGCGATGGCCTGCGGTGCTGCCGTGGTGGCCAGCGCTACGGGTGGCATTCCTGAGGTGGTCCAGCACGGCGAGACGGGTCTGCTGGTGGACCTTGAGCAGGTCACCGACGGCACCGGCACACCGCTTGATGCGGAGAAGTTCGTGACGGAATTTGCCGCCGCACTGACGGAGGTGGTGTCCGATCCCGAACGGGCACGTGCCATGGGCCGGGCCGGCCGCCGCCGCGCTGAGGAGCACTTCTCCTGGGAATCCATTACTGAGACCACTCTTGAGGTCTACCGCTCAGTGCTTGCCTGACGGACTTCAGGAACAGCAGCACTTCTGACGAAACGACGCACGACGGCGCCGCTCCCCACCGAGGGGGAGCGGCGCCGTCGTGCGTTTACCTCGCCAGAGGAACGCGGGGCGGGCGGTCAGTTCCGCTGGGTGCGGCCGGCGGCCGAGGTGCGCGCCAGCAGCGATTTTTCGTCGACGGGTGCGCTGCCGCTGGCCCGCTGTGCCCTGCCGTACGCACGGGCCTCGTCCTGCCGGGTCTTCTCGGCACCGGTGGCGATCGCTGCCCGCACGTGGTCATCGCCATACCCGAAGGCGTCCACAAGGTCCAGGGCGTGTGGCCTGATCTTGACCAGGAGCCGGTTGATGTAATCACCCACAGTGCGTGCCCGTTGCATGGAGAGCCGGCCGTTCATCAGGTACCAGGACAGGTTATTTTCGATCAGCGAAAGGCCGAAAAGGTCGCGCAGCCATGTCAGGACCCGTTTGGTGCCGGGGTCCGTGGCATCTTCCAGGGCCTCCGTGAACGCCTCCCATTGCAGGAGCTCGGCGTGGGCCTGGGCAGCATCGATCAGCTCGTTCTGGTGCTGGTTGAAGAGGGCCGCTCCCTTTTCGACGGGCAGCTTGTTGGCGCCTTTCAGGGCCGCCCCGACGTCGGCCACCATCGTCTGGACGCGGTCCGTCAGGAGGGCGCGCTGGCCTTCCTCGTCGCGGAGTGCATTGGCAGCCTTCTGGACTGATCCGGTATCGGCCACAAACTGTGCCACCTGCCGCAGGCCGGTGCGATGCATCGCCACGCCCGTGGCCTGGGCCACTACGTAGCGGGCCAGGACGCCGAAATCGACATTCCTGAACTCCTTGGCATAGTCGGCCAGGAGGCGCTTGGCCACCAGCTGGAGCAGGACAGTGTTGTCGCCCTCAAACGTTACGTAGACGTCCAGGTCCGCCCGCAGGGAGGCGAAGCGGTTTTCGATCAGGAAGCCGGCGCCGCCGCACGCCTCACGGCATTCCTGCAGGGTGTCCAGGGCGTGCCACGTGCTCAGCGGCTTCAGAGCCGCGGCGAGGGTCTCCAGGTCCTGCCGGTCCTCATCGGTATCATGGGCGCCGGAAAAGACGTCGTCGAATTTCCGGAGGAGCTGCTCGTGCGCGAAGCCCGCGGCATACGTCGTGGCCAGCCGGGTAAACAAGCGCCGCTGGTGGCGCTGGTAATCGAGCAGGACCTCTTCGTCCGTGTGGGACGACGCGTTGAACTGGCGGCGTTCGGTGGCGTAGCGGATGGCTGCCGTCAGGGCGATCTTCGACGCCGCCACTGCCGCGCCGTCCAGCGAAACGCGGCCCTGGACGAGGGTTCCGAGCATGGTGAAAAAGCGGCGGCCGGGGCTGGCAATGGACGACGTGTACGTCCCGTCCGGTGCCACATCGCCGTAGCGGTTCAGGAGGTTTGTGCGGGGGATGCGGACATTGTCGAAATGCAGCCGGCCGTTGTCAATCCCGTTAAGGCCCCCCTTGACGCCGTCGTCCTCACCACCGATCCCGGGCATGAACTCCTTGGTCTGGGGGTCCCGGAGGTCAACATAGAACGCATGCACGCCATGGTTAACGCCCCGGGTCACGAGCTGGGCGAAGACGACAGCGCCGAGGCCGTCGATGGCTGCGTTGCCGATGTAGTCCTTCCACGCAGCACGGAACGGTGTGTGGACCACAAATTCCTGGGTTTCGGCGTTGTACGTCGCCGTGGTGGCAATGCTGGCCACATCGGAACCGTGGCCGGTCTCCGTCATCGCGAAGCAGCCGGGGATCTCCAGGCTCATGATGCCTGGCAGCCACTTGGTGTGGTGCTCCTGCGTCCCCAGGTGCATCACGGCCGAGCCGAACAGGCCCCACTGGACACCGGCCTTGATCTGCAGGGACGGGTCGGCGGTGACCAGTTCCTCGAACCCGGCCACGTTGCCGCCATGATCATCGGCACCGCCCAGTGCCGCCGGGAAGGCCCGGTGCACGGCGCTGTTGTCCACGAGGAACTTCAATTGGCCGAAGGTCCGCGTCCGGTGTTCGGTGTGCGTCAGGCCCTCGGTCTTGTGCAGCGCAGGGCTGCTGGCCAGTGCGCGCGTGTGCCGGCGGGCGTCCGCCCATTTGCCCAAAAGCTGCTCGCCGAGTGCGGCAACGTCGACGGCGGGCTGCGCTGCCGGCTGCCGGTTGGCGGCCGGGCTCGCTGCGGCAGCGTTGGTTACGGCTGCGTTCTCGCCGGTGGGGCGGTCCACTACTTCGGTCATGTCAATGTCCTTCGTTGGTTCTGACAGGAGGGTCTGGGGTTGTTTTGGCGGAATCATGGCGCGCTGGCAGGGTCAAGCTCGGGGGCGATTCCCACGCATAACCAGGCCGTGATCTGGCGGGCCATGGCTTCCTGGTCCGGCTTCGCTGCCGAATCCGGCGTGCTGAGCCACTGTTCGCCCGCATTCCGGACCAGGCCGATGGCCGCCGTGGGCCAGTAGCCGATCACCGCTTCCTTGCCATTTCCCAGGTGGGTCCGCATTGGTGCGGTAATCATCTCCGCGATGGAATCGAAGAAGTGGCCCAGGGCTCCGGAAATGGCCACCGATCCCTGGGCGCCATCCGCGTCCACTGGCGCATAGCGGGTGACGAAGCTGTAGACGTTGGGGCTGGTTTCCGCCATCTGGAGATACGCCGAGATCATGGCCAGCAGCCCTTCCCGAGGCGTCTGGGCACCCTGGGCCGCCTCTCGGATCTTGCGCTGCATCTGGCTCAGGACAACTTCCCCGACAGCGTGCTGCAGTCCTGCCTTATCGCCGAAATAGCGATAAAAGACTGACTTTGATGTGCCGGCGGCCGCCGCAATCTCCTCCATTGAGGCATCGCTGCCCAGTGCGTGGACCGCCCGACGTGCGGACTTGATGAGCTCCCGACGTCGTTCCTCCCGGTGGGTCTGCCAGCGGGCCGAACGGCCGTCGGCATTTCCGCCGGCAGCCGGCGTCGGGGCTTCTGAGTGGAGGTTGTTCACGATACTCAGCGTATCAGGTACGCTGGGTATCGGTAACCGTCGCAGATCAGAGGAGTCACCCATGTCCGTCAATGGACAGTCCGGCACCGGACCCCACGAATTCGCCAGCCACACGACTTCCGGCGCGGCGCGCCCAGTCCGCAGGGCCGTGATTGTGGGTGGTAACCGGATCCCGTTTGCCCGGTCCGGCGGGGCCTACACAAAGTCTTCGAACCAGGACATGCTCACCGCCGCACTGGACGGTCTTATCGCCAGGTTTGGCCTCCAGGATGAGCGGATCGGCGAGGTTGCGGCGGGGGCCGTGCTCAAGCACTCCAGGGACTTCAACCTCACCCGCGAGGCAGTCCTGGGTTCAGCGTTGTCGGCGGAGACCCCCGCCTACGACCTGCAGCAGGCGTGTGCCACCGGCCTGGAGACGGTCCTGGGCCTGGCCAACAAGATCAAGCTGGGCCAGATCGATTCCGCGATCGCGGGCGGTGTGGACTCAGCGTCGGATGCTCCCATTGCTGTCAGTGAAGGTCTCCGCGAAGTGCTCCTGGACCTCAGCCGTGCCAAGACCCTTCCCCAGCGCCTGCAGGTGCTCAGCCGGCTGCGGCCCAAGGACCTGGCCCCCGATGCTCCGAGCACGGGGGAGCCACGCACCGGCCTGTCCATGGGTGAGCACCAGGCGCTGACCACCGCGCAGTGGAACATTTCACGCGAGGCGCAGGATGAACTGGCTTTCAACAGCCACCGCAACCTTTCCGCCGCGTATGACGCGGGTTTCTTCGATGACCTCCTGACGCCATACCGCGGCCTCGCCAAGGACTCCAATCTGAGGGCGGACACCACGCTCGAGAAGTTGGCTACACTCAAGCCCGTCTTCGGAAAGAACCTGGGCGCCGAGGCCACCATGACGGCGGGAAACTCCACTCCGCTCACCGACGGGGCATCCACGGTCCTGCTCGCATCCGAAGACTGGGCTGATGCCCATGACTTGCCGAAGCTCGCCACCGTAGTTGATGGAGAAGCTGCCGCCGTGGACTTCGTCCACGGCAAGGACGGCCTGCTCATGGCCCCCTCATTTGCAATCCCCAGGCTGCTGGCCCGCAACGGACTGACGTTGGATGACTTCGACTTCTTTGAGATCCATGAAGCCTTCGCCGGGACTGTCCTGAGCACACTGGCTGCCTGGGAAGATGAGGAGTTCGGCCGCACCCGGCTGGGACTCGACGGTGCCTTCGGCAGCATCGACCGCACCAAGCTGAACGTCAACGGCTCCTCCCTGGCCGCAGGCCACCCCTTCGCGGCCACCGGCGGACGCATCGTCGCCTCGCTGGCCAAGATGCTGCAGGCCAAAGGCACCATCGATGGAAGACCCGCACGTGGTCTCATTTCCATCTGCGCCGCCGGCGGCCAGGGCGTCGTCGCAATTCTCGAAGCACTCTAGGGGCACCGGATGACGGACACATACACCACCCTGGTCAACCAGAGCCTGGGCAAGAACATCGCCAAGCGGCTGGGCCTGCCCCAGCCTGCGCTGCTGCGCCGCTACAAGCCGGGCCAGTCCCTGACGACCGGTCCCGTTCTGGTCCAGGGCAACACCGCCGGAGCCGACGAACTGGCAGCCAAGCTCCTTTCCTGGGACCTGGACGTCCGGCGCCACGCCGTGCCCCGCGAAAAGCTTGGCGCGATCATTCTGGTCCTGGATGAGCTGTCCCGGCCCGAGGACCTTGAAAAGCCTGTACTGTCCGCGGCGTCCTCCCTGCGTGATCTCGGACCGAGCGCCCGCGTCGTCACCATCTCCCGGCCTGCCGCCGAAACCGGGTCCCCTGCACAGTCGGCCGCCCGGCAAGGCGTGGATGGCTTCCTGCGGTCCCTGGCCAAAGAACTCCGGGCCGGCGCAACAGCGAACGGCATCCTCCTGGCAGAGGGGGCCCAGAGCGCCAGCCCCAGCGCTCTTGCCGCCCTACGGTTCTTTTTGTCCGGCCGGTCGGCATTTGTGGACGGCCAGTTCCTGACTGTCGCAACCGAGCAGGGCCACCTGCCCCCTGACTTCGAGAAGCCGCTCGCCGGCAAGGTTGCCGTGGTCACCGGCGCCGCCCGCGGCATCGGTGCGGCTATTGCCCGGACGCTCCACCGGGACGGGGCCACCCTGGTCCTCGTTGACATCCCGGCAGCAGGGGACCATTTGGCTGCTGTTGCCAACGAAGTCCGCGGCACGGCGCTTCAACTGGATATCAGCAGCGCAGATGCCGGCCAGCGGATTATCGACCACGCGGTTCAGCGTCACGGCCGCCTGGACATCGTCATCCACAACGCCGGCATTACCCGGGACAAGCTGCTGGCCAATATGGACCACGCCCGCTGGAGCTCCGTCCTCAACATCAACATTGCCGCCCAGCTCAGAGTCAACGAAGCGCTCCTCGCCTCTGAACACTTCCGCAACGAACCACGGATTGTGTCGGTTGCGTCCACCAGCGGCATAGCGGGCAACCGCGGCCAGACCAACTACGCTGCATCCAAGGGCGGGGTGATGGGTATGGTGCGCGCTTCTGCACCCCTTCTGGCGGCGAACGGAGGGACCATCAACGCGGTGGCACCCGGCTTCATCGAAACAGACATGACAGCGCGGATTCCGTTTGCCGTCCGCGAAGTGGGCAGGCGGCTGAACTCCCTGCAGCAGGGAGGCCAACCGTCCGACGTTGCGGAGGCCATCGCCTTCCTGGCGAGCGACGCCGCCGGGGGTATCAACGGCGACGTGCTCCGGGTCTGCGGACAGAACCTGGTGGGGGCATGAATACGGTTCCGCCGGTCATCCTGGGGGAGATGCCGTCCCTTTCAAAGCTGTACGTCAACGCCGCAGCGCAGGCGGCTCGACGCCGCGTGCTGGGGACCCACAACGGATCCAGCCTGCCGGCCACCGGCCACGAAGTGCGCGGGGTAAAGGCCGACGTCGGCAACCTCACCGCGTACCAGCACCTCATCGGGCTGACTGCCAGGGACACCCTGCCGGCCGGCTACCTCCACGCACTGGCATTCCCGCTGGCCATGAGTGTGATGAACCGCGACGATTTCCCGTTGCCGCTCCTGGGCATGATCCACCTCAGTAACCATGTGGAACAGCGGTCGCCGGTACTCTTCACTGAATCGCTGGACATCCAGGCCTGGGTGGAGAACCTCCAGGGCCATCGGGCCGGCACACAACTCGACGTGGTCGCCGAGGTCCGTGGCGCCGGTACGCCGGACATCAAATGGACGGGGCGCTCCTCCTACCTGGCCAAGGGTGTATTCCTCCCCGGCATCGACAAGCCGACGCCCTACAACGGCCAGACCGAGTTCACGCCTCCGGACCCCACCGCGATATGGCATTTGGGGGTCGATACCGGCCGAGCGTATGCCGCCGTTTCAGGCGACTTCAACCCGATCCACCTGAGCGTACTCTCGGCCAAAGCCCTGGGCATGCGACGCACCATCGCGCACGGGATGTACCTTGCATCGAGGGCCCTCGCGGATGTCGGGCCGGCCAAGGGCGAAACGTTCACATGGGATGTCACGTTCGACGCGCCTGTCTTCCTGCCGGCCCGCGTTGCCCTGGATATCTCCACTGGGCAGACGCCTGGCGAAGGCTGGCAGCGGTCCGAATTTGTGGTGTGGAACCACCGTTCTGGCCGCCGCCACTTCAGCGGCTCCGTGGCACCGCTCTAGGACGACGGCCGCACAGCACGGAGAACCCGGTGGAGGCTCAGAAGGATGGACTCGGACGCTGTCACGGCCGAATCTGTCTGGGCCCGCTCCGCAACCGCTGCCATGCCGGCCTCCACCGCTGACTTCGCGGCAGCGAAGAGCCGCCGCTGCTCTGCTTCATCCCCGCCGTCGAACGAGGCCAGGAGTTCACCGGTGGCGGTCATGGCTGCTGCCAGCGGTGAACTGTCTTTGAAAGGCACCGTGTAAGGTGCGTCGTCTGTCCAGATCACATCGGCCAGGACTTCTGTCATGTCCTGGATGTGGAACGTCACCCGCTCCAGATCACGAAGGTTGCGGTAGTCGAGATCCACATCGCGTGGATGGAACCGCCGGCGCGGATTGGCGCGGCGGCTCGCGTCAGCCTCTTGGACCCGATGACGGACGGTGCTTGCTGCTTCGGCCAGCTCGGTGGACCGGCGGGACCAGTCCTCATGCTCGGGAGGCCACTTTTCAGTCAGGGCCGTTCCCATGTCAGATAGTTGCCGCCCGAGGGCCAGCCGTAGTTTGCCCAGGCTGGTGGCTGCCGCATTGAAGTGCAGCGGAGGAAAGACCAGGAAGTTGACGGCGATGCCCACCGCGACGCCGACGCCCATCTGAATGAGGTAGCCAAAGGAAAAATCGTCCCGGTTGCTTCCACCCACCAGCAGTACCAGCAGCGCCGCCGTCGGAATCCAATCGCTGCCGGAGCCGACGCGGGGAAGGCCGCCGAGCAGCACACCGATTCCCATAAAGACCGCGACAGTCAGCGGTGACGGATCACCGATACTGACCAGTGCGAAGGCGAGTCCGATGCCCAGGGCGAGACCGACCAGCGCCTGGAGACCCTGACGAACGGATCCGATCACGTTGTGGTACATGGACACCAATGCGCCCAGCGGTGCATAGTACGGATACTCGGCAGCGGATCCCGGCATCAGGGGAGCAATAGCAAAAGCGAGGCCGGCGGCTAAAGCTGCCTTCGCCGCCAGCTGCAGGCGATGTACCTTGAATGCCGACGAGAGACCGGCCACCGAATTCCTCAGGAGGCGGGTTCCAGCGGCTGGCCGGCGCTGCGGCTGCGCGTGAGTGTCACCCATCCGCCCCACACTAAGTGCAGCCGTCTGCTACGACAAGGCCGACGCGGCCCGCCGGACTTCCGCAGCCAGCCGATGCGCTTTGCCCTGCGTACGTCCGTCTTCCGCCCGCTGCGGAATGTATCCGAAACCGAGACCGTAGGCGGGATCGGCGAAACCCAGGGCAGCGTTTGCTCCTTCGTGGCCGAAGGCGCGGTGGCTGCCGAAGTTCCGCGACACGTGTGGCTTCATGAAGACCACGGCGAAGGCGTTGTCCAGTCCGGACATGCGGTCCAGGCCCCACACCTGCTCCTGGGACATGGCGCTGGCAGTCTCATGGGTCAGCAAGGGGGACCGGCCGTCCACGCCGGTTATGGCCGCGGCGTACAGCCTGGCCAGGCCCTCCGCCGTACCCACACCGCCGGCGGCACTCATCCCCGCGGCGCGCACGGCCCGTTGATTGGGAAGTTCCATGATTGAGCTGACTGCCGCGTTGCTGTTAAGCCCTTCCAGACTTAGTGGATCCAGCCACGGCTGCAGGGGATCGACGTCGTAGAGGACGTCGCGGTAGCGCGGTTCCAGCTCTTCGGGCAGTCCCAGGAAGAAATCGATGCCATAGGCCGTGCGGATGCGCTGGTCAAAGAGGCTCTGCAGGCTGGTTCCCGTTACCCGCCGGCAGAGTTCCTCCATGATGATTCCGATGGTAAGTGCGTGGTAGCCGAAGCAACTGCCGGGATGCCATGCCGGACTCGCCGCTGCCAACTTTGCCGCGGCCCTGGAAGTGGTGAATTCGTCCAAGGCGAATCCACCCTCGACGCCGATCAGACCCGCCTGATGGGACAGGGCTTCACGCACCAGCAACCGGTCCTTGCCGTGGACTCCGAACTCGGGCCAGTAGTGCGCCACTGCCCGGTCAAGGTCCAGCAGCCCGTCCTGGACGAGTAGGGAAATTACCAGGGCCGCCGCGCCCTTGGAGACTGAGTACGCCCCGGTGATGGAGTCGGCTGTGATGTGGGGCCCGCCAGACAGGTCCAGTATCTTCACGCCGTTCCGGTAGGCGGCCAGTTGGGCGCTATATTGCGGATCGGCGGCGAGCAGGGCCTCAAACAGATCCGAAACACCTTCGTAGCCGGGCGCCGCAAAGCCATGAGATTTCTGCATGGATCTAGCCTACCTGGTCGGAAAGCGCTTTCCTGGCGTGTGTCCGCTCCGTGCCAGTGCCGTCACCGAATGGCCGGCCGCCCAGCAATTCCCTGCCATGGGGCTCCAGCCAGCCGGCCGGATCGGGACCCTGCGGCACGCTCCCGGTGGGGTTGATGTCCTCATAGACGATGTAATGGTGCTGCTTGATCTGCACAAAGTCGATCGTGTCGTTCGAAACCGGGAGTCTGGAAAAGGTCCCGCGCGTAGCCCCCACAGAGCCGGCAGTTCGGTCAGCTTTTGCCGGTTGCACTTGAAATGCCCGTGGAAGACGGCATCGAACCTGGCCAAGGTGGTGAACAGTCGGACGTCGGCCTCCGTGGTGGTGTCGGCCACGAGGTACAAAGTCGAGGGTGATCTGAGGGAAGTTGTTGGTGACCACCGTGCCGCCGGCAACGTCCACGATCGCCGGCGCCGTGATGCCGCGGGGGTAATCCGGGAAGCGCCGGGAATAGGCACTCTGGATGCGCTCGATGCCGAGGACGGTGTCCACCCCACCCGGATCCAGGTCAAAGGTCCAGGACCACGCATCGTGTGTAGGGCCGGGCTGGCCCAGAGAGATGGCGTCCTCAAGCCCGAGGAACCTACGCACAATCACGGTCCGGTTCGCGCACTGGCATGCGCGCGCTGCGATCAGCCGATATCGGCCAGCTTCCACCCGCCACCCCGGCTCGCCATTGACGCCGGGGCGGCCGTCGTGGGTGATCCGGTCCTCAATGTAACTGGTGTCCTGGTTGAATTCGGCACCGCCGGTCACGTAGGCGCCGCGGGTGTTGTGTCCGGTACTGGTGTCCGTGCTGTCGGCAACGGTGGCGTCATGGCCTGTGGCCCGCTCGAAGATTCCCGGCTCATGCGGACCAGCCTAGGCTCCGGCGGCCAGGATTGCCGAGATGGGCTGCCAGGCGACCAGCCAGGACCCGGCAATAACGGCGACAAAGAGCGAGATCCAAATGCCGGAGGGTATGGACGTTGCGCGGTACAGCAGATAGGCGTCGGAACTGGCCAGCCTGTCACGGCGCCGCAGGTGCACATCGGTGAGCTTCGCGAGGTCCCGGACGGCGGCCACCAGCAGTGCCACGCCAAGAACGATTGCAACGTGGCCAGTGAAGTTGCTCGGCACAACGAGGACCAGCAACCCGCCCCCTGCGACGGCAAGGCCCGTGATCAGCAGCCCCGCGAAATTCCTGATGAACATGAGCGAAGCTAGGAGGATAAGGGTTCCCGTGGCCAAGGCGGCCGGACCCCAGCCGGCAAAACCGGAGGTGACCAGGGCGGCGCCGGTCAGGGCAGGAACAGGATAGCCCCAGAATCCCGACCAGACGGCGGCAGCCCGGCCACGGCTGTAACTGGTGGTTGTGCCTGAGTGGTCCAACCGGAGCCGGATTCCGCTCAGTCGTTGGCCGCTCATGACGGCGGCGAAGGCATGGCCTAGTTCGTGTGTGGCGGTGGCCAGGAGCCCAAAGTACTTCCAGGTGGCCCGGGGGATGGAGAGTGCCGTTGCCAGCGCCAGCACCACAGCCAGTTCGGCCACCGTGACATGGGGGAGGGCGGCATGGCTGAAGGCTTCAATGATCCGTTGCCACAATTGATCGGGAATCACGGTCATTCCCCGCCGGACCCGGAGTAGTGCCCGGAGTAGTGATTGTCAGCCATAGCCCTCTACGGTACTAGAGGGATGGTTCACCGCTGTCCTGCTGCCCTGCCGGCTTGGGGCGCTCAACGAATCGAGGAATGCCGTGACCACTTTGAAGGAACGCTTGCACGCCGATGTTGTGGTGCACATGAAGGAGCGGAACAAAACCGCCCTGACAACGGTGCGCAATGTCCTGGGCGAGATCGAGACACGGGAGAAGTCGGGAAAGACGCCCATTGTCCTGGACGACGCCCAGGTGACGTCGCTGTTGCAGAAGGAGGCCGCCAAGCGTCGCGATACAGCAAGGATCTACACTGACGCCGGCGAACCCGAGCGGGCGGCGGCTGAGATCGCCGAGGCGGAAATTATTGAAGCCTACCTGCCGCAGCCGTTGACAGCCGCTGAAGTCGAGGCGATGGTTGACGAGACGATCGCCGGGCTGAGGAATGAAGGCGTGGAGCCCGGCATGCGTCAGCTGGGTGCCGTGATGAAGCCTGTTACGGCCAAGGTCGCCGGGCGCTTCGACGGTAAGGCGGTCAGCGAGATCGTCCGCAGCCGTCTGGCCTGAGCCGTCAGATGGAGCCTGTTAACAGGAAAGGCACGCCTACTGAATGTGGGCGTGCCTTAACTTCCTGTTGGCGGAAACGGCCCGCCACGGAATAGTTCCGGTGCTCTTGAATCAGCCTTCGCAGTCAGTGCAGTAGCTGTGTCCGTTTTTCTGCCGCGCAATCTGGGAGCGGTGCCGGACCAGGAAGCAGGAGTAGCACGTGAACTCGTCCTCAGCCTGCGGGATAACCTGCACGACCAATTCCTCGGCAACGAATTCGCCCCCGGGAACGCCGGCGCCATCCAGCCCGTCGGCCTCATCGAGCTCGAGGACGACACTGCGGGCGTCCGGTGCATTGGCGGACTGCAGTGCCTCGAGTGAGTTGTCCTGCGACTCCTTGACGTCGGAGCGAAGTTCGTCGTAATCGGTTGCCACTTAGGTGTATCTCTTTTCTTTGGTTCGTCTGTCGCGTATGCAACGTACAGCATCCGGCGGGTATTCCCCAATAGCCTGGCAAGAAAATTTCTCTGCGTCGCCTATATTTCCGTGCGGACACCTGCTGGGATCGGCGTCGGGTGACATTGGGCACGCTGGTGCCCAGGATTGAAAAAGACCAGCGAACAGCCGCTGCCAGCTAGGGCTCAGATGAGTTCCTTAGCCAACGTTTTGGTCTGCGGCGGAGTAACCCGCCCTAGGCGCTCAACGAGCGTCACGCGCAGCAATCAGGAGAGCCAAGGGTCCAAGCCCGGCAAGGATCACCCACCAGTCGGCCAGCCCGGAGTGGACGACGACTTCAAGCGGGCCAGGCGGCGGGGTTGGATTCACGGCTCCAGCTTGGGCCGCGGACCAGAACAGAAAAAACCCCTGAAATCCATGGATTTCAGGGGTTTTCCCATTTGTGCGCGGAGGGGGACTTGAACCCCATTCCCGGCGTGTCTCCTGACGCCAGAACCCCTAGATTCCGGGCTTTTTGATGCGGCTTGTTCCAGTAGACAACGCTGGATAACGCCAGAATCGCTCACTCCACTCACGCGTGAGCGAGTTCACTAGAGTGCGCATCCCATCACTCTGATACTTCCGCGGAGAGCACCCACTGCTTCGCCAACTGACACCCGCCAGCGCGTGGACCGCATAGGGGAAATTGGCAAGGGACGCTTGCTGTGAAAACGCGGTGACGGAGATACGAGAGTGACCATGGAGAACAGAGCCGAATTGATAACCCCTGAACAGCTTGCAGAGCGTCTGGGCGTGTCCCTCCGAATGGTGAGGGAGATGTACTACACCAACACGTGGCCGCACCTCCGCCTCAATAAGCGCACGGTGAGGTTCAAGGAAAGTCACTACGAACAGATTCTCGATCTCAGTGAGCAACGTCCTAGTACTACAGTCGCATTTATGGGGTGTGCCCGCGGGCCTTGTAATGGCAGTATCGTGCACGCTGCTGATGTTTCCGCCGCCAGATCGAATGGCCCAGGATCCGGTCCGGGTGAATTGTCCGGTACCAGATCAGCCGGACGAGCAGCCGCCTGATTTCGGGCAGGGAGAGCCGGATCAGCTCCCCGTCTCCGGCGGCAGGGCCCCTTTTTTGGAGCGGATTCGGTCAGGAAGGCGTGGGCGAACATGGAGAGGGTGATGTGCCGGTACCAGCCGGTGTATTGGCGCACCTGGTAGTGGTCCAGTCCCGTTTCGCCCTTGGAGGTTTGGAAGGTTTCCTCGATCGCCCAGCGGGCGCTGGCGATCCTGACCAGCTCGGCCAGCGAGACCCGGTTTGGGCCGTGGCAGATGTAGTAGGCCAGGTCGGCGGGGTCCTTCAGGGACCGGCGGGCCAGCAGTCAGTGTTCTCCGGTTTCGGCGGGTCCGTTGATGCGGGTCCGTGCCCAGGAATACCGCCGGTCGCCCTTGGTTCCGGCCCCGGCGGTCCGGGTCCGCCGGGCAGTGCCGCGCAGGGAGGCAATGAGTTTATCGGCGCGCCCATTGTTCGCCCAGCCCGGCTGTGGGGGCGATGATGTTTTGGTTCATGGGAACGGCCAGCACGTAGTGCAGGCCCTTGGATTCCAGACGGCGGCGCAACCCCGTGTGCTGTCCGTAGACCGCGTCTCCGGTGGCCCAGCGGGCCGGGATCCCGGCCTCCAGGGCACGGTCGATCATGTCCGCGGCCAACACCGGTTCGTGGCGAATTCCCTGGCTTCGGGGATACCGGCCACGGTGCACCTCTCCCGGTCCAACAGGGTGCGCCCGGCCGGGGCGGAGTACGTCAGGAGCACCCCGATCTGGCAGTTCTCCACCCGTCCCGCGGTGCCTGAATACTGGCGTGCGACCCCGGCTGAAGCGGTGCCTTTCTTCAAGAATCCGGTCTGGTCAATGATCAGCACCCCGTCGGGGTCGCCCAGATGGCGGTTGACGTAGCTGAACAGGTCATCACGCACGGCATCCGGATCCCAGTCGGTGATGGAGAGCAGTCGCTGCATCCCGTCCGGGGTGCCGTGCCCGGCACGTTCAGACAGGGTCCAGGAGTTCTTCCGTTCCTCATCCGAAAGCAGTCCGCGCACGTACGCCATGGCATTGTCCCGGGGTTCGGAACGGACAAAGCGGCGCCCGATCAGTTCACCGATTTCATCGAGACCCTCAGCCCATTTTTCTACATCCGCCACACAGATATCATCAATCACCACCAACGATTAACAGGTCCACGGCGGGAAATCCGATTGAAACGCCGACGGGACCGAAATTAAACGCGACTGTAGTACTAGTTCGAGCGTGAGAAAGACAAACTCCGGCACTAAGGCTGCGGAACTGGCGGAACTGCTCGGCGGGAGGCGTTCTTCTTGACATACGGCGCCGCGCCGGCGGCAGGTCCGGGCTCCGTGCGCGAACGGCCTTTCCAGACGGCGAAAACTTTCGTCGTCCAAGAACCTTAGGTTGCTGAGTTCACCGACGGTTTTCTGCTGAGCGTCCGTTTCAGCTATGGAGGCCGGCAGAAAGTGTCGGTGCCCGCGAAACCCAATCGCTGCCCGTCCCGAAATCTCGGTGCTCCTACAGCGCTCAAGTGAGGGCGTGAGTCATGATCAGGTCACCCATGAGCTAACGTGGGCGCATAGGCTGAGAAATCCAGGTCATTTTCCAAGCCTGTGACGACAGAGGCGAGGACGCAGTAGGTGCACCTAAGCCCTGCGGGCCGCTGTCCGACTCGCGAAAGATTACCAGCAGGCCAAGCTGATGTCCTGCTTCGCCGGGACTTCCCACTTCAACCAGACCGCCGCCTCGTTCCCCTCTGTGACCGTCAAATTGCCGGCGCCGACCGCTGATCCGGTTGTCCGCTCCAAGGCCGCCCCAGGGGCGCTGGAGAGCCGGATCATGGACGGTTCCCTACGCTCGGGCCGGGGTCATGCTCACGGAGCTCTCACCGAGCCGTGCCGCCCTGCAACTGCCAGCTTTCGCGACCGAACACGAGGAAGAGCATACTGAGGCGCTGCTCGGGGACATTTTGGACCGGTTCGGGGCCGGGGCCATGTGGGCTTGGCCAGGCGGCATGACGACTGAGCCGGCCTGGTTAATGAGGCGGGCATCTTTGTCGCCGCGTTAAACCACCGAATGTGATGAGCTGCTAGTCGTCAAAGCTGCGTAGAGCCGAAACGGTTGGCCTGGAAAGCAGGCGTTGCGAAGTCAGACGCGTCACCGTGGACGTTTTCCGTGCCCAGACCGCCAACAACATGCCATACGCCGCTAGATGGGGCATTTTTTGTTTGCCGGAAGATTCTCGCGCCAATCAGAATCGGTATTTGTCAGTCCAAATCTGCGTCCGCAAAGATTGTTTCACCAGTCCGCCGACGCCTTGCAGGTCACCGACGAGTGGAATCCTTTGGCGCTTTCGTCGGAAATCAGGCGTCCGTCCACCCGAATATGGCAGGCAACGGTGCCGGCGAAGCCCAAGCTCGTTGATCCCATGCCGCCCTCATTGGTCACCGTGATGCTCACGGGCGTGCCCCGGGGCATCTCGTAGGACACTCCCTGGGTGCCGTTGGTGTTCCTCAGCGGCAGTTCTCCCGTGTACGTTCGGGTGCCATCGGGGGCGCTCCAGGACACCGTGGCAGCCGTCGAATTCCCGGGCGCGCGGAACTCCACTAGGACGGTCTTGGACGGAGGCTTTTCGTTGTCGACACCTTCTGCGACGAGCTGTGCCACGGCGCCGGCGACCAAAACAGCAAGGCCTGCGCCGATCCACAGGAATGCTTTTGCTGACATGGCCGTCCCCTTTTTTCGGATGCTTCAGTGAACCACGGCGTGACTGCCGGGGACGCAAGAAAGGGCCGCACCGCCGAAGCAAGTGCGACCCTTTCGAGGTGACAGGTTAGACGGGGACGCGGTCCAGCAGCGGGTAGACGTGGCCCCGCCATTCCCGCCAGTCGCTCATCCTCGGCACCCCGGCCACGGACCGGTTGTGGGACTGGTCGTGAATCAGGTGCTTCCAGGACGGCACCGCGGCGCCGGTGATGATGCCTTTTGTCATCGATCAGGACGTCGCCTGTGACCATCGTCTTGTCGTGTGTGAGGATGAGCCGGTCCACAGCCTTCGGCCCGAAGTACTGATCGATGGCGGCCAGCTTCCCCGGAACGCACCCCGGGTTGGTCCACGTCGGGGTGGAGCAGTGGAACACGTCGAAGCCTTCGTCGGCCATCTCCAGGATGGACTCGACAGAGTACGGAACGGGTTCGATGTCGTTGTACAGATCCGGGTGGTTCATCGCCTCCTTCAGCAGCATGGGGTCACCACCGGGGCCGGCCAGGTCATCCCAGCCGCTCCTCTTGTCGTCGTCGTCGACGATCGGGAAGGACGGGTCGAGGCGGAGCAGGATCTCGTTGAGGCGGACGCCCCATTGGAGCCAGTTCCCGTCCATATCGATGAGGGCGATGGGCTTATCAAATCTTTCTCTCACATGTCTCATGTGTGGGGAACATGCGTAGACGCTCCCCGGCCCCGGCATACACTGAACCCCCGGGGGTCTTTCTGCTTGCTCTGATGGGGCGGCATTCCCGTCGAACATCCATTCAGCGCAGGAGAACAATTGAACACCGAACACGCCGGCGGTCAGCCGCCAACCCAGCAGGCATACGCCTACCCGCCCGGCCAGTATCATCCGCCCGCGAACTGGCAGCCGAAACCACCGGCCTCCGGTCTGCGGATCGCCACGGGCGTGCTTGCCCTGATCATGGCTTTCCTGGGAATCATCGGTTCCTGCATGCTCCTCTTTATGAGGCACAGCGGCGCCAGCACACCGTTCTACGGGTGGATGAACTTCTTCCTCATCGTCGGGTCTATCGGATGCCTCGTTACCGGAATCGTCATCCTGGCCAAGCAGCGCAAGCGCGGAGGCGCGACCCCGTGGCTCGTGGCATTCTTTGGAGCCATGGCAGTGATTGCGTGCTTAGCCTCGATCCACCGGTCGGGTTTGATGGGGCGGGGTTGTTCTGATCTTTGTCCGGGTTTCGGTCGATGGGCATGACGGGGTTCCCGGCCTTGCTGCCGGTGGTGTTCCGTGGTCCTGGTTGCGCCG
>NZ_QMKP01000024.1 GCF_003287955.1 Arthrobacter sp. AQ5-06 | reverse complement strand
AGGGCAAGCCCACCGTCATCCTGGCCAAAACGGTCAAGGGCTACGGACTCGGACCCCACTTCGAGGGCCGCAACGCGACCCACCAGATGAAAAAGCTCACCCTCGATGACCTGAAGAAGTTCCGCGATTACCTCCGCATCCCCATCACGGACGAACAACTCGACGCGGACCTCTACCGCCCCCCGTACTACCACCCCGGCATGGACTCCCCCGAAATCCAGTACCTTATGGAACGCCGCCGCGCCCTCGGCGGTTTCGTCCCCCAACGCCGGCCGGACCACGCTCCGGTGGAGCTGCCAGAACCCAAGACCTATGAGATTGCCAAGCGCGGTTCCGGGAAGCAGCAGGCCGCCACCACCATGACTTTTGTACGCCTGCTCAAGGACCTGCTCAGGGATAAGAAGTTCGGACACCGAATTGTCCCGATCGTTCCGGATGAGTCCCGAACTTTCGGCATGGACGCGCTCTTCCCCACGGCCAAGATCTACAACCCGGACGGCCAGGGTTACCTCTCTGTGGACCGGGACCTGGTCCTCGCCTACAAGGAATCCGCCCAGGGCCAGCTGATCCACCCAGGCATCAACGAAGCCGGGGCGGTCGCGGCCTTCACCGCCGCAGGAACGTCCTACGCCACCCACGGCGAACCGCTGATCCCGATCTACGTGTTCTACTCGATGTTCGGCTTCCAGCGCACCGGCGACGCCTTCTGGGCCGCCGCGGACCAGATGGCCCGCGGCTTCATCATCGGCGCCACCGCCGGCCGCACCACCCTGACCGGCGAAGGCCTCCAGCACGCCGATGGCCACTCACCGATCCTTGCCTCCACCAACCCGGCCGTCCTCACCTACGACCCCGCCTACGGGTACGAGATGGGCCACATCATCCGGGACGGCATCGAGCGCATGTACGGGCCCGATTCGGCTGACCGGAACCTCATGTACTACCTCACGGTCTACAACGAGCCCATTTCCCAGCCGGCCGAACCCGAGAACCTCGACGTCAACGGTGTGCTGAAAGGCATCTATCGGGTGTCGGCGTCGGAGTTTGAAGGGCCCAAGAGCCAGATCCTGGCCTCCGGCGTCTCCGTCCCCTGGGCTCTTGACGCCCAGCGGCTGCTCGCCGAGGACTGGGGCGTCTCCGCCGATGTCTGGTCCGTGACGTCCTGGAACGAACTGCGCCGCGACGGCATGGCCGCCGAGGAAGACGCCTTCCTGAACCCGGGCCAGCCCGCCCGCGTACCGTTCGTCACGCAGCAGCTCGCCGACGCGCAGGGGCCCGTGGTGGCGGTGACCGACTACATGAAGGCCGTGCCGGACCAGATCCGCCAGTTCCTCCCGCACCAGTTCGCCTCGCTCGGTGCGGATGGGTTCGGCTTCTCCGACACCCGGGCCGCAGCCCGCCGCTTCTTCAAGAACGACACCCACTCCATCGTGGTGAAGACCCTGCAGCTGCTGGCTTCGCGCGGCGAGGTGGACGGCGGTGTGCCCGCCTACGCGATGGACCGCTACAAGCTCCTGGACGTCAACGCCGGGACCACCGGCGGCGCCGGAGGCGACTCCTGACCCCCTTCATCCATACAACAGTTGACGGCAGTGTTCCGGGGGAACACTGCCGTCACTGTCATGTGGCTGGATAGGCTGGGGCGATGGCTGACCTGGACAAACAACGCACGACGGCGGTGCTTCTTGCTGCCGGCGCCGGGACGCGGCTGGGCCTCGGGCCCAAGGCATTGCTCCGCTTCCAGGGCCGCACGCTCGTTGAAGTCCTGGCAGACGTACTGCTCGCAGGCGGCTGCCGGGAAGTGGTGACGGTGCTCGGCGTGGACGCGGAATCGGTCCGCGCCGCCACCGATCTCAGCCGGCACCGGGTCATCGACAACCCGGACTGGGCCAGCGGGATGGGAAGTTCGTTCCGGGCGGGAGTTGCCGCAGCAGCCCCGGGGGACCATGTGCTCATCGCGCTCGTGGACCAGCCCGGCCTGGCCGCAGAAACCGTCGCCCGGTTGCTGGCATCCCACCAGCCTGGCCGGGTGACGGCGGCCGCCTACCGTGGCACCGAAGGAAAACTCCAGCGGGGTCATCCGCTGCTCCTGGATTCCCGCCTCCGCGCTCAGGCCGCGGAAACGGCAACGGGCGACGCCGGGGCACGCTATTTCCTCCAGGCCCACCCGGAACTGATAGACCTCGTGGACTGCAGCGACATCTCCGGCGGCGAGGACCTCGACACCCCCGAACAGCTGCACCTCCTCGATTGAGGACCAACCACGGATCGGTGGATCAAGGCCTAGTAATCCACCTGCCGCTTGAGCTTGTTACCGAGCCACAGCATCGCCAGGCTCACTACCAGGAAGCCGACGGAAATGGCGAGGGCAAACACCACCACTCCGCCCCAGCCACCTGCCCGTGCGGGGTCGACGAACCAGTACGGGTACCAGTTCACCAACGCCCCGCGGACCAGGCTGTAGACCAGGTAGCCGACGGGGTAGAGCAGCCAGTACCAGATGTGCTTGACCGTGAGCGGGGCCCGCGGCGGTTGGAAGAGCCAGTCCACTACCATGACCACCGGGATCAGGTAGTGCACCACGAAGTTGACCCACGGCAGCAGCGAGCCGAGATCTTCCCCGGCGAGCAGCGCACCGAACACGAGTCCCACCACGGCCATGGCAATGGTTGCCGTGCCGCGCGTGACGTCGTCGATTTCGCTGGGGCGTTTGCGGATCATCACCCTGTAGCCGCTGATGAGAAGCACCAACGCTGCGAAGATGTTGGACAGATTAGTGAAGTAGCTGAAGAAGTTCCAGACGTCGTAGCCCATGCCCAAATGAACTGTCAGCTGTGTTCCCACCGCCACCAACGTCAAAAGGCCAAAGAAAAAGCGTCCCCCGATAAGCACAGTTCTCTTGGTCATAGCCCCAATCCTTGCCGAATCCCCAGCTCAGACGCGGGTCGACACTCCGAAGTTGAATGGGCGCTACGTGATCGGCAGCTCGAGCGCCTCGGCCAAGTGGCCTACTTCACGTACTGAGAATCCTTCCGTAACAGGGTCCCTGTTGGCTGGAAAGGCCGGCAGTATGGCGTGGGTATAGCGAGCCGGTGGAAACAGATGGCCCACGTTGGTGTTCTCCAATTAGCCCCTACCGATGAACGGCATGCCGGCGGCCGTGATCACCACCGAGCCCACACTGGCCGACGGCGGCATTCGTGCCATCAGGAGCACGGCGCGCGCGGCATCCTGCACCGGAAAGGTGGGCTCCACCCTGCGGCTGCCGTCAGCCTGCAGGGCACCGGAGTCCACGCCGATGGTGGCCATGATGTCTGTGGCCGTGTTGCCGATGTCGATCTGGCCGCAGGTGATGCCGAAGCCCCTACCGTCCAGCTCTATGCTCTTGGTCAGACCCGTCATGGCGTGCTTGGTGACCGTATAGGCCACGGTCCGCGGCCGCGGCGAATGCGCTGAAATGGACCCGTTGTTGATAATGCGGCCGCCCTGTGGTTCCTGGGATTTCATGGCCCGCACGGCCGCGGCGGCGCACAGCATCGAGCCGGTAAGGTTCACCGCCACCACCGCGTCCCAGTCGGCCACGCTGATTTCATCCACCGACGCGGCCGGGCCGAACACTCCGGCGTTGTTGAACAGGAGGTCAACCCTCCCCCACTTCCCGAGGGCGGCAGCGAAAAGGCGCTCGACGTCGTCGGGCACTGTTACGTCGCAGGGCAACGTCAGCGCCTGGCGGTGCCCTGCCGCGGACTCCAGCAGCGGAGCCTCACGCCGGCCGGCCAACACCACGCGGTACCCGTCGGCCAGCAGGAGCCGCGCCACCGCCCTGCCAATCCCGGAACCAGCACCGGTTACGACGGCGACCGGCCCCGGCCGGTGGGGTGGTACGGGCCGGTGGGTTGCAGTCATGGGGTCGCTCCTTGTGTTGATGGCCGGGCTAGGGTGCAGCGGGCACTTCCGCCGCCGTTATTGGCCAGCCTATGACTGTCTTGGGACGCGGGGTGGCATAAGTCCGGACCTTTGAGGTGCTCAGCCGCAGCCGCACGAGCGATTCGGCAATCGTGACAGCAGCCGCCACACCGTCCACCACGGGGACGCCCGCACGCTTGCGGATCTCCTCGTCCAGACCGGCCATGCCGCCGCAGCCAAGGACAATGACTTCCGCCTTGTCCGCACGGACAGCCAGCAGCGCCTGTTCGATGATGGCTTCCACAGCGCGCTCCGGGTCCTCCTCCAGTTCCAGGACGGCCATGCCGCTGGCCCGGACCGAGGCGCACCGGGCGTCGAGGCCGGCCAGCTTCAGCCGGTCCTCGATCAGCGGGACGGCACGGTCCAGGGTGGTGATCACGGAGTACTTGTGGCCCAGGAACATCGCAGTGCTCGCGGCCGCCTCAGTGATGTCCACCACCGGAACGTCGAGGAGCTCCTGGAGCCCCTCGCGGCCGTGCTCGCCGTAGCCGGCCTGGATCACGGCGTCGAACGGCTCCGGATAGTTGACCACGGCGTCCATCACGGCGATCGCCGCGAGGTAACTCTCAAAGTTTCCCTCGCAGGAGTCCGCGCCGAAGCGCGGAGTGAGTCCCACGATCTCCGTATCCGGAAGCGCGGCCTGTTGTGCCTGCGCGGCGATGGAATCGGTCATGGACTGTGTGGTGTTGACGTTGGCCACAAGGATACGCATGGTGCTTTTCCTCTTTCGGGACGGGTTGGTCAGCTGGCGCTTTGGTCAGTGGGTGCTGGCGACGGCGATTGACTCGCCGTCGACGTCGTCGAGCCGCTGGGAGCGGTCCGAGATGACGTAGTAGACCACCGCGGCGATGCCGGCCGCGACGAACCACGCAAACGGGGCGGCGGCTTCCAGCGCCGGAATAAAGGCGATCAGGAGCGCAATAGTGGCGGCAGGCACCATGGCGATGATGGCCCGGGGGTTGAAGCCCTTCTTGTAGTAGTAGGCACCTGCCGGGTCCTCGGTGTAGAGCTCAAGCACATTGACCTTGCCGCGCCGCAGCAGCCAGTAGTCGGCCATCACGACGCCGAACAGCGGGCCGAGCAGCGCTCCGAGTCCGCCCAGGAAGTAGACGATCACCAGCGGGTTGTTGTAGAGGTTCCACGGCAGGATGACGAGGCCGATCGTGCCGCTGACCCAGGCCGCCTTGCGGAAGTTCAGGTGCTTGGGGAAGAGGTTGGTCAGTGCATAGACGGGGGCCACAAAGTTGGCCATCAGGTTCACGGCGATGGTCAGGATCAGCAGCGCCAGGCAGGCCAGGACAAGGAACAGTGTGTTCGGGATGGTCTGGACGATGTCCGAGGGGCTCTCGATGACCGTGCCGTTGATCTTGAACTGTCCACCGGCCATGACCACCACGATGGCGCCGAAGAGGAGCATATTGATGGGGATGCCCCAGAAGTTGCCGCGCACCACGGCCTTCTTGGAGACGGCGGACCGGGTGAAGTCGCAGAAGTTCAGGACGAACGTTCCGTAGATGGCCACCCACAGGGCACCGCCGGCAAAGATGGTGCGCCACATTTCGGCGCCTTCGAGGGCATTGTCCCCGGCCCAGGCGATGGAGCCCCCGGCTTCCACGAAGATCCAGACGGCGATGGCCGCCATGGTCACCAGGATGATTGGGCCGGCGAAGGCCTCATACTTGCGGATCATCTCCATGCCGAAACTGACGATGACCAGCTGGACGATCCAGAGGAACACGAACGATGCCCAGCCCAGCGTGGAGAGGCCGAGGATGGAGTTGGTGTCCAGCTCCCGCAGCGAGGGAACCATGGCCACGAGCATGACCCGGAGCACCACAGACGCGAGGTAGGTCTGGATGCCGAACCAGGCCACGGCCACTGCCCCGCGCAGGAGGCTGGCGATCTGGGCTCCCCTGATGCCGAAGCTGATCCGGCTCATGACAGGGAACGGGACGCCGGTCTTGACGCCCATAAAGCCGGATAAGCTGAGGAGCGCAAACAGCAGGACGGCGCCGACTCCCAGGGCGAGAAGGATCTGCCAGCCACCCAGCCCGAGGGCGAAGAGTCCAATGGCAAAGGCGTAGTTGCCAAGGCTGTGGACGTCGTTGGCCCACAGGGTGAAAATGCTGTAGCCGGTCCAGCGGCGACCTTCCCGCTTCGTGGGGGCAAGGTCGATGTTGTACAAGGTGGGGCTGATCGTTCTGCCGGAGGCGGCGCTGGCTGCATCACAAAGCGCGTCGACACCCACGGAGGGGTGTGCTGCTTTGCCCGGGTCAACTGCTGTCTCGGGTGCCGGGTCGACGCCGGTCAACGGGGTTGTCTGCATCGTGATCTCACTTCTTGAAGATGTCTTCCATGTATTTCCGCTTTGGGATGTGCCGGAAACCGGCAGGAGCGTCATTGCATCTGTTTCCATAATGCGGAAGATGGATATCGAGTAGTGAAATAACGGTATGACCTGGATCACGCATCAGTCAAGGGGTCGCCGAATCACGACCGGTCACAAACGGTTGCTTCAAACCCCCAAGCAGCCCGTTGTCCGCCCGCAAAAGACTCCCTACCGGGGCACCAACGCCTCAGCGGAGGGGGACCAGCCCTGCCTCCTTCAGGCCAACGTAGATTTTGTCCCGTCCGATCGGCAGCTCGCCGAACCTGACCCCCGTGGCGTTCCGGATCGCGTTGGCCAGGGCCGGAGCCACGGGGTTGAACGGGCTTTCGCTCATGGATTTCGCGCCGAGCGGGCCAACCTGGTCGTTGGTGGAGGCGAAGTAGACCTCGCTGCGGGGCACGTCCGCGAAGGACGGGATGTGGTACTGCCGCAGGATGTCCGTGGTGACCCGGCCGGCGTCGTCCACGCACAATTCCTCATACAGTGCCGCGCCGAGCGCCTGCGCGATGCCGCCCTCGATCTGGCCGCGGCACTGCCGCGGATTAACCACAACGCCGGCATCGGCGGCCTGCACACTCTGCAGGATCCGCAGCTCTCCCGTGCCGGTGTTGACCGCCACCCGGAAGCCGTGGACATTGAACGCCACCGATCGCGGGGTCCCGTCCCAGTTGCCCTCGGCGGCGAGCTGCACGCCTTGGTGCCGCGCGGCGTCGTGGATGTCCGTGAGCGGAACCCTCCGCCCTGCACAGTCCACGCCGCCGTCGTCGAGCACGCACCCGGATTCCGCGACGCCGGTCAGGGCCGCCGCGACGGTGCGGATCCGGGAGGCGAGCTCGGTCGCCGCGAGGAGAGTCGCCTTGCCGGCCACCACCGTTCCGGCCGAACCGAACGCGCCGGTATCGTGCTCCACCAGATCCGTGTCGGACTGCCGGACGGCCACCTTGCCGGCCGTCGTGGACAGGGCCGTCGCTGCCAGCTGGGCGTGCACCGTGGTGGTGCCGTTGCCGAATTCGGCGGTCCCGACGTCGGCCCCGAACGTGCCGTCCGGGAGCAGGCTTACGCGGCTGTGGGCGAAGTGGCCGCGGGGCGGGACGGTGTCGATCATGGACAGCGCGGAACCTTCGCCGGTGGCCCAGTCCGGCCCGAGGTCATCGAGGCCGGCGTCGCGGTAGCGCTGCTTGCCGCGGTCCAGGGCATCACGCACCAAAGAGATGCACTGGTCCAGGCCGTAGCTGCCGTAGTGGACGTCTTCCTCCGGTTCGGGCGTGGTGGAGAGCATGTCGTCACCCTCGCGCACCATGTTCCTGAGCCGGAATTCCAGGGGATCCATACCGATGCCAACAGCCAGCTCATCGATGGCCGACTCGATCGCGAAGATCGTCTGGCTCAGCCCGTAGCCACGGAAGGCCCCGGCGGGCACGGTATTGGTGTAGACGGCGTGTGCGTCCACTTTCTTGTTGTCGCACTTGTACACGGCCAGCGATTCGCCGCAGCCGTGGAACATAACGCCTGAGGCGTGGTTGCCGTAAGCGCCGGTGTTGGTGACCACGTCCAGCTGCAGCGCGGTGAGGAGTCCGTCCTTGCTGGCGCCTGCCTTGAGCTTGATGGTGAAGGGGTGCCGGGTGGTGGCGGCCGTGAACTGTTCCGTGCGGGTGAACTCCAGCTGCACGGGCCGGCGCAGCGCCATCGCGGCGAGGGCAACGAGGTCCTCGGTGAGCATTTCCTGCTTGCCACCGAAGCCGCCGCCCACGCGTCCGGCGACCACGCGGATGCGGTCCTCGTGGAGGTCGAAGACGCGGCCCAGGGTGCGTCGGACCAGGAACGGAACTTGGCTGGAGGAGCGGACCACGAGACGGTCCTCCTCGTCGAGCCAGGCAATGGAGGAGTGCGTTTCCATGGCAACGTGCTGCACCCGCTGGGTCCTGTAGGTGTGTTCGTGGATGAAGTTGGCAGCGGCGAAGCCGTCCGCCACGCTGCCCAGTTCCGAGTGCAGCTCGACCACCACGTTCTGCCGCGGGCGCGAGATCCTGGCCTTTACGGCGTCCTTGTCCCCGTGCAATGCCGGGGCGCTGGGAAGCATGGCGTCCTGCGGGCTGAAGACGGTGTCCAGCAGCTCGTATTCCACCTGCAGGGCACGGGTTCCGGCCTCAGCGGCGCCTACGGATTCGGCCACGACGGCGGCGACCCGCTGGCCGATGAACCGCACCACGTCATCGAGCACGCGGGTGTCGTCTGGGTCGTCCGTGTACAACTCGTGCTGGGCGGTGGAGAAGAACTGCGCCGGGGCGTCCTCGTGCGTGAAGACCGCCACGACGCCGGGCACCTGGAGTGCGGCGTTCTTGTCGATGGCGACGATCCGCGCGTGGGCGTGGGGTGAGCGGAGCAGTTTCAGGTGCAGCAGGCCCTGGAGCTCTTCCGCCGGGACGTCAAGGGTGTAGCGGGCGGTGCCGGTAACGACGGCGGTGCCCGCCGGGGCGGGCACGTTGTCACCGAGCTGCCCGGCCCGGGATGCGGTGGCGCCGGCCGCGCCAGCCGCCGCGCCAGCCGCCGCGCCGGCGTCGTGATTGTGCTTGTCGCGGGTCCCGCACACTGCGTCCGCGATGGAACGGTAGCCGGTGCAGCGGCAGAGGTTGCCCTTGAGGCTGCGGGGCAGATTGGCTTTCTGTTCGTCGTCGAAGGTGGCTGCGGTCATCATCATGCCGGCCGTGCAGAAGCCGCACTGGAAGCCCTGTTCGGCCAGGAACTGCTCCTGCACGGGGTGCAGCGCACCGCCCTGGGCGAGCCCTTCGATGGTGGTGACTGCCTTGCCCTCCGCACGGACGGCGGGGTAGATGCAACTGTGCACGGGGGTGCCGTCCACGTGGACGGTGCAGGCACCGCAGTCGCCGCCGTCGCAGCCCTTCTTGACCCCGAAATTGCCCTGTTCGCGCAGGAAAGTGCGCAGGCACTGGCCGGGGCGGGGTGTGGCCGGGGTGGCGGTGCCGTTGATTTCGATTGCCATGCTCAGGCCTCCTTCTGCTGCGGTTTCGGGGTTGATGCGGGTCAGGGTTGCGCGCTCGGCTGCGGCGATGTGGCGTGCGGCGGGCCGGACGGTCCGGTCCAGAAATCGCCCGACACGGTGAGCCGTTCTTCAAGCAGTTCCGCACGGATCTCCTCCGCGAGCCGGAGGGTCATGTCCCGGCGCCATTCGGGCAGCCCGTGGATGTCGTTGTGGTACAGCTCCGCCGGGATGGCCCTCCCGACGGCGGCCGCCAGGGCCGCGGGGCCCGGCATCACGGCGGCGGCGAACCGTAGCTGCACGGGGCGTTTGGTGGCGGCGGTGACGGTGATGACCAGGCCGCCGTCGGCGTCGCGCCGTCCGATCAAGAGCACCCCGGAGCGGCCGAGGTTGCTGAGCGAGAGCCGGCGGAAGGCCACCTTTGACGACAGCGACGACGCCGGCAGGTGGATGCTGCGCAGGAGCTCGCCGGGTGCCAGGCCGTTTTGCCCGTCCCCGGTGACGAATGCGGCCACAGGAACGGTGCGGCTGCTGCCGCCGGGGGCGAGGATGGTGGCGGTGGCGTCCAGCCCTGCGCAGAGCGAAATCATGGGACCGGCCGGGAGCGAGGTGCACAGGTTGCCGCCCACGGTAGACATGTTCCAGACCTTGAACGAGGCCACGAAGGAGTCGCAGCACGGACGGAACAAGTCCAGTCCCGGCCACTTCCTGCCGGCAACTGCCTCGGAAGCCGGCAGGGCGTAGAGCTCCGCGACGGTGCACGTGGCGGCCAGTTCAATCCCGGCGTCGTCCACGGTCACGGCCGGCCAGCCGGCTTCGCCCAAATCCAGCAGCCGCTTCAGAACAGTACTCCCGTAGGAGAACAGGACCGTGCCGCCCGCCAGCCAGGCATCGCCGTCGCGCCATTCGGCGGGGTCCGTGGTGGGGACGACGGCCTCGATGGTGTTCATGTCCATGGGTCCTCCTGGCGGGGTTCGTGCGCAGAGCGTGGTTCTGATGTGGGGTGGATGGGGCCGGAGCCATCCTTGAGCGGCGCCAGCGAGGCCTGGCTGTGTCCGGCCCGGCCACGGGCGGCGATGATCTCGGCCGTGATGGACACCGCGACCTCGGCGGGCGTGACGGCGCCAAGGTCGAGGCCGATAGGCGAATGCAGCCGTTCCAGCGCTTCCGCCGGGGTGCCGTCCGCGAGCAGCGCGTCGATGCGCTGGCGGTGGCTGCGGCGCGAGCCCATGGCGCCCACGTAGGCCAGCCGCAGGCGGAGAGCGGTTTCCAGCAGCGGGATGTCGAATTTGGGGTCGTGGGTCAGCACGCACACCACGGTGCGGCCGTCCACCCGTCCCGCGGCTGCTTCTGCGGCAAGGTAGCGGTGCGGCCAGTCAGTGACCACGTGGTCGGCGGCGAGGAAGCGGCTTTGCCGGGAGAACGCGGGGCGGGCATCGCAGAGCGTGACGTCATAGCCGAGGAGTTTGCCGGCCGGGAGCAGCGCGGCGCCGAAGTCGTTGGCCCCGAAAATGAGCATGCGTGCGGCGGGGAGCCGGCTTTCCACGAAAAGGGCGATGGGTTCGGGGCGGGTCTGGTCCGTGCTGTAGGAGCAGCCATCGGGTGGTGCCAAGCGGACCAACCCGGTGCGGCCGCCTTGGAGCAGTGGCTCGAGCTGGGCGGCTGCCGCGTAGACAGTAGCGGGATGGTCACCCACCAGCCGGGCAAGTTCCGGGGACTCCATGGCGCGGAACCGCACAGGATCCTGCACGACGACGACTCCCCCGCCGGCGTCGAGCCTGCGGATCAATGCCACGGCCGCGGTGGAATGATGGCCCGCCAGGCTGTTCAGCATGGCGACGTCCATGGCCTCCAACGAGTATCCGAGCGGCTGGATGTGGACTTCCAGCTCCCCTCCACAGCTCAGCCCGACGGCGAACGCGTCCTCGGCACTGTAGCCGAACAACTCAAGGCGGCTGCCGCCGTCGCGCATTGCCGCAAGGGCGGCGTCCACCACGGCGCCTTCCACGCATCCTCCGGAGAGGCTGCCGAGGACGTCCCCGTGCTCGGAGACCACCATGGAGGTGCCGAGCGGCCGGGGCACGGAGCCGCCCGCGGCAACGATGGTGGCGACGGCGCAGCGCTGGCCGGAGACCGCGGGCCGCCAGCTTCCCAGTGAAGGTATTAGGTCCAGCATGGCAACACGTCCTTTACCACTGAGGTCCCGGACGGGAAGCTTATCCGGAGCAGTGCGAGGTCATGCCTCATGATCTCATTCCTTGCTGGTGTAGAGGGAGAGTGAAGGGAGTTGTTTAAGAGGACCGGGGCGGGGCCTCTAATCCCGCCCCGGTCCGTGACGGAGCAGCCGCACTCCACCGCCGCCCGCCGTCGTGGGTTCCGGTGCTGCGGACCACGGCGGCGGACGCCTACTCAATGCGGTGGGTGCGGATGGACCGCCGTTTGAGCCGCCCGCATGGGCGGTTACGCCGGGGGCCTACACGCCCATCAGGGCGTTGATGGGTCCCCGGGCGAAGTAGATGATGAAGCCCGCGGTGACCACCCACATGAGCGGATGGACCTTCTTGCCCCTGCCGGACGCGGCGCTGATGATCGCGAAGGAGATGAATCCGACGCCGATGCCGTTGGCGATCGAGTAGGTCAGCGGCATGGTGACGATGGTCAGGAAGGCCGGCAGTGCGATCGAGAACTTACTGAACTTGATCTCGCGGATCTGTGTCATCATCATGGCGCCCACCACCACCAGGGCGGAGGCTGCCACCTCGAGCGGGACCACGGAGGTCAGCGGCGTGAAGAACATCGACCCCAGGAATAACAGGCCAGTCACCACGGAGGCCAGCCCGGTGCGGGCGCCTTCGCCAATGCCGGCCGCGGAATCGATGTACACGGTGTTAGACGAGCCGGACGTCGCGCCACCGGCCACTGCGCCGAGGCCTTCGACGATGAAGGCGGACTTCAGCCTGGGGAACGTGCCGTCCTTGTGCGCCACGCCGGCGCTCTTGGCGAGCCCGGTCATGGTGCCCATGGCGTCAAAGAAGTTGGTGAACACCAGGGTAAAGACCAGCATGATGGCTGCAAGGCCGCCGATCCTTGAGAAGGAGCCGAAGAGATCGAACTGTCCCACGAGGCTGAAGTCCGGGGCGGACACCAGCTGGCCGGACAACACCGGTGTGTTGAGGTGCCAGCCGCCGGGGTTGTCGGCGCTGCCGGGTCCGATGTGCAGGACGGCCTCGACGACGGCGGCGAGGGCTGTGCTGGCGACGATTCCGATCAGGAGGCCGCCCTGGATCTTGCGTGCCACGAGGATTCCCATGACCAGCAGCCCGACGATGAAAACGAGTGTGGGGATGGAGGTGATGGAGCCGTCATTGCCGAGCTGGACCGGCGGGCCGCCTTTGGTGGGGCGGACGAAACCAGAATCCACAAAGCCGATGAAGGCGATGAACAGGCCGATGCCAACGGTGATGGCTGCCTTGAGTTCCTTGGGGACTGCCTTGAAGATCGCTGTCCGGGCACCCGTGGCGCCGAAGAGGACAATCAGGATGCCGTTGATGACCACCAGGCCCATGGCTTCGGGCCAGGTGACTTCCTGGATGACGGCCACGGCCAGGAACGAGTTGATGCCCAGTCCGGCTGCGAGCCCGAACGGCAGGTTCGCGACGAGGCCGAACACGATGGTCATGACGCCGGCGGTGAGTCCGGTGACGGCACCCACCTGGGCTGCCGGGAGCCAGCCCCCAGCGACGTCGGTGGGGGCGTTCTCGGCCGAGAAGCCGCCCAGGATCAGCGGGTTGAGGATCACGATGTAAGCCATCGTGAAGAACGTGACAATGCCGCCGCGGAATTCGCGGGCCAGCGTTGAGCCACGCTTGGTGATCTGGAAGAAACCATCCAGGAAGGATTTCGACGCCGGGGGGCGGGGTGCCTCTGTCTGCCCTGCGCCTGCGGGCGCAGCCTGCTTTTCAGTTGCCTTTCGCATTTCTGCGGGGTCCAGGATTGTCATGTCAGCCACCGGCCCTAGTAGTCAATCCTGGAATCGAGCGTGTTCCAGGTGTTGAACGGTTCCAGGATGGCGGGAGCCTGGGGATCGCCCAGTTCCAGCTTGGAGACCGGCATGAGTGCATCCCGGTCCTCGTTCTCGAAGTACTCGTAGAAGACGGCGTCGTCGAAGCCCACGGAGGCCGCGTCGTGCCGGTCCGCGGCGAAGACCACGTTGCCGATCCGCGCCCAGAGGGCCGAGGCCAGGCACATGGGGCAGGGCTCGCAGCTGGTGTAGAGGGTGGCTCCGCTGAGATCGAAGGTGCCGAGTTCGCGGCAGGCATTGCGAATGGCGGTGACCTCGGCGTGGGCCGTGGGGTCGTTCGTGGCGGTGACCCGGTTGACGCCTTCGAAGGCGAGGCCATCCGCGGTGACAATGACGGCGCCGAAGGGGCCGCCGCTGTTGAGGACATTGGCTGTTGCCAGGTCAATGCATGTGGCCAGAAAATGTTCGGCCGTGATGGTTGTACACATTTTGCGACTTCCTTAGTGCTGAGGAAGCCCAGTAACCCCGCGACGGGGACGTGCCAGTGCAACGGCTACCAGGCTTCAGCATGTGCTTTTGAAGGTTCGCCTGGTAGATAGCTTCCCGGAGTCCGGGTGCCCGCCTTTGGCAAGATTGAGACTAGCACCGGACATGTGAGCGGCGCCATAGTTTCTGGAAACTTAATTTCGTTATGTGAAATTCTTTTTTCGGACGGGTCACATTGACGGGCCTGAGCCCCGCCCTCTACGCTGATTGCCACCGGCCGCCAATGAGCAGGCCGGCATCCTGGATCAGCAGACAGGGCCTAACTGAGCTGGAACGCATTCGTTGCCGACCAGAAGAGGAACCCTCATGGCCTACATCTCCGCCCCGTCCAGGCTCTGGATCAAGAACCCGCTCGCCGTTTTCACCGCCAACGGGCTCGACGCCGGTGGCGGCATGGTGGTCAGCGGCGGCATCATCGCCGAGCTGGTGCCGGCCGGCGGGCAGCCGTCCGCACCCTGCGATACGACCTTCGACGCCGGCAGCCACGTGCTGCTGCCCGGCCTGATCAACACGCACCACCACTTCTACCAGACCCTCACGCGCGCCTGGGGTCCGGCGTCCAACGCCCCGCTGTTCCCATGGCTGCAGAACCTCTACCCGGTCTGGGCGCGCCTGACTCCGGACAGCCTGGAACTCGCGGTGAAAGTGGCCCTGGCCGAGCTGCTGCTCTCCGGCTGCACCACGGCAGCCGACCACCACTACCTGTTCCCCGCGGGACTCGAGGACGCGATCGACGTGGAGGTCGGCGTCGTGCGCGAACTCGGCATGCGAGCCACCCTCACGCGCGGCTCCATGACGTTGGGAACGGACGACGGCGGCCTGCCGCCGCAGTCCACCGTGCAGCGGCCGGAGATCATTCTGGCAGACAGCGAACGCCTCATCTCCCAGTACCACGAGCGCGGCGACGGCGCCGTCATCCAGATTGCTCTGGCCCCGTGTTCGCCGTTCTCGGTGACCAAGGAGATCATGGCCGAAAGTGCAGCCATGGCCGAACGGCTGGATGTCCGGCTCCACACGCACCTGGCCGAGACCATCGACGAGGAAGACTTCTGCCACTCGATGTTTGGCTTGCGCACCGTGGACTATCTGGAGAGCGTCGGCTGGCTGGGCAACCGCACCTGGCTGGGCCACGGCATCCACTTCAACGACGACGAGATCGGCCGGCTGGGTGCCGCGGGCACCGCCGTCGCGCACTGCCCGACGTCGAATATGCGGCTCGCGTCAGGCACCGCGAGGGTGCTGGAGCTTGAGGCAGCCGGGGTGCCGGTGGGGCTGGGCGTGGACGGATCGGCGTCGAACGATGCCTCCAACATGATCCTGGAAGCTCGGCAAGCGCTGTACCTGCAGCGGCTGCGCTACGGAGCGGACGTGCCGGTGGAGCGCGCCCTCAGCTGGGCGACGCGGGGCTCGGCGGCCGTGCTGGGGCGCACGGACATCGGCCAGCTGGCACCCGGCCTGCAGGCGGACGCGGCTCTCTTCCGCCTCGACGACCTGCGCTTCTCCGGCAGCCACGACCCCATTGCAGCGTTGTTGCTGTGCGGTGCCGACCGCGCGGACCGGGTGATGGTGGGCGGCGAGTGGCGTGTGGTGGACGGGCAGATTCCGGGGCTGGACGTCGCGGGGCTCATTGCAGAGCACTCCACCGCGGCGCGGAAGCTCGTGGCGGGGTAACTTCTTGCTGACCGATTTGATGGTTCCCTGCGCACACGACGTTCAGCGACGTCGTACCTGCAGGGAACCGTCGAAACGGGGCCCATGTACCAGGTCTGGCTGCCACATCCGATCGTTGCTAGCGTGGCGGAATGAGCCCGTCGAAGACCCCGGCCGAGATCCTCAACATTGCCGGCAACGAGGTGCGCATCTCGAGTCCGAACAAGGTGGTGTTCCCCGAGCCCGGGCTGACGAAGCTCGACCTGGTGCGCTACTACCTCGCCGTCGCGGATGGCGCGCTGCGCGGCGCCGGCGGCCGGCCAATGGTGCTCAAGCGCTTCCCGAAGGGCATCGACGCTGAGCCGTTCTTTCAGAAGCGCGTGCCCGAAAACCACCCCGACTTCATCGACACAACGACGCTGCACTACGCGTCGGGGACGTCGGCTGAGGAGGCCGTCATCCGGGATGCTGCGGGCTTGGCGTGGGTGGTGAATCTTGGCTGCCTCGACCTCAACCCGCATCCCGTGCGTGCCGAGGACCTCGAGCACCCCGACGAGCTCCGGGTCGACCTCGATCCGATGCCGGGAGTCGGCTGGTCCCAGATCGTAGATGTCGCGTATCTCGCGCGGGAGGTGCTCGACGACGTCGGACTTGTGGGGTGGCCGAAGACGAGCGGGTCGCGCGGACTCCACATCCTGGTGCGAATCTCGCCGCAGTGGTCGTACCGCGACGTGCGGCTTGCCGCCGAGACCCTCGCCCGCGAGGTCGAGAACCGCGCTCCGGGCCTCGCCACCGCGCGGTGGTGGAAGGAGGAGCGCGGCGAGAGTGTGTTCGTCGACTTCAACCAGAACGCCAAGGACCGCACCGTGGCATCCGCGTACTCAATCCGACCCCTGCCCGATGCCCGGGTCTCGACGCCGCTCACATGGGACGAGGTCCGCTCCACCCGGCCGGAACAATTCACGGTGCCTACTGTGCTCGAGCGTTTCGCCGACGTGGGAGACCCTCACGCCGGCATCGACGACGCGATCGGCACACTCGACAGGCTCCTCGCCTTGGCTGCCGAGCTCGGCCCCGCCGAGAAGCCGCCGCGCGGCGGCAACGGCTCCGGCCGCCGGCAGTCGGTGATGCCGCTCATCGAGGTGGCCCGGACCAAGTCCAAACCCGAGGCGCTCGCGGCGCTCGACGAGTGGAAGACCCGGCATGCGGACCTCGTCCCCGCCCTGCATCCGGCCGATGTGCTCGTCGACGGAATGCGCGGATCAAGCTCGCTCTGGTACAGGGTGCGGCTGAACCTGCAGCACATCCCCGAAGCGGAGCGCCCGCCGCAGGAGGAGCTCATCGCCGACTACGACCCATGGGCCGGCAAGCAGTGGCCGGGGCGTGTGGGGTAGCGCTAGAGGCGCCGGCCGCCGAAGCCCGGCAGGCCCTGGACCCAGCGCGAGAAGCGCCCCGGAACATGCTCCCGGTCTGCGGGCAGATAGAAGTCCGGATCCGTTCCGCCTCCGAGGGGGAGGTAGAACTCCTGAACAGCGGGTGCCGCCGTGTTTTCCGGTGCGACCGGCGTTGTGTCCTGCTGGTACATCTGATCCTCCTCCGAGGTGGTACTGGTGCTGCATTGATTCCGCAAAGTGGAAAAGAACTTTTGCTATGTGAAATAGCCTAAACTGCCGGGTCTCTGTACGTCAACGGACCAGGAGGCCCTCAGTCACAAAGCGATTTTTCAGATTGTGATGTACACCACCGCGCGGCTGGGCTATTCTGGTACTCAACTCGTGGCGCACGTCACGTAACCTGGGAGCAGCAGGCAGGGTCGTAATGAGCTGGCATCAATGGATGTCGGCTCTTTTTTGTTGGGTCGGCTCCACCAGAAACGCGCTTGAAACACGCGCTTAATTTCGTTGGTGGACCTTGAAGGTTCCACCTCGCAGAAGTTGGGAAATGACCATGAGCAACAAAATCGTCCTCGGCGACAACCAGTACGGCAAGGCAGAAGTCCGCGTCGTCAAAGTCACCCGCGACACCGACCGCCACCAGATCGAAGACCTGAACGTCACCTCGCAGCTGCGCGGCGATTTCCAGGCTGCGCACCTCCAGGGCGACAACGCCCACGTCGTCGCCACGGACACCCAGAAGAACACCATCTACGCCTTCGCCCGGGAAGGCGTCGGCTCCCCCGAAGCCTTCCTGCTTCGCCTCAGCGAGCACTTCACCTCGGGCTTCGAATGGGTCACGGGCGGACGGTGGGAAGCAGAGTCCTACACCTGGGACCGCATCCAGGCGCACGGCTCCGAACACGATCACAGCTTTGTCCGCAACGGCCAGGAAGTCCGCACCGCCGTCGTGGTCCGCGACGGCAACACCACGCACCTGATCTCGGGGCTCAAGGACCTGACCGTCCTGAAGACCACCCAGTCCGGCTTTGTCGGCTACCCGCGCGACAAATACACCACCCTGCCCGAGACTACGGACCGCATCCTGGCCACCGACGTCTCGGCCCGCTGGCGCTACAGCACCGGCCTGGACCTCGCGGCCACGGACTTCAACAAGAGCTACGAGGACATCAAGGCCCTGCTCCTGGAGGGCTTCACGGAGACCTACTCCCACGCCCTGCAGCAGACCCTGTTCGACATGGGCAAGAAGGTCCTGGAGGCACACGGCGAAGTGGACGAGATCAAGTTCTCGATGCCCAACAAGCACCACTTCCTGGTGGACCTGTCCCCGTTCGGGCTAGACAACCCCAACGAGGTCTTCTTCGCCGCGGACCGCCCCTATGGCCTGATCGAGGCCACGGTGCAGCGCGAAGACTCAGGCTCGGCCCCCGCCGCCTGGAACGGCATCGCCGGGTTCTGCTGACCCCCGCGTAGCCAGCAAAGCAGGAACCCCGGAGCTGCCGCACCCCAAGGGAAGCGGCGGCTCCGGGGCATCGCCCCAATCCCAAAAGCCTCAAATTGTTAGCCAGACATTGTTAGCCAGACGAAGGCGTCTGCCATGAACCAAGAAGGTCTGCCATGAACAGCAAGAAGAATTCCCGCCAGCCCTCCGACCGCCCCGAGGACAAGCGCCTCTCCATTGGAAGCACGTTCGCCTACGGCTTCCAGCACGTTTTGACCATGTATGGCGGCATCATCGCCCCTCCACTTATCATCGGAGCCGCGGCGGGTATGTCCGCCGCGGACATCGGCCTGCTCATCGCGGCCTGCCTGTTTGTCGGCGGCCTCGCCACCATCCTGCAGACAGTCGGCATTCCGTTCTTTGGATCGCAACTACCTCTGGTCCAGGGCGTTTCGTTCGCCGGAGTCTCCACCATGGTGGCCATAGTCCACGGCGGCGGGGGCATCCAGTCCGTCTTCGGTTCGGTCATCGTCGCCTCGCTCATCGGCCTGGCCATCACCCCATTGTTCTCCAAGATCATCCGATTCTTCCCGCCGGTGGTCACCGGCACCGTCATCACCACCATCGGCCTGACGCTGATGCCGGTGGCCGCCAACTGGGCCATGGGCGGCAACAGCAAGGCCCCCAACTACGGGAGCGTGGCCAACATCGGACTGGCTGCCGCCACCATGGGCGTTGTCCTGCTGCTGAGCAAGGTCGGCAACGCGGCCATCTCGCGACTGTCCATCCTGCTGGCCATGGTGATCGGCACCGTGATCGCCCTGTTCACCGGCATGGCGGACTTCTCCAAGGTGGGCCAGGGCGACATCGTGGCCTTCCCCACGCCGTTCGCTTTCGGCGCGCCGACCTTTGAGATCGCGGCCATCATTTCGATGCTGATTGTCATCCTGGTGACGCTCACCGAGACCTCGGCGGACATCATCGCCGTGGGCGAGATTGTGGGGACCAAAGTGGATTCGAAGCGCATCGGCGACGGCCTGCGTGCGGACATGCTCTCAAGCGCCATCTCGCCGCTGTTCAACTCCTTCACCCAGAGCGCCTTTGCCCAGAACGTCGGCCTCGTGGCCATCACGGGCATCAAGAGCCGCTTCGTAGTGAGCGCCGGCGGGCTCATCCTGGTGATCCTTGGCTTGCTGCCCATCCTCGGCCGTGTGGTCGCGGCGGTTCCGACCCCCGTCCTGGGCGGCGCCGGCGTCGTACTCTTTGGAACGGTGGCCGCCAGCGGCATCCGCACGCTCGCCAAGGTGGAGTACAAGAACAACATGAACCTGGTCATCGTGGCCGCATCCATCGGCTTTGGCATGATCCCGATTGCAGCCCCGAAGTTCTACGACCAGTTCCCGTCCTGGTTCGGCACCATCTTCCACTCCGGCATCAGCTCGGCCGCCATCATGGCCATCCTGCTGAACCTGCTCTTCAACCACCTAAAAGCCGGAAACTCGGAGAACCAGTCGGTATTTGTGGCCGGCACTGGCCGCGTGGTCACAGCAACTGACTTGAAGTGCCTCGCGGACGGCGACCGCTTCGAGGGCGGCAAGCTGATCGACGCCGAGGGCAAGGAAGTCCCGGTGGAGTCGTCGTCGAAGTCTGACCACTAGGCAAACCGGCCCTCCGCATCTCCACCACCACCCAAAGCGCGAACTGGCAGCAAATGCCCTCAAATGTGGAATTTGAGGGCATTACCTGCCAGTTCGCGCTGTTGTGGTTGGTCGCTGTTGAGGTTGGGAAAGGACGACGGCGGGACGCGTCAGTTCTGGTTGAGCTCCGCCGAGATCGCCATCGCAGCCTGTCGCAGCAGCGGCACGGCACGGTCGGCGAAGCCCTGGTCCACGCGGGTGATCGGTCCGGAGACCGAGATGGCGGAAGGGGTGGGCGCGTTGGGCACGGCCATCGCGAAGCAGCGCACGCCGAGCTCCTGCTCTTCCTCATCGATGGAGTAGCCGCGTTCCCGGATCAACTTGAGATCGGCCAGGAGGGCATCGATGTCGCCAATGCTCTTGGCCGTGGGGGTGGGCATGCCGGTGCGGGACACGATGCCGCGCACCACCTCGTCGTCCAGCTGGGCCAGGATCGCCTTGCCGACGCCGGTGTCGTGCGTGTGGGCGCGACGGCCCACCTCGGTGAACATGCGCATGGAGTGCATGGAGGGCACCTGGGCCACGTAGATGACCATGTCCGAATCCAGCACGGCCATGTTGGATGTCTCGCCGAGGCGCTCCACGAGGTTCTTCAGCTGCGGGCGGGCCACGGCTCCCAGCTGCTTGCTGGCGCCTTCGCCAAGCCGGATCAGCCGGGGGCCCAGCGCGTAGCGGCGGTTGGGCAGCTGGCGGATGTAGCCAAGCGAGACCAGGGTGCGCAGCAGGCGGTGGATGGTGGGCAGGGGCAGGTCCGTGGAGGAGGAGAGCTCGCTGAGCGTCACGTCTCCGCCGGCGTCTGTGATGAGTTCCAGCAGTTCGAAGACGCGCTCGACGGACTGCACGCCTCCGGAGGCTTTTTCAGCCATTCCGTTGTCTCCTAGTAGCTCAGATTCTGACAACTCTTATCCACATCGTGAAAAGAGTTGCTTAGAACACCCAAGATACAGCACAACAGGACCAGGCGATGCCCCCAAACATGACCGCCAGGGGGTTGCATTTCCACTTTGCAGATAATAATATCCATAATACGAAAACATTCGGTTGCACGAGTGGTCCGGGAACGGACCCAACGAGAAGGAAATTCAATGGCGAACCCGAGCCCCGGAAATTCGATCACCCTGCGCGTCGCCGCGCCGTCGAGCTTTACCGCCACGAGTGAACTCGCTGCAGCCGTCGGCGCAGCCGGCGCAGCCATCACAGCGCTTGATGTCACGGAATCCCACCACGACACCCTGGTTGTGGACGTCACCTGCAACACCACCGACGACGACCACGCGGCCCGCGTCAAGGACGCCCTGAACGCGCTCGACGGCGTCACGGTCCAGCACGTCTCGGACCGCACCTTCCTCATGCACCTGGGCGGCAAGCTCGAAGTGGTCCCCAAGGTAGCCCTGCGCAACCGCGACGACCTCTCCCGCGCTTACACCCCCGGCGTCGCACGCGTCTGCCTCGCCATCGCGGAGGACCCGTCAGCGGCCCGCAACCTCACCGTCAAGCGCAATACGATCGCCGTCGTCACCGATGGTTCCGCAGTGCTGGGCCTGGGCAACATCGGCCCCGCCGCCGCCCTGCCGGTCATGGAAGGCAAGGCCGCGCTGTTCAAGCAGTTCGCCAACGTGGATGCCTGGCCGGTTTGCCTGGATACCCAGGACACCGAGGAAATCATCATGATCGTCAAGGCCCTGGCCCCGGTGTACGGCGGGGTGAACCTTGAGGACATCGCAGCCCCGCGCTGCTTCGAGATCGAGAACCGCCTGCGCGAGGAACTGGACATCCCGGTCTTCCACGATGACCAGCACGGCACCGCCATCGTCACCCTGGCGGCCCTGGTCAACGCCCTGCGCGTGGTGGACAAGAAGCTCTCCGAGGTCCGCATTGTCGTCTCCGGCGTCGGCGCCGCAGGCTCTGCCATCATCCAGCTCCTCAAGGCCCAGGGAGCGCAGCACATCGTTGCCGCCGGCCGCTCCGGAGCTATCCACTCGGGCGAGCAGTACCACGACGAGCACCGCTCCTGGATTGCCACGAACACCAATGAGGAAGGCTTCTCCGGCACCCTGCACGAAGCCATGGCCGGTGCCGACGTCTTCATCGGTGTCAGCGCCCCGCACGTGATCGGCGAAGAGCAGGTCGCCGCCATGGCCGAGAACGCGATCGTCTTCGCCATGGCCAACCCGACGCCCGAGATCGACCCTGTCATCGCGTCCAGGCACGCCGCCGTGGTGGCCACAGGCCGCAGCGATTTCCCCAACCAGATCAACAACGTGCTGGCCTTCCCGGGCTTCTTCCGGGGGCTGCTGGACGCCGGGGCTTCGGACATCACGCCCGAGATGCTGGTGGCCGCCGCAGACGCGATTGCCAACCGGGTAGCTGACGAAGAGCTCAACGCGAGCTACATTATCCCCAGCGTCTTCGATCCTCATGTCGCCGCCGATGTGGCTGCCGCAGTGGCAGGCGCAGCCCACGCCGCACGTGCCCTCTAGAAAAAGGACTTACGAACATGGCTATCACTGTCACTGACCACCAGCCGGTGGACCGCGCCGAAGAGATCCTCACCCCCAAAGCCCTGGCTTTCCTGGAGGTGCTGCACCAGCGCTTCGCCGGCACGCGCAATGAGCTGCTCGAGGCCCGCCAGGCCAAGCGCGACGGCGTCGCCCGCACCAGCCGCCTGGACTTCCTCCCGGAGACCCAGCAAATCCGCGACGGCGACTGGAAGGTCGCCGAGGCGCCCGCCGCGCTGCAGGACCGCCGCGTCGAGATGACCGGCCCGGCCACCCCGGCCAAGATGGCCATCAACGCCCTGAACTCCGGCGCCAAGGTCTGGCTCGCGGACCTCGAGGACGCCAGCACCCCCACGTGGGCCAACGTCATCGACGCCATCCTGAACCTGCGGGACGCCGCCACGGGCAGCCTGAGTTACACCTCGCCCGACGGCAAGGAATACAAGCTCCGCACGGACGCTCCGCTCGCCGTTGTGGTGGCCCGTCCGCGCGGCTGGCACCTGCCGGAAAAGCACCTACTGATCAACGGCGAACCCGCCGTGGGTGCGTTGGTTGACTTCGGCCTGCACTTCTTCCACGTGGCCAAGCAGCTGCTGCTCAACGGTCACGGCCCGTACTACTACCTGCCCAAGATGGAGTCCCACCTTGAGGCGCGCCTCTGGAACGATGTGTTCGTCTTTGCGCAGGACTTCCTGGGCCTTGGACAGGGCACCATCCGCGCCACCGTGCTGATCGAGACCATCCCGGCCGCGTTCGAAATGGACGAGATCCTCTACGAACTGCGCGACCACGCGTCCGGCCTGAACGCCGGCCGCTGGGACTACCTCTTCAGCATCATCAAGTACTTCCGCGACGCCGGCGAGGAATTTGTGCTCCCGGACCGCGCCTCGGTGGCCATGACGGCCCCGTTCATGCGCGCCTACACGGAGCTCCTCGTCAAGACGTGCCACCGCCGAGGCGCCTTCGCCATGGGCGGCATGGCTGCTGTCATCCCCAACCGACGCCACCCCGAGGTCACCGAGGCCGCCTTCGCCAAGGTCCGCGCGGACAAAACCCGTGAGGCCAACGACGGGTTCGACGGTTCATGGGTGGCCCACCCGGATCTGGTCCCCACCTGCCGCGAGGTGTTCGACGCCGTACTCGGCGACCCGGGAAAGGGCGGTCGCCCCAACCAGCTGGACAAGCAGCGCCCCGAAGTTTCGGTCACGGCGGACCAGCTGCTGGACATCGCCTCGGCTGACGGCCAGGTCACCGAAGGCGGCCTGCGCCTGAACCTGTATGTCGCCGTCGCCTACACCGGCGTGTGGATCTCCGGCAGCGGTGCTGTCGCCATCCATAACCTGATGGAAGACGCCGCGACCGCGGAGATCTCCCGCTCGCAGGTATGGCAGCAGATCCGCAACAAATCCGTCCTCGCGGACACCGGAAGCACGGTCACCCGCGAACTGGTGGAGCGGATCCTGGGCGAGGAAACGGAACGGCTCCGGACGGAATTCGGAGACGAGGCGTTCCGCCGGTACTACGAGCCGGCCAGCAAGCTGATCGGTGAGATCTGCCTGTCCGAGGACTACACGGATTTCCTCACCACCCCGGCCTACGAGTTGGTGTAAGGATGGCTGCGCAGTCCCTGACCGCGGCGGATCTCGCCGCCATCGACACACGGCTGGCCGCCACCGACCAGCTGCTGGAACGCAATTACCCCGGCGACGACGGCACCCGCCAGCCCGTGCACACCGTGTACGTGCCGGCGGACCGTTTCACGCCGTCGTTCGCTGCCGACTGGGGCGCCCAGGCGCTCACGACGGCGGAGGCGCACGGTGGACTCGAAAAGCTCGGCGCGCTGCTGGGCCAGGAGCCGGAGCTGGCTGCAGCCGTCGCCGCACGGGTCGCCGCCAAGCTGAGTACGGAACCGATCGAGGACCTGCGACTCGATTTCGAGGATGGCTTCGGCGACCGCGGCGATGAGGCAGAGGACGTGGCAGCGGTCGCGGCGGCCCGGGCTGTCAGCGAAACAGTGGCCACCGGCACTGCGCCGCCGTTCATCGGCATCCGTTTCAAGTGCTTCGAGGCGCCCACCCGGGCACGCGGCCTGAAGACACTTGACCTGTTTGTCTCGACGCTGGCTTCCGCCGGCGAACTTCCTGCCGGGCTCATCCTGACCCTGCCCAAGGTCACCACCGTGGCCCAGGTCCAGGCGATGGACTTCGCCGTGTCCCGGCTGGAGGAAGCCCACGGGCTTCCGGCTGGCCGGCTGCGGTTCGAGGTCCAGGTGGAAACGCCGCAGCTGATCCTCGGACCGGAAGGCACTTCCCCTGTGGCGCAGTTGCCGCACGTGGTTCCGGGACGCATCAGCGCCCTGCACTACGGCACTTACGACTACTCCGCGTCGCTGCAGATCTCGGCCGAGTACCAGTCCATGGAGCACCCGGTGGCGGACTTCGCCAAGGAAGTCATGCAGCTGGCCGTCGCCGGCACGGGCATCCGCCTCTCCGACGGTTCCACCAACATCATCCCGGTGGGCGACGCCGTCGAAGATGCCTGGAAGCTGCACGGCCGACTCGTCCGCCGTTCGCTGGAGCGCGGTTACTACCAGGGCTGGGACCTGCACGCCGCCCAGCTGCCCAGCCGTTTCGCCGCCACGTACGCCTTCTACCGCGAAGGCCTCCCGGCCGCAGCGGCGCGCCTGCGCAACTACGTGGAACGCACCGAAGGCGGGGTCATGGACGAACCCGCCACCGCCCGGGCCCTGGCCGCCTTTGTCCTGCGCGGCGTCCAGTGCGGCGCAGTGGGGACCGAAGAGGTCCAGGCGCTGGCCGGCGTCGAACTCCCCCAGCTGACTGCACTGGCGCACCCGCGGCTGGCACACTCCACTTCGAAGTAAGGATCCAATGATGGGCAAGTACTACTACCCCCAGGGCGGTCTGCCGCCGCAGACGCACCTCACCACGGAACGGGCCATCGTCACGGAGGCCTACACGGTCATCCCCAAGGGCGTCATGACCGACATCGTGACCAGCACCCTGCCAGGTTTCTCGCACACCCGCTCCTGGATCCTGGCCCGCCCGATCTCCGGGTTTGCCACCACGTTCTCGCAGCTGATCGTTGAGATCGGCCCCGGCGGCGGTGCCCCCAGGGCCGAGTTCGAGGCAGGCGTCGAGGGCGTCGTCTTCGTCACCAAGGGCAAGGTCAACCTGACCCTCGACGGCGAACTGCACCAGCTGGAGGAAGGCAGCTACGCCTACCTGGCTGCCGGTGCCACCTGGGGCCTGGAGAACGTCTCGGATGACATTGTCTCCTTCCAATGGATCCGCAAGGCCTACGAGCGGCTTGAGGGTTACGAGGCAAAGTCCTTCGTCACGAGTGATGCCGAGGTGGAACCCACCGCGATGCCGGATACCGACGGCGCCTGGAAGACCACCCGCTTCACGGATTCCAGCGACCTGGCCCACGACATGCAGGTGAACATTGTGACGTTCCAGCCGGGCGGTGTGATCCCGTTCCCGGAGACCCACGTCATGGAGCACGGCCTGTACGTCCTGGAGGGCAAGGCCATGTACCTGCTCAACAACGACTGGGTTGAGGTGGAGGCCGGCGACTTCATGTGGCTGCGCGCCTTCTGCCCGCAGGCCTGCTACGCCGGTGGTCCCGGCCAGTTCCGTTACTTGCTGTACAAGGACATGAACCGCCAGATCCGCCTGACCTAGGCTGCTGCATACCGGCTGGCTCTTCACCGGATGGCCGCCGAAATCGCCGGAACCATGCCGGGTCGCTGCAAATTTGCGGCGACCCGGACACTGTTCCGGCGATTTGGCTTTAAGGTCCGGCATCCCGGTGCTGCCGGCCGATCCGGTACCCGGCCGCGAAGGCCAAGAGAAGCAGTCCCGCCGCCGCGACTCAGTCCCCCAAGCGATTCCATGCGCGCCAGCCTACCGCTGCCCGCCGTCGTGGGTGTGCCGCAAAGCGGGCTATTTCCGCTGCACTGCTCGGCAGCTTCGGCGCCGGAGTGCTGGCCACCGCGGAAACTCCGCGGGCAACAGAAGACACGGAGGCTTCCGGCGCGGCCAGGGCGCCCTGACTTCCTGCCGCTCAACCAATACGAGATCACTGGTGGGCCAGGGGATCGTGCGTCACATCCTGCGGTGAGCCTGCGTGACAAGACCTGCCACCGGCACCCGTGGTAGTCGTCGTAGGTCCGGTTCGGGCTTTCCGGTGCGGACCCGACACGACCCGAAGGATGGAAATGCGCAGCGCCACAATAATGACCAGGAAATCTTTGATGGTTGGATCCGGCCTGGGGCTGCTGGCACTCGTCACCAGCTGCAGCAACTCCGCCGCAAGCCCCGCCGCACCCTCGCCGTCCGCCCCCGAATCTCCCCATGCCTGGTCCTACGACGGCGCCGAGGGCCCCGAACGCTGGGGCACCCTGAGCTCCGATTTCGGCTCCTGCTCTTCCGGCACCGCCCAATCCCCCATCGACTTCCGCGGCGGTTCGGGCCTTTCGCCGGCGCCGCTCGCCCTGGCCTATTACGCCTCGGAGTGCGAGATCACCGACAACGGCCACACCACCGAACTGCGCGCGCTCACGGCCCAGGGCATCACGGTGGGCGGCAAACAGTACGCCTTCACGCAGATGCACTTCCACGCCCCGTCCGAGCACACAGTGAACGGCGTCCGGCACGAGGCCGAGTTCCATTTCGTCCACCAGGCCGACGACGGCGGGCTGGCCGTCGTCGGGATCCTCGCCACTGCGGGGGCCGCCAATGCGGCGTGGGCGCCGTTCACGGACGGCGTGCCTGCCGCAGCCGGTGGGCAGAAGGTGGCGGCCGGCGTCGTGGACTTCCCGGCACTGTTCCCGGCGTCGTTGGATCATTTCGCGTATGACGGGAGCTTGACCACTCCGCCCTGCTCGGAAGGCGTGCGCTGGCTGCTTTTCGAGACCCCCGTTGAGCTGGGAGCCGGACAGCTCGCCACACTGCGCGCGGCCCACTCGGGCAACAGCCGGCCGGTCCAGCCGCTCAACGGCAGGGACGTCGTCGTGGTCGATCAGTAAAGTCGCCGCAGGCCACGCGCCGCTTCCGTGGTCAAACTGTGGCGGGGTCCGTGTTGGCGCCGCAGAGGATCACGGCCACGCGTTCCCCGTCCGCCGGGACGTAGGCGCCGGAGTGCAGGGCGGCGAAAGCCGTCGCCGCGCCATGTTCCACGATGATGCGGTACTGCTCCCACAGCAGGGAGCGGGCGGCCACGATGTCCTCGTCGGAGACCAGCACAGCGCGGACGCCGGTACGGACGGCCACTTCGAAGCCGATCCGGCCGATCTGCCGGGCCCCCAGGGAGTCCGCGGCGATGCCGGAGACGGCCACGTCCACGGGGGTTCCGGCCGCGAGCGCGGCGTGGAGGGTGGGCGTGGACTCGGACTCGACGCCCACCACCTTGGCCCGGCCCTCCACGGCGGCCGCGACACCCGCCATGAGCCCGCCGCCGCCCACGGCCACCACCACGGTGTTTACGTCACCCAGCTGCTCCAGCAGCTCGGTTCCGATGGTGCCGGCGCCGGCGGCGATCTCCGGCTGGTCGTACGCATGGCAGTAGACCGCGCCCGTTTCGGCGGCGTAGGCCATCGCGGCGTCGTACGCCTCGGAGTATTCGGCACCGCCCTGAACCACGTTGGCGCCGATGGCCCAGAGCTTCTTGACCTTCACGGCCGGGGCCGTCTCGGGCACGAACACGGTGGCGGGGACGCCGACTTCCGTGGCGGCGTAGGCGTTGGCGAGGCCGGCGTTGCCGCCGGAGGCCACCACGATGCCCACATCGTCCTTCAGTTCGCCGCGCTCCCGGCAGGCCAGGACCCGATTGAACGCGCCCCGGGCCTTGAACGTGCCGGTGTGCTGCATGAACTCGCACTTGAGCCACACCTCGCCGCGGAACGCGCCGCGGTCTGCCGCCAGCACGGGCGTGACGCGGATCCTCCCGGCAATCCGGGCGGCGGCTTCGTCGACGTCGGTGCGTGTGATCATGGGGAAATCCTCGTTCCAGGGTGGGGCTGGGTTTAACGTTCAGGCTATCGCCCGCGTGGGCGGGCCTTTACACAAAGTACGGCGGCGGCACTTCGGTGCCGCCGTCGTCTTCCGTCCCAGCGGCTCGGCCGCTAGCCTTGGCCGCCCGTCGCAGGGCGTAAAGCACGAAATATCCCCGCGGGCGCCGGTGTTGCCCCCGATATGACAACCATCGGAATCATCGGAGCAGGACACATCGGCAGCGAGGTTGCACGCAAAGCGGTGGAACTCGGCTACGACGTGGTGATCAGCAATTCCCGCGGCCCGGAAACGCTGGCCGCACTGGTGGCGGAGCTGGGACCCCGCGCCCGGGCCGCGACGCCGGCCGAAGCGGCAGCGGCGGGCGATTTCGCCGTCGTGACCATTCCCTTCAGGAGCCGCGGCAGCATCCCCGTGGAGCCGCTCGTGGGGAAGATCGTGATAGATACCGGCAACTACTACTGGAAGCGCGACGGCCGTGTTCCGGCCCTCGACGCCGGCGAAGCCACCTCCTCCGGGCTGGTGCAGGAACACCTGCCCACGTCCAAAGTGGCGAAAGGCTTCAACCACATCCGGTACAGCGAGATCACCACGGACGGCACGCCTCCCGGCACGCCTAACCGCCGTGCCCTGGCCACCGCAAGCGATTACGCCGAGGCCAGCGAGGTCGTGACGAAGCTGTATGACGAGTTCGGCTTCGACACGGTGGACCTCGGCCCGCTCTCCGAGAGCTGGCGCGCGGAGCCGGGCCGTCCGGCGAATGTGGTGCGGCAGAACGCTGCTGAACTCAGCGAGACCCTGGCCAAGGCGCCGCGGACCGTCTGACGGTTGATGGTTGGCTGGCGGTGCCGGCATGCGGCAATTAATCCATTCGGCGTATTATTCAGGGTGATCCCCGTTCTCTTGGCCCAGACGCGGCCCAACCCTGATCCCTGACACCGAAGGATTTCCGTGAGCCATCTCAACCACAACCAGGCCGCGCGGCCTGCCTCCGGCGCCGAAATGCCACCCCACGCCATCGGCAGGGACGTAGCCCTCGCCGTGATGACCGGGCTTCTGGGGGGTCTGCTTGGGCTGGTCCCGTGGCTGGTCACCGGCGCGCAGCTTCCACTGCAGAACCTTTGGGGCACGGAGGTGCTGCCGCAGCAGATGCCCCTGTCACTCCTGCCGTTGAGCCAATACGAACTCACTACGCTCGTTGCTCTGATGACTGTGGGTGGGGCGACCGCGGGCCTGGCGGTGCGGCTCTGGTTCCATGCCCGACGGCGGCTGGTTACGTGGTGTGCGGCGGCTGGTGTTCTCGCCTGCAGGTCACGGCGGCGGTTCAGGCGTTCACGGTGCTTGCCGGCGGCTTGGCAGGCGGAACGACGTCGGGGATCTACTTCGCCGGGCTGCTCGCAGGGGTCATCGCAGCCATCGTCGCAAGCCTGGTGGCGCTCCTGCTGATCTCGGCGAAGTCCAGAGCCCTGACAGCCCTGGGCGTCGGACTCGTCGCCGTGCCCCTCGGCTCGTGGCTCGGCGAGTGGGCGGGGAATCTGGCAGGAGCGGGCAACGTCTCGCCCGCGGGATTGACACTGCTGCGCTGGTTGCCCGCGGTGCTGGTCGGTGTGGCATTGGCGTGGTGCGGCCTCCGACCCGCCCGCCGCACATTCGTGTGGCTGCTGAACCTTGGTCTGCTGTGGGTGGTTCCGGCGTTGTTCATCTCCGTCAATTACGTTCTGGGCACACGCTTGCCGGAACGGGACCCGCAGGAATTGGCCCTGATGATCCGACAGATCCTGACGGCCACCCTCGGACCCGCAGGAGGGGCGGGGCCCACAGTGCTGCTGGCACTGGCCATCTCGCTTGCAGGTCTTGGCGTCCGGGAACTGGTCCGCCGCGGGCCGGCGGCTGCAACGCGCCCCCTTGACTCCCGTCGCCACTTTCCCTAAACTTTTCATAAAGCAGAATCTAAATTCCACAAAGCGGAAACTCACGAAGAGCCAAGCAAACGGGAAGATAGATCAAAGCCCCTCCTCGGAAGGACCTACGATGACGTACACAGTGAACTGCTCCATCCTCTTGACGGAGCTTCCCCTGCTCGAGCGCCCCGCAGCCGCAAAGGCTGCCGGCTTTGACGCCGTCGAGTTCTGGTGGCCCTTCGACACCTCCGTCCCCACGGACGCCCAGGTCACCGGGTTCGAGAACGCCGTCAAGGACGCCGGCGTCCAGCTGACCGGCTTGAACTTCAACGCCGGCAACATGCCTGGCGGCGACCGCGGCCTCGTTTCCTGGCCCGCACGCTCCACCGAATTCCTGGACAACATCGACGTCGTCGCAGGCATCGGCGAGCGCCTCGGCTGCAAGGCCTTCAACGCCCTCTACGGCAACCGCGTGGACGGCGAATCGGCCCAGAAACAGGACACCATCGGCGCCGAGAACCTCGCCGCGGCAGCTGCCGGCGTCGCGGGCATCGGCGGCACCGTCCTCCTCGAACCCGTCAGCGGCGCCCCAAAATACCCGCTCCTCACGGCAGCGGACGCCCTCAAGGTCATCGCCCGCGTCAAGGAAGAATCCGGCGCAGAGAACATCAAGCTCCTCGCGGACTTCTACCATCTGGCGGTCAACGGGGACGACGTCGCGGCCGTGATCGAAAACCACGCCAAAGACTTCGGCCACATCCAGATTGCCGACAACCCCGGCCGCGGGGCTCCCGGAACCGGTGAGCTTCCCCTCGGCCAATGGATCGCCCGGAGCCGCGAACTCGGCTACGACGGCTACATCGGCCTCGAATACAAGGAACCGGCGGAAACCGCCTTCGCCTGGGCCATCCGCCAGCGCGTCGCCAACTAAACCAATCAGCTAAATTGCCCACTCGCACTAAAACCCGACTTCAGTAAAGGAATCACAATGAGCAACGTTTCAGTCATCGGACTCGGAATCATGGGCCTGCCCATGGCCATCAACCTGGTCAAGGCCGGCCACACCGTCACCGGTTTCAACCTCAACCAGGCCGCGATCGACAAACTCATCGCCGAGGGCGGCCAGGGCGCCACCAGCATCGCCGACGCAGCCAAGGGCGCCGACATCATCATCACCATGGTGCCGGACTCCCCCGACGTCGAAGGCGTAGTCAGCGGCCCGGAAGGCCTCTTCGCCAACGCCAAGCAGGGCGCCCTCTGGATCGACGCCAGCAGCATCCGCCCGGACGTGTCCAAGCGCCTGGCCGACGACGCCAAGGCAGCCGGCATCCGCGCCCTTGACGCCCCGGTTTCCGGCGGCGAGCAGGGGGCAATCGACGGCGTCCTCTCCATCATGGTGGGCGGCGAGGCATCCGATTTCGAGGCAGCCGAGGAAGTCCTGAACGTCGTCGGCAAAACCGTTGTCCACGTTGGCCCGTCCGGCTCCGGCCAGACCGTAAAGGCAGCCAACCAGCTGATCGTGGCCGTCAACATCCAGGTCCTCGGCGAAGCAATCGCCTTCCTCGAGGCCTACGGCGTGGACATGGACGCAGCCCTCAAGGTCTTGGGCGGCGGCCTGGCCGGCTCCAAGGTCCTGGACCAGAAGGGCCAGAAGATGCTGGACCGCAACTTCGATCCCGGCTTCCGCCTGGCCCTGCACCACAAGGACATGGGCATCGTCACCTCTGCTGCCCGCGAAGCCAAGGTGGCCGTCCCGCTCGGTGCCGTCGTGGCACAGCTCGTCGCCGCCACCGTCAACCAGGGCGACGGCGGACTGGACCACTCCGGCCTCTTCAAGCAGGTCCTCCAGCTTTCCGGCCGCAGCTAATCAGCAGCTAAGCCAGCGCCCCCGCAAGGGGCACCAGAACTTAAAAGGGGACAGCCGGCGTCGTACATTACGACGCCGGCTTCCCCGAACGCACCCAACTTCAGCCCCAGCCGCCACAGCCGGGCACCAAAACAGACTTTCAAGGAGCACACCATGACTAAGATGCGCACCGTAGACGCAGCAGTCGCCATCCTGGAAAAGGAAGGCGCCATCGAGGCGTTCGGCCTGCCAGGCGCGGCAATCAACCCGTTCTACTCCGCAATGCGGGCCCACGGCGGCATCCGCCACACCCTGGCCCGCCACGTTGAAGGCGCCAGCCACATGGCCGACGGTTACAGCCGCGCCAAGGACGGCAACATCGGCATCTGCATCGGGACCTCAGGCCCGGCAGGCACTGACATGATCACCGGCCTGTACGCGGCGTGGGCAGATTCCATCCCCATGCTCTGCATCACCGGCCAGGCCCCCGTGGCCAAGCTGCACAAGGAAGACTTCCAGGCCGTGGACATCGAGTCCATCGCCAAGCCCGTCACCAAGATGGCCATGACCGTCCTGGAACCCGGCCAGGTTCCGGGCGCCTTCCAGAAGGCCTTCCAGCTGATGCGCTCCGGCCGTCCCGGCCCGGTGCTGCTGGACCTGCCGATCGACGTACAGATGGCCGAGATCGAGTTCGACATCGACACCTACGAGCCCCTGGCCGTGGAGAAGCCCCGCGCCAGCCGCAAGCAGCTGGAAAAAGCCCTGGACATGCTGACCGCAGCCACCCACCCGCTGATCGTGGCCGGCGGCGGCATCATCAACGCCGGCGCCTCCACGCAGCTGGTTGAACTGGCCGAGCTGCTGAACGTTCCGGTCATCCCCACCCTGATGGGCTGGGGCGCCATCGCGGATGACCACCCGCTGATGGCCGGCATGGTGGGCCTGCAGACCTCGCACCGCTACGGCAACGAGACCATGCTGGCCTCCGACTTCGTGATCGGCATCGGCAACCGCTGGGCCAACCGCCACACCGGCGGCCTGGACACCTACACGGCCGGGCGCAAGTTCGTGCACATCGACATCGAGCCCACGCAGATCGGCCGCGTGTTCTCCCCGGACCTGGGCATTGCCTCCGATGCCGGTGCGGCGCTGGACGGCCTGATCGAACTGGCCCGCGAGCGCAAAGCCGCAGGCTCCCTGCCGGACTACTCCGGCTGGGTTGCCGAGTGCGCCGAGCGCAAGGCCACCCTGCACCGCAAGACGCACTTCGAGAACATCCCCATCAAGCCGCAGCGCGTGTACGAGGAGATGAACAAGTCCTTCGGTAAGGACACCATCTACGTGTCCACCATCGGCCTGTCCCAGATCGCCGGCGCCCAGATGCTTCACGTCTTCGGCCCGCGCAAGTGGATCAACGCAGGCCAGGCCGGGCCCCTGGGCTGGACCGCACCGGCCGCCCTGGGCGTTGTCCGCGGCAAGCCGGACGAGACCGTTGTTGCCCTGTCCGGTGACTACGATTTCCAGTTCATGATCGAGGAACTGGCCGTGGGCGCGCAGTTCAACCTGCCGTACATCCACGTGGTGGTGAACAACTCCTACCTGGGCCTGATCCGCCAGTCCCAGCGCGGCTTCAACATGGAACAGAACGTGTCCCTGGCGTTCGAGAACATCAACTCCACTGATCTCTCTGCGACCGCAGCGGGCTACGGCGTGGACCACGTCAAGGTGGCCGAGGGCCTGGGCTGCAAGGCCATCCGTGTGGAGGACCCCAACGATCTGGGTGCCGCGTTCGACAAGGCCAAGGCACTGATGGGCGAGTTCAAGGTTCCGGTAGTGGTTGAAGTGATCCTGGAGAAAATCACCAACATCTCCATGGGCCTGGAAATCAGCGCCGTGAACGAGTTCGAGGACCTGGCCGTGACCCGCGAGGATGCCCCCACCGCCATCCTGGCTCTGCAGGGCTAAACCATGCGCGTTGTCATTGCCCCGGACAAGTTCAAGGGCTCACTCTCCGCCCCGGACGTTGCCCGGCACCTGGAAGCAGGACTCCAGGCGGTTGCCGGCGGCAACCTTGAAGTAACGAAGATCCCAGTGGCCGACGGCGGCGAGGGCACCTTGGATGCCGCCGTCGGCTCCGGCTTCACCCGCCGGAGCGCCACGGTGAGCGGCCCCAGCGGGCAGCCCCTCCGGGCAGAGTTCGCGGTCCGCGGGAACGAGGCAGTCATTGAAATGGCCGCCGCGTCCGGGCTCGCCGTCCTCCCCGGCGGGATCATCACCTCGGAAAGCGCCACCACGGCCACCAGCCTGGGCACCGGCGAACTGATCAGCGCGGCGCTGGACGCCGGCTGCCGGCAAATCATCCTGGGTGTGGGCGGCAGCGCCAACACCGACGGCGGCGCCGGAGTCCTGCAGGGGCTCGGCGCCAGGCTGCTCGACGCCGCCGGCCGGGAACTCCCTGCCGGCGGCGCCGCCCTGGCCCGGCTTGCCAGCATTGACTTCTCTGGCTTTGACGTCCGGCTGGAGCAAGCACGTTTTGTGCTGGCCAGCGATGTGGACAACCCGCTGCTGGGAGTTGAGGGCGCTGCGGCGATCTTCGGCCCGCAGAAGGGTGCGTCCGCGGAAGACGTCGCAGCACTGGACAGCGCACTGGCCAACTTCGTCCAGGTTCTCGCGGGCGAGATCGGCTCCCGGGCCGAGCGCGCCGCACTGGCTCCGGGCGCCGGAGCAGCAGGCGGCGTGGGCTACGCCGCCATCGCGGTACTGGCAGCGACCCGCCGGCCGGGGATCGACGTCGTACTCGAATTCACGGGACTGGCGGACCGGCTGGCCGGCGCAGACCTGGTGATCACCGGCGAAGGCAGCCTGGATGAACAGAGCCTGCTGGGCAAAACTCCCCTGGGCGTGGCGCGGGCGGCTTCCAACGCGGGAGTCCCGGTGATCGCGGTGTGCGGGCGCAGTACTCTGAGCCAGGAACAGCTCAGCGAATCCGGCTTCGCCCAGGTCTATGCTTTGACGGATCTGGAAGCCAATGTAGACATATGTATTGCTGAAGCGGGACCGCTTCTGGAACAGCTCGGCAGGCACATTGGCGTGCAGCTCGCAGGCAGCCAGCTGTCCGGAAACCACCCGGCAAACAGCTCCGACACGAAGGAGACCCTCAATGTCTGAAGAAAGCTATGACCTGGTCATCCGTGGCCAGCGCATCCTGACCACCGCCGGCATCACTGCCCGCGAAGTGGGCATCCGGAACGGCGTGATCGTCGCCATCGAGCCGTTCGGCAACGGCCTCACCGGCACGCAGGTCATTGACCTGGCCGACGACGAAACCCTCATCCCCGGCCTCGTGGACACGCACGTCCACGTCAACGAGCCCGGCCGGACCGAGTGGGAGGGCTTCGCGTCCGCCACCCGTGCAGCCGCCGCCGGCGGTGTCACCACCATCATCGACATGCCGCTGAACTCCATCCCGCCCACCACCACGGTGGAAGGCCTCAAGCTCAAGCGCGAGGTGGCCGAGGACCAGGCGTTTGTGGACGTCGGGTTCTGGGGCGGCGCCGTGCCCGGCAACAAGGCGGACCTCCGCCCGCTGCACGACGAGGGCGTGTTCGGCTTCAAGTGCTTCCTGCTGCACTCCGGCGTGGACGAGTTCCCGCACCTCGAAGCGGACGAGATGGAGGAGGACATGGCCGAGCTCAAGTCCTTCGACTCCCTCATGATCGTCCACGCCGAGGACTCCCACGCCATCGACCGCGCCCCGCACCCAGGCGGCGACCACTACGAAACGTTCCTGGCCTCCCGTCCGCGCGGCGCCGAGAACAAGGCAATCGCCGAGGTCATCGAGCGGGCCCGCTGGACCGGCGCCCGCGCCCACATCCTGCACCTCTCCTCCTCGGACGCGCTGCCCATGATCGCGAGTGCAAAGCGCGACGGCGTCCACCTCACCGTGGAGACGTGCCCGCACTACCTCACCCTGATGGCCGAGGAAATCCCCGACGGCGCCACCGCCTACAAGTGCTGCCCGCCCATCCGCGAGGCGTCCAACCGCGAGCTGCTCTGGAAGGGACTGCAGGACGGCACCATCGACTGCATCGTCTCGGACCACTCCCCCTCCACCCTGGACCTGAAGGACCTGGAAAACGGCGACTTCGCCGTGGCTTGGGGCGGCGTCTCCTCGTTGCAGCTGGGGCTCTCCCTGATCTGGACCGAGGCCCGGCACCGCGGCATCCCCCTGGAGCAGGTGGTTTCCTGGATGGCTGAGAAGCCCGCCGCATTGGCCCGCCTGCACAACAAGGGCCAGCTGGCCCTCGGCTACGACGCGGACTTCTCCATCTTCGCGCCGGACGACGCATTCGTGGTCGATGTCACCAAGCTCAAGCACAAGAACCCCATCACGCCCTACGACGGCAAGGCGCTCTCCGGCGTCGTCCGCAAAACGTTCCTTCGCGGCAACGAGATCGACGGCCGCACGCCCAGCGGCAAGCTGATCCGCCGCGGCGGCGTCTGAGGCGCAGCGCGATGGCCGTCGACGTCCATGCACCGTACCCGCGGCCGCGCGCCGGCTCCGGTCCGGGGGCCCGTCCCGGCCACCAGCCAGGGCTTCAGCCGCGCGGCCTGGCGGTGTGGCTGAAGCCTTGCGAAGGCCAGGACATCGACCCCGCGGTCTGGGACCAGGCGGCCAAGGCGGTCCTGGCACGTGCCCGCCGGCTTGCTCCGGAAGCCGAAATCCACCTGTGGAGTGCGGCCGGAACGGGAACGTCCGGCGTCGAGGTTTCCGACGGCGGCGCTGATGTTTCTGGTGCGGCGTCCGACGCCGGAAACGGCACCGCCGCCGTCGCGCCCATCTCCCAGGCCGGGCGGCGCAGCATCGTGGCAGTGGATCTGGCCGCGGACACCGTCCTTCTGGACGGTGTCCCTGTCAGCTTCACGGGCATGGAATACAGCCTCGTGCGGTACCTCGTGGAGAACCAGTCGCGGGCGATACAACGTGAAGAATTGCAACGCGTTCTGGAGTCCCTGGACTGCCCCGGCGCGGCATTCCGCTCCATCGACGTGTATGTTGGACGCGTCCGGCGCAAGCTGGGCTCGGCCCGCCACGCCATCGCCACGGTGCGTGGGGGTGGCTACCAGTTTGTGCCCGGACCGGGCAGCACCGTCCGCGGACCCGCGGAATACTGCATCTAGGCAGCCCGTTACCCCTATGAATTGATCGCCGGCCACGGCGGTTGCCCGACAAGTCAAGGATCGCTACATGACCCAGAAACTCCTCGCCGGAACCCAGGCCCCCGATTTCGCACTGCTCAACGCCGACGGCCAGAAGGTCTCACTCTCCGATTACCGCGGACGCAACGTCATTGTGTACTTCTACCCGGAAGCCGCCACCCCCGGCTGCACCACCGAGGCCTGCGACTTCCGCGACAACCTCGGCAGCCTGCAGTCCTCCGGCTACGAAGTCCTGGGCATCTCTCCGGACGCGCCTGAGAAGCTGGCAGCCTTCACCGGCGACTTCGCCCTGACATTCCCCTTGCTCTCCGACGAAGACCACGCCGTGGCCCTGGCCTACGGCGCCTGGGGCGAAAAGCTCGTGAACGGGGAAGTGGTTGACGGACTGGTCCGTTCCACCGTGGTGCTCGACGCCGAAGGCAAAGTCACGCTCACCCAGTACCAGATCAAGGCCCAGGGCCACGTCGCAGAGCTCAAGGCAGAGCTCGGCATCTAAGGTTCGCCGTCGCACCAGCCCTCGCAAACTCTATGTATACAACACTGACCGTCGGTGGGACACAAGGAGATGCAATGCGCAAGATGGAGTTCCACGAACCCCCCATTGGCTGGCAGAAGACGAACTGCGACGCCGGACGCGGTCCGCTTGTGTTGTGTGTTTGGATGTGGCCTTTCAGGCGCCCGCCCGCGCGATGCCTTCCGGACTCAAGGGTGCCCAGATCGCGGCGACGACGTCGTCCCGAAGAAAATACTGCCGGCTTTCCAAGGGCGTGAGGCTCCCCCGGACTATGTAGTAGCCCCGGCCTTCCCCGGGGCCGCCGGCGGCCCGGTCAATAGCGTCGAGCATGTCGCGGTCCAGCTGCTGGTCCGGGCCGCGCTCTTGAAGTGCTGCCAGTGCGTCCGGCGCGAGGGAACTGATGAGCCCTTGGATATTCGTCATTTCATGCACATCCTTCGCGGCACCACTCGGGACATGGTGAATGGCTTCCCCCGAGGGCGTACCGGGGGTGCCTGCACCGGCTGCGTCCATCCCCCGATTGTAGGACCGGGCCTCAGATCAGGCCAGACCCTGTTTTGGGGTTATGCCTACCCGCCACAAAGGCGGTGACAGTGCCTTTCACGAACAGGGTGCTCCTCGGCTCGGTCAATGGCCGCTCAGGGAACCGGGCTATCGGGCCATGCAGCACTGAGCGGGGGTGCATTAAGCGACTTCATGCCGCGGACTGACGGCCCGGGAGCACGCGGTTTCGGGGCCATGAACAGAAACTGTCCTGGTAGCTGAAAACGTTGAAACGTAAATCTCAGAGTGCCGCCTGGAAGCCTTCGACAAACAGCTGTGCCCTTTCGTTCGCGTACTTGTCCAAGAGCACAAGGCCCGTGGAGATACCGGAGCGTCCGCTGGGGGCAACCGATTCGATGTAAAGCCGGGAGGTTTCGACAACGAGAACAAAACGCGGCGGCGGAAACCACTCTGTCGCTCCGTCCACCGCGCTGGCATCCTCTAGATCCGGTTCACGAGCCAACTGCATGTACTTCGTTATGCCTTCATGTAGTGGAACTGCGCCGCCCGGGAGGGCAAGCTGGAGTTCCCCCTCCCGCGTTATGTTCAAATACACAGCACCGTGCGGAAAGTAAGTAAAGCCATCGTCTCTTCGTTTGAACAAGGCGCCCGCTATCGGCAAGACATTGTCGGGGATGGCGTCGAGAATTCCGGCCTTCGCGTAGGTTTCAAGAGTCCGCGATCCGAGCTCCCGCAGGTATGGTGCGAGCGCTGCTATTCGCCGCCTCCGCTCAGCCTCATCAGCGTCCATCATGGCCCGATCGTACGCTCCCTGTGATCAGCTTGTTACCCCTCGGTCGGTCCAGATTCCTGGCGAACCCTATGTTTACGTCACCGGCCAGGTGACTCTTGACGCACCGGACCTCGCAGACACACTGGCCCGGGCGGGCGGTCCCAACTCATCATCATGCACGAACTGGCGCACGTCCTGGGATTGGATCACGTTAACGACACCACGCAACTGATGCACGAAGAAAACAGCGGGACGTCCCGCCGTCGTCCGCTCTCTGTTTTAGCGGGGGTACTTACCCGGCCGTGTTCCAGGCTTCCTCTGACAGCGATCATCTTGCCGGTGACGGTGATGGTGGGGTCGATCGTGTCCGGGATGCCGCCCATTGCCGTCATGACCCAGCCCGGGTATGCGGTGCCGTTGCCGTTCGGAGCCGCGCGATGGCTGATGCACTGTCCCGGTCGCGTGGTCCACGACGGTGCCCTCGGCGAGGATTTTTTTTCGATGGGCAACAGATCATAGGCATGGTCCGAGCGCAGGTGGCTGATATACCGCGCTGAGCATATGCGGCTTGAGGTGCTCTGTTGGCCGGGCCAGCGCCCAGGAGGATGCTGGTATCACGCTGGGGAGCGGCAGAAGCACCTGGCGTGCGGCCGGAAAATTCGTTCCGATGCGGACGATCCGTCATGACCGCGTGCGAGCCCGCCGGTGTCAGGGCAACTTTCCGCGAAGACCGGTAGAACAGCGCAACGGCGACCGGGCTGGGCTCCCCGATTCTTCGGACTTCGTATTTGCGCCGGACCACCGAGTCATGCAAACTAACTACAGATCCGCAGGAACAGATGCTTCCGCCGATCCAGCCCGCCGGTCACTACGGCCGGCCTCCGCCCCATCAGAGAATGCCGGGCAACCCCTCTGGAACCACCGCTTCCGCCTCCCCGGGTGCGCCCGGCCCCGGAAGCCTGTGCCCGCTCAGAGTCCCGGGATCCCGCCGAGAAAGAGACCACCATGATCAAGCGCCACTCGGACCTCGTCCTGGAAATCACAGCCCACGATCCTGACACCGTCGAAAACGACCTCAACACCGCCGTGGAGATGGCCCGCGAACACGCCATGCAGGAAAGCCGCCACGGCATCCTGGTCACACAACGCAGCTACACCAACTACACCGTCGCCGTCAGCCGCGACGTCCCCTACGGGCAGACACACGAACGGCGGGAACAACCGGCGTAGTAGCAAAGCAAGCGGACGACGGCGGAACCTCCCGCCGTCGTCGGGACTATCTCATTAACGGTGTATCCGGCGGTTTCCTTTAGTAGTTTTCAGCTGCCGGGAATCGGTCGCTGAAGGTGATGGCGAAGGCGTTCAAAGCGGGCTTCCAACGCACGGCCCATCGGGTCCT
>NZ_QMKP01000023.1 GCF_003287955.1 Arthrobacter sp. AQ5-06 | reverse complement strand
CCTTGCGGGCAACCGCGACCACATCGCGGCGGAACTCTTCAGGAAAGGCTTTGGGCATGATGAACATCCTTCCACCCGCGAGGCCAATCCTCACAGGCTAGGAGTCAACCAAACCTTCAGCAGTCCCATTCGATGCCTACGAATCGTGGCACGAGCGTAACAAGCTCATCCTGACGTCGTCATTCCAAGGTGCTGGCAGAATGAGCATCACCCCGCTGCACGACTACGAGAGCGTGGCAGGACTTCGTGTCCCCATGCTTGGCATCACACCCAACGTGACTACCGATGATCTTCTGGAGGACCTTGGAACCCGGACTCGCCGGTTGAAACGGCTAGTGGGCAACTTGGACCTCTACAGCCCGGAGCCGTCGCCTATGCCCGAAGCTTCCGCGCCCGCTTCAGATATGGCACCGAAGGTGTTCTTGGTTCACGGGCACGACGTAGACGCAATAAGACAGGTCGAGCTTCTCCTCCGTCGAGCGTGCGAAGTAGACGTGGTGATTCTCTCAGACCAGGCTAGCCGCGGTCAGACGGTGATCGAGAAGCTTGAAGAACACCTCGGCGACCAATCATCATTCGCCGTCGTGTTGATGACAGGCGACGACGTCGGCAGGTCTGCAATCGCTAAACGCAACGCGAAACGCGCCCGCCAGAATGTAGTTTTCGAACTTGGCTATGCCCTTGCCGCCCTCGGACGCAGCCGTGTGGCAGCGCTATATGAGGAGGGCGTGGAGATCCCGTCTGACTTCGCAGGAGTGACATACATCAGCTTCAGGGATGACCGGCGATGGGAGGTGGAGCTCCTCAAGGAGCTCCGCGCCGCTGGAATGGTTGCCGACGCCAACAAGGCCTAGAGAGGCTAACCAGCTATTCGGCGGGCCGGCATTCTTCCCCGGCTCAGTGCACCCCAGTTCGCGATTGGACCGCTTCGCGGAGCAGGTAGCGATACGGCACAGTCCACAGGTGCCTCCCAGAACCTGGAACACAATCCTCTACGTAGTGGTCGCCGTACTACCCCTATGCGGCATCGCCAATGCCTTGAGTCGGCTTGCGGCGCCGGCTCGCGCCCACTGGGGGCAAGCGGATCGCCAGCGTTCGTCCCGTCGACCAACCGCGGATGGAAGCAGACACGGACGCTTGGATGCACGATGAGCTCGAGCTGTTGTTGAAGTACCGCGCCTCGTGGCCGCTAACCCGGCAACATCCACCAGCTCAGCATGAATTGCGAAGGGAGCGCCCGATCAGACCGGACGCGCCCTTCGCGTGCAAACGGACCCGCAGCGTGGTTCAGCCCCTGATTCAGTCGATGAGTGCCGGCTGCTTCCCACCGTCCGAGGACTCCACAGCGGCTGGAACCTTCCCAGACCGGTGGTGAAGCCAGTTCGCCACCGCCAGAAGCGCCACGAGCGCGAAAGTGCTCAGGAGTTGGGGACGGGAATCCTCGCCGATGAAGCCCACCGTGAAGATCGCCGCGAGGATGAGGAGGCCGAAGCCCGTCAGCCACGGGAAGCCGGGCATCCGCAGGGGAAGTTCCGTTCCCTCGCGGTCGGCGCGGAGCCGCAGGGCGAGCTGGGCCAGGAGCGCGGACGTCCATACCAGCAGGCAGGTCGAGCCCACAATATTCAGCAGGATGGGAAGGACCTTTTCGGGGAAGGCCAGCTCCAGCACAACCGTGACCACACCGAAGGCAACACTGGCTAGGACCGCGACAACCGGAACCCGGGCCTTCGAAACGGAGGCAAGCAGGCGCGGCGCTTCGCCGCGCTCGGCCAAGGAGAAAGCCATCCGGGAGGCGCCGTAGAGGTTGGCGTTGAGGGCGGACAGCAGTGCGGCTACAGCCACCAGGGTGATGGCGGTGGCGGCGCCGGGCATGCCGGCGGCCTCCAGCACGGCGGCGAACGGGCTCTTCAGCCCCGCCGAACCCACGGGAACCACCGCGGCGATCACGAAGATCGCACCGATGTAGAAGATGAGGATGCGCCACAGCACCGTCCGGACTGCCTTCTTCACACTGCGGGCCGGCTCTGCGGTTTCAGCTGCCGCAACCGAGACGATCTCGGTGCCGCCGAATGCGAACGCCACCACGAACAGCGCCGTGGCAATGCCGCCGAAACCGCTGGGCGCGAAGCCGTCCCCGGTGAAGTTGGTCAGGCCCGGCGACTGGACGCCCGGGAGCCAGCCGAAGAGCAGGGCAGCGCCCACCAGAAGGAACCCGACGATTGCAACCACTTTGAGCAGGGCGAACCAGAACTCGAACTCACCGAAGTTCTTCACGCTGGTGAGGTTCACGGCGGTAAGCACCACGATGAACACGAAGGCCATCAACCACACCGGCAGGGCGGGGAAGATGGTGGCAAGCAGCCCTGCCGCACCGAGTGCTTCCGCCGCGATGACCACCACGAGCTGCAGCCACCAAAGCCAGCCCACCGTGGCACCGGCCACCGGCCCGTACGCCTTGGCGGTGTAGACGGAGAAGGCGCCGCTGTCCGGATTGGCGGCCGCCATCTCGCCGAGGGCCCACATCACCAGGATGATGAGGGTGCCGGCCACGAGGTAGGAAATCAGCACCGCCGGGCCGGCAGCCTGGATGCCCGCACCGGAGCCGATGAAGAGGCCCGCGCCGATCGCGCTTCCCAGGCCCATCATGGTGAGCTGGCGGGGTTTAAGGGCCGCGCCGAGGGCGCGGGCAGACGTCTTTGTCTGTTGTTCCATGGAAAAATTCCTCTGGTTGTGGGTGGAACGGGTTGGTAATAGGTCAGTAAGTGTTCAGGCTGCGTGGGCTTTGAGGAGGCGGAGCACACGGTCGTTGGAGGCGGGGTCAGCAACTGTGATCCGCACGCCGTCGCCCTGGTACGCCCGGACCAGGATGCCGGCCCTGTCGAACGCGTCCACCAGCCTCGCCCGGAGGCTGTCATCGGCGCGGATCCACAGGAAATTGCCTTGGCTCGGCTGCAGTTTCCAGCCCTGGGCTTCCAGCTGCGCGGCCATCCGGGAGCGCTCCTGTTTGACGGTCGCCACCCGCGCTTCCATCTCCTCCCCCGCGTCCAGCGACGCGATGGCCGCCTTCTGGGCCAGCGCGCTCACCGAGAAGGGAAGGGCGGTCCGGCGCAGTCCCTCAGCGATCGCCGGCGCCGCCACGGCGTATCCCACACGCAGGCCGGCGAGCCCGTACGCCTTCGAGAAGGTCCGCAGGACGCAGACGTTCGGGTACCGCCGGTAGAGCGCCAGGGAATCGGGGCCGCTGCCCGCTTCGGCGTATTCCACATAGGCCTCGTCGATCACCACGAAGATGTCGGAACGGACAGACTGCAGGAAGGCCTCGATGCGTTCGTGGCTGATCGGCACGCCGGTGGGATTGTTGGGAGTGCAGAGCAGGATCACCTTCGTGCGGTCGGTGACGGCCGCGGCCATGGCCTCGAGGTCGTGGCCCTCAGCGTCGTCCAGCGGGATGCGGACCGGCCGGGCGCCGGCCAGCTCAACCAGGATGGGGTACGCCTCGAAGGAACGCCACGCGAAGATCACTTCATCACCGGCGTCGCACAGTCCGGTGATGATCTGCTGGAGGACACCCACGCTGCCGGGCCCCACCGCGATCTCCCCGGCGGTGACGCTCATGTGCCGGGCGATCCGTTCGCGGAGTTCGACGGCGGCACTGTCCGGGTAGCGGTTCATGGTGCCGGCCGCTTCTGCCACCGCAGCCGCGGCAGCAGGCAGCGGAGCGTAGTGGCTTTCGTTGCTGGCGAGGGCCGCGATGTCCGTGCCGGCGCCGCGGCGGCCCGGGACGTAGGACGGAAGTCCGGCCACAGCGTCACGAAGGGTGGGAAGCGCGGTGTCCGGTGCGGTCAGGAGCTGATCACTGGTCATGAGGAACGATCATGATTGTGACCCGCCCCACAATGCAAGATACCCTCAACCCATTGGGACTTCTGCTCAACTTCTAGTAACTCTGGTGAAAATATGACCATCCCGAACCCGCGCACCCTCGATTCCCTCGACGGCAGGATCATCCTGGCCCTGGACAAGGACCCCGAAGCCAGCGCCCTGGCACTCTCCCGGACGCTCGGCGTCGCACGAAACACAGTCCATGCCCGGCTGTCACGGCTCGAGCGCAGCGGCGCGCTCCGTTCCTTCAGCCGGAGACTGGACCCCGCCGCGCTCGGATATGGCCTGATGGCCTTCCTCTCACTGGCCATCAGCCAGACGCGGGCGGGTGCGGTGGAACACGCCCTGGCGGCGATCCCGGAGGTTATCGAGGTGCACGCCACCACCGGGGACGCGGACCTCATGGCCAAGGTGGTGGCGCGCGGTACGGCCGACCTCTACCGCATCACCAACCAGATCCTGCAAATCGACGGGATCCAACGGACCAGCACGGCCATCTCTGTACTGGAACTCATGCCGCCCCGCTATGACGGCCTCCTGGCCCGCCTGTCAGAGCAGGAATCCCGCACTTCGGACTAAGCGCGGGTGACCCACACCACAAGTGGGCACATTTTCACTCACGCTCATCTTCTCCTGCCAATTCGCCCAATCCGATTCAACTCTCTTGCCTATCCGGAGACCAGCTCAGAAGATTGCTGCATGACTTCACTTACCGTCTCCGGCCGTGTGGCGCAGGTTCTCAGCAGCTATGTCAGCGATGTCTTCGGCGTCATGGGCAACGGAAATGTCTACTTCCTGGACGCCGCGGAGAAGCAGGGCCTCCGCTTCTCTCCCGTCCGGCATGAAGGCGCCGCCATCGCCGCGGCCGACGCCTACTACCGGGCGTCGGGACGCCTCGCGGCGGGCACCACCACCTACGGCCCCGGCTACACCAACGCACTCACCGCCCTCGCCGAGTCGGTCCAGGCGCAGATCCCGGTCGTACTGGTCACCGGGGATGCGCCGAGCAGCGGTGCCCGGCCGCAGGACGTGGACCAGGTTGCAATCGCCGCCGGCCTCGGCGCGGCCACCTTCACCGTCACCCGCAACGCCGTGGGCGCCATCACGCAGCAGGCGGTGGAATACGCGCTGACCAAGCGCACCGCCGTCGTCCTCGCCATTCCCTACGACCTCGCGGCCCTCGAGGCTGCGGAAGAGGAACTTCCGGCGCCGCACGCACCGAAGGTGACGGACGACGTCGACGGCGGCCTTGGGCAGGCAGCCCGCCTGCTCGCCGGGGCCAAGCGGCCGCTGATCCTGGCCGGCCGGGGTGCGCATCTCGCCGGAGCCGGTCCGGAGCTCCGGGAGCTCGCCGACCGCCTGGGCGCGCTGACCGCCGGAACCGCCCTGGCGCTCAACCTCCTGGGGGGCGAGGGATACCTCGGCGTCGCCGGTGGCTTCGGCACGGACACCGCGGCCGGGCTCATGGGCGAGGCGGATGTGGTCCTGGTGGCCGGGGCCAGCCTGAGCCCCTTCACCATGCGGTTCGGGCACCTTCTCGGCCCGGACAGCACCGTCATCCAGATCGACACCGCCCTGCAGCCGACGCACCCCCGGGTGGACCTGTTCGTCAGCGCGGACGCGAAGTCCGCTGCGGGCGGCATCCTCCAGCTGCTGGATGGCGCGGCGTCGGCAGCAGCCTGGCGCGCGGAAGCCCGCAAGCGCCTGGCCGAAGGACCCGCCCACCACCCAGGCTCCACGGAAACCCCGGACGGCCGGCTGGACCCGCGCGCCCTTGCCACTGCGCTGGATGCCGTGCTGCCGGAGCGCCGCACGGTGGTCCAGGACGGCGGGCACTTCGTCGGCTGGGCACCCATGTACTGGCACATCCCGCGGCCGCAGGACCTGGTCATGGTGGGGACCGCGTACCAGGCCATCGGGCTGGGCCTTGCGAGCGCCGTCGGGGCAGCCCGCGCAGTGGAGGACGGCCGCACCCTGGTGCTCGCCTCCGGCGACGGCGGCTTCCTGATGGGCCTGTCCGACCTCGAATCACTCATTGCTGCGGCGGGCAGCGCCATCGTGGTGATCTACAACGACGCCGCCTACGGAGCCGAAATCCACCAGTACGGTTCCCAGGGCCTGACCGAAAAGCCCATGCAGATCCCCGAGGTGGACTTCAGCGGGATCGCCCGCGCGCTCGGTGCCGACTCGGCGATCATCCGCTCGCTTGCCGACCTTTCGGCGCTCCAGGACTGGATCGATGCCGGCGCCAAGGGAACCTTCGTGGCCGACTGCCGGATCACGTCAAGCGTCCGGGCACCGTGGATGAGCGAATGGATGAGGGCCTCGCAGGCCGCGAAGGCGGCGGTGGCGGGCTGATTACGCCAGGCTGGTAGTTAGGCCATACTGCTTGGAGACGCTCAGACGAGCCCACCCCGCTTACAAACCCTTCCGCTTCCACGCCGCCGCCAACCCCAGCACCACGGCGCCCAGCCCCAGCATCACTAGAACCATCAGCCCCCAGTTCGACTGGTTCACGCCTGGCCCGTACAGCACACCGATCAGCACCGTCGCTGTGATGGCCCCAAGGTAGCGGCAGGTCTGGAAAATACCAGCCGCCACTCCCCTTTCCTCCGGCCGGGCGGACACGTACAGGCCCTGGTTCGACGCCGTGCTCACCACTCCGTACGGGACACCCATCAACGCGGTCAGCACAAACACCAAAGGCGGCCAGAGGGACAACGTCAACGCCCCCAGCCCGCCCGAGGCAATGAGCAGGATCAGCGCACCGGCGATCATCACCGAACGCACGCCGAACCGCTCAATCAGCCGGACCGTCACCGGCGTGACCAGCACGGACATCGCCGCCAGGGGCAGCATCAGCAGGCCCACCAGCCCGGCGTCGTAATGTCCCGCCTCCTGCAGCAGCTGCGGCAGGCCGAAGAACGCAAAATAGTAGACGCCACTGAAGACGACGAACACCAGATACACCAGCAGCAGCGGCCGGTTCCGGCCGAGCAGCCGCAGGTCCAGGAACGGCGGACGAAAGCGCAGCTCCCGCCACGCGAACAGCGCGGCAATGACGGTCGCAGCGCCCAGGAGCCACCAGCGGTATCCCGGCATCACGTTCAGCAGCGCCATCATCGCGAGCATCAGCGAGGCGACGAAGGCCAGGATGCCGGGGATGTCGGAGTCACGGATCAGGGTTGCGAGCTTCCCGGTTTCGCGTCCGGCATCGGCCGGCGCCGCCCGGTGCACCACAATCAGCGCCAGCAGCGCGAGCGGCACGTTGACGGCGAACAGCGCCTGCCAGCCCAGCAGGCTCACCAACAAACCGCCGACGACGGGTCCCACCGCGGCCGCCGACGTGTTCGCCATCTGGATCCGGCCCAGCGGGCGGGTGGACGGCAGCTTCGCCAGCCGGCTCAGTTCGGTGACCATCACGACGGCGGACGGGTACGCCGTCGCGGTCCCCACGGCCATGAGCGCGCGGGCCACGCAGACCAGCGCGAAGTTGGGCGCGAACGGAGCCAGCGCGCACGTCACCGCCACCAGGGCCATCCCGAACGTGAACAGGCGCCGCGGCCCGAAGCGGTCCGCGAGCCTGCCCATAAGCGGCTGTCCGGCCGCGGACGCGAGGTAGAACGAGGTGATCACCCAGGTGACGGTGGCGACGTCGAGCGCGAAATCCTCCCGCAGGACCACCAGCGCGACGGCGATCATGGACGAGTTCAGCGGGTTCAGGGAGGTGCCGAGGCTGAGCGCAGCGATCGCGAGGCCGGGACGGGGTTTGTTCGTCACGCCCCTAAGTCTGGTGCATGGTTGCCTTGGGGCACGAACCTATTCCGGGGCGCTACTTCAGTCCCCAGTAAGTCCTGGCTTTGCTATTCATGGACTGGCTCTCCTGGATGAAAATCTTGCCTCCTTCAATCGTCCCAACCGGCACATCCATGCCGTCGTCCGATGTCGAGGGAGGCGAGGATCTGGTAGTTCGGCGACGTTGAGGTATGTGTCATGTACGCCTCATGGAATGCTTCCTCGTTCAGGTTTCCGTAGTCCTGGTCAAAGACGTGGATCATCGATCCCTGCCGGAGCGCTGTAAAGGTCTTGTGCGTCGATTATGTGACATAGACGCGCAGGCGCGCGACGGCAGGATCCGGGAGCAGTCGCGTTTCCAGCCAAAGCTCATCGTCGAGCGGCTCGCCGGTGTGGGGATCATGGAGACTGCGGGCCTGGGCTGCTTGGCGTTCGGCAGAGCCGGGATCAGCGAAGTCCGCCTCGAGTTTGCGCGCAGCGGCCATTGCGGTGCGGCGGCGGTAGACCGGGTGGAATCCGGCGAACGCAAACCAGGCCTCGTCCCAGAGGAAGACAAGGTCCGGTTTGATGGCGAGGCATTCGGCCATCACGCGTTCGACGTCGTAGACGATGCCATCGAACGTGCAGTTCGTGAGGGTGATCATCTTGACCTGGTCGAGGCGTCCGTCCCACCGGTAGTCGAGGAGCGGGAAGTCAACCGGCGGCCGCGTCCTACCGGGCACTCCACGGATAGCGGTCACGCTCCGCTTCCCGTCCAGCCGCAGACTATGTTTACAAGGTTGTTATTTTTCTTCTTACATTTTTAGGATAATTGACACATACTGTCAATACTTGCGCCAAATCCTGGGCGCCAGTCACCCCTGTTCAAGGAGTCACACAATGACCAAAAAGTCCGTCCTGTACGGCACGGCGACTGTGGCGCTTACCTGCGCCCTCCTGTTGCCGGCCATGGTTCCGGCCATGGCAGCACCCGCGCCACCCAACCCACTCCGAACCCATGCAGTGGACGTCGCACGCGTTGCCCCGCAAGCCCAGGCTGCCCTCGCTGCAGCACGCGCCGCCCGCTCGGATGCCGCCCTTGCCGCCAGCCCAACTGCCGCACTCCAGGATGGCGACGGCGCCACCCACGTGCGGATGCAGCGCACCTACCAAGGCCTCCCCGTCCGGGGCGGGGACTTTGTCCTGCACCTGGACGCCCAAGGGCGTGAGACGGGCGGTAGCCTGGCCGGGCTCTCGCCGATCAGCATCTCCACCGCCCCGGCAGTTGCACCTGAGGCCGCCGCAGCCGCTGCCTCCGCGGAGGGCCGTGACGTCCAGGGCAGGCCAGACCTGATGGTGGACACCACCACAGGTTCACCCCGCCTGGTCTGGGCACTCGTCACCACCGGGTTCCAGGCCGACGGACAGACGCCCAGCCACCGGCAGGTCTACGTCGACGCCGGGAACGGCGCCGTCGTGGACTCCGTGGAAACTATCACCACCCTGCGCGCCGTGAACGCCACTGCCGCACCCGGGACAAAGAAGGGCCCGGGCGGCGCGCCCGCTGCGGACTTCGGTTCGGGATCCTATTCCGGGACCGGGCAGAGCCTGTACGGGGGCAGCGTGGGGCTCACCACCACCGCGCTCAGCGGCCAGTTCCTGCTCGAGGACACATCACGTGGCGGCAACTACACCGCGGACATGAACAACGGCAAGGACTCCACCCGGTGCCAGAGCACCGGCAGCGGGTGCATCACGCTGAGCCCCATGAAAGATGCGGACAACATCTGGGGCAACAGCACCGCCGCGGACCGGGCCTCTGCCGCCGCGGATGCCCAGTACGGGGTCGCCAAGACGTGGGATTACTACGGCCAGATCCACCAGCGCGCCGGAGTCTGGAACACCGGCAAGGGGTCCTGGAACCGCGTGCACTACGGCGTCAACTACTCTAACGCCTACTGGGACGGCAGCAAGATGACCTACGGTGACGGCGACGGCGTTACCTACGGTCCCCTGACATCGCTGGACGTGGCCGGGCACGAAATGAGCCATGGGGTCACCGGCAACACAGCGAACCTCACGTACAGCGGTGAAAGCGGCGGACTTAACGAGGCCACCAGCGACATCTTCGGCACCATGGTGGAATTCCACGCCGCCAACACACAGGATCCGGGAGACTACTTCATCGGCGAACAATTCGACCTCAAGAACCACTCCGGCCTCCGCCGAATGGACAACCCCGCCTTGGACGGCGCTTCGGCAAACTGCTGGAATTCCTCCGTGGGGACACTTAACGTCCACTACAGCTCCGGCGTGGGCAACCACCTTTTCTACCTCTTGGCAGAAGGCTCCGGCACCAAGACCATCGGCGGCCGCACCCATACATCGCCCACCTGTGACGGCTCCACTGTGACGGGGATCGGCCGGGACAAGGCGGAACAGGTCTGGTACCGGGCCCTCACCGTCTACATGACCTCCAGCACCAACTTCTCCGGCGCCCGCGCGGCAACCATCAGTGCGGCAAACGACCTTTACGGTACGGGTTCAGCAGAGGCGCAGGCGGTTGCGGCGGCCTGGAAAGCTGTATCGGTAAGCTAGTTCAACCAACGGAGTGCGGGGGCGGGGCGTTGGCCCAGACCCCGCATTCCTGCTTCCCGCCGGAGGGCGGCCGCCGGTTGGGACAGCGCTGGCCGTGGCGATCGAGGTCGAAACTATCACCCTGACGGGCGGCACCGCCGGACTTCAGGCTCGCATTCGCGCTCAAGCAGACGCACTGTGCGCCTTAGGCCCCACACTGAGCGAGCCCGAACTCGACACGATGGTGCCCAGCAGGCTCCTGTCGAACGACGAGGTCCTAGTCGATGAGCCTGTTCCCTTGAAGGAACTCATCACCGGGCTGGCAGCCGTAGAGATCCCCGCCCACACCCAACAACTCCTGGACCTACTTCCGAAAAGTGCACCGCCCGAAGCATAAGGAACCGAGCCATTCACCAATACCACGTACGACTGCGGTACGAGGTAACCCTGACCGTTCAAGGATCGGCCAACGAACGGAAGTGGCGCCTCGCCACTGGAGCTAATCGCTCCGCCTTGGTAGCTTTCAACGCATGGCCATCAAATTTGAGAATGTGGGTATCGCTGTTCGCGACATCGAAGCAGCAATCGCCTTTTTCACCGATCTCGGTCTTACTGTCGTCGGCCGTGACACGGTCAGCGGCGAGTGGACCGATACTGCCGTTGGACTTGATGGAAACCACGCCAACATCGCGATGCTCCAGACCCCAGACGGTCATGGTCGACTTGAGCTCTTCGAATACATCCATCCCGAGGCGATCGAGTCGAACCCGACGCGTCCCAACGACATTGGCATGCACCGCGTGGCCTTCTCGGTAGACGACATCGATAAGGCCCTTGAGGTTGCTGCAAAGCACGGATGCTATCCGCTACGCGGCGTGGGGACCTACGCCGACCTCTATAAACTCACGTACCTCCGCGGTCCCAGCGGGATCCTCGTGATGCTCGCCGAGGAACTGAAGAAAGACTGACGCCCGAATCGGCCCAATCGGTCCGTATTGTTAGGCAACAAGGGTCGAGAGACCGTCCGGTAAGGGATCCCCTTGAAGACTGCGAGGTGCCAAATATCGTTGCGAGAAGACCGCCATTCATCGCTGCAAGTCACATCGCAGGCCGCCTTTTTACCGGATATTTCGCCGGCTGCTCATTGGCCAGTGCCCGGTCAACAGTCTTCCGCGCTATTCCCAACCGGTTGGCGATTTCGCGCACGGACAGGCCCTCGGCTATGTGCAACCGCCGGATCTCGGCCCATTCAGTGATGTCTGTCATCGTCCGAATCCTCTCAATCTCACGGCGCAGCTCCGTCTGGACCGTCGCCTCTTGACAGCCGAAGCTATCGCGGTTAGCCGGCGGTAGCCTTCTGTTCTTGGGGTGCATCGTTCCGGGCCTGGGTGGTCTCGATCCGTGAGGTGGCCTTCGCCTTGCGGCGCGCGACTAGGTTCACGGCAAGAAGCCCAGCGAGCGTGAGGGCCACTCCGGCGATTTCGCCTCCCGTGGGCTGGTGTCCGCGGATGGCTTCGATGGTGAAGGCCGTGATGGGGACAAGGTTGATGAACAGCACCCCATTGGATGCTCCCAAAGTGGCGACGGCATAGTTCCAGGTGAGCACTGCCAGCACAGTGGCCGGAAGTGCCATGTAGAGGATCTGCCAGATGACGGCGCTGACGTCCCCGACGGTTTTGGGTGGCTCGTTCCACGTCAGTGCGGTGGTGAGGACGATGATGGAAACTGTTCCCAGCAGGCAGGTGTGGGTGGTGAACCGAAGCAGGCTCAACTCAGGAAAAGCGCCGCGGCTGGTTGTGTAGATGACCCATGCGATCACCCCGGCAAAGGTCAATGGGACGCCCAAGCCTAGACCACCGTGGAGGACGGCGGCCGGGTTGCCGTTCCCCAGAACCATAGCGACACCGACGAGTGCGATGGCTGAGAAGAGGAATACCAAGCCGGCTGGACGCTTCCTGGTGCGGGCCCACGTGATGAACAGTGTGACCATCGGCAGGGTCGCCATGACCAAGGAGGTGGTCTGTGGTGCCGAGTAGGCCAGACCGGCGTACATGAGCATGTTGAATCCTGCGAAGCCAATGGTTCCGACCATCCACAGGGCGCCGGCACTCCGGCCAGGGATGAGCGCCCGGGGACCCTCTTTGAGGGCGAGCAGGACCATGAAGACGATCGTTGCCACGATGAACCTGACGGCCGTCAGCTGGAACGGCCCCAGATGGGGAAATGCGGTTTTGGCGATGGTGAACATGCCTCCCCAGGCGAGAGCTGTTGCCAGGCCGCCGACGACGGCGAGTGAAGTGGTGCGATTCATGACGACTCCAAGTGTTCGTGAATTGACGAATACGCGAACACTGTACATGATGATGAGACAAAAGAAAGGCCTGCATGAAACCCCTATTTCACCCCCGAGTGGAGGACTTGGACCTGTCCACAATCCTGCACGCCTGCGCCGACCCCACACGGCTTCGCCTCCTGGTCGACATCAACACCGAACCCGGCAAGACCTGTGGAACCTTCGAAACCGAACTTTCCAAATCAACCCTTTCGGCACACTTCAAAGTGCTCCGGGAATCAGGCCTTGTCCGCCAGGAACTCGGCCCAGGCAACAGCCGACTCAATTGGCCAAGGACTGCGGAAGTCCAGTCGCGATTTCCCGACGTCATCAGCGCCATACTCAAATCCGTCACTCGTAGTCACAGTTGAAGTTCGAGGGCGTTGACAAGGAGGACTACTTTTCGCCCGGCGCAAATGGCCTACGTTCAGTCCGGCGTTGACACCTTCCGTCCCTAGCCGTCGTCAGCGCCAAGGACTCATGCGCTCGACGGCTCCTCCCAGCTGACGAAGTCAACCCTCGAGGCAGCTCTACTCAAGTACTCGTAAGGCTGGCAGGCATGGATCAGACCCCGGGCGCATCAACAATTCCACGGCACACCGCCACACTGCATAATGATGCTCGTCCTGAGTGGTCGGAAGACGTGATTTCTTGGCTGCTCGGATCGCCCGCACTCGGCCACCGGCTGTCAGCCCTGGATCTCGGGCCCCGTGAAATTGCTGTCTTTGATCCTTTTGGCTTCCCGCGCCGCGACGTCGAACGCCAGCTCGAAGCTGTGGACTGCCGCCCGGTATTCCGCCAGCCGGGCCGCCGTCGTAATCTCCTCCGGCTTGGCCGGCCGCAAACCGTCAGCCTCCCGCTTGGCCCGGAGGAAGGCGACCGTGAGGGGTTCGCGCACGTCCGTCATGACCGGGAAGTCGATGAGTTTTCCCACGTCAAGCTCGTAGTCCAGCCACCGCCGTTCACGGCGTCGTGCGCTGCCATCAGGGCGGCGACCTCGGCCTGGCTGGCTTGTTCCGCCTGCACCGCTTGGTTCTTGGGTTGTACAGCTCCATGCGGCGACCGTGCCGGCGTTCGCTGGCCTTGGAGAATTGCCTTGCCCATCCTCCGGCCATTCTGAGAGGGAAGACAAGCCACCAGTAATGGCGGAGGAAGCCAAAGAATTGGTTTACGGATTCATCCTCCCACTGCCCCCATCGCACTCATAGCGGAGCCCCTAGGCCCGGCTCAGCCCGTCAGTTCCTTCAGCCGGGTCCGGAGGTATCCCCGTTCGGTTTCATTGTCCGTGAGGATCAACGCCTCCTCGAAGGCCACCCGGGCCTCATCGAGCCGGCCCAGCCGGGTCAGGAAGTCGGCGCGTGCGGCGGCAAGATACGGGTAGCGGGCCAGCTGGGGCTCGGTTCCGAGCGCATCCAGCTCCGCCAAACCCGCCGCCGGGCCCGCCGCGAAGCCGAGGGCTATGGCCCGGTTGAGTTGGATAACGGGAGAGGGCCACGAATCCATGAGCAGGTCGTAGAGGCCCAGGATCTCCTGCCAGTCAGTTTCGGACCACGACCCGCTCTCGTCATGGACGGCCGCGATTGCCGCCATGAGAGCGAAGCGGCCCGGAGGCCGCGCGGCCAACGCCTCGCGCAGGAGCGCCACGCCCTCGTCGATGGCCGGCCGGTCCCATTTCGAACGGTCCTGTTTCTCCATCAGCACGAGTTCGCGGTGCTCATCGAGCCGGGCGCCCCTGCGGGCGTCGGTGAGTACAACGAGCGCCAGGAGCGCGGCAACGTCGCGGTCATGGGGAAGCAGGACGCGCAGCATTCTCGCCAGCTCCAGGCCGCGTTCCGCGAGATCCCGGCGCATCAGGTCCGCTCCCGAAGGGGCCGTGTGACCTGTGGTGTACACCAGGTACACGACGGACAGCACGCCGTCCACACGTTCGACCAGCTCCGACGCCGCCGGCACACGGTACGGAATGTGCGCGGCCGCGATCTTCTTCTTCGCCCGGGTAATCCGCGCCGCCATCGTCGCCTCCGGCAGCAGAAACGCCCGGGCGACATCAGCGGTGGACAGTCCGCACAGGAGCCGCAGCGTCAGTGCCACCTGGGCGTCAAGAGCCAGCGCCGGGTGGCAGCACGTGAAGATCAACCGCAGCCGGTCATCGGCAATGCCTTCCGCATCCCGGCCCGGCTCGGTGTCTCTGTACTCCTCAGCTTCGAGAAGCTTGGGGAGCGCCCGTTGCGCCGTCGCGGCCCGGCGACGCATGTCCAGGGCCCGACGGCGCGCGGTCACGGTGAGCCACGCCCCCGGTTTTTTCGGGATGCCGCGTGGGCCCCACGTGGACAATGCACTGGCGTACGCGTCCTGGACGGCTTCTTCGGCCGTGTCGATATCACCAGCAACACGTACGGTGGCCGCCAGCACGAAGGCCCACTCCCTGCGGTGCGCATCGGCCACCGCAGCAGCGACCTCCGAGCTGGCGGCCTGCGGCATCAGCTGACCATTCGCACGGGCCGGACCTCTACCCCGATGCCGGCGGGAACCTCCTTGGCGATCTCGAGTGCCTCGTCCAGGTCGCCTGCCTCGATCAGGTAGTAGCCGCCCAGCGTTTCCTTCGACTCGGCGAAAGGCCCATCTGTCACGGAGAATCCACCCACTCCGTCGCGTCGGATGGACGTCGCCGTCGAGGGTGGCTGCAGTGCGGCCCCGTTGAGCAGGGACGCGCCGCGGCGCTGCTGGAACTCCTGGTAGGGGGCGCTCATGTCCTCGCCGTCGGATTGTTTCGCCGCTTCATCCTGGAAGATCAGGACCAAATACTTTGACATTTTCGTACTCCCTTCGTGGTAACTCTTGTTTGAGCTTTCACTGCCTCGACGCCGAAGACCTCGCCGTCGCCAGGGCCGTCCGTTCTGGCCCTTACTCATACGACGCCCGCCGGAACCGCAGATCGACAATTACGACCAGAATTCGAAAGAAGTCACAACCTGCCAAGGGTCTTTTGTCTGCGTGCTTGCCTTAGGGAAGCGGACGGTTTACCTGCCCTTCGCTGCCCGTGCGTAAAGGTTGCCATGCGCGCCATCTTTCCCGGTGAATCGCCGTCCATCAAGGACTGCACGCCGTCTTGGACCGCGATTTTCGAAGGGGTAGCTCCGTCCGTTGACTCCTGATTCGCCGCGGAGGTGCAATTAAGGTGGCTCCCGCAACAGCAGAAGCCAGTCCACGAAGCGGCCCCCGCTTCCGTGAGGCCGCCCCAAATTGGAGGTCGGAATGGGACAGGCACGCGAGGTCATGGATCGCCTGAACAAGGCGATGGAAGCAAAAGACAAAGAGACGCTGGCACTCAGCTACGCCACCGACGCCGTCGCCTACACCCCGGACAAGGGTGAGCTCCGCGGCCGTGACGCCATCACCAGCTACCTTTTCGAACTCTGGGACGCCATGCCGGACGTCCGGTACGAGCAGACGGGAAGGCACGAGGCCGGCGACGTGGCCATCGATGAGGGCATCGTCATCGGCACCAACACCGGCCCGCTGCGCATGCCCTCCGGTGAAACCATGGAGCCCACTGGCAAGCAGCTCCGCATCAGGAGTTGCGACGTCGCCAAGGTGGAGGGTGGCGAGATCACCTCTCACCGCTTCTACTTCGACCAGGTGGAGTTCCTGTCGCAGCTCGGATTGATGCGCGAAATGTCCACGGATTGACGGGTTGTCGGGCAGAACGGCAAAGAGAGATGCCGTGGATACCTTGTGAAAGGTATCCACGGCATCCCTGTTCACTCACGGGCGTGGCTAGCTCTCGCAGGCAACGCCGTCCTTGTCCCGGTCAAGCGCCGCCCGGTAGCCAGCCTGCCCGGAGTAGAGCGGCGCTGCCCCGGCAGCCTTGGCCTCAGCACAGCTGCCGAAGTAGGCAGCGGCCGGCGCTGGCGCAGCGGGAGCCGGTGCCGGTGCCGGTGCCGTCTTCGCGGCTTGCTGTACTGCCGCCTGTTCGGCCGCGGCTTTCTGAGCAGCAGCCTGATCCGCTGCAGCCTTGTCCGCCGCAACCTTTGCTGCAGCAGCCGCCTCTGCTGCCGCCTTGTCGGCGGCGGCTTTCTCTGCGGCGGCCTTTTCGGCCGCAACCTTTTCCAGGGACTTGACGCCGAGGTGCACGGTGGAATCCTTTGCCACCTGCGCGCCTCCCGTGGGGTCTTGGGACGTCACCTGCCAGTTCTTTTCTATGATGATGGACTTGCCGTCGACTGTGTCCACAGCCTCGACCTTAAGCCCGAGATCTTCCAGTTGATCCGTGGCCTTATCAAGGGTCAGGCTCGTCACGTTTGGAACCGTGACGGTAACCTCAGCAACTGCCTCAGCACTTGCAGCTGCAGTTGCCTGCTTGCCACTGCAGGCCGTCAGCATGAGGCCAGTCAGCACAACTAATATCAGCGTCTTTTTCATTTTTCCCCCTTGGAAAATTGTTAAATCTGTGGAGTGATTGGCGTGGCTAGCTCTCGCAGGCCACGCCGTCGGAATCGCGGTCAAGCGCCGCCCGGTAGCCGGCTTGCCCGGCAAAGATCGGTGCGGCGCCTGCGGCCTTGGCCGCCGTGCAGTTGGCGTAGTAAACGGCGGCCGGTGCTGCAGGAGCTGGCGCGGGCACGACCTTTGCGGGAGCAACCGGGGCGGGGGCCGGCGCCACAGGGGCCGGAGCGGGAGCTACTGGAGCAGCTGCCACCACCGGCGCAGGGGCGGGTGCGGGCGAGGCAACCACCGGAGCCTTCTCGTTTGTTGGTGCCAACTGCCCGGCGCAGTCGGCCAGGATCCTGGCCATCGCGTCATGCTCCGCCTGGGTGACCCACAGGCTGTACGTTGCCTTCACGGAAATCTGCCGCGCCACGTATTCGCACCGGAAGCCCTTGTTCGGCGGCAACCAGGTGGCGGCGTCGCCGTCGCCCTTTTTCATGTTGGTGGGACCGTCCGTGGACTGGAGGTTCAGGGGGTCATTGGCGAAGGCGGTCCGCTGCTCCACGGTCAGCTGCTGCCCGCCCTTCTGCCAGGCGTCACTGAGGGCAACAACATGGTCGATCTGGACGGCGCTGCTGGTGGCACTCCCCCGCAGGAACCTGATGGTAGTACCCGTGTAAGGATCCGCAAGAGTTCCGGACTGCACCTTGCAGGGGACGCTGTTGGTGTACGCGATCCCTGTAAGGTCGCGTTTGAGCATGTCGTTGCGGGTATCGCAGCCGTTACGGTCGACGTCTGCCCAGGCCTGTCCAAAGAGCGCACGGTCATATCCCGTCTTCGGCGCCCGGCCCTTGATGGGAAGGGTGGCCAGCAGATCGATCGCCTTGGTAGCAAAGGCCGGCTGCGTCTTCGGAGCCGCAACGCCGTTCGCAACGAGGCTTGGAGTCTCAGGATCGAGCGGGGCGCCTGTCGCCTGTGCGGTCGGAGTGGACGACGGCGTCGACGTCACCTCTGCTGATGCGCTCGCTGTGGCGGTTCCTGGCGAGGCATTCCAGTCCCAGGAGGCTGCCTCAAGGTCATCCGCGTTGGTTCGCGGCAATGCGACTGCGCCGGCGATGAAGAGAGCGAAGGAGACCGCCAGGGCGATGCCCCCTGCCTTCCGCTTCGCCGGGAGCCATGCCCATGAACGGCGTCCGGTGGCCAGGACGTAGAGGCCGGTAAGTGCGGCCGAGATAGCCAGGAAGACCAGCGCACCCCCAAACCCGCTACTGATGGCGCCAATAATCATGAAGAGGGCTGTGATTCCGCCACCGATGAAGGTGGAAGCCCGTGGCCTGCTGGCCGGATTCGGTCCGGGCGCAGGAGCAGATGGTGCTGACCCGAAAGGGGTCTGATTGTTCGACATTAATTCCCCAATAATGAAGGCCCGGCGTTCAGCCCGACCTTTTCTCTTGAAACTTCACGTAAATGCCGAGCCTATTTCTCGCAGAGCCACGGAAACCGAAACTACGACGAACCTCGGACAACGTTGATTGAGTCTTGAGCCGATCTTGATGAAAAATGTCGCAAATTATCATTTCTGTCAGTCTGGGCGAGATCGGTATACAGTTCCTCTTTCGTCGCCGGCTGCCAAACAGGTCAGCGACAGGCGGGCCACCGCCGGACTCGACGTCGAATCCGGCGGCAGGACCAAGCTGAAGCCGCCCGCCGACCGGAAATACTGCCCCGGCGCCATCGCGTAGGCCCCCAGACACTGACAACCGCCTCAGCAAATTTCCGAATGAGCTGACGCCACCGGCGCGTGCTCGGCACCCAATGGGGGAGGATCAGACGGTCCCCGAGTGGGGCCGTGGCCACAGCTTAGGCTCGCTGCCGAGCACTGACAACGGGTGCTGCAAACTCCGCGGTCGGTGGCCTGCTTACGCTCCCTGACTATCGGCGAACAAGCCGCCACAGGGACGTGACCTCGGCCGTGCGCGCCTCGAACAGAGGATCGTCGCGGTCCGATGCCTTCGGATGCGTCGGCTTGGTGTCGAGCCGTTCCATCACCTTCAGCCCAGCCGCCTCGATGGCCGTCAGCAGATCCTCACGCGACCGCAGGCCAAGGTGCTCGGCCAGGTCGGAGAGGACAAGCCAGCCCTCACCGCCCGGCTCCAGATGATCGGAGAGTTCGTTCAGGAAGCGGAACAGCATCCTGCTCCCGGGGTCGTAGACGGCGCTGTCCAGGCTGGAATGCGGCGTGGCCGGAATCCAGGGCGGGTTGCACACGATCAGCGGTGCCCGTCCGGGCGGGAACATGTCGGTCAGGACGGCCTCAGCACGGTCCTGGACACCGAGGTTCCGGAAATTCTCACCGGCGCAGGCGATTGCACGCGGTTCATTGTCCGTCGCTACCACGCGGTGGACGCCACGGCGCGCGAGGACGGCAGCGAGCACCCCGGTGCCGGTTCCGACGTCGAACGCCAGCGTGTCAGAGGGCAGCGGAGCGGCGGCCACGAGATCCACATACTCACTCCGGGTGGGGAAGAACGTGCCATAGTGCGGGTGGATGCGGCCCTGCAGGGCATCGACGTAGACGCCATTCCGTCGCCACTCGTGGGCGCCAATTGCCCCGACAATCTCGTGGAGGGACACAATGGAAGATTCGCCGATGTCACCGTACGCTTCAGCGGCGGCCTCCCGGATATCCGGTGCGCGGCGCAGCGGCACCACCGGGCCCGGATCAAGAGGAATCAGCAGCAGGCCGAGAATGCGTGCACGATGCGAGCGGGACTGGCGATGCCGATAGAACTTATCGGCCGGGGTTCCTGCGGCCTCTTTCTTTCCGGCGCCTAGCCGCCGGTCCATGGCGTTGAGGATCTGCCGCGCGTTGTGGAAGTCACCGTGCCAGAGCATCGCGATCCCCTGTGACGCCATCCGGTTCGCATCATCGGCCGTGAGAGAGTCGGAGACCACTTCGACGCGCGTCGGCGCCGGTCTGCCGTTCGCCGAACGCCATCGCGCGGACATGCTGTCACCAGCCACGACCCAGGTCACGAGGGCGCGCCCATCCACCTCAGCTGTGCGCGAGGGCTTGAGGACCGGCGTCGGGATTCCCACGGGAGCTGGCGTGTCAGTACTGATAAAGGATCCATTCCAAGAGTCCGGGGGCCGATCGGAGACTGACGATTGCGGCGGCGATTCGATGACGTCCAAGGCTGCGGCCCAGATTCCAGACCGACATCCGGCCGCGAACCGCGCTTGGTCGATGGCCGCTGGGGCACTTGAACTACATTCTCAGGATACAGGGGTGCCCGTGGCCGCCTCCCGCCGCCCGACCCGGGCGCCGACGTCGTGCTCCCCTGCCCGGTCATTCCGAGGCGCGTGGTGAGTTCAGTTCTCCGGCGATCGTCGCTTCCAGCGCCGCGAGCGTAGCCTCGGGCAGGACGATGAGACCATCCAGTTCCCGCCGGGCGCGCTTGTACGCTGTTTGGCGTTCCGCCGGTGTGGCGGCATTGTCGGAAGCGATGTTGAGCAGCTTCCTGGCCGTCGCCAGGCGCTGGCGTTCCGGCTCAGTGAAGTTGTGGTCCTTGATCCGCTTGGCTTCCCGCTCGGCAACGTCGAAGGCCACCTCAAAGGCGTGCACGGCCGACCGGTACTCCCCCAGCCGCGCCGACGACGCAATGTCGCCTGGGGCGGCAGGGCGCAAACCGTCTGCCTCCCTCTTCGCCCGGAGGAACGCGACGGTGAGAGGTTCCCGCACATCCGTCATCACCGGAAAGTCGATAAGCTTCCCGACGTCGAGCTCGTAGTCCAGCCACCGCCGGTTCACGGCGTCGAGCGCCGCAGTCAGCGCCGCGACCTCAGTCTGGCTGGCCCGTTCCGCCTGCACAGTCTGGTTCTTGAGTTCATAGAGCTCCACCTTGCGCCGGTGCCGGCGTTCACTGGCTCTGGACCACTGGCGCGCCCACCCGCCGGCCATTCCGCCCAGAGGGAAGATGAGCCACCAGTAGTGGCCAAGGAAGTCAAAGAATGGCTGCACAGATCCATCCTCCCACCGCCCTCCGTCGCGCCCCAAGCATCAGCCGGTAAGTTCGGCGCGGCGGAACCGCAGTTCCCGCAGCGCCCCGTTCAGGGGCGATCCGGTGAAGGGCAACGTGTGGCGGCCGCGGCGGTCAAGGCTACCTTGTTCGCGGCCGTGGCCGCTCTTTCCGGCAGCCCAATGCTCGCGGCGAACTCCTCCCAATGCGTGACCTTGAGGTTCTTCACCCTGCCGGCGACGGTGAGGGCCATGGTGTCGTCACCGTAGAGCAGGGTGCACGGGATGTCGTAGTTGGGGGCCACCACCCAGCCACCGCGATTGCCTTCCAGTACCGATGCATTCTTGGCGTGCAGGTCCCCGTTGCCGGTCAGCCAGGCGAAGACGAACTGCAAGTATAGGTTCCTTGCGGCGATGGCTTTGGCTTTGCACAGCCCGGCCAGCGCCAGCACTACTTCCTCCGAGCTCACGGCATATTTTGATGCCGGTGGGAGGTTCAGGACCTGCCCCGCATCTTCCAGGGCCAGGCGCCGCAGCCCGTCGCCCTGGGCCCGGTCGAACCGCTCAACAAGCAGGCCGGGCAGGCCATTGCGGTCCAGGACAAGGGGGTCGAGGACCATTCCGCGGAATAGTAGCGCTAAGGAGCGTTACTGTTCGGCGACCGCGACATCTCCAAGAGCGTGGCCACCGGCTTCCAGTCCGGCACGGACACGCAAACCGGTTACAACCGGATGCGTGCCCGCGTAACCTGAGGAGCTCAAGCAGCACTTCGGCCCCGAGTTCCTGAACCGTGTTGACGACGTTGTGGTCTTCCCCCAGCTAACCCCTGACCAGGACGAGATCATCGAGATCATGGACAGTTCGTCGGACGGCTGGAGAAGCGACCGGCGGACAAGGACATGGGCATCGAGCTCACGACCGCGGCCAAGGTACTCCTGGCAACCCCGCGATGGGTGCCCGGCCGTGTCGTTCCCGTTAAGCTGACGGGTATGGGACAACGCACCGTGTTGATCTGCGGGGCGGGCATCGCCGGCCCCACCCTGGCGTACTGGCTGGCCCGCCACGGGTTTCAGCCGACGGTGGTCGAACGCGCCCAGGCATTGCGCTCCAGCGGCAGCCCGGTCGACGTTCATGGCGCGGCCACCGAGGTGGCCCGGCGGATGGGCATCCTGCCGCGCCTGCACGAGGCGGCAACCAACGCGCCGCGCCTGGCTTTCGTGACCGCATCCGGGCGTCGGGTCGGCCCGCTGCGGCTCGGCCGGCCCCGGGGCGATGACGTCGAGATACCCCGTGCCGACCTCGCGGCGATCCTTTGCGAGTCCAGCCGAGACGAGGCCGAATTCCTGTTCGGGGACTCGATCACCGCCCTGCGGGCGGATGACGACGGCGTCGACGTCACCTTCAAGCGGGCGGCCCCGCGCCGGTTCGACCTGGTCGTCGGCGCCGACGGATTGCACTCCACGGTGCGGGCCCTGGCGTTCGGCCCCGAAAACGGTTTCGTCCGCCATCTCGGCCTCTACATCGCCACGCTATCGCTCGGTAGACCCGCAGCCGACCCCGCAACGGTGCTCATGTACAACCAGCCGGGCCTGTCGCTAACCATCCATCCGGTACGCGGAACCGCCGGGGCCGGCTTCATCTTCCGCGGCCCACCCGGCCTGGACTATCGAGACACCCGGACCCAGCAACGGATCGTTCTCGACGCCTACACCGCGCACGACTGGCCCGTTCCCGAGCTACCCGACCTGCCCGAGCAGGTCCTCACCGCCAAGGACCTATATTTCGACTCCGTCAGCCAGGTCCTGCTGCCGGGCTGGTCCCGGGGGCGGGTGACGCTGCTGGGTGACGCCGCCTCCTGCGTATCGTTGTTCGGCGACGGGTCCAGCCTCGCCATGACCGGTGCCGCCACCCTGGCCGAAGCCATGGCCGCTACCCCCGACGACCCTACGGCTGCACTACGCCGCTACGAATCCCGCCACCGCAAGCTCGCCAACTCCCGCCAACGCGGCCATGTCCTGGCCGCAGCGCTGCTCGTCCCCGCGACCCGCGCGGGCCTCCTTGCCCGCAACCTCACCGCCGGCTTACTCCCGCGCTGAGGGTCGCACCCCTGGAAATGTCAATCTCATTTGAGACCATGATGGACGAAAATCGCAGTCTCTTCGGGACCTAAATTCGACATCGCGGATAGCAACCTTTCGCCGGGAAGCTCAAGATTGGGGCGCAAGCAGAAGGGCCCAATCCCAACAAACACGACTCCAATTGCTGCTGTTGTTTCTGCGGGCAGGATAGTCTTCAATTTCTCAGGCATGGGGGCCTAGGAATGAATCTATTCTCTGGGGGAAATAGATGACCAATTTCCGGTCTAAATCCGTGCCCCTGAAAGCCGGGGCAGTTTCACTCGCACTCTGCCTTCTGGCCCCGGCAGCAATGGGAGTGCCATGTCCTTGGAGGAGTCGCCGAATGGGGAACGTTCGACCTGGAGTATGAGCGGCGCTCCAACCCGAACTGGCGCAGCCGGATCGGCATGCGGCCGCCAGCCCAAACGTGCAACTGGTGAACGGAGGACCGGAATATGGGAGATGGCCAATCGTGACAACTCTGTGGTTGGCCGCCGCGGTCCCGTGGCTGTAAGGCGCCTATTCCGTGTACATCGTCTCGGCGCAGTACACAGGATTGGGACTTATTGAGTCGTCCAGGCGTTTCAGGACGGATCGAACGTTGACAACGTATTGTGGTTCGTCCTTTGGACCTGTATCAGCTTGGCCGTTTGCTGGTACCTGACCCGCAGGGCCAGCGGTTCTTTGGAGGCAGAAAGAACAATTGCGTCTGTCCTGTATTGCTATGCGATTCCGGCAGTGCTCTTGTTTCTACCTGACGCCGCCATGGGCTTCGCAGTCTCTCATGTCCGGGCGTTCACGGATGAGATGGCTCCTCATTCGACCGTCGTGGATTTCCTTGTCCTCAGCGGTGGCGTGGCTCTGGCCTGTGCCTTGCTTCTCTCCTTGACTGGCGCGCTCCGCCGACGTCACCGCAGGATCAGGCAGGTGGAGAAGAGCGCCAAATATAGCCGCCACCAAACATGAACATGAAATGCATTGCAGGGAACACTCGTGTCGGGACAGAGTCCGGTGACCTATGTGTCGGCGCGCGGCGCTGTGCCGGAGTCAGCGGCCCCGGGTGCGGTCGCCCAAGCCCGATGCCGCTAGCCCATCAGCAAAGTTCCACGCGGGCGACGGCGAGTTCTACGGGCACGTGCTGGGCTTCAAAGGCCTGGAAAAGGTCTGTTGTTGTTCTTTGCGTCAACGGCTTCAAGGACATGGGCCGGGCGGCTGAACAGCTCTACGTCGGGCTCTCCCGGGCCCGGAGCCTGCTGGTAGTTGTTGGCGACTCCGGGCTGCTGGAGGAAGCAGGCGGGCGGGAACTCAAGCAGGCGCTGTCCCGGACGCAGGCGTGGGAGCCGGTGCTGAAAAGCGAGTAGTGGCGCTGCTCACGTCGAATGTCAGTGCCCCGGCCACGACGGATATGCTCAGCTTCCAGTCCTATGGTGACGCGACACCGCAAGGCCTGCCCGCCTCATTCTTCGGCGGCAAGTTGATGCTCTCGATCCTCGCCACGCCCGACGCGAACCCGAACTGGGGCAGGCGCTTGGGCGCCGTGATGCTCATTCTGGCTGGGGCAGCTATGGTTGCGGCGCCGCTGCACGTCCATGTGGCCTTGGGAATCCTGCTGACCTCAGTTCTGACTTTGGGCGTTGCGGTCCTTGGCGGCATCGCCCGCGAACGCGCGCAGCGGCAGGAGACTCTTTCAGCTGTTGAGGATTAATCCTCGATCCTGTAACCCGCGTGAACTGTCCCGGGCTGCGCCGGGCAAATCCGTTGACATGTGACCAAATGGTCACCTATTCTAGAACTGTGGACACCATATTCAAGGCCCTCGCCGACCCCACCCGCAGGGATCTGCTGGACGAGCTGTTCCGCGAAGACGGACAGTCCCTGAGTGCGCTTGAGGCCCGCTTCGACATGACCCGCTTCGGGATCGCCAAGCACCTCAAGCTCCTGGAGGATGCCGGGCTGGTGGTGACCCGCCGTCGGGGCCGGGAGAAACTGCACTTCCTCAATCCGGTGCCCATCCGACTGGTCCACGACCGCTGGGTCAGCAAATATGCACAACCATGGGCCGCTGCCCTCAGCGACCTCAAAACCAGATTGGAAAGTCCCATGGAAAAGATCTTCGAAATCTACATCAAGACCACTCCGGAGCGGCTCTGGGAAGCCATCACGGACAGCGAGATCCGCAGCAAGTATCAGTTCGGCAACACCATCACCGCGGAATGGAAACCCGGCGGACGCTTCGAGATGGACAACTCAAAGTCTGAGGGACTCCTGGGCGACGGCGAGATCCTGGAGCTGGATCCCCCGCGCAAGCTCGTCCAGACCATGCGCGCGCTCTGGGGCGAGGACGTCAAGGCCGAGGGCACCTCACGCATCACCTGGGAGATCGAGCCGGTGGGCGATTCCTGCCATCTCACCGTCACCCACGACCAGCTCCGCGAAGGCGCCAACGAACAGCTCTACGGCGGCTGGCCGATGATCCTCTCCGGACTGAAGACGTGGCTGGAAACCGGCGAACTCCTCACCACCCCCGGCTCCCTTATGTACACCTGAGGCAACCGGCGGACGCAACCCAAGCGCCGCCGTCGTACTCTCCCCTGCGCCTGCAGCTGCACTAAACGGTCGGTCTTGACCACAGTGAAGAGTACTGCCGAATCCTCCACCGCTTCGAGGCTGTGGAGCCCGTCCGGGACGATCAGGAGGTCCCCCGACGTTCCCTGCCACGAGTTGCCACCCGCCTTCAGCCAGACACTTCCCTTCAGCACAAGGACCGTGGCTTCGCCGGGATTCTGTTGTTCGATGAGCCGGGTGCCGGCCCGGAAGGCCATCACGGTCTGGCGGAGCGTCTCCGCTCTAAGATGAAGCATGGACTTCGAGGATGCACTCTGGACAGTGATGGGCGCCGGGCTGATCCTGCTGATGCTCGCCGACGTCTTTCACACGCTCCTCTATCCGCACGGGTCGGGACCTGTGGGCCGGACGATCATGCGCGGATTCTGGCTTCTGTCGAGAAGGTCGAGGGGCCGGGCCTCCACCATCGCGGCACCCCTGGCAATGGCTGCCGTTATCGGTGCCTGGGCAGGCCTGGCAGTCATAGGCTGGGCCCTGCTGTACCTGCCACATTTGCCGCAAGGTTTCGTTTACGAAGAGGGCGTGCCACAGCGGGGCGACTTCGCCGAAGCGGTCTACATCTCGATGGTCACTCTTTCCACCGTGGGGTTCGGCGACATTGTGGCAGCGCATCCGCTGCTCAGACTCGTCGCGGCCTTCCAAGCCGTCACAGGGTTCGGGTTGCTTACGGCCACTGTCACATGGATCCTGCAGACATACCCGGCCCTTAGCCGGCGCCGGGCTGTTGCCCACCACCTGAACCTGTTCAAGGAAGCGGCAGGTCCGGAGGGCGTATCTTCGCTGGATCCACGGCATGCCGCCGGGCTGCTCGAATCACTGGCCAAAAACGTGGCATCCGTCAGCATAGATCTGCTGTCGTTCCATGAAACGTACTACTTCCGCGAAGTCGAGCACAGGGGTTCCCTGCCGGCCACCGTTGCCTATGCCCACCAGCTGGCGTCTGAGGCCCAACTCAGTGAAAGCCCGGAACTCCGGTTTGCCGGACGGATGCTTCATGCAGCGCTGAACGATCTCGCCGAGGTTCTTCGCGGCAAATTCGGTCATCCGGGGACGACGTCGTCGGAGGTGTTTGACAGCTACGCGCTGCACCACAGACACCGACAGCCACGGGAACCGGACACGGAATAGAGAAATCCAGGCGCGGCCACACTGCCCCGCCACCGCTAGCAGCGGCTAACGGCTGACGGCCTCTTTCAGTACCACGTGAACCGGTTCCTGGCCGGCCAGCAGCAGCGTGATCTGCTTCCGGATGAGCCGTGCCATCCGTGGCTGCATTGACGAGCTTGTTATGAGGGCACTGCGCCGATCTGCTGCATGAGGCCCAAGTTGTCCGTGGTTCCCCAATGCTCGGCCACCTTGCCGTCCTCGACGCGAATAATGTCAGTGGTGCCGAATTCGACGTTTTTGCCCGTTGCTGCCATTCCGGCCATCTCGCCACGATGAGTGCCCGTCAGAATTACATGGCACGCCTCCATGTTTCCATCAGCCACTGACGCTTCGATCGTTTTGACTCTAATATCCGGGAACGCCGTCCGGATCGCTTCCACGAAGTACCGAACGCCATCCTTGCCGGGCGGTTGCCCTGGAAGAGCCTCTTCGTGATCGACATAGTCATCCGTCGCCAGTTCATCGATGAGGGTGAGATTTCCTCCCTCGATTATCTCCTTGTAAAACCGCTGGATCAGTCCATTCCCGTCAGACATTTCCGACTCCTCTAGTACATGAGACCATTCAAAATTTCCCCCGGTTCATTTGCCGCATACGCGGAAACCCGCTGCTACATCCCCGTCCCGTTCATCGCCCCGGGTAGCAGGGCGACACCAAGCGCAATCACGGCCAGCGCCAACGCAACTGAGCGGTTGGCGAGCCGTTTCCACGGGAGCAGCTTCTCGCCCGCGATGAAGGCACCAACCGCCGCCATCCAGCCGATGCTCATCACGCCCAGCGCAAACAGCGCCACCATCAGCGCCCAGCAGCAGCCGACGCACCAGGCGCCGTGCTCCACCCCCATGCGCAGCGCGCCACGATACCCGGGCCGCATGCGGTGCAGGATGAAGTCCATGGGCGTCCTGCATTTCATCAGGCTGACGTTCTTGGCCGGGGTCAGCTGATAGACGGCCGCCAGCAGGATCGTTCCGGCGGCCAGATAGCGCCCGCCTTGGTCAGGGCCGAAGACTTCGGGAAAAGCCCACGCCACCGACGCGTACAGAGAATAGGCCACCAGCCCGAATACCGTCCAGGTAAGCAGGTAGCCGCCCACGAACAGGGCTGTGCCCCCTGCCGGGGCAGGCCGCCCCGTCTTGCGGCGGTGCCGCTGAATCCGGTCATAGGCGAGGACCATAGGTGCCACAGAGGGAAACATCATGGCAACCAGCATGACCACCCATGTGGTCACGAAGAACCCAGCCGGCCCCGGATCGGTCCAGCTGCCCATGTCCATCCCGCCCAGCTGCGCGGAGGTGACAAACCACCCCGCAGCGGCGAGGAGGAGCAGAACCGCAATCAGGCCAAGCTCCCGCGGATCAATCCTCGGCGTGGCGGTAGGCGGAACCGGCGCGGTGGCAGACGTCGCAGCAACGGAAACGACGCCGCGGGCGGTCGGTTGCCCGCGCCGTCTCCTGAACAGCGTCCTAGGCGGCATGTCTGACCGACGCTCAGGCCCGACCTTTAGGTGCATTCTCAGCCATCTCGCTGGCGAATGCGAAGTCCGAAGTCTCGCCGTAAACACCATCGAAGTCGAGGCCAAAGAGGTCCGAGTGCCCCGGCGCCCTGCCAATGTGGAATTCCGGGGCAAAGCCAAACATTGCGTTCTTCACGGTGGTTACCCCGCCGTCCGGTCCCGGCAGAGGCTCGAACGTGAAGCTCGTATGTCCCGCCACCGATCCGGACGGAGTCCTGCCGTCGGAGAACGTGACCTTCCCGCGCTCCACTCCCAGCCATTCCCCGTACAGTGCGGCAAAGTCCGCGAACGGGCCGCCGGCCTCTCCGTGCAGGATGCTTTCCAATGCACTGGCCTGCGCTTCGGATGCGCCGCCGTCAACGACGACTCCCACCTTCCAGCCGCCTGCGCTGAGGTTCGTCGGGAACCAGTTGCAGAAGACAAAGTCGACTCCGGACAAATCGGTGTCATCGAAGTTCCCGCTGGCAACATGGAACACATTCACCCCGCGGCACTCACCGTTGGCCCCTGTCGGCTCGCCGTCGACCGGGCACGGGCAAATCAACTGGCAACTGCAGTTGCCAACGTACTTTCCGGACATTTCCCAAGACATGAGAACCCTCCTTGCTGGCGCCGTTGCCAAGCAGAAGCGGCCCAGAGGCAGCGCCGAAAATACTTAGAAGCCGGGCAGTATGCCCAGTTAAGGCCGAGAGTATTCCTGCCTATTCGGCGTGTCAATATGCCCGCGATTACCCACTGCCCCGACGGCTCAGATGCACGAATAGTCGTAGTCGGAACATTTGCGCTTGGCACCCGTAAGTGTCCGGGAACCGGCGCTCTGCCGGTGGCGGGCGACCTGGTGCCCGTCCTTGAGGGACGCGAACACGCCTATCCGCCGGGCCCGCGGGAAAAGAAATGGCAGGAGCCCCGGCCGGGGAACGAAGAGGCTGCAGAAGCCCCGCGTTAACCTTCCATCCAACTCCCCGCACCCACCGCGCAACCTGCGCCCCTTAGCGTTGACGGTTCACCGGCGAACCGCCGGAACCCGTCATCCAGGAGGAACCATCACCATGCGCACAGTCCTGACTGCCGCGGCAACTGCCGCCCTGCTCGCCGCCGCCATCGCCTCACCGGTGAGTCCCGCCGTCGCCGCTCCAACCGCGGAAGCCGGAACGCCGTCGTCGACCGCTGCCGGCACGGCGACAACAACAGCCATCAAGGCGAACGAGAGCAACCGTTCCTTTGACCTCCAGGCGCACCGCGGCGGCCGCGGCGAGTGGACCGAGGAGTCCCTGGCGGCTTTCGCGAACTCCCTAAGGCTGGGCGTGACCACACTGGAGCTGGACACGCACCTGACCGAGGACGGCAAGATCATCGTCTGGCACGACGACACGATCCAGGCCAACAAGTGCATCGACACCGCCCCGGCCACCGCGGGTGACTCCGAATTCCCCTACGTGGGTGACCGCGTGGCGGAGCTGTCCCTGGCACAGGTCAAGACCCTCAACTGCGGCTTCACCCAGCTGCCGGGCTACCCCGAGCAGGACGTGATCGAGGGCAACCGCATCGCCGAGCTCAAGGACGTCTACCAGCTGGCCGCCGACTACAACGCCAAGAAGGTCCGCTTCAACGTGGAAACCAAGGTGGAGGACGGCATGGCCGGCGGCGAGGGCATGGTGGCCCTCACCAAGGCCGTGGTGGCGGAAGTCCAGGCTTCCGGCGCCGCAGACCGCACCACCATCCAGTCCTTCGACTGGTCCGCACTGAACCTCACCAAGCAGCTCGCCCCGGAGCTGACGCTTGTTGCGCTCTCCAGCGGCGACGCCTGGCTCCAGGTGGGCACTCCAGGCGCTGCCCCTGAACTCGGCGGCATCGACATCGACAACTACGAGGGCTCTCTCGCCAAGGCCGCCGCCGCCCAGGGCTACGACGTCATCTCCCCCACGTTCAGCTCCGTCACCCCGCAGATGATCGCCGAAGCCCACAGCCTGGGCCTGCCCGTCATCCCGTGGACCGTGAACACCACCGCCGACATGGCGCGCCTGATGGACCTGGGCGTGGACGGCATCATCACCGACTACCCCACCCGCCTGCGCACCCTCATGGACGAGCGCGGCATGAAGCTGCCCAAGGCATACGGGGTGCAGGGCTGACTTTCGTCCCTTTGATGCCGGCCCGGCCGCAGCTTGTTCAAGCTGCGGCCGGGCTTGCTTCGTAGACTGTGGCCTCGCCGGGGTTCTGGTGTTCGCTGGGCTGCGTGCAGGCAGGGAAGGCCATGACGGTCTGGCGCAGTCTTCTGCATGAAGCGAACGTACCCACGATTAACCTGCGATAGCGGGGCCGGTTCATCCTGTTACTGGTATCTTCCAGTTCTGTGACCGCTATAGTCGCGGGGTGACGGCAGAGACCTACCCCCTGACCGGCAGCGTCCAAGCACGGGTGCTGCGCCCAACCGATGCTGAGCGCATGAAGGACGCCTATCAGCTCAACAGGGATCATCTGGCTCCCTGGGAACCGGAACGCGCGGAAGAGTTCTTTACGACGGCGGGGCAAAGCAGGGTCATCGCGTCAAAGCTTGCCCTGCATGTAGCGGGGTCAGAGCTTCCTTTGGTTCTCGTGGAGGAGGACCGCGTTATCGGGGCGCTGACCCTCACCGGGATTGTGCGCGGGCCGTTCCTCAGCGCCAACCTCGGGTACTGGGTGGAGAAGGAATTCAATAGCCGGGGAATCGGTTCGGCAGCCGTCGCCTTTGCAGTCGGTTTCTCACGACAGGAGCTGGGACTGCACCGTCTTCAGGCCGCAACCCTTCCGCACAACGCCGCCTCGCAGAAAATCCTGAAGCGCGCAGGGTTTGACGAGATGGGGCTGGCCCCCCGCTACCTTAAGATTGCAGGCTCCTGGCAGGACCACATCCTGTACCAGCACATCCTCTGCTGATTGTTTTCCACCTGCCCAGGCCCTACCGTGAAAGAACGTCAGCCGAATGCAGGTGCGGGCATGCGAACTATTTCCTCGTCATCGCGCTGGCTCCTGGTGTGCGTCCTAGCCGTGGGAATTCTAGGCGCGGGCACGCCGGCACCGGCCCCGCCCGATTCGGCAAAGTCAGGACCCGCTAATCCCGGGCCGACCTATGCGGCGTTGGACTCCTTCCTGCAGGACCAGGTCGACGCCGTCGGGATCCCGGGTGCCGCCGTCGCCGTCGTCGTGGACGGGGCGCAGGTGCACTCCGCCGCATTCGGCAGCGCCGATGACTCCGGGCGGCCGCTGACCTCGCAGACGCCGGTGTTGCTCGCCTCAACCAGCAAGTCCCTCACGGCCATCGCCGTGATGCAGCAGGTTGAGGCCGGCCGGCTGCGCCTGGATGAACCGGTGCAGACTTACCTGCCCTGGTTTACGTTGAACGACAGCCGTTCGTCAGCCATCACGGTCCGCCACCTGCTCCACCAGACCAGCGGAATGTCTTCCAAGGACACGGCCTTCGAAGCCTCCGACGCGCAGGGCCCGGAAGCCCTTGAAGCAGGAGTCCGGGCCCTGGCTGGCTCTCCCCTTGCCGGCGAGCCGGGCGCGGCTTTCCACTATGCCAGTGCCAACTTCAACATCCTGGGACTCCTCGTGCAGACGGTCTCCGCCCAGCAGTTCGGGGACTACATGGAGCAGCACGTCTTCGGGCCGCTGAAGATGGCCCACAGCCATCCGACCCAGTCTGCTGCACGCACGGATAACGCGGCCGCCGGCTACTCCCGGTGGTTCGGCTCGTTCTGGCACCAGACCGAAGTCCCCGCGCCCACCACCGGCATGCCGTCCTCCACCCTGTACGCCTCGGCCGAGGATCTGGGCCATGCGCTGACTGCACTGCTCGACGGCGGCCGGTACGGTGACGTCCGGATCCTCCGGCCCGACAGCGTGGAGGCGATGTTCGAGCCCGGGGTGCAGGTGGACGGGTCCAAGGGATACGCCATGGGCTGGTTCACCCGGCCACTCGTGGAGTCCGCCGATCCCGGGGCACCTCCCGGCCCGGATTCAGACCTGCCACTGCTTTTGGAGCATCAAGGGGAATGGGGCAACAGCCACACCTACCTGGCCATGGTTCCGGAATCCGGGCTTGGCGTCGCGCTGGTCATCAACGGCAACGACACCGCCGCCCCGTCACGGCTCAAGGCCATCGACACCAACATCCTGCGGATCCTCCACGGACAGTCCCCCGTACCCGCCGCGGTGCAGGAGGACTGGCTGCAGCGCTACAGCTGGGCCGTCTCGCTGGCACTGCTGCTGGCCGAACTGCTAAGCCTGTGGCTGGCGCTCCGGTTCCTGCTCCGGCGGCATACTCCTTCCCGGAAGCGCTGGGTGCCTCTGGCCTGGGCCGCCGCGACCCTCACCCTCGACGGGTTCGCCCTGTGGCTGTGCCTCGTCTACGCCCCCGCCCGGTTCGACACCCACCTGGCCGTGATAATCCGCCAGTTTCCCGACGTGGGCATTTCGCTGGTGCCGGTGCTCGCGCTGGCCACCCTCTGGCCGGTCCCGCGGACGGTCTGGCTGCTTGCCCGGCTGCGGGCCGGTGCAGGCACTGATGGAAGGCAAAGGGCGGAGCCTGCCGCTCCCTGAGGCGAGCGGCGCTGCGAAGCCGTGCGCCGCCTTCGTCCGCATGGCCGCGCACTGACCAATTACAAGCATCACACGAATGCACGGGGGAACTTCATGACCTACACACCACAACAGCAGTCTGCCCAGCCGGTTGTCGACGTGCCGCTCTCGGCGCCGCTCTACACCGCATCACCCCCGGACGCCGTCATCCGGTTCTTCAAGAAGTACGCAACGTTCTCCGGGCGGGCCAGCCGTTGCGAATACTGGTGGTGGGTGATGGTCAACGGCATTGTCACCACCCTGCTCTACTTCAGCGCTGTTCTTGCCGGCATCAACGAGGTCATGGCCGGAGTGATGATCGCGCTGGGCCTCCTGGGCGCCTGGCTGCTGGCGACCCTCGTCCCTGGAGTGGCGCTGATCGTCCGCCGCCTGCACGACGCCAATTTCAGCGGCTGGATGGCACTCCTGTTGCTCATTCCGGTCCTCGGCGGCATTGCCCTGCTCGTCTTTGTCCTGATGGATGCCAAGCCGGAGGGCCAACGGTTCGACCGGCCGGCGGGCTTCCAGGAGCAGGCACTGGCCGGTAACTGAATCATTCAACGCAGAAGGGCCCGTCCTACCTCTGCGGCCGCCTTCCGCGGTGTCAGGACACGCGGCGGAATTCTCCTGGCCGGAGCTGGACGTGGATGGGCAGCACCAGCTGGATGTGGGTGTCGCCGATGGGCTTGTCGAGCAGCTCGTTGATTGAGGTCTGTCCTTCCAACTCGCTGTGCTGGTTTTTGCCCATGTATCGAGCTTATGTGCGCCACGGCGGGAGTGAATCTAAGACACGGATGAGCTATGGCCTCGTGCCTGCGGCAGTGCCAGTACGTGGAGAATCAGGTTCACTGAAGGCCCCAAAACCGGGCAGTTAGGACGCGCGGTCATGACTTACGTCAACAGTTTGGGCGACGTGGGACGAGGCGACATCGCCGTGGCCGGCGGCAAGGCCGTGAGAAGCCCGTCGCGGAGCTCTCCGGTGAGGAACTGCTTGGCTTCGCGATCCTCAAGCGGCATCCCGGCCGTGCTCGGCACCGGAGTAGCCACCCAGCGGCTTCGCAGCGGCCAGCAGATCCGCGTGGATGGCGATGCCGGCACCGTCACGATCGAGCATCCAGCCCCTGCCTAGGGGCCGTGACCAGGACCACCGGCTGGTGGCATGATGGGCGCATGAGCCGAGTCACGTGCGATCTGACCATCTCCCTCGACGGATTCCTCGCCAGCCCGAACCAAAGCCTGGCGGAACCCCTGGGCGAGAACGGAGAGCTCCTGCACAGGTGGATGTTCGAGGAACCCGAGCCCAACGCAGCCGAGCTCGAAGGCATCCTCGCGGCCGGCGCCTACATCATGGGACGGAACATGTTCGCAGGGCCCGGGGCGTGGGACGAGAAATGGCAGGGATGGTGGGGTGAGGAGCCGCCGTATCACGCACCCGTGTTCGTTCTCACCCATCATCCACGCGCGCCCTTGGAAATGCAGGGCGGCACCACGTTCAACTTCGTGACCAACGGGATCGAATCGGCGCTGGCCCAGGCGCGGAAGGCCGCCGGCAGCAAGGACGTGGCCATCGCCGGAGGAGCCCAGACCGTCCAGCAATACCTGTCGGCGGGGCTCATCGACGAGCTGCGGCTCCACACCGCGCCCATGATCCTGGGAGCGGGCGAACGGCTGCTCGACGGCGTCGGGAACCTTAAACTGGAGCCGACTGAAGTGAGCGGTACCAGCCTCGTCACCCACGTCTGCTATCGGGTCATCCGCTGAAACGCTGATCCTCGATCCGCATCAGACGCACCCGTATCGCTTTAGTCCCCTGGTCAGGCGTTGGCCTTCCGCTTGACCCAGCCCCACACGCCCGTAGCGACAAACAGGACGAGGCCGATGATTGCCAGCCAAATAAGGCCCTTCACGGCAAAGCCAACGATCGAAAGAACTAGCCAGACGACGAGAAGCGCAATTATTAGTCCCATAGCGGCATCCTACGCCCCGCCGGTCCGGCCACGCTTTCCTTCACCAACCCAGTCCCCGCCAGAAGACCAGAGGGTCTATGACGCGGACCCGTTCAGGTGTGCATCCCGGACGTCCGATGGTGTTGGGCCCTGAATGACCCAGCGGTTGCCATCCGGGTCAGCAAAGTACGAGAACTGCACTCCGCCCATGTCCTGTATTTCGCTGACATCGGCGCCGCGGCGGACGAGCTCGGCACGGACCGCGCCAATGTCGGGTACGACAAGCTGCAGCCCCTCGAGACTGCCCGGAGTCATGCTCGTCATTCCTGTACCTATGACTATCGAGGCAGCCGAACCTGGCGGCGTCAGCTGCACGACTCGCATTCCGGGGATGTGCTCCACATCGTGGTCAAGGACAAAGCCCAGCTTCTCCGTATAGAACGACTTCGACCTGTCGACATCGGCCACCGGTACTTGGACAACTTCAAGGCGCATCTCCATGCGCCTCACAGTACCGCCCCCGGATGTGCTGTACGCAACGGACGCTCAAGAGTGTGCTTCGCCTAGGGATACCGAAAGATGATCATCATGCTTACTATTGACTGGCGTTAGGCACCCGAAGTAGCGCCGGTCACCCCCACGCCAGCTCCGACCACAACCGCGGGCTGAGACAGCCTCGATCACTGGCGACAGAATGGACCGCAGGATCGGGGCGCCACAGTCTCCGAGGCAACATCCCGGTGATCGGGCCTCACCCGTAGTGGCCGTGTAGTAAGTAGCCTTATGATTTAGATGTACATTGCCGCAGCGCACCGGAAGGAACGGGTATGTTGGCGGAATCGCCGGGCTCCATCAGAATTGACGTGGTTGGCGGACGTTACCGGCTGGGTGAGGTGATCGGCCGCGGCGGCATGTCGTCCGTCTACCGTGCAAGGGATGAGAATCTGGGCCGGGACGTGGCCTTGAAGCTCTTCGCACCCCAGGCCCCCGATGCAGACGAGTTGAAACGACAGGAAGCTGAAATCACGCTGCTGGCGACGCTGAACCATCCCAGCCTCGTGACATTGTTCGATGTCGGCGTCGACGTACGCATCCCGGATGAGCCCCGGCCGTTCCTGACGATGGAACTGGTGGAGGGACAGGATCTGCGCAGCCGGATCAGGCACAGTGAAGTCCCCTTGGACGAGCTCGCCGTCATAGGAGCCGGCATCGCTGACGCACTGGCCTATGTTCACGGGCTCGGCATCCTCCACCGCGATATCAAGCCGGGCAACATCCTCTTGGTGCAGACCCGACCCGGGGAGCCACTGCGGGCCAAGGTCGCAGACTTCGGGATAGCTCGAATCGCCGACGCAACACGCCTGACCGCTACTGGAGCCATGGTGGGAACCGCGGCATACCTCAGCCCCGAACAGGCCATGGGATCCCCGCTCACCCCTGCCACAGACATTTATTCGCTGGGGCTCGTCCTGCTCGAATGCATCCAGCAGACGATGGAGTTCCCCGGCAGCGCTGTGGAATCTGCCGTGGCCAGGCTGCACCGCGCGCCCAAAATTCCCTCGGATCTCCCTGCCGAGTGGGCCGACCTGATCCGCTCGATGACGGCAATCGAGCCGCTGGAACGCCCGACAGCTGCGGACATCGAGACGGCGCTTCGGCGGGCCCTTGTCTCGCCGACATCCACTCCCGGCGAACTTGCATCGGAAACCACGCGTGTGCTGCCGGCCATGCCGTTCAGGACGCCGTCCGTCACAGCAGAATCGCCCTCCCCTAATCTGCCGGCCAGGCCAGCTGATGAAGGCCCCAACGGCGAGGATTCCGCCAACGCCGCCCAGTCAAGGCTGGCGCCTGGCGCCGAACAGCCCAGCAGGCACCGGGGAACGCGCCGACGGAAGTCATCCCATGCGGGACAGAAGGTGCGGCTCCCGGTGTTGGCCATCCTGATCCTTGTTGCGCTGGCAGGCGGGGCCGCGGCACTGACAGCGGGCCAGGCGCCAGAGTCCACATCCGGCGTCGTGCCTTACCCTGCGGTGAGCGGCACGCTCGGTGACCACCTTCAGGAACTTCAGAAGAGTGTGGAACCATGACCCGCTTCCATTCCACGGGCCAGCGCACCGGAGCACGGGGAGCTGGCCTTGCCGCCGCACTGGCGCTGGCGGCCTCGCTCGCTGGCTGCGGCCCGGCCGATACCGGCATACAGCGCGACACTGCCAGACGGCTTCAGGAACTCGTGCTCGGCGTGAGCCAGGCAGCGGCCGCAACCGATCACACGGCCGCGCTTAAGACCCTGGACAGCCTGGAAACTGACGTGGCGACCGCAGCCGGCAGCGGCCTGGTTTCCGAGGAACGGCGCCGGAGCATCATGACCAGCATCACCGCTGTCAGGGCCGACCTCAATGCCGCCGCAGGAGCCGCCGCAGCGGCAGCGAAAGCAGCTGAAGAAGCAGCGGCTGCCGCGGCAGGAGCGGAGAAGACCACGGCCGACGCGGAAGCCGCTGCACAGGCCGCCCAGGCCGCCCAGGAAAACACCGCGCCCGTCGTGCCGGCCCCTGCACCGGAACAGGGAAAAGGCGCCGAGGGCAATGGCAAAAACAAAAAGGGCTGACCGAGGAAGGGCACCAGCGCCATGTGTCACACGATGATCGGTCCTCCCGCGAAACAGCCCGCGGCGTAGCCTGAATCTATGGAATCCAAAGTCCGCGACCTCAGGCTCCGCACCGGCATCACGGTGCCTTGTCTCACCCACGGCGACGCCGACGCCGACGCGAAACCAGTGCTGCTGTTGCACGCCTGGGGCGAATCCCGCGGCAGCTTCGACCGCCTGATTCCCCTACTGACCGGCTTCAGGGTCTACGCCCCGGATCTCCGCGGGCAAGGCGGGGCGGACAAACCGGAGGGCGGCTACTCCCTGGCGGAACAGGCCGAGGACGCCGCCGCGATCCTGGACGCCCTCGACGTGCCGAGCGCCGTCGTCGTCGGCTCCTCCAGCGGCGGTTATGTCGCCCAGCAGCTCGCCATTGCCCAACCCGAAAAGGTCGCGGCGCTAGTGCTGGTGGGCGCTCCCCTTAGCCTCCACGGACGGCCCGCCTTCGCCGACGAAGTGGACCGCCTGACGGACCCCATCGACGAGGGCTGGGTCCGGCATTCCCTGTCCTGGTTTCCCGTGCTGCACGAAGTTCCGCAGTGGTTCCTCGAGGACCGGGTGCGCGACGGTCTCAGGATGCCGGCCCACGCCTGGAAAGACATCCTGAATGGCTTGGGCGAGGCAACGCCGCCCACGGAATCGGGAACCATCCATGCCCCCACGCTGATCCTGTGGGGCGCCGAGGACGGCTTGCTGCCACGCAGCGACCAGGAAACCCTGGCCGCCCGGATCCCCGGTTCCGTGCTGAAGGTCTATCCCGGTGTGGCGCACCTGGTGCTGTGGGAGTGCCCGGAGCGGGTGGCAGAAGATACGACGGCGTTCCTCAGCTTGTTCGGTTAGCGAAACACCGGCTCAGCGGCGCCGCCGGGATTCGTGGAGGAGGAGCCACACCAGGTAGGCGCCGCCCATCACCACCGTCACCACGCCCACCGGCACGGTGAATGGGATAACGTGCTGGGCCACGAGGTCCGCGGCCAGCAGGAGCGCCCCGCTCACCACACCTGTGGTGCCCAGCGGAATGCTGGCGGTGCCGGCCAGACGCCGGGTGATCTGGGGAGCGGCCAGGGCAATGAAGGCGATGGGACCGGCCACTGCCGTGCCGGCGCTGACCAGAGCCACCCCCACCGCGATGGCCACCAGCCGTGTCCGGCCCACGTGCACACCGGACGCTGCCGCGGCATCATCGCCCAGGTCCAGCTGCCGCAGGGGCCGCGAGACCAGCGGCACCACGACCAGCAGTAACAGGATGCACACGGCGGCGGGGAACACCGTTTTCCCAGTGACACCGTTCAGGGTTCCGGCGCTCCAGGCCGAAGCGAACAGGGCGGTCTCCAGCTCCACGCGCAGCAGCATCCACGTGTTCAGGGACGCCAGCATCGCCGACACCCCGATGCCCACCACGATGAACCGGAAGCCCTGCAGACCGCCGCGGTAGGCCAGAACGTAGATCAGGGCGGCGGCGAGGAGGCAAATATCCGACGCTAACGTCCTTCAGTAACGGTAGTGCTTGCGCTTGGGACAGGGGGTCGGACCGTTGGGTGGATAAGCAGCGCTAGCTAGGGATCGTTTGAGTTTCCTGTTGCCGCCCCGTCCGTGCCGCAGTCCTGGCCCGGCGTTCCCGCGCCGATCCGCAGGACGTGGCGTACTACATCTGCCACGGACCCAAACGAGTCGGGCTGGCCAAACTCGCCCGCATAGCCGGCGCCCGGTGGGCCATCGAGGAAACCTTCCAGACCTCCAAAGGCGAAACCGGCCTCACCACTACCAAGTGAGGCAATACACCGGCTGGTACCGGCACATCACCCTCTCCATGCTCGCCCACGCCTTCCTGACCGTCACCCGGTCAAAAAAGGGGGCCATCATCCTGCAGGCAGCGAGCTCATAGCCCTGACCCTGCCCGAAATCCGGCACCTGCTCACCCACCTAGTCTGGACACAGCCGCCCAGCCCGGAACGCACCCTCCGGCGCTCCCGCTGGCGCCGAAGACACCAGCAAACCGCCAGACGCCACCACTACCGGGCACGCGGCCACACATAAACGCGGCTGTAGTACTAGCGCCCTCTGGCAATAATGTCGGCAATGAGGTCCAGTTGGCGCTCGTTGGACAGGGCCGAGCCCACCGCGACGGTGACCGCGCCGGCGTCCAGGAACGCCGCGGCATTCGACGCGTCGATCCCTCCGGTGGCGACGAATGAGACAGCCGGGAAAGGTCCCCGCATGGCCGTGAACCATTCGGCGCCCAATACGGATGCCGGAAATGCCTTCACCACCGTACAGCCGAGGCGGACGGCCGCCTGGATTTCGCTTGCCGTGGCAACGCCCGGCAGGTGGGGAATCCCGGCGTTCTGGCACAACTTCACGATTTCGGGGTCCAGGCCGGGGGCGACGGTGAAGGCCACCCCGAGCTCCAGGCTTTGCCGGACCTGCTCCCCCGACACGATGGTGCCCGAGCCCACCATTTTGCCGCGTTCCGCACCTGCCTTGACCACGGCATCCAAGGACGGAAGCGCATCGGGAGACTGTATTGGTACTTCCACCAGGTCGATGCCGAGATCCCAGGCCCTGGACGCCAGGGCGACGGACCGTTGAGGGTCCATGTTGCGCAGGATCGCCATGACCGGCTGCCCCTGGATGAGGGTGGTGATGTCAGTTGACACGTGGATTTCCTTTCGGGAGCAGCGGCTTCAGATCATTGAGGTGGGACCCGTTAAGCCGGATGTTTGCCCACTCCTCGCCCTCGAGCGCGCTGACGGCCAGAATGGCCTCGGCGGCGGGCAGTGCCGGCAGATCGCTTACGTGCTGCAGGGTCAGGCCTGCCATCAGATGGCCTAGGCGCAGTGCCCGCGGAACCTCGAATCCGCGGACGACTCCCGAGAGGAACCCGGCCGCGAACGCGTCTCCGGCTCCCACGGGTTCGACGACGTCCGCATGCAGTGCCGGCTGATGGGTGGCGTGACCGCCGGCGAAATGGGTTGCCCCAATGCCCGAATCCTTGACCACCAGGTGGGCCGTGTCCGGAAGGATTTCGCGCACGTCCTCGGCCCGCTCGGTGCCCCAGAGAACCTGCGCTTCATCACGACCCACTACGACGATGTCCGCACCGCGTGCCAGCTCCAGCAGGCGGGGCGCGGCCTCTGCCCGCGGCCACAGAGCCGGCCGGTAATTGACATCGAAACTGACCAGAACGTCCGGTGCAGCGCGGTCAATGACCAGCCACTGCAGCAGATCATTGGCGGGGGCCGAAAGGGCGGCCGTGATGCCGGAGACATGGCATAGTGAGCGGCTTTCCAGCGACAGGGATGCTACGTCGGCCGGGCCCATGGCCGACGCGGCCGAGCCGGACCGGTAATAGTAGACACGGCTCGCGTCCCCGTCCCGGTCTTTGAAGTAGATCCCGGTGGGGCGCGTCCCGTCCACCTCCACCCCGTCCAGGCGGACTCCGCGGGCGCGAAGAAAGTCCAGGATTATCCGCCCGAACGGGTCATCCCCCACCCTGCTGAACCACTCAACCTCGTGGCCCAGATGTGCCAATCCGCTAGCCACGTTGCTTTCGGCTCCGCCCACGTGTATGCCGAGGTGGCTGCTTTTCTCCAGCGGGCCCGTGTCGGCGGTCAGCAGCACCATCGTCTCGCCGACGCACAATAGTGCCGGCGCGGTGCTGCCCGACGTTCTTTCCTTATTCATGCTGGTTCCAGCGGTCCTGTCCCCCATCGGCTAGCTGGATGCCATCTGCGTGCTGTCGAACAGCTCGCCGCTTTCCGTTGAGTACCAAAGAACATCTCCAGGGTCAAAGGAAACGGTGCACATCTGACCGTGCTCCAGCCGTACATCGCCGACCAGCTTTGCGTAGAACAGGTCCCGCGAGGCCCGCGCCCCGACCTCGAAGTCGTGCGGTTCAGAGCCGAATTTGAAGCCCACGACGGTCTCGGCGCCCAGGTTTTCAACGGTAACGATCTGGGCCGGGTAGCCTGCCTGCCCATCGTCCTGGCCGGCGGCGTGCACCCGGACCTTTTCCGCACGGATGCCCAGCTGCATGGCCTGCTCCCCCAGCGTCTCGGGTGGCGCGAAGGACAGCGTATTGCCGAACATGTCCGCCCCGCGGTCCGTGAAGGTGACCGGGACCAGGTTCATCGGCGGGGAACCGATGAAACGGGCGACGAAGGTGTTGGCCGGCCGGTCGTAGATTTCCTTGGGTGTCCCGTACTGCTGGACGACGCCGTCGTTGAGCACGATGATGCGGGTGCCCATGGTCATCGCTTCGACCTGGTCGTGGGTGACGTATACAAACGACTTCTGCACCCGGTCATGGAGGGCGGATATTTCGGCCCGCATCTGCGTCCGCAATTTCGCGTCCAGGTTACTGAGCGGCTCATCCAGAAGGTAGAGCGCTGGCTCCCGGATCAGGGACCTGGCCACTGCCACGCGCTGGCGTTGGCCGCCGGAGAGTGCTTTTGGCCGCCGGTCCAGATAGTCGGTCAGTTCAAGCATCTCGGCCACCTGATCGATTTCCCCGGCGATGTCCCCGCGTTTCATCAGTGCCCGGCGGGCAAAGCCTCCCACCAGCGGGATGTGATGCCACCATTTGAAGTTGTCCATGACCAGCGGGAATCCGATATTGGCGCGCACGCTCATGTGCGGGTAGAGGGCGTAGGACTGGAAAACGAAGGCAATGTTCCGCTTCTTGGGCTCCAGGTCATTGACGGCCACGCCGTCGAAGCGCAGCTCGCCGGAAGAAATATCGGTCAGCCCGGCGATCATCCGAAGCATGGTTGACTTGCCGCAGCCCGAAGGACCCAGCAGGACCAGGAACTCCTTGTCCGCAACCGTTGCGTCGAAGCCCTTGATGACGGTGTTGCCGGCAAAGTTCTTGCTGACCTGATCGAATTCAATCGTTGGCATGGAGCTATCCCTTTACTGATCCGGCGGTAAGTCCGGAGACGATCTTGCGTTGCATGAGGAGGAAGAAAATGATGGCCGGAATCGTGAAGACAAGAGCTGCGCTGAATACCGTGTCGAGCGGCGTCGAGAACTCGCCGATGAAGGAGGCCAGACCGGTGGATCCGACCCATGAGGAGCGGTCACGAATGAATGTCGTGGCGAACAGGTATTCGTTCCACCCGTCGAAGAAGGTAATGACGGCAGCGGCCGCCATGGACGGTGCCACGAGCGGAACCACCATGACCTGCAAGATGCTCAGCGGGCTGCAGCCGTCCACGCGGGCGGATTCCTCCAGCTCATACGGAACGTTGTCGATGGCGGACTTCAGGATGAAAAGCGCCACCGGCATGGCAAATGCGGTATTGACCAGGACCAGCCCGGAGAGCTGGTTCAGCAGCCCGAGGGCCGCAAACAGCGAATACAGCGGGACGACGAGCAGCGCTTCGGGGAGCATCTGCGTGGCGAAGAACAGGAAGCCCATCGGTCCCTTGCCCACAAACTTGTAGCGCGACAGCGCATAGGCCGCCATCGTGGCCATGACCAGGCTCAACAGCGTGGTGCCAAAGGCGACGACGGCGGAGTTGGCCATCCACCCTAGGAACGGCGTGTCGGTGGTAAGCACCGAGAACACGTCCAGGGTCCGTGAAATATCCGGTACCAGCCTCTGCTGCCCCTGAAACAGATCAGTGGTGGGCGTCATGGCGGTATTGATGATCCAGAAGAGTGGGAACCCCGCCAGACAGGTCAGAAGCAGCGCCAGCAGCGCCCTGACCCCGGTACTGAGGCGTCTGCGCGCAATCATGCGTTGACTCCGTTCTGCTTGTTGGCCCGTTGTTCGACAACAAAATAAACAGCGGTGACGATCAGGGACAGTAAGAGGCCGAGCATGCCGGTTGCCGCTGCCAGGCCGAGCTGGCTGTTGTTGAAGGCCTGCCGGTAGACGTCGATGACGATCGTCGTGGTGACATCCACGGGACCGCCGCCGGTGAGCAGCCATATGATTTCGAACCGCCTGAAGGACCAGATGGTCATCAGCAGGGCAACGACGCGCAGGGTCGGCAACAGGAACGGCAGGACCACCAGCTTGAAAGTGCTGTAGCTGTCCGCGCCGTCAATCTTTGTGGCCTCGTAAAGATCCTCGGGTACGGATTGCAGGGCGGCCAGGACCACCAGCATGACGAAGGGCGTGACTTTCCAGACCGTCGCTAACACCACGGAGAGCATGCCGTAGCTTGGATCCGTCAGCCAGCCCCGTTCGCCCAGACCCAGTGCGGCGGTGGCGGCGTTGGCCACCCCAGTGGAATCGTTGTAGATCCACCGGAACACCAGTACCACGGCGACCGTGGGTACAGCCCACGGCATGACCATGACGGCCCGGGCCAGAATCCGTCCCGGGAAGAAGCGGTTGATCACGAAGGCTGAGACGGTGCCGAGGGCCAGGGACCCGACGACGGTAAAGGCGGTGTAGACCAGCGTGGTCACCACGGACTTGAAGAAGGCTCCGCTGCCCAGCAGGTGGTCGTAATTGTCGAAGCCAATGTACTTTCCCGCCGTCGGGTTCAGCAGCCGCGTGTTCGTGAAACTGAGGTCAAGGCCCTTGAGCAGCGGAACGACGGCGAACAGCAGCAGATACAGGACAGCCAGACCGATGAACAGGTACGGAGTCCAGCTGAAGCGCCTTCGCCGGGTTGCCCTTTGAGTCCTGGCGGATGTGGTGACAGTCATCGATAGATTCTCTCGATCGAGGTACAGGCTGTCCCGGGCGGTCGCCCGGCCGGGACAGCTCTGCGTTTACTAGGGAGTCAGGCTTGCAGCCTGCTGCTGGGCGGTGTCCATCGCTTCCTTGGCGGATATTCCGGTCGTGAGCATCCGGGCAACCTGCGTCAGGACAATGGTCCGGACCTGCGGTGTCTTGGTTTCAAATCCCGGAATGAGCACCGAGGAGGAGTTCTCCAACTGCTTGTAGAACGCGCCGATCCAGGGATTTGCCTTGATCTTCGCGTCCGGAGCGGATACTCCGGTGGCAATGCCTGAGGGAAACAGTGCATCCACGAACTTGGACTGGGCGTCGGCCGTCATCATCCACTTGATGAAGTCCTTGGCCAGCTCCTTGTGCTTCGAGTTGGCATTAATGCCGATCGAGAACCCGGCATAGGCGGACCCACCGCCGGGGAACGGGAGTGCCGATGCAGAGACCTGGGAGGACTTGACCCCGTCCTTGCTGGAAACCATGGTCAGCAGGGCCGATGAATTATCAATCACCATGCCGACCTGGCCGGCGGCGAACTTGCTGCGGTATGTCGACGCGTCATCGCCGACTCCGAACCCTCCGGACTTGTACGACTTCAGGAAGGCATCCGCAGCAGCGACATTCTCCTCGCTGTTAAGCGTGAGCTTCTTGCCGTCGGACCACTTACCACCAAACCCGTAAACCCAGTTGCTGTAGTCGGTGAACCAGGGAGATTCCTCGTTGAGCTGATGACGAACGACAAAGCCGGTTTTGCCGGTCTTGTCCTGAATCGACTTGGCGGTGGCGGCCAGTTCCTCGGCGGTGGTCGGCGGCTGCGCGCCCGCTGCCTTCATGATGTCGTTGTTGTAGAACAGGGCGTACGGCACGGCTTCCCAGACAAGGCCGAGCTGCTTCCCGTCGAACTTGTAGTTCTCATTCGTCTTGCGCAACGCACTTTCGCTGGCCGAATCCAGCACGCCGTCCAGTGGCTCCAGGGCGCCACTGGAGGCAAGTTCCGGGAAGAACGGATCCGGAATGATCAGGATGTCCGGACCGGCACCGGCCCCTATCTGGGTACTGATGGTCTTTTCGTAGTCGGCGCGGGTGATTTCCTGCTTTTCAAGCTTGGCCTTGGTGTTGACGGCCTCGTACTGCTTCACCGCGGCGAGAATGTTCCCTCCCCGGCCCGGTTCCAGCCACTGCCAGTTGGCAAAGGTCAGCGTGCCGCCTTCTGCGGCCGCCGGACCCGAATCCTGGGTTCCACCGCCTCCGCCACTGCAGGCGCTCAACGCCAAGCCCAGCGCGACGGCCATGGCCCCGCTCTTCATCGCTGTTCGAATCTTCACTACCACTCCTGTTTGTGCATATGTTGCAACACGTGTTGCGGTAATTGCTATCCTGACATGTGCGCCGTCGATTTGTAAATAGGAATTTGTCGGCGCGAGAAAACCGCTATGCCCTGCGCACGGCCCGCCCCGGCCGTGCATCGGTGCGACTGCCGCGCTCAATCGTCGGCTCTCCGTTGACGAATACGTAGTGGATGCCGTCGGGCAAAACCCTGGGATTCTCGTAAGTCGCGCGGGAACCCACAGCGTCGGGATCAAAGACCACCAGGTCGGCCCAGTTGCCTTCTGCCACCACGCCGCGGTCCGCCAGGCCCAGCCGCCGGGCCGGACGGGACGTAGCATGCAGAACCGCTTCCTCCAGGCTCATGATGCCCAGCTCGCGGGCATAGTGCCCAAGGAAGCGCGGGAAAGTGCCCCAGCCACGGGGGTGGGGACGTTCACCGACCAATATTCCGTCACTGCCGACGGTATGGGCCGAATGCCGCATGACCGCCTGCACATTTTCCTCATTGCCCACCTGCACCAGGCATCCGGCACCGAAATTATCGGCGACAAGCAGATCCAAAAAGGCGTCCCCGGCCGGAGCCCGCTCCCCGGCCATTTCTGCCACGGTCTTCCCGACAGCCCAGGCGTTCTCCGGGCGCTGCGTGGAAGCAATAACGACGGTCGTCCAGTCCATCGGGACGCCGTGATGTCCATCGGAACCCAGAACCTCGATTTCATGAAGGATCCGCCCGCGCGTCCCGCGATCGGCGAGGCGATCGCTCATGGCTTCCTGGCCCCCTTCGTGGACCCAGCTGGGCAGCAAAGCGGCCAAGTAGGTTGCACCGGCGAGGTACGGGTAGGAATCCAGGGTGATGTCCACTCCGGCCGCCATCGCCTCATCCAAGGCCGCCAGCACTTCGGCGGCCCTGCCCTTGTTCTGCGGGAAATTGATGTGGCAGTGGGCCAGATGAAGGGGCACACCCGCTTCCTTGACAATGTCGATGCAGGCGCGATAGCCGTCAACGACGTCGATTCCGTAGTTCCGGTGATGCGGGCAGTAGTAGCCCCCGATGTCCCTGACGGCGGCCAGTGCGTGGACCAGCTCTTCATCCGAGGCGTACATGCCCGGGGTGTAGGTCAGGCCGGTGGACATCCCCATCGCCCCGTCCTGAAGCCCCTGGGCAATGATGTCCCGGATCTTCAGGAGTTCAGCGGGCGCGGCGGCGCGCGACTGGGTGCCCATGACAATCATTCGGGCGGTTCCGTGGGGCACCAGCACCGCCACGTTCACTGCGGCACCCTTATCCACCTCGGCCAGGTAGTCCGCAATACTGCGCCAGGAGTAGTCCAGATCCGGGGTACCGTTCCAGCCGGCGATCTGTTCTCTGGTGGCCGCCATGACTTCATCATTGACCGGGGCGTAACCCAGGCCGTCCTGGCCCACAACCTCAAGGGTGATCCCCTGCGCTGCCTTCGAGACATGGGCGGGGTCAGCAAGGACGGCCAGATCCGAATGCGCATGCATGTCAATGAAACCGGGGGCCACCACGAGCCCCGCTACGTCGATGTCGTCTCCGGCGGCGGCCTGTCCCGGGGAGATGATGCCGCCGATTCGTCCATCGCTGATGAGCACATCAGCGGCATAGCGCGGCCCCCCCAGACCGTCGATGACTGAACCGCCCCGCAAAACCCAACTGGCCATGGCCGCCTCGCTTCGTAATCACCGGCATGTTGCATAGAATGCACATACCTGTGCAAGATTGTAAGAACAGCGTCAGTATATAAGGGGATCAGATGTCTCAAGCAGTGCAGCGGGCCACGGAAATACTGGATTTCCTGGGTGAGGGCCCACGGAGCCTCAGCGAGACGGCCAAGCGGTTTAACGTGCACCGCTCGACGGTTCTGCGCCAGTTACAGACCCTGGAGGAAGCCGGCTTTGTCCTGCGCCGCGGAAACGGCCACTACAGTATCGGCCCGAAAATGATCTCCATCGCGCAGCAGGCCCTGGATGGCCTCGATCTGCCGTCCGTCGCCCACGACGAGATCCGGAAGCTCCACGCCCGCACCGGCAACACCGTCCACCTGGCGCAGCTGGTCGAATCCACGGTGATGTATGTGGACAAGGTGGAGGAAAAAAACAGCGTGCGCATGTACTCGCGCATCGGCAAGACCGTGCTGCCGCACTGCACCGGCGTCGGCAAGGCAATCCTGAGCCAGCTTTCGCAAGCGCGCCGGGAAGCAGTCCTCGCCGACGTCGAATGGACACCTTTCACCCCTCAGACGCTTGCCACGCGGGAGGCCCTGGATGAGCAGCTGGCAGTCATCAAGGCGCGGGGGTGGGGCGTCGATGATGGTGAATTCGAGGACTTCGTCAACTGCATCGCGGTACCCATCACCAATTCCAGTGCCAGCATAGTTGGCGCCATTTCCCTCACCGCCATCAAGGCTGTGGCAACCCTGGATGACCTCATGGCCCATCTGGAGGATGTCCGCCGCACCGCCCAGACCATTTCCCGGCAACTCGGCTAGACATCACTTGAAAGGCAGCATGAGCTTCTATTCGGACCTGGGGCTAAAGCCCGTCATAAACGCCGCCACCACCTTCACCGCCCTGGGCGGCTCCCTGATGCCGGAGGAGGTGCTGGAAGCCATGCAAGACGCGGCGGGCTCTTTTGTCGATATGCATGAACTGCACCTGGCCGCCGGCAAACGGCTCGCCGAGCTGACCCGCAACGACGCCGCATATGTCACCTCCGGCTGCGCTGCCGCCCTGGTCCTGGCCCTGCTGGGCATCCGCAGCAAAGGCGATCCCCGCGTCCTGCGGGAGTTCCCCGGGCGGGACCTGGCACCGAGCGAAGTGATCATGCACGCAGCGCACCGCATTCCCTACGATGCGGCCATCGCGATGTCCGGTGTCACCATCCGCCAGATCGGAAATATCCAGCAGACTTTTGACTGGGAGCTCGAAGCTGCCATCACGGAGAAAACGGCCGCGGTACTCTACGTGGCAGGATCCCATCTGCCACAGGTTGCCCTGCCGCTGTCCGAAGTGGTCCGCATCGCGAAGTCCCGCGGAATACCGGTCATTGTCGACGCAGCCGCACAGCTGCCTCCCGTGGAGAACCTTTGGCACTTCACCAGGGAAGTGGGCGCCGATGTGGCCGTGTTCTCCGGCGGCAAAGCGCTGCGCGGCCCGCAGGCCAGCGGACTCATGGTCGGAAACGCGGAAATTATCGAGGCGGCGCGCCAAAACGGAGCACCCTTCCAGCGCTGGGCCCGGGCCATGAAGGCGGGAAAGGAGGAGATCGCAGGACTTGTTGCCGCCGTCGAACGCTTCATCAACCTTGACCATGCCGCCCTGCACGGGCAGTGGCTGGCGACCGTGGATGCCTGGCACGAGGGGCTGACGGGGCTCGACGGCGTGTCCCCGCGCGCGGAATTGCTCAACGAGGCAGGCCAGCCGGTCCCCCGACTCTATGTGGGTATGGCGGACAGCGACCGTGCTGCCCGGGCCCTGACCGCGCTTGAGGGAGCATCCCCGCGGGTGGCCGTCCTTCCCGATCTGCGCAACGGCACGGCCCACGGGTTCTGGATCGGCCCCGACCTGCTTCAGGACGGCGAAGCGCAGATCGTCCAGGACGCCGTCCGCTCGGCAATCACGAACTGAACCACCCAACACCCATCAACCAAACACCCGGTCGACACGACACAGGAGAATCATGTCCAAGACAGCCATCGTCATTCCGAACGCCCCGGCACCTGCCGGCCCTTACAGCCAAGGCATCGTCGCCAACGGCTTCCTGTACACGGCGGGTTTCGGGCCGCAGGACCCTGCCACCGGCGAGGTCCCCGAAGGCGTCGCCGCCCAGACCCGCCAGGTACTGCGCAACCTCGAGGCCGTTCTCACCGAGGCGGGTGCCACCTTCGCCGACGTCGTCAAGGTCACCGCGCACCTGCAGCACCTCAAGACGGACTTTGACGAATACAACAAGGCCTACGTGGAATTCTTTCCCGCCCCGTTCCCCGTCCGCACCACCGTCGGCTCTGACCTGTACGACATACTCGTAGAGATCGACGTCGTGGCAGTCCTTCCGCAGTAGCGGCGCCCGCATTTCGCAGCCCGTTCCTAATGCAGGAAGAGGATGCAGCGGACCGTGGCACTGGCATGACCCCGGGCAATAATCATGCCGGGTACCGACAGGCCAACAACCCCGATTCATACTTAATTCCGGGGCCACTAAGCCTTGATCGGGACTGTGGAATTAACGGTGTATCCGGCTCGACACGCCAGGCGGTGTGCCTGGCAGGAATGAGCTGGTTATGACGGTGACACTGGATGCCGTGAAGAGTGCGGACACCACTGCGAAACTGAACGAAACTTCCGAGGCTGAGGCCGCCCGTGAGCTGGTGAGGATGGCCCGGGAACGGGGATTGTCCCTGACCGGTCCTGGCGGGTTGCTCAAACAGCTGACCAAG
>NZ_QMKP01000022.1 GCF_003287955.1 Arthrobacter sp. AQ5-06 | reverse complement strand
CCTTGCGGGCAACCGCGACCACATCGCGGCGGAACTCTTCAGGAAAGGCTTTGGGCATGATGAACATCCTTCCACCCGCGAGGCCAATCCTCACAGGCTAGGAGTCAACCAAACCTTCAGCAGTCCCCCCTGCCCCGTGTAGACGTGGCGGGCACTCCATTCGAGGGACTGTACGAGCGCCTCGGCCGCCCTGAGGCAGCGGAAACCGCTTCGATGGATCATTACTACCAGCCCGCGGCAGAAGTGACTCTCAATGCCGATTCCCGTGAGTTGGCTCTCGGCCGCCTTGAAGCCAAACTTGGGTTCATGACGGAGGAGCACCTCCGTTCGGTGATGAGTTGGCAGCGATAGGCGCAGCGTCTGTATGTGGCCGTTCGTGTCATTGGTTGGCGATGCCGCACCATATTGTCGCCTAGACATTTCCACGTGGTTCGCCGCACTAGTTGCGCGGCGAACCACGTAAGGGCAAATTTCACCACAGGGTGGATCCACCGTCTGAAGTTACGTTAACGTCAGCCAGCAATCCGGCAAACGTGGCCGACTTCCGGTATAGCGTGGTTATAGGGATTCGGCCTGTACTCGGGGCAGGCAGCGGACGAAATATGTCGATTCCCAAGGAACCGACACAGGGATCCAGCTCCTCGAACCGAGTAAGAAGGTATTCCTTGCTTCCTTGCTTCCTTGCTTCCTTGCTTCCTGGCTGATCGGGGAGGTGGGAGAACGCTAGGGGAATCTCCCACACGTTGGACCAGTCCCTCGACTACGTCGGTGCCTCGGACTCTTCGAGGGGCCCCGGTGGCAGATGATCACGGACAGTGTCGAGAGCGGATGCCGGGACGGCTTTCCAGGCCAGCGCGCGTTGCGGTTCGAGGACGCCGCAAATGGGTATGCCAGAGCCAACGATCGTTGCCTGGTAAGCAACACTCGCACCGGTGACGGGCTCGCCCTCCCAACTCACGCTGTATAGCCACCATCCTGGCCGAACCGCGCCAAATCGACTCTCGACATGGTCCACAATGTCGATCGCCGACTTGAGGAACCGGTCAGTTCCGCTGACTTCATAAGCATGAGACAAAGCCGCCGCCGCGTAAACGTCGCCGTTGAGAATGTCGACGTGGCGTGCTTGAGCGCTCTTGTACACCGCGCCGTCGTTTTCGTCCGAGATCTGGGTGAGTAGATATGCGGCCGCCGCAAGCAGCGTTTCCCGGGCATCCGCCAAGCCAAGGGTCTTGGACAGGTGAAACAAGGCGTCGGCTGCATCCGAAAGCCCTGGACTGTCCATTGGCCGGTTGTAAGGGCTAGGAAAAGATCCGTCCGGGTTCTGGCGCTTGCATACGTCCTTGATCAATCCAGACGCGATGGTCTCTCCAGGTCCGCCGTTCATCCAGGCATCCAGGGCGAAGAAAGCCGCAACCTGGCTTTGGGTGCAACATGAGGCAGGTAGTCCCGTTTTGGGGTTCCGACATCAAATACGAGCGCCTACCGTTGACTGGCTGAAGGAGCGATGCGAAGTAGGGACGCAGAACAGCTACGATGCGTTGGAGCCGGTCCACGCCGATGCGGGATAAGGGGAAATCTTCCAAACGGGGTTGCCGCCTCTGGATAGTCGACCCGTAACCCGGACCATGCTAGGGCGTGTCTCCTAATGCTGGGGGTGGCTTTTTGGCAAAATTGAGTGGTGAGTTCGCGTTATGCCTTGTTGCCCGATGCCCAGTGGGAGTTCATTGCCCCGTTGATGCCTGATTCGTCGGGGAACCGGGGCGGCCGTTCAATGACCCCCGGTTGATGACAGAGGGCATCATCTACCGCTACCGGGCAGGTATCCCGTGGCGGGATCTCCCTTCCCATTTCGGGTCGTGAAGACCGTGTGGAAGCACCAGCGCCGCAACAGCGCCAGCGGGACCTGGGACAGGGTGCTGGCTGCGTTGTTGACCGTGCCGACGCGCAAGGGCTGATCAACTGGGAGGTGTCGGTGGACTCCACGGTGAACCGTGCCCACCAGCACGGCACGAACCTTCCCCGCCACACAGGGGGACCTCTCGAATTACAGGAATCTGCTTGATGAGCCGGATGATCATGCCGTCGGACGCTCCCGCGGCGGCCTGACCACGAAGATCCATGCCCTGGTTGACGGCAACATGCGACCCTTGGTCCTGCTCCTGGGGCCCGGGCAGGGCGGGGACTCGCCCATGTTTGAAAACCTCATGGATGCCGAAGGTCGAACGGGTTGGTCCCGGCCGGCCCCGTGCCGCCCGGACCGGGCCATGGCTGACAAGGCCTACTCATCCAAAGCGATCAGGAGCTACCTGCGCGGGCGTGGCATTGAATGCGTCATCCCCGAAAAGGACGACCAGAAAGCCAACCGGAAACGCAGGGGCTCATCCGGAGGACGGCCCGTCACCTACGATAAGGACGCGTAGAAGCGGCGCAATGTCGTCGAACGCAGTTTCAACACCCTCAAGCAATGGCGCTCCTTGGCCACTCGCTACGACAAATTGGCCCTCACCTACCGCTCAGCGGCCGTTCTGCACGCCGTCGTCATCTGGAGCACACGATTAGGAGACACGCCCTAGCAGCGGCTGACGTGGCGCCGGCGTAAGTCGACTATGCGCGCGAATGCAACGTCTAACCGAATGCGTGCCGCCTTAGATCCTGCAAAGCCCAGACGGCACCCATGGTCATTCAGTCAGTCAGGCATTTCGCTGCTCGGATGGGAGTTTAGGAAAAGCTGTCAATCCGGTGTCCGACTCCCAGGAGTTCGGCAACTGCTGCAACTGTTCGTTCAGCGGCCTTGCCATCTCCATAGGGGTTGACCGCGTTGGCCATGGAATCGAAGTGATCCTGCTCGTTGAGAAGGCGATCCACCTCTTTGACGATGCGCTCTTCATCGGTACCTATCAGAGTTACCGTCCCGGCATGGACGGCCTCTGGACGCTCAGTGTTGTCGCGCATGACGAGCACAGGCTTGCCGAGGCTGGGTGCCTCTTCCTGGACCCCGCCGGAGTCGGTGAGCACGATATGCGCCAAGGACAGCATGCGGGTGAACTCGCCGTAGGCCAGGGGCTCCGTGACAATGACGTTGTTCTTGCCCTCAAGGACCGGAAGTACAGCCTCGCGGACCACGGGATTCTTGTGGGCGGGCAGCACGATCACCAGGTCGGGTTCGGCGTCGGCAATGCGGGCAAGCGCCCGGCCCACGCCACGCATGGCGTCGCCCTGGTTTTCGCGGCGGTGGGTTGTGACCAGAAGGATCCGGCGCCCGCTGGCAGCCAGGTCTTCAAGTTGGGGGTCCGTGAACGCGATCTTCTTACCCACCGTGGCGAGGAGAGCATCGATCACGGTGTTTCCCGTGACAACAATGTCCTCCTCGGAGATGCCCTCCGCGAGGAGGTTTGCTTTGCTGGTGCTGGTAGGAGCCAAGTGCAGGCTGGCGATCTGGCTGGTGATCTTGCGGTTCGCTTCCTCGGGGAATGGCGATAGCAGGTTCCCGCTGCGTAGTCCGGCCTCGACGTGAATCACGGGGATGCCGTGGTAGAAGGCCGCAATGGCTCCGGCAGTGGACGTGGTGGTGTCACCCTGAACGATGACAGCGTCCGGCTTCTTGTCGCTAAAGAGCTTGTCCAGGCCATCGATGGTTCGGGTCATGATGGCCGAGAGGGACTGGCGCTGCTGCAGGATGTTCAGGTCATGGTCCGGGACGATGCCGAAGAGCTCGTTGACCTGGTCCAGCATCTCGCGGTGCTGGCCTGTAACGGTGACAATGCAGTCGAAGTCAGGTGATTCCTGAAGGGCAATAACGATCGGGGCCATTTTGATGGCCTCCGGACGCGTCCCGAAAATTGGCATGACGCTGGGCATGGATTTCCCCCAAGAATGGCAGTGGTGACGTGCCGATGCTATCGCAGCGACCAACGAAGTGATGAATTGTGGGCGGCAGTTAAGCTGGCTCAGCCGGCAAAGATCAAGGTCAATGCCAGAATCGGGATGCTGGCCGAGACAAGAATCACTGCGCATAGTGCCACGAGACGCTTGGTACGCGGGCTGGCCTTCTTCGCTGCTAGGCCAAAGGGTGCATTCGACCGGACAGGTGGAGCCGTCGCAGGAACCGGCGCCGCAACAACGCGGCCGCCTGGCAGCAACTGATCAGGAATCTCCCTGCGGAATCGGCGTTTGCGCATGTGCCGGGGACCCGGAGGAAGTGGCCGTACGGGACTGTCAGTCTCGCTCAAATCATCTCTCCTCACCAGCAATCCAGCCTGCACGCGGTGTACGGGCCAACGTCCAATTGTTGCATCCAGTCCATTAGGAGCCGCATTCCGGGTGCAGATTCACATCAATCAGGCCGCCGGTCTCGATCACAAAACGCCGCAGCCACCCCACTGAATCGAGGTCGGGTTTGGACGACACCATGGACACCGTGGCGTCCGTGCATTGTTGGATCAGAGCTTCTGACCTGGGCACGTGATAGGAGGATGTGACCACCGCTATCGAGGTCCAGCCGTTGGCCTTGACCAATTTCCCGATGACGTCCGCCTCGCCGCGCGTATCCAAGCCAGCCGGCCGGAAACACACCAACGACGCGCTGGGAAAGGAAGCCTCCCGGCAGAGCTCGTCTGCTGACACGTTTCCCGGCGTATCCGTCCAGGACACCACCAAGACTGGTGCCCCTCCGTCCGCGGCGAAGCGTTGCGCAACAGGCAGGCGCTCCTCGCTGCTGCCGGCCAGAACGATCACCGCATCGACGGATGATGTCGGCGCAGCGGGCGAAATGAGGCAAAACACCAGCAAGCAAGCGGTGAACCACAGAGCGAACAGGCCAACAAGAGTGCCGGAAAAGATCTTCGCGGCGATGCTCCCCTTCTGATGCACTCTGTAAGTCTAGGTGCCGGTGCGGTGCCTGGATGTCGGCCCCAGCCGATAGCGTAGGGCTGTGCCTGCAGAACAGTTGACCGTCGCCGCCCTCTCGGAGTCCGAGCTCCTTGCCCGGATTTTCCCGCGCTTGAACCACAGCCCCGGTGTCCTTTTGGGCCCGGGGGACGACGCCGCGCTGGTGTCGGCCCCTGACGGCCGGACCCTGATCTCCATTGACACCCAGACCCAGGACCAGGACTTCCGCCTTGAGTGGAACAACGGGTACCGCACCACAGGGTACGACGTCGGCTGGAAAGCCGCCGCGCAGAACCTCAGCGATATCAACGCCATGGGCGGTGTGGCCACGTCGCTGGTGGTCAGCCTGACCATGCCGCCGGACACTCCCGTCGAATGGGTTGAACGCTTCGCCGACGGGTTGACCGCCGGCATTATCGGGCTCGGCGCTGCCGACTGTTCCGTTGCCGGCGGAGACTTGGGGCGCGGCCGTGAGATAGCGGTGACCGTGGCCATCGTCGGGACCCTGGACGGGCTCCCGCCGGTGCTGCGCTCAGGCTCGCGCCCCGGGGACACTGTTGCCCTTGCAGGAACCGTCGGGCGGGCCGCAGCGGGGCTTGCCCTGCTCGAGAGTACCGTCCCGGCGGACACGCTCACCGCTGAACAGCAGCAACTTATGGACAGCCAATGCAGGCCAATGCCTCCCCTCGCGGCCGGTCCGGCCGCAGCGCGGGCCGGTGCCACCGCCATGATGGATATTTCTGACGGTTTAGTGCGCGACGGCGGCCGCCTCGCCGCCGCCAGCGGCGTCGTCCTTGACCTTGACCCCGCGGCACTGAAACCCCTCGCAGAAGCCCTGCGTCCGGCGTCGGACCTTCTCAGAGCTGACCCCATGGCCTGGGTGCTGGGCGGGGGAGAGGACCACGGGCTGCTGGCCACATTCCCGGCCGGCGTTCAGCTGCCGGCCGGATTCACTGCGATAGGCTCAGTACAAGCCCCGGAAAGCTCCACACCTCCGGGCGTCACAATTGCGGGCCACACCGCTGGCACCGGGGGATGGGATCACTTTGCAGACTAAGGTTGCCGCCAACGCGCAAGCGATGAAGCGGTGGTTGGACCAGGCTGAAACCGCCATTGCCAACCACAGCGACCGCCTCAATGCCATCAACATCTTCCCCGTGGCGGACGGTGACACCGGCACCAACCTTTACCTCACCGTGCGGGCGGCCGCCCGTGCCCTGCGCAGCGACCCGGCGGGCCAGGACGCGGCGGTCCCTGCTGATCCAGGCCAGGCGGATGTCGGCGCAGTGTTGGCGCGCGCCGGCCGGGCCGCGATGGAGCAGGCCCGCGGCAACTCCGGAACCCTCTTCTCGGTCTTCCTGTGCGCCGCGGCTGAGCCCCTGGCCGGTCATACCCGCCTGACGTCAACCCTTCTGGCCGCCGCGCTGAACCGCGCCCAGATCCGGGCCTGGTCCGCCCTGAGCGATCCCGTACCAGGCACCATGCTTTCGGTCATGGAAGCCGCCGCCCGGGCCGCCGCGGCAGTGGACGCCGGACACAACGGCGACGACAGCAACCACGCCCTGGGCAAAGCCCTCGACGCTGCCGTCAACGGCGCGCTGAGAGCAGTTGTCAGCACCGAGAGCCAGTTGGCCGCCCTTGAAGCCGCGCATGTGGTCGATGCCGGGGGCGTTGGCATGCTGCTCATCCTCGACTGCCTCCGCTCCGCCGTCCTGGGCGAAGGACTGCAGGGCGAACTCCTCGACGGGCTGCACGGCTATGACGTCCAGGACCCCCACATCCACACTGATATGCCGGACGACGACGGCGTTGAGGTCATGTGCACCATCAGCCTTTCGCCGCTCAGCGCGGCCACACTGCGCCAGCGGCTCGACGAGATCGGCGAGTCCGTCATTATGAGCCAGGTGGACAGCATGGCCGATGCTGAGGGCAGTTACCGGTGGCGCGTCCACGTCCACGTCCCCGACGCCGCACCCGCCGTCGCCCTGATCCGCTCGCTCGGCGAACCCAGCGACATTTCGGTCAGCGAACTCGCCATGGCCCGCGATCCCGAACCAGCACCGGTGAACTCCAGTGGGCATGAGCGCTGAACTCGACCTGGGCCTGGAACGCCTGATCGGAAAGCGGTCAGCATCGGCTATTGAGAAGCACCTGGGCATCGCCACAGTCGGGGGCCTGCTGAACTACTTCCCCCGCCGCTACCTGAACCGCGGCGAACTGACGCCCATCAGCGAGCTCCCTGTGGACGAGGAAGTCACCCTCATTGCGCGGGTACTCTCCAACAGCACCCGCAAGATGCATACCCGCCGCGGTTCCATCACTGACGTCGTGATCACCGACGACGCCGCCTCCCATGGCCGTCCGCGCCTTGCGGCAGTAGGCCCCGGCAGCGGGCACGGCACGCTCAAGATCACCTTCTTTAGCGGCCACCGGGCACGGGCCGAACTCCTGCCCGGCCGGCGCGTGATGTTCTCCGGAAAGGTAACCCGGTACGGCCCGTCATTGGGCCTGACCAACCCGGACTTCCACCTCCTGGACGAGGACCCGGACATGCCCGGTATGGACCCTGAAAAGCTGGCCGCCATGCCGATTCCCGTGTATCCGGCCACCGCAAAGCTGACCAGCTGGTCGATTCAGAAAGTCATCTCCACGCTCCTGGAAACCGTGGATCTGGACGCCCTGCCGGATCCGCTGCCGGAGACGGTCGCCGCGCGGGAGGATTTCCTGCCGGTGGCCCATGCCTACCGGCTCATCCACAAGCCGGAATCGCACGCTGACTGGAAGAAGGCCCAGGAGCGATTGCGCTACCAGGAGGCCCTGGTCCTGCAGGCGGCACTGGCCCGGCGCCGTGCCCAGCTTGCGGCCGAGGAAGCCACGGCGCGGCGCCCCGCCATCGACGGGCTGCTGACGGCGTTCGACAAGCAGCTTCCCTTCACGCTCACTGCCGGGCAGGCCGCCGTCGGAAAAACGCTGGCCGCGGAACTGGCGCAGGACAGCCCCATGAACCGGCTGCTGCAGGGCGAGGTCGGATCGGGCAAGACCATCGTCGCGCTGCGGGCCATGCTGCAGGTGGTGGATGCCGGCGGGCAGGCTGCGCTCCTGGCGCCAACGGAGGTCCTCGCCGCCCAGCACTTCGAATCCATCCGGCGGACCCTGGGCTCCCTGTCCCGCGACCCGATGCTGTCCCCGGACGGGTTGCTGGGCAGCCTGGCCGAAGGGGCCGTGCAGGTCACTCTCCTCACCGGCTCCATGCCAGCCGCCGCCCGGAAACGGGCCATGCTTGACGCCGCATCCGGCGCGGCCGGGATCGTGATCGGTACGCACGCGCTGCTCAGCGATAACGTCGCGTTCTACGATCTTGGCCTGATCGTGGTGGACGAACAGCACCGGTTTGGTGTGGAGCAGCGGGACGTTCTCAGGTCAAAGGCCACCAAGCCGCCGCACCTGCTGGTCATGACGGCCACGCCCATTCCGCGTACCGTGGCCATGACGGTCTTCGGCGACCTCGAAACCTCCGTCCTGGACGAGCTTCCCGCCGGCCGGGCGCCGATTTCCACGCATGTGGTGGGCCTCGCCGAGAACCCCGGCTGGGCGGACCGCATCTGGTCCCGTTCCCGTGAGGAGATCGACGCCGGTCACCAGGTGTACGTGGTGTGCCCCAGGATCGGTACGGACGACGACGGCGACTTCAGTCCGGGGGAAGCGGAACCTTCCGCGGCTGACCTGGCGGGTGACGGCGCCGCGCGGGAACTCGCGTCGGTGACGGCCGTCGTCGAACATCTCCAGCAGGAACCGGCCCTGGCCGGTGTGCCGCTTGGGCCAATGCACGGCCGACTGGACCCCGCAGTCAAGTCCGCAGCGATGGCAGACTTCACGGCCAACCGGACCAAGCTCCTGGTCTCCACCACGGTCATCGAGGTGGGGGTCGATGTCCACAACGCAACCCTGATGGTGATCCTCGACGCCGACCGCTTCGGCATTTCGCAGCTGCACCAACTGCGCGGCCGGGTGGGCCGTGGCGGGCTTCCCGGAACGTGCCTGCTGGTCACCAGCCTGGAACGCGGGCACCCCAGCCGGCGCCGACTGGACGCCGTGGCGGCAACCACCGACGGCTTCGAACTGTCGCAGGAGGACTTGAAGCTGCGCCGCGAAGGCGACATCCTGGGCGCGTCGCAGTCCGGCGGCCGCTCCACCCTGAAACTGTTGCGCGTGCTGGAGCACGAGGACATCATTGCGCAGGCGCGCCAGGACGCCCAGGAAATTGTGGGCTCGGATCCGGCCCTGGCGCGTCATCCGCGGTTGGCGGAGGCCATTGACGAGTACTTGAACCCCGAAAAGGAGGCGTTCCTTGAGCGCGGATAGGAGGCGGCCATGAGCCGCATCATCGCGGGCGCCGCAGGCGGGACCCCCCTGGTCAGCGTCCCCGGCTCCCTGACCAGGCCCACTACCGACCGGGTCAAGGAAGCACTGTTCTCCAGGCTCGACGCCTTCGGAATCATTGCCGGTGCCCGGGTCCTGGACCTGTACGCAGGGTCCGGATCGTTAGGGGTGGAGAGCGGCAGCAGGGGCGCCGAGGCCGTTGACCTCGTGGAATTCGACGCCAAGGCCAGTTCCGTGTGCCAGCGCAACGCGGACCTGATCAACGGCGTGCTGGGCCGCAAAAGTGTGACGGTCCACCGGTCCAAGGTGGAGTCCTTCCTAGAGCGCGCGGCGGAGACGGCCAGCTGGGACCTCGTGTTCCTGGACCCGCCGTATCCGCTGGATGACCCTGCCCTGTCCGCGGTGCTGGGCAAACTAGCCGATCACCTGGCTCCGGCAGCGGTGGTTGTGGTGGAGCGGTCCTCGCGTTCACCGGAGCCGGTCTGGCCCGCCGGCCTGGAACGGTTTGCCGAGAAGAAGTACGGCGAAACGCGGCTCTGGTTTGCGGAGCCCTTCGTGCCTGACGCCATCGCTCCGGACGTTGTTATTGAGGAGCAGGAGCTGGGCCAGGCCCGGGACGCCTGAGGCGCAGGGAGCACTGGCTCAGCCGGCGAGCCCATCCAGGTCCACGCCGGCCAGAACCTTCGCGGGGTGGGGGCCGCGTGCCGTCAGTTCGGCTGTCCAGGCTTCGGGCCAGGGAGTTTGCGTTCCGGCGAGGATGATGTTGCCGGGGTAGCGGCCAGCGAACATTCCGGTTTCGGCGAAAGCTGCAACGTCGGTCATGGCGCGGCGCATGGCGGCGGCCTGGCTTCGCACCAGGGTCAGGCCCGGTTCGTCGCCCACGTTGACGATCAGCAACCCTTCCGGTGCAAGGCGTGCGCGGGCCTCCTGGTAGAACTCCTGGCAGGCGATGTGGACCGGGGCTTCCGGACCAGAGAAGATGTCCAGGATCACGACGTCGAATTGAAGTTCCGTGTCCAGGTCCGCCAGTGCGTCGCGGGCATCACCGATCACAGTATGCAGGTCGGTTCCGCCAGGCAGCGGGAGTTGCTGCAGGACAAAGTCGAGGAGTTCCCGTTCCAGCTCCACCGCGTACTGGACGGATCCGGGCCTCGTCGCCTGGACATAGCGGGCGAGTGTCAGAGCCCCGGCCCCAAGATGCAGGGCTGTGATCGGCTGGCGTTCGGGAGCGGCGAGATCCACCAGGTGGCCGATCCTTCGCAGGTATTCGTAGAAGATCTCCTCGGGGTGCGCCAGGTTAACGTGGGACTGCTCGGCCCCGCCGATGCTCAGGACGTAGCCGCCGTCGGTGAAGGCATCGGGCTCGATGGAGGCGTGCTGTCCCGTGGTCCGCAGGAACCGCGTGGAACGTGTGCCGCCCGGATCCGCCATCAGAGCTTTCCGCTGAGGGTCGCCAGCCTGGCAGCGGCCTCCTCGAGGACCTCTACTTTCTTGCAGAACGCGAACCTGAGCAGGCTGCGTGTCCGTTCCGCGCCCTGCGGGTGGCAGAACACCGGGACGGGGATCGCGGCTACTCCCACCAGTCCGGGCAGCCTGCGGGCCAGGTCCACGGAGTCGCCAATGCCAAGGGGTGCGGTGTCCACGTTGACGAAATATGTGCCCTGCGGCGTGTAGACGTCGAATCCTGCGGCGCGGAGTCCTTCGCTGAGGATGTCCCGCTTCTTCTGGAGAGTGGCTGAAATGCCATGGTAAAACTCATCCGGCAGTGCCAGGCCGGTTGCAATGGCCGCCTGGAACGGTGTACCGGAGCTGTAGGTCAGGAACTGCTTGACCGTGCGGACAGCCGCCACCAGGTGATCCGGGCCGGTCAGCCAGCCGATCTTCCAGCCGGTGAAGGAGAAGGTCTTTCCGGCGGACGAGATGGTGATGGTCCGCTCAGCTGCACCCGGCAGGGTGGCCACAGGAATGTGCCTGGCGCCGAAGGTGAGGTGCTCGTACACCTCGTCGGTGATGATGAGGCAGTCATGCTTTGCGGCAAGATCGACGACGCGCTGAAGAATATGGCGGGGGAAGACGGCGCCGGTGGGATTGTGCGGGTTGTTCAACAGCACCACCCTGGTGCGGCCGGTGAAGGCCGCTTCCAGGGCCGCCATGTCCGGGAAAAAGTCGGGAGCCAGCAGCGGGGCCGTGACGTGGGTGGCGCCGGACAGGCCGATGACGGCGCCGTACGAGTCATAGAACGGCTCGAAGGTCAGCACCTCATCGCCGGGGCCGACGAACGCCAGCAACGTTGCGGCGATCCCCTCTGTGGCGCCGGTGCTGATGATGACCTCGGTCTGCGGGTCAGGGGTCAGCCCGTAGAACCGCTCCTGGTGGGCAGCCACGGCCTCACGCAGTTCCAGGATGCCCTTGCCCGGCGCGTACTGGTTGGCCCCGGCCTCGATGGCGGCCATCGCTGCCGCCCTGATTTCCAGGGGGCCGTCCTCGTCCGGAAAGCCCTGCCCGAGGTTGATGGCGCCCGTCTGCGCCGCCAAGGTGGTCATCTCCTCGAAGATGGTGACGCCCAGTTGGCCGGCAGGTCCGAGCAGGTTGGCGCCTGAAGCCGTGCGTTGCCACGGAGCAGGCGCAGCGGGCGTGGAAAGGTCCCGTGGTGGATGCATCCAGTCATAGTATCCCGGCCGTCCCATGCGGTAGGTTCGGTGCATGAGACGCGCTGTCTGCCCCGGATCCTTTGACCCCATTCACAACGGCCATCTCGAGGTCATCGCCCGTGCCGCCGGCCTCTTCGATGAGGTGATCGTCGCGGTTTCGACCAATTATGCGAAGAAGTACAGGTTCAGCCTGGGGGACCGCCTGGATATGGCGCGCGAAACCCTGGCGTCCCTGAAAGGCATTGTGGTGGAACCGGTGGGTGATGGTCTCCTGGCTGAGTATTGCCGCCAGCGCGGTGTCTCCGCGATCGTGAAAGGTCTCCGCTCATCCTCTGACTTCGACTACGAGCTTCCGATGGCCACGATGAACCGCCAGCTCAGCGGCGTGGAAACGGTGTTCCTGCCGGCCGAGGCGCACTATCTTCATTTGTCGTCCACCCTCATTAAAGAGGTAGCGGGCCTGGGTGGCAGCGTGTCCGACTATGTGCCTCGGTCGGTACATAGAAGGTTGCTCGCTGGCGAGTCTGCACCCGATCAACCACCAAGAGGGTAGGCTAGTCCGGTACTTCGACGGCCGTCCGTCGCCTGGTTTGAGTCCCTGCGGTTCTCAGGCTAAGATGGTACGTCGGTCATATGTTCAACAGGAGTTCTCATTAAACGAGATGCTAGTTCGCCCTTGGCGTTCGACGTCAAGGATATCGGGCGCAGCCCGGGAAGCATGCGGACACTGAAAGAACATGTACCCGCACCAAGTGATCTTGGTGTGGCACTCATTGGCGTTCAGGAAGGCTCGGACATCGAGCTGGATCTGAGGCTTGAGGCCGTACACGAAGGAATTTTGGTATCAGGAACCGCGGTCGCCGAAGTAAAAGGCGAATGCGGCAGATGCCTGGATCCCCTTGCGTATGATCTTGAGGTCAATGTGCAAGAACTTTTCTTCTACGAGGGCATTGTGCTGTCGGACGAAGAAGACGAAGAAGAGCAATATCGAGTCGAGCGCGATCTGATCGATCTTGAACCGGTGTTGCGGGACGCAGTTGTAACCATGCTGCCGTTCCAGCCGGTGTGCCGGGAAGACTGCCAGGGCCTTTGTTCCGAATGCGGAATTCGCCTGGAAGACGAGCCGGGGCACCACCACGAGGTCTTGGATCCTCGCTGGGCTGCCCTAGCTGATATGGCTAAGCCTGACCGGCAAAATTGATTTGTACGTGTTTTTCTAGAGAGAAATGAGTTAGCCGTGGCTGTCCCGAAGCGGAAAATGTCTCGCTCGAATACCCGCGCCCGCCGCTCCCAGTGGAAGGCAACTGCCCCCCACCTGGTGAAGACTGTCGAGAACGGCCAGGTCACCTACAGCCTGCCGCACCAGGCAAAGGTCGTCACCGACTCGGCTGGCACTGCGTTGTTCCTTGAGTACAAGGGCCGCAAGGTCGCAGACGTCTAATCGGCCGCTTGGGCTGACATGATGTCTTCAACTGAAGAGCTTCTGAAGCGTCTCGGTGTCTCCATTGACGCCGGGACGCTTCGTCTTGCTCTTACGCACCGTTCCTACGCCTACGAAAACGGCGGCATCCCCACCAACGAGCGGCTCGAATTCCTGGGTGACTCCATCCTGGGTTTCTCCGTGACGGATGCCCTGTACCGGGACAACCCCACGCTCCCCGAAGGTGACCTTGCCAAACGCCGCTCTGCGGTGGTCAGCACGCGCGCCCTCGCTGGCATCGGCCGCAGCCTCGGCATCGGCGACTACATCTACCTGGGGCAGGGCGAAAAGCTCACCGAGGGCAAGAACAAGGCTTCGATCCTGGCGGACACCATGGAAGCACTCATTGGTGCCACTTACGTGTCCAACGACATCGAGACTGCCCGCCAGCTGGTCATGCGCCTGATTGGCCCGCTCCTGAAGGATGCTGCCGCTCTCGGCGCCGGCACGGACTGGAAGACCAGCATCCAGGAGCTGGCGGCCAGCCGGCAGCTTGGCACTATCTACTACGCCGTTGAGGGGGCCGGGCCGGACCACGCCCGCACCTTCACGGCTGTCCTGAATATCGGGGGCAGGCCATACGGCAATGGATCAGGCCACTCCAAGAAGGAAGCAGAGCAGGAAGCTGCCGCGGACGCCTGGCGTCAGCTCTCCCCAATCGCGGGAGCCGCCGCTGCCCCTGCAGCGGAGGGCGCATCACCGGAGTCCTCCCGCAGCGTCTAGGCTGAGCCGTGCCTGAGCTGCCTGAAGTTGAAGTGGTCCGCCGCGGACTGGTGAGTTGGGTCCGCGGCCGGACCATCACATCCGTAGACGTGCTGGACCCACGTTCCCTCCGCCGCCATGCCCTGGGCACCGAGGACTTCAAGGGCAACCTCCAGGGTGCCACGGTTGTGGACGTGGTGCGCCGCGGAAAATTCCTGTGGATGCCGCTGAGCGAGACTGCTGAGGCCGCCGGCGAGCCGCGTGCCGCACTGATGGCCCACCTCGGGATGAGCGGCCAGCTCCTGATGCAGGACGGCGAAGTTCCGGATGAGAAACACCTCAAGGTCAGGCTGCGCCTGAGCCCCGTGGCAGGAATGCCTGAACAACTCAGGTTTGTTGATCAGCGGATCTTCGGCGGGCTGTTCGTCACCGGCATGGTTCCCACAGACGACGGCGGCCCGGGCGGCCAGGCGGAAACTCCCGTTGCGCTGATCGCCGAGGAAGCCTCCCACATCGCCCGGGACCCCCTGGACCCGGCGTTTTCCTTTGACCTTTTTTACAGCCGGCTGCGGATGCGCAAGACGGGCCTCAAACGCGCCCTGTTGGACCAGGGACTCGTCTCAGGAATCGGCAACATCTACGCCGACGAGGCCCTGTGGCGGGCAAGACTGCATTACGCCAGACCCACCGATACGCTGCGCCGAGGCGACGCGGAACGGCTCATCACCAGTGCGCGCGAGGTCATGCTGGACGCACTCGCGGCCGGCGGCACCAGCTTCGATTCTTTGTACGTCAACGTCAACGGGGCCTCTGGTTACTTCGACCGCTCCCTGAACGCCTACGGGCGGGAAGGGAAACCCTGCAGCCGTTGTGCCGCCGTCGGAATCAACTCCTTACTCCGCCGTGAGCAGTTCATGAACCGCTCGTCCTACACTTGCCCGGTCTGTCAGCCGCGCCCACGCAACGGCCGCTGGTAGTCCCCATCCGCCGGCCGCCGGACATCATGCGCCGGAAGCGCCGGGGTGCGGACAGTCGCCCGGAAATCCGCGGAATTCCGCCAGCACGCAGTAGATTTGGGAAAGCAAAGCAGCCGCTTCAGCCACTCAGGAGACCAGAAACACCTTGCACCTCAAAAGCCTTACCGTCCGTGGGTTCAAGTCGTTTGCGTCGGCCACAACCTTCGATTTTGAGCCCGGAGTCACGGCAGTGGTGGGGCCGAATGGTTCCGGCAAGTCCAACGTGGTGGACGCCCTCTCCTGGGTGATGGGGGAGCAGGGAGCCAAAACGCTCCGCGGCGGCAAAATGGAGGACGTCATTTTTGCGGGGACTTCCGGGCGGCCGCCGCTGGGCCGGGCCCACGTCTCCCTGACCATCGACAACACCGACGGCGCACTGCCCATCGAGTACAGCGAGGTCACCATCTCGCGGACACTCTTCCGTGCCGGGGGCTCTGAATACGCCATTAACGGTGCCAGCTGCCGCCTGCTCGACATCCAGGAACTGCTCTCGGATTCCGGTATGGGCCGGGAAATGCATGTCATTGTGGGCCAGGGTCAGCTGGACAAGGTCCTGCACGCCACCCCGGAGGACCGCCGCGGCTTCATCGAGGAAGCGGCCGGGATCCTCAAGCACCGCCGCCGCAAGGAAAAAACGGTCCGCAAGCTGGAGGCCATGCAGGCGAACCTGCAGCGGCTGAGCGACCTGACGGGGGAGATCAGACGCCAGCTCACGCCACTCGGCAAGCAGGCTGATGTGGCGCGCCGCGCCCAGCGGGTCCAGTTCGATGTCCGGGACGCACGCGCACGGCTGTTGGCCGACGACCTTGTCCAGCAGCAGAATTCACTCGAGCAGGACGTGGCGGACGAAACGGCACTGAAGGCCCGCCGCGCGGTAGTGGAGCAGCAGCTGGAGGCGGGGCGCCGTCAACAGGCAACTGTGGAACAGCTCGCAGCCGAGGCCACGCCAAAGCTCAACGCCGCGCGGGATACCTGGTACCGGCTCTCCGCTTCCAGGGAACGGCTCCGTTCCCTGGGGTCGCTGGCCCAGGAACGCGGCCGGCTCCTGGGTGCCGTTGATGCTGAACCGTACTCGGGCAGGGATCCTGAGCAGTTGGAACGGCAGGCCGTCCGGGTCCGGGATGAGCTGACGGAGCTGGAGCGCCACATCCTTGACCGGCGCAGCGCGCTTGACTCAGCGACGGCGGCGAAGAACGGGGCCGAACTCGAGGCGTCTGCCGAGGAGAAAAGGCTCACTGCCGTCCTCCGGGCTGCAGCGGACCGACGCGAGGGTCTGGCGAAGCTTGCCGGACAAGTCGGTGCCGCAAGATCGCGGGTTGAATCCGCGCAGGCCGAGCTGGGCAGGCTGCGGGAGTCACTGGCCGCCGGACAGGAACGCCGCCGCCGGGCCCAGTCCGAGTTCACCGCCCTGGAAACCCAGGTGGCGGGGGTCGAGGAAGGCGAGGAAAGCCTCGACGCCGACTACGAGGACGCCAGCGCAGAGCTCGACGCCGTCGTGCAGGAGATTGCCGATCTGACCGCTGCGGGGGGAGAAACTGTCCGTGAGCGTGACGCCCTCGTGGCCCGCCGGGATGCACTGCAGCTTGGCCTCAACCGCAAAGACGGCACGGCGCACGCCCTCAACTCCGGACTGGACGGTGTTGTGGGCACCCTCGTCTCTGCCCTCACCATTCACCCGGGGTACGAGACGGCGATTGCCGCGGCGCTGGGCGATGCCTCTGAAGCGATCGTGGTCCGGGATCCGGCCGTGGCCGCCGTTGTGGTGCAATTCCTGAAGGACGACGATGCGGGGCGTGCCTCCCTGCTGCTGGCGTCTGCTGTTCCCATGCCGGACGCAGACTACGACACGGGCGCACCCCTGCCGGCAGGCGCGCGCTGGGCTGCGGACCTGGCATCCGCCGGGGGCGGGCCCGCCCCCGCTGTGGCCGCGCTCCTGACCGGGGTGGCAGTTGTTGAAGACATGGATGGTGCAGGGCTGCTGGTTGCCGGACGCCCGGACCTGACAGCCGTGACCCGGGCCGGGGACGTGTTTACCGCCCTCACGGTGACGGGAGGCTCGGCGAAGGCGCCGTCCTTGCTGGAGGTGCAGGCCGCCGTGGACGACGCCGAGGCCCGGCTGGCCGTTGTCACCGCGGATCTGGAACGGAACAGGTTCGCCCTGGCCGGCGCCGAGGTCCGGCGCGCCGAAGCCCGGACGAGGGCAGAGGCTGCCCTGGACCGCCTGCACGATTCTGACGCCCGGCTCGCGGCCGTGGCCGAAAAGCTCGGCCACCTGAACTCCATCCTGCGCAGCGCCGTCGGCGAAAGCGACAGGCTGGCCACCTCGCTGGCCAAGGCGGAGGCCAATGTTGTTGCAGAGGAGCAGGCGCTCGCCGCCGTTGCGGCACGGCTGGCTGCGGCGCAGGAGGCGCCGGCTCAAGAGGAACCCCCCACCGAACAGCGTGATGCCCTCGCATTGGCGGCGTCGCTGGCCAGGTCTGCGGAGATGGACGCGAGGCTGTCGCTCCGCAGCACGGAAGAGCAGCTGACCGCCACCCGCAACCGGGCTCTATCGCTGGAACGGGCAGCGGCCACCGAACGCAGGGCACGTGAAGAGGCTGCCGAACGGGCGCGCCGCCGTCGGATCCAGGCCATTCGGGCAGCCGCCGTCTCCGCTGCGGTGGAGCTGGCAATCCGGTTCATCGACGTGTCTGTTGAGCTGGCCCGGCATGAACGCGACCTCGCTGAGGAGAACCGGGAAGAGCGGGACCGTGCACTGCTGGAGACTCGGACTACCAATGACTCCCTGGCCCGCGAGCTGGCAGAACTGACGGACTCGGTTCACCGGGACGAACTGGCCCGCGCCCAGCAGCGGGCACGGATTGAAGGCCTGGAAACACGTTCCATCGAGGAACTCGGGATCACCCCCGACGTCCTGGTGGCGGACTTCGGCCCGGACGTTCCCGTGCCCGTCCCCGCGGAGGAAAGCGGGGACAAATGGGCGGCCCTGCGGACACCCGTGGACGATGACGGCACACCGGTCCCCGAAGGCAAACCCTTTGTCAGGGACGAGCAGGAGAAACGTCTCCGCAAAGCCGAAAGGGACCTGTCAGCCCTGGGCAAGGTTAACCCGCTGGCGCTGGAGGAGTTTGCGGCCCTGGAGGAACGGCACCAGTTTCTCAGCACCCAGCTGGAGGACCTGAAATCCAGCCGCAAGGACCTGCTGGACATCATCAAGGAAGTGGATGATCGGGTCCAGCGTGTCTTTACCGAGGCCTTTGAGGACACCCGGGACCAGTTCGTCCACGTCTTTGAACGCCTCTTTCCTGGCGGCGAAGGCCGGCTGGTCCTCACGGACCCTTCGGACATGCTCACCACCGGCATCGAAGTCGAAGCCCGCCCGGCCGGTAAGAAAATCAAGCGGCTCTCACTGCTGTCAGGAGGCGAACGGTCCCTCACCGCCGTCGCTCTGTTGGTGGCTATTTTCAAGGCCCGGCCCTCGCCGTTCTATGTCATGGACGAGGTTGAAGCGGCCCTTGATGACACCAACCTCGGCCGGCTTATCACCATCTTCGAAGAGCTCCGGGAGTCCAGCCAGCTGATCGTGATCACCCACCAGAAACGGACCATGGAAGTGGCTGATGCGCTGTACGGTGTCACCATGCGCGGCGACGGGGTGTCCACCGTCATCAGCCAGCGGCTGGGCGCCGACGTATAGCGTCCGCGCACGTGGCGGCCCCGAACGCCTGCCACGTTTGTGAGAAGCTAGGGGAGTGAATGACATCCTCCCCATTATTCTGTCCATTGTTGCTGCCCTGGCGGTTATTGGCGGGCTGATCCCGGTCCTGTTGAAGACGCGGAAGAACATCACCCAGTACCCCGGGACGCGCGACGCCAACGATCCTGTCACCGGCGGGGGAACACTGCTCGAGGATGCCCCCGTGGTTCCGGCCGAGTGCAACGCTCCCGCCGGCGTCGACCTCGGAGACCTCGAAGTCACCGATGTTCCTGATGACGTGGCAGGCCTGGAAACCATCCAGGTTGAGACCCCACTTCCTGTTGCCGGCCGCCTGACCCGCCTCCGGGAGCGTCTGGTCCGGTCGAACAACATCCTCGGCAAGGGCCTGCTCGCGCTGCTGTCCAGCGACACGATCGACGAAAACGTCTGGGACGAAGTTGAGGAGACCCTCCTTCTGGCCGACCTCGGCACTGAGCCCACCATGCAGCTGGTCGATGCCCTCCGGGAGCGCGTGAAAGTACTCGGCACCAGGACACCCGAGCAGGTCAAGGCACTGCTCCGCGAGGAACTGATCAAGCTGGTGGATCCCACCATGGACCGCGCACTGCGCACCGACCGGCACGCGGACAAGCCGGCCATCGTGCTGGTGGTAGGCGTCAACGGCGTGGGCAAGACCACCACCGTGGGCAAGCTCGCCCGCGTGCTCGTTGCCGAGGACAAGGACGTCCTGCTGGGCGCGGCGGACACGTTCCGCGCCGCAGCCGCCGAACAGCTGGCCACGTGGGGCCAGCGTGTGGGTGTTCCCACCGTGAAGTCCGACGTCGACGGCGCAGACCCAGCGTCCGTCGCCTATGAGGCGGTCAAGGCCGGCATTGAGCAGGAAGTCGACGTTGTCATGATTGACACGGCGGGCCGCCTGCAGAACAAGACCGGCCTGATGGATGAACTCGGCAAGGTCAAGCGCGTCATCGAGAAGCTGGCCGACGTGGATGAGGTTCTGCTGGTGTTGGACGCCACTACCGGCCAGAACGGCCTGAACCAGGCCCGCGTCTTCTCGGAGGTAGTGAACATCACCGGCATTGTCCTGACCAAACTGGACGGCACCGCCAAGGGTGGCATCGTGGTGGCCATCCAGAAATCCTTGGGGGTGCCGGTCAAGCTGATTGGTCTTGGCGAAGGGGCCGATGACCTGGCTCCGTTTGAAGTTGAGAGCTTTGTAGACGCCCTGCTGAACTAGGAACTGGGTTTACCCAAACACTGGGTTACACAAATGAGGGGTGAGATCCCGCCGCTAAGCCGAAGCTATGGCGGCAGGATCTCACCCCTCGATGCGTCAGTACGGTGGGTCAGTACGTAAAGTTCAGCACAGTCACGGTCCCGGCCGTGAGCTTGATCTTCTGCGTGCTTTCCCCATATTCGAAGCCAGGCACAGTCAGGCGATCGGCGATGGGCCGTGGCTCGGTGCGGGCTCCGTCAATAAGCGTCGCATCCTGAGCTGCATAGCTCGGTCCGGTGAGCTGGCTCATGGTCCCGGTCAGGGGCCTCCCCGGAAGCGTGATGGTTGCATCCATCTGGGCTGCCGTTTCGGGGTTGTTCTCGCTGATGATCACCACCGTGGTACTGCCGTTGGGGTTCTGCAGTGCGTAGCTGAACGCCAAGCCGCCGCCATTGGTCGCTACCTTGAGGAACTTGCCCTCACCAAGACCCGCCAGGATGGAGATCCCGAAGAAGTTGGCGCGGCCAGACATGACTCCGTCGCCCTGCGGGTAGCTTCCCGCGCTGCAGATCGCTGACATGGGAGGCCCGCCCTTGCAAGTGAGCATGGAACTGTGGAAGCCGACCTGGGTGATCCCCAGCTGGGCGGCGTTGAGGGCGTAATCAACCGTCCAGAGGGCCGAAGCGTGCGTCTTTGATGTCTCGTTCGAGCCCGGGCAGGCAGCGATGCCCGTCTCGGGCAGCCAGGTTTCCAGGCCCGCTGCACTGCCCGCCTTCAGAGCTGCCTGGTGGTAGTCCGCGGCGCGGTCGTGCATCAGTTGGCTCATCAGATTGGCCATGGTGGGTGAGCCTTTAGGGTCACTTCCATCGCAGCTGTATAGCGGATAGTGGTGGAAGGTGAGGATCTTCTTTTGCGGAATGTCGGCGTCGATAAAGGGCTGCCACCACTTCTGGTCATAGGCGCCCGGCCCTGCGATAGGCAGGTTCGGGGCCACAGCGTAGATGGCCTTGGCATACGCCTGGAGTTCCGTCAGGTACTTTTCGAGGCTGTAGCCGTCCTTGCGCACACCGTTGTCGACAAAGCCGTTGGGTTCGTTGCCCACGGTGACGCTCAGCAGCCGCTCTCCCAGGATGGCGGTGGCGTGCTTCATCATGTCCGCCGCACGCGCCGGATCATAGTGGCCAAGATCAACAGTGAGGCTCACCCTTGTACCCGTAGCTTTCAGCAACGTGTTGAGACGCGTCAGGTCTGCCGGTCCCACTGCGCGGGCGGGCTGCGCCGCACTGCCTGTGTAGCTGGCCGGAAGTGGCTCATTGGTGGACGTCCAGAAGAATCTTCTGTCCACGGCGTTTCCACCAAAGCGCAACACCGGCTGGTCGAGCTCGTTGAGCAGCTTGACCATCGAAGTATTGCTGGCACTAAGGTCCTCATCGCCGAGATCCGTAGCTTCAAGTGAGATCCCCGTCAGTCCCTTCGGTAGAGGGCTTCCTTCCATATCCCCGGATACCTTCAGGCCTAGCGGCTCAACGGGTGTCAGCGGCGAGCCGGCTGGCGGTCCGGCCTGGTCGTAGTAGGTCACAGCGGGGGCCGGTGGGAGGGCCGTTGTGCTTGTAGGTGCCGCAGAAGGGATTGGCTCTTCAACCACCTGGGCGGAAGCATCCGGGCGGAACAGCTGTGTGGCTAGTACCAGGGCGGCAACAACGACTATGGCAACCAGCGCAAACGGCCACCACTTCTGGAAGCCGCGCTTGTCACGGCCGCGTCTCTTCGTGGCAGGAAGGTCAGGGGGCAAAGGACCGGAAGTGGACATGCAGGTTTCTCCAACGTTTGGGTGGCTTAAGGTCAAGCCTAACCAATGCATGTGAACTGTCGGCTACCGGGACAGGCCTTGCGGGTCCCCTCCATGCCGCGAAGAAGTCTCGCGGATGGGGACCCAGCAGGCCGCCGCGAGCACCAGCACACCGCCGGTGACGCCGAAGGCCCAGCCGTATCCCAGCCGGTCCGCCAGGACCCCCACCAGCACCGGTCCGGCGATCGCGCCGATGTCCGAAGTCATCTGGTACGCGGCCAGGACCCGCCCGCCGGACCGCTCATTGCCGATGACATCCGCGACGGCGGCCTGCTGGGCAGGTCCCAGCAGTCCGGACCCCACCCCGGCGACAACCGACGCGGCGAGGAACCAGCCAAGATGGGACGTGAAGCCGATGGCGGCCGTGGCGAGCCCGGCGACCAAGAGCCCAACGACCATCAATGGCCGCCGGCCCAGGCTGTCCGCCAGCCGGCCGGAGAACGTCAGCGCGGCGGCATTGCCCGCAGCAAAAACGGCCAGCGCAAGGCCGGCAGCCTCAGGACCGGCGTCGAGGGCAGCAACGGCAAACAGTGGGACGGTGGCCATCCGCACACCGAACGTGGCCCAGCCGTTGGCGAAGCTGGACAGCAGCGCCGAGCGGTACACACCAACTCCCCAGGCCTCGGTGAACGGCATGTCAGGGGCGCGGCTCATTGTGGACCGGGCCGCGGACGGCGCGTGGCTGAGCTGGGTTTGCACCACCGCGGCAGCAAGGACCAGCGCGGCCGCGTAGCCAAGGAACGGTATCCGCAAGCCGAATCCGGCGACCAGGCCACCAACCACCGGGCCCAGGACGCTGCCGATCAGGAACGCGGACGCATAAGCGCCGGACACCCTGCCCCGGCTTTCCGGCGGCGCCAGCCGCACCACAAGGGCCATGGAAGCCACCGTGAACATCACCGAGCCCACCCCGCCAAGCCCTCGGAAGACCAGGAGCTGCCAATAGTCCTGGGCAAACGCGCACGCCGCCGTTGATGCCGCCACAATCAGCAGCCCCGCCACATATACGGGCCGCTCACCCCATCGGCCGATCAGGGCCCCGCCCGCCGGCGCGAACACCAGCCGCATGAAGGCGAAGATGCTCACGATCACGGCGGCGGCTGTTGCCCCGACGTCGAAAGTGGTGGCGAACTGGGGCAAGACCGGTGCCACCAGCCCAAATCCGAGGGCAATCAGGAACGCCGCAGCGAGCATCACCTTGATGTCTCGCGGAAGCGTGGGCCTCTGCGGGCGGATAACGGACAAGATCCGCGTTGTGGCGCGGCTCACGCGTGATGGTGCCGTCATGGGGCGGGTTCCTTGCAAGGTAGGCAGCCGAGGGTCGGCGGCAGTGGTGAAACATAACCGTAACAAGCCAGATATGCACCATTTACTTCCGGGAGGTTGTTGTAACAAGCCAGCAATGTAAATCCTCTGCGGGCGAAACACGGCAGCGACAGACTCGATGCAGGACGCAAAAGGCGTTAGCAAGGCGGAGCATTCCGCAGCATCGATCATAGGGAGGACGTGCACCATGGAACTTACCGCAGGTCACGTATGGCTCATGGTGGCAGCAGCACTCGTGCTGTTCATGACACCAGGTCTGGCATTTTTCTACGGCGGCATGACGCGCGCCAAAGCTGCACTGAACATGATGATGATGAGCTTCATCTCCATCGGCATGGTCGGCGTGGTCTGGGTCCTCTGGGGCGCTTCGATGAGCTCCGGCGAGGGCTTCCTGCAGATTGTCGGGAACCCGTTCGCCACCTTCGGCCTTGAAGGCATCACCGCCCCGGACGGGCTCATCAAGGTCGGCTACGCCGCCACCTTCGCCATCATCACCGTCGCCCTCATCAGCGGCGCGATCGCTGACCGCGCCAAGTTCGGCGCCTGGGCCCTATTCGTCCCCGTCTGGGTCACCCTCGTCTACTGCCCCCTGGCCTACATGGTCTGGGGCGGCGGACTCTTCGGCCCCGAAGGCGCCATTGGCCAGGCCCTCGGCCCGGCCATCGACTTCGCTGGCGGCACCGTGGTCCACATCAACGCCGGTGTGGCAGCCCTCGTCCTGGTCCTGATCATCGGCAACCGCCGCGGCTTCGGCAAGGACCCCAACCACCGCCCGCACAACATCCCGTTCGTGATGCTCGGCGCAGCCATCCTGTGGTTCGGCTGGTTCGGCTTCAACGGCGGCGCGGCCACCACTGCTGAGCAGGGCGGCCTGATCTGGGTCAACACCCTCGCAGCCCCGGCCGCGGCAATGCTCGGCTGGCTCGTCACGGAACGTATCCGCGACGGCCACCCCACCTCCCTTGGTGCTGCCTCCGGTGTGGTTGCCGGCCTGGTCGCCATCACCCCGGCCTGTGCCAACGTCAGCCCGGTGGGCGCCCTCGGTCTCGGTGTCATCGCCGGTGTCGCCTCGGCCCTGGCCGTCGGCCTCAAGTTCCGCTGGGGCTTCGATGACTCCCTGGATGTTGTGGGCGTTCACCTGGTCTCCGGCATCATTGGAACGGTTGCCCTGGGCTTCATCGCCCTCCCCGCCGACGGTGTGGGCGGCGGCCTCTTCTACGGCGGCGGCGTGACCCAGCTTTGGGCCCAGCTCGCAGCAGCAGGCATCGCTATCGCTTACTCGGCAATCCTCACCGCAATCATCGCCTTCGCCATCCACAAGACCATGGGCTTCCGCGTCTCGCAGGAGCAGGAAGTCGTTGGTGTTGACCTCAGCCTGCACGCCGAGACGGCGTACGAGTTCGGGGTGGGCGGCCACGGCGGGAGCTTCCAGCCGCTCCACGAACTGATCACGGGCAAGGGCTCGGCCGCTGACGGCGAAGTAGCCGGCGCCAAGAAGACCGAACCGGCAGCGGGCAAGGAAAGCGTGGAAGCATGAAACTGATCACAGCTATCGTCCGCCCGGAGAAGCTCGAAGCCATCCGGGAAGGCCTGGAGTCCTACGGTGTCCAGGGGCTGACGGTCAGCGCGGCCAGCGGCTACGGCCGCCAGCGAGGCTACACAGAGGTTTACCGCGGAGCTGAATACAACGTGGACCTCCTGCCCAAGATCCGGGTTGAAGTCCTCGCCACGGACGAACAGGCGGATGACATCCTCGACGTCATCATCGCCAGCTCCAACACGGGCCGCGCGGGCGATGGCAAGGTCTGGACCGTGGACGTCTTCGAAGCAGTCAGGGTCCGGACCGGCGAACGCGGCGTCGCCGCCATCTAACCAGTTCCGCATTCTGATTGATCGGCAAAGCAGACCGTTCCACACGACAGAGCGGGCAGGGAACCTCGAAAGGATTCCCTGCCCGCTCTGTTTGTGGTGGCCTACAGAGCCGCCGCTCAGCCAGCCTTAGCCAGCCGACACTTAGCCAGCCGCTGCGGAACCTGGCCATCCGGCGGGACCGGCCGAACCGGCGTCGTACTTTTCCAACGGCACAGTGCCCCGCTGCCAGGCCTTCAGCACCGGCTCGAGAATCCGCCAGCAGTCCTCCGCGGTGTCGCCGCGCACCGACAGCAGCGGATCGCCGTTCAGGACGCCCTCCAGCACTTCGCCATAGGGCAGCAGCTCAGAAGCGCTCAGCTCCGCATTCAACGTTGTGCGGCTCAGGCTGAAGATGCTGTCGGGACCGTTGACGTCGACGTCGAACGCAAGGGTATCCGGCCCGAAACCGATCCGCAGCTGGTTGGGGGAGTCCACGCCCGTGAATCCTGCCGGAAGATGCGGGACGGGGCGGAAGGTGACAACGGCTTCCTTGCGTTTCACTCCGAGGGCTTTGCCCGACCGCAGGATGAACGGGACCCCCTTCCAGCGCCAGTTGTCGATGTCCACCCGGACTTCCGCCAGGGTCTCCGTCCCCCGGGCTGCGTCCACCCCTTCTTCCTGCGCATAGTCCGGGACGTTCCTGCCGGCAATCGAACCCGCCGTATACGTGGCCCGTCGCGTGGATTTCGCGTACGGCGCGCTGATGCTGCTGGCGCGGAGCACGGCTGCGATGGCGTCCCGTAGGTCCCGCTCCCCGATGGTGGCCGGCGGCTCAATGGCCAACAGGGCCATGATCTGCAGCAGGTGGCTCTGGATCATGTCGCGCAGGGCGCCGGCATTGTCGTAATACCTCGCCCTCCCCTCCAGTGCCAAGTCCTCGTCGAAGATGATCTCGACCTTTTCCACATGCTCGCGGTTCCAGACGGGTTCCAGGAAATTGTTCGCAAAGCGCAGGCCCAGGATATTCAGCACCGTCGCTTTCCCCAGGAAATGGTCCACCCGGTGGATGCGGTCCTCCGGCACCAGCGCGGCGAGCGTCTGGTTGAGCGAACGCGCCGAGGCAACACTTGCGCCGAACGGCTTCTCCATTACCAGCCGTGTTCCGGCCGGAACCTGGTCACGGTGCAGGGACTCGCAGGCCAGCTGGCTGACATGGGGAGGCAACGCAAAATAGACCGCGGTGGGGCCTTCCAGTCCGGCCAACAATGCAGCCAGGGCTCCGTCCGCCGTAACATCAAGCTGGTGGTAGGGAGTGGCCTTCGCCAAGGCAGTGAGTGCTTTTTTTCCAGCTGCGTCGGCGGTCTCTGCGGCGGGGGCGAAGGCCTCGTGGACGCGGGTCCGCCACTGTTCCGGCGTCCAGGCATCGGAGCCGGCCCCCACCAGGAACAGGTCATCGGCGCGGCCGGACGCCACCGGCCGGGCCAGTCCCGGCAGCAGGAGGCGGCCGGTCAGATCGCCTGAGGCACCCAGAATGAGCAGGGTTTTTACGCTTGTTTGGCTCGTCACTCTGCCAGCATGCCATCCGGCAAGCCCGACTTGGTACCCTAGATAGTCGAGTCCCCCCTGTAAATCCACTGAAAGAAGTGCGCGGCGCGTGTTCAATTCACTCTCTGACCGGTTGACAGCAACCTTCAAGAATCTCCGTGGCAAGGGCCGCCTCACTGAGGCCGACGTCGATGCCACCGTCCGGGAGATCCGCCGCGCCCTCCTGGATGCCGATGTTGCCGTTCCCGTGGTGCGTGAGTTTACGGCCCGCGTCCGTGAGCGTGCCCTCGGGGCAGAGGTGACGGGGGCGCTGAACCCGAGCCAGCAGATCGTCAAGATCGTCAACGAGGAACTCGTTGAGATCCTCGGTGGCGAGACCCGCCGCATCCGCCTGGCCAAGACCGGCCCCACCATCATCATGCTGGCCGGCCTCCAAGGTGCCGGTAAGACCACCCTCGCGGGCAAGCTCTCCAAATGGCTCAAGGCCCAAGGCCACAGCCCCCTGCTGGTGGCATGTGATCTGCAGCGGCCCAATGCCGTCACCCAGCTCCAGGTTGTAGGCAAGCGTGCCGGGGTGCCCGTTTTCGCGCCGCACCCCGGCGCCACCTCGGAACTGGAGCACCCCGCCGGTGACCCGGTCGCGGTCGCCCGTGCCGGCGTCGAGGAAGCGCGCCAGAAGCTGTACGACGTCGTGATTGTTGACACCGCCGGGCGCCTCGGTGTTGACGCCGAGATGATGGAGCAGGCGAGCGAGATCCGCCGTGCCATCGTCCCCAATGAAGTGCTGTTCGTGATCGACGCCATGATCGGACAGGACGCCGTGAACACGGCTGTGGCGTTTGACGAGGGTGTGAACTTCACCGGAATCGTGCTGTCAAAGCTCGACGGCGACGCCCGCGGCGGTGCCGCACTGTCGGTTGCGTCGGTCACCGGTAAGCCGGTCATGTTCGCCTCCACCGGCGAAGGCGTGGATGACTTTGAGCTGTTCCACCCGGACCGCATGGCCTCCCGCATCCTGGACATGGGCGACGTCCTCACCCTGATTGAGCAGGCCGAGAAGAACTGGGACAAGGACGAAGCCGCCCGGATGGCGAAGAAGTTCGCCGACCAGGAGGACTTCACCCTGGACGACTTCCTCTCCCAGATGCAGCAGATCCGCAACATGGGCTCCATGAAGAAGATGCTCATGATGATGCCGGGTGCGCAGAACATCCGCCAGCAGCTGGAGAACTTTGACGAGCGCGAGATCGACCGCGTCGAAGCAATCGTCCGTTCCATGACGCCGCACGAACGCGTCGCCCCGAAGATCATCAACGGCTCCCGCCGGGCACGCATCGCCCGCGGTTCAGGGGTGCACGTCTCCGATGTCAACGGCCTGCTGGAGCGTTTCGCCCAGGCCCAGAAGATGATGAAGAAAATGGCCCAGGGCGGCGGCATGCCGGGGATGCCCGGGATGCCCGGTATGGGCGGCCCCGGCGGTGCGCGGAAGGGCGGCAAGAACGCCCCGAAGAAGAAGGCGCGCTCAGGCAACCCTGCCAAGGCTGCCCAGGAGCTCAAGGACGCCGAGGCGCGGCGGGCCGGCGCGGCGAAGGCTCTCCCCACGGGGGCAGCGTTCGGCCAGCAGGACGGCGACTTTGACCCTTCGCAGCTGAACCTGCCCAAGGGATTCGACAAGTTCCTCGGCAAGTAACCACCCCTCCCGACCGGGTAGCACCAGGTGTCGTTTTGAGCACTCATAACGACTCTTACTGCTACCCAATTGGGATGTCGGCGCCGTGGAATAGGGTTGGGTCATGTTTAAACAGCGGGTAGTGTTCGTGCACGGCGCCGGACCTTTCGGTGCGGCGGCGTGGCCGCGCCAGCACGGAATGGCGTTGACGTACGACGCCCTGTTCCTGCGGCGGCACGGCTTTGACCCGGTGGCTGAACCCGTGGAGTCCTCGTTCGCTGAAGACACCGCCATCATCCTGCGCTCACTTGCCGATGACGGCCGCGGTACCGCCGGCGGCCATGTTGTCGCCTACGCCCAGGGCGCCATTGCGGCCATGATGGCCGCCGTCGAACGCCCCGATCTGGTGTTTTCCCTCACGCTGGTTGAACCGGCGTGTTTGTCCCTGACCGCCGAACTGCCGGCCACGTCTGCCCATATGGCCCTGATGCAACCGCTGTTCGAGGTCCGGCAGCAACTCAGCGATGAAGACTTCCAGCGGGAGTTCGTGCGGAGGATGTTCGCGGCGGACCTGCAGGAGCCCGTCATGCCGGAGGAAAAACGGTCAGCGCGCCGGCTCCGGTTGCAGTCGCCGTCCTGGGAGGCCCCGCTGCACATAGTTCCTGGCGTCCCCACCATGGTCCTGACAGGTGGGTGGGAACCGCTCTATGAGGAGATCGCCGGATATCTGCAGGAAACCGGTGCCCTGCACCGCATCGCTGCGGGAGGGCACCGGCCCCAGGACTCTGCCGAAGGTGACCGTGCCATCCGGTCCTTCATCGCCGATGTCGGCAGATCACGCTCAGTTCAGGCTTCCTGAGCCGTCAGCTCCCGGCGGGGATTCGAAGCTCGGGGAGGTAGACCTTCCCGCCGGCGGCCAGGAACTCCGCACTCTTTTCGCGCATCCCGCTGTAGGCCTCGGCGATGGCCGCCTGCGAATCTGCCGAACCGTATTCGTCCCTGATGTCCTGACTGATCTTCATGGAGCAGAACTTCGGGCCGCACATGGAGCAGAAGTGGGCCGTTTTGGCTGGCTCGGCCGGCAGCGTCTCGTCATGGAAGGCCTCCGCCGTGACCGGGTCCAGCGACAGCGCGAACTGGTCGCGCCAGCGGAATTCGAACCGGGCCTTGGACAGGGCGTCGTCCCGTTCATGGGCGCCGGGGTGGCCCTTGGCAAGGTCGGCTGCATGGGCGGCGATTTTGTAGGTGATCACCCCGGTTTTCACGTCGTCCTTGTTCGGCAGGCCAAGGTGTTCCTTGGGCGTGACGTAACAAAGCATCGCCGTGCCGTACCGTGCGATTTCGGTGGCGCCGATAGCGGATGTGATGTGGTCATAGCCCGGGGCAATATCCGTGACCAGCGGCCCAAGCGTGTAAAACGGGGCGCCCTTGCAAAGTTCCTGCTGGCGTTCCACGTTCTCCCGCACCAGGTGGAACGGGACGTGCCCGGGACCTTCGACCATAACCTGCACATCGAATTCCCACGCCCGCTGGGTGAGCTCCGCCAGGGTGTCCAGCTCGGCGAACTGGGCGGCGTCGTTGGCGTCCGCCGTCGCTCCCGGGCGCAGTCCGTCTCCCAGGGAGAAGGCGACGTCGTACTTGGCGAAGATCTCGCATAGCTCGTCGAAATGGGTGTAGAGGAAGTTCTCCTGGTGGTGGGCCAGGCACCAGCCCGCCATGATCGCGCCGCCCCGGGAGACGATGCCGGTGACGCGGTTGGCCGTCAGCGGCACGTAACGCAGCAGCACACCGGCGTGGATGGTCATATAGTCCACGCCCTGCTCGCACTGCTCAATGACCGTGTCCCGGAAGATCTCCCACGTCAGAGCGTTGGCCTCGCCATTGACCTTCTCCAGCGCCTGGTAAATGGGCACCGTACCGATAGGCACGGGGGAGTTGCGGATGAGCCATTCCCGGGTGGTGTGGATGTCATCGCCGGTGGACAGGTCCATCACCGTGTCGGCGCCCCACTGGGTGGCCCACTGGAGTTTGTCCACTTCCTCGGCAATGGAGCTGGTGACTGCCGAGTTGCCGATGTTGGCATTGATCTTGACCAGGAAGGCCTTGCCGATGATCATCGGTTCGGATTCCGGGTGGTTGATGTTGTTGGGGATGATGGCGCGGCCGGCAGCGACTTCGCTGCGGACCAGTTCCACGTCACAGTTCTCGCGGAGGGCAACGAACTGCATCTCGGGCGTCACCACACCCTGCCGTGCGTAATGCATCTGCGTGACGGTCTTGCCTTCGACGGCGCGGCGGGGCACAGGCTGCGCGCCCTTCCACTCCGCGGAGGCGGCGCCGCGGCGCACTGCCGACTTGCCGTCGTCGAGCAGGTTCCGTTCCCGGCCGCTGTAGGGCTCGGTGTCGCCGCGGGCGGCGATCCACTCCGAGCGGAACGGGTTGAGGCCCACCACCGGATCGCTGCCCGGACCGGCCGTGCGGTAGGTCCGGAAAGGCCCGTTCGCCTCGCCGTTCGGCGACGGTTCCAGTGCGATCTCGGTCACGGGAACCCGGATTCCGGTGGCGTCATCATTGATGAACGCCAGCGAGTGGGACTTCAGTGACTGGGTTTCAGGCCGGACCGTTTGATCCTGGCCGGCTTCACTTTGGGCGGGGTTCAGCTGTGTTTCTTGTGTATTCAATGAATACTCACTTCCTTCGCCGGCATTACCCGGACAGGTTCAACGGTCGCAGGCTGCTTCAGCCTGATCTCAGCCCCTGCAAGGGCTCCCGTGTGGTCAAGTCGAAGCTACCACAGGCCGAGGGTGGCCTGGTGACAGCAGTCACGGGGATGCGGTCGCAACCTGTCTGCCCAGCCACTTGAATTAAATTGAAGCTTCAAGTAAATTGGAGTCATGGCCGCCTTCGACTCCGAAGGCCAACGGACCGGGAGCGTTCAATGACTGCAGAAGCCACCAGCCGGGATCTCCTTCCTGCCGATCTCTCGATGGGCACCGTGATGCTCAAGGTGGGCGACATGAAGCTGATGACCGACTACTACCAGCGTGCACTCGGCCTGGAGGTCGTCGCCGAACAGGACGGCGGCGTCTACCTTGGCCGGCTCCGGCGCCCGCTGGTCCATCTCGCGGCCGCCCCGTCCTTGAGCCTGCCTGGCAGGGGTGAGGCCGGGCTGTTCCATACCGCGCTGCTCTTTGACCACCGGGCTTCGCTTGCTGCCACGGTAGCCACCGCGGCCCAGTACGAACCCCGGTCCTTCACCGGCAGCGCCGACCACCTCGTTAGCGAAGCCTTCTACTTCAATGACCCCGAAGGCAACGGCATCGAACTGTACTGGGACAGGCCCCGCGAAAACTGGTCCTGGAACGGGAAGGATGTGGTGATGGACAGCTTGGCACTGCCGCCGCAGCGCTACCTTGAGAAGTACCTGACCCAGGAATCCATGGACGGCCAGCAGGCCACCGAAGCGGGCGTGGGCCACGTCCACCTCCAGGTCGGTGACGTCCAGTCGGCGCACGATTTCTACGTGGGCACGCTGGGCTTCGAAAAGACCGCAGGCTGGCACGGGCAGGCACTGTTTGTCTCCGCCGGCCGGTATCACCACCACATGGCCATGAACGTCTGGAACAGCCGCGGCGCCGGTCCCCGCAAGGACACCCTGGGCCTTGGCGAAGTACTCATCGAAGTCCCTTCCGGGGACGACGTCGGAGCGCTCGCTGACCGCCTGAAGGTCGCCGGCGTGGCCTCGCACCACACGGGCGCCGAGCTTCGCTTCGAGGATCCGTGGCGCAATAGCATCCGGGTCGCCGTCCGCTGAGTACGGATGCCAAATGTGTGCCGCGCCTTGTACTAGGCTGATTCTGAACGGCCGGGGCGGCACTTTATGCTGCCCTTCTGGGCCGCACCGTCGACGGAATGAGGGCTGTTCCCATGGGCTTCACTGAAATCTTTGTTTCCACTCACGATGCCGCGCTGAAGCGGGCTGTCGTCCTGGATGCGGGCGGCTCCCCGGCAGGCAAGGCCCTGCGGATTCCCGGAATCAGCGAGTTCGAAATCGAACAGCTGGGCGACCTAGCCGGTGCTGCGGTGCATGCCGGAGGTACGGACTACGAACTGGCCATGGTTGACGTGGCCAGTGATTCCCTCCTCGGGGTTCCGCCGGCCATGGTGCGTGCGCTGGCGGACCTGCTCAGTTATGAGACTGAGGGTGAAGGCAATGTCCTGGACGACGTCGCTGAAAAGTGGGCGGCCCAGGATGACATGCCTTTCGGCGCGGCCGAGGCCCGGACGTATGTCCAGCAGTTCGCTGAGCTGGCCAACTCGATCGATGACGCCGCGCGTACCGGGGTCTATGTCTGGTCGTCCTAGGCCGGCCGCGGCCTGCCGGGTCCGCCCGGCGGCTCCATCCGTACGTGTCAAGTCGAAATCCGGACGCTGATCTGGCACAATAAACAGGTACTCGATCTGCGTGGCCCCTCTCTCCGCGTCTGGATCCTGTCCTTTGAACCCTCAAGTATGGCCCGCCCCACGGGTGCAGAACGTCGGTTCACCCCTTTTCTGAAACAGGAGTGACCACAAAAGTGGCCGTAAAGATTCGCCTTAAGCGCTTTGGCAAGATGCGCGCACCGTACTACCGCATCGTCGTCATGGACGCACGCTCCAAGCGTGACGGCCGTGCCATCGAAGAGATCGGCAAGTACCACCCCACCGAAGAGCCCTCATACATCGAGGTGGACACGGACCGTGCCCAGTACTGGCTCGGCGTCGGCGCACAGCCGTCCGAGCAGGTTGCCGCGATCCTCAAGATCACCGGTGACTGGCAGAAGTTCAAGGGCCTGCCGGGCCAGGAAGGCACCCTGAAGACTAAAGCTCCGAAGGTTGCTTTTGTTGCCCCGGAAAAGGGTTCCGTGATTATCCCGGAAGCCATCACCAAGAAGTCAAAGCAGTCTGACGCAGCCGAGGCCCCGGCCGAAGCAGAGACCACCGAGGCTGAGTAGATTGCTGGCAGAAGCGCTCGAACACCTCGTCCGGGGAATCGTTGATTCGCCGGAAGATGTCAAGGTCAGCTCGAAGAACAACCGCCGTGGGGACACCCTCGAGGTTCGTGTTCATCAAGATGACCTGGGACGGGTGATCGGCCGCCAGGGCCGCACCGCACGGGCATTGCGCACCGTTGTGGCGGCACTGGCAGACGGCGAACCGGTCAGGGTCGACGTCGTCGACACCGACCGCCGCCGCTAAGCGCTCGGCAACATCAGTTTTTTGCTCCGGCCCTTCCACCAGCAACGGTGGAGGGGCCGGAGTGCTTTCACCACAACATCGTGGATAATCCCAGAACCGGAACAGAGGAACAGATGCAGCTTCAGGTGGCACGAATCGGCAAACCGCATGGAATCCGCGGCGAAGTGACGGTCCAGGTGCTGACCGACGCTCCGGGGGACCGGTTCGTTCCCGGTACGGAGTTTGTGGTGGAGCCTGCATCGGCCGGCCCGCTCAGTGTTGAGAGTGCGCGGTGGAACAAGGACATCCTGCTGCTCGCGTTCGAGGGAATCGAGACCCGCAACCAGGCAGAGACCCTGCGCGGCGCCAAGCTCTTCATCGAAACCGAAGAGCTGGACGAGGACGACGACGAAGGCTGGTATGAGCACGAACTGGTGGGGCTCGAAGCTCGGGTGGGCTCGCAGGTAGTTGGCAAGATCGCCGCCCTGCACACCTTGCCCGTCCAGGATCTGCTTGTGGTTGAAACGTCGGACGGAAAGGAAGTCCTTGTCCCGTTCGTCGAGCAGATCGTTCCGGAGGTTAATGTGGCCGACGGCTTTGTCCTGCTGACGCCGCCGGACGGACTCTTTGAGGTCAACGACGGCGAAGCCGGCACCGGCGAACCCGAGGAAAATGCGTAGATGAGAATCGACGTCGTCAGTATCTTCCCGGAGTACCTGGCGCCTTTGGAGCTCTCGCTCATTGGCAAGGCCCGCCAGGACGGCCTGCTGGACCTGCGCGTCCATGACCTGCGTGATTTCACCACCGACAAGCATCGCTCAGTGGACGACACCCCGTACGGCGGCGGTGCCGGCATGGTCATGAAGCCCGAGCCGTGGGCGCAGGCGTTGGCTGCTGTCGCCGCAGCGGGTGAAGCCGCAGTAGGCGCCGAGACCACGGCCGGCAAGCCCGCCAAACCGGTGTTGATCGTCCCATCGCCGGCGGGGGAGCGCTTCAACCAGGCCTTGGCCTATGAGCTCGCCGAAGAGGACCAGCTGGTTTTTGCCTGCGGCCGCTATGAGGGCATCGACGAGCGTGTCATCGAGTGGGCGGAAGAGCACTTCACGGTGCGCCCCATGAGCCTTGGTGACTATGTGCTGAACGGCGGAGAAGTGGCCGTTCTGGCGATGGTCGAAGCCATCGGCAGGCTGCTGCCCGGCGTGGTGGGCAACCCTGATTCGCTGGTGGAGGAGTCGCATTCGGACGGGCTGCTGGAATACCCCGTGTACACCAAACCCTCCAGCTGGCGGGACCGGGAGGTCCCGGCAGTGCTGCTGAGCGGCAACCACGGGAAGATCGCGCAGTGGCGCCGCCACGAGCAGTACCGGCGGACGGCGGAACGCCGCCCGGACTTGCTGGAAACGTTCGACGCCGGGAAGCTGCCACGTGCCGACCGGACGGCTTTCGCCGACCTCGGGTACGATGTCGTGGACGGTCACCTCCGGGCGCGGCGGCAGGCCGGGACCGGCCAGGACAACGGAACCGACACCTCAGCCTGAACCGGAGCGTGGCGGTCTACGGCGATTGGCTGTAGGCCTGCGAGTGTGGCAAAATTAGTCTTTGTGTCTGCTGGGTCCGCACCTGCCACAGGGGGAGCGCAACCAACAGCTGGACACCCCGGGACCTTCAATCAGTGAAGGAACCGGACCCACTTAACTTTCGGCGGTAATTTCCGGTGCTTCCGGGCTTGCCCGCCGTGACCCAAAGTGAATGACCTGTGGCGTTCACCAGGAGTGCAATCATGCATATTCTCGATTCCGTAGATGCAGCCTCGCTGCGCACCGATGTTCCTGTCTTCCGCGCGGGTGACACCCTCAAGGTTCACGTGAACATCATCGAAGGCAAGAACTCCCGAGTCCAGGTATTCCAGGGCTTCGTCCTGGGCCGCCACGGCGACGGTCTTCGCGAAACCTTCACCATCCGCAAGGTCTCCTTCGGCGTCGGTGTGGAGCGTACCTTCCCGGTGCACTCCCCGATCATCGACAAGATCGAGGTCGTCTCCAAGGGTGACGTTCGCCGCGCAAAGCTTTACTACATGCGCGACCTGCGCGGCAAGGCTGCGAAGATCAAGGAAAAGCGCGACTTCCAGCCCAAGAAGTAAGTCCCCAGGGACGTACAAAGCAGGCCCCAGCCGTACCAGGCCAGCGCCGGAGCCCTTCGCAACAGCGCCCCAGGAATACGGATCATGGACCAGACAAAGCGCCAGCCCAGAAGAATGGGCTGGCGTTTTGCGTTCCTGGCAGTTCTCCTTGCCGTGGCTATCAGTGGGCTGGTCCGTTCCCTATGGCTGGACGTCTATTACATACCGTCCGAATCCATGGAGCCGGTCCTTGCGAACGGGGACCGCATCCTGGTCTCCAGGACAGACTTCCACGCCGAACCCATCCGGCGGGGTGACATTGTGGTCTTCGATGGCAGGGGTTCGTTTGCTCCGCTGAACAGCGGGAAGGGCCCCCTTCTGGATTCCGTTGTTGCGGCCGGGCAGTGGCTTGGCCTGGCTGGCAGTGACACCACGTACGTAAAACGTGTAATCGGTCTGCCGGGGGACACCGTGGTCTGCTGCGATGCACACGGAAAGATCACCGTCAACGGCGAGGCCCTCGACGAGCCATACCTGTTCGACGGAGACAGCCCAAGCACGCAGATCTTCAGCGCCGTGGTGCCCGACGGGAGGCTCTGGCTGCTCGGTGACCACCGCTCAGCGTCCGCTGACTCGCGCAGCCTGCTCGGTGCGCCCGGCGGTGGCATGGTGCCAACGGACCGGGTCATCGGCAGGCCGGCCCAGATCGTCTGGCCACTTGATAGATTTGCTGCAGTACTACGGCCGCCAGCGGCAGGATCAACAACAGAGGACGGACAGTAAATGCCCGAGAACAATGCCCGGACACCCGAGCCGCCTCGCGAAGGCGCCCCCGGTGCCGACGCCGACGGTATGTCCCCCAGCACAATTTCCGGCGGCATGACCTCCGACGACGTGATTGCCGACGACGTGGCGGATGGCAGCCCGTCGGCGCCGCCGTCCGGCAGGCGATCCGCGGCACCGAATACCGAGCCCGCCGCGCCCAGCCAGCTCTTTGTCTGGCTGAAGGAGGTTGCCACGGTGGTGGTGATCGCCGTGGTCCTTTCCTTCCTGATCAAGACCTTCCTGTTTCGCGCGTTCTATATTCCGTCCGAGTCCATGGTCAGCACCCTGGACGTCAACGACCGCATATTCGTGAACCTGCTCGTTCCGGAGCCGTTTTCCCTCTCACGCGGCGACGTTGTGGTCTTCCGTGACACCAAGGGCTGGCTGAGTACCGTGCCGGATGAACCGAATGGACCCTTCACATGGGTCCAGGACGGCCTGACATTTGTGGGACTACTGCCGGACAACTCCGAGCAGCACCTCGTCAAACGCGTCATCGGGCTTCCCGGTGACAAGGTGATCTGCTGCGACGACGGCGGTAAACTGACCATCAACGGATCTCCTGTTGATGAAACCTATATCAACGGGGCTGAGGAACCGCAGATCCGTGCCTTCGACGTCGTTGTTCCGGAAGGAAAGATCTGGGTCATGGGCGATAACCGGAATCACTCCGCGGATTCCCGCTCGCACCTGGAGTCCAATGGCGGATTCGTCGACCTCGTGGATGTGGAGGGCAAAGCCGCCGTCATCGCGTGGCCGCTGAACCGGATCACTGTCCTTGACAACTATCCGGCCGTCTTCCAGAACGTGCCTGCGGGAGGCTAGCAATGTCCGCAGTGATACCGGTCGCCACAGCCACAGCCACAGCCACAGCCACAGCCTCGGCCTCGGCCTCGGCCTCGGCCACGGCTCCGGCTCGCCAGACGGCCGGGGTCCGCTCCAAAGCACCGACACTGCGGCATGAGCGGACTTTCAAAGCGCAAGGTGCCCGCTACCTGGCCGGCGTGGACGAAGTGGGCCGCGGGGCGCTGGCAGGACCTGTGAGCGTCGGGATCGCCGTCGTGGACCTCCACACCCAGAAGCCCTTGGCCGGTGTTCGGGACAGCAAGCTCCTCGGCCCCGCCGAACGGGAACGTCTGGAACCGCTGGTCAGACGCTGGAGCGTTGCGTCGGCAGTCGGGCACGCCTCCGCGCGGGAGATCGACGCGCTGGGCATCATTGCTGCGCTGCGGCTCGCCGGTACGCGCGCGTGGCAGGACATCCTTGCTGCGGGAGTCAGCCCTGATGTGGTGCTGCTCGATGGGAGCCACAACTGGCTCTCGCCCGCCGGGCAGCCTTCCCTGTTTGACGAGCCACCCCAGGATTTCGTGTGCACTGCCCCCGTCCACACCAAGATCAAGGCGGATATGCAGTGCCTGAGCGTGGCCGCAGCCAGCGTGATTGCGAAGGTGGAACGTGACGAGCAGATGCGCGGCCTGCACAGTGAATACCCTGATTTTGGCTGGGACCTCAACAAGGGCTACGCCACGGCAATTCACCGGGATGCGCTCCGCGCCGCAGGAGCCACACCGTACCACCGGGTGAGTTGGAACCTCTTGGGCGGCGAACTCTGATTCCCTGCCGGACTGGTGTGGGGCTGACGCGGCGCGGACGCTGCGACTGCGGCGCCCTGGATGGTGCAAGATGGAAGCATGAGTGCAGAGGATCTTGAAAACTATGAAACCGACATGGAGCTGCAGCTCTACCGTGAATACCGCGATGTTGTCGGGCTCTTCAGTTACGTTGTCGAGACCGAACGCCGCTTTTACCTCGCCAACCATGTTGACCTGCAGGCCCGAAGCGCCGACGGCGAGGTCTACTTCGATCTGACGCTGCAGGACGCCTGGGTGTGGGATGTGTACCGTTCGGCACGGTTCGTCAAGACGGTCCGCGTCCTCACGTTCAAGGATGTCAACGTCGAAGAACTGCCCCGCAACGAGGAACTCGCCTTGCCGAAGGACGTTGACCTGGGCAACTGACGCCGGCCCACTGCTCCTCCACAGCCCAGCCGCAATGGGGCGACTTTCCCGGGTTACTCACATACGCGAATAGTGTCCTGTCCTCCGCCGTCCTGCCACCGCAGGCTGGTTGCGGAGGTAGAAATGAAATCCAAAGACCTGTTGGGCCGGCGCGGCGAGGAGCTCGCCGCCGGTTATCTTGAATCGCTCGGCATGCTGGTGGTGGAACGCAACTGGCGCTGCACCGAAGGTGAAATAGACATTGTGGCCCTGGACGGGGACGCGCTGGTCATCGCAGAGGTGAAAACCCGCCGTTCCCTGGACTACGGGCACCCGTTCGAAGCCGTGGGGCCAGACAAACTCGCCCGGCTGCATCGGCTTGGTTCGGCGTGGTGCCGGGACCGGGAGCTGCGGATGCCGCTACGGCGCGTGGACGTCATTGCCGTGGTGGACGACGGTGGCGGCGAACCCCTGGTGGAACACCTCAAGGGGGTGGGGTAGGTGGTGTTGGGCCGGGCCTACTCCGTGGCGCTGGTGGGTTTGAACGGGTACATCGTCGAGGTAGAAGCCGATATAGGCCAGACGTTGCCGGCATTTGTTGTCTTGGGCCTGCCGGATGCCGCCCTCAACGAGGCTAAGGAGCGGATACGTTCCGCGGCCAAGAATTCCGGAATTCCGCTGAGCCGCCGGAAGATCACGGCCAACCTCATCCCGGCGTCGCTGCCCAAACGCGGTTCCGGCTTCGACCTTGCCGTGACCATGGCGGTCCTGAGGGCCGCAAATGACATCAAGGCCACCGGCCGGACCGTCTTCATCGCCGAACTCGGCTTGGATGGCCGGCTGCGGCCGGTGCGCGGCATCCTGCCGGCAGTGATGGCGTCGGTGCAGGCCGGCTATCCGGACGTGGTGGTCGCGCATGCCAACCTCGGCGAAGCATCGCTGGTCCCCGGAGCCAACGTCCGGGGGTACCGCACGCTGGCGCGGCTGGCGCTCGATTTCGGTGCAGACCCGCAAGAGCTCGCCCTGGACTTCGAACCGGAGGACGAGGCCGGTCACGGGGATTCCGAACCGGGGGCTCAGACCGTTCCTGACATGGCGGACGTCTCCGGCCAAGGCGAAGCCAGACGTGCACTCGAGGTGGCCGCTGCCGGGGCCCACCACCTGCTCCTGACCGGACCTCCGGGCGCGGGCAAGACCATGCTGGCCGAGAGGCTCCCCGGTCTCCTGCCGGACCTTGCCGACAATGAGGCCATGGAAGTCACTGCCATCCACTCGCTCTGCGGCCTTCCCTCATCCGCCGTTCAGCTTGTGCGGCGGCCGCCGTTCGAAAATCCGCATCATTCGGCCACAGCCGCAGCCATTATCGGCGGAGGATCGGGGTTGCCCCGCCCGGGTGCGGCGTCGCGGGCCCACCGTGGAGTCCTGTTCCTGGACGAAGCCCCGGAATACGAACGGCGCGTCCTGGATGCCCTTCGCCAGCCCTTGGAGAGCGGCGAGCTGGTCATTCACCGCTCGGCAGGGACGGCGGCCTATCCTGCCCGGTTCCAGCTGGTCCTTGCCGCCAACCCCTGTCCCTGCGGCAAGGCATCGGGGAAGGGCCTGGACTGCACGTGCACGCCTATGATGCGGCGCCGCTACGTGGCCAGGATGTCCGGTCCGCTGCTGGACCGGGTTGATATCCAGCTGCAGGTAGAGCGCGTGTCACTGGCCGACTTCGGCCAGGCGGGCGCCGAAGAAGACACAGCCGCCGTGGCCCGGCGGGTCGGCCACGCACGCCGACGGCAGGCTGAACGGCTGCAGCCGCTGGGAATGGAAACGAACTCGCAGGTGCCCGGCCGGATTCTGCGCGGTGCCCTACGGTTGCCGGCCAGCGCCACGCGGATCCTGGACCACTCACTGGAGCGGGGCGTGCTGACAGCCAGAGGCTATGACAGGGTTCTGCGGCTGGCCTGGACCCTGGCGGACCTGTCGTACCGCGACATGCCCGACACCAACGACATCGGTCAGGCCCTTGGCCTCCGGCAGGCTGCCTCGGCAGCTGCGTGAAGGAAGGAACCACATGGACAACGAACGGATCGCCCGGGCCGCCCTGTCGCGGCTCATGGAACCGCAGGACGCTGCCGGACTGGCCCTCGTACAGGCCACCGGCGCACTCGACGCCTTGAAAATCGCCACCGGACAGGCGGCCGCCGGCCCGGCAGTGGAGCGGGAGATCACTGGACTGCTGGCGGATAACGGCGCCGGAACCAGCTGGGCCGGGATGGCTGCCGCCCTCAAACGCTGGGGTCCCCGCATTCCGGATCTGGCGCCCGAGCGTGACCTGGCCACCATTGCACGCCTTGGCGGCCGGCTGATTATCCCGTCGGATGATCTCTGGCCTGCCCAGCTCGGCGACCTTGGTATGCAGGAGCCCATCTGTCTGTGGTGGCGGGGCCTGGAACAGGAGCTTCCCCGTCCGGACCGGAGCGTGGCGCTGGTGGGGTCCCGCGACAGCACCAGCTACGGCGCCTCGGTGACCGGGGACCTGGCCTACTCATTGGCCCAGCGGGGCTTCACCGTGGTGTCCGGGGGCGCGTACGGCATCGACGCCCACGCGCACCGGGCAGCACTGGCCGGGGGATCGGCGGCGGTGCCTACCATCGCGGTGATGGCAGGTGGTGTGGACCGGTTCTACCCGTCCGGCAACGAGGACCTCCTACGGGCGGTCTGCAACCAAGGAGCGGTGCTCGCCGAGGTGCCGCCGGGGTCGGCACCCACCCGCTACCGCTTTCTCCAACGGAACAGGCTGATCGCGGCCTTGGCCGCCGTGACGGTGGTGGTGGAAGCCCGCTGGCGGTCCGGTGCGCTGAATACGGCCCACCACGCGGAGACGCTTGGCCGGGCGGTCGGAGCTGTTCCGGGGTCCGTGCACAGCGCCAACTCCGCTGGCTGCCACCGGCTGCTCCGGGATGGCGGCGCTGTCTGCGTGACTGACGCCGCGGAGATCGCCGAGCTGGCGTCCCCAAGCGGCGTGGGGCTTGCGGCGCCCGGGACCGCGCATGCGGCCGACCATGACGGACTGACCTTGGAGGATCTGATCCTTCTTGATGCGCTGCCGCTGCGGTCCACCACGTCCGTGGACAAGCTCTGCGCAGTTGCCGGCCTCAGTGCGGAATCGGTGCGGGCCGGGTTGGGCAGGCTAGGCCTGCTGGGGCTCGCAGCTTCAGAAAGGGGCGGCTGGAAACGGGCCAAGGAATCATCGTAGTTGCCTGTGTCCGGCACGGGATTCCTCGCGGAATTCTGCGACAGTGGAACAGTGGAGAATCAGGAACTGCCCCGGGCGTTTGAGCAGGCCATTGCCGGCTTCGGCAGATACCTGACAGCCGAGCGGGCCCGGTCCGGGCATACGCTTCGGGCATACCTGTCGGACCTTCGAAGTCTCTTGGAATACGCAGCCTCCGACGGCGTCACGGATCTGCCGGGCCTGGAGCTGGGCACACTCCGACGCTGGCTGGGGGCGCAGAGCCAGGCCGGGATATCCCGGGCCACCCTTGCGCGGAGATCGGCTACAGCCCGGTCCTTCACCACGTGGGCCATGCGGGAAGAACTCATCGAGACCGACCCTGCACTCCGTCTCAGGGCTCCTAAAGCTGAAAGGTCATTGCCCGGGGTGCTGCAGTCCCAACAACTCCTCAGGCTGCTGAACAGCCTGGACGAAGCCGCGGCTGACGGGTCACCGGTTCCGGTGCGCAACCGGGCCATGGTGGAGCTCCTGTACGCCACCGGCCTGCGAGTGGGGGAGCTGGCCGCTCTGGATGTGGACGATCTAAACCCGGACCGCCGGACGCTGCAGGTGGTCGGCAAGGGCAACAAGGAGCGGACGGTTCCCTACGGCGTCCCGGCCGCTGTGGCCGTCGACGATTGGCTCCGCAGGGCCAGGCCGCTCCTGGTTACGGGGCACAGCGGACCGGCGCTTTTCCTGGGCGCCAGAGGAAGCCGCGTTGACCAGCGCCAGGTCAGGACCGTGGTGAATGACCTCTTCGAGGCTCTGGGAGACACGTCAGCGACCGGCCCGCACGCGCTGAGGCATTCCGCGGCCACGCATCTGCTCGATGGCGGCGCGGATCTTCGGGCCGTCCAGGAAATCCTGGGCCACAGCAGCCTCGCCACCACGCAGATCTACACACATGTGTCCGTTGAGCGGCTCCGGAGCAGCTACCAGCAGGCACATCCCCGGGCTTGAGAGCCGGGCGATTCCCGCCAAGGCCGGGTAATCCTGGTCCGTGTCACCTGTGGCGAATCGCACTGGCGTAATTACGCGGCGTACGGCACAATAAGAGTCACGTCCGGCAACTTTCAAGTTTCGCTTGAAGCTCTTTCGCTTCGCGCGTTACCGCAAGTCCGGACACAGCTTAATAATCAGGCAGGGAACACCGCCGCTGGAACGTACAGCACCGGGCAGTTTCATCCAGGCAGAGGTCGTTGGGGAAGACGTACCTACAGCTATGGAGGATGGAATGTCTGTTGCAATGACCCGTGGTGTGCTTTTTGTTCACTCAGCCCCAACAGCACTGTGCCCGCACGTTGAGTGGGCCATTGGATCCGTCGTGGACAAGCGGACGGATCTTGAGTGGACCCCTCAGCCTGCCGCGCCCGGAATGTTCCGCGCCGAGCTCTCTTGGACGGGAACCCCGGGCACCGGATCGCTGCTGGCTTCTTCTCTTCGGGGCTGGGCCCATCTTCGCTACGAGGTCACTGAAGAGCCGAGCCAGGGCGTTGACGGCGGCCGCTGGTCGCATACTCCCGAATTGGGGATATTCCACGCCACGACGGATGTCCACGGCAACATCATGGTCTCAGAGGACCGTATCCGCTACGCCTACGAATCGGGCGCCGGCGATCCCTCCGCCGTATACCACGAGCTTTCCTTGGCCTTGGGTGAGGCCTGGGACGAGGAACTCGAACCGTTCCGCCACGCAGCCGAGGGCGCGCCGGTCCGCTGGCTGCACCAGGTGGGTTGACCGGCGCCGGACGTCACTCCGTCGTACTTCCTGCCCACTGTCCTGGCAGCAGGATCGGAATACGGCGCTCCAAAGCAAAGCAGAGGCCCCGCCACATGGCGGGGCCTCTGCTTTGTCTGCGGTACTTGCTGTTCCCGCGCCGCGGCTAGATGCTGCGGACAGCGATCACGGCGTTGTGGCCGCCGAAGCCGAACGAGTTGCTCAGCGCCACAACGTCGCCTGCCGGCAGATCCCTCGCCGATGTGACGACGTCGAGCGGGATCTCGGGGTCCTGGTTCTCGAGGTTGATCGTGACCGGGGCCTTGCGGTGGTAAACGGCCAGCACAGTGAGTACTGCTTCCACGGCACCGGACGCGCCCAGGAGGTGGCCCATCTGTGACTTGGTGGCGGACACTGCGACGTTGTCGATGTGGTTCCCGAGTGAGGCGCGGAGGGCCGTGTACTCGGGCTTGTCACCTACGGGAGTGGAGGTGGCGTGCGCGTTGACGTGGACAACGTCCTCGGCCTGGATCCGGCCGTCGAACATGGCTGCCTTCAACGCGCGGGTGGCGCCCAGGCCCTGGGGGTCAGGGGCGGTGATGTGGTAGGCATCGGCCGTCACGGAGGTACCGGCCAGTTCGCCGTAGATGCGGGCGCCGCGGGCAATGGCGTGTTCCTCAGCCTCGAGCACCAGCGCGCCGGCGCCTTCGCCCATCACAAAGCCGTCGCGGCCCAGATCGTAAGGGCGTGAGGCACCCTGGGGGTCATCGTTGCGGCGCGAGAGCGCCTGCATGGACGCGAATGCGGCCAGGGGCATGGGGTGGATGGCTGCTTCAGCGCCGCCGCACATCACCACGTCCGCCTTGCCGGAGCGGATCAGTTCCAGGCCCAGGTGAAGGGCTTCGGTGCCCGACGCGCAGGCCGAAACAGGGGTGTGGGCGCCGGCACGGGCACCAAGGTCAAGGCTGACGGCTGCTGCGACGCCGTTGGGCATCAGCATGGGCACCGTCATGGGCAGGACGCGGCGGGGGCCTTTTTCCTTCAGCGTGTCCCACGCGTTCAGCAGGGTCCAGACGCCGCCGATGCCGGTGGCGAAGGCGACTGCTAGGCGGTCGGGGTCAATCTCGGTGATGCCGGAATCGGCCCAGGCTTCACGGGAGGCGATGACGCCGAACTGGGTGGAGGGGTCCATCCGCTTGGCCTCAACGCGGCTCAGGACCTCCAGGGCCGGAGTGGAGCAGCGGGCGGCGAAGTGGACCGGCAGTTCGTACGTGGCGACCCATTCGTCTTCCAGCGTGCGGGCACCGGAGACCCCCTTCAGCGCGTTGTTCCACATGGTGGGTACGTCGCCGCCGATGGGCGTGGTGGCACCCAGACCGGTAATGACTACTTTGCGTGTCATTGGATCACTCTCTGTCGGTGGGCAGGCCGTATCCGGTTATCCGGCGGGGTCCCGCGTGTGGGGCAGCTGGCTGCCGAAAAGTGTGGTGGACTGCCGGTCCGGCCTGAGCACGGACCGGCAGCCCAGTCAGCCATAAGGGGCTGAAAGCCTTGGGCTAGGCCTGTGCGCCGGCGATGAAGCTGACGGCGTCGCCCACGGTCTTGAGGTTCTTGACCTCTTCGTCCGGGATACGCACGCCGAACTTCTCTTCGGCGTTGACCACGATGGTCATCATGGAGATGGAGTCGATGTCCAGGTCCTCGGTGAAGGACTTGTCCACTTCCACAGCCTCGGGGGCAAGGCCGGTTTCTTCGTTGACGATTTCAGCCAAGCCGGCCAGGATCTCTTCGTTGCTAGCCATTGACGGCTCCTTTTCTTGTTATTGCCGGCAGGGGGTGCCGGAAACGGTGCAGTCCGCGGATGCGGCCTGTGTGGGGCGTTCCTAAGGAAGGACGATTACCTGGGCACCGAAGACCAGCCCGGCGCCGAAGCCGATCTGGAGTGCGAGGCCGCCGCTGAGCTCAGGGTTTTCCTTGAGCAGGCGGTGGGTGGCCAGGGGGATGGAGGCCGCCGAGGTGTTTCCGGCATCGGCGATGTCCCGGGCCACGGTGACGGATTCGGGAAGTTTCAGTTTCTTGACCATCTCGTCGATGATCCGCATGTTGGCCTGGTGGGGGATGAACGCAACGAGGTCTTCCGCCTGGACGCCAGCGGCCTCCAAGGCCTGCTGTGCCATCTTGGCCATTTCCCAGACCGCCCAGCGGAAGACCGTCTGCCCGTCCTGGCGGAGTGTGGGGTAGAGCTCCTGCGCTTCTTCGAGCAGGGCAAAGTCGCCGGGCTCGTCGGACTGGCGGGCCGCCATGCTGAGGTCTCGGACATCCAGCATGGAACGCGTCATGCCGATGGCGTCCCACTTGCTGCCGTCCGAGCCCCACACCGAGGGGCCGATTCCGGGGGTGTCCGAGGGGCCGATGACAACAGCGCCTGCACCGTCGCCCAGCAGGAAGGAAATGGTGCGTTCCCGGTTGTCGATGACGTCGGAAAGCTTCTCCGCCCCGACCACCAGAACGTAGGTGGCGGTGCCGGAGCGGACCAAGGCATCAGCCTGTGCGATGCCGTAGCAGTACCCGGCGCAGGCGGCCGAGATATCGAAGGCAGGTGCCGGCGTCGCACCGATGCGGTCAGCCAGGCTAGCCGCGGCCGACGGCGTGGCGTACGGGTGGGTGACGGTGGAAACGATGACGGCACCAAGCTGGGAGGCTTCGATGCCTGCCTGCTGCAGGGCCTCCCGGGCGGCGCCCTCTGCCATGTCGATGACGCTGATGTCGGCGGCGGCCCGGTGACGGGTCACGATGCCGGTCCGCTGGCGGATCCATTCGTCCGAGGAATCAATCCACTGACAGACGTCGTCGTTGGTGACGATGACGTCAGGCCGGAATGCCCCGAGGCCGATGATGCGGCTGTATTCGTTTACGGGAACCTGTTTCAGCGTGGGAACGCTCATGCATTTCCCTCCAGTTCTGCGAAGAGTGCCAGTGCGGCCGTGAGGTCGTCCGGGGTTTTGACTGCAACCGTCTTAACGCCGGGCATGCCGCGCTTGGCGAGCCCGGCCAGGGTGCCGGCCGGGGCCAGCTCAATGACACCGGTGACGCCGCGCTGCACAAGTGTTTCCATGCAGAGGTCCCAGCGGACCGGCCGGGAGACCTGCGCGATGAGGCTCTCGACGGCGGCGCCGCCGTCGGTCACTTCCCGGCCGTCAAAGTTGGACAGCAGGGGCACCTGCGGCTTCTGCGGCTTGAGGCTCGGCTTGAGCGACTCCAGGGCGCTCACGGCGGGGGACATGTGTGAGGTGTGGAACGCTCCGGCCACCTTCAGCGGGATGACGCGTGCCCTGGCCGGCGGGTTGTCCGCCAGGGCCTTGAGCTGTTCGAAGGTTCCGGCTGCCACGGTCTGGCCCGCGCCGTTGACATTGGCCGGTGTCGCGCCGGTAGCCTCGATGGCAGCCAGGACCTCTGCAGGCTCCCCGCCCACCACGGCACTCATGCCGGTGGGGGTCACGGCAGCGGCGGCGGCCATGCTGTTGGCGCGTTCACGGACGAACGTCATGGCTTCCTGCTCGGTGAGCACGCCGGCGAGGGCCGAGGCGGTGATTTCACCGACGGAGTGACCGGCAAGGATCACGGGAAGCGTGCCGAGTTCGACGTCGAACAGCGACTTTGCGGCGACCAGCCCGGCGGCAACAATCAGGGGCTGCGCAACGGCGGTGTCCTTGATGGTTTCCTCGTCAGAGGTAGTCCCGTGGGCTGTCAGGTCGATGCCTGCGACCTCACTGAGGGAGGCCAGATGGCCTGCTACTGAAGGCAGTTCCAGCCAAGGGGCCAGAAAACCAGGGGTCTGTGAGCCCTGTCCAGGGCAGACTATTGCAAGCACGTATCCAGCTTTCCAAATTACGGGTCATCCAGCGGTGTTTCTCTGCACCAAGCTCAAGGGGTCAGATTGTAGGAAGTCTACAACGACTCACGGCTGATTCCGCGCCGGATGACGCTCCGCCGGGGCTTTTGGCGGCGCCGCAAGCCGTCCGACCACCAACGCCGCCTGCAGCACAAACGCCTCCCGAGGGAGGAGCGGATCCCAGCCCGTGACGTCGCAGACGCGCTTGAGCCGGTACCTGACGGTGTTGGCGTGCACAAACAATTCACGGGCAGTCGCCTCCAGGGAATGACCCAACTCCAGGTAGGTGCCCAGGGTCTCGACCAGCCCGTTGGAGGCAGCGACAAGCGGACGGTAGATGTTCTTCACCAGGGATCGGCGCGCCGCTTCGTCACCGGAGATGACGCGTTCCGGCAACAGGTCATCGGCGGCCACGGGCCGGGGAGCGGCGGGCCAGGCCCTCGCGGCGGTCAGGCCGGAAAAGGCAGACTGCGCTGATCCGCTGGCCTCCAGCAGGGAACCGGCTTCCGGGCCGTAGACCACCGGGCCGGGGGCGAACATTTCGCTGAGTTTCAGGTACGCGGTCTCGCGGTCCTGGACGCCGCCAAGGATCAGGATCAGGCGGTCGCCCTGGATGCCTACCAACGCGTCCTCGGCATAGCGGCCCGCCAGGCGGCGCAGTTCGCTGACGTAGCTGGCACTGGGTTCCGACGGCGAATTGCCCACCATAACAGTGAACCTCTCCTGTGCCTTCCAACCCAGGGCGGCGATCCTGGACCGTAGCGCGTCCGTGTTTTCGCCACGGAGGATGGCGTCCACGATTAGCGCTTCCAGCCGCGTATCCCAGGAACCGCGGGACTCGGCCGCCCGCGCGTATACGTCTGCCGCGGCGAAGGCCACTTCCCGTGAGTACCGCAGTACCGCTTCGCGGAGGGAGGGCTGGTCAGCTTCCGGGGCGATGACCGGCACCTGGTCTTCCACCACTTCAACCACGATCCGGATGAGCTGGAGCGCCTTCTGGAGGCTGATGGAGCGCGTCAGCTCTGTGGGGGCCGTCCCAAAAACGTCGGAGAGGATCCACGACGGCGAGCTGGGCCGCTCATACCAGGTGACAAACGCTGCGATGCCGTTTTGCGCCACCATGCCCAGGGCCGAGCGCTCATCGGAGCTGAGCCGGGAATACCACGGCAGCGACTTCTCCAGCTGGCGAAGGGTGGTTGTGGAGAGCTGACCCACGCTGGCCCGGAGCTTTTTCAGGGTTTCGGATTTCTCCGGTGTCATGCTGCGCGAGGACGGCTTGCGCTTCACGGGCGGGGTGGTTGGCTCTGGCATCCTTCGAGCATACGGTGCATGCCCGGCAAGCCCCATTTGTGCAAAGGCTACAACGTTGTTGGACCTGCATCACAGGCGGGCTCCTGTACAGAAACGCAGGGGAACGACGACGGCGACCCTCGCCTTTCGGTGAGGGTCGCCGTCGTCGTTCATTTCCGCTGACAGCAGGTCAGCAGGAGTTGATCAGGACTCGCCGCCCGCGTTGCCGGTGGAACCGGCGTTGACGTTGTGCAGCTTGTACTTCTCGATTGCCTGGGCCGGGGCATGGGCATCAACTTCGCCGCGGCGCGCCAGCAGTTCCAGGGAACGGACCACGATGGAGTGGATGTCGTTCTTGAAGAAGCGGCGGGCAGCGGCCCGGGTGTCGGAGAAGCCGAACCCATCCGCACCGAGCGAGGCGAACTCGTTCGGCACAAACTGGCGGATCTGGTCCGGGACGGCCTTCATGTAGTCCGAGACTGCCACCACGGGTCCTGTGGCACCGGCAAGCTGCTGGGCCACAAACGGAACACGGGCCGGCTTGCCCGGGTTCAGGAACGCCTCTTCCTCGGCGGCCATGCCGTCGCGGCGCAGTTCGTTCCAGGACGTCACGGACCAGACATCGGCGGAGACGCCCCAGTCCTCGGCGAGCAGCCGCTGGGCCTCGATGGCCCAGGGGACGGAGACGCCGGAGGCCAGGATCTGGGTCCGGGGACCATCGATCTTCGCCGGAGCCACGAGGTAGATGCCCTTGAGGACACCTTCCACGTCGAGCTCCTCGGGTTCCGCGGGCTGCGTGATGGGCTCGTTGTAGACCGTGAGGTAGTACATGAGGTTCCGGTCAGCCGAATCGGGCCCGTACATGCGCTCGATGCCGTCCCGGATGATGTGGCCCATCTCATACCCGTAGGCGGGGTCGTAGGTGACCACTGCCGGGTTCGTGGAGGCCAGCAGCGGTGAATGGCCGTCGGCGTGCTGGAGGCCTTCGCCGGTCAGGGTGGTCCGGCCGGCGGTGGCGCCGATGATGAAACCGCGGGCCATCTGGTCCCCAGCGGCCCAGAAGGCGTCGCCGGTGCGCTGGAAGCCGAACATGGAGTAGAACACGTACACCGGGATCAGCGGTACGCCGTGGGTGGCGTAGGACGTTCCTGCGGCGGTGAACGCTGCGACGGCGCCTGCTTCGTTGATGCCTGGGTGGATGAGCTGGCCCTGAGCGGATTCCTTGTACGCGAGGACCAGGTCCCGGTCCACGGACAGGTAGTTCTGGCCCTTGGGGTTGTAGATCTTCGCCGTGGGGAAGAACGCGTCCATGCCGAACGTGCGGGCCTCATCGGGGATGATCGGCGCGATGTGCTTGCCGAAGTTCTTGTCCCGCATCAGGTCCTTGAGGAGCCGGACAAACGCCATGGTGGTGGCTGCCTGCTGCTTGCCGGACCCGCGCTTGGCGACCTCGTACGTTTTTGCTTCAGGGAGGGCGATCTCCTGGTGCTTGGAGCGGCGCTCAGGAACAGAACCGCCGAGCTGGGCACGGCGTTCCATCATGTACTGGATCTCCGGCGCATCGGTGCCCGGGTGGAAGTACGGAGGCTGGTACGGGTCCTTCTCCAGCTGCTCGTCGGTGACCGGGATCCGCAGGTGGTCGCGGAACTTCTTCAGGTCATCGAGGGTGAGCTTTTTCATCTGGTGGGTCGCGTTGCGGCCCTCGAAGTGGGGTCCGAGTCCGTAGCCCTTGACCGTTTTGGCCAGGATGACGGTGGGCTTGCCCT
>NZ_QMKP01000021.1 GCF_003287955.1 Arthrobacter sp. AQ5-06 | reverse complement strand
AGCGGGCGGCCATTCCCAGTGAGCCGTCCAAGCGGCAGGGAGATCTGGGCCATACCCACCACCCGAGGGTGATCGAAACACTACGACAGCTCCGAAGTCACCCACAACAAAATCGTAAGGAAGGGGATCTGGTCCTGGGGTCGAACTGCCGCTCGGCCATCGCCACCCTGGTAGAGCGCCAGACCCGGTTTACGATGCTCGTCCACCTGCCCGACGACCACGGCGCCGTCGCTGTCCGTGACGGTCTGCTGGCGACGATCAAGACCCTGCCGGAGCACCTGTGCAAGTCGCTGACCTGGGACCAGGGCACCGAGCTTGCCCAACACCGCCAGATCACCATGGCGACCAACATGGACATCTACTTCTGCGACCCGCACTCACCCTGGCAGCGCGGCACCAACGAGAATACCAACGGCCTCCTACGCCAGTACTTCCCGAAAAGCACCGACCTGTCCGTGCACTCACCCGAGCGGCTGCTCGAAGTCGCAGCCGAACTCAACGACCGACCCCGCAAGACCCTTGGCGGCATCACCCCCGCCCAGGCCATGGAACGGCTATTATTTGAACCAGAAAAACCCGCCGTTGCAACGACCGCCTGAATTCGCCGATCCTTTACCGGGCGCTATGATGCTCTCTCGACGGGACCTGACGTCAGGTCAGCCGGTGTCTGAGGGCAACGGCTACATCATTCGCGGGCACGGGCCCGGACGACTGTTTCCACGACCCCGCCGAAGTCGTGTCCTTTAATGGGAAAGGCGCGTAGATTTCGCCCCATGGGGACACCGGAACTCTGGACCGACATTGTTAACTGGCTGAACATCAACGCCCCCGTGACAGCCAAAACCATACGATCATCCGCACCGGAACCCCTTGTCCGCTCATTTGAGCAGGCCGCGCCGAACGGTTGGCCGAGCGATCTATCGACCATGTATCATCTCTTCGACGGTGCAGAACCGTCAACGGCGGGGAACATTCTCCCGAGGTATCGCCCACTTCCCTTGGTTGAAGCTGAGAAAGTGCGACAAATGATGCTTAGCATCTGGGCGCAGGTCGGGGCGGACCTAAATGCCGAATTCGAGCGGGAAAAAAGTTCCCCAATCTACCGAAACCTGCGGGCGGTCCATGAAGCTCACAGCAGCGTTCCTGTTCCCGAACCCCATAAACCCTATGACCCAGCAAGTGCTGAAGCTGATGAGGCCGGTACCCGCGCTTTCATGTTCATCTCCTCGTTCCTGCCGATCGCAGACAACAACGCCGGCGACTTTCTGTTCGTCGATCTCAGGGCCGGACGGCATCACGGCTGCGTCAGCGAGTATTTCAAGGACGACGCCGATTGGCGTCCGGCCATCTGGTCATCCGTTGAAGCGCTCCTTGAGGAAACGCTGACCAGCCTGCGAACAGGACGACCAGTATTCTTCTCTAGGCCCTCAGTGATAGACGGCTGTTTGCATTGGGAATTCGTCCCGGAACGGTAACCAGTAAAAAGGGCAGTCGCAAAGGAACGCTGACACCGTCCCGTAATGGGTGTTCCGTATGACAGGCTGGAAACGTCCCGTAAGCCGGTGGTGTGACTTTCGGCGGTAAATGGCGGGTTTTTCATGGAGCTATTTGTCGCATGGCGCAGCCCGCAAGGGGATCGTTTATCGGGACGCTGCGAAGAGGACCAATTCTGATCGCCCGTCGTCGGCTGTCACCCCGCGAATCTCCGCGAATCGGCCGACGGACCGGAAACCCAGAGTCTCGTGCATTCTGATGGATGCCGTGTTGTGTTCGTTCGCGAAGTAGTAAACGCTCGAAGACTGAGACCAGATCCACTCCACCCGCGCCAGGGTGAGCGCAGAACCGATTCCCCGCCGTCGGAAATCCGGAGTGACGACGACGCCCCCTAGATAGTGGCCTGCAGGGACCTCGCCATCGGGTTCGCCGTGGAAGTGCGTTTTGGCTACGCCGACGATCTGACCTTGTATGGCCGCTACCAATACGACCCGGTCGTTTATCGGGGCGATCATTTCCGCTGTCCAGCGTGCGCGGTCGCTGGCATCACAGATCGCGTCCACCTGTGTCAGGTCATCCAGGGTCGCATCGCGGATCTGCATGCATAGAGCGTACTGAGAAGTGCTAAGCGGCGCCTTTAAGGGCGCCCGTTAGCCGGTCGATCACCGCACCCCGGGAACCAGCTGGCAGGTTTGTCGTTTTCCGAAGTCGTCTGCACGAAATGTCCAAAGTCGTCTGCACGGCCCACTACATGTCCGTATGGGGAACCTTCTGCGGGACACTTGTCGCCGAGTGGAACGCCATTCGCGCCATTCGCGCACATTTGCGTGACCTCGGAGCGGCCCTGTCGGCCTGGCGGAGTGGTCGATTTGCCAGGCTCACCAGACTAGATATACGGTCATTGCATGCACATGCAGGTATCTGATCAGAAAGACACAACGCCTATTGCGGACCTCAGTGCGGCTTGGTCTCAGGTCGCCGCTTTTGCATCGGCAATGGATGCCAGTCTCAGCAAGTGGCTGATGGATGCCCACAGGATCGGCCCGACGGACTATCGCGCGCTGGCACATCTCAGCCAAGCCTCCGACAAGGAATTGCGCGTCAACGACCTTGCCCAGCGGATTGGCTTGAATCAGAGCTCTGCCACACGCCTAGTGAGCCGCCTGGAAGCAAAGGACCTGACGTTCCGTGACACCTGCCCTGACGACGGGCGCGGCGTCTATGCGGTCATCACGGAGCAAGGGGAAACCTTACTCAGAGAGGTGCGCGGAGCCTACGAGGAGCGGGTGCGCGGTCTCCTTGGCAATATGGGCGCGCACCATCCGGAGCTCGACGCACATCAGGTGACCCGCGCGCTGCGCGACATCAGCAACCTCGTCTCCCGCTAGCGAATCTCATAGACGTCACGGAAGCCGGCCACATGTCAGAATATGCATGTACATGCAGCAATATCGACCGCACTCAGCTCACCAGTACCGCACCGGCTTCCCGTCGAACGGGCCTGGAACCGTTCGAACGATTTCTCCACCTCAGACAGGGCGGCATCAACGCGCCGTCTAACCCAGCAACACCCACGAAAGGAAACCCATCATGAGTTGGCTCTATTTAGGAATCGCCGTGATCTTCGAAATTGCGGTCGCGCTCGCAGCGAGTAAAGCACAAGGCTTCACCCGCTTGTGGTGGACCATCACCACACTCATCACCGGCGCAATCGCCACCTTCTTCCTCAGCCTGGCACTCCTGACATTCGACGTCGGTGTCGGCTATGCGCTCTGGGTCTCGGTGGCCGGCGTCGGTATCACCATCCTGGGCGCAATGCTCTTCGGCCAGCGACTGAACTGGCGCCAGGGAGCCGGAATCGGAATCGTCATCGTCGGCGTTGTCGGCCTCCAACTCGGTGGGGCTGCGTGACAAATCATGCAGCGCCAGTCCTGCCTGCCGATCAGACCCTCCGCATTTCCTCCGACCCTTCTCGAAAGGACTGACAAATGACCGCAACACTCGTCACGAACAATAGGAACACCGGGGCGTGGCTCGTTTTGCTCCTGGCCGGAGTATTCGAAGTCGGCTACGCACTCAGCGTCGGCGGCAGCCAAGGATTCAGCATCCTGAGCTGGTCAATCTCCGCATTGGTGTTCTTCCTATTGACACTGTTCTGCCTCAGCGTCGCACTCAAAAGAATCGATGTCGGGATCGGCTACGCCGTATGGGCTGGCATCGGCTCGGTCGGCGCGGCCGCCCTCGGCCCGGTCTTCTTCGACGAAACGCTGACCCCGGCACGCGCCTTCTGGCTGGCCGTGATCATCGCCGGAGTAGTCTGGCTGAAACTGGCCGACAGCCCGAAACTCGAAACAAAGAGCAAAGCGGCCATGCTTGGCGCCACGCAGCCGTGAACGGGTGATCCGCTGGGGGCCCTCGGGGTCGCAATCTCTGCAGGAACAGCCCTCGCCGACTTCTACGCTGCGGCTCCGCTGACCTTAGCAGCCCACCCGGCTCCCATCAGGCGGGTGGCTGCCCTGGTGCTGGCCGGATACCGGTCGGCCCAGCTCCCAGGTCAGAGCCCCGAATGGGGAACCTCTATCGGGCCTCTAGATGTACTCCGAGGACTGTCCGGATTGCGATGGTGCCGCCACGATCATCTTCGATGTGGTGCATGCCGATTTTTTCGGCAACACGGCGTGATGCCATATTGTCAGGATGAATGATGGCGACGAGCTGTTGCGCTTTGAGTTCTACGCGGGCGAAGTCCTTGCATGCCGCAGCTGCTTCGGTTGCGTATCCCTGTCCTTGGACGTCGGCGCGCACGTGGTAGCCAACTTCCAGCACGAGGCGACCATTGACTTCCTGCCAAGTGAGGCCACAGTCGCCCAAGAAAGTGCCATCGAGGGTTTCCACGATCCAAAGGCCGTACCCGTACTCGGCGTAGTTCGCTTCATTCCAGGCAATCCACTGGGCCGCCTCGTCTCGGGTTTTGGGTGCGGGGTAATACGTCATGACAACTGGATCACCGAGTAGCGCAGCCATGTTGTCGAGGTCTGCTGTCGTCATCTGCCGGAATCGAAGTCGAGCTGTTCCTTTGGGAATCACCCACGAAGTTTACAGGCGCGCCGTAAGCCGAACCTTAAACGGGACAGTATTTGACGATGCGCAGAATACGGACAATTGGGACGAAACAACTAGACGCAGCGACGAGACCCCGATCATGAGTATGGAAGGGGCGGAGTGGCCGCCACCGACGGGCTTCACCAACAACGAAACAGTCGTGCCTAATGTACGAGCTTCGGACCTAAATCCGGTCCCGAGGGCACCCAGCGCATCGGCAAGGCAGCTTCTACCTTCCTTTCAGTTGGGGATCACCCGTGAACCTGTGGATTTGCTGACGAGGATGAGTTGATAGGGTAGGAAACCTTTGAAACGAATGAGGGAGGTCGCGGCCGTGGTTCGAACGGTTGTCGTCATTGGTGCTGGAATCGTGGGCGTCTCGGTGGCCCGAGAACTGGCCCGCAAGGGCGTGAGCGTGACAGTGCTGGACCGAGATGCGGGTGAGCCGCGGGGCTCGACAGCCTTCGCCCCCGGATTCGTGGGCCTTTACAATGACGTGCCGATCCTGACCGAGCTCGCCCGTGCATCGGCCGCGATCTACGCGACCGCGGAGCATGGATTCGGCCGGGTCGGCGGGCTGGAGCTCGCCACCTCGGACTCGGGCGCAGCAGAGGTTACACGCCGAGCCGATGCCGCGCGGTCGGTAGGCCTCGCTTCCCGCCTCCTGAGTCCGTCAGATCTACCCAAACCGGTGTTTGACTTCGTGGACACCTCACAGGTTATCGCCGCCGCATACTTCCCCGACGACGGAGTGGCGGATGTCCAGCTTCTCGCCCGCGCGCTACGCAAGGAGGCCATTGGGGCCGGTGCGCGTTTCCTGGCCGGCCAACACGTCACCGGCATCGACAGGACATCAAATCTCGTCACGGTCACCACGGCGTCCGGCGACGTGTTCACCGCAGATGACGTGGTGCTCGCGGGCGGGGTGTGGGGCCCGTCGCTGACTGCCCTGACAGGTCGGGAACTGCCACTGTTTCCCGTCGCCCATCCCTACGTCTACTCTCACGAAAACGCAGCATGGCGTCCGGGGCCGTTCGTGCGGTGGCCCGAGCACCACGTATACGCCCGCGTTCACCACGAGCAGCTCGGCATCGGCAGCTACGATCACGTCCCTGCGCCCGTCGGCCAGGGCGGACTCACTGACGGTGCGGGACTGCCATGGCCGGAGGTATTCGACCCGGTTGTCACCACCGCGCAGCGTCTCCTGCGTCAGGAGGCTCGGTTCTCGCCCACGCGGCGGATCAACGGTGTCTTCGCGATGACGCCCGATAATTTGCCGTTCCTTGGCCCGCATCCCGAGCTGGACGGCGTATGGGTAGCTCAGGCGATCTGGGTCACTCATGCCGCCGGGTCTGCCGCCGCCCTGGTGGCAGCCATGACAGATGGCACCGGTCTGCCGGCCGAGCTCGCGGTCAACCGCTTCGACGGCAAGGACCTGACATCTCTGCGCACGGGTGCGCTACGCCTCTACCGCGACATCTACGCCGCCGACACCGTCTGACGAGCGAATCGGCGGCAAGGCGGCTAAGGTTCGCCGACTTACACCGGGAGCATCGCGACCACTACGAATCCCGGGATCGCATCTTACAAACGCAGCTGAAGTAATAGCCCGAGTTGCCCGGCGCCCCAGTTGTGAGGCGCAGGTGAACGAGAGGCAAGCCGGTCGGTGTACTTGGAATTGTTGGTGCGCCTGGGGTCTGATCCATGCCTGCCAGCCTAACGAGTCTCTGATTAGAGCCTGTCCCAAAGGTTGTCTCCGTCAGCTGCCAGCGGCCTCCAAATCGCATGAGTACTTGGCGATGACGCCAGCAAGGGACGGAAGGTCCTCCCTCAGTGGATCGGACAGAAGGCGTCTACCGGGACAGCAGCTTTTCGCCGTCGGGTCGCAGTTCCCCGGTGGGTGATACGTGCCTATATAGGGTTTGGCGGGTGATGCCGAGTTCGGTGCAAAGGTCGCCTATTTTGGTTTCGGGTTTGCCCATGGAGGCCATAGCGAGCCGGAGCTTGGCGGAGGTCATCTTGTAGGGGCGACCGCCGTTGCGGCCGCGGGCGCGGGCTGAGGCGAGGCCGGCGAGGGTGCGTTCGGAGATGAGTTCGCGTTCGAATTCGGCGAGGGCAGCGAAGATTCCGAAGACGAGCTTTCCGGAGGCTGTGGCGGTGTCGATGGCGGCACCCTGGCCGGTGAGTACCTTCAGGCCGATGCCGCGCTCGGTCAGTTCGTGGACGATGTTGACCAGATGGCGCAGGTCCCGGCCAAGCCGGTCGAGTTTCCAGACGACAAGCGTGTCGCCGTGGCGCAGGGCTTTAAGGCAGGCAGCCAGCTCCGGCCTGTCATCCTTTTTCCCCGAGGCCCGTTCATCGTAGAGGGAATCCGTGCCGATGCCGGCGGCCAGGAGTGCGTCGCGCTGCAGGTCCGTGGTCTGAGACCCATCGGCCTTTGAGACGCGCATGTATCCGACGAGCACAGCAGTTCCCCTCCGTCATTTATACGTTCGTTTAAGTGACAACGTGATTCCAAGTGTCGCAGGAATCTGAAGATGTCACTTAACCCGTTATTTATTCTAAGTCATGCAAAGGGCTGCTGATCTTTTGTTTGTGACAGGAAGTCGAGGGGTATCTGAAGCTCGACGAAGGTTTCCCGGAGTGCGCGCACGGATTCTTCATTCCGGAGTCCGTACCGTGCGACGTCGAAGAGCTGCTTCGCGACGACCGGGTCTTCTTTCGCTGCCGCAATGGCGGCGTCCAGTGAATCCAATGCCCGTTTCCAGAGCACGTCCAGAGTCGGCTTCTCTTGTGCGTCGGCGGTTGCTGTCAGGGGGGCAGGCCGGGTTCCGTCGCCGATGTTGGAGGAGGGTTCCGGCCTGAGGAGGTGCGCGGAGGTTCCCCGGGCAGTCAGTGAGCCGGCTTCGATCAGTTCCATCGCGACTGCTGCTGCTTCGAGCAGCTGCTGCTGGGCGGTCCAATGGAGGGTTTCGAACGGTTGCCACGAATACAGCCCTGCCCGGAACGGGTGCCCGCAGTGTTCCCAGACACGACGCACGTCGTCCAGTTGCCGGCCATATCGTCCCTGGGCGGTGGTGAGTTCGTCCAGGAGGGTACGCAGCAGCCGGAACCAGATGCCGGCGTGAACCGGATAGCGGGGCAGGTCAACGGAACCGGTCGTTATCGCCTGCCAGGTGCGCCGGTCCATTAGGGACAACGACTCCGGAAGCGCCCGCTGGTCGTGGGCGGGGGTGGTCCAGAGAATGTAGTCCGCCGGACGCCCTTCGTAGATTTCGAGCCGGCGCCCGTGTACCGGGCAGCTGGCCATGACCGGCAGTTGCCAGAAGAGCAGTACCGTCGGGCTGGATTCCAGGCAGTCCGGGCATCCCCGCCGCGCACCGGTGCCCGGGAGCCACGGCCGCCACTTCCGCGGGGCGTAGATATTGCGCCGCTTGGGCGGCAGGAGCACCGAGAGCTGGTGCACATAGGTTTCGTAGGCGCCGGGGGCAGGGACGAGGCTGTCGAAGAGCCAAGGCACCCATCCGGCCATGGTCATGGCGTCTACGCGGTGTTGGTCAAGACCGGTGCGCCTGGCGAGCTCTTCGAGCAGGTGCGTCGGCGGGTCCAGATCCAGCTCGGGGTCGCTGAGTTCCCGGTGGCCGAGTCCGTGTTCGAGCAGCTCGTACGAGTGCAGGCCGTACCCGGCGGCGATCCGCCGCAGCCAGGAGGACAGCGATTCCGTTTCTGCAGGTGCCGGGTGCAGGGGCCAGCGTTCCGGGGGTCTCATCTGAGTTCGCGTTCGAACTTCCGGCGCCGGACGCTGGGACCGTCGTAGCCGGCGAGGGTCAGCGTCCGGTGGTTGATGGATTCCTCGCCGCTGTCCACCGCCGCAACTGCCGCTTCCGTCAGGAGCGATGCGAGCTCCCCGATGGTTCCCTCACTGCGGGTGAGGAGGTAGCGGGCCATGTCCTCGGCCGCCAGATTCGAGTGCATGCGCAACGGGAAGGAGGAGGAGAAGCTGGCCAGTAGGGACGAGAGGTCTGCATTGGACTCCCACAAGGGCAGCGTCATGGGCTCAAACCGGTTTTCGAGCTGGTCATCGGAACGGATGGCCAGATAGGCCTCGCGGGTGCCGACCCCCACCAGCGGGATACGCAGCTCGTTTCCCAGGAAACGCAGCAGGTTAAGGAATTCGCGCCGGACATCGGCCCGGCCGGCCAGCACATTATGCAGTTCGTCAATCACCAGGACCCGCACGCCGACGCGGCGCAGCACGGCGAGGGTGAGCTGTTCCAGGTCAGCTACGCGCCGGCGCGGTCCCGTGGGCGCACCGAGCGCGGCCAGCACGGCCGTGTAGAACCGCGGGATGGACGGTTCGGAGGGCATCTGGACGCACAGCACGGGGATGTGTTCCTGGTCCGCGGCGGAGTGTGGCGGGTGCTGGCGTCGGAACCGTTCGATGATCATGGACTTGCCGTTGTTGGTCGGTCCGATCAGCAGGAGGTTGGGCATGCGTTGTTTGCCGGGCCAGTCATAGAGTGTTTCGAGCCGGGTGAGGGTCTGGACGGCCCGTGGGTAGCCGATCCAGCGGTCCGCCCGGATGTGCCGGATCCGTTCCTCCGCCGGCAGGCGGGCCATGGCCTGGGCCCAGGGCTGGAGGTGGGACAGATCCGGCGGAGGGTAGTCATCGATGCTCACCACTGCTCGACCTCGTCAAAAGGACGGGCTGCTGCGGTGTCATTCGTGGGCGGAAGCATCTCATCCGGGGGCGCCGCCGGGGTCTTCGCGGTCCCGGAGGCAGGGAGGTGGCGCCGCCGCTGCAGATCCCGGCGTGATCTGCGGGTTGCCCGTTGCGCCGTAGCGGTGATCTCACGCATCTGATCGATCATGCGGAACAGTGCTTCCTCGTTGACCTGGTCGTGTCCCTGCTGGCGCAGCCGCGCCAGCGCCTGCCGGTGCTCCCACAACGTCACCGCCGGATGGGAAACCGTACGGTACGGCACTTCCACATAGGCCGTTCCCTCCGGTTCCAGCACCCAGACCCTGCTGATGTCCCGCGGGTCCCGCCGGATGATGAATCTTTCCTCCCGGTCCCGCCGCGCAATCCACGGCTTGAGCACGTTCGCGAAGTAATGGACATGGTCGATGACAAAACCGGTCCGGGTGATTCTGCGCCGGATGACCGGCAGGAAATCGACGAGAAACGCCGCGGGGTGCGCAACGACAGGCTGCGCTCCGAACTCCCTCACCCCTTCATGCCAGCGCCCGGCCGGTGTCTGGTTCAGGGATCCGTGGATGCTGCCGTGGTAACCGGCCACTGCCAATGTCAGCCAGCGTTCCAGCTCTATCAAGGTCAGGGCGGACATTTTGTCGGCATCGTACCCGCGGCGCTGGCCGGCATTGGAGAAGGTCGTGCCCGGCAGTTCATGGACCCGCTGCATGGCCGTGCCGATAATGCGCTCCACGATGCCGCCGTAGTGCGGGCGGCCCGGCGGCCGGTAGTTGAGTCTGATGCCATGCTGTTCGCAGCCGCGGCGCAACGCTTCGCTCTTAAATTCCGCGGCGTTGTCCAGGAACAATGCCCTGGGTTTGCCGCTCATCGGCCAGGCCGCGTCCACGCCCAGTGTTTCCAGCCATGGCCGCTTGTCGCAGGCCATATGCGCGATGCACAAGCCCACCGACACCGACGACGGCGCCTCCAGGGTCACGACCATTCCCAGCAGGCACCGGCTGTAAACATCGATGGCAACCGTCAGGTAGGGCCTGCCGATGGGCTGCCGGTCCCGGTCATCGACGACGATCACATCAATCACGGTGTGGTCAATCTGCACCTGGTCCAACGGCGCCACGATGGCCGGCACGTTCCCGCCGGCCGACTGCAACGGCCGGACGGCGTCCCTACCCTCGCGGCTGCGCCTGACCTCCACCGGATGCAGCCGGGCGATCCTGCGAGTGACAGTATTCAGCGCCGGCACAGAAAGCTCCCGGGTCCGGCACGCCTGAACGACCTCGCGATAGAACGCCGCACGGGAAAGCTTTTGCCGCGTCAGGTAGTGCTTACGGACCAGCTCGTCAATCACGGCCTCGACGCGTTCAGGCAACCGGCCTTTGCCCTGGCCTCCGCTGGAGTGTCCGGGGGCAACATCCGTCACCACACCGCTGCCCTCACGGTAGCGTTTGACGAGCAGATAAACATGCCGCCTGGAGATACCCAGCTCCCTGGAAGCTTCGTCGACCGCCTGTTTACCGATGATGCTCAACCCTGCCAACGGCGCGATGACTTCAGCCCGCCGGCGTGCCAGTTCCCAGACCGCATCCGGCATGGTCAGCAAACCGTGCCCACTGATCGGTGTTGATTCCGGTTCCATGCCAGTCCCTACTCGTGCAGCGGACTTAATTACGGGCGACGCCGCGACCTCACGTACCGGGCCACGTCCAACGATCCTCTCCGTACCGGCAGGAAATCAAGGATTATCGGGTACGGACCGGCGGATTGTGCTGAGGTCTCCTGAATTTCCGTGCTGACCACTGTTGACAAAAACACTCGGTGAGCAGGACTTCGGACATTCGTGCACTCGCCTTCGGAAAATGACAGGTTCCGCGCAGTTGCTGACCGCGGCCATGTACGTAAGACCCGCACGATGAAATGCACGATGATGGGGGATTACTGCAACCATGTTTGTTATGACTGGAATGAAGATCGGCTATGCCCGCGTCTCGACAAGCGACCAGGACCTGACTGCCCAACGAAACGCTCTCCTGGCCCTTGGTGTTGAAGAGAAGCAGATCTTTGTCGACCACGGACTGACGGGAGCTAACCGGGTACGCCCTGGACTCCGCGAAGCGATGGCGGCATGCCGGGCCGGCGATACGCTCGTGGTGACCAAGCTGGACCGTTTGGCGCGGTCCCTTTCCGATGCCCGGGATATAGCAGATGAGCTGACGGCCAAAGGGGTGGCCTTGAGTCTCGGCGGCAGCACCCACGATCCGACTGATCCGGTTGGCCGCCTGCTTTTCAACGTTCTGGGAATGGTGGCCGAGTTTGAGGCGGATCTGATCCGGATGCGCACCCGCGAGGGCATGGCAGTCGCAAAAGCGAAGGGGCGGCTGAAAGGCAAGCAGCCAAAACTGTCCAAGACGCAGCGGAAGCATCTTCTGACGCTGCACGACGCCGGGGAGCACACACAGGCTGAACTGGCCGAACTGTTCCGGGTGTCACGGACGACTGTGTACCGCGAGCTCCAAAGACGCGCCATCTGAAAGGCTTGCCCCGCAATCAGCAAGCCTCTGCTGCACGCGAGAGCATCCCAACCTAGCCCGGAAACCATGCGCCGCCTGAAGACTCCGGATTCCGGGCCTCGCTTCGCTGATGCAAGGTCTACTGCACGGGCCTCGCTTCGCTCGGGCTGTAGAAGCGTTTTTCTTGTTTTGGCTGCTGTCCTGTCGGATTGTACGTGTCCGCTCCGGCCCGTCTAGCCCCTCCTCCGTCGGGGCCTGCGCCGTAGGAAATGTCCCTGCGGCGCTCCTTCGTCGCTGATTTCCTCCGGGAATTTCCTACCCCTTGCCCTGCGGGTAGATAGGCCTCCGTCGGCCACAGCTCGCAAGCTTCGCCAGCAGCCAAAACAACGGGGGGAGAAGGGGAAGCTGGCCGGTCACCAATGCCGCCCCACGGGCACATTGAGTCCGCGCCCGCACCCGTTTTCCACCACTTGACAGACATAGAAGCGTCGGGGAAGGTCCATCTGTTGGTCACCGACACGGCCACCTCACCCAGCGGGCGTAGGTTACGTGTCCGGTGACCGGACACGACCGCTAAACCCAATCGGACTCAATCATCTAGACGAACTGGTAGATCAGCGCCGCCATACCGAAGCCGACCACGGAGAGCACGGTTTCCAGCACGGTCCAGGTCTTCAGCGTGTCCTTGACGGACATGTTGAAGTACTTGGAGATGATCCAGAAACCACCGTCGTTCACGTGGCTGGCGATGATGGACCCGGACGAAATGGCCACCACGATCAGGGCCAGCTGCGGCTGGGAGAAGGCTCCAGTGGTCAGGCTGGGGGCCAGGATGCCGCCGGTGGTAACGATGGCCACGGTGGCCGAGCCCTGCGCGATCCTCATGCCGGCGCTGATCACAAACGCTGAGACGATAATCGGCAGTCCAGCCTGGGACAGCGATCCCGCCACCGCGGTGCCCACGCCGGTGGCCGAAAGCACTGCGCCGAAGAACGCGCCTGCGCCAACGACCAGCAGGATCATGCCCACCGGGCGGAGCGAAGATGAGGTGATTTCGCTGAGTTCAGCCGAGGTCATGCCGCGGCGGATGCCGAGCAGCCACATGGCCAGCAGGACTGCCACGGTCAGGGCAATGGCCGGGTTGCCGAAGAACACCAGGGTGGACTTGATGGGGCCTTCGGGCGCGAAGATGTTGCCGAAGGTTCCGCCGAGGATCAGGAGCATCGGCATGCCGATGGCCAGCAGCACCAGGCCGATGGACGGTTCGTGGCCCCTGGCTTCCTCGGCCTCATCGATGATCCGGTCCTCGGGAACGTCGATCATCACGCGCTTGCCGATCCAGGTGCCCCAGAGGATACCCGAGGCAAACCACGCCGGAATACCGCAGATCAGGCCCATGATGATGATCCAGCCGAGCTCAACGTGGAACAGTCCGGCCGCTGCAACGGGGCCGGGGTGTGGGGGCAGGAAGGCGTGCGTCACGGACAGGCCGGCCAGCAGCGGCAGTGCGTACAGTGCCAGGGACTTCCCGCCGCGGATCGCTGCCACGTAGACCAGGGGTGCCAGGACAAAGATGCCGATGTCGAAGAATACCGGGATGCCCAACACGAAGCCTGTGATGCCCATGGCCAGCGGGGTGCCCTTTTCGCCGAAGATCTTCACCAGGCGGCCCAGCAGCACCTCGGCGCCGCCGGACCGTTCAAGGATGGCACCCAGCACCGTTCCGAGGCCGATGATCACTGTGATGTGACCCAGGATTCCGGCGAACCCCTTTTCAATCAGGGCGTCGCTGCTCTTGGTGGCGGAGCCCACCAGGGCCTCCACGGAGACCCCGCCCACCAGGGCCACGATCACGCCGGTACCCACCAGGGCGATGAATGGCTCAAGTTTGACTTTGATGATCAGGAACAGCAGGAGGGCAATACCCACTCCCGCGAGGAGGAGCAGGCCGGCGGTGTCGTGCCGCAGCCAGGTCAAAAACTCGTTCATGAGGGTTCTTTCTGGGAGGGATCAGTTAAGGATGCCGGTGAAGGCGGCGGCCCGGGCCGAAATGTCGGCCCAATCGCCGGCTGCCACCGCTGCCGGGGGAACAACGCTGGTTCCGCAGCAGACGGCCATGGCGCCGGCGTCGAGATAGCTCTTGGCGTTGGCGGCATCGATGCCGCCGGAGGGAAGAAGCCGGATTCCGGGGTAAGGACCCTGGAGGTCCTTGATGTAGGCCGGGCCGAGCTGCCTGGCGGGGAAGATCTTGACCACTTGGGACCCCAGATCAAGCGCCTTCGCCACCTCGGTGGGGGTCATGGCGCCGAGGCTGAACGGAATGCCCGCCGCCGTGGCAACCGCTGCGACATCCGGCCGCAGGCCGGGAGTCACCAGGAACTGCGCGCCGGCGTCGATTGCCGCGCGGGCCTGGTCGCCGGTCAGCACTGTTCCGATTCCGACGGCGGCACCGTGCTGTGCGGCGGTCTCCGCCGCCCGCTTGACGTGCCGGAGCACGTCCGGGGTGGTGAAGGTCAGCTCCACTGTGCGGATGCCGCCGTCGGCCAGCGCCTTGCAGAGCTCGGCGGCGTCCGGGATTGAGGGCGCCCGGACCACAGCGAGGCTGCGATCGGCTTCGAGCTGCCGGATGAAATCTTCAGGAGTCATGGGTTTCGGTGCTTCCTATTCGGGTGAGTCCGTCATGCTGCCGGCGGAGGGCGCGGCCGGAGCGGGCGCCGGTGGGCTGCCCGCCGTCGATCGCTGCCAGGCCGTTGACGAACACAAAGTGGATGCCGGCGGATGCCTGGCGGGGGTTGTCGAAAGTGGCTTCATCGCGGACGGTGTCCGGGTCAAACAACACCAGGTCCGCCGCATATCCTTCGCGGACAAGTCCGCGCCGGTGCAGCTTCAGCCGGGCCGCGGGGCGGCCGGTGAGATGGTGGACGGTCTCTTCGAGCGAGAGCAGGCCCAGTTCCCGGCAGTAATGACCCAGGTAGCGGGTGAAGGTTCCCCACGAGCGGGGGTGCGGCTTGGCGCCCACCAGGATGCCGTCGCTGCCGCCGGTGTGGCTGCGGTGCATCATGATGGCCTGCACGTTTTCCTCGTGGCCAACGTGCTGCAGGATGCCGGTGCCCAGACGGTCTCCGCGGAGAATCTCCACGAAAACGTCGAATGGAGCAGCCCCGGTTTCAGCGGCAATGCCGGCAATGGTCTTGCCCACGTGGCCGGCGAGCACCTGGTTCTGCACGCCGCTGATCTCTAGGGTCTCCCATTCGGCCACCACTCCGTGGCAGCCGTCCGAACCGTAGATTTCCACGCTTTCCCGGATCCGCTCCACGGTGGCGGGGTCGCTGAGCCGTTCCAGCGTTGCCTCGGTTCCGCCGGAGGAGGCCCAGCTGGGCAGGATGGCAGAGAGTGTGGTGGCGCCGGGCAGGTAGGGGTAGGTGTCCAGGGTGATGTCCACGCCGCCGTCGAGGGCTTCATCAATAAGGTCCAGCAGCTCGCCGGCCCGGCCCTTGTTCTCGGCGAAGTTCATGGTGGCGTGGGAGAGGTGCAGGGCGCAGCCGGTGCTCCGGCTCAGGTCGATCATCTCCGCATAGGCCGCCAGCGCGCCCTTGCCGTAGGAGCGGTGGTGCGGCGCGTAGAACCCGCCCAGCTCCCCTACGGTCCGGCAGAGTTCCGCCAGTTCCTCGGTGCTGGCGTACATTCCCGGGGTGTAGGTCAGGCCGGAGGACATTCCGACCGCGCCTTCCTCCATGGAGGTCCGGATGACCGCCTGCATCTGCTCCAGCTGCTCCGGCGTCGCAATACCCTCGGCGAAGCCCATCACCATGGCCCGGACCGTGCCCTGCGGCACCAGGTACGCGGCGTTGGTGGCGATCCGGCCGCCGTCGCCGCCTGCCGTTTGATCCCGGCAGTCCGGATCAACGCGGTCCAGCCGGTCCAGGTACTCGCCCACGGTCCGCCAGGAGAAGTCGAAGTCGGCGGGGTTGTCATTCCAGCCGGCGATTTTCTGCCGGACGCCGGCCAGCGTGGCGTCATCCACCGGTGCATAGGACAGTCCGTCCTGGCCCAGAAGTTCGGTGGTGACGCCCTGGCTGAGCTTGGCGTAGTGGCCCGGATTGATCAGCAGCTGCAGGTCCGAGTGCGCGTGCATGTCGATGAAGCCGGGGCTGAGGACCAGGCCGGTGGCATCTATGGTCCTGTCCGCGCCGGTGCTCTCCGACGTCAGGGATCCGGCAGGCGCCAGCTCCGCAATCAGGGTGCCGTCCAGCAGAACGTCTGCCGCACGGCGGGGCGAACCGGTGCCGTCCACCAGGATGGCGTTGCTGATGAGTGTTTTCATCCAGGTGCTCCTAGAAAAAGGTGTGGATGAGGTCCACCACGGTCTGGTCCCGGTCCGTGTCGGCCAGCACCGGAATCAGGGTCCATTTATCGAAGGCCGTGCACGGGTGGGAGAGTCCCAAGCGCACAACGTCCCCAGGGCGCACAGCGGTGGTGCCGGCGTCGAACGCCATAAAGCAGTGCTGGTCATTGACGGCAGTGATGCTGGCTCCCTTGAGCGGCTGCATGGGACCGCCCAGTGCGGGTCCGATCAGCTGGGGCTGCGGCAGGCCTTCGTCCACCGGAAGATCACGCTTGCCGGCGTCGAGAATGGCCAGGCCGGGTTCGGGCTGGGACACCACCCGTGCCCAGCCGTGCATACCGGCGGCAAACGGCTCGCTTCCGTCACGCGAGAATGGCGAGATCCCGCGGTAGAAACCGTCGTCGTGGATGATGTAGGCGCCGCTCCGGATCATCAGCTGTACGTCTCGACCTGCAGGGCCGCCTGCGGTGCCTTCCGCAGTGCCGGCGGAGATGCACGGCGACAGCACGTCGACGACGTCGTCGAAGTAGGCACTGCCCCCGGCGGTCAGAATAATGCCGGCGTCAGCGCCGTACAGTCCCCCAGCCAGCAGCTGCTCATGGAGCTGCTTCATCTGCCCCAGGTAGCCGCGCACTGCGGCCAGGCTGTCAGGATCCGCGGTATGTGCCAGCGATCCTTCATAGCCGCTCACGCCCACCAGCCTCAGGGACCTGGACGCCGAGACGGCCCGGGCAACGTCCATGGCAGCGTCAATTCCGCGTGCGCCGGTACGTCCGCCGGTGCCGCCGAGTTCCACCAGGACATCGAGCACGGCGCTGCTTCCGGCGGCCTCGAGGGTCCGTTGAATGACCTCCACCGTGACCGTCGAATCCACCCAGGACAGGATGGGCTCCTCAGCGGTGGCTACGCCGGCCACCCATTCGATGGCGTGCGGGTCGGTGAGGCTGTTGGCCAGCTGCAGCCTGCGGACGCCGAATTCGCGGGCCACCCGGAGCTGGGCGAAGTTGGCCACGGTGATGCCCCACGCGCCGCGGCTGAGCTGTTCGGCCCACAGCTGCGGGGCCATGGTGGTCTTTCCGTGCGGGGCGAGCAGCACGCCGTGTTCGCCGCACCACGAGGCCAGGCGGTCGGCATTGCCTCGCACGGCACCGGCGTCGAGGGTGAGCAGCGGGGTCTGGAAATCGGCCAGGCGCGGGGCGGTCCCGAGAAAGTCACCGGCGGTGAGTCCGGCAGCGGTGGCGGGCACGGCCTTGTGCCGCCAATCAAGCCCGACTGCGTTCAGCCTGGCAACGGCGTCCGCAGCGATCGGGGCTTCGGCGTGGCCGCCGGAGAGGAAGGTATTCACAGAGTTGGGTCCCTTCGGGGGAGCATTCTTCGATTGCGTTGCGTATTTTGCAACGCGTGTTGCAAAGCTGTTGGTGATATGTCTAACATGGTGCCGGACGGGGAGTCAAGGCCGGTGCCTACCGGGAAGGGACCCCATCCGCCGCCGGACGGCTAGTTCCGCGGCGTGCCGAGTGCCGCTGAAAAGCGCAAGAGGGAGTTCAGGATTCACATGCTTTCAGCTGTGTGTATTGGCGAGACGATGGCAATGCTCACCCCCGACCAGCCCGTGCCCCTGCACCTGGCCACCTCGCTACATTTCGGCGTGGGCGGTGCGGAATCCAACGTGGCCATGGGCCTGGCAGCCATGGGATTGGAGTCCCACTGGGTGGGCAGGGTGGGCCGGGACGGTTTCGGCACCCGGATCCTCGATGAGCTCCGCGGCCACGGTGTGGGTGTTTCCGGCGTCGAGGTGGACCCGGAGCTGCCCACCGGCCTGTACGTGAAGGTTCCCGCCCAGGAGTCGGACCCCGACGGCGGGAGTTCCGTCCTCTACTACCGGCAAGGCAGCGCGGCGTCGGCCATGGGCCCGGCCACGCTGGCCAACCCTGCCGTCGCACGTCTCCTGGAGCACGCGGCGCTCATCCACCTCAGCGGCATCACGGCCGCCTTGTCTGAGGGCTGCCGGGAGCTGACGGAGGCCATCCTGGCCGCCCCGAGGCAGGGCCGGCTCATCAGTTTCGACGTCAACTGGCGCGCCGCCCTCTGGGCGGGCCAGGACCGCTCCGTGCTGCGGCGGCTGGCGAATCTTGCCGACGTGGTGCTGGTGGGCAAGGACGAGGCGGAACACGCCTTCGGCACCACCGATGAGGCCGAGCTCCGCCGCCTGCTCCCGGACCCGTCCGTGCTGGTGGTCAAGAACGACGCCACCAGCGCCATCGCCCTGCTCCGCGACGGCAGCCGGGAGGAAGTTGCCGCCCTGTCCGTGGACGTGCTCGAACCCGTCGGAGCCGGTGATTCATTTGCCGCGGGCTACCTCAGCGGCAGGCGGTTCGGCCTGGACCAGAAGGCCAGCCTGCGCCGGGGCCACGTGGCCGCCGCCTGCACCCTCACGGTCCACGGCGACCGCGGCCCCCTCCCCGACGCCGGGGAGCTCGCCGCCATCCTGGACTCGACCGACGCCCAGTGGGCCGCCATACACGTCTCGGGCGGCCACTTCAGCACCCGGAAGCGGAGCGTGGCACCATGAGCCAGAGCCTGATGCGGGCCATGGACCTGCTCGCGGAACTTGCGGCCAAGCCCGCCACCCTGGACGAGCTCGCCTCGAAAGCGTCCGTCCACAAGACCACCATCATGCGGCTGCTGCACACCATGGAGGAGAAACGCTTCGTGGTCCGCGATGAGAACCAGCGGTTCCAGCTTGGCTCCAAACTCTTCGAACTATCCTCGCTGGCCCTTGAGCAGCGGGACATCCGCAAGGTGGCCCACCCCCATCTGGCCGAACTGAACGGCCGCACCGGACACACCGTGCACCTGGCGGAGTTCGAGGGCAACGAGGTGGTGTACATCGACAAGTTCGAGTCCCACCACCCGGTCCGGATGTACTCGCGAATCGGCCTGACCGCGTCGCTGCACTCGGCCGCCGTGTCCAAGGTCCTCCTTGCTGACATGCCGCGCAGCCGGCAGGAGCGCATCGCGGCGGGACTGGACTACATAAAAGTTACCGACAATACCCTGACCTCGCCGGAGGCCCTGCTGGCCGAACTGGAGCAGGTCAGGATCCAGGGCTGGGCCCACGACAACGCCGAGCACGAAGCGTTCGTGCATTGCGTCGCGGCACCCATCCGCGATGCCAGCGGCGCCGTCGTGGCCGCAGCCTCCTGTTCGGTACCGGTGGTGATGCTCAGCTATGAAGGACTGCTGGAGCTGCTGCCCGACCTCAAAGCCAGCACCGAGGCCATTTCGCGTGACCTCGGCTGGATCAGCCACGAAAGGACCACACCATGAGCGACAAAACAGTTGTACTGACCGAAAACGCGCCCGCCCCCGCCCACGTCTTCTCCCAGGGGATCAAGAAGGGCGGCCTCTTCCAGGTGTCCGGCCAGGGCCCCATGGATCCGGCCACCAACCAGTACATCGGCGAAGGCGACGTCCGCCTCCAGACCCGCCGCACCCTTGAGAACGTCAAGGCCATCCTGGAAGCCGGCGGCTCGTTTGTGGAGGACGTGTTGATGTTCCGCGTGTACCTCACCACCCGCGACGACTTCGCGGCCATGAACGATGTCTACGGTGAATTCATCCGCGAAAACGTCCCCAGCGGAGCACTTCCCAGCCGCACCACCGTTTTTGTTGACCTGCCGCACGAAGTGATGCTGGTCGAAATCGACGCGCTGGCGGTTACCGCGTAGGTCCTCGGGAACTCGCTACGACGTCGACGGCGGCAGTTCCGGGGCGGCGGGCTGGTGCGCCGTTACCAGGCTGTCTGCGGCCCCGGACCTGACGCCGTCTGCGGTTTCCACGGGCAGGCCGTTCCTGGCCCAATACTCAATGCCCCCGAGCATCTCCCGCACCTCGTAACCAAGCTCGGCGAAAGCCAATGCAGCAACAGCGCTGCCGTTGCAGCCAGGGCCCCAAGAGTAAACCACCACTTTGCTGCCGGCCGGGATCATTTCCGGCGCCCGCGCCGGGATCTCCGCCGTCGGCAGATGGACGGCACCCGGCACATGGCCGTGTTCCCAGGAGGCCCGCCGCCGGGTGTCGACCAGCACGAAGGCGTCTCCGCGATAGGCCTCGGCAACATCCATGATGTCGATCTCGAATCGTAGTTTGGCCCGGAAATACTCGGCATCGGTGTTCATGCGAACAACCTACCCGAGGGCGGCAGTTTCGTGGCGCGCATTGAACCACCCTGGCGTCCCTGTTCGGTGAGGGATCCTGTGACGGACAGTTCTCAGCCCTCGACGACGGACATCGGCAAGCCGCCACCGTGCACGGAAGGGGCGATGCTGTCTAGCTGCCAGCCGTCCGCGGATGCCCGGAACGTCGCGGTCTGCGGCAACGAGTAGCCCGCCGGGACGCTGCTCGGCCCATTCGTTTCGAGCTGAGCGTATGGGAGGTCCCGCTCGCGCTTGGCCCGGTAGGCCGCCGTCGTCTGCCCGTTAGCCAGGCGCGGGGCGGTGGGAGCGTCGAGAACTGTGCCGTTGCGATCCTCGCCGGCAGCCTGGACGATGGCCGCGAGCTCGGACGACGACGGGCTTGGCACCGTCGCGTACGGTCCCACCGCCAACGGCCCGGCTGCCGGCTGGCACCCGGCAAGGGCGAACCCGAGCAGCGCCGCGACGGCCGCCGGGGCAGCCTACGGGCGCATTACCGAGGAGCAGAGTTCACGAGCTTGTAGTGTTCGACCAGGGGAAACGGCTCGTAGAACCTGTGCAGTAGCTCCCGCCACTGCTGATACTGCGGGGATCCCCTGAAACCAACGGTGTGGTCCTCCAAACTGTCCCACTGCACGAGCAGCAAGTACGTGCTGGGAGTTTCGATCGAACGCGAGAGCGACAACGAGACAAAGCCAGGCATCGACGCAATAATCAAACGAGCCCGATCGAACGCTGCCTCAAAATCTTCTTCCTGGCCAGAAATAACGGGAAGCAACGCGTGTTCGGTAATCATCGGGCAAGTCTCGCAGATTCCCGAAGATCGTTCCCGTGACGGACCTAATTCAGAGTGGTGATTCGACCCCAAGTTGCTGTTGCGGACGGCATTGTTCGTGCCGATCGGGCATGACACGATTGCAAAGTGACTACTCTCTGGACAAAGCGGCTCGTCCGAGGCGATCTGACAGCGGCGCGCGACATGTTCGCGATGATGGCTGCTGTATTCGCAGAGGATGCCGAGCCGCTCACCGACGACTATCTTGTTTGGCTTCTCGATCGGGATTCGTTTTGGGCCATCGCCGCATTCGCCGGTGACGACATTGTTGGCGGCATCACCGCCCACATTCTGCCAATGACGCGATCCCCATCGTCAGAGGTATTCATCTATGACCTTGCGGTGCGCCAGGATCGCCAGAGACAGGGCGTTGGAAGCAGGCTGGTTCTCGAACTACGCGAAGCCGCAGCGTCAGCAGGCTTCGGCGAGGTATTTGTGCCGGCCGACAACGAAGACAAGCACGCTCTCGACTTCTATCGGGCACAGGGAGCCGCGGCGTCCCCTGTGACATTCTTTACCTTTACCGCCCGGTAAAGGTTGCCTGAGCGGACCGGCTTACGGGCAGCTAGGGATGCCCGCCCGTCGATCATGCTGTGGTCAAGTGTGATCATGCCAACGGACATCGAAATCGAAGCGCGCGTGGATAGTCTCGAAAAGCTGCTGCCGGTAGTCGCGTCATTGGCAGATGAGGGAGCCGAGTACGTTGTCCAGGATGACACCGTCTTTACCTGCCCGAACGGCCGTCTCAAGCTTCGAGTTTTTCCGCAAGAGCCAGGAATTGCTGATCTACTACCGCGGGCAGATAATATCGGGCCGAAGCCTTCGTTCTATGTCCATTCAGAAACGTCGGACCCAGGCGGGCTCCGATCAGTCTTGCTTGATGCCTACGGCGACGCTGGGCGAGTTCGAAAACAGTGCCGCACCGCCTTGTCGCGGCACTAGAAGGTATCTGGACTGCAGGCAGGTCTTGTGGGTGTCATTTCACGGTGAGTGTGCCGTGCATGTTGCCGTGGAAGCGGCAGTGGTAGGGGTAGGTGCCGGGTTCGGTCGGGGCGTTGAAGGTGCCGGCGCCGGGTTTGATGTTGGCGTCGAACGCGGCACCGGTGTCGGCGGTGATGGTGTGCGCTTCGATGTCCTCGTTGGTGACGGTGATCTCGGTTCCGGGGCTGACGGTTTCGGCTCCCTGGTATGCGAAGCCCTTGATCAGGATTTTTGCTGAAGCCGCGGCGGCTGAAGAGGCTGGTTTGGGGGTTGAGGGATTTGTTTCAGTGGTGGGGGCCGGGGCCGACGTTGTCTGTTCTGCCGCTGGTGGTGCTGTTGTCGTGCCGGGCCCGGACGCTCCGGGGTTCCCGCAACCGGAGAGAGCAATCATCGTTGCGGCTGCCCCGAGAGCCCAGGCAGTTCTGGTGGTCGTGTTCATGATGAACCTTTCGGTGGGTTCCAGGGGGTGGGTAGAAGGCGTGCTGTCGGTTCTGGTGGGGTTGAGGTCGCTGTCAGGAGTGTTCGACCCAGCAGGCGAGGATGGTGGTGGAGAGCTGGTAGGCCAGGGCGTTCCTGGTGATGCTTTCCGGTCCGAGGGTGGCGGGCAGGCCGCTGGCGTCCACGTGCAGGATGAAGGCATCTTTTTGGAAAATGGCTGACCCGTCGGTGGTTTCGTAGGCCGGGAAGCCCAGATTCGCGAGGCCTTCGATGGGTTTGGCGTCTTTCGCCAGGGCCTGCATCGCGTCGAAGTATTTCAGGGCTGAGGCCTTGTCAGCGGCTTCCTGGACCGAAATCACCAGTGCCCCCACCTTTAGGTGGTAGGTACAGGTGAAGGTGCTGTTTGCCCAGTCGCTGACGGTGTGCGGGTCCGAGTCAAGGTCAAGGATCGATGTGAGCCTGTCCATTGGCTGGTCTCCGCAGACCATCAGGGCAGCGTCGCTGGGTCCGTCCACCGTTGCTCCGGGCGAGGACGTTCCCCCACTGTGGTGCCCGTCGCCGTGGCTGGCAGTGTGCCCTGCCTCGGGCGTGGTTGCGGACGGGGCCGGCGTCGAAACCTCCGACGGCGCGGAAACGGAACCGGCAGCGGCTGCGCAGCCGGAAAGCAGCAGAGCGGACAAGGCCACGGAGGCCAGCAAAGACTTGTGATGTTTCACAGCTCTTCCATCCTGGCCGCCCCGTTTTGCGGGTCAGCGGCCGTAGTCAGGCTTTGAGTTTGGCGTAGATGACGTAGTTGTCATCGAAGAGCCCGGTGGCGGGGTCATAGCCGTCGCAGGTAATGAGCCGGAGCTCAGCTCCCGGGGTGTTGCCGTAGACCTCGAGGGTGGGGAACTCGTTCTTGCTGTAGAGGGCTCCGCGGTCAACGGTGAACACGGCGGTGCTGCCGTCGGTTCGGGACACGTTGATCTCGTCGCCATTTTTGAGCTTCTGGAGCTCCGCGAAGACCCCGGTGTTCCCGCCCAGGGCGTTCACGTGGCCGAGCATCACGGAGGGCCCTCGATCCCCCGGGGTCGGGGAGCCGTTGTACCAGCTGGCGGGCGCGCCGTTGCCGGTATCTGGTGGTACTTCCAGGGACCCGTTCTCGCGCAGCCCCAGATGGAGAAGATCCGTCCGGACCCCGATCGAGGGAATGCTCAGGGTGACGGGATCTGAAGCGCCGAGCACCGGCGGAAGCTGCTGCGTGGGCGGTGCCTCCGGTGCGGCGGGTGCGGGGGCGTCCGTTGCCGGGGGCGGACCCGCGGGAGCGCTGGTCCCCACCGAAGGTGAGACCGGAGCCGGACCGGCGTCCGGGGCGGTGGCAGGTCCGGCGGCGCAACCGGCCAGGGACATGGCGAGCAGAACCCCGGCCGCCGCGGAGGCCAGGAGGCCTCCGCGGTGGCCGGGATTCGTGGTTGTCACAGTAGTGATCCGGTCGGCTCGTGCTTAGGCTGCTGTGCCGGCGCTGCGGCGGCGGACCACGTAGGCTCCGCCGGCGAGAGCAACGAGAACGAGGCCACCGCCGAGGGCGAGGGCTCCGGTGTCGGTGCCGGTTTCCTGGGTGATGCCGGTGTCAGCGCCGCCCGCGGGCATCTTCATCTGACCAGCCTTCAAGGTCCCGCACAGGGCAGGGGAGGTAGCGGCCAGCGGAAGGGTCGGTGCCAGGTCGGACTTGGCGGCTTGTCCTGCAGCGCTGAGGGTGGCAGGGTCAAGGCCATGGACGACCACAACGGCGGTTCCTGCTTTCAGGGATGCCTTGGTCTCGGCGTTCAGTTCGAACGTGCGGTCAACGGTGTAGGCCGCGCCCTGGCCGCCGACCTTCAGGTCAAGGCCCGCTGCCGGGCTCGTGTCACCGCTGGTCGAGAGCGTGGTCTGGATCGGGCCGTAGAACGGGTCGCCCTCGGTGGTGGAGATAACCTTGTCGCCGTCCTTATCGGCAGACGGGTCCGGGCAGGTGCCCTGCTTGCCGCCGTGGATGTGCTGGACGTGCGGGTACGGGGCGTCCATGAAGGTTGCGGGCATGCCCGAAACCTTCAACACGACGTGGGCCTGGTTGCCCGTGACATCAACGGTGATGGTGCCCGAGCCGGCACTGCCGTTGAGCTGGCCCAGCGTGGACTGGTAGGACTGGTCCGCGGCCATTGCCGGGGACCCGGAAAGGGCAAGTGCGCCCAAAGCCAGGGTGGGTACTGCCATAAAGCGGAGTGTCTTGTTCATTTGAAATATCTCCTCAAATACACGCACGTGTGATGTTGATGACGTCCCAAAGGAAGGGACACTGGCACTTCGAAGCCAAACATCAAAAGGATGGGTAAACAAGTGATATTGACCACAACTATTTGGTTGTCGCAATTTTAGTCAAACCCGGTGTGAGCCGGGCAGGCCACGGAAAAGCCTGCGCGGGCAGTAACTTTCGGTGGTTCCTCAGGTCCGCGACGGGCCCTGGCGCCCGCGCCTCTGTGTGGCTGATCCGAACCGCGCTCCTCGCCCTTGCAGGGCAAGGCCGGTCAGAGACAGCCCTCCCGCGACGGCTTCGGCGACCGCCGTGAGAACCTTGGCCGTGTACCAGACCGGTTCGTACATCGACGGCAGCGGCCCGATGGCCGGGACCTGGACGTACCGGTAAAGGATGACCGCGCCCAGGGAAGAGAACCCCACGGCTGCGGCGGCCGCGAAAGCGGTCCGTGAACCTCGAAGCAGAACAAACGCCGCGGCCAGGACCGCCGCACCCGCCTGGATCAAGAACAGGGTGCCTTGTCCGACACCACCCGGGGCTGCCTGCTGATAACCCGGGGCGAGCTGGACATGGACCACGGCACTGACAACCAGGCCCGCCGCGGCGCAGACCCGCAGCCCCCACAGGATCATCCTTCGTTTTGCCGGTTTGTCACGCTGCCAGCTCATTTCACGACCAGCGTCCCGCTCATCTGGGGATGAAAAGTGCAGATGATCCCGTATTCGCCCGGGGCAGCCGGAGCCTGAAAAGTGACTGTCCCGCCGGCAGGGACCTCAACGTCGAAACCGCCTTCGTCCTTGGCGGTGATCGTGTGGGGAGCCCTGTCCGCGTTCGTCACCGTCACCATAGCCGCCGGCTTCACGGACGCGGGAACCTCATACGCGAAGTCCCTGATCGTAATGGTCGCGTCACCGGCCGGTGCCGAAGCATCAGCTGAGGCAGAAGCGGCGCTGCTGGCCGGAGGCGGCGTGGTATACGAGCCCCCGCCCGAACCGGCGCATCCTGTGATCCCGGCCAACGACACAGCCGCAGCTACGACCAGGACCTTGTTGCTCATTCTCATGACAATCCCTTCCATGGATGTGTCCTCCACACGCCGGACGGCGCGCCCATCAGGAAACCACCCCTGCACACGCTATTCGTCACCGCCGCCCTCACGGACTGCCCCGCCGCCACCTAAACAGCCGCGAGACGGCGAGGGCGGGGATCCTGTATCGGCGGTAGCCGCCGGTGCCCCGGACCGCGAGGACGTGTTCGACGTCGGGCTCGGCAGCCGTCATTGATCGGAGACATGGGATGTCATATCTCCATGGTAGGGGTCGCGTCATATGCTGTGTGGGCCGGGCGCATGTCTGGCAGAGTATGACCATGCTCACAGTTATCGGCGAAGGCCTTGTTGACGTTGTCCAGCGCGCCTCCGGAATCGAAGCCCACGTAGGCGGCAGCCCCCTTAACGTCGCGGTAGGGCTGGCCCGTCTCGATCATCCCGTGCAGTTCATCGGCCGCTATGGCCGCGACGCCTACGGGGATTCGGTGGCGGCGCACCTGCGCTCCAGCTCCGTCATGCTGCCGCTCGGCCCCGATGAGCTGCCAACGAGCGTGGCCACCGCCGTAATTGACGACGCCGGCGCCGCCACCTACACGTTCGACCTCGCCTGGGAGCTTCCCGGCCTGGACGCCCGCCTCGCCTTTATGCTGCAGGGAACCACCCTGCTACATACGGGCTCCATCGCCACGATGCTGGCGCCGGGCGCCGCAGCGGTGCTCGCCGCCGTCGAGCACGCCCACCCGTCCGCGACGATCAGTTTCGATCCCAACTGCCGGCCCAGCATCATCACCGACGTGGATTATGCGCGGCGGCAGGCGGAGAAGTTTGTCACCCTCGCGGACGTGGTCAAGGCCTCCGACGAGGATCTGGAGTGGCTGTACCCGGGTGTGGACGTGCTGGAATCAGCCCGCCGCTGGCTGTCGTTGGGCGGCTCCGAGGGGCCGAGCCTGGTGGTGGTCACGCGGGGAGCAGCCGGTCCGTGGGGGATTACGGCCGCAGGTGAAGCTGCGATTGACGCGCCTCGCGTGGAGGTGGCCGACACCGTGGGCGCCGGTGATTCCTTTATGGCCGCGCTGCTGTCGGGGATCGTGGACCGGGGCCTTGACGGCGCGCAGAACCGGAAGGACCTGCGCGAGCTTCCGGCCGAGGGCCTGGCTGAGCTCCTGGCCCACGCCTCCCGGGCAGCTGCCGTTACCGTTTCGAGGCCCGGCGCCAACCCGCCCACCCGCGCGGAACTGAATGCGGTTCCGCGGGAGTAGGACGGGGGGACAGGGGCAGCAGCTCGGCTGCTAGAGGTTCGTGACCTTGCGCCGCCGTCGTTCGGTACGGCGGAGCTGCAGAATGCGCGCACCGCCCGCGATCGCCACCAGTATGCCGCCCCCGACGGCGGCTATGAAGAACGCCACACCCTGGGCAAGACGGCCCTCCCAGCCAAGGAACTTGACCGAGACCATGTCCTGGTTCTGGATGAAGAAGATGATCAGCAGCACCAGCACCACGAGGCTGACCGCCACGGCACTCCAAATGACCGCAGCCCGTGTGACACGGGAGGGAGAAGACTTTCTCGCAGGCGGCGAGACGGGTTCGGTGCGCTGAACCGTGGGCTCGGACGCTGGCGTGGGCGGTCCAACGGCGGGTGTCAGCGGTTCTTCTGAGCTCATACAGTCATTGTCTCTCCACGCGGGCCTTTTAGCGGGATGCTGTGAACATCCGAAGAGCGGCTGCCCAAAAGAACCGCTGGTACGCGGAATCCCGCCCACCCGCATGGAACTGGGAGAAGTTGCACGCGAAGGGGCGGGTTGCGTGACGATGCAGCCTGAGCAGTGAGGCCTACTCCTTGCCGAGCCCAGCGCCTGCCGCTTCCTTTGAGGGCGTCGTTGATGACGCTGGCCTTTTCGCCTGCAGCCGCGCCCTGCGTGCTGAGCTTGGTATGGCCCAGCTCGTCGGCGATGTAGCCCTGGCTGACACCTGCCGCGGCGGGGGCGTGCGTCACGTTGCCGAAATAGCCGAGCTTGAGCTCTGCGATGCCGATTTTCAGACCGAGCGGACGCTTCGGAGCGGAAGTCTGGCCGGCCACGATGCGGGTGGCCGCCGGTTGGTTCTGCGGAGTGTTATCCGGGGGAGTTGTTACGGTATTTCCTTTGCTTGCGGAGATGTTGAAGATGAGATTACGCACGGCCCCCACACCCCACAACGGCACCGGACACGGACGTTCACGCAAGGACGCGCAGGCTCAACAGAACGTAGCGCGGCGTCAAAAACGTCGCAGGGCGACTCCAACGGGCCAGCCGTTGGGACGACGCTTCACCGCCCGGGAAACCCCGTGCCCCACGTAGACTGGCAGGATGCGGCTGGTAGCAAGTGATATAGACGGAACGATTCTTGGGCACGACGGAAAGATCAGCGACCGCACCGTCCGGGCCTTCCACGCCTGCCGGGACGCCGGCATCGAGCTCGTTTTTGTCACCGGCCGCCCGCCACGCTGGCTCCACCCGCTGGAGGAACAACTGGGCCATACGGGCACGGTCATCTGTTCCAACGGCGCCGTGGTGTGGGACCTCGAAGCGGACCGGCTGGTTTCCGCCCGGACACTGGGCATCGAGGCGGTGCTGGAACTGCGGCGGATCATCAAGAAACTGCGCCCCGCCGCGCTCTTCGCCGCGGAAACGCTGACCGGATTCCACCTTGAGCCCGGTTTCATCGAGAACGGTTCCAGCGAGCTGCTGGGCGAATTTACCCCGGCCCCGCTGGCCGAAACGCTCACCCCGGACGACGCCGTCGTGAAGTTCCTGGCGATTGTCAGAGATGGCACCGCGGACGACTTCCTGGCAGCCGTGCGGCCCGCCGTCGCCCATCTCGCGTCCGCGACGCACTCCGCGCCGACCGTGGCGATGCTGGAACTGTCCCTCCCCGGCGTCAACAAAGCAGTCACCCTGGCGGAATACGCCAAATCCCTCTCGATCGACGCGGCCGACGTCGTGGCGTTCGGGGACATGCCCAACGACGTCGAGATGCTGCGTTGGGCAGGCCACGGGTACGCCATGGCCAGCGGCCATCCGGACGCCATCAGCGCCGCCGGGCAGCAGGCACCCCACTTTGACGACGACGGTGTGGCCCAGGTTCTGGAGGCCAGGCTCGCGGCGCTGGGGGTAAGGCTGTCCTGATCCCGGCTCCCGTAGCCGGAATTCACAGCTTCCGCTCACCTTCCGTTCACGTTTGCCCCCTAACGTGGGCGGTGGATACCCATCGCAGCTTGAGGGGGAGTCATGGCAAGGAACGGCAACCAGAGGGCGGCCAACGCACCGCTACGCCCGGCAGAGCCCGCCGCGCACTGGAAGGCGCTGAAAGAGGGAGACCGCGTGCGCGTCCGCCTCGCCCCGGGATACGAAACCGGCGGGTTCGTGGACGCCATCACGTGGGACCATACCGCTGTGTGGGTGGATCTCGACGACGGCCATGGCCGCACGCTCCTGCACTGCAGTGACGGCGTGGAGATTGTGCCGCAGGAGGAATAGCCCAGCGGCTCCGGTACGCTCACAAGCGTGACTGAGCCGTTTTTCGACGCTTCCGGCGGTGCTGCGCGTCCCTCGCGTCCCATCGCCATGGCCCACCGCGGATTCTCCCGGGAGGGGCTGGAGAACTCGATGGCCGCGTTCCGGGCTGCCGCCGAACTTGGCTATGAGTACCTCGAGACGGATGTGCACACCACCTCCGACGGCGTGCTGCTGCTCTTCCACGACGACGCCCTGGACCGGGTCACCGACGGCCGTGGCCGGATTTCCGAGCTGACCGCCGCCGAGGTTTCCACCGCGCGGATCTGCGGGCGCGAGCCCGTGCCGCTGTTCGATGACCTGTTGACGGCCTTCCCGGCTGCCAGGCTGAATCTGGACGTCAAAGACTGGAACTCCGTGCAAAGCCTGGCCGCCGGCATCGAACGGCACGGCGCGCATGACCGGGTCCTCGTGGCCAGTTTTTCAGACCGCCGACGCCGGGCGGTGCTGAACCTGTTGAGCCGTCCGGTGGCGTCGTCGGCAGGGATGGTGACGAACGCGCTGTTTGTCCTGCTGGGCCCGGTGCTTCCGGCCACCTGGCTGCGCCTTGTGCTACGAGGCCCATTGCGGGATGTCCAGGCCCTGCAGGTCCCGGTCCGCTATGGGGCGATCCGGGTGGTGACGCCTGCCTATGTGCGGCGGGCGCACGCCCTGGGTCTGATGGTCCATGTGTGGACCATCAACCACCCCGCCGAGATGCACCGGTTGCTTGACCTGGGCGTGGACGGGATCGTGACGGACCGCGCGGATCTGCTGAAGCAGGTCCTGCAGGAACGCGGCGAGTGGCCCGGCAGCTGACCCGGATCTGTTGTGGCGCGTGCGGTCAGCTGCGTCCCAATCCCGTGGACGGGTGTTCGTCGCCTTCGGGCAAGCCACCCGGGCCGGGCTTCAGACCCGGCGCCTTTCCTCTTCGGCTGTCATGGCGTTGGGAGCCGGCAGGCTGCTTGCGCGTCTGCCGGGACCTTGCTTACCAGAATTATCAGCATGCTTACAATTAGTCCAGGGCTGGGGAAAGAACCGCAGCCGATCCAAGGAAAGGAAGGGCGCCATGGGCAGCTACCATTCGGAAAATGATCCCGCGAACCCGGACCAGCCAGTGTCTGATAGGCCGGGTTCCGATCAGTCAGAGAAAGAGTCTCAGCAGTCCAAAGACTCTGCAGCGTCAGCCAATCCTGACCCCGTAGAGGGAAATATCACCGGACTGGAGCCGGGCGGGGGAGTGCCGCCGGGCGAAACCCCGCCGGCGGAAGACCAGATGAGCGGCGATCAGGGGCACAGCGAATAGCCCGGAACGGGTTGCCTGTTCGAGGCGCGGTGGCCTGAGGGCTGGTTTGCCGGTGCTGGCAGCCCCTGTGCCGCCGTGCGGTCAACGTCAGTCGGAGCCGCCCGGAGGGTGGGTGGCGTGATCGGCTGCGGCGGCGAGGCGGCGCAGCCCGTCGGGGTCGAGCGGCGTATTCCACGCCGCCCAGTCCTTCGGCCGGACGGAGGGCCGGCCCAGCAGGTAGCCCTGGCCGGCGCTGACGCCCAACTCGGTGAGGACGTTCAGTTCCCCGGTGGTTTCAACGCCTTCTGCCACAAGAACACTGCCGATCTGCTCCGCGAAGTCCACCAGGCACGCGGCCAGGGCGTGCTGGGAGGCATCCGTGTCCACGCCGCTGATCACGTTCCTGCCAAGCTTGATGAAGTCAGGCCGCAGATGGAGCATCCGGCTTAGGGCGCCCGCGCTGGGGTGTGAATCATCGATTGCAATGCGCAGCCCGCGTTCCCGGAGCGGCGTAATTGCGGAAATGAAATGCGAGTATTCCTCGTCCGGAATTTCGTCCGTCAATTCGAGCACAATGCGGTCTATTGGCAGCTCGATGTGTTCAAACAATTCGAGCAGCCGGGGATCCAGGCATGATGTGGGGGAGATGTTCAGGGAGACGTAGAGGTGCGCGGGGAGCTTCGCGGCAGCGGCGGCTGCGGACGCGAGGGCCGAGAATTCCAGGTTGGCGCCCAAGCCAACGGCGGCCGCCTCGGCGAACCAGAGCTCCGCGCTTGCGCCGTCGTCGCTGACAAAGCGCGACAATGCCTCTACGCCCACAACGCCTTTGGAATCGAGGCCGTAGATCGGCTGGAACGCGGTCATCAGCATCTGGTTTTCCAGCAGCGCGCTGATCCGCGACAGGCTGCGCAGGGAATCCAGCCGCTCGGCAAGCTCTGGCGGCATGGCGCTGAGAGGCTGCGGGAAGCGCGCGGTGTCGGGGGTTTCCGCGTCTGTGGTGTCCTGTTGCCGGCGTTCCAGAAGATATTCCAGCAGGGCCCGTTCCGGCATGCCGGGATTTTCCGCCAAGCGGCTGCTAAGGCGCTGACGTATTGCCGCCCCGGCAGGATCGGAATCCGCCAAAACCGCAGCAATAACTCCCCAAGCTTGTACGCGAACCGTCATTAGCAACGCCCCCAGTTGACGAAGTAATGGCTCCTTGGCCCCTTTATTTTCAAATTTCCAGATGCCTTCGGAGTGCGCTACTTCTGATTAATGCCGATCTTCCTGGCCTCAAAGAATCGGATACCGCCACTTGATCGTATATCGGGATGATTCAAAAGTGCAGCCCTTAATCGATCAGCCTCTATTACTTTCGGATGAAGTTTCGGCCAGCAGCGCAGGAATCTGTTCGGGCGGGACGGGCTTACTGAAGAAATAGCCCTGTGCACTCAGGCATCCGAGGTTCCTGAGGTGCTCGGCCTGTTCCGCTGTTTCCACGCCTTCCCACACGGCTTCGAGCCCGCAGGCGCGCACCAGCTGCAGGACTGCAGCCACCAGTGCCGGCTGGCTGGGGTCTGTGCCCAGGCCCTCGATCAGGGACCGGTCCACTTTGACCCGGTCCACCGGGAGCCGGCGCAGGTAGCTGATGGAGGAATATCCGGTACCGAAGTCGTCGATCTCGATACCGACGCCCAGCCCACGAAGGCCGCCCAAGGAATACCGGTCCAGATCGTTCCCCCTGACGATGGCTGCTTCTGTCAGCTCCAGGACAACCTGCTCGGGACGGACACCCGTCTCCTTGAGCACGGCGCGGACGTCTTCGATGAAGTGCAGGCTCTGCAGATCCGTCGCGGAGATGTTGATCCGGACAGAAAACCGGCTGTCCACCAGGTCGGCATCAATCCAACTGCGTAGCTGGCCTACAGCGGTGCTGAGCACCCACAGGCCCAGTTCCGAGATCAGCCCGGCATCTTCTGCCAGCGGGATGAATTCGTCGGGCATGATGCGGCCGCGGGTGGGGTGGTCCCAGCGGATCAGGGCCTCCACCCCTTCAATGCGCCCGGTGCCCAGTTCAATCACGGGCTGGTAGTGCAGCACCAGGCCCTGGCCCTTGATGGCGGCCCGGAGGTCCTCCAGCAGTTGGCTGCGGAGCCTGCGGATGAGCAGGAGCCCAGGTTCGAAGACATGGAGCCGGTTCTGGCCCTCTGCTTTGGAGGCGTACATGGCCACATCGGCCTCCATCAGCAGGTCCTCGGCCTTCCGCCCAGCCTCCCCGAGGCTGAGTCCTAGGCTCGCCCCGCAGCGGACGGCCCGGTCAGGCAGGTCGATGGGTTCCTTGATGGCTGCCAGGATGCGTTGGCCTACGACGGCGGCCTGGTCGGCGCCCGTGGCCGGCATAACGATGGCAAACTCGTCCCCGCCCAGCCGGGCAACAACGTCGGTGGCCCGGACCGCGCTGCGGATGCGTTGGGCCACAGTGATCAGCACCTGATCGCCGGCAGTGTGGCCGAGAGTGTCGTTGATGGATTTGAAGGCGTCAAGGTCAAGGAGCAGGAGAACGGTCTGGCTGGGGGCCTCGCCGTCGTGGTCCTGGGGGGACTTCAGCGCAGCCAGAAGCGCCGAGCGGTTGGCGAGGCCGGTGAGGGGATCCTGCATGGCCATGATCTGCATTTCGCGGTGGGCTTCGTGCAGCAGTTGCGTGCGGACCTCAACACGCTGCTCCATCTCTTCGTAAGTGATCTGCAGGTCCTCGGCCAGGAGGTTAGTGCCCATGATGATGGCGTCGAGCTCGTCCCGGGCCGGCGATACTTCTATCCGCGACTGGAGGTCTCCGGAGGCAAGCCGGACGATGCCATCGAACAGCTGGGAGAGCCTGGGGTCATCGTCAGCGAACATCTGGTGCCTCCTTTCCCGGTTCAGGTTTCGTGGGACGCGTGGGCTCCAAGGGGGAGGGCCACGGTGACAGTGGTGCCGGCACCCAGCTCCGAGGTTACGTCAATGCGGCCGCCGTGGCGTTGGACGATGTCCTGCGTGATGGCGAGCCCGAGTCCGGTGCCCGGAACCGCCCCGGACATCGCGTTCGAGGCGCGGTAAAAGCGGGTGAAGATGTGGGCTATCTCGTCACTGGAGATCCCCATCCCGGTGTCCGAGACGGTGACCGTCGCCCAGCGGGTGCCGTCTGCATCTGCCCGCGCCAGACTGACGACGTCGATCTGTCCTCCGCCGGGGGTGAACTTGATGGCGTTGGAGACCAGATTCGTGAAAACCTGCTGCAGCTGCACTTCATCTGCCAGGATTTCCGGATCCTCCGAGGCCGGTGCCATGGCAATAGCGACGTTCTGAACTTTTGCGAGCGGCCTGAGCGCAGCGGTGACGATCTCGAGCGTCCGCGCCAGCCGGACAGGAGTCAGGTGCAGCGGACTTTGCTCATGCCCATTGCGGGAAACGCTCAGCATGTCTTCGATCAGCAACCGCAGCCGTTCGGTGTTCCGGACCACGATGTCCAGCATCTGGTGGACCTCGCTGGACACCGGATCGGACGTATTCTCCTGGATCATGTCCAGGTAGGCCATGATCGATGTCAGCGGTGTGCGGAGCTCATGGTTGACGGTGGCCAGGAAGTCGGTCTTGGCTTTGTCCAGCTGCTGGAGCTGCTTGACCACCTGCTGCTGGCTGGTGATCAGATGGCTTTGGATCAGGCCGTGGGCGGTATTGCCGGCCACGTGCTGGATCAGCGCCAACTCAGCCCGCGACCATTCCCTGGGGGAATCCAGCAGGGCGATCCAGATAATTCCCAGCGAGGAGCTGCCGTCCCCCATCGGGACCGCCACGGACGCGGCGGCGCGCAGTTTCGCGAGTTCCGCCGGCAGCCGGACGTCGCCCGTGCCCAGCGGCGCGAACGCTCCGTCCGCCGTCAGGGCCTCAGCCCGCGCCCACAGAACGTCAGCCGTCCTGCGCACCGGGTCTTCGTCCGTGAACATTCCTTCAGGCAGCGGCGCCAGGCCGGGCCGGTGCCACTGGGCGGTGATGGGCGGCACCCTGTCGTCGTCGAACGTGGTCAGCCACACCCGGTCCGCGCCGAACGTCTCACCGAAGCCCCTGACCACAAAGTCGGCGATCTGTTGCGGATGGTTGGTTCCCCGGACCGCCGCCGACACCTGCCGCAGCCTTTCGCGTAACGTCTGCGCTTCCTGCCGCGCTTCATTCCGGCGGGAGACCAGGTTGATCAGGGCCGTGGCGCGGTGGACGAGTTCCTTGGCAGCAGGGGGTTTGGCGATACAGTCCCGTATGCCGGCATGCTCCACTGACTTGACCTCTGCCGGACTATCGAGATCCACGAGGACCAGCGCAGGGGCGGTCGCGTCGACGTCGGAGAGTGAACTGTCCAGGACCAGGACGGAGGGCTCGCGCTGGTCCAGAAGGGCCGACAGACTGGTGGCGTTACCAACAGCGCTGACCGTGAAGCCCGCCGCCTCCAGTGCCGCCGCCGTGAATTCCCGGCGCCCGGCGTCGGGGTCCGCAACGACTGCCAGGTATGGCACGGTTGCGAAATGTGCTGTGTCCGCTGGCAACCTGCCCCCTTCGCTCCTGAGTGAGCTCACGTTTGCTCCTGACTGAGTACATTGTAGGGTGACGGAGCACCACTGTTCCTATAAAAATGCGCGGAGGGTAATCGTGACGAGTCAACCTGCAGAAGCGGCCAAGGCGGACCTGACGCTGGATGAACAAAGTGTTGTCCAGCTGAAGTGGGTGCGGGGCGTGTCCATCGTGGAATCCGACGCCGAGGCCGCCATGCGGAACGTCAACGAACTGTGCGGGTCCCGCCGCCATCCCATGCTGGTGGATATGGCCACCACGGCCCAGGTCAGCCGGGGAGCCCGTGCCGTTTTTGGCCGCCCCTGCCAGGCCTCCCGCATTGCGCTGCTGGGGGCGTCGCCGGTTGACAAAGTATTGGCCAACTTCATCCTGGGCATCACCAAAGTGCCCTGCCCCACCCGGTTCTTTACGTCCCGCGACGACGCCATGGCCTGGCTGCTGAACGAACCCGCGGCCACAGCCTGAGCGGATCAGGCCGGCAAACCGCCGCGGCGCGGTTGAGGTCCTATATTTGTACGATGTCATCCCCAGCGAAACCGGTGCTCTCCGCCTTGCGAAAGTACTTGATCCTGCCCAAACTGATCAGGCTGTCCTGGGCTGCTCCCAAGAACAGAGCCGTGGCCTGGGACAGGTACTGGGCAGGGATCGCCAGGACGGGCGCCCGGAGCGACGTGCTGTGGGATTCCGGCACGGACCACGAACTGCTGGGCTACCTCGACGTCCTGCAGCGACACTTCGATCCAAGCCTTCCCGTGGTGGATGTGGGTTGCGGGCATGGCGCATTCAGCCGCGCCCTGACGGCGTTTTCACCGCAGGTCCTGGGCGTTGACGTGTCGGCGCATGCGGTGAGCCGTGCTCGTGACGAATCGTCAGGAGTTGATGGTGTCAGCTACTTGGCGTGTGACATGACCGAGCCGGGAGCCGGCGCGAGTCTGGTGGAATCCACGGATGCCAACGTCTTTGTCCGCGGCGTGCTGCACGTCCTGGCCCCGGCCGATCAGGCGGCGCTTATGGAAAATCTGAGGCAGCTCGTGGGCGCCCGCGGCACAGTCTTTCTGGCGGAGACGAATTTCCAGGGCAACCCGGTGGAGTACGTCGCGCACCTGGGTGCGTCACCGCGGAGCATCCCGGCCCCGTTGGAGCTGGCTATCCGGAAGCTGCCCATGCCCGGCCACTTCGGACCGGAGGAGCTCGCCCGCGTGATGCCGAAGGACCGGTGGACGCTCGTGGAAGACGGGGCCGCAACCATCGAGACCAACCCGCTGATGGACGCTGCGGGAAACAGCCGCGTGCCGGGCTACTTCGCGGTGCTCAAGGCCAAGGATCTCGACGCCAGCCGGTAAAGGGCGTCCCGAGCTGTCCGCATGCCGGGGCGGGCAAGCGCTTTCCCTTGTTTGGCTGGCATGATGGACGGCATGCGCATTCTCATCGCTCCGGACAAGTTTAAGGGCTCGCTCACCGCCGCGGAGGCCGCCGCCGCCATCGCCGAAGGTGCGCTGCGCGTCTACCCGGACGCTGTAGCCAGCCAGTTTCCGATCGCCGACGGCGGTGAGGGAACCCTGGAGGCTGCCGTTTCGGCCGGCTACGAGGAGCGGCTCAATGCCGTCGTGGGTCCCATTCTTGCTCCCGTGGGAGCCGCCTGGGCCATCCGGAAGAACGCCGACGGCGGTGCTACCGCCGTCATCGAGACAGCGCAGGCCTCCGGCTTGGCGGAGATGGAACCCACACCGGCCAACGCCCTGCGGGCCCACAGTTACGGCTGCGGGCAGCTGATCGCCGCGGCCCTTGACGCGGGTGCCACCGAGATTGTGCTGGGCCTGGGCGGATCGGCCATGACCGACGGCGGCAGCGGCGCCCTGCGCGCGCTGGGCCTCAAGCCGCTGGACGCGGCCGGCAACGTTGTCCCGTTGGGCGGCGGATCACTCGCCGACGTTGCAGCCCTCGATACCTCCGGACTGGATCCCCGCCTGTCCGCCGTCTCGTTCAGGATCGCCGTGGACGTCCAGAACCCGCTCTATGGCGCCGCAGGGGCGGCCCACATCTTCGGCGCCCAGAAGGGCGCCGACGACGCGGCAGCGGAACAGCTCGACGCCGGCCTGCGTAACTGGGCGTCCGTGCTCCGCGAGGTCACTGGCCGGGACGTTAACATCCCGGGCGCCGGGGCGGCAGGTGGCTTCCCGGCGTCGTTCCTTGCCTTCACCAACGCCCGCCTGGAAGGCGGGTTCGCGCTCGTCGCAGGACTCACCGGCCTCGCCGACCAGCTGGACAACGCAGACCTGGTGATCACCGGCGAAGGATCCATGGACTCGCAGTCGCTGACCGGCAAGGCCCCCATCGCGCTCGCCGACGCAGCCCGGGAACGCGGGATCCCCGTGATCGTCGTGGCGGGGCGGATCCTGGTCACGCCCGAGGACCTGGCGGGACACGGAGTGGTAGCCGCCGCGCAACTGCTGGATATAGCGGCCAGCCCGGAAGACGCCGTCGCCAACGCCGCAAAATACCTCGCCTGGGCCACCAGCCAGGTCCTGGAAGGCGCCTGAGCGCCCTTAGGTGTCGTCCTGGCGACACAAGCCCTACACGATGGTGGTGTTGCGGCGGCGGCGCCAGATCAGCACCACTGCGAGGGTGACCAGGGCGACGGCACCAATCACCCACGGCGCGTAGTCCACTCGGGTGGCTTCGGCGTCGGCCGTTTCGCCTGTTCCCGGGTTTGCCGGCCCGGTCGATGCCGGGTCAGTGGCGGACGGGCTGCTCGTCGAGGCCAAGGCAGCCGCAGGTGCGCTGGCGGCCTGGACTTTGGTTGCCCGAACTTCGGCCCGTACTTCTGCCTGCGCAAAACCCGGTGGGGGAGCTGTGCGGGCATGGGCGGCGCCTGCGGCCAACGGTGCAGCGGCCAGCAGGGCCACCACGGCAATCAGGGTCCTCAAGATCCTTCGCATGGCATTCTCCTGTATGTCGGTGGGACGGTCATGTGGGTTAGGCGCCGGTCTCGTAGTGCGGCTCGGCCACCGGTTTGGACTCCGGCGAGCCCTTTTCGCGGAGGTAGACGGAGGCGCCCACCAGGACCGCCACAGCGAGGAATTCGCTTTGCCAGTTCTGGAAGGACTCGAACCAGAACCGGCTGGTGGCCAGATATCCCAGCACCGTGACAGTGGGCTCGCCGTGGCTCTGCTGTTCGTCGTTGTATGCCGAGGCTCCGCCGGCCGCGTGCAGGCTGAAGGAGGCCACAAACAGCAGCAGCAGCAGGATGGAGAGCGAGTGCTCATAGAGCTTCAGCACCAGCCCGCCGCGCTTCACCGGCCACGGCGTGGTGTTCTTGACGGTGGCATCGCGCGGATCCTGGTCCTGCGGGGCAGTTTTGCCCATGGGCTTGGATTCGGAGGATCCCTTTTGGAAAAGGAAGACAGTCAGGATCACGTACATGGCCATCTGCAGGAACTCCGATTCCCAGTTCTCAAACGTGGCTTCGACAAAATCGCCGGTGGACAGGTACTCCATAACCGTGACTCCCGGCTGCCCGTGGGCCGCCTGATCCTCGCTGTAGGCGGCCGCCCCGGAGAGGATCATGCCGCCGAAAAACGCCAGGAACAGTCCGGCGTTGGCGAGCAAAAGCCCGTGTTCCTTGGCCCACTTGCGCATGTGCACTCCTTCGGTTTGATCCTCATTGGCTTGGTGGATTGTTGGCCTGTTACCGTCCCGCTGCGCGCCTGTTGAGCCGCAGCGGGACGTAGATCAGCAGGACCAGAAGGACGGCCAGCAGGATTCCGCCGGCGGTCAGGCCCGCGGTGCGGCCGGCCGTCACGTCAAAGACCAGGGCGGCTGTCCCGACACTGAGCATCCCCACGCCGGCAAGCGCGATCTTGGTAATCGTGTCGGCGCTGGAGACCAGGGTTTCCTTGAGCCGTTGGCGGAAGAGCCGGCGGTGGACGCTGACGGGAAGCAGGATAAAGGCTGTGGTCAGCGTCGCGATCACCACGTTGACGAGGTAGAGGCCCACCTGGAAATCGTCCAGGTGCTCGAACCGCTGCTGGAACGGGAGCGTCAGGAGGAATCCGGCAAGGATCTGGACCCCGGTCTGCAGAACCCTGAGTTCCTGCAGCAGCTCGGCCCAGTTCCGGTCCAGCTGTTCTTCCCGGGTTTCATTCCGGCCGGTGCTGCCGGTGAAGTCCTCAACATCCGACATTGGTTTCCTCGCTTCCGGGCGTATCAGCGTGCTCCAAAACTAGGCCCAAGTTGCGCCAAGGGCAACATTTGATAAGTTTACTGATTATTTCCTCCGGGCGGTGGACTTGCTCCGCCGGCCGGGATAGTTTCGAAGAGCCGGTCACCCGGAGCCTTTCGAAAACCGATTCAGTGAAGAGGTGGACTTTGAGCGACACACAGAAACGGACAGACCCGCCCACAGACTCCCGGGACGGCTATCGCTCCGGGCCCTTCCCGAAGCAGGAACAGAAGCAGCCGGGACTCACCGCGCCCATGGATCCGAAGCCTGACCACGGCGAACTCAGCTACGAAGGGCGCGGTGCGCTCGAAGGTAAGGCCGCACTCATCACCGGCGGAGACTCAGGAATCGGCAAGGCGGTGGCCATCGCCTTCGCCCGCGAGGGGGCCGACGTCGCAATTTCCTACCTTCCGGAAGAAGAGGAAGATGCCCAGGACACCGCCGACTGGATCCGCAAAGCGGGCCAGCGCGCGCGGCTGCTGGCCGGCGACTGCCGCGAGGAGGACTTCAGCACCCGGATCGTCGCTGATGCCGTGGCTGAATTCGGCGGCCTGGATGTGGTGGTGCTCAACGCCGCATACCAGAAGAACCGCGAGAGTTTCGAGTCCCTGCCTACCGAGGAATTCGACCGCGTGTTCAAGACCAATCTCTATTCCTTGATCTGGACCGCCCGGGCCGCGGTTCCGCACCTGAAAGCCGGCTCGTCGATCATAACTACAGCTTCCATCCAGGCCTTTAATCCGTCGCCGGGGCTGATTGACTACGCCATGACCAAGGCGGCGCAGGTTGCCTTCACCAAAGCGCTTGCCCAGGAACTTGGACCGAAGGGCATCCGCGTCAACGCGGTGGCCCCCGGCCCCATCTGGACCCCGCTGATCCCCGCCACGGAATGGCCGGACAAACTGCCCACCTTCGGGCAGGACACGCCGTTGCAGCGCGCGGGTCAGCCGGCGGAGCTGGCCGCGGCCTATGTGCTGCTGGCGTCCGACCAGGGGTCCTACATCTCCGGAGCAGTGCTGCCGGTGACCGGCGGCAAGGGCCTGTAGCGAAGTTTGCACGTCAGATTCATCCACATCCAAAACAGGAGGAACCATGAGTCAGGACAACCAGCGCACGGAACCGGACGAGGAAGCGGGCGGCTATGGCTCGCCGACGGCGGAACAGGAGATGGGCGGCGCGGACAACAAGCAGTTCGCCCAGCCCCGTGAGGAAGAGGATTTTGATGCCGCCGGACTGAACCAGAACAGCCCTGACGGCGAAACGTTCGCCACGGGCACGCCCAATCTCAGCCACTTCGCTGAGGAGGACAAAGACAGCGCCGGGGAGCCGGGTGCCGGCCGCTTCGGCGGCACCGATGACCAGCACCACGCCGAAAGTGACTCCAATGATCCCGGCTTCGAGCCGGGCGAACCGCCCATCCCGCGCGACGCCGACGTGCCCTCCGCCGAGGCTGATATCAACGAGTCCAACGACGATTCGCAGGGCTCGGAACCCTTCTCATCGGAAGCCGGACAGGAGGCCGCCGGCCTGCCGGACGGCAGCGGAACCGACCGCCCCAAGGACAAATCACCGAAGGATGACGAGGAGGAAAGTTTCGACGCCGGCTAGCGCGTTGAGTGCCCCGGCCGGACCAGCGGCCCGGCGGTGGAGCTGTGCCGTCCGGCTGCGTGCCGGGCGGCACTGTTCTGTGCCTGGACTGCGGTTTTTGTGTGGCTGGACGCCGCCCGCGGAGCGGTCACCGGACGTATCCTAGAAACAGGTTTTGCAGTGGGCCACGCGTTTCAAACCTAGGCGTGGAACATGGCCGCGGAGACACCGGGGGAACCGGGCTGGGAATCGCTTCCCGACCCCCAGGATGTGGTGTTTAACAGCACGGATGTTGAGGACTTCCTGGCTGCGGTCACTCGCGAGTTCATGCGCGACATCAATGGCGATTCCCGCGGAATCAGCTGGGCTGTCACCTTCTTCCACCCCGGATCGGCCCGGACCGCCGCCGCCGGGACCGCCGCAGCCCGTGCCGCGGACGAAGAACAGTGCTCTTTTGCGGACGGACCTGTGCTGGAAGCCGTGCGCGGGGGTGATTTTGTGCACCTGGCCGACGTCGCCCTCGACCGGCGGTGGCCAGGCTATGCCAGCGCTGCCGCGGACCACGGCGTCCGGTCGCTGCTGTCCATGCCGATTGTGGCCGCTGCCGGATGGAGTGCCGCACTGAGCCTCTATGCGTCCACTCCCCATGCCTTCACCAGTGAGGACATCATCAGGACGCGCCGGTATGCGCGGCAGGTGGCCCGTTCGCTGTGGGTGGTGGTGCGTGTGGCGGAGCGGGCCGAAGCCGGCGCGCAACTGGCGGTAGCCCAAAGCTCCATGGTGCTCATGGACCTGGCAGTGAGCACCCTCAAATCTGATTACGGGCTCGGCCATGAGGCGGCCCTGCAGTACCTCCGGACCGTCGCACGGCACACCCGCCAGGGGCTTCGCGAGACTGCCCTGAATATTGTGGCCGCCTCGCGCCAGGACCCGGCAGGACCCGGCCGGGAAAATGCCGCCTTCCGGGGACTCGCTGAAGTCGAAACACGCGCACTCCACCAGGGACCCTACAAAACAGGGAGCACGGCATGAACGTCTGGAAGCAGGACATTGCAGCCAAGAACGCCTCTGTGGAACCGGCGCCCCACCCGTGGCACCGGCTGGTTGCGTTGGGCGACTCCTTCACCGAGGGTATCGGTGACCCCGAGCCGCGCAGCGAGGGTGGTTTGCGTGGCTGGGCAGACCGCGTGGCCGAGGAACTCAGTGCAAACCAGCCTGACTTCGCCTACGCCAACCTTGCCGTCCGGGGCCTGCTGGTGCAGCAGATCTTGGACCAGCAGCTTGCGTCGGCGCTGGCCCTCAAACCCGACCTGGTTACGCTCTCCGCCGGCGGCAACGATATTGTTTTCCGGCGCAGCGACCCTGACCGGCTGGCAGAAAAGATCGACGACGGCGTGGAGCAACTGGCCCGGTCCGGCGCCACCGTGGTGCTCTTTGCCGGGCCGGACTGGGGGGCGACGCCGGTCTTCAGCCAGATCCGCGGCAAAGTGGCCATCTTCAACGAGAACCTCCACGCGGTGGCCGCCCGCCACGACGCGGTCATGGTTGACCTGTGGTTCCTGCGCGAACTGTCGAACGCGGGCATGTGGGATCCGGACCGGCTGCACTTCTCACCGCTGGGGCACCACACCATCGCCGCGGCCGTGCTCAAGGCCCTGGGAGTCCCGCACACACTGGAGCCGTTGGAGCCTAAGCCACCGATGCCCCACAGCTGGAAGGAAGCCAGGACCGAGGATCTCATCTGGGCACGGGAATATCTCGTTCCCTGGGCGATCCGGCAACTGAGGCACCCGCCAGAAGCGGAGCTGACCGCCAAGCGTCCTCAGCCGCGTCCGGTTTTCGGCATCGGAACCCCGCCCGGACCATTTATCAGCGGCGATCACGCTGCCTGACGCAACAGCCTGAGGCAACAGCTTGACGCACCTGCGGACGGGTCAGCGCTTCTTCGGCGAGCGTTTGGCTGCTGCGTTGACGGCTGCCTTGACGGCGGGAGGCAGGCCCGCCTGCTCCGTTTCCGGTTCAGCCACCGAGCCGCGGGCCTTCGCGATGGCTTTCATGCCGTGGTAAATCACCAGGGCGGCGGCTGAGCCGAGGGCGATGCCGGTGAACGTCAGTTCCCCGATGGTCCAGGTGTAATCCGCGATGCCAATGATCAGGGCGACGGCGGCCGTGGTCAGGTTCACGGGGTTGGAGAAATTCACCTTGTTCTGCACCCAGATCTTGACGCCCAGGATGCCGATCATGCCGTAGAGCATGGTGGCGGCGCCGCCCAGCACGCCCGGCGGGACCGTGGCAATCAGTTCGCCGAATTTCGGCGAGAAGCTCAGCACAATGGCGAAGACGCCGGCAACCCAGTACGCCGCCGTCGAATACACCTTGGTGGCCGCCATAACGCCGATATTCTCCGCGTACGTGGTGGTGCCGGAACCGCCACCCAGGCCGGCAAGGACCGTGGCTGCACCGTCCGCCATCAGCGCGCGGCCGGAGACGCCGTCAAGGTTCTGGCCGGTCATGGCCGCGACGGACTTCACGTGTCCGATGTTCTCGGCCACCAGGACCAGCACCACGGGGACAAAGAGGCCCAGCACGCCCACATGGAACTCGGGGGTCTGGAAGTGCGGCAGGCCGATCCAGGCGGCGGCCTCCATCTTGTCGTAGCTCACTTCGCCGCGCAGCATGGCCACCAGGTAGCCCACCACCACGCCCACAAGGATGCTGAGCCGGCCGACGATTCCGCGGAAAAGAACGCTCACCAGGATGATGGTGGCCAGCGTGATGACGGCGGTGACGGGGGCGGCGTCGAAATTCATCTTCGCCGCGGGGGCAAGGTTCAAGCCGATCAGCGCCACGATGGCGCCGGTGACGATGGGCGGCATCAGCCGGTTGATCCAGCCCGCGCCGAACTTCTGCACAATCGCACCGATCAGGGCCAGCGCGACGCCGGCGAGCACCACTCCGCCCAGCGCACCGGGCACGCCGAACTGCTGCTGGGACGCCATGATGGGTGCGATGAAAGCGAAGCTGGAGCCGAGGTAGCTGGGAACGCGCCCCTTGGTGATGACCAGGAACAGCAGCGTGCCGATGCCAGAGAAGAAGAGGGTGGTGGCCGGCGGCATGCCGGTGATGATGGGAACCAGGAAGGTGGCTCCGAACATGGCCACGACGTGCTGCATGCCCACGCCGATGGTCAGGGGCCAGGCCAGCCGCTCATCCGGAGCAACCACGTGGCCGGGCTTAATCGATTTGCCGGTGCCGTGGAGCTTCCATTTCATTCCGAGCATACTCATGGTCGGGGCCTTTCAAGGGGGTTGCCGCTGGGGCTGGGATCTTCCGGTGCAACAATACCGCGCGGCCCGGCCAGGGATCAGCAGCTGCTGTCGAATGCCTTCCTCCCGATCCTCAATACTTCCCAGGCCAGCTCGTTGCTGGGCACGTAGGGGGTGAGGGTAAAAGGTTCAGGAGGATATGCGAGGGTAATGGTCACCTGACGCCTGGCGTCCGGGGTTGTCAGGGCCATGGTTCCGTATCCTGCCGTGTACACACGCGACGGCGACAATCTCCGCATCCACGTGCCGGTCTCGTTCCCGGAGGCTGCCTTGGGCGCCGACATTGAAGTCCCCACCATCGACGGCGATAAAGTCAGGGTCCGAGTCCCTGCCGGCACGCCCTCCGGACGCGCGCTCCGGGGCCAGGCTTTACCGACGGAATCCAGCCGTGGACATCAACTTTGACCAGCCGATCTTCGTCATCTCGTTGGCGGCTGAGCTGGCGGACATGTCCCGCCGTTACTCTCAGCGGGACAGCAACATGCTCCGCGAGGCCCCCGCTGGATGCTCACACCGGCTCCTGATCTGGCCGGGGATTTCATGCCCCTGAGTACACCGGCGGGTAGGGACCCGCCGGTGTTCCGGCGAGCCCCTACATCTCAGTGCGACGTTGTGGCTACACGGCCGCCGCCTTGACCCTCCCGTCGTCCGCATCGCCGTCGAGCTCGAGCGTGGATACGGGGTTCTCGACTCGCCGCTTGGGGATCATCGCCACAGCGCCGGCCGCAACAACAGCGATTCCGGCGAAGATGGCGAAGTTGTATTCGAACGGCAGCTTCGCGTTGCCGATCCAGCCGCCGATCAACGGTCCGGAGATCGCACCGATACGGGCGAAGCTCAGCGCCCAGCCCGTTGCCGTGCCACGGATCTTGGCCGGGTAGTAGTCGGCGATGTAGCCCGTCAGGACCAGCGACGTCGAAATGGATCCGATACCGGCGAATGCGACGAACACCAGGTTCACCACCATGTTGTTGGGGAACATCAGCAGCAGGATGCCCAGACCGCCGAGCACGTAGAACACCACCAGAATCAGCTTCTGGCCGTACTTGTCGGCGGCGCGGCCCAGGACCAGGCCCCCGACGGCGGACGCGAGGCTAAACACCAGCAGGAAGGTCAGCGATGAGCCGAGGTCGTAGCCGGCCTGCTTCATGATCGATGGCAGCCAGGTGTTCAATCCGTAGACCAGGACCATGCCGCAGAAAAGGGCCATCCAGAAAAACACAGTGGACCGCAGGTACTTCGGGGAGAACATGATGGTGATGGTCTTCCACCAAGGTGCAGACTCGCCCGTGGGAGCTGCCGCCGGGGCTGATACGGGTGCGTATTCGCTGATGTTCAGCTTGACCGCGAGATCATGGGCTTCCTTCCGGCGCCCCTTGGATTCGAGATACTCCAGGGACTCGGGAAGCAGCTTCCAGATGATGGGCAGCAACACGATGGGCAGCGCGCCGAAGCCGATCACCCAACGCCATCCCGCCGTCGGAAGCACAAACAGTGCAACGAGCGCCGCGGCGACGATGCCCAGCGAGTACCCGGAGTACATCAGTCCGTAGTTATAGGAGCGCTTCTTCGGGGCCGAGTACTCGATGGTCAGTGCAGCCGCCACCGGGATGACACCGCCCATGCCCAGGCCGCCGATCAACCGGAAGAGTCCGAACATTTCGGGAGTCGTGGCCAGGGCCGCTCCAGCCTGGGTGAGCGTGAAAATAACCATCGATGCCAGGAGCATCTTCTTGCGGCCCACGATGTCGCTGAGCGTGCCGATGAAGAGGGCTCCGATCAGCATGCCCACCAAGGCATAGGCACCGAGCCCGCCGAGCTGCAGCGGGGTCAGGTCCCATGCCTTGTATTCGGCCAACGCCGGGAGCACCGCTCCGAGGACGCCGACGTCGTAGCCTTCGGCGAGAATCGCCAGCCAACAACAGAACAGGACAATTCCTGTGGTCCGTTTCGGCACATTCCAATCATTTGCAGGTGCGCTAACCATATTGCCCTCAGTTCACTTTGGAGGTACGAGAGATGATGCGGGTGGTGCGGATGGTGCTGTGCTAATGGGTCAGGACCGATTCGGCCGCGGCCTGGGCGGGTGTCCAGCGCAGATGGGCGTTCGAGGCGTCGGAATCCGCCTCTTTCAGCAGGGACAGGCGCGGCCGCACAGCATCCGTACGGGAGCTCGGCGGCTTGCGCCGGCCGGCCCGGAACTGCGGCGTCCACTGCGCGCCGGGGCCCTGGTACTCCTGCTCTGCGGCGGCGTGCAGGGTCCACTGGGGGTCGTACAGGTGCGTGCGACCCAGCGCCACGAGGTCGGCGCGACCAGCCAATAGGACTGAATTGACGTCGTCGTAGCTGGAGATAGCCCCGACGGCGATCACGGCGACTCCCGCCGGGCCGGCCACTTCCTGGCGGATGCGGTCGGCGAACGGTGTCTGGTAGCTGCGGCCGTAGGCCGGCTTCTCTTCGCTGGCCACCTGGCCCGTGGAAACGTCGATTCCGGCGGCGCCGTGCGCGACGAATGCCCGGGCGATTTCCACTGAGTCGTCGGAATCGTTGCCGCCCTCGATCCAGTCGGTGGCGGAGATACGGACGGTGAGCGGCTTGTCTGCAGGCCAGGCGGCGCGGACGGCGTCGAAGATTTCCAGGGGGAATCGCAGCCGGTTCTCCAGGCTGCCTCCGTACTCATCCGTACGGCTGTTGGCCACCGGCGAGACGAAAGAGGAGAGCAGGTAGCCATGGGCGGCGTGGACCTCCAGGAGGTCGAAGCCGGCGTGCCCCGCGCGGCGGGTGGCCTCGACGAACTCGGCCTTGATCGCGTCCATGCCGCTGCGGTCGATTTCACGCGGCGTCTGGCTGCCCGGGCCGTAGGCCAGCGCGGAGGGGCCGACAGCTTCCCAGTTCCCGGCTTCGAGCGGTTCGTCGATGCCCTCCCACATCACGCGGGTGGAGGCCTTGCGGCCGGCGTGGCCGATCTGTGCGCCGATCTTCGCGGTCGAGCTGCCGTGGACGAAGCCCACGATCTCCTTCCAGCTGTCGCGCTGGCCGTCCGTGTACAGGCCGGTGCAGCCCGGGGTAATGCGCCCTTCGGCGGACACACAGATCATCTCGGTCATGACCAGCCCGGCACCCCCGAGAGCCTTGGAGCCGAGATGGACCTTGTGGAAGTCGCCCGGAACGCCGTCGACCGCGGAGTACATGTCCATGGGGGAGACCACGATCCGGTTCTTCAGTTCCAGCCCGCCGATCTGGTACGGCTGGAACATCGCAGGAGCCGTCTCGGTGAGACCCTGGGACTCGGCGAAATTCCGGTCCACGGCCTCGGCGAATTCCGGATCGCGCAGGCGCAGATTTTCCTGCGTGATGCGCCGTGACCGGGTGAGCAGGTTGAACGCGAACTGCGTCGGATTCTGGTCCTTGTACTGGCCGATCCGTTCGAACCACTCCAGCGAAGCCTGGGCGGCACGCTGGGTCGATTCGACGACGGGTCGCCGCTCGGCCTCGTAGGCGGACAGTGCGGACTCCACGTCCGCGTGTTCGTGCAGGCAGGCTGCCAGTGCCAGCGAGTCCTCCATGGCCAGCTTGGTGCCGGAACCGATGGAGAAGTGGGCTGTGTGGGCGGCGTCGCCGAGCAGCACGACGTTCCCGTGCCGCCAGCTCCGGTTCCGCACCGTGGTGAAGTTCAGCCACTTGGAGTTGTTGGCCAGCACCTCATGGCCGTCGAGCTCCTCGGCGAAGATTGACCGGATCTTGTCGATTGCCAGCTGGTCCGAAACGCCCGGGGCGAAGACGGTATCGGCAGTTGCGCCGAAGCCTGCGGCCTCCCAGACATCGGGGGACATCTCGACGATGAACGTGGAGCCCTCGTCGGAGTACGGGTAGCCGTGGATCTGCATCACGCCCCACTCGGTTTCCTTGACAAAGAACTTGAACGCCTCGAACACCTGGTCGGTGCCCAGCCACATGAACTTGTTGGGCCGCGGATCCAGGTCCGGGCCGAAGGAGTCCGCATACGTTGCGCGGATCTGCGAGTTCACACCGTCGGAGGCGAGGACCAGGTCGTAGCCGGCCTCAAGTTCGGCGATCGGCGGGGCCATGGTGCTGAACCGCACGTCGACGCCGAGTTCGGCGCAGCGGCGCTGGAGCAGCTCCAGCAGCTCCTTGCGGCTCATCGCCGCGAACCCCTGGCCGCCGACCGTTACCGTCTCGCCGCCGAAGTGCACGTCGATGTCCGACCAGCGGGCGAAGCGCCGGCTCATGTACTCGGCCACAACGGCGTCGGCGTTTCCGATGCCGCCGAGCGTCTCATCGGAGAACACGACGCCGAAACCGAAGGTGTCGCTGGCGGCGTTGCGTTCCCACAGGGTGATGTTGTGGGACGGGTCCAGCTGCTTCATCAGTGCTGCGAAGTACAGGCCTCCGGGGCCGCCTCCGACGATTGCGATTTTCATGGTGGTGCTCCTTCTCAGGCCTGGCACAGGCCTGCGGTCGCAAGCTGGTCTGGTTCGTTGTCGAGACGGTCACGCAGCTTGAAATGCTGCAACTTGCCGCTGGGGTTGCGGGGCAGTTCGTCGACGAACCGGATGTCCCGCGGATACTTGTAGGGGGCGATCGTCTGTTTGACGAAGTCCTGGATGTCCTTGCGCTTGGCGGCGTCGCCTTCGACGCCGTCGCGCAGGACGATGAACGCGCAGACAACGCTGCCGCGTTCTGCGTCCGGGCGGCCGATGACGGCGTTTTCCACAACGTCCGGGTGCTGGTCGATGGCCGCTTCCACCTCGGGAGCGCCGATGTTGTAGCCGGAGGACACGATCATGTTGTCCGAGCGGGCTTCATAGGTGAAGTACCCGTCCTCATCCTTCGTGAACGTATCCCCGGTGACGTTCCAGCCGTTGCAGACGTAGTTCGCCTGCCGCTCATCGTCGAGGTAACGGCACCCGGTGGGGCCGATCACGGCCAGCCGGCCGATCTGGTTGGGCCCGAGCTCCTCACCCTCCTCGTCGAGGATGGCTGCCCGGTACCCTGGCACGGCGAGGCCCGTGGTTCCGGGCCGGATGTCGTCGCCCGCAGCGGAGATGAACACGTGCAGCAGCTCCGTGGCGCCGATGCCGTTGACCAGGCGGACTCCGGTGGCGTTGTGGACGGCCTCCCACGTTTCCTTGGGCAGGTGTTCGCCCGCAGAGACGGCGATGCGAAGACGGCTGAGCAGCTCGCCGCGTCCTGCCTTCAGGATGGCGCGGTAGGCGGTCGGCGCGGTCAAGAGGATGGTTGCCCCGGCGGCAGCGGCATTCTCGGCCAGTTCCACGGGCGCGGCCCGCTCGGTCAGCAGCGATGAGGCCCCGAACCGCAGCGGGAAGACCACCAGTCCGCCCAGGCCGAAGGTGAACGCGAGCGGCGGGGAACCCGCGAACACATCATCCGCCGTGGGGCGAAGGATGTAGCGGGCGAAGGTGTCGGCGTTGGCCAGGATGTCCCGGTGGAAGTGCATGGTCACCTTCGGCACACCGGTGGTGCCCGACGTCGGACCGAGCAACGCGACGTCGTCCGCGGCGGTCTGCACGGTGGCGAACTCGCCGCTCTTGGCGGCACAGCGGGCGATGAGGTCGGCGCCGTCGTCGGACCCGTAGGAGAGGACCGCGACGTCGTCGCCTGCCGCCACTGTCAGCTCGTCCATAAAACGATGGTCGGAGATCGCGACCGTCGGCCGGGTGAGCCCGATCAGCGTAGCGACCTCGCTGGAGCGCAGCATCGGCATCGTAGTGACGACGACGGCGCCGGCCTTGAGCACACCGAGCCAGGCCGCAACGATCCACGGGTTGTTGGGCCCGCGCAGCATTACACGGTTGCCGGGGACCACGCCGTAGTCCTCGGTGAGCACCTGGGCCACCTGGTTGGACCGGAGCAGCAGCTCCCCGTAGCTCCAGATAGTCCCGTCCGGGGTGCGCAGGGCGGGACGTCCGGCGCCGTGCTGGGCGACGGCGTCGTCGATGAGGACGGCCGCCGCGTTGAGCTGCTCGGGGTATTGCAGTTCCGGGAGGGTGAACTCGAGCACCGGCCAGGTTTCGACCGGTGGCAGGTGATCGCGCGTAAAGGTGTCCACGTGGGCCGATGTCATTGTCATGGCCATTCCTTTCAATGGTGCTGCGGGTGGTTTGCGGTGTTCGGATGCGGACGTCAGGCGCCGGCGCGGATCATGCCCTCTTGGGCCACCGTGGCCAGCAGGCGTCCGTGCCGGTCGAAGAACCGACCCATGGACAGTCCCCGGTTGCTCTGCCCGGACACGGCTTCCTGGGCGTAGAGCACCCAGTCGTCGGCGCGGCCGTCGCGGTGGAACCAGATCGAGTGGTCAAGGCTGGCGGTCGTGAGTCCTGGTGCGGACCAGTGCAGCCCGTTCACCCGGAGAAGCGGCTCAAGGATGGTGTAGTCGCAGACGTACGCCAGGGCCGCGCGGTGCAGGTCGGCGGTGGCACGTTCGTCGGCGCCGTCGGGCAACTGGTCGAATGCCTTGACCCAGACGGCCTGCTGCGGCACAGCCTCGCCCTCCACCTCGACGTACACCGGTCCGGGAATGTGGCGCATATCGAAGCTGCGCCCGGAAGCCCAGTATTCGGCGGCCGGACCATCGACGCCTTCCAGCACCTCGGCGGCGCTGCGCAGGGATTCCGGCTCGACGGCGGCGGGCGCATTCGGCTGGAAGTCCGGCCCTTGTTCGGGGACCTGGAAGGATCCCATCGCGGCGAAGACGGTCTTGCCGTTCTGGTGGCCGCGGACACTGCGGGTGGAGTAGCCGCGTCCGTCGCGCAGGCGTTCCACCTCGTAGCGCACGGTGGCACCGATGTCCACGGGGCGCATGAAGTAGCTGTGCATGGAGTGCAGCGTCCGGTCGGCGTCGACCGAGCGCATCATGGCGGCCGCCGATTGGGCCACCATGTCGCCGCCGTAGGACTTGGGCCACGGGACGTACTGGGTGGTTGCCTCGTAGGCTTCGTCGTGAACCTGCGCCTGGACGGCCGTCAGCCCGATGGCCTTGAGGAAGGTCTCCGACGTCACTGTTCCGGTGTTCATATCCGCTACGCCCTGCGGAAGTCGGCGAGGGTGTGGTCGGCAACGTCCTCGAGGTTCACCACGATGTTTTCCGGCGTGCGGGAGGTCAGCCAGACCAGTTCCTCGGTGACGGACATGTTGGCCTCGACATGAGGCATGAACGGCGGGACGAACACCCAGTCGCCGGTCTTCATATCCAGGAAATCCTGGTAGTTCTCGCCATAGTAGATGCGCCCGTGACCGCGGAGAACGTAGCCGCCGGTTTCAGCCTCGCCGTGGTGGTGGGGCAGGGAGCGGTAGCCGGGGACGTTCGAAACCTGGCCGAACCAGATCTTGGTGGCCGGGGTGTGCTGGATAGAGACGCCGGAAACACGGATGGCGTCGCCTGACTGTGCTGTGTTGGTGTCCTCCTCCCCGGCTCGGGTCACAACGGGCACAACCTTGCCGTCGGCTCCGGCGTAGATGGAATTGTCGCCCTCGGCGAGGTATTCGGTGCTGGTGTTAGTCATTGATTTCACTCCTTGGTGCTGGTTGCGGTGACCGGCGTGCGGACAGCCGCGCCGGCGTCGTTCTTGTGGATCCGGACGCAGTTCTCCAGGCGTCCGATGCCGTCGATCTCGGTGGTGAGGACATCGCCGTCGTTCAGGAAGCGCGGGGGCTTCATCCCCATGCCCACTCCGCCGGGGGTGCCGGTGAGGACCAGGTCCCCCGGGCGCAGCGCCGTGAACTGGGAGATATAGGAGAGGAGCCGCGCGGGGCTGAACACCAGAGTGCTGGAGTTCCCCGACTGCACCAGCTCGCCGTTGACGTAACCGCGGACGTCGAAATCGCCGTCGGCGTCGTCTGGGGTCACCATGACCGGTCCCACGGGAGTGGTGGCGTCGAACGCCTTGCCCTGGAACCACTGCAGGGTGCGGTTCTGCCAGTCGCGCATGGAGACGTCGTTGGCGACGGTGTAGCCGGCAATGGCGTGCCGTGCCTGGTCCTCGTCAGCACGAAACAGCGGCAATCCGACGACCACGGCCAGCTCGGCCTCCCAATCAACCTTCGAGCTGCCATGTACTTCGATCGCGTCGGCTGCGCCGGTCAGGGTATCCGCATACTTCGCGAAGAGCGTGGGGAACTCGGGCAGCTCCCGGCCCATCTCCCGGATGTGATCGCTGTAGTTCAGCCCGCAGCAGATTACCTTCCCTGCCTGAGGCAGCAGCGGGGCCAACTCGGCGGCTGAGGCATGGACCACATCGGCGTCCGACGCCGCGGCAGCAATTGCTTCAACAGCATTCCTCCATCGCGGATCGGAGAGCAGCGCACCGACGTCCGGGGCCGGCAGAGGCAGGTACGCGTCGGCACCCATGGCGAGGGCCGCCGTCGTACTGTTACCGCCGGTCCGCAAAGTGGCCAGTTTCATCCGTTTCATTCCCTTCGAATCGATATGTCGACTTTTTTACGATCGTCACATATGCTCAACGTAGCACGGTGGAAGGGATCTGCACAGGTCTTTTTCGAAGTTTTCGAAGTCGCCATTTACGAGGAGGAACTGCATGAGCAACAAGACCATCAATCCCGAGTCGCTGCCCAAGCCGTCCGGCTATGCACACGGCATGCTTGCCGGGAATACCGTGTATCTGGGCGGGCAGACGGCGCTGGACAAGGAAATGAAGATCGTCCCGGGCGGCATCGTTGAACAGTTCAAGCAGGCATTTTCCAATGTCCTGACAACGCTGAAGGAGGCCGGGGGGCAGCCCGAGGATCTCGTCAGCGTGACCATCTATCTCACGGACGTGGATGACTACATGGCAAACGGACGCGAGATCGGGAAGCTCTGGCGCGAAATGGCGGGGTCGGAGTACCCGGCCATGGCAGGAATCGGCGTCACCCGGCTGTGGCAGAAAGAGGCCCTGATCGAGATCCAGGGCGTCGCGGTGATCCAGGGCCGATAGGCGTCCGAAGTTTTGGCGAAGGGCTGGCCGGGAGTGAATCCCGGCCGGCCCTTTCTTGCTGGGGAGAGCCTGATGGGGCTACGGCGCAGCCAATCTGGCGCCGCTGTGGATCAGTTCATGCGCATGGGCTGCGGCCAGCGGGGCGATGAGCCGGTGTGTGGAAAGGAACGCTTTCCTCGCGGCCGGGCCCTTCCAGCCTTCCGGCAGGTACTCGAGGGGCAGGCTGGGATCGCGATAGGGGAAGCGGCGCCACAGGGTCAACATGGGGATGTAGTACCTGAAGGCTTCCCGCCGCAGCTCAGGGGACGATGCCGTGAGGGCGTCGCCAGGATCCTCACCGACCAGCGCGGACCACTGTTGGACGGCGCCGCCGTAGAGTGAGAGAAAGTCCCCGAATTGCTCGTCGAGCGCCGTGAGGTCCCACCATTGAGCAACTTTAGGCCGCATGGGGCCGTCCAAAAGGTAATCCCCCCGGAAGAAATCCACGAACTGGCTGAAGCCCCGCGTTTCAAGCCGCTTCCTGGCCTGGTCCAGAACTGTGGCAGGGGCGATCCACACGCCCGATGCCACGGATCCGAACCCGAGGCCGGAAAGCTCGGTCCGCAGCTGGTGCCGGCGGTTCCGTAAGGACTCGGGCACCGAGAAGATCGCCAGCACCCAGCCACTCTCGGGATTGGATGCCTCGGGAGCGAAGATTCTCTGGTCGCCTTCATGGAAGACATCCATGACCTGCTCTGAGAGTTCGTATTTGGCGACGTTGTTGGCGCGAACGCTCTGGAGGACTCCCTTTGCCTTCAGCCTCGAGACGGAAGAGCGCACGCCCGGCGCATCGTAACCAAGGTCTCCGAGCATCTCTATCAGTACGGAGACCGGCATTGCGTCACCCAGGTTGCGGCTGTAGAGGCCGTAGATCGTGACGATGAGTTGCTGGTGACGCACCTGCGGGGCGGGAATGGTCATCATGGTAGCGAGCTCCCCATTCCGGCGCTCTCCAGTCCGCCGGTGTCGAGCCGGTGCGGACTGACTGCTTCACGGATGTTCGCGGGCCAGGGTTGGGCAGCCGCAGAACCGGAGGGTACGTGTGCAACGGTCACGGTTCCAAAGGCGGCGATTCCGCCCTCGGATCCGGCGTGGGCGTGGCCGTGGACAACGAAACCATATGTAATTGAGGTGCGGCCAAGCCGCTGGATCCCCACAGTCGCCGTGACGCGTTGGCCGAACCACAGTTTGGACTTGAAGTTGACCACCTGCTGGACGCGGGGGGCGCTCGGAAAGTATTCCGGCAGATCGAGGCTGCGGAAGAGCTCCGCTTCGGCGGATTCGACCCATCGCATGATGGCGGAGTTGTGCTGGTGGCCGGAAGCGTCGGTATCCACCCATTCGACGGTGCGTTCGATGCTTGCATGCCGGTTTGGTGTGGCTTCGTCGTGCATGGCGCCCCTTTCAACGGCATGGCGTGGACCTTATGCCGCCATTTCAGTATATATCTGAAAGGCGACGACCGTCTAAAATCAGCCACAACACGGGCAGCCATCACTGCTGCGAGCCGTGAGTCGGAGTCAGATGGTCGAACCCCATTTTGTTAACGCCAACCGAAAATAGGGCCAATAGTGCCAATTGAAAACGGGGCCACGGGGTTGTGGTTCTATTGTGCCGTGCTGGCGGCAGGTTGGTGTTTTTTGAGGCGGTAGCTGTTGCCTTTGAGGCTGATGACGTCGGCGTGGTGGACGATCCGGTCGATCATGGCCGAGGCGATTGTCAGGTCTCCGAAGACGTCGCCCCAGCGGGCGAACGGGAGGT
>NZ_QMKP01000020.1 GCF_003287955.1 Arthrobacter sp. AQ5-06 | reverse complement strand
TGCACCTACGAGATGCCTCTCGGATTGGCCAAACGGAGTTCTAGACAAACCCCATTTTTCCCGATCCGACAGGCATTCTCCGTTTAAACCGCCGCTACACCCTCAACCCGACCGGTGGATCGAGGCTTAGGGGTCCGTTTCGAGGCGGAACCCAACCCTCCACCGGGACGGAGCATCCTCATCCAGAACGGCCGCGCCACCGCCGTCCAGCTGGGCTGGGTGCCGCCGGATCAGTCGCTGGAAGGATTGGCCGCCTAGAGCGCCGGTAATGCCTAGAATGCTGGAGGCGAATCGCCTGTCCGGGATGCATAGCTGATGACGCGTTTGTTGAACAGGAGCACTATGGCCGCAAGTGCCGGCAGCACCATGGCAATCCCCGCCCATATAACGCCGCCGGTGAGGGTCGGGACGCCGATAGTAAGGACAAACAACTGGGCGACCAGCGCCGCTGCCCGCGTCCACCGGCGCCCACGGAAGAGGAAGTGCCCCACCGAATAGAGCCAGGCCGAGAAAGCGAGCAAGAGGCCCAGGGTAAAAACGGCTCCCCAAAAAGACAGGACCGGCGCACCTGTCAGGAGTTCGTAGCCATACCAGGCGGCGGCAATCAAAAGCGCGGTGGCCTCAGCGGCAACAACCAGCGCTATCGCCACAATGCCGCGCGGGCGCGTGGAAGGCGACGGATCTGCAGGGTTCATAGGGGGTCTTGACACACTGGCACCCTACCGGAGATAGTCGGACAGTGGCGGGGGTCGGCAATGCCCGTGTGATGTATCGCTCAGCTATCCGGGGATTTCAGGCTGTATTACCCCTTGTTTACACAGCGTTAACATGACAGGCTTGACGGAGATGACCAAGGGGGCCCCTCAGGGCCCTTTTCCTTTGTAGCTACTAGTGAATTATTTCACAAATGGCTTATCCCAGAATTGGAGCAACTGATCAGCATGGATTGGCGTAACCGCGCGGCGTGCCTCGAAAAGGACCCGGAACTGTTTTTCCCCGTAGGAAACACAGGGCCTGCCCTCCTCCAGATTGAGGAAGCCAAAAGCGTTTGCCGCCGCTGCCCCGTCGTTGACACGTGCCTCCAGTGGGCTCTCGAGTCCGGCCAGGACGCTGGCGTCTGGGGCGGCATGAGCGAAGACGAACGCCGCGCCCTTAAGCGCCGCGCCGCACGCGCCCGCCGCGCCTCCTAGGCCCGGTCCCACCGGGCCCAGTCCTACCAGGCCAACTACCAAAAGGCCCACGCACCAACAGCCTCACATGCCGATGGCCGCGACCCTTCCGGGTTGCGGCCATCGGCGGTTAAGTCACGTGCTAGCTAGGTCCCGGGGCTACCTGGCGGCCAGGCTGAGGCGGATCTGGACAGCCGTTCCACCGCCGTCGCGCGGGTGCCACGCGATGGTGCCGCCCAGCTCACTGGTGACCAGCGTGCGGACAATCTGCAGCCCCAGCCCCTCCACGTGCGGCGTATCCGGCAGTCCCACACCGTCGTCGGCAATCGTGACGGTCAGCAGTTCCTCGCCGTCTTCCTCTTCGGAACGGTCCGCGATGAGCCACACCGTGCCCGTGCGTCCTTCGAGGCCATGCTCGACGGCGTTGGTCACCAGTTCATTGATGACCAGTGCCAGCGGGGTAGCGAAGTCGCTGGGCAGTTCCCCAAACAGTCCGGCACGCTCGGTCTTGACCTGCTGCGACGGCGAAGCAACCTCGGCGGACAGCCTGAACTGGCGGCCGATCAGCTCGTCGAAGTCAACGCTTTGCGCCAATCCCTGTGAAAGAGTCTCGTGGACCAGCGCGATGGTGGCCACGCGCCGCATCGCCTGCTCCAGGCCCTGCTTGGCCTCGTCGCTGACCATCCGGCGGGACTGCATACGCAGCAGGGCTGCGACGGTCTGCAGGTTGTTTTTCACCCGGTGGTGGATCTCGCGGATGGTTGCATCCTTGGTGACGAGTTCCATCTCCCGGCGCCGCAGTTCCGACACGTCCCTGCACAGCACCAGCGCACCAAAGCGCTGCTGCTCATCCCGCAGTGGGATGGCCCGCAGTGACAGGCTCACACCACGGGATTCAATCTCACTGCGCCACGGCATCCGCCCCGTCACCACCAGCGGCAGCGTCTCGTCCACCAGCCGCCGGTCTTTCAACAGGCCGGCGGTCACCTCGGCCAGGGAACGGCCTTCCAGCGACTCACCGTCGCCCAGGCGCCGGAAGGCCGATACGCCGTTGGGGCTTGCGTACTGCACAATTCCTTCGGCATCGAGCCTGATCAGCCCGTCCCCCACACGGGGCGCGCCGCGGCGCGAACCGGTGGGCGAGGCAAAGTCGGGCCACAGTCCCAGCGTTCCCATCCGGAGGAGATCGTAGGCGCACTGCCGGTACGTCAGCTCCAGGCGGGACGGCATCCTGGAACTGGACAGGTCCATGTGAGTGGTCACCACAGCCAGGGTCCGGCCGTTGCGGACCATCGGCACAGCCTCCACCCGCAACGCCATGTCCGTGCTCCAGTTGGTCTCGCTGGACCGCTCGATGGCACGGCTGCTCCAGGCCTTGTCCACCAGCGGCTGCAGGTCCTGCCGGATGGGCTCGCCCACAAAGTCGCCGTGGAACACGGTGTGCGTGGTGGACGGCCTGACATGCGCCAGCGCCACATAGCCGTGATCCGGGTGCGGGAACCACAACGCCAGGTCAGCGAACGCCAGGTCAGCGACCATCTGCCAGTCGCCCACCAGGAGGTGCAGCCATTCGGCATCGCCCGGCCCGAAATCAGCGTGTTCCCTGATGGGGTCCGTAAAGATTGCCACTGCACCTCCAGTTACGACGCCGGGATTCCTAGCGTCGGACGATTGACCTCAAGAGCCTCAATGCTACCGACAGTGAAGCCATGTCGTCGGCCTCGAGCGAGTTGACCTCGTCAAACATGCTCTTCGCCCTGCCCAGCTGCTCGGCATTCTGGCGTTCCCAGTCCTTCAGCCTGTCCTCCGCAGAGTCACCGGACGCTGTCGACTCAAGCACCGCCGTCGTCATGTCCGAGACGGTGGAATAGAGGTCATCCCGCAGTGCGGCCCTGGCCAGTGCCTGCCACCTGTCCTGGCGCGGCAGGCTGCTGATCCGTTCCAGCAGCGAGTCAGCGTGGAAGCGGTTGAACACGGTGTAGTAAACCGCCGCAATCTCCTCCACCGGCTCCTTGCGGGCATGCACGATCTTGGCGATATCCAGCAGGGCAAAGCTCTCGAAGAGCTCCGCCCACCGGAAGGCAAGCCCATCCGGAAGTTCCCACCCGCGCGCGGTCTCCAGCCAGCTGGCAACGCGGTCACGGTCATCGCCACGGAGATAATCCAGCAGCCGCGCACGCATCGGGTCCAGGAGCGGCTTGAATTCGGCCACGGTCTCCGCGATGGGCCGGGACGTGCCCCCCTGGGCCAGCAGCCACCGGACAGCGCGGTCCAGCAGGCGGCGGATGTCCAGGTGGACGGTGCTCCAGTGTTCGGTGGGGAACGACGCCGGCAGGCTGTTCAGCTCCCCCACAGTGGTGTTCAGGTCGAAGATCTCGCGGAGCGCCACGAAGGCCTTGGCCACAGCCACCTCCGTGGCCGAGGTTTCCTCCATGGTGCGGAAGGCGAACGTGATACCGCCCATGTTGATCATGTCGTTGGCCACCACCGTGGCAATAATCTCGCGCCGCAGCGGATGGGTGTCCAGTTCGGCGTCGAACCGTTCGCGCAGCTGCTTCGGGAAGTATGCGCGCAGCGTCCCGCGGAACCACGGATCGTCGGCGAGGTCGCTCTCACGCAGCGCCGACGCCAACTCGATCTTCGCGTAAGCCGCCAGCACCGAGAGCTCCGGTGACGTCAGCCCCTGACCCTGGCTTAGGCGCTCCCGCAGCGTTTCGGTGCTGGGCAACGCTTCAAGGTCACGCTTCAGGTCAGCCGACTTTTCCAGCCAGTCCATCAGGCGCTCATAACTGGGGCTCCACTCGGCCACGCGCATCCGGTCGTTCAGGAGCAGGATGTTCTGGTCCACGTTGTCTTCGAGGACCAGCCGCCCCACCTCGTCCGTCATGGAGGCGAGGAAGCCTGCCCGCTCCTCCGGGGTCAGTTTGTCCGCAGCCACCATCCGGTCCACAAAAATCTTGATGTTCACTTCATGGTCGGAGCAGTCGACGCCGGCCGAGTTGTCGATCGCGTCGGTGTTCAGGATGACCCCCTGCAGGGCGGCTTCGATGCGGCCGCGCTGCGTCATGCCAAGGTTTCCGCCTTCGCCCACCACCTTGACCCGTAGGTCCTTGCCGTCGACGCGGATGGCGTCGTTGGCCTTGTCACCCACGGAGGCGTTGGACTCGGTGCTGGCCTTAACGTACGTTCCGATCCCGCCGTTGTACAGCAGATCGGCGGGGGCGAGCAGAATGGCGCGGAGAAGCTCCGGCGGGCTCAGCTCGGTGGTCGCCTCGGACAGACCCAGTGCGGCCCGGACCTGCCGCGAGACCGGAATGGACTTGGCCTGGCGGGCGTACACGCCGCCGCCTTCGCTGATGAGGGATTTGTCGTAGTCGTCCCACGAGGACCGCGGCAGTTCGAACAGCCTCCGCCGCTCCACGAACGACGATTCCGCTTCCGGCGCGGGGTCAAGGAAGATGTGCCGGTGATCGAAGGCTGCAAGCAGCCGGATGTGCCGGGACAGGAGCATGCCGTTGCCAAACACGTCGCCTGACATGTCACCCACGCCCACCACGCTGAACGGCTGGGTCTGGGTGTCCACGTCGAGCTCGCTGAAGTGGCGCTTGACCGACTCCCAGGCCCCGCGTGCCGTGATGCCCATGGCCTTGTGGTCATAGCCCACCGAACCTCCGGAGGCGAACGCGTCACCGAGCCAGAACCCGTATTCTGCGGCCAGCCCGTTGGCGATGTCCGAGAATGTGGCCGTCCCCTTGTCCGCCGCCACCACAAGGTAGGAATCGTCGTCGTCGTGCCTTACAACGTCCGACGGCGGCACTACAGTTTCGCCCTCAGCTCCGGCGACGAGGTTGTCAGTGAGGTCCAACAGACCCCGGATGAACGTCTTGTAGCTCTCAATACCCTCAGCCATCCAGGCCGCACGGTCCGCTGCGGGGTCGGGCAGCCGTTTGGCGAAGAAGCCGCCTTTGGCGCCGGTGGGAACGATAACGGCATTCTTGACGGTCTGCGCCTTCACCAGGCCAAGGATCTCCGTCCGGAAATCCTCGCGCCGGTCAGACCAGCGCAAGCCGCCGCGGGCCACCTTGCCGAAGCGCAGGTGGACGCCCTCGACCCGAGGGGAATAGACCCAGATTTCGAACATCGGCCGCGGGAACGGCAGACCCTCGATCCGGGCAGGATCGAGCTTGAAGCTCAGGTGCGTCTTGTACTGGTAGTAGTTGGTACGGAGGGTCGCCTCGACCAGGTTCGCCAAGGTCCGCAGCACACGGTCGGCGTCGAGCGTTGCCACCTCTTCAATGGCAGCTGACAGCTCGCCTCGGACTTTCTCCTGCGCCGCAAGGCGCTCAGTCCCGCTCAGGGCGGGATCGAACCGCGCCGCGAATAGAGCTGTCAGTGCCTTGGTAACAGCAGGATTGGCGAGCAGAGTGTCCGCCATGAAGCCCACCGAGTTGGTGTTCCCCATCTGCCGTATGTACCGGGCGTAGGCCCGCAGGACCGTGATCTGGCGCCACTGCATCCCCTCACGCAGCACCAGCCGGTCAAAACTGTCCGACTCAACGGCACCGGATACGGCGGCACCAAACGAGTCAGCCAGCAGCTGTCCCGTAGCCAGCGGATCAATGCCCGCAGGGTATTTCAGCCCGAGGTCATAGAGGAAGAAATCCCGCTGGTCAGCCGTCTCGATCTCAAAGGGCCGCTCATCCAGCACCTCGAGTCCCAGATTGTGGAAGAACGGCAAGATCTGGCTCAGGCTCTTGGGCTCGAGCATGTACAGCTTGACGCGTGCGTCCTCCTCCAGGACCTCACCGGCACCCTTGGGCAAGTACACATGGACGCCCGGCCGCTCCTGCCTGGCACCGGCTGTGCGCTCGGCTTCAGCCCCGTATTTCTCGAAACGGGCGATGTCCTCCAGCGCGTCTTCAACCTCGTAATCCACGCGGTATCCGGCAGGAAAAGCCTCCGACCAGATCGCGGCGAGCTCCTTCGCCTGCTCATCAGCGCCGCCTTCCCGCAGGACTTCAGTGATGCCCTCACTCCACGAACGGGCCGCCCGGACCAGCCGCGCTTCAAGCTCATCGGCGTTAACGTGGCTGATCTCAGCGCCCTTGGGCAAGCGGATCCGGAAGAACAGGCGGGCGAGGGCCGACTCCGTCATCCGCGCCTCGTAGTCGATGGACTCAGCCTGGAACGTGGTCCGCAGTTCCTCCTCGATGCGGAGCCGGACATTGGTGGTGTACCGGTCACGCGGAAGGTAGACCAACGCGGACATAAAACGGCCGTAGATATCCGGCCGGAGGAAGAGGCGGGTCCGCCGCCGCTCCTGCAATCTCTGGATGCCGGTTGCGGTGGCCGCCAGGTCCTCGGTCTCGATCTGGAACAGCTCGTCGCGGGGGTAGGTCTCCAGGATCCCCAAAAGGTCCTTGCCGGAGTGTGAATCCGGCGGGAAGCCGGCATTGCCCAGCACTGCGTCCACTTTTTCGCGCACGATGGGGATGTTCCGGACGGAGCCGGCGTAGGCACTGGTCGCGAACAGGCCGATGAAGCGGCGCTCGCCGTTGACGTTGCCTGCCGCATCAAAACTCTTCACCCCGATGTAGTCAAGGTACGCGGGACGGTGGACCGTGGACCGTGAGTTTGCCTTGGTGATTACCAGCGCCCGTTTTTCCCGTGCCTTTTTTCGTCCGGCGTCGGTGAGGTGCTGCATATGCGGAGCGCCCGGCTTCGCCCGGAGCAGTCCGAGGCCGCTGTCTTCATTCAGTTCCAGCACATCTTCACCGTCGACGGTGACGAGGTCGTACTCGCGGTATCCAAGGAAAGTGAAGTTGCCGTCGTCGAGCCAGCGCAGAAGGTCCTTCGCCTGCCGCAGTTCGGCAATCTGGGCCGGGTGGGACACCTGGTCCAGGCTCGCGGCAATCTGCAGGGCCTTGTTGCGCATCTTGGGCCAGTCTTCGACGGCGGCGCGCACGTCTCCTAGGACCCGGTCCAGGCCTTCCAGTAAGGACGCGTGTGCTTCGTCGGAGACACGATTGATTTCCACTGCGATCCACGACTCCATGTGGGAGGCGTTTTCGTCCTGTGCGATGAGGTGGGACAGCATGGGCATCGCCGCGGTATCACCGCTGGAGAGACCTATGTGGGACGGGACGCGATCAACTTTAACCAGCTGCCCCGTTTCCCGGTTCCGGGTCACCACGAACAGCGGATGAAGGACAAGACCGATGGCGGCGTTCTGCCGCACTAGCTCGGCGTTGACCGAGTCAACAAGGAAGGGCATATCGTCCGTGACGACATAGACGACGCTGCTGTCCTCCTCGTTAACGATGGAAACCTGCGCCTGACCCGGCAGCCGGTTCGCGGCTACACCGCGGTGGGTTTCCGCCCGGCTGGCCAGCGCCTCCGGGGAATAAGTCCGGGCATCCTCTTCGGCAAGATGCTGGTAGTAATCCGCCAGGAATCCCTCCCGGTCACCAATAGCCAAGGCTTGATCCTCCACGCTGGATCCAGACGACATCGACAAACGCCTCCATCACAAGTTTGATGCTGCACCGTTGCAGCTCCTACGGTGAGCCTAGCCGTTTCGTTGAAGCCTCGGTGTGGAAGAAAATACAGAGGATCTGGAGGATCGCTGGACAGGTGCACAAACCAATTCGGCGATAGCCTGCCTGAGCTTCGAATCCGGCGCCGTTTCGAGCAGCAGAGAGCCGCCGAGCAGCGCCGCGTCAGCTGCGGGGTTGTCCGCCGGAAGGAAGGCTGCGATCCGTGACGAGGGGCCATACCGCTCCCACGCATCCTTCAGCTGGCGTTCCGGGGATCTCCCCACCGCCGCCGCCCGGACCTTATTCATCACTACAACAGGTGAGACGTGCGGTACTGCCAACTCGAGCTCCGCGAGTCCGCGGACCAGCCGCGGAACCCCCACCGGATCGGCGGCCCCCACGGCATAGACGGTGTCCGCCAGTTCCAGGCTCCGCAGGGTCGCGGCATTCCGGCGCGGAGCCATCGTGTCGAAGCTGAGTTCCTCGTCCGCCTCCAGGCAGAAGCCGGTATCCACAACCACGACGTCGGCAACCTCCTTCGCGCGTTCCAGCACCAGCGACAGGGCTGCTGCCCGCAATTCGGTCCACCGGTCCGCCCGCGTGATCCCGGTCAGTACCCGGAAGGTCCCAAGCTTGGTGGTGACCGGTGTGGCCACCTTCAGCAAAGCATCGGCGTCGAACAGTCCCTGGTCCGCGAGCCGGCAGGCCAGCGCGATCCCCGCAGATTCATCCAGCAGGCCCAGCACTGCCGCGATGCTGGCCCCGTAACTGTCCGCATCGACGAGGAGCACCGACTTCCCATCTGCAGCCAGCTCCCCCGCGATGTTGGCCGCGACGAAGGTCCGGCCGGGTGAACCGGCGGGACCCCACACGGCAATGATCTTGCCCGCTCCGGAGGCCGGTGGCACGTCCGCCTGGTCGGCGGGACGCTGACGTAGCGCGGCGCTGGTGTCCCCCATCCCGCTCCCGGACGTCGCATCCTTGCCGGTGCCGGTCAGCTGGGCAACCGCCTCGGCAATCCTGCCGGCCAGGGCTGCAGACTCCACTCCGGTCAGTGCGGACGCCACGCCGATCCCGCGCAGCCTGGCGGCCTCGTCGGCGTCATCCGTGAGGGCGATGATCGCCACGCCCACGGCGCCGAGCCGATCAACGAGCGAAGCCGTCAGCCCCTCGCAGCCATCGGCCACAACCGCCGCCCGCGCCAGTCCGCTCTGGCAGGCGGCCAGCAGTTCAGTCAATTCGGAGCAGCGCCGGACCACCGTGACCGGACCGTGGAGCCGCTCCAACCCGCCCACCACATCCTCGCGGGCCTGGCCCACGGTGACCACGGGGATGCTCATGAGGCCCCACCGCCCGGGTTCCACACCACGGAAATCTTGGCGTGGTTCGCCTGCGCGCCGAGAATGGCCGGCATCTGACTGTCGGCAACCAGCACCATCAGCACCGTGTTGCGGGAGGACCCCAAGGCAGTGGAGCCGGCGGTGACCTGTGCAATTTCCGCGCCGGGCAGCAGGAGCTTCGGCTCACTGAAACCGTTGCGCGCATCCGGCAAAGCAACCCAGACATCCACCCGGGTCCCGGCCACCGCCTGCGGCGGCAGTGCTTCATCAATGGTCACGGCCACGGGCTTGCGGTCCAACGCATCCACAGTGGCCAGACTTTCCTTGGGCACCAACTGGTTCTTGCCGATTCTTTGGACTGCCACCAGCCCGTCGGGAAGCCCTGCTTCAACAGTGACGTAATGCTGTTCGGTCTCACCCAGGCGGACCTTGGCCCGGACCACATTGTCGGTGGTCAGCTTCTCACCCACCGCAATGGAGTCCCGGGCGGCGTAAACCTCGGTGGTCTGATCAGCGCCGCCAACCAGGGAGATGACTCCCACCACCGATGCCAGGACCAGCAGTACGCCAACCAGCAGGCGGGGATCCTTCCACGACGGCGGTTTCAGCCTGGCACCTGTAGTAGCCGCATCGTAGCTCATGCTCTTCTCCCCCTAGCTCCGGTCCGGACGGTTGGCTGCGCCCGGACACCTCATTGTTACTGCATGGGCCCCGGAACAAAAGTCAAAAGCCCAAACAACATCAAACTGTGGATAACCGCACTAGAAGCGCCTTCAATGGCAAAATGGAACTATGCCCAGATTCCTCACTCTCGCCGATGTTGCTGAACAGCTGCAGATCAACTCGCCGGCGGCCTATGCCCTGGTCCGCAGCGGAGAGCTGAAAGCCATACAGGTGGGTGGCCGCGGGCAGTGGCGCGTCGAGGAAAAGATGCTGGAGCAATACATCGAAGAGCGTTATGCCGAGGCCAGCCGCGTGATCCAGGAAGCCAAGGCCAAACAGGGCTGATCCAGGCCCGGGCGTCCGCCTCGGCCACCCCCGTCCGCTGAGTTTTTGTCCAGATAATCGCCTCAAACGGGCCGGAAATTTCGATTATCTGGACAAAAACTCTGGCTCACGGCTACAGTTCCCCTGCACTCCGTGACCGGAGGGCACCCAGCGCTGCAAAGGGAATCGTGGCAACCTGCCGGACCTGCGATGCCCGCCGGGACTCCCCGGGACTGACCAGCGCCAGATCCAAAAAGTCACCGCCCACCCTGTCAATGACTCCGGCCAGCCCGGAGTCCCTTTCCGGCTTGTGGCGCAGAGTAACTGCAAGTTCGGCCCGGTCCCGCGCGAGGCCCCGCAGCGCATGTGCCAATCCGATCCGCCGCCGCACCTGCGAAGTCTCGGCCACCGACACGCGCCCCAGGCCCGCGTAGCGCGCCACCGCGCCATACGGGATCAGGACCTGGTGACGCAACTCGTCCAGGACCAGGGCGTCGGCGCCGGCATGGCTCAGGGTTCCTTCGAAGACCAGCCCACACGCCAGGTGCACGGCCACGTGGCTGTTCAGGGAACCCCGCAAGCGGTCAGCCAGGGCTACGGAGGCTGTTTCCGCTCTTGCCCGCTCAGAGATCTCGGCATCGAAGGCCAGCCGCTCGCCCTCGGCGAACTGTGCCTCCATATCACTGAACAGAGCATCCCAACGCATGGGGCCAAGCGTAGGGTGCGGCTTCGTTCGCGGTCAATTCACCAACAACTTCACTCCAGTCTCTGGACAAATCAAGCACAGTTGCATCAAACTGGTCCTAGATTCATCAAACTGCATCAAACCGCATCAAACGCGAGTTAGGAACACGATGACGGCAGGCACAGCACGGGGGCTCCGCGCAGACGCAGTCATGGCAGCGTCCATCCTCCTGTTGGGATTCTTCCTCTGCATTGCCGGCGGGGACATGGTGGATCGGTGGCAACTCTCCACAGCCCGCCGGCAAGGCCCGGACGTCGATGACCTTCTTGGTGCCGTGGCTGTTGCCGCGGGGCTGGCCATCGTGGCGTGGTGGATCCTCTCGATGATTTTAGCGTCAGCGGCCGCCGTCCTGGCCAGGTCCGGCAGGCGGCGGGCCGCCGACAGGGCAGGCAAGTGCTGCCCGGCATTCATGCGCCGGCTCGCTGTGGCCGCACTATCTGTGCAGCTACTGTCGGCACCGTTGGCTCACGCAGCCGTCCCACCGGGCGGACCCGCCTGGGTACCGACGCAGGAAGTGGCCGTCCAGGACGTACCGGTCCACGGCGTAGCCATCCAGGCCCAGTGGTCCACCACAAACGGCCACCGGCAGCTCCCGGAATCAGAGGGCAAAGTCCCCGCGGACACAGGAGAACAGACCACCCAAGCTCCTGCGGCTGCGGTCCGGCCCGACTGGCGTCCCAGGCCGCCGGTCCCGGACCCCGGCCTGATGGCGGCCCGGCCCGTCCGGGCGGAACAGGGTACGCCCCCGGCATTGAGTGAGGTCACGGTGCTGGCAGGCGACACACTGTGGGACATCGCATCCCGCTACTTGGGCCCGGCGGCTTCGGATGTGGACGTCGCCCTGCACTGGCCTCGCTGGTACGAGGCCAACAAATCCCAGATCGGCGAAAGCCCGCACGTCCTGCTGCCCGGGCAGATTTTGAAGGCACCTTCCACGGCCTAGCCGACGTTCCGACATTCATCAGCTCACGACTAAGGGGAATCACATGTATGCAGTTACGCCAATCCGCTCCGCCACGGTTAACCCGGGCCGCGCGGCAGCAGTCCGCCAGGTTCCTCTGCGCACTACCGCACCGGTCGCGCCGCTGCGTGCGGCAGACGAGACCTCCGAAATCCTGGCGATCACCCGCAGCACAGTGCAGGCGGCTATGGAAGCCCTCGCCGGCATCCGGCCGATTCACCAGCTCGCCCGCCGGCTGGATCCGCGCTGCCTCGCCGTGCTGCAGCACCGTGCGGCCCTGATCCGCCGCGAACAGGCGCGCTCCGCCTCCCCATCCCTGGCCCGGCTGCACAAGAACTCCATGGTGCGCTCTGTCCGCGCCTGCCCGGTCGCCCCGGGCATTTATGAGGCAAGCGCCGTGGTGGTTGACGATGTCCGCGCACGCGCTGTGGCGGTCCGGCTTGAACGCAGCAAGCAGGTCTGGCGCGTAACTGAGTTTATGGTCGGCTGAACCGCTTGCCCCCGAATGCAGAAGTGCCCGAAGCTGAGGCTCCGGGCACTTCCAGTGTCGATCTATTTCAGTGTCAACCTATGGCTGATCAGCCTCGATCCCTGCTGTCAGCGGCGCTTTTTCTTGGCCGGACGCTTGGTGGCGTCCTGCGCTGCAGCCTTGGCGGGATTTCCGGACCGTGATGAAACACGGCCCTCCACCCGGGTCTGGGATGCGCCGTCCTCGCCGGGTGCGGTGTACTGCAGCTGGGCGGGCTTCTCCGGAGCCTCCAGGCCGGCGGCATGGATCTGCGGCTCGACATGCTCGGTGTGGCCACCTGCTGCGTCGGCCACCACCACATCCTGGGCCGGAGTCACCTCAACTTCAAGGTTGAACAGGAAACCGACGCTTTCCTCGCGGATGGCCTCCATCATGCTCTGGAACATGGTGAAGCCCTCCCGCTGGTATTCCACCAGCGGGTCACGCTGTGCCATGGCGCGCAGGCCGATGCCTTCCTTAAGGTAGTCCATCTCGTAGAGGTGTTCCTGCCACTTACGCCCGATGACGGACAGCACCACGCGGCGTTCCAGCTCGCGCATGCTCTCTGCGCCGATGGTCTCCTCCCGGGTCTGGTAGACCACGCGGGCGTCGGAGAGCAGTTCCTCCTTGAGGAATTCAACAGTGAGCTTGGACTTGCCACCGGCTTCCTCGATGATCTCTTCCGCTGTGACGCTGACGGGGTAGAGCGTCTTCAGGTTGGTCCACAGCTGGGTGTAGTCCCAATCGTCGCCATTGCCTTCGGCCGTGGCGGAGTCGATCAGGGCGGTGATGGTGTCCTCCACAAAGAACTGGACCTTCTCGTGCAGGTCGTCACCCTCCAGGATCCGGCGGCGGTCACCGTAGATGGCTTCGCGCTGGCGGTTGAGGACGTCGTCGTACTTGAGGACATTCTTGCGCTGCTCGGCGTTGCGGCCTTCAACCTGGCCCTGCGCAGACGCGATGGCCCGGGAAACCAGTTTCGATTCCAAGGCCACATCATCCGGGACGGAACTGTTCATCAGACGCTCGGCAGCGCCTGAGTTGAAGAGCCGCATCAGGTCATCGGTCAGGGAGAGGTAGAAGCGTGATTCGCCGGGGTCGCCCTGGCGGCCGGAACGGCCACGGAGCTGGTTGTCGATGCGGCGGGATTCGTGCCGCTCAGTTCCCAGGACATACAGCCCGCCGAGGTTCAGTACTTCCTCGTGTTCGTCCTTCACGGACTGCTTGGCCGCCTCCAGGGCAGCCGGCCATGCGGCCTCGTACTCTTCGGAATTCTCTTCCGGGTCCAGCCCGCGCTTGGCCAGGTCGGCCACCGCGGTGAATTCGGCGTTGCCGCCCAGCATGATGTCAGTGCCTCGGCCTGCCATGTTGGTGGCCACCGTGACAGCAGCCTTGCGTCCGGCCTGCGCAACGATGGCCGCTTCACGGGCGTGGTTCTTGGCGTTCAGGACTTCGTGCCGGATGCCCTCCTTGGCGAGCAGCCCGGAGAGGTATTCGCTCTTTTCGACACTCGTGGTGCCCACAAGGATCGGCTGGCCCTCTTCGTGACGCTCGGCAATGTCCTTCACGACGGCGTCGAACTTCACCTTTTCGTTCTTGAACACCAGGTCCGACTGGTCGAGACGCTGCATGTCCCGGTTGGTGGGGATGGCCACCACGCCGAGCTTGTACGTGCCCATGAACTCGGCGGCCTCAGTCTCGGCCGTGCCGGTCATGCCTGCCAGCTTGGAGTACATCCGGAAGTAGTTCTGGAGCGTCACGGTGGCCAGGGTCTGGTTTTCGGCCTTGATCTCCACGGCTTCCTTGGCCTCGATGGCCTGGTGCATACCCTCGTTGTAGCGGCGCCCGGCCAGGATGCGCCCGGTGTGTTCGTCAACGATCAGCACTTCGCCGTCGAGGATGACGTAGTCCTTGTCCCGCTTGAACAGTTCCTTGGCCTTGATGGCGTTGTTCAGGAACCCGATGAGCGGAGTGTTCGCGGATTCATAGAGGTTCTGGATGCCCAGGTAGTCCTCCACCTTTTCGATGCCGCTCTCCAGGACGCCGACGGTGCGCTTCTTCTCGTCCGCTTCGTAGTCCTCGCCGGCCTTCAGTCGCTGCACCACCTTGGAAAATTCGCTGTACCACCGGTTGGTGTCGCCCTGGGCAGGGCCGGAAATGATGAGCGGCGTGCGGGCTTCGTCGATGAGGATGGAGTCGACCTCATCAACAATGGCGAAGTTGTGGCCGCGCTGGACCAGTTCTGATTGGTCCCATGCCATGTTGTCGCGCAGGTAGTCAAAGCCGAACTCGTTGTTGGTGCCGTAGGTGATGTCCGCGGCATACTGCTGCCGGCGCACCGCGGGATCCTGGTTGGACAGGATGCAACCGCTGGTCAGGCCAAGGAAGCGGTAGACCCGGCCCATGAGGTCTGACTGGTATTCGGCAAGGTAGTCGTTCACCGTGATGACGTGGACGCCATTGCCGGTGAGGGCATTAAGGTAGGCGGGCGCGGTGGCCACGAGGGTCTTGCCCTCGCCGGTCTTCATTTCGGCGATATTGCCCAGGTGGAGTGCGGCGCCACCCATGAGCTGGACGTCAAAGTGACGCATGCCCAGGGTGCGGGACGAGGCCTCGCGCACGGCGGCGAAGGCCTCCGGGAGGAGATCGTCCAGTTGTTCGCCGTCCTGGTGGCGGGCGCGGAGGTGGTCAGTTTCCTCGCGGAGCTCAGCATCCGTAAAGGTTTTGAACGAGTCTTCGAGCGCATTGATGGAGTCGGCATAGTTCCGCAGTTGCCGCAGGGTTTTTTTGTCACCCGTGCGGAGAAGTTTTTCGATAAGTGATGCCACGTGAAGATACTCCCAGTCTTATGCTGCCGAATTCTGGCGTTTTTAGTCTACGGGAGAGACACCGGCCACGTGGCCGGTGTTCCCTGAGAGCGGAGCGGGCCGGCGCGGTGACGCAGGGCGCCCGCGAGAGACTCCGCCAGGTCCCCGGCCGGGCTGACCAGAATGTCCTCCAGCTCCAGCCACTCGGCCATCAGTTCCAGCTCGGCTGCGAGTTCGACGGCGGTCCCTGGCGGTGCGTCCGGCTCACCGTAGGCGGACCTGACCAGCAGTTTTCCGGCTGCACGGTCAGCTTTAAGGTCCACCCGCGCCACGATGGTGTCGCCCAAGAGAAAGGGCAGGACGTAATACCCGAAGCGCCGGAGGTGCGCGGGCGTGTAAATCTCGATCCGGTAGTGGAACCCGAACAGCTCCTCAAGCCGGCGCCGCTCGAAGACCAGGGAGTCAAAGGGACTGACCAAGGCCCGCCCTGCCGCCCGCCGCGGCATGGAGGCGTCGGCATGGAGGAATACGTTTCGGTCCCAGCCTGCGACAACCACCGGCTCCAGCCTCCCTATGCTGACCAGATGGTCCACCGAGGCGGCAGCCGCCTTGACCGGTGTACGGAAATAGTCCGCGAAACACCTAACGGTTCCGATGCCATGGGCTTGCGCAGCCGCATCGATGAGCCGATGCATGGCCTCAACAGGGTCCGGGGTGGCTTCTAGTGCCGGCCGGCGCGGCAGCACCCTGGCCGTCAGCGTGTACTTTCGCTCGAACTGTTCGGTTCTGGACGCCGCGGAAATAATGCCCGCCTCGAACAGATCTTCAAGCACGCGTTTGACGGCGTTCCAGTTCCATCCCCAGTTGTCGTCCCGCCGGTCCTCCACGTGCCCGATGTTCGCCGTCAGTTCCACCGCTGTCATGGGCCGCCCGGCGGCGAGGGCGTCGAGGATCTTTCCGGCCACCGCGCCGCGCAGCTCCGGGTCCATGGCTGACGCACCCACCCACGTGCGCTTCTGCCACAAGAGGAGGTCCTGGAAGTGATCGGGCCGGATGAAGCTGGCCTCGTGCGCCCAGTACTCCATCATTCGTCTGGGAGGCGAGCTGGCCATCCGCTGAAGAATGGTGCGGTCGTAGTTGCCGAGCCTTGAAAAGAAGGGCAGGAAGTGACTGCGGGACAACACGTTGACGGAATCGATCTGGACAAGCTGGATACGGGCAAAGGTACGGCCCACCGTCCGTGAGGTCACGGGGCCGGCGGGCCGTCCTTTGTCGAGTCCCTGAGCTGCCAAGGCGATCCGCCGGGCCTGGTTAAGGCTCAGCGTCGCTGGCACATCAGTCCTTTCATTGAGGGGCGTGAGCCACCCTAGACTTTTGCAGCCTCGTCATCGGAGCGGTAGGCGAGGATTTTTTCTTCGACGGCGGTGTCCCCCGGTTCGCATTCGTGGTCCAGGGTGATCACCCCGTACGTCCAGCCACGGCGCCTGTAGACGACCGAGGGCGTGTTGGTGGCTTTGTCCATAAACAGGTAGAAATCGTGGCCTACGAGCTCCATGTTGTCCACAGCATCGTCAAGGGTGAGGGAGGCCGCGGGGAAGACTTTGCGCCGGATCAGCACTGGGGAGTCCCCTGCCGGAATGTCGTTCTCGACATCGTAGGGCGATGGTTCAACGGGCGGCGCCTGGGGTTCGCTGCGATGGCTCGCCTCGACGTATATGGGTTCACTGGCGCTTGCAGGCTCCAGTGCCGCGGTGGCCTCACGTACTGCCTTGGGGGTGTGGCGGCCGTGGTGGACCTTCTTGCGGTCCTTAGCGCGGCGGAGACGTTCAAGCAGTTTGGTGTAGGCGAGATCGAATGCAGCGAATTTGTCTGCGGCGCTGGCTTCGGCACGGATTACGGGTCCCCGGCCCAGGACTGTCACTTCAACGGTGAGCTGGTCGCCGGTCTGGCGTGCATTCGTTTCCTTGGAAACCTTGGCGTCAACCCGTTGGACTTTGTCGCCAAGTGACTCGATCTTCGAGATCTTCTCACCGGCGTATTCGCGGAAGCGGTCTGAGACCGTCAGATTTCGTCCGCTGATCATAAACTCCATGGTGCCCTCCAAATGACTTCGGTGACACGACGGCGGCACATCCCAAGGCCGATCTGCTTGACAGTCGAGCCCCTTTCCGAGCCGCCATCGAAAGGTACAACTTGTTCTTGGTACCCACAACCGACGTTAGTTCATAGCCACCTGTTATTCATCCTTTCTTCGTTTATTTTTTTCTAAGACGGGCAGCTTTCCGCCAGCTCCCGGGCCCGGCGATTCGCCGCCAGCTGAATCGGGCGGGCGTGTCGCGGCGAGGACCACCGCCCCCACCACCACGGCGCCGCTGAGGTGGAGCGCGCGGGCTGCTTCCGCGAGTGTGGCCCCGGTGGTGAGGACGTCGTCGACAATGATGCAGCGGCGGCCGGCCACCCGCGCGCGCTGGCGTCCCGGGACCTTCATGGACCCCCTGACCCGGCTCCCCCGGGCACCGCGGCCGAGTCCCTTTTGGCCTCCAGGCAGCCGCGCCAGTGCGGCGCGGCGCCGGGATTTCCGGATCACGTCAACCACCGGTGTTCCGGGAATGCTGGTCCCCCGCCGCAACTCTGCGAGCAGGAGGTGGACCGGACTGAACCCCCTCTTGACGTAGCCGGCCGTACTGCTGGGCACCGGAACCAGGCAGACGCCGTCGACGCCGGCCAGGGCCGCGGCAATGCCCTGCCCCAGTCCCCGCGCGAGGACTGACGTGAGCTGGTGCTGGCCATGGCTCTTGAACGACAGCACGGCCTGCGCCAACTCCTCGCGGTACACCCCGGCCGCCACCACGGGAAGGATCAGGCCGCCGTCGACGTTCATCAGGGCCGGGGCGTGCTCCTCTGCCCGGAACGGGTGCCTGGTCAGCAGGCGGACCTGGCGTTCGCACGCGACGCACAGGGCCAGGTCCTCCGCGCCGCAGCAGACGCAGTCCACGGGAACGGCAAGTGCCAGCAGCTCCGCGGCGGCGGCGCCCATCTGGTCGGCGGCCCGCAGCCACCGGCGGCGGTGGCCGCCGCGATGCTTGGCGGACTGCAGCGGAGGCGGCAGGAGGTCCGGATCCATGCTTGCCACACCTCTGGCCAGGCTGCCCCCGGCGCGGCCGCCGGAGTTGCGCGCGGGAGGGAGGCGCGCAGGGCGACGTGCGGGCTGAACTTCGGTCACACCCCATGATGGCCTCCCGGCCGCGGCCCCGGAACCCTCAGCCCGCGCTATGTGGATAGCACGCTAGCCGGGGAATGAGGGGTCGATGGGACCCTTAAGCTGGGGGGACCAGCCGTTGCCCAGCCGCTGGAAGATGCCCTCGGCCGACTGGCCGTAGATTTCCTCCAGCCCGTTGCCGGCGCTGAGCCGGACCAGGCCGGGCCAGGGCGCCAACTGCTGGGGTTGTCCGGATGTGAGGGACAGCAGCTCCGGCGTGACGTTCGAGCCTGCGGATGCTTTCATCACGGCAACCGTTGTGTCGTTCACCCAGACTCCCTGGTCCGGATCACCGGTTGCCACCAGGGTGATCGGGGCAGTCAGTTCCCGGGGAGTCCCGTCGGCGTTCCGGATGATCCCGGCAATCTGGACGTTCGTCTTGCCGTTCTGTTCCGAGATGACAAGCGCCCGGACACCCTCGCGGGAGATCCTCAGCTCCTTGACGGTCCGTCCGGCCAGCCAGGACGGTGTGAGGGTAACGGTGGGAACAGCGGCACCTTCGGCCACACCGATGGGCCGATAGGCGACAACCTCCGTACCGCCGGTTGCTCCCGGCCCTGCGGCCCACACCCAGTCATAAAGACTGAAGGAAGGGTGCGTGATGGTGCTGCGCGTTGTCAGCGCACGAGCAGGCTGTCCCGGCACCATGCTGTAGAGCGTCGTCCGGCTTTCGTTGAGGAAAGCCACGGTCTGGGACACCGGAGATTCCGCCGGGTAGCGGGGCCCGAGCGAGGAAACAGGCTGCATATCCGGCAGCGGGGACACCCTGTTGTTCTCGTAGCGAACCAGCTCATTGCCGCTGACGGCGATCTCGCGGACCGGCACGTTTTTGTCCCGCACCGGGGGCAACACCGAGCCGTTGTCTTCGACCCGGACCAGGTCCTGGTTGGCGTGCAGCTCCACATTAACGACGTCGGGCTGGCTGCGGAACGTGAGTGATAGCTGCGTCTGCATCCGGAGCCTGTCCTCCGTGGACGCCTCAGTGAGTTCCTTGGCGGTGAGGTCCACCTGCGCAGCTCCGGACACCACCGGAACCGATTCGCGGGCAAGTTTGATGCCGGACGGGAAGGCGCTCACCACCGCTCCCCGAAGATACGGCGCGGGGCCGGCAAGCAGGGCGCTGGTCATGGCTTTGACGGTCTTGTTCTTGATGAACCAGCGGACGTCGGGCACGGCATAAGTGAAGCTGGGATCGTAGAAGTAGATGGGGTAGGCGCCGTAGATGACCTTGAAGGTTTCCTCCGGGATCGCTGTTCCGTCCGGGATGGCTGAGATCCGCCATTCGCCGTCCACCTGGGTGAGCGTGGCCGGAATGTTCTCGATGGTACCTTCCGGCATTTGGGTGGCGATGCCGTCAACATCCACGCTGTAGGCAACGTCCAGCTGGAAGTTGTAGACGTTGTCGACGCCGGTGCCCACCACTTTCGCCTCGCGGTACACCAGCGCGCGCTGGTCTGGTTTCCAGGACACTGACGCTGCCTGCGTCAGGTATTCGCGGGCCACCGCGTAGTCACCCTCGTATCCGGTACCGGCACGGTAGAAGTAATCAATGATGTTATCCGGAGCAGCGCCGGGCTGGGGCGCGGCCGGGAGGAACACCGGTGCATTGACGTTTCCGGCGCTGCCTTCCGCGCTCTTCCCCACCGGCCCGGCCGTGGGAATGCGCGCGCACGAGGCCAGCAACAGGACAACGACGAGCAGCACAACGCTGCTCTTCAGCATTACCCGCACTTTTGGTCCCGTCATGAAGACTCCTTCGGTGTCGCGGCCGTCCCGGCCGGGGCGCGCCCGGCGCCCTGGCCACGCCCGCCAGCGGTGGAACCAGACGCCCCAGTGGGGCCGGTCCCCAGGACCAGCACGTTCTTCGCATGTGGCACGTCGGGGAGGATGATGTCCTCCGGCTCAAGCTGCACGGGTGAGCGGTCGATGTCCTCGCCCTGGCGCAACGGAATGGTCAGCCGGAAGTTGGCCCCTCTGCCCTTGCTTCCCCATGCCTGCAGCCAGCCGTTATGGAGCTTGGTGTCCTCCATCGCGATGGACAGGCCCAGGCCGCTGCCTCCGGTGGTGCGGGCCCGCGCCGGATCCGCACGCCAGAACCGGTCAAAGACCCGGGCGGCCTCGGCCGGAGTCATGCCGATCCCCTGGTCCCTGACAGCAACTCCCACCGATGACTGGTTGGCCGCGACAGTTACGGTGACCGGCCTGCCTTCGCCATGCTCGACTGCATTCAGGATGAGGTTCCGCAGGATCCTGTCGATCCTCCTGGCGTCCATTTCCGCGACAATTCCCTCGGCGGGCGCCCGGAGGATGATCTCCGAGCCGTATTCGGCCGCAACGGGCGCCGCCCCGTCGATGACGTGGGCGATCACCTGCAGGATGTCCTCGGGCTCGGCGTCAAGCACGGCCACGCCGGCGTCGAAGCGGGAGATCTCGAGCAGGTCGGCCAGGAGGGACTGGAACCTCTCCACCTGGTTGTACAGGAGTTCGGCGGAGCGCTTGTTGATGGGGTCGAAGTCGTGGCGGGCGTCGTACAACACTTCCGCGGCCATCCGGACGGTGGTCAGGGGCGTGCGGAGCTCGTGGGAGACGTCGGAGACAAACCGCTGCTGCATCTGGGACAACATGGCCAGCTGGGTGATCTGCTCCTGGAGGCTGGCGGCCATGTGGTTGAACGATGCCCCGAGGCGGGCCACCTCGTCTTCGCCTTTGACCACCATCCGCTCCTGCAATTGACCGGCCGCGAGCTTCTCCGACACCAGGGCAGCGTGGCTGACCGGGCTGACAACGTTGCGGGTGACGTACCAGGCGATGGCGCCGATCATCAGGACCAGCACCGCGCCGCCTGCCAGGAGGACGCCCTGGATTTCGTCGAGCGTCTGCTGGGCCGTGTTGACGTCATATATAAGGTAGAGCTCGTACACGGTGCCGTTGAACGTCACCTTGTTGCCTACCGCGATGCCGGGCCTGTCCTCGGTTCCCACAGGGATAATGGTGGATGCCCAGTACTGGTCCTTCCCTGAGTCCTGGACGGCCGTGCGGAGTTCAGGCGGGATGACGCTGACGGTCAGCTGGTCGGACGCCCGGGACTCCACCCAGCGGTTTCGGGGCTTGGTTTGTTCGGGCTTGGCCTCAAAGACGTACCGCCGCTGGATCACGGAGCCGCGCCCCTCCACCGCGTTCAAGGTGTCGTAGACCAGGGTGATGACGCTGGACTGGTCGGTGACCTGGGCGCCGTCGAACGTGTCCTGGACCTGCTTGACGTAGTAGCGGGTTTCGGATTCGGCCTGGGTGAGGCGTTCCTGGAACAGGTTGTTGGCGATCTGGTTGGACAGGTAGGCTCCCACGGCGCCAAAGGATGACACGGCCAACAGCAGGGTGGTAAGGACGGTCCGGAACTGCAGGGACCGGCGCCAGCGCCGCCGCAGGGACCGCCCGGCAAAGCGGACCGCAGGGAAGAACCGGGTCACGCCGATCCGGACAAGGCGGCCCACGCGTAGCCCCACGATGACTCCACGGCGCCGCCAGATCCGTGCCCGGAACGGCAGCGATGCCAGCTCAGCCGGCAGTGCATCCGTATGCTCCGGGCCCTTGGCTGCGGGAAGGTCCGGGGCGCGGTGCGCTTCTGGTCCTGAGGGCTCAGGAACCTGCTTTGTAGCCGACACCACGAACCGTCAATACAACTTCGGGAGCTTCCGGATCCCGCTCAATTTTTGACCGGAGGCGCTGGACATGGACGTTGACCAGCCGGGTGTCCGCCGCGTGGCGGTAGCCCCAGACCTGCTCCAGCAGCAGCTCGCGGGTGAACACCTGCCATGGCTTCCTCGCCAGGGCCACGAGGAGGTCAAATTCCAGGGGCGTCAGGGAAATCCGCTCATCGACACGCTTCACGGTGTGGCCGGCCACGTCGATGGTGATATCTGCGATCCGCAGCGTTTCAGGCGCCTTCTGGTCGCCGGGCCGCAAGCGGGCACGCACGCGTGCCACCAGTTCGGCGGGTTTGAAAGGCTTGGGTACGTAGTCGTCTGCGCCGGACTCAAGGCCGCGGACGACGTCGGACGTATCCGACTTGGCGGTGAGCATCACGATGGGCACGTCCGATTCGGAGCGGATCTGCCGGCAGACCTCGATGCCGTCCACGCCGGGAAGCATGAGGTCAAGCAGCACGAGGTCCGGCTTCGATGAACGGAAAATATCCAGCGCCTGGCCGCCGTCAGCGCAAAAGACGGGCTCAAAGCCGTCATTGCGCAGAACAATCCCAATCATTTCGGCCAGCGCTTCGTCATCGTCAACTACCAGAATGCGTGCCTTCATAGTTATATGTTCCCCTATTGGACAGGGTTTGTCCTGTTCAACGGCCTTACGGCATGGCGCCACGCTATGACGCCCGACGCCGGAACTATAGGCTGGCAGGACGCGGACAGTCCCGCACGGGGGAAGGAACACGGTGCCACACCAGGATCCGAACATGCAGCAGCCGCATCCTGCCGGGGAGGCTGGGAGGGGCCAGTCTCCAGGGAGCCAACCTCCGTGGAGTCAGGCTCCGAGGGAACAGCCTCCGTGGGGGCCGCAGCCCGGCCCGGCACAGCCGCCTTGGGGCGGCCAGCCGGTGTGGGGCCCACCCCCGGGTGGCCCGCCGGCTTGGGGCAGTCCCCCGCACAACCCTTACGGCGCTCCGCCGCCCTACCAGCAGCCCCGTTACGTGGCCCCGCCCAAACCCGGCATCATTCCCCTGCGCCCGCTGTTGTTCGGCGAGATCCTGGACGGCTCATTCCAGGCGATCCGGCGCAATGCCAAGGCCATGCTGGGCGCCGCGCTGCTGGCGCAGACGCTCGCCGCAGTGCTGACGGCAGTCCTCACGGCATTTTCCGCCACGTCCGCGGCGTCGCTGGAGACCTGGGCGGAGGGCCTGACAGAGCAGGACCTGGTCCCGGTGATGCTCACCTTCGCGTCCGGCGTCGTGCTCGTCTCGGTGCTGACCGTTTTTCTGTCGGCGGTGCTTCAGGGCGCCATGGTGGTTCCGGTAGCCAGGTCTGTCCTCAACCGCCCTACTGGCTTCAGGCAGATGTGGTCCCTGACGCGGTCCCGCGCGGGGGCACTGATCCGCCTCGCGGCGCTGCTGGTTGGCGGCGGGCTCCTGGTGACACTGCTGTTTGTGGCGCTGGCCGTGCTGCTGGTCAGCACGGCGGGTGGCGTGGGCGCCCTGATCCTGATCCCGCTGGGGCTGGTGTGCTTTGTGCTGTACGTGTGGATCTACATCAAGCTCATGGTGGCGCCGGCCGCCGTCGTGGTGGAGGAGCTCGGGGCCGTGGCCGGCATAGGCCGCTCCTGGGAACTCACGCGTAACAGCTGGTGGAGGCTCCTGGGCGTCACGCTCGTGGTGGGCATCATGGTGGGGGTCATCGCCCAGATAGTCACCATACCGGTCTCGCTTCTCTCAGGCTTTTACACCGGCGTGGTCTCACCCCACGGCGGTGCCGACCAGGCGATTACTGCGGCCGTGGTGGCGGGCGTGGCCACCGCCATCGTCGGTGCGGTGGTTGGAGCGGTGGGATTCGCCTTCCAGACGTCCGTGATGGCGCTGCTCTACCTTGACCTCAGGATGCGCCGGGACGGACTGGATATCTCCCTGCTCCGGCTGCTGGAGTCGGGCGCGGATCCCGACGGCGTCCCGGGCCGCGGCGTCCCGGTCTACCGGGCAGGACCCGGCCAAAATCCGCGGCCGCCCTACGGGGCACCGGCCGGCGGGGCATGGCCCGATGGCCGCTGAACCACCGGTCCTCCCTGGCCGCGACGAGGCCCGCCGCTGGGCCGAAGAAGAACTTGCCAAGCCGGAATACCGTGACGCGGCCCCCAGCTGGCTGGACAGCGTGTGGGCGGACATCCTGGACTGGCTGCGGTCCCTGGACGGCGGCTCCGGCCCGGACAGCACCGTGGCGGCGCCGTGGATCGGTGTGGCCATCGCCGTGCTGATCGGCGCCGCGGTCATCCTGGCCCGCCCGCGCCTCAACGCGAAGGCCACGCGGGCCGGAGACGTGTTCGACGCCGACGCAACAGTCAGTGCCGCGACGTACCGCGGGCGCGCGGCGGCCGAAGCCGCAGCCGGCGACTGGAGTGCCGCCGTCGTGGACTGTTTCCGGGCGCTGGTGCGCACGGCCGAGGACAGAGCTGTGCTCGACGCGCGTCCGGGCCGGACCGCCGACGAGGTGGCACACGAACTGGCCACACCGTTTCCGTCCGAGGCCGGCCGCCTGACGGAAACGGCGCGGACTTTCGACGGGATCCGCTACGGAAATGAGTCCGCCGGCCAGGCTAACTATGCCGCTGTGCGCGAGCTGGATATCGCCCTGCAGTCGCTCACGCCGGCGAGCGCTGCCCTGCCCGCTGAACGTGGCGAACCGGCGGTTCCGAGATGACGCAGAGTCCCACGATGCAGAACCCTTCGCCGGATCGTCTGACGCCCAATCTCCTGACCCCGGGTGCCCCGGAGGCGCAGCCGGATTCCGTCCCTACCCTCCGGTCCGATGCCGGGTCCGGTGCGGGTTCCTGGCTCCGGCGGCACCGCGGCAAGGCAGCGATCGGTGCGGCTGCCGCCGTCGGACTGGCGGTGGTCATTTCCACCCAGCTCGCGCCAAAGGGCGATTCCCTGCCGTTGTCCGTGCACAACGCCGGGCCGGACGGCGCCAGGGCGGTCAGCGAGATACTCAGTCGCCAGGGAGTCGCGGTCAAGGTTGTTGAGTCCTTCGACGCCGCCGCGGAGGCACTGTTGGACAGGCCAGGTGCCACCCTCCTCCTGTACGACCGGAGCGGCTTCCTGGACCAAGCCCGGTTGCAAGAGCTGACAGCCAGCGCGGGACGGGTGGTGCTGGTGACGCCGCGGCTGGGCACGCTGAAGGCTCTCAATGCCGGCATCAGCCAGGCCGGCGTGGTGCCGGAGTCCTCGCCACTCCTGGAACCGGGCTGCAGTCTCAGCGATCCTGCGGCGGCGGGTCCTGTCTCCGGCACCGGCGGATTCCTGTACGACGGCGGCACGGTATGCTACCGCCCGCAGGGAAGCGCCGCCGGGCTGCTTGCCGGCACGGACGACGGCGGCCTGACGGTCCTGGGCAGCATCGCTCTCCTCAACAACGGCGGGCTTGCCGAACACGGCCATGCTGCGGTGGCCCTGCGGACGTTGGGCAGCTCAGAGGACCTTGTCTGGTATCTCCCCGGGCTGGGCGACGCGGCCGCTGCGGAGTCAACGCAGACACTGGATGACCTCGCCCCTGACTGGGTGGCTTTCCTGGGGCCATGGCTGATCTTTGTGGCCGCTCTGGCCATCGTGTGGCGGGGGCGCCGCCTCGGCCCGCTCGTCTTTGAACCGCTCCCCGTGGTGGTCAAGGCCGTGGAGACCGCCGAAGGCCGTGCCCGCCTCTATCAGGATTCCCACGCACTGGACCGGGCGCGGGACAACCTTCGGGCGGGCAGCCTGGTTCGTTTGGCGCAAGCCCTTCGACTGGGATCCCAGGCCACTGCCGACGACATCGTGCAGGCAGCGGCCCGGCACCTGGGCCGGCCGGCCACCGATATCAGCGGCCTGATCCAGGAACGCCCCAGGACCGCAACCAGGCTGGTGCAATGGTCACAGGAACTGGACAAACTAGAGAACGAGGTCAGGACCCGATGAACGAACCGTACGGCGCCCCGCAGATCATGGATTCTTCCCCGCAGACGCTGGATCCCGCCCGGCAGGCACTCCTGGACGTCCGCCACGAGGTTGCCAAGGCTGTGGTGGGCCAGGATGCCACCGTCACGGGCCTCCTGATCGCGCTGCTCTCCCAGGGTCATGTGCTCCTCGAAGGCGTGCCCGGGGTGGCCAAAACACTCTTAGTGCGGGCGCTGTCCGCCGCGCTGAGCCTGGACACCAAACGCGTACAGTTCACGCCTGACCTGATGCCCGGCGACATCACCGGCTCCCTGGTCTATGACTCGCACACCTCGGAATTCAGTTTCCGCGAGGGGCCGGTCTTCACCAACATCCTGCTGGCCGACGAAATCAACCGAACGCCGCCGAAAACGCAGGCCTCCCTGTTGGAGGCCATGGAAGAGCGGCAGGTCTCGGTGGACGGAGTGTCCAGGCCGCTGCCGGCGAACTTCCTGGTGGCGGCAACCCAGAACCCGGTGGAGTACGAGGGAACCTATCCCCTGCCCGAAGCCCAGCTGGACCGGTTCCTGCTCAAGCTCACCATGCCGCTGCCCGGCCGGACTGACGAGGTTGAAGTGATCCGGCGGCACGCGGCCGGCTTCAATCCGCGGGATCTTGCTGCCTCCGGTGTCCGGGCGGTGGCCGGCGCCGAGGACCTCGAACGGGCGCGGCAGGCTGTGGCCACCGTTGCCGTCGAACCGGAAATCATCGGCTACATCGTGGACCTGGTGCGCGCAACCAGGCAGGCGCCGTCGTTCCAGCTGGGTGTTTCACCCCGCGGCGCGACTGCACTGCTTAACACCTCCCGCGCCTGGGCCTGGCTGTCCGGCCGCAGCTTCGTCACCCCCGACGACGTCAAGGCACTGGCGCTGCCGTGCCTGCGCCACCGGGTGGCCCTGCAACCTGATGCCCAGATGGACGGGGTCCGCGTGGACGATGTCTTGGGCAGCATCCTGGCGTCCGTCCCCGTTCCCCGCTGATCGCTTGCACATGGCACTCTCCGGACGGTTCGTCTTGCTGGCACTGCTGGGCCTGGTGCCGGTGCTGCTGTTTCCTGGCTGGGGAACGGTCCTGGGCGTGGTCCTGGCACTCGCTGCTCTCCTTTGCCTGGACCTTTGCCTGGCTGCTTCCGCGCGGGCCATCCACGTCACGCGCGCCGAACCCGGCAACGTGACGCTGCACGGCACGGCCGTTTCGGTCCTCACGCTGCGCAACAGTGGCCGGCGACGCCTGCGCGCCACGGTTCGGGACGCGTGGCAGCCGTCTGCCGGGGCCGTGAATCCGGTCCAGGAGCTCGACGTCCCCGCTCTGGAAAGCCGCCGGATGACCGTCAGGCTCCACCCGGTCCGCCGCGGCGACGTGGCCGCCCGGCACGTCACTGTGCGCTCCCGTGGACCCCTCCGGCTCGCGGCACGCCAGCGCACGTTTGCCTGCCCTGGCATCCTGCGGGTCCTGCCGCCGTTCCATTCCCGCAGGCACTTGCCGTCGAAGCTCAGGAAACTCCGCGAACTCGACGGCAAAGCCGCCGTGCAGATCCGGGGTGCCGGCACCGAATTCGACTCGTTGCGGGACTACGTCCGCGGGGACGACGTCCGGTCCATCGACTGGCGCGCAACCGCCCGCCGGTCCGCCGTCGTCGTCCGCACCTGGCGCCCGGAACGCGACCGGCGCGTGGTGATCATGCTGGATACGTCCCGCACGTCAGCGGCGAGGATCTTAGACGAACCCCGGCTGGATACCGGCATCGAGGCGGCGCTTCTGCTGGCGGTGCTGGCCGAGCGTGGCGGTGACAGGGTGGACTTCCTGGCGTACGACCGCCGTCCGCGCGCCAAGGCCGGCTCCGCAACCACCGGCAACCTCCTGGGGCAGCTGGTGCAGGCGACGGCGCCCCTCGAGGCCGAACTGATTGAGCTTGACTGGTCCAGCCTCCCGGGCCAGATCCGTGCGGTCTCCGCCCACCGGTCCCTGGTGGTGCTGCTGACCGCGTTGGACGGCGGGGCCCCGGAGGAAGGGCTCATTCCCATGGCTGCGCAGCTCGCGCAGCAGCACGTTGTGGTGGTGGCCGCCGTCCGTGATCCGATGCTGGGGCAGATGCTGCGTGAGCGTGAGGACGCCGCCGGCGTATTCCGGGCGGCAGCGGCTGAACGCGTACTCCTGGAACGGGCGGCGGTCAGCGCCGAGCTCCGGCACCACGGGGTGGAAGTGGTGGATGCGGAGCCACACCAGCTGCCGCCGCAGCTTGCCGACATGTACATCAGGCTCAAGGCGGCCGGTAGATTGTGAATCACTGCAGCGCCGCTGACGGTACCGTCCAGGAGGTCACGATGAACATCCCTATTTACCAGCAGGCCCTGGGCGAGGACTTCCACCGGCTGCAGCCTGAGCTGCAGGAGTACTTTTCCTTGACGCCCGGCTCGGGGCACTACGGCGCCGGGGAGGGCGTGTTCGACGTTGTGGGCTGCCGGCAGGCGTGGCTGCGGCCGCTGCTCAAGCTCACCTCCGGGGAGGACGCGTTTTTCCCGGAGTACGGAGAAGGCATCCCCTTCCGGATTGAAAACCATGCGCACCAGGATCCGTTCGGCCGCTCCAGCCTGACTGCCCGGCGGGAAATCCGTTTCCCCGGGCACCTCCGGATCTTCCAGGACACTACCAGCCTCGTGGATTCCGACGGCGGCCCGCGGCTGGTGGACTACCTGGGCCGTTTCCGGCGCATGGTGACCGACCTCAAGCTCAGCGTGACGGAAGAAGGCAGGCTGCGCGGCGTTTCCGAAGCGTCCCGGCTGTTCCTTGGCCCCCTCCGCCTGCCGCTGCCGGCCACTGTGGATGCCAAGGCCTACGCCGAGCAGTGGTGGGACGGCGCCGCCGGCGAGCATGGACAGCACCGGATCCAGGTCAAGGTCATCCAGCCGCAGATCGGGCTGGTCCTGGTCTATGCGGGCAGTTTCGACTACCGCCTGCGCCCCTACGTTGGCGGCAGTTCGGCGCAGAGCTTCCTGCCCCGCTACGCCCGGCCGGACCGTTGGGAAAACCGGACGTAGAAGTCTTGCCCCTAGGTCCGCTCAGCGGTGGGCCCGATCAGCCGTGCGCGCGCTGGTTCAGGCCGTCGGCCACCTGCGTGAGACGGCCCAGCACCGCTGTGGCGGTGGACGGTGTGTGGCCGGCAAGTCCCGCCGAGGGGGTGACCCGGATGCTGCCCAGGGCCGATGCCGACAGCCCCAGCTGGTGCCACGGCCGCCAGACGGACTCAACGACGTCGGCCACCTTGGGCAGGGTGCCGCGGCTGCCGTCCAGGGCGCCGGCCCAGATCCGCTTGCCTGCCTCCACTGCCGTGGCCAACTGCTCCCACTGCCGTGTGGTCAGGGCCTTCAGCGGCACGGCCACGCCGTCGGCGCCGGCGGCAATGATCCGGTCGATTGGGGCCTCGATCTCCGGGACGGAGACAACAATTTCGGTGGCACCCGCGGCGCGCAGCGCCTCGATCACCACCTGCCAGGACTCGGTGACCTCCTGGCCGCCCACCGCCCGCAGCGTGCGGTAACCGCTCGACGTCGGAATAGTGCCGCCGAGTACGGCGGCGATATCAGGTTCGTCGACCTGGACCACCAGCCGCGCGCCCGGAACGGCGCTGGAAATCCGGGACAGGTAGCCGCCAACCCCTGCGGCCAGCGAGTCGGCAATGTCCCGGCGTGCGCCGTAATCGATCAGTGCCCGTTCGCCGTTGTGCAGGTGCAGCCCCGCGGCAAGACTCAGCGGTCCCAGCAGCTGGAGCTTGATTTCGGGGGCGCGGGTGTCCTCGGCGCCGGCAACGTCTGCCAGGACGTTGATGTCGGTGGACAGGGCTGACGCGGCCCGGCGGAAATCCTTGCCGGGGCGGTCCACCAGCCGCCAACCGTACGGCTGGACATCCACTGCCATTTCAACCAGGAGTGCGGCCGTCCGCCCCAAGGCGTCAGAGCCGACTCCGCGGTCCGGAAGTTCTGCCAGGAACGGCAAGTGCGGGCTGCCGAGCTCGCCGCGGATAATGCGGGCAGCCTCCACGGGGTCCTCCCCCGGCCAGGGCCCAAGCCCGGTGGCAGTTACTTCCACTCTGCAGCGGCCTGGTGGTCCTCGGCGATGGCTTCATGATGGCGGATGACCTCGCCGATGATGAAATTCAGGAACTTCTCCGCAAACGCGGGATCGAGGTGTGCATCCTCTGCCAGTCGCCGGAGACGGGCGATCTGGGCGGATTCCCGGCCGGGATCCCCGGCCGGGAGCCGGTGCGCGGCCTTGAGGAAGCCCACTTTCTGGGTGGCCTTGAACCGCTCGGCCAGGAGGTACACCAGGGTCGCATCGATGTTGTCGATGCTGGAGCGGATGGACAGCAGTTCCGTCATCACCGAGTTGTCCACCTGGCCTGCCAGCGAACTCGCGGCGGCATCGTAGGTGTCGGCGTCGGGAACATCATGGTTTTGCTGCGTCATGGTCCAAGTCTATGGGCAGCCGCGGAAATCCTTCCGGTGTTAAGCGGCGGACGGACACCCCACCTGGTTGGGTGGGATGTCCGTCTGTTGGTGCCGCGACTGTTGGGTCGCTGGCGGTGCCTACTGGGCCAGCAGCGCCCGGTGTGCTTCCCGGCGTCGAGCCTGTTCGTCCGGATCGGGGACGGGCAGGGAGGCAATCAGCCGTTTGGTGTAGTCGTGCTGCGGTGCGCCCATCACCTGGCTGCCGATGCCCTGCTCCACCAGCTTGCCCTTGTACAGGACGCCGACCCACTGCGACAGGATGTCCACCACAGCGAGGTCGTGGCTGATGAACAGCGCCGCAAACCCGAACTCGGCCTGGATTTCCTTGAAGAGTTCCAAGACCTTTGCCTGCACGGAAACGTCCAGGGCGGATGTCGGCTCGTCAGCGATGAGCAGCCGCGGGTTCAGGATCAGTGCCCGCGCCAGCGACGCCCGCTGGCGCTGCCCTCCGGACAGCTCGTGCGGGTATCTTTCAGCGTACGACGCCGGCAGCTGCACCGATTCGAGCAGCTCGGCAACGCGTTTGCGCGCCTGCGCCGGGCTCGGGTTGGTGTGGATGATCATCGGTTCCGCCACGCAGTCGCCGATGGTCAGCTGGGGATTGAAGGACGCGGCCGGATCCTGGAACACAAAGCCAATATCCTTCCGGAGGGGCTTGAACGTCCGCTCCTTGAGGTTCAGCATCTCGTAGCCAAGTACCTTCAGGCTGCCGCCCGTGGTCCGGTTCAGGCCCGCGATGGCCCGGCCGATGGTGGTTTTACCTGAGCCGGATTCGCCCACCAGTCCAAAGACTTCGCCCTGGGACACGGTGAAGCTGACCCCGTCCACGGCCTTGAAGGCCGGAGTTCCCAGCCTGCCGGGGTACTCGATGGTCAGGTTGGTTGCCTCCACCAGCACCGGCGAGCCCTGGTGGGCGCGTTCCAGCAGGCCCTCCGACGCCGAGTTCCGGCCCAGGTGAGGCACGGCGGCCAGCAGCTTCTTGGTGTAGTCCTGTTTGGGTTCGGCGAACAGAACCCGCGCCGGCGCTTCCTCCACCACATCACCCTGGTACATCACCACAACCCGGTCCGCGAGGTCTGCCACCACGCCCATGTTGTGGGTGATCAGCACGATCGAGGTGCCGAACTTGTCCCGCAGGTCCCGGAGCAGCTCCAGGATTTCGGCCTGGACGGTGACATCCAGGGCCGTGGTGGGTTCATCGGCCACAATCAGTCCCGGGTTCAGGGCAAGCGCGGCGGCGATCACCACGCGCTGCTTCTGGCCGCCGGAGAACTGGTGCGGGTAGTAGTTGACCCGATGCTCCGGATCCGGGATCCCCACCTTGCGCAGCGCCTCAATGGCACGGGCCTTGGCATCCTTGGCCGAGACCCGCTTCCCGCCGGCACCGCCGGCGTGGGCACGGATGCCCTCGGCAATCTGCCAGCCCACGGTGAACACCGGGTTCAGGGCCGTGGACGGCTCCTGGAACACCATGGCCACATCGCGGCCGCGGATCTGCCTCAGCTTCGCGGCGCTGACGCTGATCACGTTGTTCCCGTTGATCAGGACGGCTCCCCCGCTGGTGGCGGTCTCCGGAAGCAGCCCGAGGATGGTTTTCGCGGTCACCGTCTTGCCTGAACCGGATTCGCCCACGATGGCCAGGACTTCGCCGGAGCGGACGTCCAAACTCACGTCCTTCACGGCGTAGACGTCTCCGCCGTCGGTGGCGAAGGTGACTTTGAGGTGGTCGATCTCCAGGACGGGCTGGTCCGCCGGCCTGGACTGGTCAGATACCGAACCAATATTGATGGTCACAGTCCTCTCACATCCGCTGAGGTGGCAGCCTGCGCGGCTGCCGTTGATGATCCCGGGCCGCCCTTGGCGCCGGCAGCCTTTCGTCCGCGCAAGCGCGGATCGTTCAGGTCATTAATGCTTTCACCCACGAGGGTGAGGCCAACCACCGTCAACACGATGGCAAGGCCGGGGAACACTCCGGTCCACCAAATGCCGGAGGAGGCATCGGACATCGCCTTGTTCAGGTCAAAGCCCCATTCAGCGGCGGAGCTTGGTTCGATACCGAAGCCGAGGAAGCCCAGGCCTGCCAGTGTGAGGATGGCTTCCGAGGCGTTGAGCGTGAAGATCAAAGGCAGGGTCCGGGTCGCGTTGGAGAAGATGTGCCGGCTAATAATCCTGGCGCTGGAGGCGCCAACAACCTGGGCTGATTCCACAAACGGTTCAGCCTTGAGCCGGATGGTTTCAGCTCGGATCACGCGGAAGTACTGCGGTACAAACACTGCAGTGATGGCGAACCCGCAGGCGAGGATTCCGCCCCAGAATCCTGACTGCCCCTTGTTAATGGCGATTGACATCACGATGGCCAAAAGCAGCGTCGGGAAAGCGTAAATTGCATCAGCGATCACCACCAGCACCCGGTCCAACCAACCACCGAAGTAGCCGCTGACCAGTCCGAGGAATACTCCGAGGAAGATGGACATCAGCACAGCCGCCACAATCACGGCCGCTGCTGTCTGCGATCCCCAGATCACCCGGGACAGGACATCGTAGCCGCCCACGGTTGTTCCCAACAGATGCTTGCCGCCGGGTTCGGCCTGCGCCGGGAACGAACCGGCGTCGTCGGAAATCTGGGAATATCCGTACGGCGCCAGCAGCGGCGCAAATATGGCGGCCACCATAAAAACAGCGCAAAGCACGACGCCGATGAGCAGCATGGTGCGCTGCAGGCCAACGCTTTGGCGGATGTGGGACGAGACCGGAAGCCGGTCCAGCAAGGACTTCTTTCTCGGTTCAAATGCTGTGGTGCCCATCAGTACCTCACTCGCGGATCAATCAGGGCAGCGGCAATATCCACTACGAAATTCGTGGCCGCCACAATAACGGCCAGCAGCATCACGATGCCCTGCACGGCAACAAAGTCACGCGCAGTGAGGTACTGCGCCAGCTGATATCCGAGGCCCTTCCACTCGAAGGTGGTTTCGGTCAGCACCGCGCCGCCGAGCAGCAGCGCAATCTGCAAACCCATCACCGTGATGATGGGGATCAGCGCCGGCTTGTAGGCATGTTTGGTCACCAGGCGGTATTCACTGACTCCGCGCGACCGGCCTGCCTCAACATAGTCCTTGCCCAGCGTGCCTATCACGTTGGTGCGGACCAGACGGAGGAAGACGCCAGCGGTCAGAAGGCCCAGCGCGACGGCCGGAAGGACTGCGTGGTGGACGATGTCGCCAAAGGCTGCCAGATTGCCGCTACGCAGGGCGTCCAGCCAGTAGACGCCAGTCGGCGCTGCCAGCCTGCCCATCGACAATTCCGTTGTGGTGGATGCACGGCCGGCCACCGGGAACCAACCCAGGCCTACAGAAAAGGTCAGCTTCAGCAGCAGGCCGGCAAAGAAGACAGGGGTGGCATAGCAAAGAATGGCGAACATGCGCAGGAAAGCGTCCGGAACCTTGTCGCGTTTGTGGGCGGCGAACATTCCCAGCGGTATTCCGACGAGCAACGCCACCACGACGGCGTTGATGCTCAGTTCCAGGGTGGCGGCACCAAATTTGACGAGCATCTCGACGACGGGCCGGCCATCTGAAATAGTCCGGCCGAAGTTTCCGGTGGCGATATTGCCAAGGTACTCAATGTACTGGATGAGCAGGTTCCGGTCATAGCCGGCCTGGTGAACCAAGGCGTCAATTTGTTCCTGCGGGAGGCGTCCGCCCTGGGCTGCGGTGATGGGATCGCCGGTGATCCGCATAAGAAAGAAAACGAGAGTGACGAGGATGAAGATCGTCGGGAAAATCAGCAGGAAGCGGATCAGGATATACCTCCCGAGACCACCTCCCGCGGATTTGGAGGTGGGCGCCGCTACGGTTGGCGGCGGTGTATCTATCAAAGTAGCCATGCTGAACCTGCTTGGTCTGGAAAACGAAAAGTGTGGAGCCAACACGTAGGAGGCAGGGCCGACCGGCCCCACCTCCTACGCAGGTGTAATTGCTGTTACTTGGAAACGGTGCCGAGCCGGAACTTAAACGACGCGTCCAGCGTCGAATCCACGCCCTTCACGTTGGTCCCTGAAACCGCCACCTGGGCGCCTTGCAGCAACGGCAGGGTGGAGATGTCCTTCGCCAGAAGGTTCTGGACCTCCTGTATCGTCTTCTCGCGCTCTGCCTTATCAGCTGTAACCAGCTGCTTGGCGATCAGCTTTTCGACCTCACCGTTGGAATAGTGGTTGTTCATGAAGCCACCGCCCACAAAGAAGGGTGTCAGGTAATTGTCCGCATCGCTGAAGTCCGGGAACCAGCCCAGCTGGAAGACTGGGTAGCTGTCTTTCTTCGACGCCGAGTTATACGTGACCCACTCGGTGGACTGAAGATCCACCGAGAAAAGTCCGCTCTTCTCCAACTGGTCCTTGACCATGGCGTATTCGTCACCGGACGACTTGCCATAGTGGTCAGGGTTGTACTGCAGTTTGATGGTCACGGGGCCGGTGATGCCGGCGTCGGACATGGCCTTCTTGGCCTTGTCCAGGCTGGGCTTGCCGGAGCCATCCCCGTACGCCTGCTTGAAGGATTCGTTGGCGCCCACGAAACCGGACGGGACATTGGACCACATGGGCAAGTACGTGCCCTTGTAGACCTGATCCGAGATGGCCTGGCGGTCAACGAGGTCAGCAACCGCCTGGCGGACGGCCAGTGCCTTCTTCGGATCCGTTTCCGGCGTCTTGGCACCGAAAGGCATGGTGTCGAAGTTGAAGACTATGTACCGCATTTCCCCGCCGGGTCCGACATGGACCGTGACCTTGGAGTCCTTCTTGAGGTCATCGATGTCCGTGGCGCTCAGGCTGCGGTTGGCAACATCGATCTGCCCGCCCTTGACCTCCAACTTCATGTTGGTCTGATCGGTGTAGTACTTGATGGTGGCTCCTGCGTTGGCGGGCTTGCCAAGCACTCCCTTGTAGTCCGGCCAAGCCTTTAGGCTGACCAGCGTGTTCTTGTTGTAGGAGTCGATGATGTACTGGCCGTGGAAGGCGTTGGCCTTGACAATTTCCTCGTCGCTGAGGAGCTTGCCTGCCGGGAAGACTTCGTCGTCAACGATCGGGGCGGCCGGGCTGGTCAGGATCTGCGGGAACGTTTGGTCGTCGGCCTTCTTCAGTGTGAAGACAACGGTGCTGGCATCGGGCGTGGCTATGGACTCAATGTTGGTCAGCAATGATGCCGGTCCGTTGGGATCGTTGATGGCAATCTGGCGATCAAAGGAGAACTTGACGTCTTTCGAGTCCAGCACGTGTCCGTTGGCCCATTTGAGGTCACTCTTGAGCTTGACCGTGAATTCGGTGGGCTTGGTGAATGAAGACGATTCGGCCAGGTCCGGCACGGGATCGGCGCCACCAGGCTTGGAGTTCAGCAAGAAAGAGTAAATCTGGTTCATCACCATGAACGAACCGTTGTCGTACGAGCCCGCCGGGTCCAGCGCAGTGACCTTGTCTGTGGTGCCGTACGAAATGACGCTGCTGGCATTCTCCGATGCTGTGCTGCCACCGCCGCCGCCTGTAGGGCCGGTGCAAGCCGTCAATGCGAAAGCGGAAACTCCTGCGAGCGCGATAACGCTCCGCAAGGCTTTGGTGCTCTTGGTCATCTGTGAACTTTCTGTTCGATGAGTACGCGCTCGCCGCCCGCTAATGGGTGTATTGGCTTGAGCGGGCAGCGCGCTGTCCTGATCCCTAGATTCAATCAGACGCCGGACTCATCAACCGGCATTTTTGTGAGTTGAGACATAAAATTTACCTGACCAAGGTAAATTTGCTCCGTATCAGAGCTCCGCGCGCTGCAACGACCGGGCAGCGTCGATGGTGGCCTGTCCCAGGACGCGACTGCCTTGGTAGAGGACCACCGTCTGGCCGGGCGCCACACCGCGCAGCGGGTTGGTCAACGTGACCAGCAGCTGAGCTGAATCCTCGCCGGGCAGCATGCGTGCGGTTGCCGGCACGGGATCCCCGTGGGCGCGGACCTGGGCATAGCAGTCAAACTCGGCGCCCGTTTCGATTTCCGCGATGGGCAGGCCGGCCCACGAGACCTTGATGCCGCGGATCTCGTCAATGGCCAGCAGCGCCTGGGGCCCCACCACCACCTTGTTTTCCTTGGGCCGGATCTCCAGGACGAACCTGGGCTTGCCGTCCGCTGCGGGCGTGCCGAGCTTCAGGCCGCGGCGCTGGCCTACGGTGAACGCGTTGGCTCCCGGGTGCTCCCCCACCTTCGTGCCGGTCTCGTCCACAATGTCGCCGGTGGTCATGTCGATCTTTTCGGCGAGCCATCCCGCGGTGTCGCCGTCCGGAATGAAGCAGATGTCGTGGCTGTCGGGCTTGTTGGCCACCGACAGTCCACGGCGCTCGGCCTCGGCCCGCACTTCAGCTTTGGAAGGCGTGTCCGCCAGCGGGAACATGGAGTGTTTGAGCTGCTCGTGGGTCAGGACACCCAGGACGTAGCTCTGGTCCTTGGCCCAGTCCGCGGCCCGGTGAAGTTCGGGGTTGCCGTCGGCGTCCGTGATGACCTTGGCGTAGTGACCGGTGCAGACGGCGTCAAAGCCCAGGGCGATAGCCTTCTCCAGCAGGGCAGCAAATTTGATCCGCTCATTGCAGCGCATGCAGGGGTTGGGGGTTCGCCCGGCAGCATATTCATCGATGAAGTCCTGGACTACATCTTCCTTGAAACGCTCCGAGAAATCCCAGACGTAGTACGGGATACCCAGCACATCGCATGCCCGCCACGCATCGCGCGAGTCCTCGATGGTGCAGCAGCCGCGGCTGCCCGTCCGCAGGGTGCCGGGCATCCGGGACAGCGCAAGGTGAACGCCGACGACGTCGTGCCCGGCTTCAACGGCACGTGCTGCGGCAACGGCGGAGTCGACTCCACCGCTCATGGCTGCTAGAACTCGCATGCTGGCTTTCTTTAGGGTTCGGGGGATGCCGGCAGAGGGCGGCTGCCGTTCAACCGGTGGCCGCAGGAATAGCACAATGCCCGCCGCACCAGTCTATCGCCACGCCGAATCCTCCCCAAAAGACCCTTGACCCCGCCGGCCTTCCCTTCTAAAGTCAGGATTAACAGTTTTAGACTTCGAGTACGCACCAGCGGGAATCGGGCGGACATGGCTGAGGACATTGCTACCGCGGGGGACATCGTGATTGCCGGCGGCGGACTGGCCGGGGCCACCGCTGCCAAGACCCTGCGGGCGGAAGGGTTCGCCGGGCCGGTGACCATCATCGGCGCAGAGCGCCATCATCCCTATCTGCGCCCGCCCCTGTCCAAGGAGTATCTGCTGGGCAAGGCCGCTGAGGACGCCGTCCCGGTGGTGCCGCCAGGCTGGTACGCGGAGAACGACGTCGGCCTCCGCCTGGGTGCCCGCGTCACGGGCATCCGGCCGGGCGCCAGGACGGTGGAGCTGGACGACGGAAGCACGCTCGCATACGGTTCCCTGCTGCTCGCCACCGGGGCGACGCCCCGCACCCTGCGCCTGCCCGGAAGCGACCTTGCCGGCGTATCCACCTTCCGCACCCTGGATGACAGCCGGCGGCTGCGCAGCCGCCTCGCGGAGGGCGGCATGAACGTGGTGATGATCGGCTCCGGCTGGATTGGCATGGAACTTGCTGCGGCTGCGGCCACGTACGGCAACAACGTCACTCTCCTCGGCCTGGAAGAGATCCCCCTGGCCGGGGCTATCGGTCCCGACCTCGGACGATTCTTCCGCTGACTCCACGAAGCCAACGGCGTGAGCTTCCGGCTTCCTGCCTCAGCGCGGGAAATCACCGGCGACGGCGGGGCTGTCGCCGGTGTGATCACCGATACCGGAGAGGTGATCCCGGCGGACATCGTGGTCATCGCCGTCGGCGTTGTTCCCGAGACGGGACTCGCACAGGCGGCCGGCCTGGCGCTGGACAACGGGATTCTCACGGACGCCTCCCTGCGGACCAGCGCGCCCGGCATTTTTGCCGCCGGCGACATCGCCAACGCGCTGCACCCCTTCACCGGCCAACACCACCGCAGCGAGCACTGGTCCAACGCCCTGAACGGAGGAAAGGTGGCTGCCAGGGCCATCCTCGGCCAGGACGCCGTCCTGAGCACCATCCCCTACTTCTACACCGATCAGTACGACGTCAGCATGGAGTACTCCGGCTTTCCGGCCCTGGCTGCGGGCGCTGAGCCGGTGATCCGGGGCTCGCTGGAGGACAAGGAGTTCATCGCGTTCTGGCAGCAGGATTCCAGGGTGGTGGCCGGGATGAGCGTCAACTGGCCGCGAAAGCCACAGCCTGGCGCGCAGAAGACCATCAAGGCCCTCATCTCGGCCAGGACGCCCGTCTCAGCGGAGCGGCTGGCCGACAGCTCCGCGGGACTTGATCAGCTCCTGCCGGACGACGCCTGACGCGCTACCGTTCCCGCAGTCTGGATCGATGATTCGTGCCCGGCCATCCCTGCCTGGCGGGCGCGTTGGTACGCGCCGGGGAGGGCCGCCAGCAAGGCATCCACGTCCGCGTCGGTTGAGGCATGTCCCAGCGTGAAGCGCTGCGCGCCGCGGGCTGTCTCCTCGTCCAGCCCCATAGCCAGCAGCACGTGGGACGGGCGAGGTACACCGGCCGTGCAGGCTGATCCCGTGGAGGATTCCACCCCCGCCAGGTCCAGCAGGAACAGCAGGGAATCACCTTCGCAGCCAGGGAACGTGAAATGCGCATTGCCGGGCAGCCGACGCCGCCCCGGGGCGCCGCGGAGCACAGCTTCGGGCACGCGCTCAAGGACGCCGTCGATGAGCCTGTCCCGCAGGGCTGCGATCCTCGCGGACTCCGCGGCAGGCTGTGCGGTGGCGGCTTCGGCGGCCGCCGCGAAGGCGGCGATGGACGCCGTGTCCAGCGTCCCGGAGCGCACGTCGCGTTCCTGCCCGCCGCCGTGCTGCACCGGGGTCAGCTTGACGGTCCGCCCCAACAGGAGGGCACCGACTCCCACCGGTCCGCCGATCTTGTGGCCGGAAACCGACATTGCGTCCAGTCCAGAGGCCTTGAAATCCACCGGCAGCGAACCGAACGCCTGCACGGCGTCCGAATGAACCGGCACCCCGGCGGCGTGCGCCAGCTCCACAATCCTGTGCACCGGCTGAATGGTGCCCACCTCGTTGTTGGCCCACATGACCGTCACGAGCGCAATGGTCCCCGGTTCCCGGGCCAGCTCGGCGGCGAGGACGTCCAGGTCCACCATGCCCTCGCTGTCCACCGGAAGCCACGTGACAGCGGCGCCCTCGTGCCGCTCCAGCCATTCCACCGTGTCCAGCACAGCATGATGCTCGACGGCGGAGCAGAGGATGCGCCGCCGTGCCGGGTCTTCGCCGGACCGGGCCCAGTACAGGCCCTTGACGGCAAGGTTGTCCGACTCAGTGCCCCCTGACGTAAAGATGACCTCGGAGGGATGGGCGCCGGCCGCCGTCGCGATGACTTCCCTGGCGTCCTCCACTGAGCGGCGGGCACGGCGGCCCGAGCCGTGCAGGGACGAAGGATTGCCGGTGCGGGACAGTTCCCGGGTAAGGGCTGCCAGCGCCTCGGCAGAAAGTGGCGTGGTGGCTGCATGATCGAGGTAAACGGGCACGCCTCAATTCTAACGGCGCCCAGGGCGGCGCACCCGCGGCGTCTGCGCATCAGGCGTCAGGGCGGGGTGATCCTGGCACAGCACTGGCCCGGCTCACGGTTTGGTGCCACGCGCTCCTCCGGCTCCCCGCACGCCGCAGCCGCGCCCTGCAGGAATGACCCGTTCATGGCGCAGACCACGTCCGGGTGCCCGTCGGAGAGCCGATGGAACGGACAGTTCACCAGCACGAAGCCGCCCGCGCCGTCGGGCCGGGGCTCGTAGCCTTCTCCTGCGATGAAGTCCGCCAGGCTTGCGGCGCCGGAGGCCAGCGCCTGGCCCTTGCCGTACGACGTGGCCAGCAGGGAATCGCCCACTGCGCCGCCGGTCGCTGTGGAATGCTCGATCGCTGCGACCAACAGCTCAGCGGCGAGATCATAGTTTCGGTCAGGCACGGAGGCGCCGACCTCGATCGTTGCCTTCCGGTACATTTTCGCCGGCCGCCCGGAGCCGGGACCCGACTTTCCGGCAGCCTTGTGGAATTCCACCGCAAGGAGTCCGTCCTGGACCAGCCTGTCGAGGTGGAAGGACGCCGTGCTCCTTGGCAGCCCGAGGGCCAGCGCGGCGTCATCCCGCCCCACTGCGGCATCCGAGGCAGCGATCAGCTCAAAGAGCTGCCGGCGCTTCTCGTCGCCCAATGAAGCGACGGCCGCCATGCGGCGGCTCCACGGAAGTCTGCCCACCCAGTGCCCCTCCCTCTAAAAACAACATCCATTACTTAATGGTGTAAACCTTTTCTAAAATAACAATACCTACTTTTAGAAGGAGTCCACCATGACAACCAACGCGAAAATCAACGCAGGCGGTCGGCTTCGAGCGATGGCACCGGACAGGCGGACAAGTTCACCAACATCCTGACCGACTGGACCACCTACCTCGCGCCGGTTGCCACCTCCGTGGTGCCGGTGTCGGCGCAGACCTTTATGTACATCGTCGGCGTCGTGGAGATCATCGCCGGCATTGCGGTAGCGGTCCGTCCCCGGTTCGGTTCCCTGCTGGTTGCCGTCTGGCTGTTGGGAATCATCATCACCCTGCTGGTCCTGGGCAGCTTCTACGACGTGGCCTTGCGGGACTTCGGACTGCTCGTGGGCGCGCTTGCCCTGAACCGCCTTTCCCCCGCCGGGTCCTGGCGCCGACACGGTAAGTAACCGGGACGGCTAGTTGGGGTGAATCTTCTATATCTGTCAAGCTGCGATTGGGATCGCTTCAGTAGCAGCGTGGAGTGCATTCTGGGCGCGGTAAAGATGGCGGGCCAGGTACCGCTTGAGGCACCGCCGGATCTCGCGTGTGCTCTTGCCTTCAGATTTCCTGCGTTCCATCTAGGCACGGGTAGCGGGATCATGGACCGTTCTAACGACCGTGGCCAAATGTAGGGCTCTGTTCAGACGTCTGTCACCGCCCCGATTTAGCCTGTGCCGAGTGGTGTTTCCCGAGGATGCGGGAATCGGGCTTACTCCAGCGAGAGCGGCGAAAGTGGCCTCAGAACGCACCCGGCCCAAATGCGACCACGACCTCAATCAGTCCTCCCTCATCACGGGCAGCGCCGAGGAGCTGATGCACGGCCACGAGGATGCAGTCTGGGACGGCATCGAGAAGGCCGGAGACCTCATCGGTGACAAAACCGGTGATAAGTTCAAGGACCAGATCGACGGCGCCGAGAATGCGGCCTCCAGCTTCGTGGACGGACTCGGCGGCAACGCTGCCTCCGGCGAAGTAACGCCGAACCAGTAGGCCTTGAAGCCTACGCCCTATGGATTGCGTCAAAGCGACGCCGGTCCTGCCAAGAGGTGGCGCCGGCTTACTTTGCGCTTTATCACCACATGAACAGGAACTCCCCTCCCATGCAGCACAACGCCAATGCCGCCCCAACATCGCGTGCAGAACCCGCCTCCAGGCACCCCGCGTCCGAGCAGGGCATCTCCCGCCAGGTGGTGGCCGGCGTCGTCACGGCATTGGTTTGCTTTACATCATCGTTTGCCGTGGTTCTGGCGGGGCTAAAGGCCCGCTAAACCCGGTTCCCACCTGGAACTGGGAGATGGCACGGTCGTCACCGCCGACACCGTGCTGCTGGCGGCCGGCCGCACGGCGCGCACAGCCAGGCTCGGACTCGAACATCTGGACATCTCCACCGACGCCCACCGCCAGATCGTCACTGATCCCAGGATACGGACCACGAACCCGTCCGTCTGGGCCGCCGGTGACGTCACCGCCCATCCCCGCTTCACCCATGTCGCCGGAGTACACGCCAGCATCGCCGCCCGCAACGCCGTTCTTGGCCTGAACCTCAAAATCAGCCCGGTCGTGCCACGGGTCACATACACATCCCCCGAACTCGCCGCCGTCGGCGCCACACACCCTCCCGGGACACACGCCATGGTCCGGACCATCCACCACACCCACGTGGACCGGGCGGTCACCGACAACACCACGGACGGCTTCACCCGGCTGATCGCGGACCAGCGCGGGCACATCCTGGGCGCCACTATCGTCGGGCCGCGGGCAGGGGAATCCTTGGCCGAGGTCGTCCTGGCCATGGAACACCGGCTTAGGACCTCCGACATCGCCGCAGCCACGTACCCGTACCCCACCTACTCGGACGGGGTATGGAACGCCGCGATCGCCGACGTCCGGGCCCGCCTGCGCGCATCCGCCGCGGCCGCCTGCTGTTGCTGCGCCGGTGGCGGGCCGACCTGGACACCCGGCTGATCCGACGATAACCGGCCGCATGAGCGCACCGACGCCGGCCCGGCGGCACGATGGAGGAAGTGAATACCGTTTCGCGTTCGGAGCGCGATCCCCATCAGGCAGCCCCTCAGACCGGGTACGTATGGGTCCTGTTTGAGCCATCTGCGACCAGGCCCGGGCTAAGGGCGCCACGGTCCCACGGTCCCAAATCAACGGCGCTGATCCTTGCCGATCCGAGCACGCAGATCATGACCGCCCCTGGAATCGGCACGCCACGCCCCTGCAGACACCTGACGGCATTCCAGCCCGATAGGTTGTTCGTTGCTGCATGTCAGTGGGTTGGCGATGGAGAATATCTGCATGAGGGTAGAACTGCTGCACATCGATGAGTGCCCCAACTCGGCTGAAGCAGCCCAGCGCGTGGAAACTGCCCTGGCCGCTTGGGCCATGGGGACACCGCAGTACACATGCGGCTACTGGAGTCTCCAGCGGACACAGTGGGCACCGCCTTTTCCGGTTCTCCGACGATCACAGTTGACGGGGCCGACATTTTTCCCGGTGGGGCCCCGGCCAGCGACCTCGCCTGTCGGATCTACCGGACTTCAAGCGGCTTCGCGGGTCTGCCAACGGTCGATCAACTCAAAGAAGCGCTCAAAAACCATAGATTCTGACAGCGAATACACGTGCTCCTGTTGCGGCAGGACGATGCAGCGCAAAAAGCTGCATGCACTCGGAGCCGGACACACCTATATTTGCCGGCGCTGCGGCCTCTGGGTTGCACTTCGGCCTTGGAGGGATACGGCGCGGTCCGCCTGACTTGCCGCAGAGCAGCCCGCAGCGGGACGGTGTGATGTCGCTGCTGGGCACCAGCATCAAATCCACCAATGAGTCGGTGTAGTTCTTCTTGTACCGCTGGAGAAACAGCAAGAACAACGAACCTTCATCCCGCTGCTGCTGGACTCAAGGTCCGCGCCCGATCAAGCACGGTGACCCCTGCCGGCCGGGACGGAAGCGTTCCGTTGTGTAGTGCAGATTACTTAACGCCTTCGGAGCCCGTCAATACGCTGGGAGGTCAGCACAACTTCGATCAAAGGTGATTGCCATGAGCTCTGCATCAGCTGTTTCCCATCAGGGTTCCGTCTCGGGCCTCGGCCGGCGGGTCCTGGCCGGGGCCGCCGGTGGTATTACCGGGGGTATCGTGTTCGGGATTCTCATGGCGATGATGGGCATGCTGCCCGTCATCGCCTCCATGGTCGGTTCCAGCTCGGCAGTGGTCGGGTTCGGGGTGCACCTGGTTCATCGGGCGGGGCCTGACGGCGCTGTTCGGCAACCGGTTCCTGACCGGGTATGGCCGCGGCGCCCTCGTCGGGCTCGGTTACGGGGCCATCTGGTGGGTCCTTGGGCCCCTGATGATCATGCCGGGCATGATGGGCATGACCCTGTTCACCGTTGACCTCACCGCGCTGATGAGCCTCATGGGACACCTGATCTATGGCGTTATTCTGGGACTGGTGGCGGTCCGCGTCCTCAAGAGCCAGGCATGAGCGATACCTGCCGGGTCGGCGTGGCGGCCACCGTCTCCGGAGACCTGCGCCCGTGGGCCCTGCGGCAACGAGAGGCCGACCCGCTCATGGCAGGACCCGCTGACCCGTTCAGCTGTTTGAACGAAGTTGATCTGTTCGCTGACCTGAGCGCGCAGGAGATCGCGGCCATGGACCTCATGGCCCCGGCCCGGCTGTTTCGCCGCGGAGAACTGCTGTTCAGCCAGAGCCAGCCTGTGACGGCGCTGTTCATCCTCAAATCCGGCCGGGTGCGTATTTTCCGGGTCGCCGAGGACGGCAAGGCCCTGACGATGGCCATCCTGGAACCGGGCGCGGTATTCGGGGAGATGATGCTCGTGGGCCAGCGGATGTATGACAACTACGCTGAAGCCATCGAAGACGCAATGATCTGCCAGCTCAGCGTGGAGGAGGTCGAAAGGTTCCTGCTCTCGGATCCCCGCATCGCCATCCGCATCTCGCGGCTCCTGGGCGAACAGGTTGCCCGCCTCGAAGAACGTCTCACGGATCTTGCCCTGCGCCCGCTGGCAGCCCAGGTGGCGTCCACCCTGCTGAAACTCGGTGACGCCGCGGCCGCTCCCCGCTTCGGACAGGCCCGGACCATCCACCTGACCCACGAACAGCTTGCCGGCCTGCTCGGCGCCTCACGTGAGGCCACCAGCAAGACCATGAGTGACCTCACAGCCAGGAAAGCCATCCGCCAGGGCCGCGGACGCATCATCATCCAGGACCGCGACATCCTCTACAAAATAGGCCGGAGCACCCCATGATCACCGCGACCTTCCAGGGCCAGGTGATCGCCCGCTCGGAGGAGACGGTCTATCTGGAAGGCAACCACTACTTCCCCATGGCGTCGGTGAGCCCGGACGTTTTGGAGAAGAGCTGGGTCCGGACCCTGTGCTATTGGAAGGGCGTTGCCCGCTACTACCACGTACGCACCGGGAGCCGCCGGGCGGCGAATGCCGCCTGGATGTACCCGCACCCGACACCGCTGGCCCGGAAAATCAAGGGCCACATCGCCTTCGCCCCCGGAAGCGGCGTAGACATCAGGCCCTGATGTCCCTGGCCGGCTGTGTCCCCTAATTACAACAGACACAAAGAATCTGCACGCCACGCGGACATCGCCGGACTCCAGGCCCCTGCCCGCCGTCAGCGCCTATGACGAGCTGCTGGCCAACGCACCGAACACCCGTAGGAACTAGATGAGGGGAACATCTCATGAGCCCGGTATCGGTGGAATGGTCATGATTGACTCTGACGTGCGAGCTTGATTGCGATCAGGAAATGTCCGGACCGGCCTGAACAACATGGGCACCCTACATGCTTGGGTTGCTGTCCCTTGTCCGGGCTGGAGGTGTTGATCCCTCGGCGGCGCATTTTCGCTGCGGGCTGTCCGTGGACGAACGTTGATGCTCGCCATCAGGGCCTGGAGGAGGAATGTGGACAGTTGACCCAGCCCTGCGAGAACGAGGACGGCCGTCCAGAGCAGGCAAAAGACCCCAGGACGTCTGGCCATACCCAGCACGTTCCGCGCGCGAATCCCGCTTCATGGCATCGCCCGCTGCAAGGTTCCGCAAACGGACGGACAGTGACTCGTTCCTTATCACCCTGCGTGTTGTCCCATCCACTTCTTGAGCTGACCAGGGGCATAGCTGCGTTCCGCCCGCGTTAGCGTACGATTTTTCCGTTTTCGGAAGTAACCCCACGTTGACCCGGTGTCCGGTAACGATCGTTGGCAAGAAACCGTAACAGCCTCACCGTCCGAAATATTTCACTAGTTCATCAAGCCACCCCTCCCTTGTGAGGACGCTACGCCTTTGGCGGGGACGATGGTGGTGCGACCGTCGTTGTCGGGCGGTGGCTTCGAGTATTCAGCTGTATTCCGCTCTTGTCGGTACCCCCTGGGGAGGTCGGCATCGCAGCCAGGTACCCGAGGACGGTGACAGCGGCGATGAGAATGAGTGGCAAGACGGAGGTGACGAGCGCGATTTCACCTCGCGGCAACGCATATGAGAGCCAAGTCAATTGGCAGAACAGGTAAAGGAGCACACCGCCGAACGACAAGCCCGGCGGACGCCCGGAACGACGTATCTGAAGGAACTGCACGATCCATCCGACGAAGCTAGGCACGATCGTGATAATGCCGAAAAGTACGGGAACAGGTGCCGCAAACAGAGCAACGGAGGCTATCACGAGCGGTGCCGTCAGTTGGGCGGGAACGTTCCGGCCGTTTGCGCGCGCGATGAGAACGATCACGACTGTGGACACGGTTGCCGATACGGTGTTCGGTATGACAACCGGGATCTGTTCGGTGATGCATCCGTACACCGCCCACGCCGCGTTTGCGGTCAGCAGCGCCCGCCATGGCAGAATTGAGAGTCCGGACACGTTCCTGCGTCGCAGGAGCGCAATAGCCTGCGGAAGGGCCAACACGGACGACAACACGCACCCCATCCACCCCGCCCACGTGGAAATCTCAATCCAAGATGACACTAATATTCCTGTCGAAAATCGATTGTTCCTGAAGGGATGTCATTCCGGATCACGCTTGCGACGCTTGCTTAGCCCGATACTTGATCCGTGGACGTCAGCTGCTGGTTTTCCCAGGCGATTATCTGGGGCGGGGAGTCACTTCGTCTCCAATTCGGTGGTCGGGTGCTGCTGCGTCGGGTTCGGCGTTGTCTGGTCGAGTGCCAGTCTCAGCACTTCGGCCAAGTGCCTGGCGTTGACCCCGGTGCCCTGCGTCACCTGTGTACGGCATGAGAAACCGTCGGCGAGCACGAGCGTGGCTTCGTCTTTCGTTCGTACTTTGGGGAAGAGTTCGCGTTCTCCCAGGGCCTGCGAGACGTCCCAGTGTCCGGGCTCGAAACCAAAGTTGCCTGCGAGTCCGCAGCAGCCGGAGCCGATGATGTCAGTGTCCACTCCCAGCTTCTTCAGCACGGTCTTGTCCGGGTTATAGGAGCCCTTCGCTTCTTGGTGGCAGTGCACCTGGGAGATGGCCTTAACGTTGATTTCGCCGAACGGCCAGTATCCGCGGTGAGCCGCCACGATGTCCGCCAGGGTTACGACTTGGCGTGCGAGCTTGGCGGCTCGGGGGTCATCGGGCAACAGTTCGGTGATCTCGTCCGTGAGCATGACGGTGCAGGACGGCTCCAGTCCGATGATGGGCATGTTGCCGTCCAGGGCCGGACCCAACGAGTCCAGGGTCTGCGAAATGATCCGCTTGGCCATGTCCAGCTGTCCGGTGGAGTGCCACGTCAGCCCGCAACACACTTGGCCATCCGGGAGGATCACGCGGTATCCCAGCGCCTCAAGGACCTCGACCGAGGCCTGGCCCACCTCAGGGGAATTGAAGTTGTTGAACGTGTCCGGCCACAGCATCACGGTGGGTCGTTCCGGATCCGCCGTTGCCGGGACCCCCGAAGTTTTTTCCAGGGCCCGGGCACGGGTTGCGAACCACTTCCGCAAGGTTTGGGGTGCGAAGTGGATCATGCGGCGCTTGGGCTCGATTCCGGCCAGGCGTTTGACCAGCTCCTCGACCGGGCGGAATCCAAGTGTCCAGTTGGCAAATCGGGCAGCGCCCGGGACAGCCTCCAACAGGCGGGATGCCAGCGGTAGCCATCCCATGGCGTAGTGGGCCATGGGGCGGATGCGGCCCTTGTAATGGTGATGGAGGAATTCAGCCTTGTACGTGGACATATCGACATTGACGGGGCATTCAGTGGAGCAGGCCTTGCAGGACAAGCACAGGTCCAGCGCCTCGAGCGTTTCCTTTGATCGCCAACCATCAGACACTGACTCGCCGCGCAACATCTCCCCCAGCGCGCGCGCCCGCCCGCGGGTGGAGTGGACCTCGTCCCGGGTCACCTGGTAGGAGGGGCACATGGAGCCCACATCGGAGCGGCAGAGCCCCACACCGACGCAGCGGTTCATGGCGCCTGCGAATGATCCGCCGTCATGGCTGAAGGCGTGTACCGGGGTCAGCTCGAAGGTACGGTTTCCGGGACCGGGACGGATGCCCTGGTCGATTGGCTCCGGGTCAACGAGAACGCCCGGGTTGAAGACGTTCTCCTTATCGAAGATGTTTTTGAATTGTGCGAAGGCCGTCAGTGCTTCCGCGGAGTAGATCACGGGCAGCAGTGCCGAACGTGCCCGCCCGTCACCGTGTTCACCGGACACGGATCCGCCATAGCGGGCAACCAGGGCGGCGGCCTCCTCGATGAATGTCCGGTATCCAAGGACGCCTTCTTCTGACCCGAGGCTGAAATCGATCCGGATGTGCACGCAGCCTTCGCCGAAGTGGCCGAACGGTATGCCGCGCAGCCCGTGTGAGTCCAGGATCTTGTACAGGTCGCGCAGATAGTCTGCCAGGTGCTCCGGCGGGACGGCCGAGTCCTCCCAGCCGGGCCAGGCCTCGCCGCCGTCGGGTAGCCGGGTGACGATGCCCGCCCCCGCCTCACGGATGCGCCACAGCTCATGCGCCTGCTTAATCTCCGTCACGACGACAGAGTCTACGATGCGCCCGTCACGGACCAGCTCGTCAACCAGCGCCCGGGCCGCGTCACCGGCATCGGTGGGGGTTTCTCCGCCGACCTCCACGTAGAGCCAGCCTCCGCCGTCGGGCAGCTCGGAACCTGCCGTCTCTTGGCCGGGCCGTGTACGCAGGGCGGCCAGCAGGTCAGCCCCCATTCCTTCGACCGTGTACACGCCGGGGCGTCGCAGAAGAGGTGCCGCGGCTGCAGCCCCGAAGACATCGGAGAATCCGAGGACGGCCAGCGCCGTGGCCCGCGGACGCTCGACGAGCCTGACTGTCAGCTCGGTGATGATCCCGCAGGTTCCTTCGGTTCCCGCCATGGCTTTGGCCGCGTTGAAGCCATTCTCGGGGAGCAGATGATGCAACCCGTATCCGGATACTTGGCGGGCGAATTGCCCAAGCTCGGTGCGCAGGATGCCCAGGTGCTCGTCGCGAAGCCGTTTAAGCTCGTTCTCTATCACCGGGTCGCTGCAGTTGTCGGCGCCGACCTCAATCTCTCGCCCGTCAGACAGCATTAGTTTGAGGGAGACGATGTTGTCGGCGGCAGTGCCCCAGGCAACGGAGTGGGAGCCACAGGCGTTATTGGCGAACATGCCACCGACGGTGCAGCGCGAGTGCGTTGACGGGTCGGGCCCATAGGTGAGCCCGAACTCTCCTGCCGCGTCCCGCAGCGTGTCGCACACGACTCCCGGGCGGATCCGTGCCGTGCGGGCCTCGGGGTCAATGGCCAGGATCTGATTGAAGTGGCGGCTGGTATCGATGATGAGTCCGTCGCCGATCGCGTTTCCGGCCACTGAGGTCCCACCCCCTCGGCACACGACGGACCAACCGCGTTCCTTCGCGACGGAGAGGGCATCGCGGATCTCCTCTACTGAGCGGGGCTCAACAACGGCCGCGGGTACGCGCCGGTATATCGAGGCATCCGAAACGTAGGCAACCCGTGTGGTGAGGTCCTCTCGCAGGGCAACGGGGGTCATTTCTTCTCCTACTGTGCGGTGAGAGCCGGGTGCTCCCAGCTGTCACCGCAGCGATTGTCAGGGTGATAATTTTTGTCCGGCTGTCCGTCCGTTTCAGGTGGCCGAACATCAGGGGCGCGACCATTACGAGCGCAGTGACACCATTCGGGCGACCATTACAATGTTCGACACGGCAGAACGTCCCGTCGTATCCCAGATCCACCCGAAGGAACTAGGGGCTGACGCAGCTCTGCGGGAGCAGCAACTCCACGTCCCCGATCTGGCTGTCTCCTGCCATTCCCGGTTCGGGCCACTCTCGTGAAGGCAATGTCCTCGGGTATGGCAGATGCCCTGTCCACGGCCGGGGTACCGCTGTTCATGAGAGTACGAGCTTTCTGGGGATTTCGGAGGCTGCGTTGGCGAGCCAGCCGGCGTCCAGGCCTTCACGGTGAAGGGCGGAAACCAGCTGCATCATGGCCTCGGGCGGTTGCGGGCTGTCCGGTTGCCCGGCATCGGAGGCCAGGATGAGCCGCTCGCCGGCGGCTCGTGCCACCTGGGCCAGGCGGGCGGGGGTCATGCCGGGCTGGTGCCACAGCTGATAGGCGGTGATTTCGATGAACGCGCCCCGGGCGGCGAACTCGGCGATCTCGTTTACGCTCATGCCCGGCACGGTGTAGGAGGGGTGGGTCAGCAGGAACCGGGTGATGCCGCGCCGCTGGGCCTCGTCCAGTAGCCACCGGCACTCGGGCCCACTGAGGTGCCCCGTACACAGCACGGCATCGTGTTCGGCAATGAGGTCCAGGACCAGGGAAATCTCTGCCGACTGCTGCTCGCTGGGCGTGAGCACCGGGGGGACCGCCAGCACGGCCCGGTCCAGGCGGGAGTCAAGATCGCTGAGGCGGGGCAGGGCCGCGGTTTCCTGGGTGTGGGCGTCGGCGGTCGGGAACCAGACCACCCTGCCGCCGCTTCCCAGGGCCGAGACGACGGCTGCCGGGTTCACCCCGCCGGCGGCCCGGTTCAGGGCGATGCCGCCGACCACGTCCAGCCCGGAGGACCGGGCCAGCGCTGCTGCCCGGCCGACAGTTGACTCGTGGTGCGCCTTCAGGACGAAACCGGAGAACCCCGCCTCCGCATAACGGGCGCAAATCTCGTCATCGTAGCCGATACGCCCGATCACGTCGGGCGCGGCGTGAACATGGACGTCAAACAAGCGGATCGTGTCCTTCCGGAACGGCCTCTGCCGGGGAGTGCCGCCTGAGGGTGTTGAGCACCACGTCATGGCGGGATTCATCCAGTATTGGCGTCCGGGCACGGAGCGCACGAAGAGCCGCCAGGTCGAGGGTGGCCTGCAACGTGGTCTCCGTATCCCCGGCTTCGGCCAGTGTTGACCCGTCCGGGCCAAGGATGCGGGACCGGCCCCAGAACTTCGCACCGCTGTCCGTCCCGCAACGGTTGATGAAGACCACATAGCACTGGAGGAGCATTGCGGCGTGTTCGAGGATGACCTGCCAGGTGCGCTGCACTTGCGCGGCGTTCACCCCTTCGATGCTGGCAACGGGAATGATCAGCACTTCTGCCCCTGCCTGGGCCGCGAGCCATGGGATGACGGGGTGCCACATGTCGTTGCAGATGACGGTGGCGCACCGGGCGCCGCGGATGACGGCCGTGCCCAGTGCGTCGCCGGCTTCAAAGCCGAGGTGTTCGTTCCACGGGGCATACGAGACAGGGTGGATCTTGTGCTGAAGATGACGTTCCTCCCGGCCGGTGATCAGGTAGGCGTTGCGGGGACGGCCCTTACCCACAGTTTCGGCAAAACCTATGCCCATGGCGCCCCGCCGGTCGGCGAAGACGGCGAGCCGCTCATCGTCCGCTGTCAGCGGGCGATAATCCGCCTCGGCGTCGAATCCGAACCCGTTGACCGCCAGTTCCGGTGTCAGGACCAGGTCCACGTCGCCGAGACCGTCCCTGAGCTTCAGGATCCGCCGGATGTTTGCCTCTACCTGTCCGAACACCGGAGCGGTCTGCAACAGTCCGACGCTGAGCGTATCCGCGCGCCGCGGCTGGGGCGTCAGTTGAGCTTGTTGGCCGTCAACCATGCGCTGGCCACCTCCTCGGGCGTTTTGCCGTCGACGTCGATTTCGGCGTTGAGCTTTTGCAGTTCGGTGGTTGTCAGCAGTTTGCTGATCGGTTCCATCACAGTCTGGACTTCCGGGGTCTTCTCCAGCGTGGCAGCCCTGACGTTCAACGAGAGGTTGTAGGGCGGGAAGAACTTCTTGTCGTCCTCGAGCACGGTGAGCCCGAGGGAGGCGATGCGGCCGTCGGTGGCGAACACTTCGCCGAAGTTACACGGGTTGCCCGTTCCGATGGCGTTGTAGATGGGTCCTTCCGCCAGTTCGGCGACCTTGTTCTGGGGTAGGTCGATGCCGTAGGTCTTTTTCAGGCCGGGCCATCCGTCATCGCGGCCGAAGAATTCGGAAGCCCCGCAGAAAGCGGCGCTGGCTGGATCGGACTTGGTCAGCTTCGCGTAGTCCGAGAGGGTGGCGACCCCAAGCTTTTTGGCGGTTTCGGTTTTGACGGCAACAGCGTAGGTGTTGTTGGCAGGAGCGGGCGGCAACCAGACGACACCGTTCTTCTTGTCTGCTTCGCTCAGCTTTTGGTACATCGCGTCGGGATCGGTGATGGTCTCTTTTTGCTGCAGGTGCGTCAGCCAGCCAGAGCCGGTGTATTCCCAGTACATGTCGACCGCGCCGCTGGTGAGGGCCGCCCGAACCGTGCTGGATCCGCTCATGCCGCAGGTCCGCTTGACGCTGGCGCCTTGGGATTCCAGGCGCTGGGCAGCGACCTCGCACAACAGGAGCTGTTCGGTGAAGTTCTTAGAGGCGACGTTGACGGCGGCATCTTTCAGCGGGCCGTCTTTGGCCGCACCGGGAGCCTGGCCGGGACCGTTGCCACCTAAGGCGCAGCCGCTGGTCAGCACCACGCTGAGCAAACCGACGGCAATCATACTTTTACGCATTTTCATCTCTTTCACTAGGGTTTGGCAGGTTAGATTCCCCGCGGACGCAGGAGGCGTTCGGCGAGGCCGGCCAGCCAATCCACGGTCAGGGCAAGGCAGATCGTCAGCACGCTGCCAACGATCAGGACCGGCATACGGTTAAGGGCGATTCCTGAGGAGATAATCGATCCCAGGCCTCCGGCATTGGTGAAGGCCGCCAGGGTGGCCACTCCGACGTTGAGAATGAGAGCCACCCTGATCCCGGCCAGCATGACGGGCACCGCGAGAGGAAGCTCAATCGTGAAGAGGACTTCCCGCGCGCTCATGCCCATGCCGCGGCCGGCGTCGATCAGCGCACGGTCGACCTGCCGGATGCCCACCATGGTGTTGCGGAGCACGGGCAGCAGGGCGTAGGCCACGAGGGCGATCACTGCCATCCAGAAGCCAACACCGAAAATCATCGCGAGCAGAACAAGGACACCGATGGACGGCACGGCCTGTCCGGCGTTGGCTGCCGCCAACACCACCGCACCAACTCCCTTGGTGCGGGACCTGGTGAGCAGGACCCCCAGCGGCACGCCGATGGCGATGGTCAGTACGGTCGAAATAACGACCAGCTGGACGTGCTGCCACAGTGACGTGAAAATGACTTCCGGCGCCAGGCTCCGCGTCTCACTCGAATCAAGGGGGACGGACCCCACATAGACGGTGATGCCGGCAACAAGCACCAGCACGATCGCGGGCACAACCCAGGCTGTGGAGCGTCTGGTTCCGGGGACGCTGAGGCGCTCCATGATTGTCGAACTCATGACGGCACCGGAGTCCGCTGGGCAGCCGCGGTGAGCAGCCCCTGGATGTCGATGGTCCGGGACGCCCCGGCAGCGAGCTTGACGCTGACGCCTTCGGCGCCGGCGGCCAGGACCTTCTCAAGCGCCCTGTGGACCGATTCCCCTGGATCTACGTCGACGGTGGCAAGTACATTGCTGGCTTCCGGGGTGGCCGGGCCAATCACATCCGCCACCGTCAACAGGGACAGGCGGCGGACCGAAGCTCCGGCCCCCACGAAGTCGCGCACGAAATCATCAGCCGGGTTGCTGAGGATCTGCAGCGGGGTGTCGAACTGCGCCAGCCGGGATCCGGGACCGAAGATGGCGATCCGGTCCCCCAGGCGCAGGGCCTCGTCAATGTCGTGCGTGACCAGGACGATGGTCTTGCGGATCCGTTCCTGCAGACGCAGGAATTCCATCTGCAGCTTTTCCCTGGCGATGGGGTCCACCGCGCCGAAGGGTTCGTCCATGAGCATGACGGGAGGATCGGCCGCCAGCGCCCGGGCTACCCCGACGCGCTGCTGCTGGCCGCCGGAGAGCTGCCTCGGGTACCGGTTGGCGTACGTGGCGGGCTCCAGTCCCACCAGGTCCAGGAGTTCCTCAGCACGCTCACGCCGCTTGTTCTTCGCGACCCCGAGCAGCTTGGGAACCAGCGCCACGTTCTCGGCGATGGTCAGGTGCGGGAGCAGGCCGATTTGCTGGATGACGTAGCCGATGCCGCGCCGTAACTGGTCTACGTCAACATGGGTGACATCCTTGCCGTCGATCCAGATGCGCCCTTCGGTCGGTTCAACCAGCCGGTTGATCATGCGCAAAGTAGTGGTCTTGCCGCATCCTGACGGGCCCACCAGGACGACGAATTCGCCGCGCTTGATTTCCATCGACAGGCCGGCCACGGCATCTTTGCCCTGATCCGGGTAGCGCTTTGAGACGCCCTCCAAATAGATCATGGTGTCAGGACTGCTTCCTGGGTTTTCAGACATTTATTCCTCGCAGAGTGGTGATTTTTGCTATCAGAATGAAGAGGAGATCCAGGACCAGCGCAACAAGCACAACACCGATCACACCGGAGAGCGCCTCGTTCAAGGCGTTTGCCCCGCCGATGCGGGCGAGTCCCCGGAAGATCAGTTCGCCCAGGCCCGGTCCGCGGACAACGGCGCCGATGGCTGCCGTAGCCACCAACATGATGGTCGCGGTCCTGATGCCGTTGAGGATCACCGGCCACGCCAGTGGAAGAACAACGGTTCGGGTCCGCTGCCCCCGGCCCATGCCCAGCCCACGCGCGGCGTCGATGACAGCCGGGTCGACGCCTTCAATGCCGGTCACCGTGTTACGGAGTATGGGGAAGATACCGTAGATGGCCAGTGCCGCCACGGTCGGGGCAACGCCCAGACCCAGCAAGGGAATCATCAAGGCAAACAAGGCGAATGACGGGATGGTCAACAGCGTTCCTGTCACGGACAGCAGGGTCTGCCGCAACCGCGGCATGGACTCGGTGATCAACGCCAGCCCGATGCCCAGGACCGCGGAGATGGCCACGCTGATCAGGACCAGTTCGGCGTGCTGCTCCGCGAGAAACAGCAACCGGGTAGCGTTATCGGTCAAATATTCGAGAAACACGGCGTCCTCAGATTCATCTTCGGGAGATGTTTCGACCGATTTGTTGAAGGGGCTCTTCCGTCAGGCCGGTAGAGCCCGGCGTCGGTCCGGGAATCGGCGCCGGAAAAGGGCATAGCAAGACAGTGCATGGTTAACTCCTGCTCGTTCTTGACTTGTGGAGGGAGGGTTATGGAAGGACAGGCCCCGGGAACCCGACGGCCGCTAGGCGGAGGAGTGAGTGACCGGAGACAGAGCCTGCTGAAGGGTCCGGACCGCCGTGAGCAGGTGGCCCGAGAAGGCGTTGATATGGGGTTCGATGCGAAGGGCCGGGCCAGAGATGTTCACTGCGGCTGTAATCCGCCCCGAATAATCACGCACCGGCGCGCCGATTCCTAACAGTTCAGGGTCAAAAATCCGGTTCGCCACCGTGTAGCCCTTCAGGCGGGCGTCCTGGATCCGGGCCAGGAAAACCCGGGCTTCACGTAACCCGACGCCGTCCTGGCCCCGTCGGGCAATGTCGAGGATGTGATCATCCGCGTGGTCCAACAGCAGTGCCATCCCGCTGGAGCTCCGGTTCACGGGCACCGTGCGTCCTACCCATCCTGCTGCCTCGATGGAGCGGCGGGAACTCTCTGAATGTACTGTCAGGACCTGCCCGTCGCTGAGTACCGTCAGATAGCTGCGTTCGCGGACCACCTCGGTCAGCCGGAACATCAGCGGACCCGCAGCCTTTGTCAGGCGCTGGTCACCGGCCCGCAGGGCCAACGCGAACAGCCGCCAGCTCAGCTCATAGCGGCCATCGGGATCCCGGGCCACCAGCCCGGTTTCCAGCAGACTCTTGAGCTGACGTGACACGACCGACTTTTCGCGGCCCAACACCCGCGAAACATCCGACACAGTCATCCCGTCAGGGAACCGGGCGGCGTCGGCGGAACTTAGCACGTCGAGGACTGCCATGACTCTCGCCGCTCCGCTCTGCTTCTGTTCCATGTCCATTCCCGGATACTAGGTGTCGAATGTGATCCATGCAACAGAGCGTTGCAAAAACGGCATCCCTTAATTGCTGATGTTAAGCCGAGACGCTGCGTGCCGGGGACGAACTCGTGGCGAAAGCCTGCCCGAAGAACTCATCCAGGCGGTCGCACAACAGCACGAATTCGGGGTGGTCGACGTACATGAAGTCATTGTGCCGGCCATCCACGCTGTAGAGCGTTTTCGGTGATGAAGCGGCTGCGTACAATGCCAGGGCCTCATCAATGGGGTGCAGGGAGTTGCGGGTGCCGTGCCCGATGAACAGCGGAGTCGGTGCAATGTCTGCAACGAACCTTTCCACGTTCAAGTCCAGAATCGACTCCGTGAACTGGAGCCGGGTCGGGTGGCCGAAACCGTAGACCTGAGCGAGTTCCTTCTGCACGTAGTCGTCCGTGGCCGGGTCCAGCGGATAGTGCTCGAAAGTATCCGCAAGCCTGGACTCGCCCTCCAGAACCCGGCGCGTGCGGTCTTCCTGAACGTCCTGGAGGATCTTTGTCCACTCGTGGTGGGAGTGAATGGACTTGAGCCAGCGCTCCCCGTTGTAGAAGCCATTCAGGGCAGCGACGGCCGCGACATTGCGGCCCTTTTCGGCGGCGAGAATCACGTTGGCGGCGCCCATGCCCCAACCAATGAGGCCAATCTGACGGTCATCCACATCCTGCTGGGTCTGCAGGAACGTGACGGCATTGCGGATATCCTCCACCTGCTCCTCGATGAGGACCGTACCCTTCGGACCCTCACTGTCTGCCATACCGCGGTAGTCGAAGCCGAGACAGATATAGCCGTGCTGCGTCATCAGACGGGCGAACATCTTGGGGTAGAACTCGTTAAAGCCCTGGTACCCCGAATTGACGATCAGCGCCGGCCTCGGCGTGCCCTCCGAAAGGTCATCCGGGTAGTACAGCGTGGCCTGAAGACGGCTGCCTTCACTAAAGAATGTCGTCTGTTTCTCAATCATTTTTCCTCCATGGGGAAAGGCGCTGCCACTTCACAGCGGTCAGCATCCACTTGAACGTCTCTGATGACTGCGGCGAGCCATGTGGTCTGCGTCTCAATCATGCAACCTACTATCGAACGCAAGTGTATTAACCGCAATCCTTACGTGCAAAAAATGCATCATCTTTTGGAATCACGGTCGGCGAGTCGGCCGGGCAAACCCAAGGATTCAAGGAGGAGGGGTCTTTGGCGACCTGTTGGGCCAGCTCCGGGTCCTGCCACAAGCTGTTGCGCAGGGTTTGACGGTGCCGTCCCTGACAGTTCAAGTGCCTTGTTTATGAACATGTTCAACAGGGACTTTCTGCTCGAAGTCGGTGGGCGGAACCAGGGTGCGGTGGAGTCGGGGGACCAAATTTTCCATCCCCACGGCGGAGCGAAGTGCCCCTGAGAAACTAACGTCGGCAGGTTCAAGCGGTCATCGCAACACCTTGATGATTGAAGGATGTTGATGACTGATCGTGCCGATCGTTTTTCCGAGCGTCTCGTTGCCGAGAAGATGGTCCATTTCTGGGACCTGCGCGATGCGGGAATGACCGCAGAAGCAATCGCTGTTGAGCTCGGGTGGAAGACTACGGCGGTGTTCTCCGTCCTGCACGAACACGGTGGCGTGCGCCCTTCCTGGGCCCGGCCAGGCAAGGGCAGGTCCCTGTCCTTTGCCGAGCGGGAAGAGATCATGCTCTACCGGGCCCAACGGTTGTCCGTGCGCGAGATCGCCCGCCGCCTGGGCAGGGCTGCGTCCACGATCAGTCGTGAACTACGCCGCGGCGTGCTCGGAAGGAACTCCTACCGGGCCGCGGCGGCACACCGGATCGCCTTCAACAACGCCCGCCGGCCCAAACCGGCCAAACTGCTCGAACCAGGCCCGTTGCGGGACCGGGTGAAAGCTGACCTGGCGAAGTGGCTCTCACCGGAGCAAGTCAGCGGACGCCTCAAACAGGAGCACCGATACGAACCCGGCATGCAGATCTCCCACGAGAGCATTTACCAAGGGATCTACCGCGCCCGCCCGGGAAGGCTTGTCCGACGCCTGGAGAAGGTGACCAGGACGGGGCGTGCCGTGCGTAAACCCCGCCGGAAGCGGAACCACCGCACTGGACGAATTCAGAACATGTCCCCACTCACCGCCAGGACATCCGATGCCGACAACCGGCTGGTACCGGGGCACTGGGAATCTCAATGCTGTTGTCAAGCAGCCTGGACGCAAATGGCGGCGGCCGGCTCCCGGTATTCGGTGTGGTCGCGGAGTATGGCCCAGATGACGTTGATGCGGCGTCGGGCAAGTGCGATAAGCG